>JAHBWD010000033.1 GCA_019637175.1 Labilithrix sp. | reverse complement strand
GATCACGATCACCGCGCGCGCGCCGTCGCGTGCGTCGGTCGTGACGGCGGTGCCGCGGCCGCCGAGAACGTCGCCTTCGCCGCGCGCGGCGCCGCGGAGCGCTTCGGCGAGCGTGGCGGCGACGCCGATCGACTCGCCGAGGCTCTTGCGGAGCGGACCCAGGGCCGCGTCGGCGTCCGGAAACGTCTCGAAGGCGAAGCGAGGCCAGCGCACGACGAAGTCTCGACGCGCCTCGAACGCGGGGATCTCGCCGCCGAGCGCGAGGCCGGCGGCGAGCGCGCCGATCGATACGCCGCCCACGTGGCTCGCGAGCGCGCACGAGCGCGACATCCACGGCGTCAGCCCCACGACGCGCGCTTCGGCGCCGCCGCGATCGATCACGACGTCGACCGTGGCGACCGTTCCGCGGACGTGCGCGAGCGCGGCGGCCGCCGCCGCTTCGATCGCGGCGCGCTGCGCGGGGGCGATCGTGATCGGCGGCGTCGCCGAGACGGCGTCGCCCGGGTGCACGCCGGCGCGATCGAGGCTCTCGATCGCGAAGAGCACGCGCCGGCCTCCGCTCTCGTCGCACGCGACGATCAGCTCGAGCCGCGTCGCGCTTCGCTCGTCGAGCGTGACGCTCGGCGCGTCGAGCGCCGCGCGGAGCGCATCGGCAGACGGACCGAGGAGCGGCTTCGCCAGATCGAGCGCGAGCCGGCAGGCGCTCGGGCCGCCGAAGAGCGGCAGGATCGCGTCGGGCGCTTCGGCGGCCACGATCGCGGAGAGCGCGGCGCGATCGAGCGGCTCGAGGTACGTCCGATCGGCGAGCGCCGGATCGCTCGCGGCCGAAGCCGCGTTCGACGTCACGAAGGCGACGGTGTGCCCCCCCGCGCGCAGCGCGCGGAGCGCGTCGGCGCACGCGGCGTCGAGCTCGCCGCCTTCGCCGATGACCGCGGGCCCAGGACCGATGACGAGGACGCGGCTCATGCGTCGATCCCGCGTCGCTCGGGCAGGCCGAGCGCGAGGTTCAAGTTGCGCAGGGCCTGCGTCGCCGCGCCGCCGAGGAGGTTGTCGATCGTGGCGACGACGACCGCGTGCGCGCCGTCGCCCGAGACGGCGAGCCCGCCGATGACGACGTCGTGTCGACCCGCGATGTCGCGCACGAGCGGGATCTCGCGGGTGAGCCGCACGAGCGCTTCCGTGGCGTATGCCTCGCGAAGGCGCGCCTCGAGCGCTTCGAGCGTCGACGGCCGCGCGAGCGCCATCGAGATCGTGACGGTGATGCCGCGGAAGAAGGGCGCGACGTGAGGCGCGAAGAAGAGCCGCGCCCCGAGCTCGCGCGTCACCTCGCGCTCGTGGACGTGCTCGACGAGCGAATACGGCATCAGGTTGTCGCGGAGCTGCTCGGGATCGTTCTTCGGCGAAGGCGTCGTACCCGCGCCGCTGTAGCCGCTCACGCCGAAGACGCTCGGCGGCCCCTCGAGCAAAGGTACGAAGGGCGCGAGCGCGAGCTGCATCGCGGTCGCGTAGCAGCCGGGGTTCGCGATCCGCGTCGCGCGCGCGATCGCGTCGCGCTTGCGCTCGGGCTGGCCGTACACCCACGCGTCGTCGAAGCGGTGATCGGCCGAGAGATCGACGATGACCGCGTCGGGCCGCGCCTTCGCGATCGCGGAGACGTACGCCTCGCTCGCGCCGTTCGGCAGCGCGAGGACGTACGCGTCGAGCGCCTCGGCCGCGATCTCCTCGGGGCTCTTCGCGTCGCGCTGCGAGATCGCGAGCGCGAGGTCGAGCGCGCCGTGAGCCTCGAAGAGCTTCACGAGCTCCTGGCCGACGTACCCGCGCGATCCGACGAGGCCCACGCGCTTCATGTCGAACCGGGGCGATCGTGGAAGGTCGCCGGCATCGTGAGCGCGCGCTCGACCGATCGCTGGATCTCGCCGAAGCTCGACATGCCGCACCAGAAGACCCACCACTTGTCGGTTTTGTAGAGGCCGTCGGCGTTCTGGGCGTACCAGCCGTTGATCGCGTTCTGCGATCGGGAGCGCCAAAAGAGCTTCGGGTTCTCCTTGCGCAGGCGCTGCCAGATCGAGCCGCCGATGCCCTCGCCCTGCGCCTCGTTCGTCACGGCGAACTTGTCGAGGTAGGGCACCTCGTCTTCCACCGTGAGGATCGCCGTCGCCCGGTAAGACTCCGCGAGGTAGACGCGATAGGGCGCCTTTGCCTCGAAGTAGCCGTCGTCGAGCGCGCGGCCGAAGCAGTCTTCGAGCAGCGTACGCAGGCGCGCCGTGTCGATGTCGCTCCACCCTTCGTGCCTCACGACGCGCTCGCCTCTTCGGACGAGGGTGCCCTCGCCGCGATGGGTGAAGAGCTCCTTCGCGAGGTGGTCGGGCGAGGTGACCGAGACCGACGACGTCGGCGGGAGCTCCGCGAGGAGCGCGGCGATCTCGACGAGCTTGCGCCGCGACTCCGGCCCCGTTCGAGGATCGGCGACGAGCGCCTCGTAGTCTTCGGCGAGGTTCACCGCCGAGCGGATCGCGCCCGTCGCGTCGGGGAGCCCGCCCGTTTCGTTGAGGTAGACCACCTTGTGCGGCTTCACCGCGAGCGCGAGCGAACGCGCCACGGCGTCGGCGTGGATGATCAAGATCTGCCCCTTCGCCGTTTCGCCGAGCGGGGCCACGATCGGGAGGATGCCGGCCTGCGCAGCCTGCGCGATCGCGGCGTCGCGTACGCTCACGATCTCGCCCACGAGCCCGAGATCCGAGCTCTCGACCTTCCTCACCTCGAGCACGCCGGACGTGAAGGGGCGAACCCGCGTGCCGAGCGCCTCGAGCGCCTCGACGAGGCGCAGGTTCGTGGCGTGGAGCACGCGGCGCGCGACCTCGAGCGCCGCGGGCGTCATCTTGCGCAGCCCCTTGACCACCGGCGCGTCGACGCCGGCCTCGGAGAGCGCGCGATCGAGCTGCACGTTGCCGCCGTGCACGACGATGGGAACGAGCCCCACGCGCTGGAGGAAGGACAGCGACGAGGCGAGCGCGTCGAGGCCCGTCTCGATCACCGAGCCGCTCGCCTTGACCACCGCGAACTTCGGCGCGTCGACGCTCGCGTAGTTGCGGAGGTACTGCTCGACCTCCTTGCGGCTGCCGATGTTGGTCAGGAGACGCGCGATGACGTCTTGCGTCTGGCTCTGCGTCACTTCGCGTCTCCGATGAGCCGCCGGAGGAGGGCCTTCTGCACGTGGAGGCGATTCTCGGCTTCGTCGATGACGAGCGAAGATGGGGATCGGACGACCGCGTCGGTGGCCTTCACGTTGCGCCGCATCGGGAGGCAGTGGCTGAAGAGCCCGTTGCCTTCGAGCGTCAGCGCCATCTTGCGCTCGTCGACGATGAAGTGTTTGTGCGCGTCGCGGATCGGCTTCTCCTCGTCCCAACGGCCGAAGTAGGGGAGCGCGCCCCAGCTCTTCGCGTAGACGACGTGCGCGTCGCGATACGCCGCGTCGACGTCGTGCGAGACGGTGACCGAGCGGCCGTTCTCCTTCGCGAAGGTGCGCGCGGCGTCCATGTAGCGCGCGTCGAGGACGTACTCGGGCGTGGGGCACAAGAGCGTGACGTCGAAGCCCATCTTCGCCGCGATGATGAGCGCCGAGTTCGCGACCGCGGTGTTGAGCGGTCGCGGGTGATACGTCCACGTGACGACCAGCTTCTTCCCGTCGGTCGTGCCGAGGCGCTCCCTCAGCGTGAGCGCGAGCGCGAGCTCCTGACAGGGGTGCGTGATCGTCTCCATGTTGAGGACGGGCACCGTGGCGTACTTCGCGAACGCCTGGATCACCGCGTCTTCGCGGTCGTCTTCCCACCGCTGGAACTTCGGGAAGGCGCGTACGGCGATGAGATCGCAATAGCGAGAGAGGACGCGCGCGACCTCCTCGACGTGCTCCTCGGCCTCGCCGTCCATGACCACCCCGTCGCGATACTCGATGGGCCAGGCGCCCTTGCCCGGCTCGAGCACGACGGCGTGACCGCCCATCTCGAAGACGCCGATCTCGAACGAGCTCCGCGTGCGGAGCGACGGGTTGAAGAAGACGAGGGCGACGCTCTTCCCCGCGAGATCGTTTCGGCGCACCGCGCGGCGCGTGGCCTTGAGCTCGCTCGCGTCGGCGAGCAAAGCTTCGATCTCGGCGCGCGACCAATCGAGCGTGGAGAGGAAGTGACGCGTCATCGCGGCACCAATAACAACGCTGCGCCGCAGCGCAAGCGACGTTTTGGGGTGGGCGACGATGAGTCGGCTAGCCGAGCAGAGCGGCGGCGATCCTCGGGCGGCGTGGGCTCGCGACCCCGATACGCTCGAGGTGCGCGGCGGCGGCGAGCACCGTCGCCTCGTCCCACGCGTCGCCGACGAGCTGGAGCCCGATCGGCAGGCCCGCCGCGTCGCAACCGACCGGCATCGACGCGGCGGGGAGGCCGGTGAGGTTGCCGAGGAAGCAGAAGCGGCAGAGGCCGTCGATCACCTTCGTGTCGAGGAACCCGCTTCGCATCTCGGCGTCGGTCACCTTGCCCGCGGGCGCGACCGTCGTGGGGAGCGCGACGAGATCCACGGCGCGGAAGGCGCGCGCCATCTCGACGCGGAGGCCGGTGCGCAGGCGGCAGGTCTCGATGTACTCGACCGCGCTGAACGCGTCGAGCGAGGCGAACGTGACCTGGAGATCGTCGCCCATCTCGTCGGCGTGCGCGGCCCAGTCTTCGCGGAGGCCGGCGCGCGCTTCGCACGCGATCACGACGACGCCGATGGCGGAGGCGTGCTTGGCGAGATCGAGCCTGAGGGGGACGAGCGTGGCGCCCTCCTTCTCGAGGGCGGCGAGCGCGGCACGCCCGGCGCGCTGAACGGACTCGGAGGCGTCGGCCCACTCGCTGTCGGGCACGCCGACGACGAGGCCGCGCACGCCGCGGCCGAGCGCGCCGACGAAGGATCCCTGCGCGCGGCCCGGCGCCGCGAACGTCTGGGGATCTTCGGGATCGTGGCCCGACATGAGCTCGAGCGCGTGCGCGAGATCGACCGTGCCGCACGCGAGTGGTCCGAGGTGCGCGACGGTGCCACCGGAGAAGTCGCCCGAGCGGCTGACGCGTCCCCACGTCGGCTTGATCCCGAAGACGCCGTTGATCGCGGACGGGATCCGGATGGAGCCGCCGCCGTCGGCGCCGAGCGCGAAGGGAGCGAGGCCGGTCGCGACGGCGACGCCCGAGCCCGTCGACGATCCGCCGGCGAAGCGATCGACCGCGTGCGGGTTGCGCGGCATCGCGCGCTTCGCGTTCGCGCCGTTCGGCGTCATGCCGTACTCGGTCATCGCCGTCGTGCCGATCGTGATCGCGCCGGCGCCGCGAACGCGCGCGACCGTCGTCGCGTCGGCCGGCTGCGGGCCGGTGTCGCGGAACGCGGTTCCCGCGCGGCGCGCGAGCCCTTTGACGGCGGTTTGCTCCTTCACCACCCAGGGCACGCCGTCGAAGGGCCCGAGCGCGCGGCCTTCGCGCCACCGGCGCTCGGCCTCGTGGGCCTCGGCGATCGCCGTCTCTTCGGCGTAGTCGACGAGCGGACCGACGCTCGGCGTGAGCGCCGCGAGGCGGCGCGCCTCGGCGATCGCGCGCTTCGTGACCTCGACGGGAGACGCGCGCCGTTCGCGATACGCGGCGGTGAGCGCCGCGGCGTTCGGCGCCCAGCCCGCGTCGGGGAGCGGGAGGTTCTCGTGCGCGGGCGCGCGCGGCGGGCGCCCCGAGTGGGCGCGCGTGTCGAGCGGGACGTCTTCACGCAACGTGTCGGGCAGGCCGTCGAGACGATCGATGCCGAGGTCGACGCGGAAGATCTTCTGGAGCGCCATCCCGCCGACGCGCGTGCGCGCGAAGCGCGCGAGGTTCTTGAGCGCCGTGCCACTGAGACGAGGAGATCGAGCCATCGTTCAGTCGTCGTCGTAGAACAGCGGCTCCCGCATCGACAAGAACTTCCGGATCTTCTTTTCGTCTTCCGGACCGAGCGCTTCGAACTGGACGCCCATGCCGGGCCAGCCGTCGGTGGCCGCCTCGCGGAGCCAGCGCACGACGCCGGGCACCTTCAGATCTTCGCCGGTCGGGAACGAGAGCGCGACCTCGATCCTCGAGCCGATGGGCTGCGTCGCGTACGTCGCCACGAACACGCCTCCGCTCGAGAGGTTCTCGGTGAAGCCGAGGTAGAAGTTCGACTGGCTCGCGATGCCGACCTCGATCTCGACGATCTGCCGGTTGTTCAGGCGCGACTCGGGCGAGCTCTCGCGGTCGGCGGGGACGATGGACGCCGGCTTCGGCGGCGGCGCCGATCGAACGATGTCGACGACCTCGTCGGCCTCGAGGAGCTCGACGTCGCCGAGATCCGGCAGGGCGGGGAGGGCAGGGATGTTGGTCGAGCTCGTCGCCGCCGGCCCCATGCTCGGGATGCTGCTGCGCCGCGGCGGCGTGCTGCGATGGGCGGTCGGAACGAGCGAGAGCGGCCTTCGGCGCGCGCGCCGGTGAGAAGCGACGAGCGCGAGCGGCGGAAACTGGCGTTCCTTGCCGCTGTCGCGCGTGAGCTTTCGGCCTGCTTCGGACGCGCGCTCGTACGCCGGAACGAAGAGCGTCCACAGGCGCGACAGCGTGTTGCGCGCCTTCACCTGCTCCGGCGAGTCGGCGGTGCGAAGCGCGAACTCGATCGCGTCGGCCGAGGCCCGCGCCGCGAAGACGGCGGTCGAGGTCGCCGCCGTGCCCGCGGCTTCGTGACGGGCGCACAGCTCGGCGAGGGTGCGCAGATCGTAGACGAGATCGACGACGCCGGATCCGAGGCGCACGGCCTCGAGCCACATCCTCACGTCGGGATCGTCGGGGAGCGCCTTCTGGAGCGCCGTCGAGATCGTCTGGCGGATCGTCTGGCCGCGCTGCACCAGATCGCCGGGGATGCCTTTCGCGTCCGGCAGGTAATCGCCGCCGAGGTGCGTGACCACCGCGAGGATGGCGCACGAGAGCGCGCCGAGCTCCTCGACGGCGTCGGCCGTGACGCCGGCGACGTCGAGCCGCGCCTCGACGTCGGGCTGCCCGAGGTAATCGGCGACGAGCAGCGCCGTCACCGCCGCTGCGTGCGGATCGGTGCTCGGGCGGGCGATCGCCACGTCGTCGAGCTGCCCGAGCCTGGGCTCGAGCTCCGCGAGCGCGCGTTCCCCCCTTGCCAGAACCGAGGAGTCGGATTCGTGGACCATTCGCGTTTACGTCGGCGCTCCATGCTACACGAATGTGTTACGGATGGGAGCCGTGTCCACGGCCACCACGGAAGGCATTCGCGTCACCGTTCGCGCCGTCTACGTGCCGGAGCAGTCGTCTCCCCGCGTTCGGCGCTACGTGTTCGCCTACACCGTTCGGATCGCCAACGAAGGCGAGGCGCCGGCCCAGCTCAAGAGCCGCCACTGGGTCATCACCGACGGCGACGGGCGCATCGAAGAGGTGCGCGGACCGGGCGTCGTGGGCCAGCAGCCGCTGCTCGCGCCGGGCGATCAGTTCGAGTACACGAGCGGATGCGTCCTCACGACGCCGCGCGGAGAGATGCGCGGCACCTATCAGATGCATCGACCCGACGGCTCGAGCTTCGACGCGGCGATCGCGCCCTTCGCGCTGAGCCTGCCCTATTCACTCAATTGATGGAGCGCTAGATCGGAGGAGACATGGACGAGTCTCGCTACCAAGCGCTTGCGGACACAGCCCTCCGCGCGATCGAGAACCTGCTGGCGGACGTCGACGCCGAGGTCGTCGATCCGGAGCGCGCGGGTGACGTGCTCACCCTCACGTTCGCGAGCGGCAAGAAGGCGGTCATCAACACGCAGCGGCCGACGCGGCAGATCTGGGTCGCGGCCAACGCGCGCGCTTGGCACTTCAGCTACGACGAGGCGACGTCGCGCTGGCTCGACGACAAGGGCCAGGGCATCGAGCTCGTCGCGCAGATCGTCGCGATCGTGAAGGAGTCCGCCGGCGTCGAGCTGCGGGTCTCGTGACGTCGGGCGGCGGAGCCGGTAGTCTTCCCTTCGATGATGCATCGGGCGGGTGCGGCGCTCACGATCGTAGCCTCCCTGTTCGGCGGCTTGCTCTTCACGGGCGCGTGCTCGTCGTTCGGCGGTGAAGACGTCGCGGCGACCCCCGAAGCCGGCGCCGACGCGCTCGACGATCGCGGCGCGCCGTCGGCGTGCACGCTGGAGTACGTCGACGATCCCGCCGCCAAGCCTGACGACAAGTGCGGACCGGGCGGCGCCGCCGTCTCTCTCTCCACCGATCCGTTGCACTGCGGCGCCTGCGGCCACCGCTGCGTGGGCGACGTATGTCAGGACGGAATGTGCCTCCGCGGCGAGATCTCGCTCTCCGCCCCGGTGACGCTCGCGCAAGTTCACGGCGCGATGGCGTACGTCGTCCGCAACTCGGGGCAGGTCTTCGCGCTCGATCTCCCGCTCTCGCAGGAGAGCGCTCCGTTCACCGCTCCGATCTCGGGCGAGGCGCAGCGGCTCGACTTCGACGCCACGCACGTCTACGTGAGCACGGCCGTCGAGCAGATCCGGTTCGCGCGCGATCCGGGAACGAAAGACGATCTCGAGCTGCCGCCTGGGGCGCCGGCCACGGGCCGGTTCGCGCTCGGCGACACATCGTGGTTCTACGCCTGGCCAAGCGGCGTGGCTCGCATGAAGAAAGGGAGCGCCGCCCCGCCGCTCGTCTTGCCCAGAACGGGCGTGATCGACGTCGTCGCGAAGGGCGACGAAGCGTTCTGGCTCGAGGAAACGACCGGGGGGACCGAGATCCACAGCTTCACGAAGGCCGCGGCGCAGCTCGAGTCGCGCATCGCCACGGCGAAGGAAGCGAAGGCGGCGGCGGTCGACGCGACGCACGTCTACTTCATGGATATCGGCGCCCGGCAGCTTCGTCGCGTCAAGCACGACGGCGGCAACAGCGAGTCCGTCGCGAGTGAGGCCGCCGCGAGTGTGCAAACCGACGTCTTCGTCGACGGCGAGTTCGTCTACTGGACCGCCGACCGCGGCAGCGTCGACGGTTGGGTGCTCATGCGCGTTTCGAAGTGCGGCGGTCTCCCTCTGATGCTCGCCAAGGACCTCGCGCAGCTGTCGAAGCTCTCCGCCGACGAACGCTTCATCTACGTCGTGAACCGCTCGGGCGCGACGGGTAACCTCTTCAGGTTCCCCAAGTAATCACGCCTGCACGGCGACGCCGATCGCGAGCCGCAGATCGGCGTACAGATCGCTCGTCGCGAACTTGTAGAGCTCGCCGACCTTCTCGCGCGGCGGCAGATCCGCGTTCGACTGCGGCTCGGCGAGCATCGTCTTCCGCGCCGGAGATACGTCGCCGGCCAAGAGCAGGCCCGCGCGCATGCTCGAGAGATCGGCGGCCTGCGACCAGCGCTTCACGTCGACGAGCCCGCCTTCCATCATCGTCTGCATCACGATCGCGCGGATCGCCTCGCGCTCCTGCGGCGTGAGCACGGCGGAGAGGCTCGCGTCGAGCGCCGCGCCAGCCGCGTCTTTCGCGCCTTCTTGCCGGCTCACGCGCACGGCCGCCGCGAGCAGCGCCGTGAGATCGGTCACGGAAGGGAAGAACGCGCGGGCCGACAGCTCGGATCGCTGCTCGGCGAGCCGCTTGCCGACGACGTAGACGAGCGCCTCGGCGCGCGCCTCCACCGCGGGCACGCCGACGAGGATCGATCCGTAGGGCGCGAGCGCCGGCGCGAAGGGCACGGGCGAGCTCGGATCGCCGAGGAGCAGATCGGGCGGCGCCATGTGGAGGATCTCGGCCGCGTTGGCGAACGTCTGGCGGACGGGCTCGTAGAGGCGCGAGTGCGCGGGCGTGAACGGCCGGCCCGCCGCGTACACGAGCTGGTCGGGGCGGAGCTGCGCGTAGCGCATGCGCGCCACTGCGGGCGTCATGACGGCGAACAGGCTGGTGAGCGCGCGATCGAGATCGGCGTGGAGCACGTGTGAGCGCCACGCTTGCTCGACGATCTGGCCCGGGATCTCGTGGAGCGGCATCGGCGCGTAGTCGTCGTGGAAGCGATGCTGCTCGGGCGTTGGCTCGCGCATCTGCGCGAGGACGTTGACGGCGCACCACGCCTTGTCGAACGCGTGTTGCCGCAAGAAGAGCTCGTAGAGCTCGGCGTACAGCTCGGCGTCGTGCGGGTCGCGCGCGACGAGCTCGCGCGTGCGCGCGACGGCGTTGTCGAGGTTGTCGGTGACGACGAGCAGCTCGGTCACGATCTTGCGGACCGCGGCGTCATCCGGCTTGATGCGCGCCGCGGCCTCGAGGGCCTCGTACGCGAGCTCGGCGTCTTCCAGGAGATCGCGATAGATGAGGCCGAGCTGCTGGAAGAGCACGAAGTCGAGGTGCGGATCGGCGTCGTCTTTGACGCGCGCGATCATGCGCCGGTACGAACGCTCGAGCTGATCCCAGGCCTTGATCTCGGTGAGCGCCCGCACGAGCGCCTCGAAGGCGTCGAGCCGCTTCCTGTCGATGTCGAGGACCTGATCGAACAGCTCCGCGGCGCGCGCGTGGTCGCCCATCTTCTCGAGGACGACCTGCGCCATCGCGAACAGGCTCTTCGCCTTGCGCTCGGGGCTCTCTTGGACCTGCGCGATGCTCTCGAGCACGCTCGAGAGGTCGTCCCACCGGTGGCGCTCGCTGTAGAGCCACATCAACGTGTGGAGGAGCCAGCTGTCGAGCGGCTTGAGCCGACGCGCCTCTTCGAAGACCGTGGCGGCCTTGTCGAGCTCGTCGGCGCGCTTCGCCCAGATCTCTCCCGCGTCGCAGAGGAGCTGGAAGCGCGCGTCGGCGCTCGTCGCGTTGCGCGCCATGTCGACCATGAGCTTGCAGCAGCGAGGGAAGTCGCCCTGCGCGAGGTAGACGTCGGCGAGCTCCTTCAGCAGCGCGGGGTTCTCCGCCTCGAGCTCGAGGGCGCGCTCGAGGATGCTCGCCGCCGCGTCGACGTCGCCGCCGTCTTTCTGGAGCTGCGCGAGCCCCACGAGGACGCTCGCGGGGAGCGACGCCGGGCCGCTCGCGATGCGCAGCAGCCAGTCTTTCGCGCGCTTGACGACGCGCGGGTTGTCGCGGCACTGCGTGCACACCGCGACGAGATCGGCCTGCGCGCCCTCGTCGTCGGGGCGCGCGTCGAGCGCCGCGAGCGCGGACGTGATCGCGCCGTCGGCGTCGCCGAGCGCCGCGCCGATGCGCGTCGAGAGGCGGAGGCGCGTGAAGAGCGCGCCTTCGTCTTGGTCGCGCGTCGCGGCGTTGACGAGCAGCTCGCAGAGCGGCGCCGCCTCGGCCCACTTCTCTTCGCGGCTGTAGACGTCGACCATCGCCTGCGCCGCGATCTCGTTCGTGGGATCGGATCGCACCGCGCCCTCGAAGGCGTCGCGCGCCCCGCGCTCGTCGCCGCGCAGGCGGTGGACGTTGGCGAGCTCGACGTAGATCGCCGCGCGCTGCCTCGGTCCGTCGACGTGCTTTCCGCGCTGCTCGAGGCACTCGATGACGCGCCGGTCGTCGCCCGCGGCGGCGGCGACGCGCTGGAGCGCCTCCCACGCGGTCGCGTTCGTCGGATCGATCGTCACCGCGCGTTCGTACTGGAGGCGCGCGGCGATGGGGTCGCGCTCGGGCGCCGCGAGGAACTCGCCGAGCTGGACGAGCAGCTGCGAGGCCTGGCGCTTCGTCGGCGCGAGCTCGGCCGCGCGCGCCTTGTACGTCGACATGTTCCCCCAGTCGCCGAGCTTCTCGTAGAGGCGCGCGAGATCGGCGAGCGCCCGGCGGTGCTTGGGATCGACGAGCAACAGATCGCGGTGCACCTCGACGGCCGCGCCGGCGTCGCCGAGCTTCGATTCGAAGACCTCGGCGGCGAGCTCGAGCAGCTCCATCTTCTGCTTCTTGTCGTACGTGTTGTCGGCGCGGGCGCGCAGCACCTTCGCGAGACGAGGCCAATCGCGGAGCGCGTGATAGCAGCGCTCGAGCGCCTTGAGGGCCTGCGGGTGCGAAGGCTCGACCGCGATCACGCGCTCGAGGATCTCGGCCGCCTCCTCTCGCCGGAGGAACTTCGTCTCTTGCAGCTCGGCGAGCTTGAGCAGCGCGTCGACGCGCTCGGCGGTGGTGAGCGCCACCTCGACCTGGCGCTCGAGGCACCACTCCACCTGCGCGTGCTTGCCCTGATCGCGACCGAGGCGCTCGAAGCCTTGCAGCGCGACGACGGACGACGCGTCGATCGCGAGCGCCGACTCGTAGTGGCGGATCGCTTCGGGCGTGCCCGCGTGCGCGCTCGCGAGCGCGAGGTGGAGGTTGACCTTCTCGTCGCGCCGGCCCGTTCGATCGAGCGCGCGCAACAGCAGCTCGCGTTGCGACTTCACGTCTCCGTTGGCCGCCGCGACCTGCGCCGCGCGCCGGAGGGCCACGGGGTGCGTCTTGTCGAGCCGCTCGAGCTCGGAGAGGAACGGCGACATCTCCGCGCCGCGGTTGAGCACGCGCTCGTACCAGTACACGAGGTGCCCGAGCAGGATCACCTTGAGCTCGTGATCGGCGGTGTGGAGGTTCTTGCGCGCGCGCTCGGCGAGCTCTCCCACGCGCCCGAGCTCTCGCCCCACGCGATCGAGCGACGCGACGACGTCGTCGTCGCCGGGCCGCAGGTCGAAGGCCTCGACGAGCACGGCGAAGGCCTCCTGCGGCTCGCCGAGCTTGTACTCGTGGACGCTCGCGATCTTGTGGAGCAGCGTCGCCTTCGCGAGCGGCGAGTCGGCGTCGCCGAGGCGGAGCCGATAAAGGTCGAGAAGCGCGTGGAAGCGCTCTTCCTTCTGGAGCTGGTCTTCGTCGCTGTCGGTGTCGACCTCGAACGCGGGGACGATCTGCTTGCCGATCGGCGCCGGCGGCATGAACGTCGGCCCCGGCTCGCGGCGCGGGCCGGCGACCTTCGTCTGCATGTCGGCGACGTGCTCGGCGTCGAGCTTCCGCGCGGTGATCGACGGGGGCGGCGCGTCGCGCCGGAGGAAGCTCGTCGCGCCGTCTTCGTCGTCGTCGTACGACAGCTCTCCGTCGCCTGCGCGCGCGTCGAGCGGCGCGTCGCGCACGAGGACGACGTCGGCGTCGCGCGAGTCGAGCTCGATGTCGCCTTCCGCCGGCGCGGGCTTGGACGAAGCGTCGATGTCGTCGAGCGATCCGAGCGTGAAGCGTGGGAGATCGCCCTCGACGCTCTGGACGCTCGAGTCGATGAGCGCGTTCTCTCCTGTCTTGTCGAAGTCGTCGCCTGCGTCCTCGACGAGATCGTCGACGCTCTCGATCTCGAGCGAATCGACGTCGACGATGCTCGGCTCGCTCTGCGCAGCTCCTTCGTGCTCGGCGAGCACGGGCGCGGCCCCCGCGGTGCCGCTCGGCTCGCTCGGCTCGATCGCCTCGATCTCGTCGTCGTCGATGTCTTCGATGTCTTCGGCGTCGGGCTCGACGATCTCCTCCGGTGCGATCTCCGGCGCGATCGGCGGCGCGCCGACGAGGTTCTTGAAGACCGCGGTCGCCTCGTTGTGCTCCGCGGCGGCGAACACCGCGCGGACGTCCGCTTGATCGAGCCGGCCCATCCTCGTGACGTCGGGATCGTCGGCGGGATGCCCGGCGGGCGCGAGCTCGACGGGGACGGGCGGTTCGGCGTGGCCTCCGGCGGGCGCCGCGCGTCCCGGCGAGACGCTCGTCACCTCCGTCTCGGCCCACGCCGCGGCATGACGCTCGGGAGACGTCGGCTCGGGACGATAGCGAGGCAGGTTCGTCGCGGTGTCTTCGTCTTGCGCGGCGAGATCCTCCGCGGTCGCGTCGAACGAAGGGAGCGACAGCTCGAGCGGCGACGCTTGCATCGCGGTCTGCTCGCCCGTGCCGGTCTCGGTGAGGTGCTCGAGATCGACGAGATTGTCGATGATCTGCGCGTCGCCGATCCGGGCGTCGACGATGTCCGGATGAAGCGCCTCGCTCTCGTCCGTCTCTCCGAGCGATCCGTCGCGCTCGGAGCGTGCGCCCATGACCGCGACCAGCGCCTGCACGAGCTCGTGCGCCGGGACGGTGCCGGGCATCGACGGAGCGATGTCGATTCGCGTCGTCGAAGGTGGTGGAGACAACGTGATCGCGGCTTCCTCCTTCGACTCCGGCAGCGACGACTCCGGCAGTGACTCCGGCAACGACACCGAATCCGGCAGAGGCAGCGTCGTCGCCGTCGGCTCGTTCTCGTCGCTCTCGTCGCTCGTCGCGCTCTCCGCGATCTCCTCGTTCGCAGGCTGGGACTGGGCCCGCCGCCGCGCTTCGTCGCGCAGCGCGTGAATGTCGATCGGCTGCGTCGACTCCTCGTCCGCCACGGCTCGAGCATAACAGAGCGCGGATCGGCGCCGCCGGCGGCAGGCGGCCACGGTTTCCTCATGGTCCCGCTTGCTTACGTCATACCCTAACGTTAACGTGAGAGTATGTCTTGACCCGCTGGCTCGGGTCTCTTATCAACGATTTGCCTTCCAACTCTGACGTTTACGTGAGAGTTAGCGATGCCTCTGCGGGGAAAACCCCATGAACAACGTCCGACTGCCCCTCCTCAAGAGCAGCACGCAGGTCGCGCCCGAAGCGGCCGAAGCGTCCGACGCGACGATGCAGGTCGGCGATCTCGCGCGCGAATCGGGCAAGACGGTCCGCGCGATCCACCTCTACGAGCAGCTCGACCTGCTGAGGCCCGCGGCGCGCTCGAAGGGGCGCTACCGCCTCTATGGTCCCGAGGCGCTCGTGCGGATCCGCTGGATCGGCAAGCTCCAGGATCTCGGCTTCAGCCTCACCGACATCAAGGCCATCGTGAAAGACGTCGAGCTGACGGGCAACGGCTCGGCCTCTTCGGCGATGGTCGGCGTGCGCGAGGTGTACGCCAAGAAGCTCGAGGAGACGCGCTCGCAGATCGCGCGCCTCCAGGGGCTCGAGCGAGAGATCCTCGCGAGCCTCGCCTACCTCGAGACCTGCGACACCGATTGCGAAGAGGGCCGCGTGCTCTCGTCGTGTCAGTGCTGCGATCACCACCCGGCTTCGCTCGAGGTCCCCGATCTCGTCGCCGGCTTCAGGACCTGAGAGAGACAACGATGGCCGTCAAGCTTCCGATCTTCATGGACTACCACTCGACGACGCCGGTCGACCCGCGCGTGCTCGAGGAGATGCTGCCCTACTTCACCGAGAAGTTCGGCAACGCCGCGAGCCGCAGCCACGCGTTCGGCTGGTCGGCCGAAGAGGCGGTCGACTACGCGCGCGAGCGCATCGCGAAGCTCATCGGCGCCTCGAGCGAGAAGGAGATCGTCTTCACCTCCGGCGCGAGCGAGTCGAACAACCTCGCGATCAAGGGCGTCGCCGAGTTCTACCAAGACAAGGGCAACCACATCATCACGTCCGTGATCGAGCACAAGGCCGTGCTCGACACGTGCAAGCGCCTCGAGAAAGAGGGCTTCTCGGTCACCTATCTCCCGGTGAACAAGGAAGGGCTCGTCGAGCCTTCGGCCGTCGAGCAGGCGATCACCGACAAGACGATCCTCGTCTCGATCATGCTCGCCAACAACGAGATCGGCACGGTGCAGCCGCTCGAGGCGATCGGCAAGATCACGCGGGCCAAGAACATCCTCTTCCACACCGACGCGGTGCAGGGCGTCGGCAAGGTCGACTTCGACGTCCAGAAGATGAACGTCGATCTCGCGAGCATCACCGCGCACAAGATGTACGGCCCCAAGGGCGTCGGCGCGCTCTTCGTGCGCCGCAGCAAGCCGCGCGTCCGCATCGTCGCGCAGATGGACGGCGGCGGCCACGAGCGCGGCATGCGCTCGGGCACGCTGAACGTTCCGGCGATCGTCGGCTTCGGCAAGGCCGCCGAGATCCTGACGAAGGAGGGCAAGGAAGAGGCCGCGCGCCTCCTCTCGCTCCGCGAGCGGCTCCGCAAGAAGCTCCAGGGCGCGCTCGAAGAGACGTACGTCAACGGCTCGCTCGAGCACCGCCTGCCCGGCAACCTGAACATCTCGTTCAACTTCGTCGAGGGCGAAGCCATGATGATGGCGATCAAGGACGTGGCGGTGAGCTCCGGCTCGGCCTGCACGTCGGCGAGCCTCGAGCCGAGCTACGTGCTCCGCGCGCTCGGCGTGGGCGACGAGCTCGCGCACTCGAGCATCCGTTTCGGTCTCGGTCGATTCTCGACCGAGGCAGAGGTCGACTTCGTGGCCGATCTCGTCATCCAGAAGGTCAAACACCTGCGCGAGATGTCGCCGCTCTACGAGATGCACAAGGAAGGCATCGACCTGAAGAGCGTCGCGTGGGTCGCTCACTGAGGAGCTCGAGGAGAGAGTCATGGCATACAGCGAGAAGGTCATCGAGCACGCCGAGAACCCGCGCAACGTGGGAACGCTCGACAAAGACGATCCGAACGTGGGAACGGGCCTCGTCGGCGCGCCCGCGTGCGGCGACGTCATGCGCCTCCAGATCAAGGTCAACGACGACGGCGTCATCGAAGACGCGAAGTTCAAGACCTTCGGCTGCGGATCGGCGATCGCTTCGTCGTCGCTCGCGACCGAGTGGATCAAGGGCAAGAAGGTCGAGGAGGCCGAGTCGATCAAGAACGTCGACATCGTCAACGAGCTGAACCTGCCGCCGGTGAAGATCCACTGCTCGGTCCTCGCCGAAGACGCCATCAAGAGCGCGATCGCCGACTACCGCGCGAAGCAGGCCGCCAAGAGATGAACATGAGCACCGCAGCCGTCGAGAAGCGCGCAGAAGAAGAGCCGAAGAAGGCGCTGGCGATCTCCATCACCCAGGCCGCGGTCGACGCCGTCGGTGCGCAGATCAAGAAGCGCAACGTCGAGGGCACTGCGCTCCGCGTGGGGATCCGCGGAGGCGGCTGCTCGGGCTTCTCCTACGTGATCGAGTTCCACGACGGCCCGCCTCACGCGCGCGACGTCGTCTACGACGAGGTCGCGACCGACGGCTCGCCCGTGCGCATCGTCGTCGACAAGAAGAGCCTCCTCTATCTGAACGGCGCGACGCTCGCGTGGGAGAAGACGCTCATGCGCCAGGGCTTCAAGTTCGAAAACCCCAACGAGAAGGCGTCCTGCGGCTGCGGCACCAGTTTCACCGTGTAGAAGGTCTCGGCTCATGGATCCGTTCGAAATGCTCGGCGTCGCGAGGAGGTTCGATCTCGACCTCGGTGCGGTCGAGAAGGTCCACCGCGAGCTGTCTCGCGCGCTCCACCCCGACAAGCACGTGCAGGCGAGCGCGAGCGAGCGGCGCGCGGTCCTCGACAAGGCGGCGTCGGTGAACGAGGCGTGGCGCATCGTGCGCGACCCGATCCGCCGCGCGGAGTCGCTCTTCGATCTGTCGGGGATCGCCGTCGGCGAGAACAACGAGCCCAAGGCGAGCGCGGCGTTTCTCATGGACGTGCTCGAGATGCGCGAGGCGCTCGCCGAGGCGCGCGCGCACAAAGACGTCGCCAAGGTCGAGGCGCTCGCCGGCGACGTGCGCGGGCGCGCGAAGAAGGCCGAGGCCGCGCTGGCGACGGGCTTCGCGGCGACGTCCGCGCGCCCCGATCGCGCCGCGCTCGAGAAGCTCCTCCCGAGCCTCGGCGAGCTCCGCTTCTACCGTCGCTTCCTCGACGAGGTGAGCGCCTTCGAAGAGGAGCAGGACGCATGACTCAACTTCTCGAAATCTTCGATCCCAAGGCGCCTCCTCGCGCGATCGGGATCGATCTGGGCACGACCAACTCGCTTGTCGCGTACGTGAAGAACGAACGCCCGGTGGCGATCGAAGATTGCGACGGTCGCGCGCTCCTGCCGAGCGCCGTTCACTACGGCGATCGAGGCGACGTCGTCGTCGGCGTCGACGCGCTCCGCCGCGCGGCCGAGAGCCCGCGCGAGACGATCGTGAGCGTCAAGCGCTTCATGGGGCGCGGCGCCGACGATCCCGAGACGAAGCGCATGGGCCCGTACGCGTTCGTCTCGCCCAAGGAAGGCGAGGCCAACGTCGTGCGCTTCGCGGTGCGCGACAAGGTCGTCACGCCGGTCGAGGTGAGCGCGGAGATCCTGCGCGCGCTCGAGCGACTCGCGCAAGACGAGCTCCGTAGCGTCGGCGGCGCGGTCATCACGGTGCCGGCGTACTTCGACGACGGCCAGCGGCAGGCGACGAAAGACGCCGGTCGCCTCGCGGGCCTCGAGGTGCTGCGCCTGCTCAACGAGCCCACGGCGGCGGCGCTCGCGTACGGCCTCGAGAAGAAGCAGAACGGAAGGTTCGCGGTCTACGATCTCGGCGGCGGCACGTTCGACGTCACGATCCTCGTGCTCGACGACGGCGTCTTCCAGGTGAAGTCGACGGGCGGCGATAGCGCGCTCGGCGGCGACGACATGGACCGCGCGCTCGCCGAGGAGATCTTCCACCTCGCCAAGAGCGACGTCGCCAAGGCCACGCCCTCGGAGGTGCGCGTCGTGCTCGACGCCGCGCGCGAGGTGAAGCACGGCCTCACGACCGCGAGCGAAGTGCGCTTCGACAACCCCCTCGGGCGCGATCCCGCGATGCTCGACGTGACGCGCGCGCGCTTCGACGAGCTCGTGCGGCCGCTGCTCGAGCGCACCGGCCGCGCGTGCAAGCGCGCGCTCCGCGACGCCGGCGTCGCGGCCGAGGAGCTCGACGGCGTGATCTTGGTCGGCGGATCCACGCGCGTGCCCGCCGTTCGCGCGTACGTGAAGGAGCTCTTCGGGCGCGAGCCCCTCGGCGACATCGATCCCGACAAGGTCGTCGCGCTCGGCGCCGCGGTGCAGGCGAACATCCTCGCGGGGCAGGGGAGCGCCGACGAGGTGCTCCTCCTCGACGTGATCCCGCTCTCGCTCGGCATCGAGGTCGGCGGCGGCGTCGTCGATCGCATCTTGCCGCGCAACACGACGATCCCCGCGGCCGCGCGCGCCGCCTACACGACGCAGGAAGACGAACAGACGGGCTTCGAGATCCACGTCGTGCAAGGCGAGCGCGAGCTCGCCGCCGACTGCCGGAGCCTCGCCAAATTCACGCTGCGCGGGATCCCGAAGATGAGCGCGGGCATGGCGCGCCTCGAGGTGACGTTCCGCGTCGACGCCGACGGTCTGCTCGGCGTGCACGCGCGCGAGGAGCGCACGGGCATCGAGCAGACGGTCACGGTGAAGCCCTCGTACGGCCTCGACGACGAGACTGTGGAGCAGATGCTCCTCGACGCGATCGATCACGGCGAAGAAGATCTCGCGGCGCGCCGGCTCGCCGAGGCGCGCGTGGAGGGCCACCGCGTCGTGGGTTCGACGAGGAAGTCGCTCGACGCGGAGCCCGCGCTCCTCGTCGCGGGTGAGCGCGAGGCGATCGAAGCGGCCGTGGCCGCGCTCGAAGCGTCGATGGCGGGCGACGATCCGCGGAAGATCCAGCTCCGCATCGAGGAGCTCGACGAGGCGTCGAAGGCCTTCGCCGAGCGCCGAATGAATCACGCGATCGCCGCGGCGATCGAAGGGCAGCGGCTCTCGGTCGTCGAGAAGACGGTCGAGCACGCCAAGGGCATCGAGGCCGCGCATGGTGCGCCGCTTCCTGCGGCTCCGCCCTCGTCGCGTTGAGGTTCGAGATGGCGATCGTTCGATTCAAGGGTTACGGGCAAGCGGAGGTTCCGGTCGGCACGTCGATCCTCGTCGCCGCGCAGAAGATCGAGGCGCCCGAGGGCTACGCGTGCGGCGGCGTCTGCGCCTGCTCGACGTGTCACGTCTACGTGCACAAGGGCGCGGAGCTCTTGAGCGAGAAGGAAGACGAAGAGGAAGACATCCTCGACAAGGCCTTCGACGTCCGCGCCAGCTCACGCCTGGGCTGTCAGTCGGTGATCGAGCGAGACGGCGAGATCGAGGTCGAGATCACGCGCGAGAGCCTCGAGGCCTACGAGAACGAGCACCCCGAGGCGCGCGGCAAGTACACGAAGCGCGCGGGCTGACGGCGTCAGCGGCGCTTCTTGGCCCTGGGCTTCGCCGCGGCTTTCACCCGCCGCGTGAGCTCCTCGAGCGCAGCCTGCTGGTCTTCGATCTCGACGAGACGCGCGAGGAGCGAGAAGTCGAGCTCGGGCAAGAGCGCGCTCTTGCCGGCTTGCTCGTAGCCGCCCTTCTTGCGCCGATGATGGATCGTGAAGCGCCCCTCCTCGAAGAGCCATACCTCTGGGATCGCCAGCCCGTCGTAGACTCGGAGTTTGTCGAGCAGCGGAGCCGTCTCGATGACTTCGAGCACGATGTCGGGGTAGTCGCCTTCGTCGAGCGTCCTGCCGAGGACCCAGCACTCGTCCGGCTCCACGCCTCGCTTCTTGGCTTCCTTGCGGAAGGTCGTCGAGCCGTAGCCGTTGAAGGGAAGGCGCAGGAGATAGGCGTAGGTCTCGACGAGGCGAGCGATGATCTTCTTGTGCTTCTCGTTGGCGCCAGACGGCGACATCAGCTCGAGGTCTCCTTCGAGGTAGGTCATCTTCAGGCTCGGTGTGTCGAGCGCCTCGCGGAGGATGACGTAGTCCTTCCACCGCACGCCGCTGACGAGCATTCGCTGCTCCGGCAGACCTCTCCGTACCGGGCGCGTCGTCGCGGCGACCATGCGGTGAGGATAGCGCCATTTCCCCCGCGCATCCGGCGGCGCGTTTTTCTGCCGCACCTGCGCGGGAGGTCGTAGTACGACGCTCGGCATGTCGTTCATGGCCGACTTCAGGAAGTTCGCGTTCAAGGGCAACGTCGTCGATCTCGCCGTCGGCGTCGTGATCGGCGCGGCCTTCGGCAAGATCGTGAGCGCGCTCGTCGAAGACTTCATCATGCCGCTCGTCGCGCTCGTCATGCCGAGCGGCGACTGGCGCGCGAGCGGGATCATCCTGAAGCAAGCGGCCGATCCCAAGGACAACGTCGTCCTCAAGTACGGCGACTTCCTCGGCGTCGTGCTCGACTTCACGATCGTCGCGCTCGTGCTGTTCATCGTCGTTTCGAAGGTCGTCAAGGCGGCCGAGGCCAAGCTCTCGAAGCCCGAAGATCCGACGACGAAGGACTGCAAGTTCTGCCTCGAGGCGATCCCGATCAAGGCGACCCGCTGCAAGGCGTGCACGTCGCACGTCGACGCCCCGGCCGCCGCGGCCAAAGAGACCGCGACGGCCTGACTCGAGGCGGCGAACGGGCGTGAGACGCGTGGAGCGGTCAGCGCCTCAGCGCCTCAGCGCGACGGCGGGACGCTCGGACGTCGCGAAGGAGGCGTGCTGAGCGGGCGCGACCGCGGGGGCCGCTCGCTGAGCGGGCGCGACCGCGGGGGACGCTCGCTCAAGGGTCGCGGCCGCGCGATGACCGCGCTCCGCGCGCGGACCACGCCGTTCGTCGCGACCGCCATCCAGTCGTCGAGCAGCTCGCTTCGATGGTCGAGAGCGCGCCTCATCTCGGCCTCGACGATCGGAAAGTGCGCGCTCTCGGCGCTGAGCGCGAAGAGCGTCGCCGCGTCGTCGGAGTGCTCTTCGTCGCGCGTTCCGTGACGATCGAAGAACGTCATGTCGACGTGCGGAAAGGCGCTCTGCGCCAAGGTGACGAAGACCGGGAACGTCGGTGGGATGACCGCCTCCGCCAGCGCGAGCATCGCGCAGGCGACGGAGAACGGTCGGCTCTCCACGACTTCCCGCAGCTGATCGTTGATGCGGCGGATCGCCGACAGCGCGGGCATGGTCGCCGCCGCTTCTTCGCTCACACCGATCGACGCGAGCATCTTCAGGTAGAGCCTCGGGTGGGCAGCCTCGAAGTCGCCGCATCCCATCTCTTCGTAGATGTTGTCGAGCAGCGCGAAGCGAGAGCGCAGATCGGGCGTCTGCCCGCCGAGCGCGCAGAGGAACGCGGTGAACGGCGCGACGAGCTGGTAGGTGCTCGAGAGAACGAACGTGACGGTCTCGGGCGTCGGCGTCGTCGCGGGGAACGACGACAAGAACGGATGAGAGAAGTACCGATGCGTCCTCGCGCGCGTGAGCGCGTCGTCCAGGAAACGACCGTTCTCGATGACACGCTCGGTCGCGAAGTCCGGCGGTCCGAAAGGATTCTTGAAGTGCTCCATTTTTCCCCCACTGAAAGGTGGCGAGGAGGGCGGCGCGAGCCTCTCCCCGCTCATCAAGTATGAACCCGCGATTTCATGCGGCAACGCTCCTCAGTGCGCGAAGAGGTGGCGCCGTCGCCAAAGGCGTGCGTAAATGTGTGTAACAACAAGGGGGGGACAATGGCCGCTCTGACGACGCCGGGGCACACGAGCACCGAAAGCGCAATCTCAGCCGTAGCGATGCTGGCGTTCGCCAGCGCCCACGAGGCCGCGCAGGCCATCTTCAGGCTCATCAACGACTTCTTCGGCATGCGCATCTGCGTGCTTTCGCGCGTCGACGTCGTGAGCAACACGCTCACGGTGCTCGACGCCTGCGACCGAGCGGGCCTCGGGATCGCCCAGGGAATGGTCGTGCCCGCCGACGAGATGCCGTGCGACTTCGTCGTCAAGTCCGCCACGGCGCTGCGGCACGCCGATCTCGAGGATCACCCGGTCTTCAGTCGGCTGCCGATCTGCGCGGCGCTGGGCGTGCGTTCGTACATCGGCGTGCCGCTGCGGCGGAGCGACGGCACGATCTGGGGAACGCTCGCGGCGAGCGACACCGAGCCGCGCGAGACGACCGACGCCGAGCTCCAGACGCTCGTGCTCCTCGGGCGCCTCGTGGCCTACGAGTTCGAGCGTGAAGAGCACCGCGAGGCGGTCGCCGCGCACGCGCGGGAGCTCGAGGCTCGGCTCGCGGCGGTGCACGCCCTCGAAGAGGAACGCCTTCGCACCGTGCGTCTCCAGGCGGTGCTCGAGGCCGCGGCCACCGTGAGTCACGAAGTGAACAACCCGCTCACCGTCCTCCAGCTGCGATTGAGCCGGCTGGCGAAGCGCTGTCGCCCGAGCGACAAGGCGAGCAGGGAAGACCTCGACGTCGCGTTCGAGGTCGCCCACGAGATTCACCAGGTCACGGTGCGGCTGCGCAAAGTCGTGCGTCCGGTCAGCACGACCTATCTCTCCCGCGACCTCTCGGGCGACGCGCGCATGCTCGATCTCACCGCTTCGATCGAAGGCGACTGCGCCGAGACGGGTTAGCTCCTCGCTGGTTCGAGGCTCGTTTCGAGCCCCCTCGGCTCGTCTTACATCATCTTTCTGTGCCCGCTGAGCCGCCTCTGAGACGCGCCCGGAATCCAGTCGGGCTGCATAACTTCGGCCATGGGGAAGCGGTCTTTCTTGGTCGTGGTGCTGTTCTGCGTCCTGAGCGCGCTCGCCGTCGCCTGCGGATCGAAGGATCGCGGCTTCGACGACGGCACCGGCGGAGATCCGAACGGCGGCATCGGCGGAACGCCGACGCTCCCTGACGACAAGATCGTGGTCGAGCCGCCCGACGCGGTGCTCGACGTCGCCGACGGCAAGACGCCGACGATCGACTACAAGGCGTTCATCGTCCGCAAGGACAACTCGCGCGTCGACGTCACCGCCGCCGCCCACTGGAGCGTCGACAAGCGCGGATCGCAGACGTACGGATCGTTCGCCGGTCCGACGTTCACGCCGTCGCCCAACGGCGTCGGCAAGACGTTCGTCCGCGCGCGCTTCAACCAGCTCACCGGCAGCACGAGCGTCATCCTGCACCTCACCAAGGTGATCGTCGCCGACGGCGCGCCCGGCGACGCGCCCTCGAAGTTCGGCGGCGCGGCCGACGCCGCGCGCAAGCCGACCATCGTGTATCCGTCCGACGGCGTGATGGTGCCGCCGAACATGAACGAGATCGAGTGGCACTATCAGCCCGCGGGGGGCACCGATCTCTTCGATCTCGCCGTGAAGAGCGTCGCGCTCGATCTCCACGTGTACTTCGCGTGCAAGCCCCTCGGCGGCGGCTGCTTCTACGCGCCCGACGCGACCGTGTGGACGATCCTCTCCTCGGCCGGCCGCGGCGACGATCCGCTCGCGACGACGCTGCGCGCGACGAGCACCTCCGGCGGCGGTGTCGGCACGAGCGCCCCTTCGACGATCGCGTTCGGCGAAGAAGACATCGTCGGCGGCCTCTACTACTGGAACGCGGCCGCGGGCGCGACGATGCGCTACGAGTTCGGCGTCAGCGGCCAGAAGGCCGAGACGTTCATGAACGCGCCGAAGGCCGGCGCCGCCACCTGCGTCGGCTGCCACGTGCTCTCGCGCGACGGCGAGCGCATCTCGCTCGGCCTCGATATCCCGGCGCCGTCGCCGTACAAGGTCTTCGACGTCGCGTCGCAGTCGCTCGTCTTCGGCTCGCAGGCCGCGGGCACGCCTGGCGCGAACTTCTTCACCTTTTCGCCCGACAAGGCGCGGATCATGATCTCGAACGGCGTCACGCTCTCGCTCCGCGACGCGGCGACGGGCGCGGCGATCGTCGAGAACTCCGGTCAAGGCGCGATGCCCGACTGGTCGCCCGACGGAGCGTCGATCGTCTTCGCCAAGCCGAAGGTCAGCCCTCCGTGCTTCGGCGCGATCTGCGGCGCGCCCGGCGTCTCGGAGGCGAGCCTCTACACGATGCCGAGCGGCGGCGCCGGCCCGGCGTCGGCGCTCGTTCCGACGACGGGGCAGAACAACTACTACCCGAGCTACTCGCCCGACGGCGGGTGGGTCGTCTTCAACCGCGCGTCGATCGGCACCACGCCTTCGGGCGACGCGAAGAGCTCGTACGACGCGCCCGACGCGACGGTGTGGGCCGTGCCGAGCGCGGGCGGCGCGCCGATCGCGCTCGCGCGCGCGACCTCCGACCGCGGCGACTCGTGGCCGAAGTGGATGCAGCACGAGCAGGACTATCGCGGCAAGAAGCTGATGTGGCTCACGTTCTCGAGCCGCCGCGCGTACGGCCTCCGCGTCGGCGCGGGCACGACGGCGCAGATCTGGATGGTCGCGTTCGATCCCGAGGCGGCGAAGGCCGGCAAGGATCCGTCGGTCGCCGCCTTCTGGCTCCCGTTCCAGGAGACGGGCAGCGGCAACCACATCGCGCAGTGGGTCACGAAGGTCGCGCGCAAGGGCTGCACGGAGTCGACGCAGTGCGAAGGCTCCGAGAGCTGCATCGACTCGGTGTGCCGCCCCACGATCAAGTGAGCTACTGCGCGGTCATCCCCGGCTGCGTGGGCTTCTTCTTCGACGGCGTGAGGCTCGGGTACACGAACACGAGCCCGATCCAGTAGACGACGCAGAAGACGACCGTCGCGACCGTGCTCCGCTTCACGGCCTGCTTCACCGATCCGCCGCGCGCGGCGAAGATCGGGATCAGCACCGTCGCCGCGAGGATGCTGATGAGCAGCGCCTTCTGCATCGCGTTCGTATTCTAGTCGAACACGAGGCCGAGCGGCCTAGCGCGAATCATCGACGACTGAGCTGGAGAGGCGTCGGACGTCTACGTCCCCGCGTCCATGTAGAGATGACAGCCGCCGCATGTCCCGGCCCCGTGCGACCCGTAGGTACACGCCCATTGGCCGCCCGCACCGGCACCGCATCCCGTGGCAGGTCCGCTCGGGGCGTTGCAGCAGAGGACCTGCACGTCGAAGCCCGTACCGGTGAGCGTGACGAGCGCGCCCGGACATGGGCGGCCGGCGTGATGGAGGCAACGTCGTAAGGAGGGGGCGGCGTGCACGGTCGGTCGAACGGTCGCGCGACCGACCGCAGACGGAGGAGCTCCCGATCGATCCAGCGACCTCCGGGATCTCGAACGGGCGGATCTCGAAGCCTCCTCCGAGCTGCCTTAGCAGCCCGAGCCCGCGTCGCGCCGGGCGCGCCAGCGAATGCAGGCGGGTTGGTACGTGAGCCGGGCGTCGGCACGCGCGTCGCGGCGGGTCTTCATCGGGGCCCGAATCTATTTCGGACCGGTGCAGCCGTCCTACCCCCGGAGGATGATAAACACCCGATCAGGTTGAAAGACGCCCTGCGATCGCGTCTTCTCGACATGTGAAGGGGGTGAGCATGAGGATCGCGCTCGTCGTCGCGCTGTTGACTGCGTCTTGCGGGGGGATACCGCCATCGGTCAGGCAGTTCGCGACGGAGCTGCCGGCGCGCGCCGACGGGCAGTACGCGCTCATTCCCGACGACGCGGTGCGGAAGCAGCTCGTGATGAAGGACTCGGCGCTGCAATGCCGGATCGACCAGGCCGACGGCAAGACCGAGGTCGAATCGGGCGCGTGCAAATGCATGAAGTCGATCGCGGACTGGAAGGCAGACTGCAAAGACTGGCTCGGCGCGCACACGCCTCAATAAGGGGGACTCATGGCCGACAACGATCTCACGCTACAAGTCACGACCACGCTTCGAGACGCCGGCAAGCAGTTGAAGGCCGACCTCTGGAAGGCCGAAGACGAGGCGTTCCTCAAGGCGCGCGCGGCCGATCTCATCGGCCTCAACGCCAAAGCCGCGGCGGCCGACACCGAAGCGAAGAAGAAGGCCTATCTGGCGGCGGCGGCGGACACGGTGAACCACGTCAAGCTGATGGCGCTCATCCGGATGGAGGTCGCGACGCAGAATATCCTCGATACGCTGGGGAAGTTCTTTCTCGACAAGGTCGTGCCGGCGCTGCTTGGGTTGCTGCCCAAGCTCGTCGGCATGTTCTGAGGACGTCGTGGCGAAGCTGCGCATCGCCCTCGTTCGCGCGAGTCCAAACGATCAGGCTCCGATCGACGGGGACGAAGAGCTAAGCACGCTCGCAGAAGCCGATACTTGCGAGATACGCCCGTACCTGAAGACGAAGCTCTGGAAGGTCGCTCACGTTCTGCGCAAGGCGACTGCCGGGGGGTTCGGTCGCACGACACTCATCCACTTCAGCGGTCACGGTAGCTCGGCGCGACGTCTGGTCTTCGAAGAGGCGAGCCCGTTCCGAGGGAAGACAGCCAGTGCCGAAGCGACGGTCGAAGGGCTCGCGGCTGACGTACAGCGCCTCGGCTTCGTCAGCGGCGTCGTTCTCTCGGCGTGTCACTCGCGTGAGCAGGCGAGATGGATGGCTCGCGTCGTGCCGTTCGCCATCGGCTTCGAAGGCGTGATTCCCGAGACGGCGGCAAACGAGTTCTGCGCGGCGTTCTACTTGGCCGCGGGTCGCCCCGACACGAGCGTGCTCGCGGCGTTCAAGGAGGGCGTCGCGGCGCTACGCAGGTCGGCTGTACATCGCAAGCACGTCAAGAGCGTGCGGCTGTGCCAGCGGAGGAACGTCGATCTCGGGACGTTCGTTCTGAAACGGGCGGCCCGTCCCTCTGCGCCGGTCGTGAGCTTCCTGCAGAAGATCGGAACGGGACGGACGCGAACGGTGACCAAGCCGTGGGTGCTCGATCGCGGTCCGATCTTCGTGAAGGTCGATCCCCCGGCAGAGGGCGAGCTCCCCGACAAGCTCGCCCTTCACGTCCGCATCCAGGATCGGGACTTTTTTGCTCCCCCCGAAGAGCCGCTCGCCAACGACGAAGAGCCGCCTCCGGAGGAAGCCCTCGAGGAGCCTGCCGCGGCGGCGGAAGCCCCCGCGCCTCCGCGGTCGTCGCCGGAGCTCGCGGGCGCCGAATCCGAGCGCGAACGAGCGACCGCGCTGCCGCGCTCCACCGTCGAGATGAGCGGTGAGGACGTTCCGGCAGACGAGCGCACCGATGACGTCGAGGAAGTGGAGATAGAGACTGATTCGACGCTCGACGGGAAGCGGCGACCCTGGCCGATCGAAGCTTCCCGCGAGCTCCCGCTCCCGCCCTTCTCGAGCAAGGTGACGACCACCATCGAGGTCCAGATCAAGCACGGCGACGAGACGCTGCTCGCCGAAGCGAAGCTCCACGTCGTTCCTCGATGGGTGCTCTTCGCGAGCATCGTCGTCTTGCTCGGCGCTCTGAGCGTTCCCGCGCACACGGCGTTCGCGACCGTGGGCGTCTTCACGCCAGTTCAGAAGCTCATCGCGTTTTACGGCGCCGTGGCCACCGTGCTGGCCTGGTTGATCAAGAAGTTCGGTTTGATGAGCAAGGATACGACGTGGACGCCGCGCCCCGTGTGGTGCTTCAGCCTCGCCTTCGTCGTGATCGCGCTGCCCGCGGGGACGATCGCGGCCTTTGGGACCATCGTGGTCAACCTCGGGAGAACTGCGCTCACCTACGAGGGCGATCCCAATCCGATCGAGCCGGGCACGGCGCGCATCATGCTCGGCAACGGCCAAGCCAACTTCAAGGGGAAGCACGTCTTCGATACGGACGAGAAGGCAGTTCCGTCCGAATACGCCGCGAAACAACCTGACATCCCGGCCATCGGGCATCTCGTGCGGAAGAGGCTCCATGCGTTCTGTCCGCAGCGCTGGGGGATCGGGAAGTACACCGACGTGCCGCCGCCGCTCATCCCACTGAAGCCCGGTTCGTGCGAGGTCAGCCTCGCGGAGGCCAGGGCGAAGAGAGCGACCTTCTCGTTGCGCAAGGTGGTGCCCGGCGCGGTCGCCGATGCAGCCGACGTGCGTGTGACGATGGGCCCACAGTTCAGCGATTCGGCGGCGGAGTTTTTCGATCCCGGTCCCGTCAACGCGCACGTGGAAACATGGGCGCGCCTTCCCCTCGCACAGGCGGCTGGCGACAAGACGAGCCTCACCTGGTCCGCTCCCGCTTTCGAGGGCGAAGTGGCCGTCACCGTTCCGAGCGGCGCGCACGAGATAGGCGTTCCTCGAGGCAACGTAGTGACGGTCGCGAACGGGCAGCTCGCGGGTGCGCTCTTGGCAGCCGCCAAGTCGGAGCCCGACGGGTTGGTCGTCGCGAAGTTCGGCGCCGGCGCGGTCTCGGTGACTGTCGACGGCCTCTGTGCATGGACGCCGACGCGTACGACCGATCATTGGCTCGCGTGCACGAGCAAGAGCATTCCCAGGACCGGGAAGGTCGAAGTCCTCGCGAGCCCGTCCAGCGGGGAACGCAAGGCGTTCTTCGAGGTCCCTGGTCAGGCGCTACCCGACCAGATCAGCATCGTCACGGGGCAAGGCAAAGACGAGAAGAAGCTCGGCACCATCCGCTGCGAGGCGCCGCGTGGCGGCACGTTCCGGGTCGGCCGACGGTCGAGCCTTCCGCCGACGTGTCGCGGAGCGAACGGGGAGCTCAGCGTGGGCACCTTGAAGTCGAAGTGGGTGGGTGAAACGACCGCGACCGAGGCTTGGTATTGCTGGCCGGCAACGTTGACCGAGTGCCCCCCTGTCTATTGCGACAACCTGAGCGGCGACCCACTGCCCGGCCCGAGGGGCAAATGCTTCCTGGCGACGGGCGGAACCCTGAAGCCACAATGTACCCACGTCTGTGTCGAATGAGACGCCTCGATGATCGCTGCAAGCTCGGGGCACTGCTCGCCATGGCGCTCGTGCTCCTCATCCCGCGTGAGGCGCTCGCCACCGCAGCCGTTCTCGAGCTCGACGCCGAGCCGGGAGATGCCCCGACCACGATGTGCATCGTGAACCGGCGCGCCGAGCGGACGACGTTCGTGAACGTGAGCACGGTGATCGGGCTGGGCACCATGGACGAGAAGGCGAACCTGCTTCGCTTCGGCAAACCGAGCTCGGAGTCGGACAAGGAAAAGTTGGAGAAGAACTTTTCGGCACTGGCGAAGGGACAGAACAGCGAGAACCGGTTGGTCGAGGCGGTCAGAGGCCTTCAGGTCAACCCGAGCTCATCGTCGTATTGCGATCCTGTCATTCACCTCGATCCCAATGCGCTCGCCAGTCGAGAGGTCGGCAAAGGCGAGGCCGAAAAGAAGAAGTCGCGCGATCAGCTGGGCGTCATGTGCATCGACAACCGCGCCAACAAGGCGGACACGCCCGCGGCCAGTCGGGTGCTCGTTGTCTTCATGGACTTTCATTCCTTCACCGGCGAAGACGCGACGCCGCTCTTGAAGAAGCCCTACTTCGACGGCAACGTCGCCTCACTGGAGCTCGACGTCCCCGCCAATCAGCGAGCTGACTTCTTCAGCGTGCGAGTGCTCGGCGGACACTACATCGAGACGGAGCGCAACGCCGTGAGCCAGGGCCGGCCGGACGGGCTCTCGTCGCTCGTCCGGGTCCCGGTGACGACGCGCTGTCGTCAGCGCACCGTTCGCCTTCCTGCGAGCTGGAGCGGGCCGACGTCGTTCGCGGCGACGGCCGGCCAGAAGCTCCTGGCTTGCACGACGACGGACGTTCAGCCCAACGCCGACGTCAAGATCGTCGTCCCGAACGGCCTTGCTGGGGAGCTGAAGGTCCTCGGCGCGCGCACGGCGAGCTCCGAAGCGAAGGACGCGACGCCGGACAGCTGTCGGGCGGCAGTCGCGAAGCCTCATGAGCTGGACAAGGTCCCGATCCGCTCGGCATCGGCTCAATGGTCGGAGGAGCGCGCGCTGCCTGTCATCGAGCTCAAACGCACGGAGACCTCCTTCACCTGGGTCACCGACCCGATCTATGCGCCGCCGCGCGCGAACGCGGCCCAGGAGGAATGCCCGCGCGCCGAGCTCTCCCAGGCGGGTGTCGTTTGTGCGCCCGTCGCAAAGGAAGCCGGGAGGCTCTGCAAGTACGTCTGCGCGCATCCTTCTCGCGCTGTGCAGTTCCAGCTCCCCACCGTCGTGCGTTTTCGGAAGCGAGACTACGACAGCGACGTGTGGAGCGAGGTTCTCGTCCACGACGATCAGCCTCTCTCGGGATACTTGCCGAGCGGCGAGCGCTATATCCAGCTGATCGTCCCGTGGGGCGACGACCGCGCGTCGCGTGATGCAGACCACATCACCGCCATCGACGTCACGGTCGGCGGCGGTCAACCGTACCTGATTCCACCAGGTGACACGCGCCTCCCAGCCGCGGGACTTCGCCCGGGATCCGCGCTGACCTATCAGCTGCACGGCGACCGGTGGTACTCGCAACATCGCGTCGTGATCGACTCCGAGCGCATGGAGATTCCCGAACCGGAGCACACGCTGAAGACCGTGATGGCGCACATCAGCGTCGGTGGCGGCTTTGCCTGGGCCGCCGACTCGCGCGGTCCGCGTTTCGAGGATCTATCCGGTTGGTCCTACGGCGGCGGAACGCTCGGGGCTTCCTACCGGCCCGCAGGATGGCGCCTCGCGTTCGATCTCAGCGGCGGTTACATGTTGAGCGAGCGCGACTACTTCGTCCTCGGACGATCGGCAGCCAGTCGGCGTGCTCCCGAGCAGGTCGCCTACGCACGTATCCCGATGCAGCTCGGTGTGAGCGTGTATGCGAGCTCGCGCTGGGCGTTCGGCGCGGGGCTCGGCCCCATGATTGGGCACGGGCTGGGCAGCGAAGCCGCCGAACGAGTGGGATCGCTGAACGTGTCCCTGGCGGCGTACCTGAGCGCTCGCGCGCGGCTCTACCGGTCGCTCTGGCTCGCCTACGAGCCGCGTGCTCACTTTGGCGAACCGATCTACAGCCACGCGCTCGACGATGACGGAACTCCGCTCCCGATGAAGGGCAGCGTCACGTCCCTATTGTTGTTCGCGCTCTCCCTTCGAGCGGAGCTCGGAGTCTTCTGAGCACTCTCGCCTGTCAAGGCGAGGGCTTCTTCGGCTCGCAGAGACGGAAGTCGCCGTACTTTGGCTTCCCACGGCACGTGTGGCGGCAGAGGTTGGCTCCACCGTCAGGCGAAGCGTCGGAGGCGTCACCCGTATCGTCGACCTCGGCGTCGACGTCGGCGGTCGCCGCGTCGATACCGGCGTCACTCGACGTCTCGATGGGCTCCGCCGTGAGCGGCGCGCCCGCGCAGTCATCGGGGGAGAGGCATCGCGCCAGACAGTCCCCCTCCAAACAGGTGCCGAAGGGAGACTGATCGGCGAAGACGCAGCTCTTGCCTTCTGCACCCTGCTGCTTGCAGTCGGCGGCAAAGCGCGCGGCGACGAAGCTTCGTTGGGGATCGACGCTCTCGAGGCGCGTTGCGGCGATGACCTTGATGTCGTCGTAGGCCCAGCAGCCAATCGACAGCTGCTCCAGGATCGCGGGGACGCACTCTTTCCTGCCTTCGGTCTGTTCGATGGGGCACATCTCTTTGCGCCGCGTGAGCTGCGCCAGCGTGATCTCGCGGGAGGTCGCGTTGAAAGTCTCGCTCGCGAGGACGCAATGGTCGAGCGTGACGAGACGCGGGCGAGTCGTCCCTTCATGCTCCTTCGTCGAGAACTCAGGAAGGCACGAGAAGAGGGCGCAGGTGACGGTCCGCGCTCGTTCGGGGGGGATCCAGGCGACGTTGACGTTGGCAGTTCCCTGGGGACTCTCGATCTTGAAGTCGAGCTCGTCGACGTCGAAGCCACCCGCGAGCTCGTACTTCCCGCGGTTGATGGGCACACGGCACGCGATGTCCTCTCGCGGCTCGAGCGTGTCGGTCGGGCTGAGATCGCACTTCGTCGCGGACGAGCGGCGCATCTCGCAACGCCTGCCGCGGGGGCACTCCTCGGTGCTCTTGCACGCAGAGGTGAGGGGACTCACCGGGTCCGGCTCACCGCTCCCACACGCCGCGCTGCCCACCAGGCCGAGGCCGACGGCGGAGGCGACGACCAGCGCCATGAGCCGCGTTCGGCGACGCTCTCGGGAGGATCTCTCGACGCTGTTGGCGATTGACATCCTCAGTTGCTCCGAAGGTACACTCGCCGTTCACAACGGGGAGGGACAGTGTCATGCCGAAGGGAATCTCTCTGCATATCGGCCTCAACTCCGTCAGCGCAGCTCACTACAGCGGTTGGTCCGGCGAGCTGAATGCGTGCGAGGCCGACGCGAACGACCTCTGCGAGATCGCGCGCTCGTTCGAGTACAAGACCAAGAAGCTCCTGACCAAAGACGCGACCCGCACCGCCGTTCGCAAGGCGTTCACCCAGGCCGCGGCGACGCTCGACCGAGGAGACATCTTCTTTCTCACCTACTCCGGTCACGGCGGGCAGCTCCCCGATCGGAATGGCGACGAGCCCGACGGCATCGACGAGACCTGGTGTCTGTACGATGGCCAGCTCGTCGACGACGAGATCTTCAAGCTGCTCGGCGAGTTCAAGAAGGGCGTGCGCATCTACGCGCTCTCCGATAGCTGCCACAGCGGAACCGTGCTCAAGGACGCCAAGGCGGTCGACGGTCGAACCGAGGGGAAACGTTACCGCGCGATGCCAGTCGAGATTGCGATGCGGACCTACCGAGACAACCAGTCCACCTACGACAAGGTGCTCACCGACAAGTCGCTCGCCCAGGCCGAGGGCAAGGTCGTCGCGACCGCCCTCCTCATGTCTGGCTGCCAGGACAACCAGCTCTCGTCCGACGGTCCCTTCAACGGGCTTTTCACGTCGACGCTGCTGCGCGTGTGGAACAACCGTGCGTTCGCCGGCTCGTACGTCGACTTTTACCGCTCGATCGTGCGGAAAATGCCGGCCGATCAAACCCCCAACCTCTTTCGCGTGGGGCAGATCGACAGAGCGTTCGAGAGCAGCAGGCCCTTCGAGATCTGAACGCGTCATGACAGCCTGAGAGAGGCGAGCGCGTAGGGCACGTAGACGAGCCCGAGCGGGTTCCACTTCTCGAGGAGGCGAAGCCGCGCGCGCCGAATCGACTCACCGACCGTGGTGCGCTTGGCCAGCTCCGTCATGAACACCTCCGCGAAGAAGGTCGCGAGCGGCTCGAAGATCGTGATCTCCGTGCCGATGACACCCGAGCCTCGGGCGGTCTGCACGAAACCGCTCACGAGCTCGATCGCACGTTCGGGCTCGAGATTGGTCGTGTGACAGCCGTTCAAGAAGACGAGCGCGCGCGGGTTCGACCAGACGACCTTCTCCGCTCGGAGCGTCGCCCGGCTGATGCGCTCGTTGGGAGCGCCGACCTGCATGTACGGAACACCGTCGTCGACGCCGCCGTGCCCATAGAAGTAGACGACGTGCGCCCGCGCGCTGCGGAGATGACCGATGATGGCCTTGCGCGTCTCTGCGTAGGTGACGTTGTCTTTCTTCAAGAGCTCGGTGAGTGCCCGTACGTGATCATCTCGCTCGCGCATCGCGGGGTCGGTGCTCACGGAGATCAGAACGTTGGGCTCACCCGCGCACTCGAGGACGCCCGGGAGCTCCGCGGGCGACTCGGTCGTCGATCCGAGCGTGGGTGGGATACCGAGCTGATGTCGATAGCCCCAGAACCCGCTGGGACAGACCACGCGGCTCCCCTGCGTGTCGCGGTGCGGACAGTCTCCGAGAAAGCAGGGATGCTCCTCGAGGTTGCCTGTCGCGCGGGTGAAGGTGTCGCAGAGGGTGTATTCGCTCGGATCGCCGTCGGTATCGAGGGTGTGATCGTAGAGAAGCGCGAGAGGGAGCACGAGACGCGCCGTCTCCTTGAGCGCGAGCTGCACGGTCGCGGGCGTGCGCATCAAGTCGCGAAGTGTTCCGGTTCCTTCGTCGAGACGTGACGCGATCACGTCGTAGTTTCGGTAGCCCGCGATCGCGAGGCGAACCAGATCGCTCGTCAGCTGGCTCCGCTGCGCATCCTGCTCGTAGAGATAGCCGTCGCCCTGCTTCCAGGGCTGGTCGGAGCCCCACGACACACGGCGAAGCGCGCGTCGCGCGCGCTCGACGATGTCCTGGACCTCCTGCCCGTCGAAGGTGCGGTTCCGGTAGTACTCGCCGCCCTCGCCCATGACGCGAAAGCCATGGGTTCCCTTGCCGTTGTCGTTGAGCATGATCGTGAGGCGGTGCTCGCCATAGCTGTCGAGCGTTTGCCTGCCGAGCGTCGACGAGAGCGTGTAGTCCATCCGCGATCGAAGGACGGCTTCGGGACGACGCGTGCTCGTGTCCTCGTCGACCAGTGCCTCGATGTCGTACGACTGAACGAGCGCCCCCTTGAAGCAGATGCAGCAACGCAGGCGATGGATGCCGGGCGTCCTGGGGGCTCGCACCTCGAAAAACAGCCGCTGGCGCGCGACGTGCTCGTTGAAGAGGTCCTCCGGAACGTCCGCGGGTGTCGCGACGTCGACGGTGCCGTCAGCGTGAAGCCGCAGCCAGCCGGCGACTGCCTTGAGCTCGAATCCGCCCTCGTTGCCGAAGAGCATGACGCCGAGCGTCGCCTCGCGCGGCAGGTGCTCGAGCGGAAGCGCGGTCGGCGTCTCGGAGATGCTTCCGCGGACCTCGCTGCCGACCTCGAGCCAGAAGTAGTAGGTCTCACCCGGCGCGAGCGCGCGGTCCTTCACGAGCGGGTAGTCGGGCTGCGTCGGATCGCTGAAGCCGAGGTTCACGACGGCCGGCTGATCGGCCTCGAGCTGCTCCGTCGGCGGCGCGGCGCGAGACTTGGGCCTGGGCTTCGCGGCCCCGCGTTTGGGGCTCTGCTTGCGCGGGGCCGGCTTCTTCGCCGTTGCCTTCGTCTTCTTCGCGGCCGACTTCTTTTTCTTCTTCCTCGGGACGCCTCCCAGCATGCTCGGCACACCCGCGGGCGGCGCCGCCTTGCCTCTCGTGCGCTGTCGACCGGCGAGCTGTTCCATCTGGGCACGGAGCTGGATGTCCGCGATCGCGCGCATGGCTCGCTGCTTCAAGACGGCGCGCTTCTTCTCGTCCTTGACTGCGTTCGCCACGGCGAGCGCTGCTCGCGCCACGCGCATCCTGAGCTCCTTGGGGAGCTTCGGCAGAATGGCGAGGAGCGCCCGACAGCGTTTCGCGGGATCGCGAAGAGCGAGGGCGCGTTCCAACGGCCCCGCTTTTCTCGCGCTCATTCGTCGAAGTCCAGAAGTCCGTTCTCATCAACGATCGTGGGCTTCACCGTCGTCGATGAGCCGGCGGAGAGCGCGACGGCGCCCGACTTCGAGGACATGAGCGAGAGCGTGCCCCCGGCGACCCCGACCTCGAAGCACTCGAACCCGAAGACGAGCTTCTTGTCGCCTTCGTAGGAGACGGTGCCTGATTTTTCGGCCGCCGCGGTCACCTTCACGTTGCCGCTGACGATCTTCTGGATCGCGGGAACGTCGAGCGCGGCTTCGGTGCCGCTCGACGACTCGGCCTTCACGGTGAACTTGTTGGTCTTCACTGTGCGGGTCACGACGAAGAGGCGTCCGTTGCCGAGCACGTACTGCTGGAGAATGAGGTTAGCGTCGTCGACCTCGCCGGCCTTCAGGTAGTCCCCGAGGTCGAGCGGGCGGACGGAGTCCGTGAGCACGTTGTCGAAGACGAACTGAACGGTCTTTGCGCCCTTGTAGCCGACGTTGATGCCGGCATTCCCTCCTAGCGCCGAGAGAACGGACTGGAGCAGGTTCACGCCGATCGCGAAATTGAGCTTGCTGGATGCCTGGCCCTGCACATCACCGGCGACCTCGTCGGTCTTCACCGGAGGAAGGGCGGTCTCGGGTGGCCGCTTGATCAGCTGATCGAGCGAGCCCAGATATCGCGTCTCGCCGTTCTGCCTGCCGACCAGGTCCAGCGGGTTCACGCCCTCGCGCGGATGGCGAACGACGTTGTAGCCGAGGCGCTTCAGGTAGGTCGTCGCGTCGTCGGTGCAGAGTCCCATGATCCCCTCCTTCGGGCCCAAGGAGGCAGGAAGCCTCCGCGGCGGTCAACCCCCCTAGGGCCTAGGGAGTACGTTCGTCACGTTGTCTGCGTGTACGGTCGCTCTTTTCGTACCTTGGACGACACGACCCATGGGCACGAGCGCGCGGTCCATTCGCTTCATTCAGCGACGACGCGGGACGGTTTGAGTTCGGCGGGTCGCGGCTCGTTATCGAGGCGATCCTGCGGCGGCCTGCGGCTAGATGGTCGACGGCCTCGCGGGCGCCGTGGCGCTCGCGAGGACGATGCGTTGGAAGCGGAACTCGCGCTCGCGCGCGTACGTGCCGGTCAAGCTGAGGCACGCCTCGTCGAACGAGAGGCTGCGCACGTGGCGAAAGCCTTCTTCGTAGAGCATCGGCACGGGATCGTTGGTGCCGAAGACGACGGGCTCGCCGAGGCGCTGGACGTAGCCCTGCGCGTGCTCCTTCTGCTCCGCTTGCTTCTTCAGCAGGTGATCGAAGACGACCACCGATCGCGGATGGAGCGTCGTCGCGATCGCGCGCAGCGTGGCGCGCACCGCCGCCTCCACCAGGTACGGCGTCACGCCCTCCCAGATCACGAGCGCGGGCGCGCCGAGATCCACGCCCGCGAGCGTGAGCTTCTCCGCGAGCGCGTCGCGCTCGAAGTCGCACTCCACGAAGATGGCCGCGCCCTTCGGGTAGCCCGGGAGCGCTTCGATGCGCTTTCTCTTCTCCGCCTGGGTCTTCGGCTGATCGACCTCGTAGAAACGAACGCCGCCCTTCGCGAGGCGCGCGGCGCGGGTGTCGAGCCCCGCCCCCAACATGATCACCTGACGAAAGTCGTGCGGCGGCGACGTGTACGTCTCCACGAGGTCGTCGAGCAGCGCCGTCCGCACCGCCGTCCAGAGCTCCATGTGGGGATACACCGCGTCGAGCTCGCGCGCGATGCGCATCCCGTCTTCACCCGCGAGCGCGGCCGCCCACGGATCCGAGATCAGCGCGCCCTCCGCCGCGGTCGCGCGCGCGCGGTAGGCGGCGATCATGAGCGCCGTGTGGCTGGCCTGGGTCGTCGCCATCGATCCGCCGAACTATAGCCTCACCATGGCTTCGCGAGGCGCTCCTTCACCATGCGGCCCCAAGGGCTCGGCTCGAGCGCGTCGCCCACGACGCACGCGCCGGCTTTCTCCACGAGGAGGTTCGGCGGGCAGTTCGTGTGGAAGGTGTACGCGAGCCACGGCACGTCGAGCTTCTCCGCGAGATCCATGAGCGCGACGCAGTCTTCGGGCAGCATCGTCGCGTTCTTGTCTTGGATCGTGCCCATCTCGCCGATCACCACGGGGAGCTTCTTCGCGGGCCGCGTGACGAGCTCGTCGAAGCGCGCCTGGCGATCGTAGACGTGCGTCTCGTAGGCGATGTTGACGCCTCCGCCCGCGGTGATCGGATGCGCCACGTAGTAGTCGAGCACGCGCGCCCACTCGCGCGTGCCCTGCACCGTGATGACGTGGTGCTTGCCCGGCTCCTCGACGCTCCGGATCGCGGCGACGGTCTCGTTCATCGCCGTCCACACCTCGCCGTCGAGCGCGCCGTCTTGGTTCTTCTGCGGCTCGTTCACCAGGCCGAAGATCACGAACGGCATGTCTTTGAGCGCCCGCGCGAGCTTCTTCCACAGCGTGCGCGTGCGCTCCGTCGGCCAACCCATCGGGCTCAGCGTCGGATCGTGCCAGAGCGACACCATCACGTAGACGCCGCGCTTCTTCCCGACGTGCCCGATGATCCTGAGGACGTCGCGGTAGTAGTCTTCGTCCTCGAGCGCGTTCTTGTAGTGGACGCGCCCCTTGCCCGTTCCGCGATCGGGGTAACTCTCGAGCAAGAGGCGCACGAACGACGCGTGCCAGTCGTCGACGAGCGCGTCGATGCGGCGCGTGACCTCTTCGACGTGAGGCTTCTCCCACGAGCAGGAGTCGCACGATCGCGTGTCGTGGACGTTCGCGCCGCGGCCGCGCCACGGCTTGCCGTCGGGCGCGACGATCCGGTTGCCTTGCACGCGGAGCCAGCCGGTGATCGGCCCTCCGCCGGTGTCGCCGACGTCGGGCGGCGCGATCGTCGCCGGCGTCGAGGTCGGCACGATGTCCGACGGCGCGACGGGCGGCGCGCTCGGTCCGCACGCCGCCGCGCACGCCGCAGCGAGCGCGAGGAGCGCGAACGACTCGCGGACGAGGCGCTTCACCGGGAGAGCGAGGCGTTGAGCACGACGGATCCGAGGAACTTCGGCCGGCCGACCTCGTCGACCGTTCGCGACGCCGCGATCACGCTCGTCTCGCCGATGAAGACGCCGAGGAGCGCCGCGTCGACGTTCTGCGCCATCGGTACGGTGGTGGCGTTCTCGGTGACGAGCTTGAGGACGACGATGCACCGCTTGCCGCGGCTCGTGATGCTCTGGATCTGCGCGAGCATCCGCCCCATGTCCTTGAGGCCGAGGTTGCGCGCGTCGAAGACCGTCAGCTCCTGGCCGAGCTCGCTCGCGAGGCGCGCCATGCCGTGCGCGATCTCGAGCACGCCGTCCGGATCGCGCTTGGACGATCCGATGAAGGCGAGCGACTGCCAGTCGTGCTGCTGGCAGCGGAGCCAGAGGCGCTGCCAGACCGGATCCATCGTGTTCGAGCCCCCGAGCATCGAGGGCATCGCGTCGAAATTCGGGACCGACTGCGACGGCGCCGGAGCCTGCGACGGCATCGGCGCGGTCTCCGCCATCGGGCGCTTGTTCATGGGTTCGCCCTACCGCTCAAAGCCGCGCCTCATCACGTGCGAGTATAGCCATAACGTCCCACCGGCTAGAAGGTCGATTCCGTGAGGTTTTTCATCGAGAAAGCGGGCGCCCGGAGCGCTTACGCCGATGCGAGGCACGATGCGCGCCAGCTCATGCGTGGGCCGCCAGCGCCTCGGAGGCGGCTCGCAGCGCTCTTCGCGCTCGTCGCGATCTCGATCAGCGCGTGTGGCGCTCGCGCGTGCGGGGGCGGAGCTGCACCTCCGGCTCCGGCGGCCGCGCCGGAGATCCGCTTCGTCGGTCGCTTCGATCACGGAGACGGCGGATCTCGATTCGCGTGGTCGGGATCGACGATCGAGGCGCGCTTCGTCGCGAAGTCGATCGCGATGCGTCTGCGTGCCGCGCCGCTCGAGCCTCACGCGGTCGTCGTCGACGAAAAGCCAGTCCTGCTCCACGAGAAGACGACGACGTACACCGTCCGCGTCGACGATCGCCCGCCGGTCGCGATTCAGGTGTCGCACGAGCGCGCGTCGTACGAGCTCGCGACGGGCCTCGACGACGGCAAGCCGCACGACATCGCGATCAGCCGCGACGCGGAGGCGTTCGCGGGCGTCCACGAATTCCTCGGGCTCGATCTCCCGCCGGGCGGCGTCTTTCTTCCGCCGCGATCGCGCGCGCGGCGCGTCGAGATCGTGGGCGACTCGATCTCGTGCGGCTACGGCGTCCTCGGCGCGGACGCGCGCTGCCCGTTCACCTACGAGACCGAGCGCGCGAGCCTCGCGTACCCCGCGCTCGCCGGTCGCGCCCTCGACGCGGACGTCACGACGCTCTGCTGGTCGGGCCGCGGCGTGTTGCGGAACTACGACGGCAGCACCGAGGAGACGATGCCGGTGCTCTTCGAGCGCACGATCCCGACGCCGCCCGGCGTGCCGTGGGCGTTCCGCGCGCCGGCGCCCGACGCCGTGATCGTCGCGCTCGGCACGAACGACTTCGCCGGCGGCAAGGGCGAGCCCCTCGACGTGCCCGCCTTCGAGGCGACGTACGTCCGCTTCGCCGCGCGGATCCGCGAGGTCTACCGCGACGCGTGGATCTTCGTCGCGACGAGCCCGATGCTCGGGCCCGGCGTCGCGCGCGCGAGCCTCGATCGCGTCGTCGCGCGCCGCGCGGAGGCCGGCGATCGGCGGATCACGCTGCTCGAGCTCGAGCATCAAGGATCGAGGGTCGGCTGCGACGCGCACCCCAACGCGGAGATGCACCGCATCCTCGCGCGGCAGGTCGAGCAGGCCTTGCGCGCGAAGCTCGGACCGTGACGCGCGCGTCCGAGGGGGAACGGAACATGCTAGATTCTCCTGCGATGTCGCTCCGGATCGCGCGGACGGCCCTGATCGTGAGCCTCGTCGCTTCGGCGGCGTGCGTCGTTCGCCTGAACGAGCGCAACGCCCCGCTCGAGAACGGCGGCGTCTCGGGCGCGGCCGCCGATTGCGGCGCGATTCAGGTCTTGCCCGGCGGCGCCCCGGGCGCGGACGTGAAGACCAAGTTCATCGGCCGCTTCGACATGCAGAACCCCGATCGACCGCGCTTCGACTGGTCGGGCAACATCATGTCGGCGCGCTTCGACGGCCCGCAGGTCACCTGGGGCGTCGACATCGTGCCGCCCGCGAAGGAGACGCGCGAGACGATCTTCGAGGTCACGATCGACGGCGTCTCCCAAGAGGTCATCCTCGGCGGCGGGCAGCCGAACACGAAGACCCACGACGTCGGTCCAGGCGTGCACGAGATCAGCGTCGTTCGATCGAGCGAGGCGCTCTTCGGCGTGTCGGTGCTCGTGCCCTTCACCTTCCCCGGCGGGACGCAGCTTCCGCCGACCGAGCGCGCGCGCCGCATCGAGTACATCGGCGACTCGATCACGTGCGGCTACGGCAACGAAGGCCCCAACGCGACGTGCCCGTACAACGTCACGGTGCGCGAGATCACCGAGCCCGACGGCACGGTCGCGCAGGTCAAGATCCCGAAGACGCAGAACATCGATCTCGCGTACGGCTCGATCGCGGCGCGCAAGCTCGACGCCGACGCGGTCACGATCTGCTTCTCCGGCAAGGGGATGGTCAAGAACTACCGCGAGGTCACGCAGGAGGCGGCGAACGCCGGCGTCGATCTCAAGGGTCAGGCGTTCGATCCCGACGCGAAGACGACCATCCCGGAGTACTACCTCCGAACGATCGCGACGGTGCGCGAAGACACGCCGCCGATGCCGCCCGCGGTTTCGAACCTCTGGGACTTCTCGAAGGAGCCGGAGCCCGCGGTCGTCGTCATCAACGTCGGGCAGAACGACTTCGCGCGCGACTTCAACCAAGACACGATCGCCGACGGCCTCGACATCGACCAGTTCCGCGAGGGCTACAAGGCGTTCGTCCAGTTCGTCCGCGGCAAGCGGCCGAACGCGCACATCTTCCTCGCGGTCACGCCGATGCTGAGCGACAAGTTCCCGCTCGACAACGCGCGGCGCGACTTCCGCGCTGCGCTGAGCCGCATCGTGAGCGAGCTCAACGGAGCCGGCGACGGCAAGGTGTACTGGTTCGAGCTCGTCGAGATGGGCAGCCGCTACGGCCTCGGGTGCGACTACCACCCGAACCTCGAAGTGCATCGCATCATGGCCGATCAGGTCGCCGGCGCGATACGATCGAAGACGTGCTGGTGAGGCCGTGAATCGTCCGAGACCGCCCGGCGGGCCGCTGCCGCCCCACCTCGCCGATCAGAACCAGCTCCTCGCGCTCCAGCAGAAGGTCGCGCAGAAGTACGGATCCTTCGGCGCGCGCCCGCCGGAAGAGGAGCAGGATCGAAGGGTCCTCCAAGACGACTTCCTGAAGCCGACGCTCCAGATCATCGCCGGCGTCTTCGTCGCGTCGCTCGTGACGAGCTTCATCTCGCGACCGACGTTCTCCGGGCCGGGCGCCTGGGCGAACTCGTTCCGCATCGACACCGCGCTCGTCGTCATCTGGGGGCCGCTCCTCTACTGGGTGATCGGGCGGCAGAAGGTCGCCAAGTCGCTCCGCATCTACCTCGTGCTCGCGCTCTTCATCGAGGCGTTCAGCGAGGCGATGTTCCAGCAGAAGGGGAACATCGGCGAAGGCGGCTACTGGAACACCGTCATGTGGCCGGCGGCCGTCGCCTATTTCGGCACGCTCAAAGAGTTCTCCGGCATGCCCGGCGCCTCGCTCTCGGTCTTCTTCTTCGTGACCGTGGGCCTCCTCTATCGCGCCGTGTGGGGCAAGAAGCCCGAGGGCTGGACGCGCCCGCCGAAGTTCGCGAGGAGCGCGATGCTCGCCTTCCTCGGCACCGTCGTCGGCCTCGCGGCCTTCGGCATCGTCCGCGGCGGCGGCGTCGAGCCCGCGTTCCGTCAGACGATCCACCTCATGCAGCTCCCGCTCGTCGGGCTGCTCTTCCTCTACGCGCTCCGCGTGCCCGAAGACCTCGCGTCGGTGGGGACGGCCTACGTCGCCGCCGCCGTCACGCGGAGCCTGCTCGTGACGTACGTCTACTTCGGCGTCTGCGTGCCTCAGGGCATCACGTCGCTGCCGGGCAAGCCCGAGTGGTGCACCAACCACTCCGACACCGTGCTCTTCGTCACCGCCTTGATGATCCTCCTCGCGCACGCGCTCGAGCAGCGCACGTCGAAGGTCATCTTGCGCTCGCTCGCGGTCGCCGTGCCGATCCTCCTCGGCATCGTCTTGAACAACCGCCGCCTCGCGTTCGTCAGCGCCGCCGCCGCGCCGATCGTGATCTACCTCGCGATGAAGCCGAGCCGCCGCAAGCGCCGGCTCACGGCGGCGCTCGTCGTCCTCGTGCCGCTCGTCATCGGCTACGTGCTGGTCGGCTCGGAGATCAACTCGCCCTCGCCGCTGCTCAAGCCGGCGAAGCTCGTCGTCTCGGTCATGGACCAGAAAGACAACTCGAGCATCTCGCGCGACATCGAGAACGAGAACCTGATCTACACGCTCCGGCAGAGCCCGATCGTCATGTCGGGCTTCGGCCACGAGTACCAATACTCGCCGAACAACCCGCCCGTCGATCTCGGCGACCTCTTCAAGAACTACCGCCTCATCGCGCACAACGGCGTGCTCTGGATCTGGTCGCTCGCGGGCGTCGTCGGCTTCTCGCTCCTCTGGACGATCTATCCGATGGCGGGCACGCTCGCGCTGCGCGGCTATCGCGCGGCGCAGTCGCCGCTCGAGCGGAGCTCGGCGCTGGCGTCACTCGGCGCGATGGTCGTGTGCGTCGTCCAGATATGGGGCGACCAGGGCTTCAACAGCTACATGACGCTCGTGACGTTCGGCGTGGCGTTCGCCGTCGCGACGCGCCTGGCGGTGCGGGCCGCCCCACCCTGAACGGACGCGTTTGACGCAGCGGGATGTAGCGGGCGGGCGAGACCGGACGGGCGACCTTTTCGTATCTCACCCGGGCGAGACGCGACGGCGCGCAAATCGGCGCATCGAGAGGGTGCAAAACGCGCTCGGCGCCGGTGCCGCACGCTGACTTTTTTCGAGAATTCCCGCGTGCTTGGGACTCTTCGCGGACCCCGGCACTAGTCGTGCTAACGTAGGTACCCTAGGCGGACATGAACAAGCAGGCCGAGCGGAGGGTGGGGACCATCATCGGCGGCAAGTGGCGCGTCGATGCGCTGCTCGGCTCGGGGTCGATGGCTGCCGTCTACGCCGTGACGCATCGCAACGGCGCCCGTGCGGCGTTGAAGATCCTGCATCCAACGCTGTGCACCGACCCCGCGGTATGTGAGCGCTTCCTCGGCGAGGGCTACCTCGCCAACTCGGTGAAGCACCCCGGCATCGTGCGCGTGCTCGACGACGGCGTCACCGACGACGGCTGCGTCTTCCTCACCATGGACCTGCTCGAGGGCGACACCCTCGAGGCGCTGCGCGTCAAACGGGGCAACAAGATCCCCGTCGTGGAGGCGCTCGACATCGCCGACAAGCTCATGGACTGCCTCTCGGCCGTTCACACGGCGGGCATCATCCATCGAGACCTCAAGCCTCAGAACGTCTTCTGTTGCGACGACGGCACGGTCAAGCTCCTCGACTTCGGCGTCGCGCGCGTGTTCGACCGCACCTCGCAGAGCAAGCTGTCGATGTTCGGCCTCGTGCTCGGCACGCCCTCGTTCATGTCGCCGGAGCAAGCGCTCGGCTCGCGCGACAAGGTCGATCACCGCAGCGACATCTGGTCGCTCGGCGCCACGCTCTTCACCGCGATCACCGGCGAGACGGTGCACCTCGGCGCGAACGTGCAGGCGAAGCTGCTCGCGGCGGCCACGGTCAAGGCGCGCTCGATCACGCTCGTGAAGCAGGATCTCCCGTCGCCCATCGCCGCGGCGATCGACATGGCGCTCCGGTTCAAGAAGGAAGATCGGTGGCAGACGACCGACGCCTTCCGTCGCGCGCTGCGCGACGCGCGCGAAGGCGCGGGGCTCGGTCGTCCCGCCGCGCCGGCCGCGCGCGCGTTCGACATGTCGCTCGACGAGTCGACGCACGTCGACAAGGGCGGCGGACCGCCGGGCGAGGTCTTCGACGGCTCCGCGACGATGCGTCAGGCGACCGAGCTGCCGGAGGGCCCGAGCGGAACGTTCATCGGCATCGGCAGCCAAGACGGCAGCATCTCTTCGATCGTCGGCAGTGACGGATCGATCCCCGCCGCGGCGCCCAACACCGGGCCGCCGCCGCGCGACGCGTTCGCCGCGCAGCCGAAGTCGATCCCGCCCTCGAACCCGCCGCCGCTGCCCGCGCGCGCCCGAATGGGCTCGACGCCGTTCACGCCCGGCGTGAGCTTCGCGCCCCAGGGCGCGCCGCAGACCGGACCGCCGCCTCCGCCCGCGCTCAACCCGGCGGCCGTGATGCGGCGGCTGCCGACGCCCGACGCGCTGCGCGGGTCGCGCCCCGACGGACAGGAAGGGAGCATTCCGGCGCACAGCAACACGCTGAACTTCGGCGCCGAGGAGAGCTCCGAGATCGACGTCGCCGCGCTCGGCGTTCGTCGCAAGGGCACCGTCGCGGTTTGGCTCATGGCGGTGATGCTCGCCGCCGCGGCGCTCGGCGGCATCGCGTTCTTCGCCGTCAAGCGCGGGCCGCTCTCCGGCCGACAGGGCGACGTGCCGAGCGCCGAGCCTCCGGCGCCCACGGAAACGGCGCCTCCGCCTCCACCTCCGGCGACGCCCTCGACGGCCGTCGTTCCTCCGCCGGCGCCCGTTCCGGCGCCCGCGGACACGCGCGCGGGCCTCGGCGCGACCGACGCGGGCGCGTCGGCGCTCTCGGCGCCGACGGCGCGTCCAGCCAATACGTTCCCGTGGAAGCCCGCCGCGGTGCCCGCCGGCGGTCACACGACCCGCCCCGCGCCGCGGCCGACGCCGGCGGCGCCCACCGCCGAGCCGCCGGCCGCGACGACCGAGCCCACTTCGCGGCCGACACCGCCGGGCCTCGCGCCCGATCCGTTCGGTACGCCCGAGTAGCAGAGTAAAAGAGGAAACAGATTCATGGCGCGCATCGAGGAAGCGACCCTCTTTCGTCCGGACCCGAAGCTCCAGTATCCCGGCCGGCCCGGCGGCGGCGGCGGCGCGGGCGGAGGCGGCGGGCGCGGCGGCGGCGACGACGACGACGGACCGAGCATCGCGATCCGCGAGCGCATCGGCGAGGCGGCGCGATCCGCCCGGCGGCGCAAGGGCCTCTCGTTCGTGGTGATGATGCTCGGCCTCGCGCTCACCGTGCTCGGCGCGATGTTCGCGCCCCGGAGCTACGAGGTGGAGTCGCGCGTGCTCGTGCAGCGCACCGCGAACCTCACGGGCAACCAGCAGGTGTACGTGAGCCCCGAGGAGATGCGCAACATCGCCCGCGAGTACGAAGAGCAGGTGATGGCGCGCGACAACATCCTCGCGATCGTCAAGCAGAAGGACCTCGTCGCCCGCTGGGACGACATGAGGCAGCCGCACCGCAAGCTCATCGACAAGATCAACCGCAAGCTCGGCAAGGCCGCGCCGTCGGACGACGAGAAGTTCGAAGCGCTCGTCGGCAACATCGAGCATCGGATGAAGGTCTGGGTCGACGCGACGACGGTCACGGTGCGACTCGAGTGGTCGCACCCGGAAGCGGCGCGCGACATCGTCGACGCCGCGGTGAAGAACTTCCTCGACGCGCGCTTCCAGTCGGAGGTCGGCGTCATCCCCGCGCGCCTCAAGATCCAAGAGGGCTTCGTCGCCCAGGCCCACAAAGATCTCGAGGCCGCCGCGAGCGAGCTCGTTCGGCTCCAGAAGGCGAACGATCCGAACAAGAAGGTGAACGTCGTCATCCCGACGCTGCCCCAGGGCGTGCGCGATCAACCGGGCCCGGCGGTCGACGCCGATCCCGCGCTCCGCGCCAAGCTCGAGAACGTGCGCGGGCAGATCGCGACGCTGCAAGACGCGAAGAACCGCCGCTCGCAGGAGCTCCACCAGCAGCTCATCGAGAAGCAGCAGACGCTCGGGCCCGGTCACCCCGAGGTCATCGGGCTGAAGCAGACGATCGCCGCGACCGACCAGGATCCGCCGCAGCTCGCGCAGCTCCGCGCGCAGGAGCGCGAGATCCTGAACGAGATCGCCGCCAAGGCCGCCGCGCAGAAGGAGGCCAAGCCGGCGCCTCGCGCGCCGACCATGGCGCCGGTTCCTGCTGCGCCCTCGCCTGCGCCCGAGGTGCTCGCGGCGACGGCGCCGAAGTCCGTGCAAGATGCACAGGTCCGCTTCGACACCGTGACCGCGACCTACCAGGCCCTCGTGAAGACGCTCCAGGAGCTCCAGGTGCAGATGCAGGAGCAGGAGGCGGCGTACAAGAACCGCTACAAGATCACGCATCCGGCGGAGATCCCCGCGGGGATGAAGCGCCCGGTGCACCTCATCGCCGTCGCGATCGGCTTCCTGTCGACCATCGCCGCGATCCTCGCGGTGGCTGCGCTCGCCGATCGCTTCTCGGGGATCTTCTTCGAGCCGCGCGAGGTCCGCGATCGCCTCGGCCTGCCGGTGTTCGCGACGTTCTCCTGATCGCTCAACCGAAGCGGTTCATGACGTCGGGACGCGGCGTGTAGAGCGCGACGTCGACGTTCATCGCCTTCGTCGCGCGCACGCGGCCGCTCTCGTCGAGATCGAGGCGCGTGCCGCGGGCGTATCGGCGTCCGTCGACGAGCGCGTCCTCCGAGAGCACGCAGCGACGGACGCGCCCGGCTTCGTCGAGGAGCACGTCGGTGCCCACGAGGCCCGAGCCGAAGCACGGGAGGCCGCCGAGCGCCTGCGAGCGGTAGAGGATGACGGACCGCGGCCGGCCGCCCGTCGCGAACATGACGGTGCCGGTCTCGAGGGCGTGACCTTCGATCACGCGGGGTGAGCCGATCGTGAGCGACGCGATGCCGCGGCGCTCGAGCCAGACGCGATCGCCTGCGCGGATCTCGACGCCGTCGACGATCAGGGGCTCGACAGGCTCGACGCCGAAGCGCGCGGGCGCCACGACGTCGCGGTACGTGCGCCACGCGAACCAAGGATAGAGCGGCAAGAGCAGGGCGCTGACGACGACGGAGACGGGCGGCGGAAACGGCCATACCTCGAGCGTCCCGCCCTTCGCGACGCGCGCGCCGTGGACGACCGTGCTCCGCGAGAGCACGAAGATGCGGTGATCGAAGGGCTCTTCGTCGTGGAAGGTCGAGCCGGCGGGGATCGTCACGCCGCGGACGACGATGTCGGACTCGAGCGTGCGGGGGCCGTCCATCCTCCCCCGAGCGTAGGGTCGAGCCGCGCGATCGACGAGCCGCGCGATCACGCGCCCTCGCGAGCGCCCGCGCGGGAGGCGCTCGCGAAGGGAGGGTGACGGTCACGCGCGACGCGCGCGGCCCGTCCGCGTCGTGCGCTTCGCGGCACGCACGCGCGGGCGCTTGGCCCGCGTCTTCTTCACCGTGGTGCGCTTGACCGCGGGGCGCGCCGTCACGCGCTTCACCCGCGTCGTCTTGGCGCGCTTCTTCGCGGCGGTGCGCTTCGTCGCGACGCCACGGCGGGGCGAGGCGGCCGTGCTCGCGCGCCTGCGCTTCGCGCGCGGGCGGCCGCGCAGCTGATCGGCCACCGCGACACGCGCGACAAGCTTCGAAAGGCGGCTCCGAGGATCGGCGTAGACGAACGCGAGATCGTTCTCTTCGAACGTGTCGAACCATTCGTCCCAGCGAACCCTCTCGAGGGCTTCGGTTCCGCGGGACGCGGGGTGGTCGATGCGCAAGATGCCGGCGTCGCCCAGCCGCCCTGTTCCTTTGACCCGTGCAGGATAGCCGCCGTGCGACTCCACCCAGCTTCGGATCTCGTCGTGGTCCACCGTCACCCGGCTCGAGCCGGAGGCTCGGCCGGACCTGTTCGTGTTCATGGATGCCATGGATTCGACGGGTCGCAATCTGCATGCCGCCGAAGGCGGAGCCTTGTTATGGTGGCGAGGGTCGATGCTGCCGTTCTTCCCCGTCCACATGGACGTCGCGAACCAGGCCTACGTGCAGGTGCGCGCCGAGGAACGCTTTCGCAGCGGCAACGACACGACGGCCGCGGAGACGGAGCTCAATCCGCTCGTTCGCTACGATCTCATCTGGGGGCACGGGCAGAACCATTTCGTCGCGCTCTATCAGCCACGCCTCGTCTACACGCACACCTTCCAGGTGCCGACGATCGACGAGAACGTCGTCAACCCCGAGACGCTGAACCTCGAGAACCTCCGCGACCCGAACCGGACGCCCCTCTCGACGCTGCACGGCGGCGGCGGCGGCATCGAGATCCTGCGGCAGCGATACCGGCTCTCGGTCTATCAGTTCTTCGCCTACGGACCGGTCACCACCACGTCGCTCCTCGTGCAGGCGCCGTGGACGGGTGACGGGCCGCCGCCGGATCCGAACCCGATCATCCCCTCGACGATCGCGGTGCGTCTCACGCTCCTCTTCCTCCAGACGCAGGTGCAGGTGCCGATCCGCATCAGCCGCCGCGTCGCGCTGACGCCGAGCTTCGTCTACAACGCGTTCGGCGGCGCCGACAGCGAGTCGCGCGGCGTCATCGCGCTCACGTCGGGCCCCGGCGCCGGGCTCGCGCTCGAGGTCGCGGCCACGCGCGACGATCGTCTCACCACGAGCCTCGGCGCGGCGCGCATCGTGACCGCGTTCCAAGACGATCGCGAGGGCGCGACCATCCTCCGCGCCGAGGCGACGCAGTCGTGGCGCCACTGGTATTCGAAGAACCTCTCGACCGAGCTCATCGCCGGCGGCACGGTGGGCGGCGACGAGATCACCGGCTTCTCCTTGTTCTCGATCGCGTCGGCGGGCCTGCTCTACGACAGCTATCCGCTCGTGCGCCTCGAGCCCGGCGCGCCGCCGATGGGCGCTCCGCCCGGCCACGGGCAGCGGCTCCAGGTCGGCCTCATCGCGAAGGCGACGCCGTGGGTCGATCTCTTCTCCGGCGAGCTCGAGCAGCGCTTCGTGGGGACGCTCGCGACCAACTACACCGTCGATCGCACGACGCTGCGCGTGCAGGGCTCGTACGCGCGCGTCGTCAACACGCCGCGATCGGTCGCGCAGTATCAGCTCGTGCAGGCCGAAGGCGGCGTGCGCTATCGCATCCACCCGACGTTCGCGCTCGACGGCGGCGTCCGCTACGGCATCCAGAACATCGACAACGCGATCCGCGTCAACGACATCAGCCAGGCCACGGTCTACGCGGGCCTGTTGTGGCAGCCGCTGCCCGGGCGCTTCTGACGCGCGCGGCGACTCAGGGGTCGAGCAGGACGCGGAAGCGCGCGTGTCGCTTGAGCTCGGTGCCCGCATCCTCCCACTGGTAGGCGTAGCGGCCGATGTGGCGGAGACGGATGCGCGTGTCGGCGTAGATCGAGACCCCAGCCCTTCGCGCGCGCTCGCTGAAGGCGAAGTCTTCGGCGAGATACCACGGGCCGTCGCTCGTCTCGTGGACCATGGGTTGGTAGTACGGGACGAACGGTGCGCCGAACTGCGCGTTGCACGTCGGCAGGCCGCTGTGGGTCCGAACGGCGGCGTACACGGAGGCGCGCACGAGCGCGAAGCCGCTCGCGGCGTAGAGGATCTCGACGAGCCCGCCCTCTTCGCCGAACACGAGCTCGCGCGTCTCCGGCAGCGTGTGACACGCCAGCGTTCGCGCGCCCTTCTTCGGATAGATCCCGCAGACGAACGGCCGATCGTGCGACAGGAGGAGGTCGACGTCCTTCGGCTCGAACGCGATGTCTGCGTCGACCCAGAGCACCTCGGTGAACCCGTCGCGGAGCGCGTCGTGCACCATCATCGAGCGCGCTTGATCGATGGCCGAAGCTCCGCGCATCACGCGAACCTTCACGCCCTGCGTGCGCAGCTTCGCGAGCGAGGCCTCGCACTCCGGCTCGATCGCTGTCGCGACGGGAACGAGGGCGACGAGGCTCATGGGCACGGGTTCGGGCGGCAGCTCATGGCGGGCCCGCCCGGCTCGCATCTCGCCGCCATGCTGCCGCAGGCGCACTGGCAGCAGAACGCGCCCGCGCCCGCCGGACACGGGCCCGCGGTGGTCGTGCCGTTCGCCGGCGCGTAGCAGTACGGAGAGCCGGTGCCGACGTTGCCGCAGCTCGGGAAGCCCGAGTCGGCGCCGGCGGCGTCGGGGCCGCCGTCGACGACGCTGGTTCCGTCGGGCGCGTCGAACGAGGCGTCTTCGAAGCCTGGTGCGTCGAGGTCGGCGTCGTAGGCGCCGTCGAACGAGCCTCCGTCGACGTTGCCTTCGCCCGGTCGCTCTTGCGGCAGACCGCACTCGGCGCCGTTGCACGTGACCGTCGCGTCGACGCAAGCTCCTTTGAAGCACGTCGTCGCCGGATCGCATGGCTTGCCCACGCACAGCGGATCGAGCCGGATCGGCAGCGAGAGCGAAGTGTTCGAGATGAACGCGAACGCGCGCCGGGCGATGATGCAGCGCTTGGCGATCTCCGGCTGGGCGCAAGACGCGGCGTCCGGCGGCGGCTCGCCTCCGACGCGAACGCCGGCCGCGACGAGGATGCTGCCCGTCGCTCCGCCCGGCGTGATCACGAGCGTTCCCACGAATCCGTCCGCGCCGCACGCGTCGCTCTGCGCGGTGGTGTACCGGCCCTGAAACCGCTCTTGGGTCACGAGAGGGCTCGACGCGACGACGGTCTGCACGCGCGACATGTCCGCGCACTTTTCGCCGGTCGTGATGACGACCTTTACCTCCGTCGGATCACGGCACGAAGCGGCGGCGACGACCCCGAGGAGCCCGCACGACAAGCACGTCGACCTGCGGCGCGTCACGATCGGAGCGTAGCATGCGTCACGAGGCTTTCTTTCGGTCCTTGATCATCTTCAAGACCGCCTTGATGTCGCGCGGCGCGATCACGCCGAGGGCGAGGGCGAGCGCGCCGTAGAGCGCGGCGTCGATCGAGAGGCGCACGACGGGGTGGAAGGGAACGTAGTGATCGACGGCGATGACGACGCCGCAGATCACGAGCGACTTGATCGCCGAGGCCGCGCCGCGGCGGTCGAGCGCCTTGCCGCGCAAGAACGCGAGGAACGTGAGGACGATGACGAGCTCGCGCGTCGAGAGGGCGATCGCGACGCCGGTGCCGGCGCCTCCGGGGCCGAGCGGCGTCGCGAGCGGGACGGCGATGAAGATGAAGAGCGGGAGGAGCGCGAGGCCGGCGATGGAGATGATCGTGATCGTCCACGATCGATCCAGGATCATGAGCGCGAGCCAGAGCAGCACGTTGGCGTACGCGAACACGAACGTCGGCGCGAGCCAGCGGAGGCTGCCCGCGGCGGGGAGGAACTTGTCTTTGATGGTGACGTGGATCCAGAACTCGGCGCCGAGCGCGAGGAGCAGCGTGAGCGGGATCGAGATCACGATCACCGCTTCGAAGCCGCGGCGGAGGATGCGATAGAACTCCTGCTCGTCGCGCGCCTTGGCGCGGCTCATCATGGGGATGAGCACGCCGCTCATGATCGGCGAGAGCAGCGCCGAGAGCTGCGCGATCTGACGCGCGGAGCCGTACCAGCCGACCTCCTCCGAGGTCTTGGGGACGATCTTGCCCAGCATCACGACGTCGATCGACGAGCCGAGGTTGACCGCGACGTTGGCGATGAAGAAGGGGAAGGCGATCTTGAGGACCTTCTTCGTCTCCTCGAAGTCGAGGCGGAGCTTCAGATCGACCGCGCTCTTGGTCGCGGCGTAGAGGAACGCGGCCTTGAGGCCCTCGGCGAAGACCATCGGCAGCGGCAACACCCAGAAGGGCGCCTCGAGCGTGACCGCGGCGAAGGTGCCGCCGCCCCAGAGCACCTTGGCGACGACGTTGGCGATCGCGAGACCTCCGACCTGTGAAGAAGCCTGGAGCGTCTGCTGGAACGTCTGGTTGAGCGCGGTGAAGACGTAGGCGAGGCCGAAGAGCACGGCGGCGACGCGTCGCTCGTGCACCTCGCCGTCGAGCACGAAGTAGGCGACGACGACGAGCGGCAGGAGAACGAGCGCGCGCGTCACGAGGACGCCGGCGAAGAAGTCGCTCGCGTGCTTGGGCCGCACCGCGATCTCGCGGGAGATGTAGGTGTCGACGCCGAGGCTCAAGAAGACGGCGAGCGACATCGCGAACTGATCGCCGAACCGATAGTGGCCGAAGCGCTCGGGGCCGAGGTACTTCGGGAGCTTGAACGTCACGATGAGGGCGACGCCCCACGTGAGGATCATCGACGCGGCGAGCTTCGCCGCGTTGCCCAGGGCGAGCATGCCTTCCCGCGCCGGCGCCCGGGAGCTCTGCGCCTCCTCCGTCATCGCACTCCGAATTCCAAGTTAGCGGTTTGTCAGCCGTTTAGGGGTCGCGTCATCGTCGATGGGGCGTGTACCATGGCGCAGTGCAGCTTTTGCCCGGATCCCAAATCGGGGTCTATGTCCTCGAATCATTGCTTGGATCCGGGGCGTTCGGCGTGGTGTGGCTGGCGCGTCGCACGGACGGAGGCCAGGCGGGCCCCGGCCGACCGGCCGGTTTCAGCGATCGCGTGGCGATCAAGGTGCTCCACCCCCAAGCCGCGGTGTCGCGCGAGAGCGTCGAGCGCTTCCGCCGCGAGGCGTGGGCGCTCTCCCGCCTCCAGAGCCCGCACATCGCCCGCATGTTCGAGTTCCTCACCGGCCCGCCCTTCGGGATGGCACTGGTCATGGAATACATCCAGGGAGAGCTCCTGTCGGACGTGCTGAAGCGCGCGAGATTCTCGGTGGAAGACGCGATCGGTCTCGGCGTGGGCGTCCTCAGCGGCGTGGCGGAAATGCAATCGATCGGCATCATTCACCGGGACATCAAGCCAGAGAACGTGATCCTCCGTCCGAACGAGAACGGATGGCACGCGGTGATCTTCGATTTCAACTTGAGCCGCGTGAAGAACCCCGGCGGCAAGATGAGCAGCCTCACGTCGATGCACGCTGCGATCGGGACGGTGCCTTACATGGCCCCGGAGCAGCTGCTCGACGCGCGCCGCGTCAACGAGGCCTCCGACGTCTACTCGACGGCGACGATCCTTTACCGCGCGGTCGCCGGGGCGCTCCCCTTCGACACCCGGGAGAGCCTGCGCGAGAAGCTGCAGCAAGAGGCGCGGCCGCTCCAGACCGGACGTGACGATCCGATGGCCAAGGGCTTCGAGCGGATCATCACGAAGGCACTGCGCCGCAGGCCCGCCGAGCGCTACGTCAAGGCGGAGGAGATGCTCGACGATCTCGCGCGCCTCGTGACCGACGCGGCCGACCCCCGGGGCTCGTCGTGAGCGCGAGCTCGTCTTCGAAGGGGCGCCTCTGGGTCGCGCTCGCGGCGCTCGCGTTCTACGTGCTCTTCATCCTCCGAACGAGCTTCTCCGTCGGAGGCGCGCGCTACTTCGTGCTCTTCGAAGACGCGATGATCTCGATGCGCTACGCGCGTCACCTCGCCGACGGCCACGGCCTCGTGTGGAACATCGGCGAGGCGCCGATCGAAGGCTTCACGAACCTCTTGTGGGTGCTCTGGATGAGCGTGGCCCACGAGCTCGGGCTCTCGGAGTCGAAGATCTCGCTCTTCATCATGCTGACGGGCATCGCGATCTTGATCACCACCGGCCTCGTCGCCGCGAAGATCGCCCGCAAGCTCACGACCGCGGCGTGGGTGCCGCTCGCGGTGCTCGCCGCGACCCTCTTCGACTATCCGCTCGTCTTCTGGACGCTCCGCGGCATGGAGGTCGGCGCGCTCACGGTCATCGTGTACACGCTCCTCTGGCTCGCCCTCGAGAACGAAGACGAGTTCAGCCTGCCGCGCACGCTGGCGATGGGCGCGCTCACCGCCGGCGCGCTCTTGATCCGCAGCGACTCGGTCGTGCCCGTGGGCCTCATCTCGCTCTACGGGTTCCTCACGTGCTCGCGCCGCTGGCTGTTCGCCGCGGTGATCGGCGCGTTCGCCGGCACGGCGGTCGGCGGGCAGACCGTGTTCCGCAAGCAGTACTTCCACGAGTCGCTGCCGAACACGTACTTCCTGAAGCTCTACAAGATTTCGACGCTCGCGCGCGTCAAGCGCGGGCTCTTCGTCGCGCTGCAGGTGCTCGCCCTGCACCTCGCGGTGCCCCTGAGCGTCGCGTTCGCGAGCGTGTTCTCGCTCGGCGAGAAGCCCGAGGGCGGGCTGCGCGGCTGGCTCCAGGTCCTGCGCGACGATCGCAGCGTTCGCCGCCTCGTCCTGCTCGGCACCATCTTCGTCGCCCAGATCGGCTACGCGACGTACGTCGGCGGCGACGCGTGGGAGTGGATGCTCTACGCGAACCGCTACATGTGCGTCGGCATGCCGGCGCTCATCCTCCTCGTGGCGGTGCTCCTCTCGCGCGTGATCGCCGCGGCGACCGACACCGAGCGGATGGCGCTCTTCGTGAGGCGCCTCTCGGTCGCGTTCATCGTCTCCGGGTTGGTGCTCGTCGCGCTCAACGGCTACGCGAAGAAGTTCCCCGAGCCGGGCATCGCCGCGACGATGGTCTTCAGCAAGGTCGCGTTCGCCGCCGGCGGCGCGTTCCTCTTCCTCGGCTTCCTCCTCCGGCTGCGCGATCTCCGCGAAGGGATCCCCGAGGGCCTCTCCGCGCTGGCGAGGCGCCTCGCGAGCAAGAAGACCGTCGTCGGCGCGGCGCTCCTCGCGATGACGATCGTGTGGCTGCCGTGCCACCTCCTCCCGTTCGGGCGGTGGGCGACCGGCAACGCCGCGCAGTACAAGGACGAAGCGAACTACACGCGCCTCGGCGTCCTCATCCGCGAGACGACGCCGCCGTCGCTGCGCATGGCCGTCGCCGCCGCCGGCGCCACGCCGTACTTCGCGCAGCGTCCGACCGAAGATCTCCTCGGCAAGAACGATCGTCACGTCGCGAAGCTCGCGCCTCGCGGCGTCTTCTCGCCGGGCCACGACAAGTGGGACTACGCGTACAGCCTCGGCGAGCGAAAGTCGGATCTCATCGTCGAGACGGTCGACGTGAACCCCGTCGACGAGGCCTACATCGCGAGCCTCGGCTTCGAGACGCTCCCGAACGGGATGCGCCTCAGGGCCGACGCCCCCGTGGCGCGGCGCGATCTCATCGGGCGCGAGATGGTGAGCGGCGAGACGCTCCACGCGGCGCTCGCCGAGATCAAGGCCGCGCTGCCGCCCGCGCTCGTGACGGTCGACATCCTGATGGTGCTCGCGTTCGGGCTCGTGGTGGCGGTCGCCTTCCGCGCGACCGTGAAGGATCACGAGACGTTCGACGATCTCGACGACGCCGCGCCGACCTCCGACGAGGCGCTCGACGAAGCGAGCCAGGCGTCGCTGAAGGGCGCCGACGCGCGCGCGATACCCACGCTCGACGGCATGCGCGGCATCGCGGTGCTCCTCGTGCTCATGTTCCATTTCGCGTGGACGTTCCCCGGCGACGATCCCACGACCGCCGTGAGCCTCACCGAGAAGGTCGCGGCGCGCGCGCACGCGTTCCTCTGGTCGGGCTGGACGGGCGTCGACCTCTTCTTCGTGCTCTCGGGCTACCTCATCACGCGCGGCCTCGTCGCGCCCTCGAAGAAGCCGCTCGGCACGCGCCTGCGCATGTTCTGGATGCGCCGCGTGCTCCGCATCTTCCCGCTCTACTACGCCTTCGTGATCGTCGGGACGGTCGCGGCGCTCGTGATCGGCGCGCGCTGGATCCCGACGCTCTCGTACTGGCTCTACATGCAGAACTACGCCCTCGCGTTCGACGACGAGGTGCTCCGGTGGACGGCGCACTTCTGGTCGCTCGCGATCGAGGAGCAGTTCTACTTCGTCTGGCCGATCGTGGCGCTCGTCGTCTCGCGCCGCAGGCTCATCCCGACGATCTTGATCCTCGTCCCCGCGGTGGTGTTGATCCGCGGCGGCATGATCTTCAAGGGCGGCCACGTCGAGACGCTCCAGGCCTGGCTCAAGGACGAGCACAGCATCGCGAAGTTCGTCTATCGCGCGACGTTCTCACGCGCCGACGGGCTCTTGCTCGGCGCGTTCGTCGCCGTCACGCAGCGCGAGGTGTCGCATCCGGTGTCGAAGGCGTGGCGCCGCCTCCGTTTCCCCGTCTTCATCGCGACGGCGCTCGCGCTCTCGGGCCTCTACGTCTTGGCCAACGGGCTCAACGACTACGATCGCCGCATCATGGGCATCGGCTACGTCGCGCTCGCGCTCTTCTTCGCGAGCACGATCTCGATGTGCGCCGACGCGGTGATCGGCGAGCGGACGCGCAAGCTCCTGTCGTGGAGCCCGCTCGTCGCCTGCGGCAAGGTGAGCTACGGCATGTACATCTTCCACTGGCCGCTCGTGGTGCTCCTCGTGCCGTACCTCACGCGCATGCAGGCGACGATGGGCGTGGGGACGCAGATGGCGCTCTGCTCCGCGGTGATCGTGGGCGGCATCGCGATCATCTACGTCGCAGCGTCGATCAGCTTCCGCTTCTTCGAGTCGCCGTTCTTGAAGCTGAAGGGACGGTTTCACGACTGATCGCGCGCATGAGGCAGGACGCCTCATGAACCTCACCTCGATCCGGGTGGTAGGGTAAATGAGCGCCCGTGACGTCCGCCGTAGAAGACGCGCTCGAACCGAAGACCGGACAACGCTCCCGCCAGGCGTTCGATCGTCTCGTCGCGCTCCAGACCGTCACGACCGAGCTTGCGAGCGCCCTCGAGCAGCGCTGCGTCGCGGAGGTCACCGTCCGCAGCGGCGTACGGACCGTCGGCGCCGTGGTCGCCGGCGTCTGGCTCACGCGCGGTGACGAGGCGCGCCTCGTCGGCTCGATGGGCCTCTCCGACGAGCAACGAGCGGCGACCGCGCGTCTGCGGCTCTCCGACGCCGCGCCGTTGATGGATTCCATCCGCCTGCGCAAGGCGGTCATCGCCGAGAGCGTCGATGAGTACGTGAAGCGGTATCCGGCCTTGGCGAAGCGCTTCCCGCCGTGCGGCGGCGTTCCGAGCGCGCTCGCTTCCCTCCCGATGGTCGTCGACGGGAACGTCCTCGGGGCCATCATGTTCGGCTGGGGCGCCACGCGCGCGTTCGATCGCGACGACCTGCCGTACCTCGAGATCCTCGTCGGCCACGCGGCGCTCGCGTTCGAGCGAGCGCGTCTGTTCGAGGAAGAGCATCGCGCACGGATGCGCACCGAGATCCTCTACGAGCTCGCGAGCGCGATGATGCGCGCCGACTCGCTCGACGCGATCTTCGAGCCGGCCCTCGACGCCGTGTGCCGCGCGCTCGCGGTCGATCGCGCGAGCATCCTCCTGTTCGACGATCGGCGCCTCCACATGCGGTTCTGCGCTTGGCGCGGGCTCAGCGCGGCGTATCGACGCGCCGTCGAGGGGCACTCGCCGTGGCAGGCCGACGCGATCGATCCCACGCCGATCCTCGTGGGCGACGTGACGCGCGAGCCGACGCTCGCGCGCTACCGTGACGTGTTCGAGGTCGAGTGCGTCGGCGCCATCGGGTTCGTGCCGCTGTGCTACGAGGGCAAGCTCCTCGGAAAATTCGTCATCTACGCGCGCCAGCCGCGCGCCTTCGGCACCGACGATCTTCGCGTGGCGGTGACGGTGGCGACGCAGCTCGCGCAGGCCATCGCGCGGCGGAAGGCGGAGGAGGGCATCGTTCGGGCGAAGGCCGCCGCCGAGGCGGCCGCGCTCCAGCGCGAGTCGCTCCTCGCGATGGTGGCGCACGATCTACGCAACCCGCTCGGCGTCGCCCAGCTCAAGTCGCAGGTGATGATGCGACAAGTCCCCGAGGGCGATCTCGGGCAGAAGCTGAAGCGAGATCTCGAGACGATCTACCGCAACACGCTGCACATGGGCCGCCTCATCGACGATCTCGTCGACGTCGCCGCGATCGACTCGGCGCACCTCTCGATCGAGCGCGCACCCGCGGGCGTGAAGGAGATCGTGAACGAGGCCCTCGATCTCGCGCGCCCGCTGGCGGAGAAGAAGCGCATCCGCATGACGGCCGGCGTCGCCTCGGGCCTCTCCGAGGCGCAGATCTCTTGCGACCGCCAGCGCATCATGCAGGTTCTCTCGAACCTCACCGGCAACGCGATCAAGTTCGCGCCCGACGACAGCGAGGTCGAGATCCGTGCGATCGAAGACGACGGCGGCGTCCGCTTCTCGGTCGCCGACGAGGGGCCGGGCATCCCGGTCGAGGATCGTGAGCGCGTCTTCGAGCAGTGGACGTGCGGTAAGAAGAAGGGCGGCATCGGCCTCGGCCTCTTCATCGCGCGCGGGCTCGTGCACGCGCACGGCGGGCGCATCTGGATCGAGTCCAATCACGATGCGGCGGGCCGCGACCGCGGGGCTCTCGTCGCGTTCACCGTGCCGCGCGAACGCGAATGATCGCGGGCGACCACGTCACCGTGGCGCCCGCGTCGCGGACCGACACGGCCGCGTTCGCGCGCGGGGCGGCCTTCGGCAGGGAGATCGGCGGTACGCAGAGCGAAGGCGCGGGGCGCGCCTCGGTGCACGTGACGGACTCGATCGGCGCCGGCTTGAACGCGTAGCTCACGAACGGCGGAGCCTCGACGCACCGGAACACCTTCACGTCGCGGGCGGCGCCGCGCGTGGACGCGAGCTTGGCGATCGTGCCCGGCTGCGCGAGGAGCTTCGTCGAGTACTCGACGATGCCGCGGTAGCTGCAGTGATCGTGGAGCCACGCGTCGGCGGGCTCGTCGAGGACGTGGATCCCCGTGGGCAGCGGAGGAGGGGAGGGCGCATCGGCGGCCGCGCGGCGGCCCGCGAACGAAGCGGCGACGACGACGAGGACGGCGAGGGCGCGCTTCACGGCGTCACCTCGCGGGACGCGATCGCGGCCCCAGGCACTTCGGGCGCGGGCGCCGCCTTCGGCGCGACCTTGATGATGTCACCCTCGGTCTCGATCTTCGCGCAGCCGGGCCAGATCGGGATCAAGTAGAGCAGCGGAACGAAGTTGAGCCCGCACTGCTTCACCGTCACGCGGAGGTTCACGATCGCGTCGCCGCCGTGCGCCGCGATCTGATCGTTGATCGCCTTGGAGATGTCTTTCTTGGGCGCGCCGCCGTACGAGTAGAAGATGGCGACGCTCGAGGTGTCGTGGCGGAACGACGCGACCTTCTTCGTGCGATCTTGCGCGACGATGTCGCCGTCGGCGTCTCGCACCGCGCGCGAGAGCGAGACCGGATAGCTCGCTCGATCGGCGGTGAGGTTGCTTCGCGCGCCGGCGCAGCCCGTCGTCGCCGCGAGGAGAACGGCTCCGACGAGAGGGAGGAGTCGATCAGCGATCACGGCGCACCTCCACGACGTCGGCCTCGAGGCCGGCCCACGAGCTCGTGCCGGCGCCGGTCGTGAGGATCCAGGCCCATGCTCCGACCGGTAGCTTCGCGACCCGCACGTCGCGGTCTTTGCGGCCCTCGGTCTTCGCGAGGAGCATCAGGCCGGCGCCCTCGGCCTTGTCGGAGGCGCCCGACACGGTGGCGGTCGTGACGCGCCCCTTCGTCTCCGTCGACGCGGTCATCCAGTCTTCGGCCTCGACGCTCACGTGCCCCCTCGAAGCGGCGCGCTCGGCGCGGTGCCCGCCGACGCGATCGACGGGGCCGAGGAGGACGGGGTTCGGGCAGCTCGTGATCTGGAGCGTGGTGCCTCCGCATCCGGCGAGGGCGAGCGCCCCCAGGGCCAGGAGAGCGACGTCGAGGTGACTCATGACGCCCCCCATCGGCCGTCGGGGCGATCTGGTTGCGTACTTTTTGTATGCTCGCCGTCGACGGATGAAGAACGACGGCGTCCTCCTCCTCGGCGCGGACTACTACGGCACGCTCGCGGCCGCCCGCTGCTACGGCAAGCGCGGCATCCGGGTCACGATGGCCGACGAGAGCAAGCGCGCGCGCGCCCTCTACTCGCGGCACGTCGCCGAAAAGCTCGTGCATCCGCCGATTTCGCGGCCCGAGGAGCTCATCGACTGGCTCGTCTCGTGGGGCAGGGCGCACCCCGGCACGCTGCTCTATCCGCCCAACGATCACCTCTCGTGGCTCTTCGCGGCGCATCGGGAGGCGCTCGCGGAGGCGTTCGTCATGTACTCGCCGAGCGAGGAGGCGATCCTCACGCTCCTCGACAAGAAGCGAATGCACGACGCGTGCGCGGATCCGGCGGTCGACATCGACGTGCCGCACACGCTCGCGCTCGGGGAGCAAGGCGCCGAAGCGCCCGTCGCCGACGATCTCCGCTACCCGGTGCTGCTCAAGCCGCGGACGCAGGTGTTCCTCGAGAGCGGCATCAAGGGCTTCATCGTCCACGATCGCGCGGCGCTCGCCGCGGAGCTCGCGCGCTACCGCCAGCTCGTCGCCTTCAACCGCGTCCTCACCGAACGACACCCCGACATCGCCGAGCCGATGGTGCAAGAGTATCTCGTCGCGGCCGAGACGAGCATCTTCAGCGTGTCGGGCTTCGTCACCGACGGCGGCGAGATCATCCCGCGCGCGGCGATGAAGGTGCTCCAGCGGCCGCGCAAGGTCGGCATCGGTCTCTGCTTCGAAGGCCGCGCCGTCGAGCCGATCCTCGTCGAGAAGCTCGGCGCGCTCTGCAAGAAGATCGGCTACCGCGGCGCGTTCGAATCCGAGTTCATCGCCGACGGCGATCGGCGTCTGCTGATCGACTTCAATCCGCGGTTCTACAGTCAGATGGGCTTCGACATCGCCCGCGGGCTCCCGCTGCCCATCCTCGTGTGGCACGCCGCCCGCGGCGAGCGCGCCGAGCTCGAGCGTGAGCTCGCGTCAGCGCGAGCGTGGACGGCGAGCGGCGACGAAGTCTACTGCCACAAGACGATGCTCGAGCTCGTGTTGACGCTCCAGGGAATGTCCGGCCAGATGTCGAGGGGCGACGTGCGCAAGTGGCGAGACTGGCACGCCTTCGCCCGCCGCCGCGACGCCGCCACCGATGCGGTGCGCGATCCCGACGATCGCATGCCCGCGGTGATCGACGCTGCGTCGTGGGTGCAGCACTTCGCCAAGCACCCGCGGAGCTTCGTGCGAAGCTTCGTCTACAACCGATGATTTGATAATCTCGGCTTCGTGCCGGCGCCGGTCTGCTCGATCATCATCCTCACCTATCGTCGGCCCGAAGATCTCGCGATCGCGCTCGAGAGCACCGGCGCGCAGCGGCTCGGCGATCCGTTCGAGGTCATCGTCGTCGACAACTCGCCCGAAGGCTCGGCGCAGACGCAGGTCGAACGGTTCGCGGCGACCGCGTCCCACCGCGTGATCTACGTGAGCGAGAAGACGCCCGGGATCTCCTCGGCGCGCAACGCCGGCCTCGGCGTGGCGAGGGGCGAGCTCATCGCGTTCCTCGACGACGATCAGGTCGCCGATCCCGAGTGGCTCGAGCGCATGATCGCGGCGCAGCGCGCGAACGACGCCGAGGCCGTCTTCGGGTGGGTCGAGCCGTACACGAAGGTCGAGGCGCCGCCCTACGCGGAGATCTTCTTCGATCCGCTCTCGCGCCGCTTCGAGATCCCTTCGGGGCGCGTTCCGCCGAAGCTCATCGCGAAGCTCGGCACGAACAACTCGCTCTTCCGCGCGAGCGCGCTCGACGGCAAGAAGACCTTCGACCCCACGCTCAACCTCACGGGCGGCGAAGACTCGGCGGTCATCAAGAAGATCGCCGAGCGCGGAGGCACGCTCGTCTGGTGCAAGGAAGGGCGCGTGCGCGAGCACGTTCCGCCCGATCGCCTGAGGCTCGGCTTCCTGCTCGAGCGGCGCTTCAGCTCCGGGCAGCTCCGCTCGCGCCACTTCTACGCCGGGCCTTCGCGCTCGTATCGCCAGCTCGCGAAGTGGGTCGCCATCGGCGCCGTGCAGGCGACGGGCGGCGCGCTGCTCGCTTCGTCGACCTTGGTCGTCGCGCCCGTCTTCGCCCGCAAGATGCTCGCCGAGGCCGCGGGCGGCCTGGGGAAGGTGTTCTTTCTCGATCGCTTCGTCGTCGAGCGCTACCGCCGGCCGCCCGTCGAGGTCGTTCAGCCCACGCCCGCGGAGGCCGCGGCGGAGAAGACGAGCGCGGGCGGCTGACGTGCCCGTCGTAGTACACTGACGGGCCTATGGCTTCGTTCGAGGCGCGGTTCGGCGACGGCGTGTGGGTCAGCCTCGTCATGGCTACGTACAACCGCGCCGCGCTCCTCCGGCGCCTGCTCGAGCAGCTCGACGCGCAGACGCTCGATCCCGCGCGCTACGAGGTGATCGTCGTCGACGACGGATCGAAGGAAGATCCGCGCGACAAGCTCGCCGATCTGAAGACGCGCTACACGCTCTGCATCGAGCGCCAAGAGAACGCGGGGCCCGCGGTCGCGCGCCAGCGTGGCGTCGACATCGCGCGGGGGAAGATCATCGTCATCATCGACGACGACATGCAGGTCAAGCCCGCCTTCCTCGAGAACCACCTCGCGAAGCACGACGACGATCGCACGGTGGTGCTCGGGCGCCTGCGCCCCGATCAGAAGCTCGCCGACATGCCGCTCTTCGAACGCTTCTACGCGCGCGTCATGGGCAAGAAGGGCGACGACTGGGCGTCGGGCAAGACGCCCGTCGTCGGTCAGAGCGTGTACACGGGCAACGTCTCGTTCTCGCGCACGCTCTTTCTCCAAGCCGGCGGCTTCGATCCGCAGTTTCGCGCGCTCGAAGACGAAGAGCTCGGCATCCGCTTCGAGAAGGCGGGCGCGAAGTTCGCGTTCGCGAACGACGCCGAGACGCTCCACGGCTCCGACTGGACGTCGATGAAGAAGTGGATGGATCGCGCGTACCGCGACGGCGTCTACCAGACCAAGCTCGCGCGCAAGCACCCCGATCTGCCCGGCGCGAGCCCGTGGCGGCACTTGCCCGATCTGAACCCGGTGTCGCGTCCGTTCATGGCGCTCAGCGTCGCCGCGCCGGCGACGACGAGCCTCGTCGCCGAGGCGGCGGCGCGCACCGCGGTCGCTTTCGACAAAGTCGGCCTCGAGCCGATCGCGATCGCCGGCGCGACGTTCGTCTACGGCATCCAGTACTACCGCGGCGTGCGGCGAGAGACCGGCAGCGCCGTCGCCGCCGCGCGGGAGTATCGCGAGTTCAAGCGCGGCATCGATCTCCTGCGCCGCGGCGAGAGAGGCGACGGCGCGGCGTGGCGAGGGCTCGTCGAGGGGATCCGCGAGGATCACCGGATGATCCGCTTCTACGCCGACAAGTACGACGCGCGATCGAGCCAAGGGGCGAGCCTCGCGAGCGACGCGGTCAAGAAGATCGGCTTTCAGCTGATGATCGCGTACCGCGTGATGCGCTTCTTCCGCGCCGCGGGGCTCGGGCTCGGCGCGCAGCTCATGTCTCGATCGATCCGCCACGCGTTCGCCTCCGACGTGCACTGGGACGCAGAGCTCGAGCCCGGCGTCGTGATCGTGCACGGCTTCGGGCTGGCGATCAGCTATGCCGCGAAGGTGAAGAGCGGCTGCATCATCTTCCAGAACGTGACGCTCGGCTTCGGCAACGATCCCGACTCGCGCGAGAGCGCCGGCGGCGCGCCGCTGCTCGAGAACGACGTGCACGTCGGGATCGGCGCGACGCTCTTCGGGCCGATCGTGGTGGGGGCGGGGAGCAAGATCATGGCCGGCTGCGTCCTCGCAAAGAGCGTTCCGCCCCGGTCGGTGGTGCACGCGCCGATCCCCGAGGTCGGGGTTCGCGGCGGGTGAGCGCGGCCGTCGCCGAGCCGCCGACTCGTGTATGATGGCCGCGTCATGAGACGAAGCCTCGCGCTTGGCGCGCTGATCGCCCTCTTCGCCGTCGCGTGCGGCGGCACCGGTCCGTACGTCTGGGTCGAGAGCCTCCCGCCCGAGTCCGCGCGCGCCAACGACGTCGTGATCCAAGACGGCGACATCCTCAACGTCCGCGTCTTCAACCAAGATCCGCTCTCGACGCGCGAGCGCGTGCGATCCGACGGGCGCATCTCGATCCCCGTCATCGGCGAGGTCGTCGCGCGAGGCAAGCGCCCCGCCCAGCTCGCCGGCGAGATCCAGGAGCGCCTCAAGGACATCGTGAAGGTGCCGTCGGTCATCGTGACGCTCGAGCAGCCCGCCGAGCTCAAGGTCTCGGTCGTCGGCGAGGTGCGCAACTCCGGCGTCTTCCAGCTCGATCCGGGCTCGAACGTCCTTCACGCGCTCGCCGCGGCCGGCGGCCTCACCGACTACGCGGACAGCGACAAGATCTTCGTCCTCCGCAGGTCGATGCCTCAGCGCGTGCGCTTCCGCTTCAGCGATCTCCGCTCGCACGAGGCGCGGAGCGTGGCGTTCACGCTGCAAGCCGGCGACGTCGTCGTCGTCGAATAGTCGAGCAGCCGCAGCGTCGCGGGCCCGACCTCTGCATCGGCCGCTGCATGCACATGCGCTCGATGGCGGCGGCGGCCTTCACGGCCGCCTTGGGGGCGACGTTCGCCTGCAACAAGGCAGGCGGGGGCGAAGAGGAGCGCGCGTGCAGCGCCGCGCAAGCGATGCAGGCCCTCGAGATCCGCGGGACGTCGCTCGCCGCCAAGCAGATCGCGCTCACGTTCGACGACGGGCCGGGCCCGCGTACGCCCGAGCTCTCGACGTACCTCGAGGCGCGCGGGATACGCGCGGCGTTCTTCGTGAACGGCCAGATGATCGGCGACGCGTCCGTCCTCGCGAAGCTCGTGGCGGACGGTCACTTCATCGCGAATCACACGCAGACGCATCGCTCGCTCACCGGGCGATCGACCGGCCTCGGCCGGATGAACGACGCCGACGTCGTCTCCGAGATCACCCAGACCGACGCGCTCATCGCGCCGTACGTCACCCACGAACGCTGGCTCTTCCGCCCGCCGTTCGGCGACTACGACGCGCAAACGTACGCCGTCGTCGCCGCCTCGCCGATGAACAAGTACGTCGGACCGATCGGCTGGGACATCGGCGATCACATGGGCCCGGCGCAGGCCGCCGACTGGGACTGCTGGAAGCCCGAGTCCGACGGCGTCGTGAAGACGCCCGCGGAGTGCGCCGATCTCTACGCGAAGGAGATCGACACGGTCGGTCGAGGGATCGTGCTGCTCCACGATCCGTACTTCATCGACGATGACCCGGCGAAGGGCGGCACGGTCGATCTGGTGAAGCTCCTCGTGCCCGCGCTCGAGGCGAAGGGCTACGCGTTCGTCCGCGTCGACGAGGTGCCGGCGATCGCCGAGCTCCTCCCGCCGATCCCGCCCAGCACCGCGGATGGGGGAAGCGACGCCTCGATCGCGAACGCGTCCAGCGCCGACGCGAGCGCGCCGGCGTCGGGCGGGTCGAGCGCGCTCGTCGATCCTTGCCGCTGACGAGCGCGCGAGTGCGCGTGGCGCGCTGTCACGAGCGAGGCGAGCCTGAGCGGATGGTTCTGCGGCAACGGCAGCGCAAACGCGACAAGCGCTTCGAGATCATCGCAGGTCAAGCATGGCCCGACCTCTGCAAGACGCTACCGCATGAACGAAGGCCGCAAGCTCCGACCCCACCATGGCTTTGCGACGATCGCATCTGCGATCGTGCTCTCGACGCTCGCGTTTACGGACGCAGGCTGCAAGAAGAGCGAGTCGCAGGCCGAGTCGAACTGCCGAGGCGCGCAGGCGCTGAGCAAGGTGCCGCTGACGGGCTCGTCGATGAAGCTCAAGCAGATCTCCCTCACGTTCGACGACGGGCCGGGGCTGCGGACGGTCGAGCTCTCCGCGTACCTCAAGTCCGAGGGAATTCGCGCGGCGTTCTTCATCTGGGGCGGCGCGCTCAAGAACGAAGGCGGCGCGGCGGGAATCCTCCAGCACCTCGTCGACGACGGACACCTCGTCGCGAACCACACCGAGACGCATCGCTCGCTCACGGAGAACAAGCCGACGGCGCTCACCGACCAGGAGATCGTCGCCGAGCTCACCGAGGTCGACACCGCCATCACGCCGTTCGTGAAGGACAACAAGTGGCTGTTCCGGCCGCCGTACGGCCAGTTCGACGATCGCGTGCTCACCGTCCTCGAGGGCACGCCGATGAAGAAGTACGTCGGCCCGATCTTGTGGAACGTCGGCGGAATGATGAGCGAGACGACCGCCTCCGACGCCGAGTGCTGGAAGCCGGAGACGCTCCACACGGTGACCGATTGCGGAGATCTCTACCTCAAGGAGATCGACAGCGTCGGCAAGGGGATCGTCCTTTTGCACGATCCCTACTTCATCCAGCAGAACAACCCCGAGTCGGGCGGCACGTACCAGATGGTCCAGTACATGGTGCCGATCCTGAAGTCGAAGGGCTACTCGTTCGTCCGCGTCGACGAGGTCCCCGACATCGCTGCGCTCTTGCCCGGCGGCGCGCCGGCGGGCGCCGCCGACGGCGGCGAGGCGACGCCGGACGGCACGAACCCCGAGGGCGACGGCACGGCCGTCGATCCCTGCCTGTGAATGAACGAGGGAGAAAGCGATGAAGACGATCCATCTGCTGCTCGTGCTTCCGATCGGTCTCGGCGTCTTCTCTCTGTCGTCGTGCAAGAGCGACGAGGAGACGGCGGGCGAGAATGGAATCGACCCCGAGGAGCTGAAGCGAAACCCCATCCAAGCCGTCGGCGCGCCGCGGCTCCTGATCGAGACCGGTCAGTACACCGACGGTCCGGTGTGGCAGGCGTCGGAGAAGGTTCTCTTCTTCACCGTGCCCTTCGGCGAAGGCGACATCCCCGGCCTCTATCGCGTCCGGCCCGACGGCTCGGCGATGAAGGTACGCGGCGGCGATCTCAAGTCGGGGCAGCTCCCCGTGGGCAACGCCGTCACCAAGAGCGGCGAGCTCGTCACCGCCGAAGCGAAGCGCTTGATCCGCGGCGACGCGACGGTCGCGACGGGTTACCCCGAGGGAGCGTTCGACACGCTCAAAGGCGTCGTCGTGCACAAGAACGGCACGATGTACGTGACCGACCCGGGCTACTTCGTCGATCCGCCGCCGACGGCCAACCGCCTCTACCGGGTCGCGCCGGACGGCGTGGTCACCGTCGCCGAACAGTTCCAAGACGTGCCTCGTCCGAACGGCGTCGCGCTCTCGCCGAACCAGGATCTGCTCTACGTCGGCTTCGAGAAGCCGACCGCGGGCACCAAGCCCTACCTCGAGAAGTACCACGTGCTCGAAGACGGCGCGCTCGCGGAGCACTCGCGGTTCGCCGAGCTCGACATGGACTCGAGCCCCGACGGCATCGAGGTCGACATGGCGGGCAACGTGTACGTCGCGAACAAGGCCGGCGTCACGGTGTTCAAGCCCGACGGCAAGAAGATCGGCAACGTCGCCGTCCCGGATCAGCCGACCGGCCTCGCGTTCGGCGGCGACGATCTGAAGACCCTCTTCATCACCACGGCGAAGACCAAGATCTTCACGATCAAGGTCAACGTCACGGGCATCAACCAGTGAGCCAGTGAGAGTGTCCATGCGTACGATCCATCTCTTTCCCCTTTCGCTGCTCGTTGCGGCCGCTGCGTTCTCCTGCTCGAAGAAGGAGGAGAACGAGGGCGACCGAACCCCGCCCGAGCCCACCATCGACGACGACGCCGGCGCGACGCCGCAGGCGACCGACGACGCCGGAGGCGACGTCGGCCCGCCGCCCGGCACCGAAGATCCGACGGGCAACCCGATCCTGCTCGGACCGCCGCGCGAGGTCCGTTCGTTCAACGCCGGCGGCGAGGCGCAGTTCGTCGACGGACCGCAGTGGAGCGCCGCGCGCAACGCGATGTGGGTCTCGCTCCCGCTCGCCCGCAACCTCGAGGGAGGCAGGGGCATCCTCACGACGTTCAAGGAGGACGGGACGAACTACACCGAGCTGCGCGCGGGCGACAACCTCACGACCGGCGTGATCGGCAACTCGATCGACAAGGACGGCAACCTCATCTCCGCGGAGCTGAAGTCGATCACGCGCACCACGCCGGACGGCACGGTGACGACGATCGCCGATGCGTACTCGCCGATCAACCCGCAGAACCCGGCGGAGGTTCCGGTCAAGTTCGACACGCCAAACGACCTCGTCGCCCTCGACGACGGCACGATCTTCGTGACCGATCCGGGCTACGCCGTGACGCCGCGTCCAGACAAGGGGCACCTCATCCGGATCTCCGCGCCCGAAGCCACCACCGGGAGGGTCAACGTCACGGCGGCGCAGACGTACGACACCAACCCGAGCCCGAACGGCATCGCGCTCTCGAAGGATCAGAAGACGCTCTACGTCGGCTTCACGCAGCCGCCCTTCGGAACGCTGCCGTACGTGCGCAAGTACACGATCAACGCCGACCGATCGCTCACCGACGTGGGCAAGTTCATCGAGCTGCCCGTCGACTCGCAGCCCGACGGCCTCGCCCTCGACGAGAGCGACAACCTCTTCGTCGCGCTCAAGACGGGCATCGCCGTCTTCAAGGCGACGGGAGAGCCCTACGGCGGCGCTGGCGCGAAGCTCCCGCAGACGCCGATCGCGGGAGAGGTCACCGGCGTGACCTTCATCGGGCAGGCGCGAAAGAGCCTGCTCGTGACGACCACCAACGGCAAGGCCTTGGAGCTGAAGGTGAAAGTCGCCGGTCTCGCGCAGTGATGGCGTGAGCGGCGCGACGCCCGAGCGTGAGACGTGAGACGAGAGACGTGAGAAAAGAGGCGAGCGCGAACGCGCGTTCGCCTCTTTTCCGCGCGTCGACGCGCCCAAAACAGGGTGCTACGCTCGGCTCATGAAGCGTTCTGTGACCTTCGCCTTGCTCTTCGCTCCGGCCCTCTTCGTCTACGCGTGCTCCTCCGACAAGACCGAAGACCCGCCTCCGAACGACAACACGCCCGAGGGCGGACCGGGAACGCCCGACAGCCCGAAGCCGAACGACGACGCAGGAACGGACTCGCCGACCGATCCCGACTCGAGCAATCCGAACACGAACCCCATCATGGGGATCGGCACGCCGACCGCGGTCGCGATCTTCAACGGCCTCTACACCGAGGGGCCGGTGTGGCGCGGCGACAGCCTCTACGTCGCGGAGTACAAGAGCCCCGGCGGCGTCCTCATCAAGCACGTGCCGCCGGCGGCCAACACCGTCTTCCGCAACGTCGTCACTGCGACGGATCTCCCGCTCGGCACCACGTTCGACGAGAAGACGAACACCTTCGTGACGTGCGAGGTCACGGGCGGCGGTGTGAGCGGCGGATCGCTGATCCGCACGACGCTGGCCGGCGTGGCCACGCCGATCGCGTTGACGTTCGACGCCGGCGGCAACGTCTTCGATTCGCCGAACGATGTCGTCGCGCGCAAGAGCGACGGAACGCTCTACGTGACCGATCCGGGCTACCAGGGCGCCCCGGCGATCAACCACATCTGGCGGATCACGCCGACCGGCGCCGTCTTCGAGATCGCGCTCGCCGGCCGTCCGAACGGCATCGCGCTCTCGCCCGACGACAAGACGCTCTACGTCTCGTTCACCGATCCGCAGGTGCTGCCGCCGGAGATCCTCAAGTACCCGGTCAACACCGACGGCTCGCTCGGCCCGAGCGCGCTCTTCGCGAAGCTCCCGCCCGTCGACTCGGCGGCCGACGGCGTCGCGGTCGACTCGAACGGCAACGTCTACGCCGCCGTCAAAGACGGCGTCGAGGTGTTCAAGTCCGACGGCACCAAGTGGGGCAAGATCACGACGCCGAAGGGCATCAACGGCCTCGCCTTCGGCGGCGCCGACAAGAAGACGCTCTACATGACGGCGAACGGGTCGGATCCGGTGGGATCCGCGGGCGTGTACCAGGTCGTGGTGAAGGTGCCCGGCCTCGCGCAGTAGTCACTTCGTCTTCAAGAAGTCCCAGGTCGCCTTCACGCCGTTCTGCCAGATCGTGTGACCGAGCCCCGGAATCAGGCACCAGATCTCCGGGCGCTCGGGCGCGCAGCCGTCGTGCGCGACGCACGGTGAAGGATCGTACGGCGTCGTCGTGGCGGCGCAGCCGTTGGCGCGCTGCCAGTGCTCGCGCGCCTTCGTTCCCTCGGAGGGTGGCACGGCGCCGTCGTTCGTGCCTTGCACCTGGAGGGCGGCGACGGGCGCGGCGGGGCACACCAGGTTGCCCGAGTTGTCGTACTTCGTTCCCGAGCCGTCGACGCCGAAGGGGCCGCCGCCCGCGTGCGTCGCGACCGCGCGGAAGCCGCTCGTCGAGAGGCAGGCGAGCATGTTCGTGAAGTACGCGCCGCGCGAATAGCCCACCCCGAAGAGGCGCTTCTTGTCGGCGCAGAGCGTCTTGCCGATCGAGTCGACGATCGCGTCGACGAATCCGACGTCGGCCGCGAGCCCCGTCGCGTTGTCGAAGCGCCACGTGCGCCCGACGCCGTCGGGGTAGACGAAGATCGCGCCGCCCTGCGACTCGGCCTCGATCGCGAACGTGTTTCGCATGCCCGCGCCCGTTCCGCCCTGGCCGTGGAAGAGGAGCACGACGGGGTAGACCTTCTTGCCGTCGTACGCCTCGGGGACGTAAAGCTCGTAGGTGCGCGACTCGCCGCCGACGGTGATCGTCTGGCTGCCGTTGAAGCCCGGCTTGACGCCGGTCGCGCCGCACCCGGGCGTGGGATCCGGGGGAGGCCCGGCGTCTTCGCCGGAGACGCTGCCTTCGGCGCCTGCCTCGACGTCGGCCGTGAACCCGCCGGTGGAGTCGTCGCCGCAAGCCACCACCGCGAGCAGAGCGGCCGCGAGACCGGCGGCCGAGAAGAAAAGTCGCATTCGGTGCATCGTAGTCGACGAAGGCGCGAGCGCAACCGGACGCTCCGAGAGGATCTCCTCGGGCACAAGCGCTAGGATCAGGCCCATGTCGACCGCGCGCCGGTACCGGCACACGTACGGAGACTATCTCCAGCTCGAGAGAGCATCGCCGCTGAAGCTCGAGTTCTCGGACGGAGAGATCTTCGCGATGGCCGGCGGCACGCCGGAGCACGGCGCGCTCGCGATGCAGTTCGTCCGCCTGGTGTCGGCGTCGCTCTCGAAGGCGTGCACGGTCTACTCCTCCGACGTGAAGGTCCGCGTCGCCGCCACCGATCTCGCGACGTACCCGGACGTCTCCATCGTGTGCGGCGCGGTCGAGCGCGCCGCCGACGATCCGAACGCCGTGACCAATCCTCGTTTCCTCGTCGAGGTCACGAGCCCGTCGACCGAGGACTACGACCGCGGCGACAAGCTCAGTCAGTACAAGCAGCTCCCGTCGCTCGAGACGGTCTTGTTGATCTCGCACCGCCGTCAGCAGGTGACAGTCGTCAGTCGACAGGGGAACGCCTGGATCGAGCGAGAGGTGAGGGGGGGCGAGCGCGTCAGCGTGGGCGAAGGGATCTCCTTCGACGTCACCGAGCTCTACGCCGTCGTCGACGTGGACGCCGCGCGGGCCTGAAGCGCTCCACTACTCGGCGCCGTTGGTCTTCGCGTCGTCGGCGTCGGCGTCGTTCTTCCTGGGCTCGCGGACCTTCGCCGGGATGCCGGTGACGACCGCGCCCGGCGGAACGTCGGAGAGCACGACGGCGTTCGCGCCGATGAAGGCGCCGCGCCCGACGCGAATCGGCCCGAGGACGCGCGCGCCGCAGCCGACGACGACGTCGTCTTCGATGATCGGGCAGCCGTTGTCTTTCGCGGTGCCGACGGTGTTGTTGCCCATGAACTTCACGCGCGCGCCGACCTTCGACGTGCCGCCGATCACCGTGCCCAGCGTGTGGACGAAATTGACGCCGTCGCCGAGCTCGATGTCGTTGCCGATCTCGATGCCGTAGAGCACCGTCGTCGCGAGGCGCAGCGCGTGGTTCGCGCCGGGGACGTGCCACCTTCGCGCGGCTTCGCGCAGGCGCGTGGAGAGGAGCACCTTGTAGCCGTCTTGCGAGAGCGCGGCCTTCACCGCCTCCTTGAGCGGCGGCGTCGCGTTCATGTCGGCGGGCGCGCCGCCCTTCGCGCGCATTCCGCGCGCGAGCTCGACGGCGTCGGTGAGGAGCTTGCGGAGGACACCCACGTCAGACGCCCGAGCCCTTGATGACGACGCCGAACGTCTTGGCGAGGATGTGGATGTCGAGCCACGGCGACCAGTTGCGCACGTAGTACACGTCGATCTGCACGCGCTGCGCGAAGCTCGTCGCGTTGCGATCGCTCACCTGCCACATGCCCGTCATCCCCGGCGGCGCGCGGAGGATGATCTTCTCCTGCCCGCCCATCTCGGTGAGCTCGCGCTCGATGTACGGGCGCGGCCCGACGAGGCTCATGTCGCCGTTGATGACGTTCAAGAGCTGCGGGAACTCGTCGAGGGAGAACTTCCGGAGGACGCGGCCGATCCGCGTGACGCGCGGGTCTTTCTTGAGCTTGTGATAGATCTCGTACTCGGCGCGGAGCGCGGGATCCGCGTCGAGGATGGCCTTGAGGCGCTCCTCGCCGTCGCCGTGCATCGTCCGGAACTTGTAGGCGCGGAAGTGCTCGCCGTCTTTGCCGAGGCGCTTCTGCGTGTAGAAGATCGGGCCCTTCGAATCGAGCTTGATGAGCAGCGCGATGAGCGCGAGGAACGGGAGCACGAAGAGCGCGCCCATGCTCGTCAGCGCGACGTCCATCACGCGCTTCGCGAGGCGCGGGCCGGGCAGGAGGAGCTGCTGCCGGACCTCGACGCCGAGGATGCCGCCGAGGTTCTTGGCGGGGACGCCGAGCGTCGCGAAGCCGAAGAGGTCGGGGATGACGAGCAAGTGGGAGAACTTGCCGCCGACGCGCTCGACGATCTGAAGGAGCTTCGGCCCCTCGACGCCGGGCATCGCGAGGACGGCGTACGGGATCTTGAGGCGCTGCGCGAGGATCGGCGCGAGCGAGAGATCGCCGACGACGGGTACGCCGTCGACCTCGGCGAACTTCCCGCGCGGGAACTCGGAGGCGTCGCGCGTGAGGCGCGGCGCGCCGCCGCGCGGCTTCTGGCTCTCGGGCCCGAGGAACTGATGCTCGTCGCTCGTCGTGCCGCCGGTGACGTCGACCCTCGAGTGCCACGACGACGGCGGCACCGGGATGTGATCGGAGCTGATCGGACCGGTCGAGGCGTCGCCCTCGGGGCCGAAGAGGTCGTCGGAGAGCGCCTGCCGCTGCGAGTCGCTCATGAAGTGCGCGGCGGAGACGTTGACGGAGTAGACGTCCATCACCTCGTTCGTGAAGCTCGCGCGCAGCGTGCCGTGCTTCTCCTTGTCGTCGTCGAGGAGCATGACGGGCTTGAGGCCCGAGCGCGGCTGCGCCTTGAGCGTGCGCACGATGAGGCGGCCGGTCTTCGCCGCGCCGAGGACGCAGACGGGGATTCCCCACCAAGGCTGGATCGAGAGCTTGCCGCGGACGAGCGCGCGGAGCACGGGCACGAGGAAGAGCGTCGCGAGCCACCATACGCCGCGGACGAAGACGCCCCACTTGACGATCGGCAGGTTGCCGAGGGTCGAGAGGAGCGAGGCGCCGAGGTGGACGAGCGACGTCGAGAACACGACGTCGCGGATCTCGTCGGGCGTGCTCTTCGCCATCGGCGAGTAGAGCTCGAGCCCGAGGTAGGTGAGCACGCAGAGCGCGATCGCGGGACCGACGACGAGCCAGGCGCTCCAGTCGATGCCGCCGAGCTCCTCGTACGTGCGCGCCCAGTGCACGCCAGTCGCGAGGAACGCGGCGAGGAACAGCGAAACGAGATCGACCGTGAAGAGCGTGAGGACCGTGCGCGTCGGGCTGGTGAGGACCTTGAGGCCGGCGACGTCTTTGTTCTCGCGCGCGGCCGCCGAGATGTCGGTGAGGTAGCCGCTCTGCTTGCGGACCTTGAGCTGATCGATGAGGCCGCGCGCGATCGCCTCTTCCGAGCACGCGCCGATCGACACGAGGATGCGCCCGATCTGGCCGCCGCGCTCCTCTTGGATGGCGATCGCGCGATCGACGGCCTCTTGCGTGACCGATCCGTTCTTGACGAGGACCTCGCAGAGGAGGCTCCCCGAGCGCTCGGGCTTCGTCGTGGTCGACGCGCCGAGCAGCCCGCCCTGGGGAATGCGCACGATCGGCGGGATGGTGTGGTCGGGCGGAGGCGGCGGGTTCGGCGACTCGCGGTCGCTCTCGATCACGCCGCCGTCGGGGCTGATCGTCGACGGTGGGGAAGAAGGCTGCTTCTGGACCGCGATCTTCGGCACGTACGCGCCGGGCGCGGGCGTGCCGGCCGCGGGCGTCATGCGAGGCACCGGCGGGACCGCGGCGATCATCGTGTTCGCGCGCCCGTGCTCGTGGGGAAGCGGCGCGGGCGTTCCCGACATCGGCGTGCGCCGCCGCGGGACGATCGGCGGCGGGTTGGTGATGCCGATGAGCGTCGCCGATCCGGCGCGCTTGGCGGGAACGGGAGGCGGCTTGGAGCTCGGGCTCTTGACCGGCGGCGCGGGGTCTCCGATCACGATCGCAGCGGCGGGAACGATCGGCCCGCGCAGCACGCTCACCTCGACGTCGACGCTCGCGCTCGGAGGGGGCGTGTCGCTCTTGGTCTCGTGCGCGTCCGTCTTCGCTTCGTTCGCGTCGGGCTTGGCGTCGCCGTTCGGCGGCTCCTTCGCCTCGCCGTTCGCTTCGGCGACGGACTTTGCAGCCTCGTCGAGGGCGGCCTTCGCCGCTTCGGGGAGCCTCGACGCGAGCGTCGCCTTCAGATCGTCGGGCGCCTTCGGGGCACCGCTCTCGTCAGAGCTGCTCACCGGCCAGAGTATAGACGAGTCGATCGTCTCGCTTCCAGCGCGGAACTACCCAAGATCTCAGCGCTTCGCCGACCAGGTACAGATGGTCGAAGTGGTCGCGCGGTCCCTGTCCGCGGAAGCCTCGCACATGGAGGTTCCCGGCGTCGGCGCGCGTTCGAAGAGACAGCTTGCCCGAGGCGCCGCGCGACGCGATCGCCGCGTGCACCTTGTCGGGAGAGAGGCTCGGGATCGCAGGATCGGCGTCGCTGTCGACCGTGCGCAGCGGCACGGAGATCGCCGTGAGGAGGGCCTGCGTCGCTTCGGTCGAGCTTGCGTAGTCCGGCGGGATGATCGCCGAGTGGGTGAGGACCATCACCTTGCGGCCCGCCGCGGCGTCTCTCGCGAAGCGGACGAAGGAGCCCATCATCTTCACGTCGACCTGATCGGCGCCCTGCGCGGCGGCCTTCGGGCGAGACCCCGAATCCTTGTATTGCGCATGAATGCTGTCGTTGAGGACGACCGCGTCGACCATCCCGTAATAGCGCTCGACGCTGAGGATCCGGCTCACCGCGGCGAAGCCGGCGCTCCACGACGCGAGCCCGAGGCGCCGCACGTGGACGTTCGACTTGCCGGTCGCCTTCGCGAGGCTCTTCGACAGCTCGTCGAGCATCCGGCCGAAGCGCGCCGGGCTCGCGAACGCGTCGGCGTACGCGCCGCTGCCGAGGCCGAAGCCGCAAGACACGAAGACGGCGTTGAGGCCGCTCTCCTTGAGCTGGCGCTCCGCCATCTGGCCGGCGTGGAAGTGAAACACGACGTCGACGCCGCCGTCGTCGCGCACGAAGTCTCTCTCCGGCGCGAGATACGATCCGAAGCTGAGGCCGCGCCAGCGATCGAACGCGATGGGCGGAGCGACGTCGCGCAGCGACTCGGGCGCGAGCTCCGGGGCGCGCGCAGGCGGCGGCGCGAGGCGCACGAGCTCGTGGACCGGCTCTTCGGCGCGCGCGCGCGGCGAGGCGACGATCGCGCACGCGAGCGCGAAGCCGAGCATGGACAGTCGTGTGCGCCTCGTCTGCACGGCGCCGCATCCTAGTGGCGGCGGAGATCTTTTGAGCTCAAAAGAGCGTCTCAGCCTCGATGGAGTGCGACATGGACCCACAGAGGACGGTCGTCCGCTGCTCCGCAAAATAGCGTCGCTGGACCGAGAATCAGACGCGGATTCCGGGAGCGGGGAATCCTCGGCAGAGATCTTTCACTTCCGCGGCGACCTTCGCGATCTCGGCCTCGTCGGTGGATTTCGCTACGACGCGATCGATCCAGCTCGCGAGCTTCTCCATCTCCGCCTTGCCCATGCCGCGCGAGGTGACCGCGGGCGTGCCGATGCGAAGGCCCGAAGGGTCGAAGGGCTTACGCGGATCGAAGGGCACCGCGTTGTAGTTGGCGACGATCCCCGCGCGGTCGAGCGCCTGCGCGGCGGGCTTGCCCGCGATGTTCTTGCTCGTGAGGTCGACGAGCATGAGGTGGTTGTCGGTGCCGCCCGTGGTGACGCCGAAGCCCTTCTCGACGAGCGCGCCCGCGAGCACCTTCGCGTTCGCCACGACGCTCTTCGCGTACTCCTTGAACGAGGGCTCGAGCGCCTCGCGCGCCGCGACCGCGATCGCCGCCGTCGTGTGGTTGTGCGGCCCGCCTTGGAGGCCGGGGAAGACCGCCTTGTCGATCGCCGCGGCGTGCGCCTTCTTGCAGAAGATCATCCCGCCGCGCGGGCCGCGGAAGGTCTTGTGCGTGGTCGACGTCACGACGTCGGCGACGCCGATCGGCGAAGGGTGGACGCCGGCGGCGACGAGCCCGGAGATGTGGGCGATGTCGGCGGCGAGGATCGCGCCGACCTCGTCGGCGATCGATCGGAACGCCGCGAAGTCGAGGATGCGCGGATACGCCGTCGTGCCCGCCCAGAGGAGCTTCGGCTTGTGCTCCTTCGCGAGCTTGCGCACCTCGTCCATGTCGATGCGGTGATCGTCGCGTCGCACGCCGTAGGGCACGCTCTTGAAGTACTTGCCCGTGATCGACACGGTGTGTCCGTGCGTGAGGTGGCCTCCGGCCGGGAGGCCGAGGCCCATGACGACGTCGCCCGGGCTGCAGAACGCGAGGTACACGGCGAGGTTCGCCGGGCTTCCCGAGTACGGCTGGACGTTGACGTGGAGATCGTCTTCGCCGCCCGCCGCGGCCGTCGCGCCGAAGAGCTTCTTCAGCCGCGCGATGGCGAGCTCCTCGACCTGATCGATGACCTGCTGGCCCTCGTAGTAACGCTTCTTCGCGTAGCCCTCGGAGTACTTGTTCGTGAGGACGCTGCCCGTCGCCTCCATCACCGCGCGCGAGGCGTAGTTCTCGCTCGCGATGAGGCGCATCGTCTCGTGCTCGCGACGGTTCTCTTCGTCGATGAGCTTGGCGATCTCCGGGTCGGCGTCCAGCAACGTTCGCTCGGGCATGCCAAGCGGATACTCCACAAATCTCGCCGCGTCATCCGTGAGCCGCCGCACATAACCGTATATAAGGAGGGGGCATGGCTCGGCTCTCCGCGGCCCTCTTCGCGTCGGGCGCTCTCGCGCTCTCCCCCGCGCTCGCGCTCGCCGATTCGGCGGTGGGCGACACCGGTTCTCCTTCTTCGGTCTCGCCGTCGCCGAGCGAGGCGGCGATGCAGAGCGTTCCGGCCGAGCGCCGCGCCGGCGTCGTCATCGGCCTCGCGTTCGGCCCGGCGTTCGCGGGCGCGAGCGGCTATCCCAACGACTCGAAGCTCATCGGAAACCCCGACTATTACTCCGAGAGCCCGCTCCTCGTCGGAACGTCGAGCTCGATCTTCGTGATGGGCGCGCTCACCGACTACCTCTCGTTCGGGCCAATGGTGAGCAGCGCGAGGATGGAGACCGAGAAGTGGAAGTCGACGGGCTTCGGCGTCGGCTTCCGCGCCGAGGCGTTCCCGTTCTACCGGCTCGTGCCCAGGCTCGCGGATCTGGCGATCTACGGCATGATGGGCGTCGGCGCGACCGAGCTTCAAGCCAAGGGGCCGTACCCCGGCGCCGACGGGACGCAGTCGTTCCTCGGCGCGGGCGTGCACCACGAGTGGCGCTTCTTCCGCATGCTCGGTGGCCACGTCTCGGGCGGACCTTACGTCGAGTACGACGCGATCTTCAGCAAGCCCGCCGAGCGCCACTGGCTCTCCTTCGGCTTCCGCATGGCCTGGTACGGAGGATCGGTCACGGCCGACGAACGATAGAGTCTTCTCGGCCTTCTGCTGGTAGGCTGCGCGCGTGAATCCAGCCGACCCGTTCGGGCTCGTGGGTCAGGTCCTCGACGGCCAATTTCGTGTCGATCAGCTCGTCGGTGAGGGCGGTTTCAGCACGGTGTACAAGGGCCACCACCAGGGCCTGAACGAGCCGATCGCGATCAAGTGCCTCAAGCTGCCCGCGGCGCTCGGCACCTCGCTCGTCGACACCTTCATCCAGCGCTTCCGCGACGAGAGCCGCATCCTCTATCGCCTCTCGCAGGGCAACCTCCACATCGTGAGGAGCGTCGCGGCGGGCACGACGCAGGCGCCGGCGACGGGCGCGATCATTCCTTACATGGTGCTCGAGTGGCTCGAGGGCCGCTCGCTCCAGAACGACTTCACCGTGCGCCGCACCGTCGGCGAGAAGGGCCGCACGCTCGACGAGGTGGTGAAGCTGTTCGACGCGGCGGCCGACGGGCTCGCGCACGCGCACGCACAGGGCGTCGTGCACCGCGATCTCAACCCGGGCAACTTCTACCTCGCCACCACGCCGCAGGGCGTGAAGATGAAGGTCCTCGACTTCGGCGTCGCCAAGATCATGCACGACGGCGCGCTCAACCTCGGGCCGCGCGCGCAGACGGTGGGGCAGATCCGGATCTTCGCGCCGGCGTACGGCTCGCCCGAGCAGTTCGACGATCGCATCGGCGCGGTCGGCGCCGCGTCCGACGTGTACGCGTTCGCGCTCGTTCTGTTGGAGGCGCTCCGCGACAAGACGGTCAACGAAGGAACGCACATCGGCGAGTTCGCCACCGCGACCACGGATCCGAACAAACGGCCGACGCCGCGGTCGCTCGGCGTCGAGGTGCCCGACGAGGTCGAGGCGGCGTTCGCGCGCGCGACGCTGCTCGATCCCAAGGCGCGGTGGCAGTCGGTCGGCGATTTCTGGAAGAGCCTCACGATCGCGATGAAGGTCGCGAGCGAGCACAAGTACGAGCAGGCGGCGCGCGAGACGCCGCCGCTCGCGATCGGGGCTCGACCGCCCGCGCCCAAGGACGCGAAGGAGACCGTCGCGGCGCCGATGAAGCACGCGGGCACGTTGCCGCTCGGCACGAGCACGCCCGGCGTGCCCGGCGCGCCGAAGCCTGGGCCGCGGCCGCGCATTCCGACGACGATCGGGATCCCGCCGGTGCGTCCGGGCGCGGCGCCCGCTCCGCCCGCGGCGCCGCTGCGCACGACGGCGCGTCCTCCGAGCTCGCCGGGGATGCCCGGCATTCCGCGTCCCGCGGCGCGTCCTCCGTCGGATCGTCCGGCGGGCTCGCCGCCGACGGCGCGCTTTCCTTCCGCGCCCGACGCCGAGACGATCGCGAGGCGAGCGAGCGAGCCGCCGACGTCGATCGCGACCGCGCCGATCGCGATCGCGGCAGCCGCGGCCGGCGAAGAAGAGGAAGCGACGAAGATCCACGCGCCGGGCGCAGAGGTGCTCCGCACCCTCGCGCTCGCCGACGCGCAAGCCGCGCGCGCGGCCGTGGATCGAGCGATCGCGGGCGCCGACGTCGACGATCTCGCCGACGCCGCGCGCGCCGCCGCGCCTTCGTCGACGCGCATGCCCGCGGCCGCGCCGGCGCCTCCGCCGGATGCGCCCGCGCGTGTCACGCCGGTGCCGCCCTCGGGAGGAGGCAGCGGCGGAACGATGATGATGGCGCCCGGCGACGCCCAGGCGGCGCGCTCCGCGGTCGCGCAGGCCTTGGCGCAACAGCAGCAAGAGCTGCCGCAACCTCCGCCGCCTCCGCAGCGTGGCGGTCTCGGGTCGACGGTCGCGATGTCGCCGCCCGTTCCGGCGCCGGGCATGCAAGGCATTCCCGGCGCGCGAGGAACGCCGCCGCGCGGGATCCCCGCGGTCGCCGCGATCCCGCAGCCGCCGCCGCAGCAGGCTCCCTTCGGTCAGGCCAGCGCCGTGGTGTCGGCGCAGCCGCTCATCTCGCACACGCCCCCGGCGCCTTTCGGAACGGCACAAACGCCGTTCGCGGCGGCGCCGCCGGCGGCGCCGTTCCCGCCGCCCTCCGCGCCCGCGGTCGAAGCGCCCGCGAAGCCCCTTCCCATCGTGCCGATCGCGATCGGGCTCGCCGTGCTTGCGGTCGGCGGCCTCGGTCTCGGGTTGTTCGCGCTTCGCGCGCGATCGGTCGCTCCTGACGGTGGCGTCGCGTCGGCCGAGAGCGCGGAGCTCACGCCGACGCCGGTCCCGATGCCGACGGAGTCGCCCACGGAGCCGGCGACGGCGCCGCCGGTGGCGACGGAGGAAGTCGACGCGACCGCTCCGCCGGGCACCGACACTCCGGCGGAAGACGCGTCGGTCGCCGCCGCGCCCACGGAGACACCGGAGCCGAGCGCCCCGCCTTCCGCGTCCGCTTCCGCGCCGGCGGCGACGGCCGCGCAGCCGACGACGTCCGCGCCGCAGTTCACGTGGCCTCCGCCGACGGCGACGCCCCCGCCGACCGCGTCGGCGAAGCCGGCGGTCGATCCGAACGCGTGGAACGAGGGCGCGGCGCGCGGCAGGCTGAGCGTCGCGAACGGCGTGCTCGTGTTCTGCAAGAAAGAGGGCGGTCCGACCGGGCCGGGCAACGCGACGGTCACGTTCGGTACCGACGGCGCCGTCTCGGGCGTGCACGTCGATCCGCCGTTCGCGGGAACGCCCACGGGCGACTGCGTGGCGGCTCAGCTCCGTCGCGCCAAGGTGAACGCGTTCAGCGGAACACCGCAGACCGTACGGCACTCGTTCGAAGTGCCGAAGTGATCGCCGTCAGTGGCCGAGCTTCGCGAGCGCGACCTTCGCGCGGCCGCGAATGATCGGCGACAGATCGAGATCGTTCGCCGCCGCCGAGAGCTGCGCGACGGCCGTCGCTTCGCCGAGCCGCGCCACCATGCCGCCCGCGTCGATCGGCGTGAGCCCGCAGTAGCCGAGAGAGAGCTCGCTCTCCACCCTCGACAGCGGGCGGCCCGACGCGCGGAATCGGCGACGGATCGTCGAGAGGTCGATCGCCTGCGGCGCGAACGGAGACCACGATTGCGTCTGCTTCGTGCCCGCGGGGAACGCCTTGTAGATCGGCGAGCCGCGGTAGACGCGCTTCTGCGTGGGCGACAGCGTGACCGGTCCGTCGATCGCCCCGGCGGGGAACATGATGTTCGTGCGATCGGGGCAGCTCCCGAGGTTGCCGCCGGAGATGCCGTTGCAGCGCGGCGTGTCGGCGAGCGGATCGGCGCTCTGCCCGTCGAACTCGGTCGTGTGATTGAGGCCGAAGAAATGGCCCGCCTCGTGGAACATCGTGAGGACGTCTTCGTCGCGTGACGAGTAGGTCGCGACGATGATGCCGGAGACGCCGCGCCCGAAGACCGTCGCCGCGCCGGGAATGCCCGGAGAGATGCCCGCGGCGATGGGCTGCCCGCCCTGGCTGATCTCGTTCGTGAAGAGGACGTGCAGCGCCTGCGTGCCGTCTTCCGCGCCCCGCGAGACGGCGAAGCCCTGGAGGATCTCTTGATCGTCGAGCTCGGCGAAGCGCGCCGCCGCGGTGTGGAACGTCACCTCGCCACGCTCGATGCCGAGCAGCTGGGTCGTGAGCTGGAAGAACAGATCGAGGCGCTCCTTGATGCGCGAGTCGCTCGCCGCCTCCGCCGGGTTCACCGTCGCGCCGCCGACGCGCAGGCCCGTCGGCACGTGGACGTGGAGATCGAGCTTGCCGCCGTAGAACGCGCCGTCGCCGCTCGATTGGATCCGCACCTTCGCGTACACGGTCGGCTTCGCCGACGGGTTGTTCTCCACGCCGAAGCGCACCGTCCACTTGCCCGCGGGGATCGTCTCTGCGACCGCCTCGCTCTGCGGCACGCTCGCGGCCGCGATCGTGTCGAAGGCCGCGGTGCTCGTCGACTTCGTTCCGCCGACCGGCATGAAGCTCGCGTGCACGGTCTTGCCGTTCGGATCGACGATGCGCTCGATGCCGTAGGGGCGGTCTTGGTCGAAATCGGCGACCTCGCCTTCCATGACGATGTTGAAGCCGAGAGCGCCCGCGGGCACCTCGAACGGCACGTCGACGCCCGCCTGGACTGCTCCCAGATCGACGACCAGCGGATCGGAGGGCGTGGGGGGCGTGGGCGACGGTGTGGGGGCGGGCTCCTCGTCGTCCACTGTGGGAGCGTCCGGCGCCGGCCCCTGCTTGATGATGATTTGTTCCGTACAGGCCGTCGTCGCGAGCAAAGCACACACGAAGAAACCGAGAAGCTTTCGCATCGGGGCCCTCACCAAGCAGTGATCATGCCGTTTCGACGACGGCGCGAAATTCGAAGCCATGGCGCCTTAGACGCCGAAATGGCGCCATTCGTTCATGGCGCAACTTGAGCCAGACGTGGCCAAGTCTGGGATATGAATCAGACGTGCTTCGTCGGGTGGCCGCGCTGGCGCTGATCGGGGTCGCCTTCCCCGCGGTCGCTCGCGCCGACGAGCCGCCCAAGAAGGACAAGGACGCCGACACGGTCGTCATCACCGGCACGCGCACGCCCGAGCGCGCCCAGCGCGCGACCGTGAAGACCGACGTCGTCACGCGCGAAGAGGCCGAGCGTCGCGGCGCGACCAACGTCGCCGACGCGCTCGCGAGCCAGCCGGGCCTCGTCGTGAACCCGGGCTCGTACGGCTTCCTCGGCGGCGTGAGCGCCCTCCAGATCCAGGGCTTCGACCGCGATCGCGTCCTCATCCTCGAGGACGGCGAGCGCGTCGTCGGCGACGTCGGCGGCGCGGTCGATCTGTCGGCGATCCCGACGGGCGACATCGATCGACTCGAGATCGTCGCCGGCCCGACGAGCGCGCTCTACGGATCCGCGGCGATCGGCGGCGTCGTGAACGTGATCACCGGACCGCCGCGCCAGGAGGGCCCGACGGCGCGCCTCCGCATGGAGGGCCGCTCGCTGAACGGCGTCGTCCTCCAAGGCAACGCCGCATACGCCGGACGAGGAAGAGCGACGTGGGCGATGCTCGACTTCAACATGTCGCGCCTCGACGGGATCGAGAAGACGCCGGGGCTCCCCGATCTCCGCGTGCCGAACACGTCGCGGCGCATGGTCGGCATCCGCGCCGGCACGCAGCTCTCGCGCGCGATGGACGTGCGCATCCGCCTGCGGAGCTTCCGCGATCGGCTCGACGGCCTCGAAACGCAGCAGACGCCCGGCCTCGGCCGCTTCACCATCGACACGCCGGCGCAGACCGATCGCTACACGATGCACGTCATCCACGTGACGAAGATCGGCGACAAGGGATCGAACCTGCGCCTCACGCTCGGTCGCCAGTGGTTCGACAACTTCACCGCGCGCGATCGCCGCGACTCCGTCATCGACGAAAGGCACGATCGCACCCACCGCATGCAGAGCCTCGAGGCCGTCGGCACGTTCGCCGACGGCCCCCGCACGTGGGTGACGGGCGCGCGCTTCGAAGCGGAGCACTTCGAGCAGGAGCTCACGCGAACGTCGAGCACGTCGGAGGGCCCCGTCACGACGAGGGCGCCGGAGGTGACGCCGCTCTCTTACGGCATCGCCGCGCTCTACGGTCAGCTCTCGTGGAAGCTCGGCGCGTTTACGGTCATGCCCGGCGCGCGCTTCGAGGCGCACACGCGCTACGGCGAGTCGATCGCGCCGCGCCTCGCCGCCGCGTGGCGCGCGTCCGATCTCGTCACGTTCCGCCTCTCCGGCGGGCGAGGCTTCCGCGCGCCGAGCGCCAAGGAGCTCGGATTCCTCTTCGATCACTCCGTGTTCGGCTACCGGATCATCGGCAACGACGCGCTCGCGCCGGAAAAATCGTGGGGTGTCAGCGCCGACGCCACCGTCACGCCGGCGTCGACGATGACCTTCCGCGGGTCGGTCTTCTCGAACTGGGTCGAAGATCTCATCGACATCGATCTCGGCGGCGGGATCAACGACGGCGGAGTCGTGCAGTACTCCTACGCGAACTTCGGCAAGGCGCGCACCGCGGGCGGGCAGATCGACGCCGCGTTCAAGCCCGCGCCTTTCCTGCGCGCCGAATCGAGCTACGCTTACACGTGGACACGCGACGACGTGAACGATCGCCCGCTCCCAGGGCGACCGCCGCATCAGGTCACCGTCTCTCTTCGCATCGAGCCGGGCTGGAAGATGGAGCTCTACGTGAGGTCGCGCATCGTGACCGACTCCTTCCTCGACCAGGACACGCGCGCGCCCGGCTACCAGACCCTGGACGTCCGTGTAGGGCGAGCGCTGTGGCCGAGGTCGCAGCTTTACGTGGGATCGGTGAACCTCCTCGACGTGAAGCAGGACCCGGGGCGCATCGGCGACACGAGGTCGCCCTTGGGGCGTATCCTCTACGTGGGCCTCAAGGCCGACTTTCCTTGGGAGGACGAATGAAGTGGGTGCTTGATTGGCAGGCGATCGCGGGCGCGTCGCTCGCCGTCGCGACGAGCCTCGCCGCGTGCAGCGACAGCGCGGGGACGTCGACGCCCGCGCCCGGCGCCGACGCGGGCGACGACGCCGCCGTGAGCTTCGACTCGGGCACCGAGCTGCGCGTCGCGCTCGGGGGCGGCCGCGTTCACGTCAAGCTCTCCGATCCGCCCGCGGTGGTCACGCCCGCCGATCCGGCGACCGACAAGGGTTGGGACATCGCGTTCCAGGGCCTCGACGTCTTCACCAACAGCGGACCTTCGGGCGGAGGCAACGGCGCGGCGTTCGGTCCGCTCGACGCGATCGTCTTCCTCGAAGACATCGCGCCCACGGTTCCCTTTCTCTCGCCCGACACCACCGGCGGCGCGTTCATCCGCTGGTGGTTCTACGGCGGCGCGCCCGATCACGCGCTCTATTCGCGCTACCACACGTACGGGATCAAAGACGGCGACAAGCTCTTCAAGCTCCAGGTCCTCAACTATTACGGGCAGCGCGACGGCGCGCCGATCAGCGCGCTCTACAAGGTGCGCTGGGCCGAGGTGCTCGCCGGCGGCGCGTCGGGGCAGGTGATGGAGGCGGCCGATCTCGACGGGACCGCCGGCGGCCCGCAAGGCAAGCCCGACGCTCCGATCGAGTGCCTCGATCTCGGCACCGGCGCGCGCCAGATGCTCGCGCCCAGCGTCGCCCGCACCGTGAGCACGTGGCACGTCTGCTTCCGCCGCCAAGACATCAGCGTCAACGGCGAGATCGGCGGCCCGCGCGGCGTCGGCGCGGTCGATCTCGACGCCGACAAGTCGCCGACGGAGACGTTCGAAGACATCCGCACGCGGAGCGATCAGAGCGAGCGCGCGCGCTTCGACGCCGTCGACGATCAGGCGCTCGCCGGTCACGCGTTCCGCGGCGATCGCGTCGTCAGCGCGTTCGGCACGCTCTGGCTCCAGCGCGGCGTGAGCCCGCCCGCGCCCGCGCGCACCGCGTGGCTCGTCGTCGGCGCCGACGGAACCTCGAAGTACCTGCTCGGCTTCGCGCGATTCGAGGGCGCGACCGCGGAGAGCGCGGGCACCATCGTGATGCGCATCAAACCCGTGAAGTGAGAGAGACCACCATGAACCGCTTCGCCTTGTTCTTCGCGCCGATCCTCGTCGCTCCCCTGACGCTCTCGAGCGCGTGCAGCTCGAGCACCACGCCCGCCGCGACGGGCGACGCCGCGGCGGCCGACGGACCGACCGACGCAGGGAGCGGCACGCAGTGCACCTCCGCGCGCGACAAGCTCCTCGGTCCGATCGCGCAGGTGGCGACGGGCGAGGTGCTCGTCCTCTCGGACAGCGGCGGGGTCAAGACGATCTACGTCGACGCCTCGGTCGGCGGCTCGATGAGAGCGGCCTCGAGCCCGCGCGTCTACGTCAACCTCGCCGAGGGCAAGCGCGTCGACGTGAGCGACAAGGCGGCCTTCGAGTCGACCGAGTGGGACCTCGCGCTCAAGCGCACCGTGATCTACACGAACAGCGGCGAGGGCGGCCCCGGCCAAGGCGGCGCCGCGCGGGTCAACAAGCCGTTCGCGTCGGTCACCGCCGCCGACGCCGACGCCGCGGAGATCGTGCCGGAGCAGTTCTTCGACGAGAGCTGCACCGCGCTGCCCGAGCCGCTCGGCGGGCCCGCGACCACGTTCATGGACTGGTACGACTACGATCAGGCGACGAACATTCCGACGCCCAGGGCCGTGACCTACATCGTCAAGGGCGCCGACGGCACGCGCTACAAGGTCGGCATCAAGGCGAACGACGCGCTCGCCGACGGCGGATCGCGCAACATGATGGCCACCGCGTTCTACCTCCTCCAGGTCTCGGCGCTATGACGGCGCGATCCGTCGCGGCGGCCGCGGCGGTCGTCGCCTGCTCGCTCGCGGCCTCGCGCGACGCGAGCGCGCAGTGCCGAGGTCGCCCGACCGACGCGGCCGGATACCAGGGCTACAGCTACGGCGCCGCGGAGGTGAGGTCGTACGCCACCGCCGCGATACGTGTGCATTATGCAACTACAGGCGCGTACGCCCCGAACCTGGCGACGACGCGCGGCGACGGCGTGCCCGACGTCGTCGCGCTCGCGGGCGACAGCGGCCAGCAGGCGCTCGCGAAGTACGCCGAGATGGGGTTCAAGAGCCCGCCGAGCGACGCCGCGTGCGCCTCGAACGGCGGCGACGACAAGCTCGACATCTACCTCGTCGCCTTCGCCGGCGCCGACGGCAGCGCCGTCCCCGAGGCGTGCAGCGGGCGCGTGTGCTCGACGTTCATGCTCGTCGACTCGAGCTTCCTCGGCCGCGGCTACCCTTCGATCGAAGAGGGCTTCCGCACCGTGGTGTCGCACGAGCTCTTCCACGCGGTGCAGAACGCGTACGACCAAGACATCGAGCGCTTCTGGGCGGAGGGCACCGCGCAGTGGGCGATGAAGTCGGTCTTCCCCGAGCTCGTCGACTTCGAGAGGCAGCTCCCCGCCTTCTTCAAAGACAACACGCGCTCGCTCGACACGCAGCCCTCGGGCGTGACCGCGGGCTACCTCTACGGCTCCGCGGTTTGGCCGCTCTTCCTCACGCTGCGCCACGGGCCCGACACCGTGCAGAAGATCTTCGAGGCCGAGGCCGACGGCACGAAGGCGCTCGCCGCCACCGAAGCGGTCCTCGCGGCGAAGGGATCGTCGCTCGCCGAGACCTATCCGCTCTTCGGCGCGTGGAACGCGGCGACGAAGAGCCTCGCGGGCTCCGGCGGCTACCCCGACGCGGCGAAGTACCCCGGCGTGAAGATCGAGGCGCTCGCCGACGGCGTCTCCGCGATCACCTCGGGCCTCGGCTACTTCGTCTACCAGGGCGTCCTCGACGCGCCGTCGAAGATCTCCCTCGAGACCGACGCGACGCGCAACGCGGGCGTGGTCGTTCCCCTCCAAGGAGGCAAGGCCGATCTCGCGCAGGCCAAGGCCCTCCCGGCCGACTTCGAAGGCGACGTGCTCGTCGTCGTCGCGGGCATCACCACGAAGAAGACCGACGCGCCGTTCACCGTCCGCATCGGCGCGCCCGACGCGGGCAGCTCCTCGTCCGGCGGCGCGAGCGGCGAGGAGGGCGGGTGCTCGACGTCGCCCTCGTCGGCGCGCGATCCGCTCGCGGCGCTCCCGCTCGCGGCGCTCGCGGTCGCGTTCGTGCTCTCGCGCGCGCGGCGTCGATGAAGCGCGCCGCTCTCGTCCTCGCGATCGCGGCGCTCTCGTGCTCGGATCGCGTCGAGCGCACGGGCGCGGTCTCGTCGGCGATCATCAACGGCACCGACTCTCCGTCCGAGCAAGACGCCGTGGTGCTCATCATGCACTACGACGCCGTGCAGCTCGGCGGCGGCACCGCGGGCTGCACGGGCATCCTCCTCACGCCTCGCCTCGTGCTCACTGCGCGGCATTGCGTGTCGATCACCGACGGGAGCGCGGCCTGCGACTCGGCGGGAAAGCCCACGTTCGGCGCGGAGGTGAAGTCCGATCACGTCGCCTCGAAGCTCTACGCGTTCTCCGGCACCACGCGCCCCGACTTCATCTCGGGGCTCGATCGCGCCGCGCGCGCGCAGGAGATCCTCACGACGGGCGCCAAGACGCTGTGCGACAACGACATCGCGCTCCTCCTCCTCGAGCGACCGATGAGAGACGCGAAGATCGCGCCCGTTCGCCTCGAGGGCGGTCCGCGCAAGGACGAGACGGTCACGGTCGTGGGCTGGGGCGTCACCGAGAAGTCGCCGAACCCCGACGTTCGCCAGCAGCGATCGGGCGTGAAGGTCGAAGAGGTCGGCCCCGCCGATCGCCTCGGGCCGGCGGAGTTCAAGCTCGGCGAGAGCGGCTGCTCGGGCGACAGCGGAGGCCCCGCGTTCGCGGAGAGCGGCGCGGTGCTCGGCGTCCTGTCGCGGGGAGGCAACGGCAGCGGCGCGAAGCCCGG
>JAHBWD010000032.1 GCA_019637175.1 Labilithrix sp. | reverse complement strand
GCGCCTTCGGCGAAGGCGCCCCCGAAGCCCGCCGCGCTCGGCGCGATCACCGTCGTGTGCATGCCGAAGTGCGATCAGATCATCGACAACGGCACGCCGCTCGGCGGCGGTCACATCTTCAATCGGCCCGTGCCCGCGGGCAAACACGTGCTGCAGCTCTCCGCACCGAACGGCGTGCGCAAGAACATGGTGATCGAGGTCTTGCCCGATCAAACGCGCGAAGTACGCATGTCGATGGATAAGTAGCGTTGGCTCTGCCGTGGCCTCGAGCCACAGCGTGGCTGCGCGGGACGCGAAAGGGACGAGCGCGCGACTTGGCTCGACCGCAGAGACGCGCGGGCTCGTCCACGGCGCTCCGCGACTGCGACACGGCATGAGCGGTGCACACTTGCCCACCTCGTGAAGCTCGAAGTCGGTCTGGTGCTCTCGGGGACGCTCCGGCTGGTTCGAAAGATCGCCGACGGCGGCATGGGAAGCGTCTGGATCGCCGAGCATCTGATCCTCGGCCGCGAGGTCGCGGTCAAGTTCATGTCTGGTCCGTGGGCGCTGATGCCCAGCGCGCGCGCGCGCTTCCTCCGCGAGGCGCGGATGACCGCGCAGATCGACAGCGCGCGCGTCGTGCGCGTCCTCGACTGCCGCTTCGACGAAGGCGACGAGCCCTACCTCGTGCTCGAGCTCTTGCGCGGAGAGAACCTCGAACAGCGCGTTCGCGCGCACGGGGCGCTCTCGGTCTACGAGGCCGTCGAGATCATGTCGCAGGCGTGCGAGGCGCTCGCGGCGACGCACGACGCGGGGATCGTCCATCGCGATCTGAAGCCGGAGAACATCTTCCTCCTGCGCGGGCCGCGGCCGTCGGTCAAGCTCCTCGACTACGGCGTCGCCAAGCCGAAGCGACAGCAAGATTGCGTCGACGTCGATCGGCTCCCCGCGGGCACGCCGCAGTACATGAGCCCGGAGCACATGTTCGATCCAGAGAACACCGACGAGCGATCGGATCTCTTCTCGCTCGCCGCCGTGCTGTACTTCGCGCTGACTCGGCACGGCCCCTTCGACGCAGAGTCGCTCGAAGGCCTCTACTTCGCGATCGACGGCGGCGCGTTCCGACGTCCGAGCGGCCTCCGCCCCGAGCTGCCGCCGGCGCTCGATCGCTGGTTCGAGAAGGCGCTCGCGCACGATCCGAAGCAACGCTTCGCCGACGCGCGCGAGATGGCGCGAACGCTCGAGGAGATCGTCCGCGAGGCGTCCACGCCGCCGGCGACGTCGGAGGCCGAACGAGAGCTCGCGCCGATCTCCGCGCGGCGCCTCGGACGATCCCGAAGCGCCCGCGCCCAGTCTCGGCAGCGCGGCCTTTCATGGCTGCGCGCGCCCGCCGCGCTCGGGCTCGTGACCTCCGTGGTCGTGTTCGTCTGTCGGGCCGCGATGCCCACCGCGATCGCCTCGACGCCTCAGCCGCCGCCGGTCGAGCCGGACGAGATCGTGAACGGCGCCCCGTCGTCGACGGGCGCCAGAGAAGGCGACACGGAAGCGACCGAAGGAGCCGCGGACGCGTGCCTCGAGCCCGATCCGCAGACGCGCGCGGTCGAGCCCGACGCCTTGCGCTAGACGGAGATTGCTCTCCGGTCGAAGACGGAACAGTATTCAAGTGTGCGCATCGCTCTCGCGGCGCTGTCGGCGGTGCTCGTCGTCGCGCCGGGCTGCAGAAAGAAGCCGGAGATCGGCCTCGACATCACGTTGCCGCGGGAGGTCGTGCCCCAGACGGTGTGGTTCGAGATCGGCGCGTTCAAGGACGGCCGGTGCGCCGCGGTCAAGCCGCTGCTGATGGACGGCGTCCCCGAAGGGGCGACGACGCGCGTGGCGTTCCGTCGAGACGCGCCCGAGTCGCCGCGCGTCGGCGATCTGCCCCGAGGCCAGTACGCCTTCGGCGCCGTCGCGCGCGCCGAAGACTGCGGGGTGCTCGCGACCGGCTGCGAGGAGGTCGACATCGGCGACACGGACACCGTCACGATCGCGCTCGACGCGACCGAGTCGCCTTCGGGGGCTTGCGGGGTGGGCTCGTCGTGTCAGGCGGCGCGCTGCGTCCCCGCGAACGACAACGCCGATCCGAGCGTCGGCGCCAACTGCTCGCTCGAGCTGCTCGGCGCCGGTCCGCTCGCCAACCCCGTGGGCGGCGGCGGGACGCTCGTGAGCGCGCCCGCGATCGAGGTCACGCCGAGCGGCTTCGTCATCGTCTATCGCGAGATCGATCCGAACGGCGCGAGCGCGCGGGTCACGGTGCTGCCGATCGATCCCGCGGGCGGCGCGCTCGACCCGAGTCGCCCGCTCCTCAAGGGCCGCTGCGCGAACTCCGACGAGACCGACGGCGTCGGCCTCATCATGAACGGCGCCGACGGTCAGCTCCTCCTCGCGCGCGCCGCTTGCGGCGCCAAGCCCGGCCTCGAGCTGCTCAAGTTCACGACGACGCCGCAGGTGACGATCGATCCGAGCTTCGTCTCGTCGGACTCGGCGACGGCGCAGAAGCTCGAGCTCTCGGGCGCGCACGTCGCGAGCGCGCGCTCGGCCGGCGCTGTCCTCGCCTTCACCGAAGACGGCGCCGCACGCATCGCCACCGTCGTGGCGGGCAAAGGCGTCGACGCGCCGAGCGGCTCGTTCGGTCACGGAACGGGCGCGACCGGAGCGTGGGCTGCCGCGAGCGATCGCGTGCTCGCCGTGCTCTCGGCCGGCCCCGGCGGGCTCGTGCCCGTGGGTGACGCGGGCGCCGAGGCGGGCGCCGGAGGCGAGCCCGAAGAAGGCGCGAGCCTGCGGCTCGTGATGGTGCCCGTCGCGACGCCGCTCGACCAATTCAACGCCCAGACCGCGCAGCCGCGCGCGCCCATCTCCTTCCCCGGCGAGTGGGGCGCGATCGCCGCGCGCGGCGCGCGCGTCATCGTGCTCAGCGACGGCGGCGGGCCCGGCCGATCGGTCACCTACCGCGCCTTCGATCTCGACAAGACGTCGCCCTCGGAGACGAGCGGGTTCTCGGTCGAGGGCACGGGCAAGGTCACGACCGGCGACGTCGTCATGCAGGCCGATCGAGCCTATTTCGCCGTGCTCAAGCCGGGATCGGTCTCGCTCCACGTGTACGCCAACGCGTCCACGACGCCGACGCCGCTGCGCGAGGTGATCTTCTCCAAGCAGCCGCGCATCCCGGCGGTCGGTAACGTCCGCGACGGCCGCATCGCGGTCGCGGCGAACGACGCGCGCGTCGCGGTCGCCTGGACGAGCGCGAAGGTCCTCAACAACAACGACTCGACGGGTGGGTACGCCGTGTTCGCGTGCACGCAGTGAAGAAGCGTCGCGGCGCAGGGTCGACGCGAGCCGGCGACACGCTCTCGGTGGAGATCGCGGAGCTCGCGCCGGGGGGCGACGGCGTCGCGATCGTGGAGATCGGCGGCGAGCGTCGCGCCGTGTTCGTCCCTGGCGTGGCGCTCGGAGAGCGCGTCGAGGTCGAGGCGGATCTCTCGAAGCGTCCGGCGCGCGGCCGCGTGCTCAGGCTGCTCGAGGCGAGCCCCGATCGCGTGACGCCGCCGTGCGCGTTCCTCGATCGATGCGGCGCGTGCGACTGGATGCACCTCTCCGGCGAAGCGCGCGTGCGCGCGCACGCGGCGATGATCCTCCGCGCGCTGCCGAAGGGGCTCGCCGCGCGAGCCCCGGAGGTTCGCGTGTCGATCGCCGCGCCGGAGCGAGCGCTCGCCTATCGCGCGCGCGCGCGCGTGCACGTCGACGCGCGCGGCGCGATCGTCGTAGGGATGTTCGGCCGCCGGAGCCGAGAGCCGGTCCCGGTCGACGTCTGCGTCGTGCTCGATCCCGCGATCGAGGCGGCGCGCGCGTCGTTGCCCGCGCTGCTCGCGGGATCGAAGGGCCGCGGCGAAGCGCTGCTCTCGCTCGGGCACCCGGACGAGACGCCGCGCCGTGCGGTCCTCGATCTGCGCTGGAGCGACGACGGGCTGCCCCCCGAGGTCTTCGCGCGCCTCGAGCGCGCGCCAGCGACGAGCACGATCGCCGGCGCGCGCGTCTTCAGCGGAGACGTGCGCGTGCCCGCGACGATCGGCGATCCCACGCCGTGGGTGCGCGGCGCCGACGATCTCCCGCTGCGCCTCGGGCCCGGCGGCTTCTCCCAGGCGCACGAGGAGGAGAACGCGCGTCTCGCGCGTCGCGTCGCCGAGCTGGCGCGCGAGCTCTCGCCGCCGGGCGCGAACGTCCTCGAGCTCTACGCCGGCGCGGGCAACCTCACGGTGATGCTCGCGCGCGATCGACGCGTCGTCGCGGTCGAGTCGGATCGCGACGCGTGCGCCGCGGCGCGCGCGAACCTGGCGGCGCGCGATCTCCGCGCGCGGATCGTCGAGGGCGACGCGGCGGCGTACGCCGCGGGGCACCTCGACAAGACGCTGAAGCTCGTCGTGCTCGATCCCCCGCGAACGGGCGCGCGCGATTTCGCGCAGACGCTGGCGGCGTCGGCCGCTCGTCCCGCGGTCGTCTACGTCTCCTGCGATCCGCCGACGCTCGGTCGGGATCTCGCGATCCTCGCCGAGGCCGGCTACGCGATCGCGTCGATCGACGCCGTCGAGATGTTCCCCCAGACGAGCCACGTCGAGACGGTGGTCGCGCTCGTGCGAGGTCGGGGGTGAAGCCCACCCTGCTGACGATCGCGAAGCGGGCGCTGACGCCGCCGCGCGGAGAGGCGAAGCTCGAGCGCGGCTCGACGGTGCTCGTGGCCGTGAGCGGCGGACCGGATTCGATGGCGCTCCTCCACGTCCTCGCGCGCCTCGCCGGATCGCTCGGGCTCGACGTGCGCGCGCACGGGGTCGATCACGGCCTCCGGAACGAAGCGGCCGCCGAGCTCGACCTCGCCGAGGCCCTGGCCGACCGCGTCGGCGTGCCCTTCGCCCGGACGCGCCTTCGGGTGAAGCCGGGCGCGAACCTCCAGGCGCGCGCGCGAACGGCGCGCTACGCGGCGCTCGCGCGCGCGGCGCGCGCGGCGGGGGCGAAGACGATCGCGACGGCGCACCACGCCGACGATCGCGCCGAGACCGTCCTGATGCGCCTCATCCGCGGCGCAGGGCCGCGGGGCCTGGCCGTGCTGCCCGCCCGAGCTCCGCTGCCGGAGCACGAAGGGCTCGAGCTCGTCCGCCCGTTCATCCGCGCGTCGCGCGAGGCGGTGCGTGCGCACCTCGAGAGGCACGACATCCCGTTCGCGAGCGATCCCTCGAACGAAGACCCACGTTTTCTGCGCGCTCGCGTCAGGCGCGAGCTCATGCCTCTGCTCTTGGCGCTCTCGCCCGCCATCGTCGAGAACCTCACGGCTCTCGCCGACCAGCTCGCCTTGGCGGCCGTCACGGGCGACGAGGGAGACGAGACCCAGCGTGGCGGCGACGCGTACCGGGTCTTGTCGAGGGCGACGCAGGAGGCCCTGGCCGACCTCGCCCGCTCGCGTTCCCCGACCGCCCGCGTGTGGCTTCCCGGCGGGCTCGTGGCGATCGCGGCCGAAGAGCCGGGGCAAAGCGGGAAAACGGCGGGAAAAGCCTCGCACAAAGCGCCACGCCGGAGGCCCCGTCAGGCCGCGAGGAAGGGCGAGTGGGGCAAATCGACATAACTCTGGCGAATCCGACCCTCGATGGAGGGCATCTGACGTAGTAGCCTAAAAGGTCCGAGGTCAACGTGAAGCAATCTCACAAGACGCTGCTCCTCTGGGTCGTCCTCATCGTGATGTTCCTCACGATCTGGCAATTCTTGACCCCGGCCGAGCGGAAGCAGCCCGTCGCTTTCAGCGATTTCGTCAACGAGGTCCACCAGGGGCGTGTCGACGAGATCCGGATCAAAGACCGCGAGTACACCTATCGGATCAAGGGCGCCGACCCCACCAAGGGCGGCGGCACGAAGGAAGCGGTCGGGCCCGTGCCCGACGAGAAGCTCCTCGAGACCCTGCGGCCCGACGCGAAAGACGCGCAGCCGCCGAAGATCTACTTCGAGAAGGAAGACCAGTCGCCCTTCTGGTCGAGCACGATCATCACGCTGATCCCGATGGCGTTCTTGATCCTGATGTTCTTCCTCTTCATGAGGCAGCTCCAGGCGGGCGGCGGCAAGGCGATGAGCTTCGGCAAGTCGAAGGCTCGCATGCTCTCGGATTCGCAGAACAAGGTGACGTTCGCCGACGTCGCCGGCGTCGAAGAGGCCAAGGACGAGGTCGAGGAGATCATCGCCTTCCTCAAGGATCCGAAGAAGTTCCAGCGCCTCGGCGGCCGCATCCCGAAGGGCGTCTTGATGATCGGCCCGCCGGGCACCGGCAAGACGCTCCTGGCGCGCGCGATCGCGGGCGAGGCCGGCGTTCCGTTCTTCAGCATCTCGGGCTCCGACTTCGTCGAGATGTTCGTCGGCGTCGGCGCCAGCCGCGTGCGCGATCTGTTCGAGCAGGGCAAGAAGCACGCGCCCTGCATCATCTTCATCGACGAGATCGACGCGGTCGGTCGGCACCGCGGCGCCGGCCTCGGCGGCGGTCACGACGAGCGCGAGCAGACGCTGAACCAGCTCCTCGTCGAGATGGACGGCTTCGAGTCGAACGACGGCGTCATCATCATCGCCGCGACCAACCGCCCCGACGTCCTCGATCCCGCGATCCTCCGCCCGGGCCGCTTCGACCGCCGCATCACGGTCAACCGTCCGGACGTGCGCGGCCGCGAGGCGATCCTCCGCGTCCACACGAAGCGCGTTCCCCTCTCCCCCGACGTCGACCTCGAGGTCATCGCGCGCGGCACGCCGGGCTTCGCCGGCGCCGATCTCGAGAACCTCGTCAACGAGGCGGCGCTCCTCGCGGCGCGTCAAGACAAAGACGCGGTGAGCATGGCCGACTTCGAGCTCGCGAAGGACAAGGTCCTGATGGGCTCCGAGCGTCGCTCGATGGTCATGACCGAGGAGGAGAAGTGGAACACGGCGGTCCACGAGGCCGGCCACGCGGTCATGATGATCGCGAACGAGAACCACGACCCCGTCCACAAGGTCACGATCATCCCGCGCGGACGCGCGCTCGGCGTGACGATGCCGCTCCCCAAGGGCGACGTCCTCGGCCGCACGAAGGAGCAGTTCGAGGCGCAGATCCAGTCGGCGCTCGGCGGCCGCATCGCCGAGGAGATCATCTTCGGCCGCCTCACGACCGGCGCGTCGAACGACATCCGGCAGCTCACGACGATCGCTCGCGCGATGGTGTGCGAGTACGGCATGAGCGAAAAGCTCGGTCCGCTCGCGTACGGCAGCGAAGAGGGCTCGATCTTCCTCGGCCGCGACTACAACCAGCGCAGCCAGGATTACTCGGAGCAGACGGCGCGCGAGATCGACCAGGAAGTGCGCACCCTCATCCAGGTCCAGTACGACAAGGTCCGCAGCCTCCTCACGGAGAAGCGCGAGCGCGTCGAGCAGATCGCCAAGGCCCTGCTCGAGCGCGAGACGCTCGACGCCGAGGAGCTCAAGGCCCTCTTCGAGGGCCGCGAGCTGCCCCCGCGCACGCGCGTCGTGATCCCGACCTACGCCGAGAAAGAGAAGGCGAAGGCCGACAAGCGCAAGGCGGCGAGCATCTTCGGCGGACCCCCGAAGCCGGCGACGTCCTGATCGCTTGAACGTCATCGGGTTCGACGATGGGCCGTTTCCGCGGGACCACCGCGGCGACGTGCTCCTCGTCGGCGTCGTGTGCTCCGGGACGCGCGTCGACGGCGTCGTGAGCGGGCGCATTCGGCGCGACGGCGCGAACGCGACGCGCGCGATGATCGATCTCGTGCGGAAGAGCCAGTTCGGCGAGCACCTCCAGGCGGTCATGCTCCAGGGGATCGCGGTCGGGGGCTTCAACGTCGTCGACGTGCACGCGCTCAGCACGGCGCTCCGGATCCCGGTGCTGATCCTGACGCGACGGCCGCCCGACATGGCCGCCGTGCGACGCGCGCTCTTCAGCGACGCGCCGAACGCGCGGCCGCGCGTCGCCGGCGCGAGGCGCAAGTGGAGCCTCATCGAGAAGGCCGGCGCGATGGAGCTCCTGACGCCCTCGCGGCGCGCCGCGCGCCGCGCCACCGGAGTCACGCAGACGCCGAAGCTCTGGATCCAGCGCGCGGGGCTCAGCCTCGAGGCCGCGCGGCGCGTCGTCCACGACACGACGCTCCACGGCAACATTCCGGAGCCGCTGCGCCTCGCCCACCTCATCGCGGGCGGCATCACGACGGGCTCGAGCCGCGGCCGCGCGTGACTCTGTGCCCATGTGTGACACCTGGCGCGCCGCGCACGGGATTGTGCCATGCGGCACACGCGATACCGCGTAACCTTTCGTAATTTCATTGACTTGATGCGGGCACGCGACTTGTAGCAAGGCGTGCCGTGAGGCTCGTCGTGACGTCCGCCGTCGTCTGCGTCCTCGGGCTGGCCTCGAGCCGCGCGAGCGCGGACGACCTGCGCCTCGCCTGGGACGCGCCGAAGGAATGTCCGTCGGCAGACGACGTCCGCGCCGCGGCGTTGAAGAGCGCCAAGGGCGAGGCCGCCTCGGAGACGCTCGAAGCCGACGCGCGCGTGGAGCGAGGCGAGCGATGGCGGGTGACGCTGCGGACGCGCCGCGCGGGCGTCGCTTCCGCGGAGCGGCAGCTCGAGGCGGCGTCCTGTGAAGCGCTGGCGGAGGCGACGGCGGTGATCTTGGCGCTGGCGCTGATGCCGGGCGCAGGCGTGGAGGAGCCGGCGACGGAGCCGGCGACGACCGCCGCGCGCGCCGCCCCCGCGCCTGCGGCGGTCGAAGCGCCCGCGCGCGAGCGCGCGGCCGAAGCGCCGAAAGACGAGCGACCCAAGGGGCCCTACGATCACGCGCTGGGCCTCGGCGCCTCCCTCGCGACCGACGGAACGACGCTGCCCGCGGTCGCCGCAGGGGGCGCCGCCGCGCTCGCGTGGACGCCGGGGCCCGCGCGCCTCGAGGTGAGCGGCTCGTACTTCGTGGCGCAGTCGGAGACGGCCGGCGGCTCGGCGGCGGGCGCAGCGCTCACGCTGGTCGTGCTCGGCGCGCGGGGCTGCTGGGCGCTGGCGCGCGGACCCGTCGAGCTGTCGCCGTGCCTCGGCGTCGACGTCCACCTCGTCGGCGCGCGAGGCTTCGGAGCGGCGCGGAATTTCGACGAGAGCGCGCGCTGGGCGGCGGGCACCGGCGGCGCGCTGCTGCGCGTCCCGGTCGCGCCGTGGCTCGCCCTCCGCGCGCAAGCCGACGCCGTGGTGCCCCTCGCGCGGCCGCGCTTCGTCGTGGAGAACGAGGGCACGGTGCACAGGCCGTCGGCGATGGGCGCCCGCGGCACGATCGGCGCCGAGCTTCTCTTTTTGTGACGGAACCCCGTGAGCGCTTCCACTCACCACCCGATCCTCGTGGGACCGTCGACGGTGCTAGAGCCGCTCGCCGGCGTCGATCGGAGCTCCATCGTCGAGCCGGCCGCAGCCCACGACTTCGAGGCAGTCTATCGGGCGCACTTCGGGTTCGTGTGGCGCAGCGCGAAGCGGCTCGGCGTCTTCGATGCTGCGCTCGACGACGTCGTGCAGGAGGTCTTCGTGGTGGTCCACCGGCGGCTCGGCGACTTCGAAGGTCGATCGTCGCTGAAGACGTGGCTCTTCGGGATCGCCGTCCGCGTCGTCCGCGATCATCGCCGGGCGGTGCGGCGAAAGAATCCTGGCCCGCCGGTCGACCCCGATTCACTGGGGACGACGAGCGGCGGGCCTCAGGAGTCCGCCGAGAAGGCCGAGGCGGTGCGATTGCTCCACGCGATGCTCGACGAGATGGATGACGAGCGCCGCGAGGTGTTCGTCATGGCCGAGCTCGAGCAGATGTCGATGCCCGAGATCGCCGAGGCCTTGGCCATCAACGTGAACACGGCGTACGCGCGGCTCCGCATCGCGCGGCAGGAGTTCGAGCAGTCGCTCGCGCGCCATCGCGCGCGCGACACATGGAGGCTCCGATGACGCTCGGGCCCGACGCGCGCGCGCTGCTCGACACCGTCCGCGACGGCGACGATCCGTCGTCCGCCGACGAGGCGCGCGTCCACGCGAAGCTCGCGGCGCGCCTCGCCGCCGCCGCCGCTGCCGGAACCGCCGCGGCCCTCGGCGCAAAGAGCGCCGGCACCGCCGCCGGCGGGAGCACCGCAGCCACAGGCGCCTCCGCGGCCGCCGCGGCGAAGGTCGGCGGCATGTCGCTCGGCGCGAAGGTGCTCCTCGCGGTCGCGATCACCGGCGGCGCGGCCACGACGGCGACGCTCTCGACGCGCGAGGCGCCGCCCGAAGCCCCCGCCTTCGCGCCCCTCGCCCACACGACCCCGCGCCCTACCGCCACCTCCATCCCCGCAGCGAGCGCGCCCCCCCTCCCCACCGCGACCGAGAGCGCCGCCCCCGCTCCCGCTCTCGTCCTCGTTCCCGCCCGCGCTTCCGCGCGATCCCCCGCTCCCGCGCCCGCTCCCGCTCCCGCTCCCGCTCCCGCTCCCGCTCCCGCTCCCGCTCCCACTCCCATCACCGCAGACACCCTCTCCGAAGAGTCCGCCCTCCTCCGCTCCGCCCACCTCGCCCTCTCCGCGGGCGACAGCCACACAGCCATGACCCGCCTCGACGAGCACGCCCAACGCTTCCCCCGCGGCGCCCTCTCCGAGGAGCGATCCGCCGCCCGCGTCCACGCCCTCTGCGCGCAAGGACGCGTCGACGAAGCCCGCGCCGCTGCGACCGCGTTCGTCGCCCGCAGCCCGCGATCGTCGCTCGCGCCTGCGATCCGACGCTCGTGCGCCAAGCTCGACGGTCCGTGACGATTTTCTCACGGACGCCCAGCTCCGCGGCCACCCACGGACATCAGCGCAGCCGAGAGGCGCGATGACCTCAAGGAGCTTCCCATGACCCGCACCGCCATCTTCTTCTTCGCCTCCGTCGCCGCAGCGACGGCGCTCTCCATCACGGCTTGCAGCGGTGGTGACGTCACGGTCGGCTCGTCCGATCAAGCGCTCAAGAAAAAGTCCGACGGCGGCGCGACCGGCGACGGCACGACCTGCTCGTGGGACGACGCCGTCAGCTACGATCCTGCCACCGGCAAGGAGACGGTGACCCCTTCGGGCACCGGCTACAAGGTCGGCGACTCGTTCCCGTCGCTCGACGGCTGCAACACCTGCCATTGCACCGCGGAGGGCATCGCCTGCACCCTCATGGCATGCGCGCCCGGCGCGTGCACGCTCGACGGCAAGACGTACGCGGCCGGCGAGTCGTTCACCGCGCCCGACGGCTGCAACGACTGCACGTGTCAGCCCGGCGGAGCGATCGCGTGCACCGAGAGGGCGTGCGCGCCGACCGACTGCAAGAAGACCGGCTGCAGCGGCGAGATCTGCTCGGATCAGGACGTCGCGTCGGCGTGCATCTGGGCCGAGCACTTCGCGTGCTATGCGACCGCGAAGTGCGAGCGTCAGAGCAACGGCAAGTGCGCGTGGACGCCGACGGCAGAGCTGACGAGCTGCATCGACTCGAAGAAGTGACGCGTCATCGCACGCGGTAGAGGCGCGCCGTTCCCGAAAGCCGGCCGTCCTGCGTGGTCACGGTCATTCGATCGCCGGCCACCACGACGGTCGCTCGTTGAACGGCGCCGCCCTCGTCCCGCAGATCGACCGCGTACGAGCCGTCGGCCAGCGCGGACGCGTGCGCGATCGTGCGCGTCTTGACGACGCCCGCGATCGACACGTCGACGCGGCGGCCGCGGACGCGCACGTCGACGGCGCGCGCGTCGCCGTCGACGCGCCAGAGGCCCTGCGCGAGGGCGAGTACGCGCGCGCCGGGATCGACCGCCGGATCGGCGGTGATCGCGTCGGCGTCGCGCGACGCATGACGCGCGCGGTCGCCGATCGCGGCGCAAGCGCCGACCGCGAAGAGGATCGCGAGCGCGTGCGCCCACTGCGCGCGGAGCGCGCGCCGGAGGCGTGAGACGCGCTGTCGAACCGAGGGCGCGGGCAATCCGACCTCCTCCGCGATCGACGAGAGCTGCTCGCCGTCGTGCTCGCGGACGAGCCACTCGAGCGTCTGCCGATCGCGATCCGATCGCGCGAGCGAGTCGATCACGCGACGGAGCAGCGCGCGCGCCTCGATCGGCGCGGGCGACGCCGCAGCCCGCGCGAGCGCTTCGGCCGGATCGATCGCGCCGCCGCGCACGCGCGCGCGTCGATGAAAGTCGGCGATCTTGTGTCGCGCGATGACCGAGACGAAGCGGCGGAGCTCGACGGGATCGTGCGGGACGCGCTCGGCGGCGAGCGCGTCGCACAGCACGGTCTGCGCGACGTCGTCGGCGTCGCTCGCGGGCACGCGCCGGCGGACCATCGCGGCGACGCTCTGCCGAAGGGAGGGATCGAAGGGAGCCGCCGCTTGCGTCATCGAGCGATCCATCGCGCAGGGGGTGGGACGTGTGACGAGCTTTCTTCCCCGGTCGGGGACGGCGAAGCGCGTCCCTCGACGAAATCGAGCGCTCGAGACATCGACTCCTCCGGCCAGGCGCCCATCTGCCCGTGGCGGGCGCCCGGAAGATCGAAGAATGCCGCTAGGATACCCGACGCCCTGAGCGACGAGGCCGCCCTGCGCATCGGTCCGTGGGCCTGGTCGAGGGTCCCCGCGACGAGGGCGACGGCGCGCGCCTCCCCGAGGGTCACCGACGAAGGAACGACGGGGCTCGCGATGAGGACGGCGCGCGAATACTTCGCGGGCCAGCGGGCGACGAGGCGCTCGGCGCGCTCGGCACCTTGCGAGTAGCCGATGATGATGACGTCGCGCGGCGCGCCGAGGCCCGCGGCCCGGAACGCGGCGTCGATGCGGCGATCCATGGCGACGAGATCGGACGACCACTTGCGCGCGAAGCCGTCGCCGCCGCAGGAGACGTCGCCTTGTACCGCGACGAGATCGCCGCGCGCGGCGGCGGTGTGCTGGAAGGCCTGAATGTAGCCGCTCGGGTGAACGCACATCCCGGGGATGAAGAGCATCCGTGCGACGGACGGCGTGGTCGCGCGGATCGCCAAGGCCGAGAGATCGCCGGGGACGAGGACGTCTTCGACGCGCGCGGGAGCGGGAGCGGGAGCGAGTGCGGGAGCGGGAGCGAGTGCGGGAGCGGGAGCGAGTGCGGGAGCGGGAGCGGGAGGCCAGAGCGAGAGCGTGAGGGCGAGGAGGACGACGCCGAGGAGCACGTCGGTCCATCGCGTGAGGTCACGCGGCGTGACGGCGAAAGCGAGCGAAAGCAGCTGAAAGACGTGCGGCAGGGAGCGCGCTTGCCGCGGGAACGGGCCGAGACTAGGTTCCCCTCCAAATTCCCAAGGAGCGAGAAGGTCATGGCCAGGAAGATCGCCATCAACGGCTTCGGACGCATCGGTCGCTGCATCGTTCGCGCGCTCGTCGAGCGCGACGTGAAGGACATCGAGGTCGTCGCCATCAACGACCTGACCGACGCGAAGACCCTCGCGCACCTCTACAACTACGACACCGTCCACCGCGGCGCGAAGGTCCGCGCCGAGGCGGGCGAGGGCTTCCTCACGATCGGCGGCAAGAAGATCCGCATCACCGCGGAGAAGGATCCCGCCAAGCTCCCGTGGAAGGATCTCGGCGTCGACGTCGTCCTCGAGTGCACCGGCCTCTTCACCGACAAGGAGAAGGCCAAGGCCCACATCGACGCGGGCGCGAAGAAGGTCATCATCTCGGCGCCGGCGAAGAACCAGGACGTCACGATCGTCCTCGGCGTCAACACCGAGCAGTACGATCCCGCCAAGCACGAGATCATCTCGTGCGGATCGTGCACGACGAACTGCCTCGCGCCCGTCGCGAAGGTGCTCCACGACACCTTCGGCGTGAAGCGCGCGCTCATGACGACGATCCACGCGTACACGAACGATCAGGCGGTCCTCGACATCCCCCACCGCAAGGGCGATCTCCGGCGCGCGCGCGCGGCCGCGCAGAACATGATCCCCTCGTCGACCGGCGCGGCCAAGGCGCTCTCCGAGGTCATCCCCGCGCTCAAGGGCAAGTTCGACGGCCAGGCGATGCGCGTCCCGACGATGGACGTCAGCATCGTCGACCTCACCTTCGAAAGCGAAAAGCCGCTCACGAAGGACGCGATCCACGCGGCGATGAAGGCCGCCGCAGAGGGCCCGATGAAGAACATCCTCGGCTACACCGAGGAGCAGCTCGTCTCGAGCGACTACATCGGCGACCCGCGCTCCTCGATCTTCGACTCCACGATCACCCAGGTGATGGGCGACAACTTCGCCAAGGTGTTCAGCTGGTACGACAACGAGTGGGGCTTCTCGAACCGCATGATCGAGCTGGCGCAGCTCGTCGCGAGCAAGCTCTGATGACGACGCTCGACCGCATCACGCCGGTGCGCGAGCTGCCGCTCGAGAACAAGCGCTGCTTCATCCGCGTCGACTTCAACGTCCCGCTCGAGGAGGCGGCCGGCAAGATGGTCATCACCGACGACGCGCGGATCGTCGAGGCGCTGCCGACCATCAAGCACGCGATGGAGCGCGGCGCGCGCGTGATCCTCGCGAGCCACCTCGGCCGCCCGAAGAAGGGCCCCGACCCGAAGCTCTCGCTCGAGCCCTGCGGCGCTCGGCTCGCCGAGCTGCTCGGGGTCGAGGTCCACATGCCGGAAGACTGCGTGGGCGACGCGGCGAAGAAGGTCGTCTTCGATCTGCGCGCGGGGCAGGTCTGCCTCCTCGAGAATCTCCGCTTCCACCCGGAAGAAGAGAAGGACGACGAAGCCTTCGCGCAGAAGCTCGCGCAGCTCGCCGACGTCTACGTCGACGACGCCTTCGGCGCCGTGCACCGCGCGCACGCTTCGGTGCACGCGCTCCCGAAGCTGATGTCGGAGCGAGGTTGCGGCTTCCTCCTCGAGAAGGAGATCGCCGCGCTCGGCAAGGTCATCACCTCGCCCGACAAGCCGTTCCTCGCGATCCTCGGGGGCGCCAAGGTCTCCGACAAGATCGCGGTGCTCGACTCGCTCCTCGAGAAGGTCGACGCGATCGAGATCGGCGGCGCGATGGCGAACACGTTCCTCGCGGCCAAGGGCGTCGCGATGAAGGCCTCGAAGATCGAAGACGACAAGCTCGCCCTCGCCCGCACGATCCTCGAGAAGGCAGCCGCGAAGAAGGTCGACTTCCTCCTGCCCGTCGACGTCGTCGTCGCGCAGAGCCTCGAGGCGAGCCCCGGCGACGTGAAGGTCGTCGACGTGGGCGCGATCCCCGACGGGCACATGGCGCTCGACATCGGTCCCAAGACGATCGCCGCGTTCGACGAGCGCATCCAGAGGGCGAAGACGATCTTCTGGAACGGACCGATGGGCTTGTTCGAGAAGCCCGCGTTCGAGAACGGCACGTTCGCGATCGCGCGGGCGATGGCGGCCTCGCGCGCGTTCACCGTGGTCGGCGGCGGCGACAGCGCGTCGGCGGTCAAGCAGGCGGGCGACGACGTCGCCAAGAAGATGAGCCACATCTCCACCGGCGGCGGCGCCTCTCTCGAGCTGATCGAAGGGAAGAAGCTGCCGGGGATCGAGGTTCTGCGGCGGTGACCGAAATCGGATAGGCTCTGCGCCCCACCCCTCTACTCCCCACGCAGACGCCGGGCCCCCAACTCCATGAACCCCTCGCGACGACCGCTCATCGCCGGCAACTGGAAGATGTACAAAGGAGGCCGCACGGGCGTCGAGCTCGCGCAGGCCTGCGTCGCGTTCGCGCGCGATCTGCCTGGCGTCGACGTCGTGGTCGCGCCTCCCTTCACGGCGCTCGCCGCGGTCGCCGAGACGATCGAAGGCTCCGCCGTGACGCTCTCGGCGCAGAACCTCTACCCCAAAGACGAGGGCGCGTTCACCGGGGAGATCAGCGCGACGATGCTCGTCGAGTGCGGCTGCGCCTGGGTCATCGTCGGCCACAGCGAACGCCGGCAGTACTTCGGCGAGACCGACGCGTTCGTCGCCGAGAAGGCCGGCGCCGCGCTCGCCCACGATCTGCTCCCGATCGTTTGCGTCGGGGAGACGCTCCAGCAGCGCGAGGCGGGCGAAACGCTCCGGATCGTCAAGCAGCAGGTCGACGCCTTCCTCGACGTCATCGCGCGGAGCAAGCACGCGGTCGCCGTCGCGTACGAGCCCGTCTGGGCGATCGGCACCGGAAAGACGGCCGGCCCCGCCGAGGCGGAAGAGGTCCACGCCGCGATCCGCGCCTGGCTCGAGAAGAAAGACGCCGCGCTCGCGGCCCGTACGCGGATCCTCTACGGCGGCTCGGTCAAGCCCGACAATGCAAAGGCCTTGCTGGGGTGTCCGAACGTCGACGGGGCCCTCGTCGGCGGCGCGAGCTTGGACGCAGCCTCGTTCGGTGCTATCGCCAGGGCGGCGGCTTCGTAGCCGCCCACAAAGTCATGCTCAGCACGTTCGTCAACATCCTCCACGTCTTCGTCTGCCTCGTCCTCATGTTCGTCGTCCTCCTCCAGCAGGGCAAAGGCGGCGGCATGGGCTCGGCGTTCGGCGGGGCGTCCGCGCAGGTGTTCGGCGGCAGCGGCGCAGGCAACATCCTCACGCGGGCCACCGCGATCTGCGCCGCCATCTTCATGCTCACGAGCGTGTCGCTGGCGTACATGTCCTCCTCGGGCGACCGCGCGCTCCGCGCGAGGGTGGCTGAAGAGGAGAGCAAGAAGAACGATCGCGGCACCAAGCGCGAGAAGCAGGAAGCGCCGGCCCCTTCGGCGCCCGCCTCCGCCGGTGCAGCGCCCGCGTCCGCAGGCGACGCCGAGTCGCCGGCGCCGACCCCCTGACGATCGTGACGAAGGACGCCGCGGCCGTCGCCGCCGTCCACGCGATCGCGTGCGTGATCGTCCTCGCGCTCGGGTTCGATCACGTCTCCGACGACGACTTCGCGCGCGTCACGATCGCGCAGAGCTTCGCGCACGCGCCGCGCCTCGATCCCAGCGGGACGAGTTGGCTCCCCTTTCCGTTCTGGACGATGGGCGCGACGATGGCGATCTTCGGGCGATCGCTCGCGGTCGCGCGCGTCTTCAGCGTCGGGCTCGCGAGCCTCGCGCTCGCGCTCCCGCTGATCGCCCTCCGGATGACGGGCGCGCCGCGCAGGCGCGCGCTCGCGGCGATCGCGTTCGCGGCGATCGCGCCCTGGAGCTTGTGGCTCGGCGCCGCGACGGTGCCGGAGTCGTTCACCGCGAGCTTCACCGCGGCCGCGGTCCTCGCGCTCGGCCGCCCCTCCGACAACGCGTCGCCGCGCGCTCGCTTCGCGTTCGCTTCGCTCCTCTTGGCCGCGTGCCTCTCGCGCTACGAGACCTGGCCGGTCGCGATCGTCCTCGCGATCGCGACCGCGCTCCGGTCGCGCTCTCGCCGCCAGACCGCCGTCACGTGCGCGATCCTGCTCGCGGGCCCCGTGCTGTGGATGGCGCACAACCTCCACGCCCACGGTAGCGCCCTTCACTTCTTCACGCGCGTCGCCGCGTTCAAGCGCGCGATCGGCGAGGGATCGACCGATGCGTCGAGCGCGCTCCTCATGTATCCGCGCCTCCTCGCGACGACGCGCCCCGACGTCGTCGCGGCGACCGCGGGCGCGCTGCTCGCGCTGCGGAGCAAGACCGTGCGGCGACGCTGGCTCGTTCCCCTCGCCTGCGCCGCCGCGCAGATCGCCTTCTTGTCGTATGGCAACGCGCGCGACGGCGCGCCGGCGCATCACGCCGAGCGAGCGCTGCTCGCGCCCGTGTTGATCCTCGCCGCGTTCGCCGCCGACGTGCTCCTCGAGGCGGCGCCCGATTTGCTGTCGACGCGCCGTCCGCAGGCGATCGGCGGCGCGGTCGTGCTCGCGGCGTGCTGGCTCCTCGGCGCGCGCGCGTCACTGCGCGAGGTGCCAGGCGCGTCGCCGTCCGAAGATCGCACGGCGCAGCTCGCCGAAGGGCAGAGGCTGCGCGAGGCGGGCGCCCCGCGCGTCGTCGTCACGCCGTGCGCGTTCGAGCACTTCGCGCTCGTCGCGGCGTATGGAGCGCCCGAGCGCGTCGAGACGCTGCCGCGCACGGGCGCGGCCGTGGGGCCGGAGTGCCCCGCCGTCGAGCGCCGGTGATATCGTGACCGGCATGCCCACCGAGGACGCGCCGCTCACGGCCGAGACGATCCTCGTGCGCGCGCGCGAGCTCAACGTTCGCCTCGGCGACGACGACGAGATCCGGATCGAGATCGCAGGCGAGACCTTCGCCGCGCCGCGCGTCGCGCTCGCGGTGCTCGACGCGTTCGCCCAGCCTCAGAAGCTCGGCGACGCCATGGCGAAGCTCGCGAGCACCGGGCACGAGCACTTCATCGAAGCGTCCGCCGTGGTCGTTCAGCTCGCGCGCGCGGGGATCCTGCGCCCTCCGGGTGAGCGCGACGCGGCCCGGGTGCGCGGCTACGTCCGCCCGTCGATCCACATCGCGATGCTCGACGATCGCGCGCGCACGAAGGCGTTCTGCGACGCCGTGCGCGCGCTCGTCACGCCGGGCGACGTCGTCGCCGACATCGGCACCGGCACGGGCGTCCTCGCGGCGAGCGCCGCCGCCGCCGGGGCGCGACGCGTGTACGCGATCGAGTCGACCGCCATCGCCGACGTCGCCGCGCAGCTCTTCGTCGCCAACGGCGTCGCCGATCGCGTGAGCATCATCCGCGAGCGCTCGACCCACGCCACGCTCCCGGAGCGCGCGACGATCCTCGTCACCGAGATGATCGGCGACGATCCGCTCGACGAGCACCTGCTCGAGATCGTCGACGACGCGAAGAAGCGGCTGCTCGCGCCCGGCGCGCGCGTCGTTCCTTCGGAGATCGAGATCTTCGCCCTCGCGCTCGACGTCCCCGCCGACGTGGTGGAGCGCCAGGTCTTCACGGCGTCGCGCCTCGCGGCGTGGAAGAGCGCGTACGGGCTCGACTTTTCGCCGCTCGCACGGCACCGCCCGCCCGACACGCAGTCGACGCTGATGAAGACGTCGGAGATCTCGTCCTGGCCGCGCGTGGCCGAGCCCGTGCTCGTCGAGACGGTGTGCCTCGAGCGCCCGTTCGAAACGTCGTTCACCACGCGGCGCTCGATCGTCCTCGACGCCGGCGCGGCCCGCCTCGGCGTCGCCCTCGCGTTTCGCGCCACGCTCGCGCCGGGGATCGTGCTCTCGACGCTCCTCGCCGACGTCGATCCGAAGAACCACTGGCACTATCCGCTCTGGCTCGCGCACGATCGGCCCGCGCACGATCGCGGCGCCGCGATCACGATCGAGTACGCCTACCAGCGAGGATCGAGCTCGCTCCGCTTCGTCGAGACGTGACCCGACTCACGCCGCGAGCTCGACGTGGACGCCGGGCGATCCGACGATCGCGGGCGTGTGCGCGGCGATCGCGACGAGCCGGGTCGACGCGAGCTCGCGCGCGAGGCGCGCGACCATCGCGATCCCGTCGGCGTCGAGGTTCGCGTCGGGCTCGTCGAGGAGGACCACCTTCGCGTCCTGGAGGAGCACGCGAGCGATCGCCACGCGCTTTCGCTGCCCCGTCGACAGCGCCTCGATCTTCACCGCGAGGGCCGAGCCCCGCTGGCTCAGCGCCGCGGCGACCTCGACGCGCTCGAGCGCCGCGAGCAGCGCTTCGTCGGAGGCGCGCGGCGACAGGAGGCGCATGGCCTCCGCGACGGTCATCGCGGGCGGCAGGTGCGGCTGCTGCGGCAGATACGCGATCTCGGCGCGCCACGCCGCATGGCCGATCGAGGCGAGATCGACGTCGCTGACGGTGATGACGCCGCGGCTCGGCGCGCCGAGCGCGGCGAGCAGGCGGAGCACGGTCGACTTGCCCGATCCGTTCGGTCCGCGGAGCACGAGCGGCTCGCCTCGCGAGAACGTCAGGGTGATGCCGCCGATCGCGTCGCGCGACGCGCCGGGATACCGGAACGCGACGTCGCCGAGCGAGATGGAGTCGATGCGCTTCGGCGGCGCGTCTGCTCCTCCTTCGGGCGCGGGCGGTATCGACAAGAGAGAAGCCATCGGTCGAAACGCGAGCACCATGCGCCACGCTTCGTGCCCGCTCTGGGCCACGCCGATGAACGCGGGGACGACGCTCGCGAAGAGCGCGGCTTGCGCGAGCGCGGGGCCGCCGAGCGCGACGCCGCCTTGCGCGGTGAGCGCGAGGACGATCCCGATCGCGCCCGCGGCGAGCGGCACCCGGCTCGCGATCGCCGCCGAGCGATGAGCGCGCAGCGTCTGGCGCTCGTACGCTGCGAGGTGCACGTCGAGACCGCGAAGGAAGCTCGCGTCGACTCCGTTCGCGACGAGCTCGAGCCGCCCCCGAACGGCGACGAGCATCGCGTCGAGCAAGGGCCGATGCGCGCTCCAGGCGGCGTCTTCGGCGCGCATCGTCATCCGGCGGGTCAGGAGGCCCGCGCCGAGCGCGAAGACGAGACCCGCGGCGGAGGCGAGGAGGACCCCAGGCGGCTGGGTGACCGCGAGGAACACGGCGATGCCGCAAGCCGCGAGCCCGTCGCCGACGAGCGAGGGCACGCGCTCGGCGAGGAGCTGGCTGCCATAGTGGACGCCCTCGAGCAGGACGGCTTCCGGATCGCCGTCGACCTCCGACGTCGCGACGAGGGGATCGCCGCCGAGGACGGCGCGCGCCGCGCGGCGATGGAGATCGCGCTGGAGGCGCACGCGGAGATGGCCACGCAGCATCGCTCGCGTCGACCACGACGCGACCAGCGCGAGGGTCGACGCGAGCGCCCGACCGCGGTCGTCGCTCGTGAGAAGGAGCGCGACCGCGACGAGCATGCCGCGCTCGGCTGCGGCGAGCGCGGCGATGACGCACACGACGGCGCGAGACCGTCGATCGAGGACCGCGAGCGCGGCGCGCAACGAACGCGAGCTCACGCGGTCCTCGTCCAAGGGGCCGCGGGATCAGCCGCCGTCGGGCACGTAGAGCTCGCAGATCCCCGCGAGGAAGTCGACGTTGTTCTCACAGGTCACGACGAAGCCGCCGTCGCCTTGATCCGCGGCGTTGCAGCCTCCCGACTGGCAGTCGTAGTGGTACGTGCACTCCTCGCCGTTGGCGAGCGCGGGCGCGCACGCGCCGTTGAGGCACTGCGAGGCGCCGGCGCCGCGATAAGAGCACTCGTTCGATTGCGCGCCGTTGATCGTGCACGGATCGTTGGCCGCCTTCAGCGCGGTGCACGTGCCGCCGTCGTTCGCGGTGTCGCAGTAGCCGGTGTTGGCGCACTCGGCGTTCGACAGGCAAGGCTGATTGAGCGCGACGGTGCCCGTCGCCGCCGCGTAACACTTGTCGAGCGCGTTCTTGTGCTCGGCCGACGGCGTGTTCTTGCACGTCATGTTGCGGATGGCCGTGAGGCAGGCCGAGCCCACGACGGGGTCGTAGGTGACCTTTCCGCCCGTGGCGACGCCGTTGACGGCGAGATCGGTGTTCGACGACACCCAGCCGTACGTTCCGAACTCGGCGAGGCACTTCGCGGTGTCGAACGCGGGGCTGCCGCAGCAGTCTTTGTAGCGCGCGCAGGTCGCCGCGGCGTTGGCGGTGATGAACTCGGCGAGCGTGCCGGCCTCGACGATGATGACGTCGGGCCCGGCGTCGCCCGCGTCGGGGGCCACGTTGTCCGGCGTGCCCGTGTCCGGGCCCCCTTCGCTCCCGCCGTCGTCGGGCGTCACGGTGGTGTCTTCGCTGCAGGCGACGAGCCCGCCGGCGGCCACCGACGTGGCGGCGAGGAGACCAGTCACCAACACGAGCTTCTTCCTAAGGTTCGACATGCAAAGCCCCTTCGGGAATCAAGCGAAGCGGCGCGCCCCGCAACGACAAACGTAACATACCCCTCGGGGGCCGGGGCACTTCGGCGCGCACGTTTGTCGGAGGTCCGGCGAAAGGCGGCTACCTCTCGCCGTCTCGGCTCATGCGCTCGACGAGACCTTTCTCCGCGAGATCCCGCGCGAGGTCGAGCAGATCCGCCCGCAGCGTCTCCGGCTCGACGTCGTAGTCGGGCGCGAGCTCGCGCGTGATGTCCGCGACGGTACGGCCGGCGATCAAGCCCGACCACAGCCGGGCGCCGATCGCGTCGAGGCCGTAGTAGTCGCCGCGCGCGAGATCGAGGAGGACGAGCTCGCCGTCGAACTCGCGTGCGAAAACGTGCCGCGTCGCTCGAACGCGCGTCCCCTCGTCGATGTCGCTCGCCTCGCTCACGGCTCGTCTCTACCTCTCGGTCCTCTCGGTCTCGTTCTTAGCCTCGCTCGCGCCAGGCACCAACAGGGCTTCGACGAGATCGCCCACCTCGGGCAAGCGGCGGAGATCACGCGGCAAACGGAGCTCGCATAGGGGCACGCGGGAGACGAGCGTGTCGATGCGCCCGAGCTCGGCGATCTGCGCCTCGGGCTCGTCGAGGACGAAGCGCACGAGGCACGGCACGAGCAGCTCGACGGCGCGATGTCCGCGCACGCGCGTGATGCGGGGCGCATCGTCGGGCTCGCCGAGCGCGAGCGACAGCGCGACCTCGAGCCGGGCAGGAGCACGCTCGACGCGCGAGGCGGCCCGCGGCTCCTTGTCGGCCTCCAGCGGCTCGGGCAGCCCGAGCGCTCGACACGACGCGACGCCCAGCCAGTGCTCGCTCTCCGTTGGGCGCGCGAGCGCGCCGCTCGCGGCGCCGAGCTCGACCTCGACGACGTCGTCGGCGAGGAGGGCGAAGCCGCGCTCGCGGCAGAGCCAAGCGGCGGTCGTCGACTTTCCGGCGCCGCTCCGGCCGAGGAACGCGAGCGCGCGGCCGCCGCGCGCGACCGCCGACGCGTGGAGGCTCGTTCCGGCCTGCAAGTGGCGCACGAGCGCGGCGGCGAGCCCGGCCTTCACCTTCGCCACCGTCCGCGCGTCGGCGCCTTCGCGCGCCACGAACGAGACCCGCTCGCCGCGGCGATCGCAGCGAAGCTCGCAGAGATCGATCCACTCGGCGACGAGCGCGTCGCCGTCGCGACCGATGCGGAACGCGAGATCGCCCTCGATCGCGTGCTCGCCGAGCCAGCGCGCCCCGCTCACGCGCCCGCCTCGAAGCCGCGCGCGAACGCTTCGCACGGGATCACCTGCGTCGCGAGCGCCCAGAGCTCGGCCGACTCCGACGTCGACGCCGGCGCGCGGAAGAGCGGCTCCATCGCGCGCCGGAAGCGCGCGGCGTCGACGATCGAGAGCCGCTCGAGCGCGCGCGGGGTCCACAGGTCGCCGAGCGCCGACAGACCGCCGGCGGCGTCGGCCATCTCGGCGAGCGCGGGCTCGAAGTACGACTTGTCGAGGCGCGCGCGGATCGACTCGGGCACGCGGCCGCGGATCGCCGCGCGGAAGAGCCCGCGGTGCATGTCGTCGTGGCACATCACCTCGGGTCGCACGCGCGCCAGGAGATCGAGCACGTCTTCGTCGGCGTACGGATCCTTGCGCACGAGCCCCGTCGCCGCCTCCATCTGCCCTCGCAGATCGGCGAAGTCGGCGAGCGTCACCGATCGCGCGAAGCGCTCGAAGCGCTCGGTGGGCGAGCGAGGCGCCGTGCCCTCGGTCGCCTGCTCGCGCAGCTCGGCGAGGACACGTCGCAAGCGCGCGCCGGCCCAGGGAAAGAGCCGCGCCTCGCCGCGCGCGCCGTTTCGCGCGAGCAGCGCGCGAGGGACGAACGGCTTGAGGATCGGACGGACGACGTAGTCTTCGACGCGCTTTCGCGGCGTGCTCTCCCACGGCAAGCGCAGGCGCATCGCGCGCCGCGCGGCGCGGAGGGGCGAGCCCTCGAGCGCCTCGACGGCGAGGCCGCGCAGATCGCCCGCGAGGATCTCGTCGGCCATGTAGCCCGACAGAAGCACCTCCGCGCCGAGATCGCGAGCGCGGCCGAAGACGAGGCGCTCGAGCGGCCCGATGCCGAGCGTGTACGGCTGCGCGTCGAGCACGAGCGAGTCGGTGAAGTAAGGTCCGGCGTCGCGCGGCGCGAGGCGCACGGGGACGATGCCGAGCGCGGCGGCGAGCGCGGCGAGGTAGGGGCGATCGGTCCCGATCGCGTCGAAGTCGAGCGCGAGCGCGTGGACCTCGCGCGTCGAGGCGCCGCGCGCGACGGCGACCGCGGCGGCGAGCAGGCTGCTCGAGTCGACGCCACCTCCGACCATGACGGCGACGCGCGACGCGCCCTCCGTCGCGCGGCGCACCGCGCCCTCGACGCGCCGCCAGAGCTCGGCGGCCAGCTCTTCGACCGGCGGGTCGAGGAGCGTCCGCGCCTCGCGCGGGCGCCGGTGCACCAAGGCGCGCGATCCGACGAGGCGCACGGCGGCGCACGGCGGGACGCGCGAGACACCGGCGAACGCCGTCGCGTCGTCGCGCGGATCGGCGAGCCCGGCGGCGAGCGACGCGAGGCGATCGGGGTCGGGACGGAAGCGGGAGCCGGCTGCGCGAACGAGCGGCGCCATCTGCGAGCACGCGATCCATCCGTCGTCGGCGGTGCGCGCGTAATAGAGCGGGCGCCCGCCGAGCGAGCCGCGTGCGAGAAGCGCGCCTCCGTCCGCGTCGAGCGCGACGAACGCGCCGGATCGCGCGTCGCGCGCGGCGTCGGCGAGCCTCGTCTCGTCGCGCACGGCGCATTCGTCGCCCGCGTCGCGCGTTCGCGCGACGACGGCCTCTCCCCGTGCGCGCAGCTCCGTCCACTCCGGACAGAGACGACGGAGGGTCGACTCCGCGGCTTCACGGCCACGCGGATCGACGACGGCTGCGATCATTTCCCTTCGCTGGTGCGCTGGCCGGCGCGCCCTGGTGTTACATGGCCATGCGCCGACCGCCCTCGAGGGCTCCACCCGAGCCTGCGAGGGTGAGATCGCGAACGGAGCCGAGATGCCGAAGCCGGGGGGTGACGTAAGGCCGGCGCACGGAGGAGCTCTCGACGCGCACGCCTTCGTGTTGGGGTTTCGGGTCCAGGTCCTTCAAAGCCAATTCCCTTCCTAGGAGTGGGACACTCTAGCAGACGATTCGTTGCGCCCGCAACCGGCGGCATTCACGCGGCTCGGCTCGATAACGCGCCGTGATCAGCCGTATTTCTTGGCGAGACGTCGAACGGCTTCGAGCGCCTCGTCGGCGCTGGCGAAGGCGCCTGGATGACGCTCGTGCGCGTCGCGCGCGATGTCGGCGACGCTCGCGCTCCCGTCCATCGCCGCGAGGATCGCCGCGGTCGCTCGACCTCCGGCGCCGAGACGTGGCGCGTACGACGACGCCTCCTTCATGAGCGAAGCGGCGGTGGTGACGGTCGCGAGGAAGGTCGACTGGCGGAACGAGGCGCGCACGGCCTCTCCGCGGCGAACGGTGGTGCTCCACGCCCACACGTGGTCATCGGCCGCGCGCCGCGCGCAGAGGTCGAGCGTCACCGCGTCGCCGATCTCGACGTCCACGGGCTCCTCCCACGGCAGGAAGGCGCGACCGTAGACGCGATCGTATCCCGGCGCCGTCGAGTACCCGATCATCCCGTGGAGGATGGCGTCGAACCACAACACCACGCCGTGCGCCGTCGCCGATCGGGTGACCGCGAGCTCCACCGAGCGTTCGAAGAGAGCGGGCGCCTCCGCCCCGTAGACGAGCTCCGCCCACGGCGCGCCGGCGGTGACGAGCTGCTCGGGGCGAAACGGCGCGTCGCGATCGCTCGCGAACGCGTGGAGGCATGCGGCCCGCGCGTCGGAGAGATCGAGGCCGTGCCCCTCCCATCCCCCCGCGAGCCTCGCGTACGCCGCCGGCGCCTCGAGGACCGCGGCGAAGAGCGTGTCGCGCTCGGGGATCATCACGCCGCCGGGCGCGAGCAAGCGCGAACGCGCGTCGGCCATGACCGCCGCGTTCGCTTCGAAGATCGGCACGACGCCGCGGAGATCGGCGACGATCACGTCGGCCTTGCGCGCGAGCGTCACCTCCGTCGACGGCCTCTGGATCACCTCGATGCGATCGGCGAAGCCGTTGCGCCGCGCGAGCGCAGGCAGGATCCCGATCGCGTCGTTCGTCTCGATCGCGTAGACCTTCCCTGCCCCGAGCCGGCACGCCTCGAGCGCGAAGAACCCCGTACCCGCGCCGAGGTCGACGACGACCGCGCCGGGGCGCACCGCGGCCGCGAGCGCCTCGCGGTATGCGGCGACGCGCACGCCGTCGGCGAGCATGCGGCCGTAGTCGAGGACGCTGTACATGGCTCCACTCTAGAACGGCGACGGTGTTCCTCGAACGCCGATTCGCTATCTTCCCGTCGTGGCCCGAGAGCCCTCCGCCGACGCCGAGGCCGAGCTCGCCTCGCTCATGAAGACGCTCGACGACGCGGCGTTCTTCGCGCGCATGGCGCCCGCGCCGAGCGACGCGCCGGCCGAGGTGCCCTCCCCGGGATCGCCCGATCTCGATCGGCTCGCGAACGAAGGCTGGCTCGCGCTCGCGGGCGCGCTCGACCCGGGCGAGCAACGACAGCTCGGGCTCTGCATCGACGCGCTCGACGACGCGGGGCTCCCGCCGCTGTTCGTCTACGCGTTCGACGCCACCTGGAGGATCGGCGCGCGCCTCGCGGCCGCGCTCTCGCGCGCGACGGGCGCGCCCTACGTGCTCGTGCCCGACGCGTGGGCGTTCCGCGTCCCGCCGGGCCCCGAGCACGGCGGCTGGGCTCCCCACCGCGGGACGTACGAGCTCAGCGTCGACCGGCGCGCGCCCGACGTGCTCAACGTGTGGATCGCCGTCACCGACGCGACGATCGACAACTCGTGCATGTTCGTCGTCCCGCTCGATCGCGATCCCGCCTACCCGGGCGATCTCGGCTCGCACCTCGCCGCGCGCGACGGCGGCGTCGCGCTGCCCGCGCCCGCCGGCACCGCGCTCGTGTGGAACGCGAACGTGCTCCACTGGGGCGGACCGAGCACGCGCCTCGCGAGGGCGCCGCGCGTGAGCATCACGTTCACGCTCGCGCGCGGCACCGATCGCGGCGTCGTCGACGTCGCGCGCCTCGATCACCGCGCGCGCCTCGATCTCGTCGCCGATCAGATCCAGGCGTACGGCGACCGCGATCCCACGCTGGGCGCCGCGCTCCGGCGGTGGGCCGACGTGACCGTAGGCCTTCGAAACGCCGTCGGTTTTGCCCGCCGAGAGGCGTCGCGTAAAGCACCGTAAAGGGGGGCATCGCCCGGCGCCGCGAGACGTCTATCCTCCCGAGACCGAACAAGGTCGAAGGAGCGAATCTAGAACATGCGATCCGTCATCACTGCCGCCGTCCTCGCCCTCGCCACGCTCGTCGCCGTCCCCGCGCTCGCCGACTCCGGCGAAGGCCGAGGCAAGCAGAGCTTCCCGATGCCCGCCGCGGCCTTCAAGCAGAAGGTCGACACCCGCATGGCCAAGGCGCGCGAGCGCATGGAAGCGCGCGCGTCGAAGCTCTCCACCGAAGAGGCCAAGCAGCTGCGCGCGAAGTTCGACGCCGCCGTCGCGAAGGTGAACGCGGAGGTGGCGAAGGCAACCGCCGACGGCACGGTCACGAAGGAAGAAGCGAAGGCCGTGCGCCAGGCGTCGCCCCACAAGGGCAAGCACGGCAAGCACGCGCGCGCAGGCAAGTCGGGGCACCGCGCGCCGAAGAAGTGAGCTCACTCTCGTGAGAACGCGAGCGCGTGCCCGAGCGCGCGCACGCGCTCCACGACGTCGTCGGACGCGGCGCGCGCGAGGACGCGCGCCGCGAGCGACGTGGGAGCGCGATCGACGAGCCACCGATAGAGGTGGACGTACGCTCGGCGCGGCGGGCGCGCGCCGAGCGCGTTGCGCACGTCGCGCCACGTCTCGCTCTCGCTCGACAGCCAGTCGGCGACGATCCACGTGATGGCGACGGAGCGCGCCTCGCGCGCGATCGCCGCGAGCCGCTCGGGCTCGAAGCCGGGCGCGGCCGCCATGCGATGCAGATCCTCGACCGACGCGGGCGCCGCGTTCACGAGCTTGTCCTTGAAGGCGTTGACGACCATGAGCAGCGCGTGATCGTGCGGCTCGGGGATCGCGCAGGGAAACCCGAAGACGTCGTCGCGCACCGTGCTCCGCGCGAGCATCTCCGCGACGCGCAGGCCGCAGAGGCCCGGCGGCCCGACGTGACACTCGACGTCGACGTCGACGCCGCCGACGTCGACGACGACGTTGTCGTACGCCCTCGACCCACCCCATACGCGATGGTCGCGATCGCGGGCGAACGCCAAGACGCGCTCGAGGGCGGCGCGGCCCGAGACCCTGACGTCGACGTCGGCGACCGTGCGCTCCGCCGGATCGGCGTAGAGCGTGCGCGCGGTGACGATGCCCTTGACGGGCAGCACCTCGCGGACGCCGAGCGCAGCGACGAGCGCGCCGAGCGCGCGCGCGCCCGCCGTCTGGCGAACCCAGACGGCGCGCGTCGTCTCCGAATCCGATGGCACGGACGGAAGCTTACTGCTTCCGCCCCGTCACCTTGAAGGTCGACTGCGGGGCGTAGCCGCGCACCATCACGTGGAGCTTGCCCGCCTCCGCGAAGCTCACGGTGCAGCGCTCGCTCGAGCCGTTCTGGTAAGGGCGGCAGTCGTAGACGCGCGCCGCGGCGGGCGCGTTCTTCTTGACGTAGAGGTCCGCGTCGCCGTCGCCGGAGAGCTCGACCAGGTACGTGCCCGCGGGCACGTCGTAGGCGTAGGCCTTCTCCTCGTTGCGCGCGACGTTCGCCTGCTCCTCGAACGGCACGAACGCGCCGCCACCTCCGCCACCACCTCCGCCGCTGCCGATCGGCATGCCCGGGGTGAAGACGTTGTCCTCTTCGCCGGTGACGAGCACGACCTCGGCGCGATCGATGCCCTCGAAGAGCTTGTCGTAGGTCTTCGGCTGCTGGAACTCGAGGAAGGCCTTCACGATCGCGGTCGAGGCCGCGGCCATCGAGTGAAAGAACGACGGCATCGCGTTGGTCACGAACTCCATGTACTTCGTGCCCGTCGGATCGTCGGGGTTGAGCGCCGCGCGCGTCTGCGCGAGCGAGCCGTCGACGTACGCGAACGTGTCGCAGCCGTTCATGAAGAACACCTGGTACTTGCCGGAGAGGAAGCGGCCTTTGCGCGCGAGCGCGCGCACGTTCTGACCGAGGCCGGCGTGCCCGTTGTAGGCGATGAGATCGGCCGTGGGCGAGAGCGCCTCGTAGCGGCGATCGAACGCCGGAGGCGCGGCGCCGACGTTGTCGACGAGCAGCGCGGTGACCTTGATCACCTTGCCGTCGGGGAGCTTGGCCTCGAGGGTCACGTCGGGCGTGGCGACGCCGGGCGCGTCGGAGACGCCCGCGGGGATCGTCTGCAGCTCCTGGAGGCGCCCGAGCTCGCGCTTCATCGTGGCGACGAAGGAGTTGTACGCCGAGATGCCGGCGTCGCCCGACGTCGCGCCGTCCTTGTACTTGCCGAAGATCGAGACGACCTCGAGCCGGTCGTCTTCCCAGATCTTGTGGTACTCGGGGTACTTGTTCGTCGTGTTCTGCGTCGAGCGCGTGGCCGTCGCGGTGAGCTTGACGATCTCGTCGTCGGTGATGGCGCAGCCGCTTCGGAGCGGCCGGTAGTAGTACCACATGCTGCCGGTGTCGACGTCGTGCGCGCCCCAGTCGACGCACGTCTGTTTGTGTCGCTCGGTGAACGCGGTCTGCCCGGCGTGGCTGATGTCTTTCGGCAGCTTGAGCTGGTAGCGCGTCGGGAGGTTGGTCTTGCTGCCCCACGCGACGGGGAGCTTCGCGTGGTACGTGAGCTTCGTCTTGCCGCCCTCGGTGGAGCGCTGGATGTTCGTCAGCTCGAGGGTGTCGAGACGACCAACGCTCTTGTCGGCGTTGAGGTGACCGATCGTGTAGAGCAGTTGATCTTGGATCGTCTGCTTCTCGTTCCACACGCTGTCGGTGAGGAGAGAGCCGTCGAACTCGAAGTCGAGGAGCGTGGCCTGATTGGAGCTGAAGTTGCTCTCGCTCTCGTCGGCCTCCGACGCCGTGTCGGCGCTGCAGCCGGCGAGCGCGCAGAGGGAGAGAGCCACGGGGACGATCGAGAAGAGACGACGCATGGAGGGCTCCGAGCTTGGGGCGCCCGGTTAGCGGCGGGGCGCGTTGCGAGGCGTCCAAGCAACGAGTGTTCCGATGTGCGCCTGTCACCTACAACGTAGGCTGCACAATGATTCCAAAGAGATATTCGACGACCGCCGGCGGATTCAGCGATCCGGCGACGGACCTGTGGGGCGGGGCCGATCCAGCTGTCAGGATCCGCCGACTTCCATCGGCACCTTGGGCAGATCGAGCTCGCCCTTCTCGAAGACGCCGATGAGCGGCAACACCACGCGGAGCTGATACTTCCCCGTCGGCAGCGGACCCGCAGGCGCGCGCGGCGGGCCGCGCCCCTCCCACGTCTTCGCTTTCTCCGGCGCCCATCGCGTCTTGACGGCATCCCACGCGAGGCGGACCTTCGCCGTCCCGCCCGGCGTCAGCGTGATGCGCGAGGCCTTCACCTCGCGCGTCGGGCCGGCCTTCGGCGGCTTGCCCGTCGGCAGATCCGCCCTACGACCTTTCGCGTCGAGGGCTTCGACCTCGAAGCGCGGCGAAGGATCGCCGCTGAAGTACAGAGGCAGAGGCTCGCTCGACTTGTTCTTCAGCGTCACGACGAGATCGACGCGGCCTCCTGGCGTCGTCGAAGGCGTGCTCGGCACGACGCGCACGTCGAGCTTCACCTTCATCCCGCCGGGCACCTCTCCGCTGCGTGGCATCGGCGTGTCGCACTGGCGAAGCGCGTCGTCGAGCGCGTCGAACTCGCCGCCGGTGCACGCCGCTTCTTTCGCCGCCGTCCCTGGTGAAGGCGTGCCGCTGTTCGGGCTGGTGACCGGGCCTTCGCTCGTGTCGTCGTCGGCGGTCCGGGGGACGTTCGGCACCGTCCCGATGGGCGTCATCTCGATCGGCTTGCGCTGCGCGGGCGGCGCACAGCCCCCGGCGCCCGCCAGGACGACGGCGGTCCAAACGCCGAGCGTGCAAGCCCAAGACGTCGTCATCTCTCTAGATCCTTGGGCAAGGCATCCTTTTTCGTCCAGGTTTTTGTGAGAGGTGCAGTAGAAGGCGGCCGAATGCGGAGCACACCGCGCCCTCCCAGACCGTCGAATACCGAATCCGGCGGGCTCCCTTCGGCATCGGACGAGGCAAGGAAAGGACTGCCAATGCGGAGCTTTCGACTGTCTGCCCTCTCCCTCTCGACGGCGCTCGTATGCGCCGTCGCGATCCCGGCGTACGCGCAGCCGCGCCCGCCCGCGGGTCCCGCGCGCGCGCCGCAGCCGGCGGAGGCTCCTCCGGCGCCGCCTCGAACGGAGGTCGCGAGCGTCACGCCGGGTGGGCTCACCGCCGAGCAGGTCGGCCAGCGCGCGATGGCCACGAGCTATCAAGCGAAGGCTTCGGAGCAGAACCTGGCCGCCGCGTCGGCGCGCGCCGATCAGCAGTGGGTCAACTACTTCCCCCGGCTCGCGCTGACGGCGCGCTACACGCGGCTCTCGACGTTCACGCCCCCGTCGTTCGGCGGCGGAGGCGGAGGGCAGCAGGGCGCGCTCGTCGGCACGAGCGCGCCGCCGGGCACGGTGAACCCGACGCCGACCGTCGCCCTCGGCGCCGACGCGCTGACGAGCGGCTTCCGGATCGATCCGATCGTCGATCAGTACCTGACGCAGGCCACGCTCACCGTCCCCATCAGCGACTACTTCTTGCGCATCGGGCAGGCGCACAGCTCGGCGACGCACTCCGAAGACGCAGCGCGCCAGGACGTGATCGCCGCGAAGTCGAAGTCGTACGCCGACGGCAAGCTCGCCTATTACACGTGGCTCCGGGCGCGAGGCGCGGTCAACGTCGCCGAGCAGTCGCTCGCGGTCGCGCGCGCGCACCAGAAAGACGCCGAGAACCAGTTCTCCGTCGGCAACGCCTCCAAGGCCGACGTGCTCCGCGCCCAGACGCAGGTCGCGGGCGCCGAGCTCGCCGTCGAGCGCGCGAAGAGCGGCGTCGTGATCGGCGAGCGCGCCGTCCGCGTCGCGATGCACGCGAAGGAAGACGACGTGCTCGCCCCGGGAGAGGGGCTCGACGGCGCCCTCGCGGCGCCGCCTGGCGACCTGAAGCCGCTCGTCTCCGAGGCTCACGGTCAGCGCCCCGAGATCAAGAGCATCGACAAGAGCGCCGAGGCCGCGCGCAAGGCCGCGACCGCGCAGTACGCCGGGCGCTACCCCGCGCTGTCCGCCTTCGGCGAGGTCGTCTACGCGAACCCCAACCCCCGCCGCTTCCCCCAGACGCCGCAGAACCAGGAGTGGTTCCCGACGTGGGCGGTGGGCGCGCAGCTCACGTGGTCGCCGAATGATCTCGGCACCGCGGGCGCGGCCGGAGCGGACGCCGACTCCCGCGCCGCCGCGCTCGACGCGCAGAAGAACGTCGTGCGTGACGGCGTCGAGCTCGAGGTGACGCAGTACTACCAGGCGATCCTCGAGGCCGACACGGCCATCACCACCACGGAGCGTCAGCTCGAGAGCGCGCTCGAGGGTTACCGCGTCGCGCGCGAGCTGTTCAACAACGGGCGCGGCACCGGCACCACGCTGATCGACGCGGAGAACGCCCTGGCGCAGACGCGCTTCGAGCACCTGAACGCGCGTGTCGACGCGCGTCTCGCGCGGATCCGCCTCGACTACGCCCTCGGTCGCTACGCGCGCGTCGCGTCGCCGCAATAGCCCTTGCCCAGGAGGGCCGAGCGCGGGTTTCATGGCTCTCGATGGCTCTCCAGAAAGGTGATCGCGTCGCCGTTCTCACGTCCGGCGGCGACGCGCCGGGAATGAACGCGGCGGTCCGCGCCGTCGCGCGCGTCGGCGCCGAGATCGGCCTCGACATGATCGGGATCGAAGACGGCTACGCGGGCCTCGTCGACGGGCGCGTCGCGCCGCTCAGCATTCGCGTGCTCGACGAAGCCGCGCGGCGCGGCGGCACCGTCCTCGGCACCGCGCGGAGCAAGATCTTCGCCACGCCCGAAGGACAGGCGCGCGCGAGAGAGACGCTCGCGAGGCACGACGTCCGCGGCATCCTCGTCATCGGCGGCAACGGCTCGCTCACCGGCGCCCGCACGCTCACCGACGTCGAGACGAAGGGCGGCCGGCTCGTGGTCGGCGGCGTTCCTGCGTCGATCGACAACGATCTCGCGTGCACCTCGATGTCGATCGGCGTCGACACGGCGATGAACACGATCGTCGAGGCGTGCGATCGGATCTTCGACACCGCGACCGCGCACAAGCGGACCTTCATCGTCGAGGTGATGGGGCGCGACTGCGGCTATCTCGCGATGACCTCGGGCATCGCCGCGGGCGCCGACGCCGTCCTCGTGCGCGAGACCGACAAGGACGAGGCGCAGATCGTCGATCAGGTCGTGCGCACGATGCAGCGCGCCTACGGGCCCCAGCCCGACGGCGGCACGACCAAGCGCCGCGTGCTCGTCATCAAGTCCGAAGGCGTGCGGATCGACAGCGCGCGCCTCAAGGACCTCGTCGAGGAGAAGATCAAGACGCTCTTGCCCGACGTCGACACGCGCGTGACCGTCCTCGGCCACGTCGTCCGCGGAGGGACGCCGACCGCGTTCGATCGCCTCCTCGGCGCGCGCTTGGCGAACGCCGCGCTCCGCGCGATGGTCGCCGGTCAGAGCGACTTCATGGCCGGCTGGTCGGGGCCCGGGATCCCGCGGCCCCCCTGCCCGTGGGATCCGTACGTCGTCTTGACGCCCCTCGCCGAGGTGCTCGCCGAGACCGCGAAGCTCATGTCCGGCGACTCCGAGATCGCGCGCTGGCGCAAGCGAATCTTCCAAGAAGTCGAAGACATCCTCCAGCGCTGATCGCGCGAGCCGCCGCGGTGCTAACCTCATGTCCGTGCGGCGGGCGATACTCCAGAGGATCGCGGTCGGCCTGACCGCGGCGGCGGGCCTCGGCGCGTGCGCGACGCTCGCCGGCCTGGAAGATCCCGCGGGCTCGAGCGGCGGCGCGACGACGGGCAACGGCTCGGGCGAGCTGACGATCACGCCCGCCGACGTCGACTTCAAGACGATCAAGTGCGGCGCCCGCCCGACGACGAAGATCGGCATCGTCAACAACACGGGCGCCATCGCGAAGTGGAAGGCGCAGTCGCTCGACGAGAGCTCCTTCGGGATCTCGTCCGAGGCGGAGGGCAGCGTCGCCTCGCCCGGCACCGCGACGATCGAGATCGACGCGAAGACCAACGTCGCGCGCGAGCTCGGGTCGGCGCTGCTCATCACCGCCGGAAACGTCTCGCAGGAGGTTCGGCTCAAGGGCGTGGTCGAGGGCGGCGCGATCGAGTTCGGCCCCTCCACCGCGGATCTCGGCGAGGTCCGCATGCAGAACGGCGGGAGCGTCGAGGTCGACGTCGTCAACCGCGGCAACCGCGCCGTCGACATCTCGTCGTTCGACGGACAGACCGCCGACTTCACCGTCTCGCCCGGATCGATGCGGCTCGAGCCGAACGTCCCGAAGAAGCTGACCGTCAAGCTCGCGTCGGGCACGCAGTCGGCGCTGCTCACCGCGGCGATCACGCCGGTCGTGCCGGAGGCGCATTGCGGCGAGCCGCCCGCGCTCGCCGCGCGCGGGCAGCGGATCAACACCGAGGTCACCGTCGCGAATGCCGACTTCGGCGACATCGACTGCGGCGCGAACGGCAACCGCGCCGTCGTCGTCACGAACTACACTTCGGGAGCGCTGAGCTACACGGCGGCCGTCGCCGGGGGCTCACCCTTCACCGTGCAACCGAGCGGCACCATCGCGCTCGGCAACGGCGCCGGCGTGACGACGAACATCCCCGTGCAGCTCCCTGCCCAGTCCACCCCCGGCCTGAAGGAGAGCGACCTCACGGTGACGATCACCGGCATCGGTCCGCCGAGCGGCGGGCCGCGCGTGGTCAAGGTGCGCGCGAACGTCCGCGGCATGCTCATCACGGCCACGCCGACGACGATCAACGACTTCCAATCCGACGGCGGCGCGACGGACACGCGCACGTTCACCGTCAGGAACGCCGGCAACCGCGACGCGTTCCTCGTCTGGTCGATCTCGAACGGGCAGTGGACGGGCTCGGCGCCGAGCTTCCTGCCGGGCAACAGCGCCCTCGTCAACGCGCAGGTCTCGTTCAAGGCAACGCAAGCGGGCACGAGCACGGCGACCCTCAGCGCGAGCCGCTCGATCCTTCCCCCACCCGCCGCGACGTGTGCGCCGCTGCCGGTCTTGAACCTCCAGGGAACGAATCCCTAAACGACCGCGCGCCGAAGCGACGATGCGCTAGCATCGGCCGATGCGCTTCTCCGCGTTCGGGCTCGCCGTCGTCGTGTCGTTGTGTACGGCGTTCGGTCTCGCGGCCTGCGGAGCGTCGAGCGACGACCCGGCGGACGGAGGCACGGGCGAAGGCGGCGGAGGCGACGGATCGACGAGCGACGGCCCGATCGGCGACGGCTCGCCGGCCGACGACGCTTCGAATGACGGCGCTTCGAACGACGCGAGCGACGCGGGGACCGACGCCGACGCCGGACAAGACGCAGGGCCGCCGGCCGTCCAGCTCATCGGCCGCTTCGACACGACCGATCCGGCGATGCCCGCGACGGCGTGGCCCGGCGGGCGCATCGTCGCGCGCTTCAACGGCACGAGCGCCACGCTCACGCTCACGCAGACCTTCGACGGCTTCTCCGGCGGACCGAGCTGGTTCAACGTCATCGTCGACGGCACGCCGCAGGCTCCGTTCTCGATCGACGCCGCCGGCTCGCCGATCGACCACGTCGTCGACGGCCTCGCGGCCGGAGACCACACGATCGAGTTCGAGAAGCGCACCGAGGCGAAGAACGGCACCGTGAAGCTCGTGGGCCTCACCTTCGCGGGCGGCACCGGCCTCTTGCCGCCGCCCCTACGAAAGAACCGGCGCATCGAGTTCATCGGCGAGTCCACGATCGACGGCTTCGGCGTCGAAGGAACGGCGGCGACGTGCGGCGCGAGCGCCGCGCCGCACGAGTTCGACAACGTCCGCAAGAGCATCACGCACTTCACCGCGACGTCGCTCGCGGCCGAAGCGCACGTCCTCGGCTACTCGGGCAAGGGCGTCGCGATCAACAGCTTCGCGCTCGATCTCGACGTCATGCCGATCCTCTTCGGGCGCGCGCTCCCGATCATGATGGGCGGCGGCGGCACGCCTTGGACGTTCGCGAACTGGACCCCGGACGTCGTCGTCATCTCGCTCGGCGGCGTCGACTACCTCAACGGCGTATCGGCGGCGCCGGCGAACTTCCGGACGAAGTACGGCGAGTTCATCGCCAACATCCGCACGCAGTACGGCGCGAGCACGCACATCTTCTTGACGGTGTGGTCGCAGGTGAAAGATCTCGGCGGCGACTTCAATCAGCGAACGGCGCTCACCGCCGATCTCGACGCGCTCGTCACGGCGCGGCAGGGCGTCGGCGACAACAAGGTGTACCGCTATCAGTTCCCCGTCGCCGCGATGACCGACGAGACGGGCTGCCTGTCTCACGCCAACGAGGCGCACCACCAGGCGATGGCGAACCTGCTCGTGACGGAGATCAAGAGCAAGACCGGCTGGTGATCGCTAATCGACGACGCGGAGCTTGCGGCGGCCGAGCCCCTTCGTGCTGCCTTCGACCTCGGGCGTCTTGACGAAGATCTCCGCCGCCGGGGCGGCGAGCGCCGGCTTCCACTCCGCGTAGTCGTCGGGCAGCGGCCCCGGCAGCGTCGGCTGCGCCGTGCGCTCGAGGAGCTGGAAGTCGTGGCGCACCTGGAGCTCGAGCGGCAGGCCCTTGCCCGGCCCGCCGTTCTTGAACCAGGCGCGCGCCGCGTTCACGTTCTGGATGAGCACCCAGTGCTGCGGATCGGCCTTCGCCGCTTCGGTGAAGCGATCCATCATCGCGTCGACGTCGCCGCGCGCCTTCGCGATGCACGCGAGGTGGTTGTAGACGAGCCCCGGGCACGGATAGCCGAGCTCGAGCGCGCGCCGCACGTGCGCCTCGGCCTCGTCGAGCTTGCCCTCGTGGTAGTAGGCCGCGCCGAGATCCATGTGCGCCGCGTGGTAGTCGCCGAGGCGCGCGAGGATCTCCTCGTAGTCGCGCGACGTGTCCTTGTACGCCGTGCGGAGGCCGTGGTTCGCGAAGAACCACTCGTTCAAGAACTGCATCGTCGCGTCGTCGGCGTCGAAGGGCGTCTTGAGCTCCTGGAACGTGCCCGTGAAGTACTCCTTCCGATCGAGCCAGCCGGCCTTCTCCGCCGCGTGGAAGTCTTTGGTGCCGGGGTAGATCGACAGACACGAGAAGACGTACTCGTGCGGCCGCGCGCGCTCGAGGAAGCGCAGCGTCTCGGCGAACGTCTCGCGCGTCTCGCCGCGGTTGCCCAGCATCATGTAGTAGCGCACCTTGATGCCGTACTTCTTCGCGAGCGCGGTCGACTCGAGGATCTCGCCCGGCGTGATCTTTTTCTCGATCGCGTCGAGGATCGTCTGCGAGCCGCTCTCCACGCCGAGCGAGAGGCGCTGGCAGCCCGCGAGGCGCATCTCCTTGAGCAGCTCGTCGGAGAGCAGATCGACGCGCGTGTCGCAGCTCCAGAAGAAGCTCATCTTCCGCTCGCGCATCTTCTGACACAGCTCGAGGACGCGCTTCTTGTGGGTCGTGAAGGTGTCGTCCTTGATCTGGATCATCTTCACGGGCAGGCGCGAGGTGACCCGCTGCATCGCGTCGAGCACGTAGTCGGTCGAGTTCGCGCGGAAGCCGCGGCCCCACGACGTCTCGGCGCCGCAGAACGTGCACGACCACGGGCAGCCGCGCGACGTCATCATGATGTGCGTATCGAAGTAGTGGTGCGGGCACGCGAGCTGGTCGAGATCGGCGACGTTCTTCCGCTCCGCGGCCTCGATCACCTCGCCGTCGCGGCGGTAGACGGTGCCCGCGATCCCCTGCGTGTCTTCGCCCTTCGCGAGGCGCGAGACGATCTCGAGGAAGGTCACGTCGCCCTCGCCGACGCACACCGTGTCGACGCTCGGGTAGTGGCCGAGCAGCTCGGGCCCGAGCGGCGTCGCGTGCGGCCCGCCGACGACGACGTGCGCGCGCGGGTGCTTGCGCTTGACGAGCTCCGAGACGAGCTTGACGCCGCGGCGGTTGGCGGTCCAGCACGACATGCCCCACACCTCGGCGTCGACCTTGGCGACGACCTCTTCCACCTTCTCCCAAGGGAAGCTCGAGAGGTTGAGGACCTTGACCTGATGGCCGGCGCGGAGGCTCGCTGCGCCGAGCGCGAGCAGCCCGTAGGGGAGCTGGTAGAAGTCGGCGTCGAGATCGCCCTCGCGGTAGCCGGCGGGCGGGCCGTCGGGTCCGGCGTCGCCGATCTTCCACGGAGGCGGATACACCAGAGCGACGCGCATCGCCGTCGATCATGCCGCATCGCGGCCTCTCCGACCAGACGGGCGACGCTCCCGCTCTCAGAAGATGAAGCCCTGTTGAACGTAAATGCCGACGGGAAACCCAGGGTTCGCGGCCGTCGCGTCCGGTGAGTACGCCACGTCGACCCGAAAAAGCGCCGCGCTCCCCCACACGAGGAAGGGGCCGGTGCCGACGCCGTAGCGCATCCCGAGCCCCGTGCCGTCGCGCGGATCGGAGAACGTGTAGTCGTTCCACACGCGGCCCATGTCGAAGAAGACGCTGTTGCCGACCTTGAACTTGCCACCCAAGAACTCGAAGCCGAAGAAGACCGAGCGGATCTCGGTGTTCACGACCAGCTTGACGAGGCCGGAGTAGCGGCCGTTCGGGATGCCGCGCACGCCTTCGGCGCCCCCCGGCATGTCGTCGGGATCGAACGCGGCGCCCTGCGAGAGATCGTAGAACGGCACGTGCCCGGCCATGAGGTCGACGATGATCCGGTTGGCGAAGACGAACGGACCGCCGAGCTTGGCGTACCACCGGAGCGTCGCGTTCGCGCCGACCCATCGCACGCCGCTCTCCTCGGGCCTGCCGTCGGAGACGCGGAGTGAGAAGCTGTAGTACGCGCCCCGCTTCGGCTGGATCTCGTCGTCGCGGGTGTCGTAGAGGAGCGCGGCGTTGAGCGTCACGATCCCGAGCGGGCCGAGGCCGTAGAGGAGCGGCCGCCCGTCGGAGAGCCGCGTCGCGGCGTCGATCGCGAGGCGACTGTTCGGGTACGCCTTCGGATGGACGTAACGGAGCTGCCAGCCGTACATCGTGCTCCACTTTTGCGTGAGCGGCGTGCGGGCGGCGAGGCGCACCGCGGCTTCTTCGTGGCGGAACTGGTAGCGATCGCCGACGGTGCCGTCGGGGAGCGTGACGACGGGCGCGGCGTTGCCGAGCCCGAAATAGCCCGAGTTGATCGTCTTGTCGTAGAAGAGCCCGGGCATCAATCGGACCTTGCCGCCGCCACCGCCGGGGATGTCCCAGCGCATCGCCTGGCTCTGCTGAACGATCTCGACCCCCCGCGGACCGTCCTTCACGCTCGCGGAGAGGATGCCGTCGACGTTCCACCAGTACGGTTTGAAGCCGTCGCCGACGTGCGAGATCGTGCCGGCGACGCCGAACTGGAAGCCGATGTCCGTGCTTCCCCCGATGACGGGAAAACCCGCGTATTCGGTGCGGTCGCGGAGATCGACGGGCTCTTCGTCGTCCGACGGCGCTTTCGACGCTCCGCGCGCGGGCGCGGCGACGGCGACGAGGCACGCGCATGCGAGGGCCGCGCGGCGTGAGCGTGACGACACCGAACCGTCGTATCAGCGCCCGCGCGATCGCGGCGCCGCCGCGCGCGAAGATGACGAACTCTTAATCCTGCCGTAAGAATCGCGCCTACGCCCCGAGCGGCGCGAAGAGCACGTCGACCTCGTCTTCGGTGAGCGAGCCCTGCGCCGTTCCGCTCCCGAGGATCGCGTCGGCGACGTGACGCTTGCTTCGCTGCAGGCCGAGGATGCGCTCCTCGACGCTCCCCGCGGCGAAGAGGTGGTACGAGAGCACCGGCTTCTTCTGACCGATGCGGTACGCGCGATCGGTCGCCTGGGCTTGCACCGCGGGGTTCCACCAAGGATCGTAGTGGATGACGACGTCGGCGCTCGTGAGCGTGAGCCCGGTGCCTCCCGCGCGGAGGCTGATCAAGAAGACGCTCGCGGCGCCTCCCTCGAAGCGATCGACGGCGGCCGCGCGATCGATCGTGGCGCCGGTGAGCTCGGCGTAGGGCACGCCGCGCTCGCGGAGCCCGCGCGCGAGCAACGCGAGCATGCTCGTGAACTGGGAGAAGACGAGGATGCGATGACCGCCTTCGAGCTGCTTGTCGAGCAGATCGAAGAACATGTCGTATTTCGCCGAGCCGCGCACGGCGCCCGCCTCGCTCATCCGCACGAGGCGCGGATCGCAGCAGACCTGACGGAGCTTCGTGAGGGCGCCGAGGATCGGCACCGTCGAGGCGGCGAGGCCCTTCTTGCGGATGAGGCGCCGCACCTCGGCGTGCGCGGCGACGCGGATGCTCTCGTAGAGCTCGCGCTGGCCGCCGCGCAGCTCGACGGGGCGCATGACCTCCGTCTTCGGCGGCAGCTCCTTGGCGACGTCGCGCTTGTTCCGCCGCAGGATGTACGGGGAGACGAGCTCGCGGAGGGCGAGCAGCCGCTCCTCGTCGCGGAGCTTCTCGATCGGAACGCGATAGAAGCGGCCGAAGTGCAGCTCGTCGCCGAGGAGCCCCGGATTGACGAAGTCGAGCAGCGCCCAGAGCTCGCCGAGGTGATTCTCGATCGGCGTGCCCGAGAGGCAGAGGCGGTGCTCGGCGTCGATCGCGCGCGCGGCCGCGTGCGCGCGGCTGCGCATGTTCTTGATCGTCTGCGCCTCGTCGAGGATGACGATGTAGTACGGGTCCTTGACGATGAGCTCTTCGTCGCGGCACAAGATCGGGTAGGTCGTGACGACCACGTCGGCGCCCGCCGCTTCGCTCCACGACGCGTGCCGATCGCCGCCGTGAAAGACGTGCACGCGGAGCGAGGGGGCGAACTTCTTGATCTCGCGCTCCCAGTTGGAGACGAGCGACGTCGGGGCGACGATGAGCGCGGGGCGATCGAGGCGACCCGACTCCTTCTCCGCGAGCAGGTGCGCGATCGTCTGGAGCGTCTTTCCGAGGCCCATGTCGTCGGCGAGGATGCCGCCGACGCCGCGCTCGCGGAGGTTCTGGAGCCACGCGAGGCCCTCGATCTGGTACGGGCGGAGCTCGGCGCACAGGCCTCGCGGCGGGGCGACGTCGGCCGCGGGCGGCGTGACGAGCTTCTCGGCCCACGCGCGCGCACGGCCGTCGCCGGTCGTGGAGAGCGTCGCGCCGGCGAAGGCCTCGTCGAGCGCGAGCAGCGCCGGCGCGCGCTCCTTGGGGAACGCGATGCGGCCGCCGTTCGCCGCCTGGCCCTCCCAGAGCTCGGCGAGGACGCGGAGCAGCGCGCGCGCGCGCTCGGCGGGCACCGGAAGATAGAGGCCGGCGCCGACGGGGAGCGCGACGCACTTGCGCGCGGCGCTCGCGAGCTCGCCGAGGCCCTTGCCGCTCGCGCGCTCGAGGAGCTCGAGGAGCGCGGGCAAGAGGTTCACGCGGCGCCCGTCGAGATCGATCCCGAGCTCGAGGCCGAACCAGTCGGGGCGTTGCTCGTCGGGGGAGACGTGCGCGTACCAGCTCTTGTCTTCCTCGACGACGCGGAAGGGATAGTCTTCCGCGATCTCGACGACCCACCCGAGGGCGCGGAGCTGGGGAACGACGTACGCGCTGAACGCGCAGAAGTCGTGCACGTTGCCCTCGCAGCGGATCGCGTAGTCGGCGTCGACCGAGGGCGCCCAGTCGTCGAGGCAGTCGAGGGGAACGGCGCCGAAGCTCTCGAGGAGCCGGCGCGCGCCCGTGTCGTCGCCCAGCGCGACGAGCGAGAGCAGCGGCACGCGGACCGTCTCGTAGATCGACTCGAGACCTTCCGTTTTGTGGATCACGACCTCGTCGGCGAAGAGCCGCACCGACGGCGCCGCGCTTCCGCTGCGCGCCGGGTGGACGCCGCTCGGCGGAGCAGCGGGGATGTGTGACGAGATCCGATCTTCAGCGAAGCGAACGCCGTGAAGAATGGGCACGAAGCTCCTTAGATCACAACGGATCGAGAAAGTCGATCCTGTTGCACATCGGGCGAACGGTCGCGAACGGGGGGTGAGCGGTCGGCCGCGGGCGGCGGCCCCGGCAATGGCCGCCGCCTCTCGAGCGTCACACGCTCCATGGACAATGCACCCGTCGTCGCCGCGCCCGATCCCCCGCGTGAGGGGACGATGGCCCCGAACGTCGCGCCGAACCTGCTCGCCTATCCCCCGGGCGCGACGGCCTACCCGACGCCGTATCGCCCCGCCCAGGTGTGGATTCCGCCGCCGCCGCGGCCTGCCTCGAAGCCGGCGCCGTTCCGCGGTCGCGAGCTCGGCGCGGCGCTGGCGATCGCGCTGGTCGCGGATCTGGCGATGTGGGGCAAGAGCGGCCTCGCGTCGGGGGGGTACGGGATGGCGCTCTTCTTCACCGCCGTCCCCGCGGCGATCTTCGCCGCCGCGCGCGCGCGCCGCACCTCGATGCGCCTGGCCGTCACGACCGCGCTCCTTTTGGCCGTCGCCGCCAAGAGCGCGCTGGCGCCGAGCGGCGGCACCGCGCTCTCCGGTCTCGCGCTCCTCGTGCTCTTCGCGCTCGGCCTGCGCGCCCGGCGCACCTTCCTCCCCGAGGCCATGGTCTCCGCGCTGTCTGCGATCGGCAAGCTCCCCTCACGGATCGGCGCCGCGATCGCGGGCGCGCGGAAGATCACCTCGCGCACGCGCGTCGGCAAGGTGTCCGTCCTGCCGATCGTGGTGCCGCTCGCGCTGAGCGCCGTCTTCCTCGGCGTCTTCGCGCTCGCCAACCCGATCGTCGCGCACGGCGTCGACGTCGCGTGGAAGGCGATCGGCAGCGTCGTCGGCGTGCCTTCGCCGGTGCGTGTCGTGCTCTGGATCCTCTCGCTCGCCGGCGCGTGCGCGCTCCTTCGACCCGCGTGTCGGCTCGCGCAGGGGACGGAGTCGGCCTCCGAAGAAGGTGAGGCCTCGGCGACGGGCCTGCTCGTCGCGCGCAACGCGCTCGCGGCGGTCAACGTGCTCTTCTTCGCCTACAACGCGCTCGACGCAGCCTGCCTCTGGGCGGGAGCCCCGCCCGCGGGGATGCGCTCGCAGCAGTACGCGCACCAGGGCGCCTTCTGGCTGACCGTCGCCCTCGTGATGCTGACCGGCGTGATCGGCGTCACGTTCCGCGGCGCGCTCGCGCACGACGCGCGCGCGAAGACGACGCGGACGCTCGCCTACGTGTGGATGGGTCAAGGCCTCGTCCTCGCGCTCGGGACCTACCGGCGCATCGCGATCCACATCGCGACGAGCGGGCTCTCGGACCTGCGCATCGTCGGGATCCTCGGCACCACGTTGGTCGTCGCGGGCGTGATCGCGGTCGCCCTGAAGTTGAAGCACCGCCGCACGCTCACGTGGCTCGTCCGCCGGCAGCTCGACGCGTTCGCGCTCGTCGCGGTGCTCTACGCGGTCTTCCCCACCTACTACCTCTCGGCGCGGATCAACGTCGCGCGCATCGAGAGCGGCGAGTACCGGCCGGTGCTCCACATGTTCAGCCAGTCGAAGTCGACCGAGAGCGCGGGCGAGCTCGTGCCGCTCTTGCATCACCCCGACGTGCGCGTGCGCCAGGGCGTCGCCGCGCTGCTCGACGCCGAGCGCGCGAGGCTGCGCGACGCGACCTCCGCGCAGGCCTCTTGGCGCGAGCGCGACGTCGCGAGCCGCCGCGCGCTCGCCGCGCTCGACGCCGCGGCGCCCGAGATCGAGAGCACGCTCGGCTCCGTCGACAAGACGGCCGCGCGCCAGGTCCTGCTCGAGATCTCGCGCGTCGCCAACGAGCGCTCGCTCGAAGAGCTGCTCACGGTCCCGAACGCGGAGAGCTGGTCGGCCGACAGCGCGGGCTATCGGAACGTCCGGTGAGAGCGCGAGTCTTCGAGCGCGTCGGAACGAGGCAAGGGTCTGACGACCATTTGTCGTCAGACCCTGAGCGTCAGAGCGACGTGAAGAAGGCCCAGGACACCTTCGCGGCTTCGCTCCAGAGCGGGACGTGGCGGAGCCCGTCGACGGGGCAGAACAGCACCGGGCTCGACGCGGGGCAGCCGTCGTGCTTCTGACACGGCGAAGGCGTCGTCGCGCTGCGCGTGTCTCCGCAGCCGGCGACGAGCGCCCAGTAGTTGGCGGCGTAGTCGCCGCCGCCGAACTGCGGATCGAGCGTGCCGTGTGAGACGAGCACGGGCAGGCCGATCGCGCTCGGGCAGAGCGGGTAGCCGTTCGCTCCGTTGGGCTCTTGCGGCGCGCCTCCGGCGTGGATCGCCATCGCCTTGAGGAGCCCCGGCTTGTGGCACGCGATCTCGCTCGCGAGAAAGCCCCCTTTGCTGTATCCGACGCCCCAGATCTTCGCGTCGTCGACGTTGTACTTGCTCTTGATCGCGAGGATGACGGCCTCGACGAGCTTCTGGTCGTTGTTCACGTCGTAGTCGGTGAAGAGATCCCAGTCGTTGCCCGTCGGCCACGTCACGATCGCGTCGTCGCCGGTCTCGTTGTCGATGCGAAAATAGTTTCGGAACGACGGGCCGTTGAAGCCGTCGCCGTGGAACGCGATGACGAGCGGATACGATCGCGACGCCGCGTACGTCTTCGGCACCGCGAGCACGTAGTCGCGGGGGCGTCCGTCGACGTCGACCGTCTCGTTGGTGACGTCGACCTTCGACGGCGCCTCGCCGTCCGCGGGCGCCGAGGCGTCGTCGCCCGGGAGGGCCGGGCCGTCTCCACGGGCGGCGTCGCCGTCCGGATTCGGCCCCCCGTCGGGCGCTCCTTCGGAGGCCGGCTCGCTCGAGCACGCCGCCGCCGTGACCGCGACGAGGACGGCGAGGCACGCGCCCCACGCGGGCCAGTGGAAGAGAAGTCTCATCCCCTCGAGTCTAGGGCATGCCCCGCGCGAAGGAGTTGCGTCTTCTCCGACGCGAAATTAAAGCTCCTTCATGCGCTCCCCCGCCCGCCACGTCCTCGCGTTCGCGCTCGCGGTCGCGGTCGCGAGCGCGGCGTGCCGCGCGGGGCCGCGCGCGAGCGCGGTGAAGACGCCGCCGGTCGCGAGCGACCCGGCGGAAGAAGCGGAGGCCGACGACGACGACGACGACGCAGGCGCCGAAGCGCCCGAAGAAGCGGAGCCGAGCGAGTCCGTCGCGAGCGGGCCGTGCCCTCCGCAGATGGCGCTCGTCGAGAGCGACGGCAGGCGCTTCTGCGTCGACAAGTACGAGGCGTCGCTCGTCGAGGTGACGGCCGACGGCAGCGAGCAGCCCTACGCGCACTACCTGCCCGTCGACGGGCACGACGTCCGCGCCGTGAGCGAGCCCGGCGTCTTCCCCCAGGGCTTCATCAGCGAGGTGCAGGCGCGAGACGCGTGCGCGGCGTCGAGCAAGCGACTCTGCACGCACGAAGAGTGGAAGCTCGCCTGCGCAGGCCCTTCGAAGACGACGTTCCCCTACGGCAACGCGCGCCGCCCGGGGACGTGTCACGACACGGGCAAGAGCGCGGTGATCGCGGTCTTCGGTGCCAAGGCCGTCGCCGCGTCGACGCCCGCCGCGCCTGCTCCCACGAAGGACCGAGCGCAGGGCGGAAAGCGCGCGCACGTCACGAAGGGCCGCGCGGCGCAGTCGACGCGCGCGCGCCCGCCGGCCAAGCCGGCGAAGCCTTCTCCCGCCGGAAAGCCGAGCAAGCGCGCGCCCAAGAAAGGCGCGCCTCCCGTCTCACCGCATGCCGCGACGAAGCGAACGGGCAAGAAGAGCACGCGACCGGCGTCGGTCGATCCCGGCGTGTGGGCGAAGCTGAACGATCCCGCGCTCGGTCAGGTCGAGGGCGCGCTCTCGAAGACCGGCGATCACCCCGAGTGCGTCAACGACTACGGCGTCTTCGACATGGTCGGCAACCTCCACGAGTGGGTCGCGACCGATCCCGCGCTGGCGCACGGCACGTTCGCCGGCGGCTACTACCTCGACACGACGATCAACGGCGACGGCTGCAACTACCGCACGGTCGCGCACGCGCACGACTACCACGACTACTCGACGGGCTTCCGCTGCTGCGCGGAAGCCCGCTGAAGCGTCGTCCTACTTCGCCATGCCACACTGCGTGATCGCGAGCGTCGCGTAGGACGTCGCCGCGTCGGTCATGAAGCCGGCCGCGCGCTGCGACGTCGAGTTGACCGAGCGGCCCGGCCACGAGCCGTCGGCCGCCTGGTTCTGCGCGATCCACGCGAGGCCCTTCTTCACGTCGGGGCGCTTGGCGTTCTCCGCCGAGCCGCGGCAGAGCGCGAGCACCGCGAGCGCGGTCGCGTAGCCGTCGCTCTGCTTCGCGCCCTTGCTCGCGATGTCGCCCTTGCCGAACGATCCGAGCGAGAAGCCGCCGTCGTCGAGCTGCTTGGCGGAGAGCGCGTCGACGATCTCGTCGGCCTTCGCCTGATCGAGCAGGCCCTGGAGCTTGCCGCTCGCCCAGAGAACCATGACCTTGTCGTGGAACGCCATCGAGGAGAGGCGGCCGTTGAGGTAGCTGATGACCTTCGCGGTGCCCGCGGCCTGGCCGGCCGACGAATTCTCGGGGATCGATCCGGCGACGAGCGCGGCGAGCGCGGCGCCCCAGTCGTTGCGCGCCTCCCACGGCTCGAGGCCGAACTCGAGCCACGCCCACGATCCGTCGGCGCTCTGCTGCGCCCACATCCGATCGAGCGCCTTCTTCGCGTCGGCGCTGAGCGGGTTTCCGCCGCCGAGATCGTCGAGGGAGAGCGCCGCGGCGTTGAGCACCGCCTCGGTCGCGTGCGACTCCTTCACCTTGGAGTCTTCGTTCTTGCCGTAGAACGGGATCGCGGTGCCGCTCGTCGCTTCGCTCACGCGCGTGACGAAGCGCGCGCGCGCGGTGTCGGCCGACTTCGTCGCGGCGTCGCCGAGCGACGAGCGCGCGATGAGATAAGGGAACGTCGTGTGACACGACATCGCGCAGCTCACGTTCGCGACCTTCGGCGGCGACGAGAGCCACGTGCCGGCGCGCTCGTCGAGGTTCGCGGCCGCCTTCGCCTGCCAGTCGGCCGCGAGGCCTTCGAGCGGGCTCGGCTCGTTGGCGGCCGGCCCTCCCGAGCTGCCTTCAGGGGCCTTCTCCTCGATGATCGTCTGCGTGGTGCACGCGAAGGCGGCCGAAGCCGCGAGAGGGAGAGCGACGAGGAGGGCGCTGCGGAGGGTGTTCATGCGGCGCGCACCCTAGCGCAGACTGTACGACGAGCAAGGCAAATGCCACACGCTGGCACCTCGCTAACAGTCTGAAATCACGTCAGCCCCTCTCCTCTTATAGGGATCAGCGGCGAGGAGCCGAAGGCAGCTCTTCCCGCCTCCAAAGCGCACCTTCGGCGCGCGTGGGCACCTCGATTGCACCCTCTCGACCCCGGACGCGCATGCCCGCGCCGCGCGAAGGAGGAGCTGCCATGGCCGGCAAACACAAGGAGCTCGGCCCCTGCGACGAGATCAGGACCGCGAGCGCGCCGGAGACGATCACGCGGTCTCTCGGCTGGGTCGCGCCGGTCGAGATCCGCCAGCGAGCCGGCCAGCTCGTCGTGCGCGCCGATCTCCCGGGCGTCGCGCTCGAAGACGTTTCGGTGCGCACGGACGGCGAGCAGCTCGTCATCGAGGCCGAGCGCCGCCCGGAGAGAGAGCAGATCGAAGGCGAGGTCGTCCAGAGCGAGCGCGGCTACGGCAGGTGCGTGCGACGGATTCCGATGCCGCGCGACGTCGACGTGAACAGCGCGATCGCGAGCCTCGACAACGGCGTGCTCGAGATCTCCCTGACGCTCCCCGCACGCAAGACGCGCGTCATCGACGTTCGCCGTCACGAGCCGATCCGCGCGGCGCGGCCGAGCCCGACGAGATCGCCCGACTCGCAGTCGATCCCGCCGACGGACCGCAACGGGCCGACGCCTGTCCGTCATTAGCGCGATGCGGTATCGTTCTTCGCCGCGATGTCTGCAAAGCGCGAGCTGCTCCACCTGGCGGGTCGCGAGGTCGCGATCACCAACCCGGACAAGGTCTTCTTTCCGGACGCGGGCTACACCAAGCGCGACATCGTCGACTACTACCTCACCGTGGCCGACGGGGCGCTGCGTGGCGTGCGCGGGCGCCCCATGGCGCTCAAGCGCTTCCCCGACGGGATCACGGAAGAGCCCTTCTTCCAGAAGCGCGCGCCCAAGTCGCGCCCCGAGTGGATCGAGACCGTCACCCTCTCCTTCCCCTCCGGACGCACCGCCGACGAGATCGTCGTCCGCGACGTCGCGCAGCTCGCGTGGGTGATCAACCTCGGGTGCATCGACCTCAATCCTCACCCCACGCGCGCCGACGATCTCGATCATCCCGACGAGCTCCGGATCGATCTCGATCCCGTCCCCGGCGTCGGCTGGAAGCAGATCGTGGAGGTGGCGAAGGTCACGCGCGAGGTGCTCGTCGACATGGGTCTCGAGGGCTGGCCGAAGACGAGCGGGTCGCGCGGCGTCCACGTCTACGCGCGCGTCCAGCGCGCGTGGGGCTTCGACGACGTGCGGCGCGCCGCGCTGGCCGTCGCGCGCGAGGTCGAGCGACGCGCCCCCTCGATCGCGACGAGCAAGTGGTGGAAGGAGGAGCGCCACGGCGTGTTCCTCGACTACAACCAGAACGCGAAGGATCGCACGGTCGCGAGCGCGTACTCGATCCGACCGACGAGAGACGCGCGCGTCTCCTTCCCGCTCTCGTGGGACGAGCTCGCGACGTGCGAGCCCGGCGACTTCACGCTGAAGACCGTCGCCGCGCGCTTCGTGAAGACGGGCGACGCGCACGCGAAGATCGACGACGATCCGGGATCGCTCGAGCCGCTCCTCGCCCTCGCGGCGCGGCAAGAGGCCGAAGGCATGGCCGACGCGCCGTGGCCTCCGCACTACGCGAAGCAGGCCGGCGAAGCCCCGCGCGTCGCTCCTTCACGCGCGAAGGCAGCGCCGAAGCCGTCGCGGCTGCGCGCGCACGCCTCGCTGCTCATCGTCGCGAAGGCCGAGCGCAAGCACGAAGCGCTCGAGGGGCTCGAGCGCTGGAAGAAGCGGCACCCCGAGGCGGCTCCGTACCTCGCCGAAGACGACGTCCTCGTCGACGCGATGCGCGGGCGATCCTCGGCGTGGTACCGCGTTCGCGTGAACCTGCGGCACGTCCCGGAAGAGAAGCGGCCCGCGGCGGAGACGCCCGATCCGAACTACGAGCCGACGTTCGGCCCGCAATGATCACGCGCCGAAGATCTTCGCGATCTCGTAGGGCGCGTTGACCTCGAGCTGATCGTAGCGGCACTCGCTCGGCGGCTTGTCGGGGCGCCATCGCTGGAAATGGGTCGCGTGACGAAAGCGTGTACCCTGCATGTGATCGTAGGCGACCTCGCAGACGCGCTCGATACGGAGCGGCTCCCACGAGAGATCCTTGCCGCGGTTCCACCGGCTCGTCGCGCCGGGCACGCGGCGATTCGGATGCCCGTCATCTGCCTTCTGCTCGTCGACCCACTCCGCTCCGCCTTCGGCGGCCCCCCCACGCCCGGCGGAAGACCACCGGGCCCATTCGGCCCAAGGGTGCCCCTCGCGCGCGTTCTCGCGGAGCGGCTCGAGGAGCTTCGCCAGCTTCGCGCGCTCCTCGCGCTTGAACGCGGCGCAGATGCCGACGTGGTGCAGCGAGCCTTCGTCGTCGTAGAGGCCGAGCAGCAGTGACCCGACGAGCTCGCCCTTGCCGTCTTTGTACCAGCGGAAGCCGCCGACGACGCAGTCGGCGGTGCGCGCGTGCTTGATCTTCATCATCGCGCGCTTGCCCGGCTGATAGCCCGCCGACAGCGGCTTGGCCATCACGCCGTCGAGCCCGGCGCCCTCGAAGCGGCTGAACCAATCCTCGGCGAGCGCGCGATCGCGCGTCGCGGGCGTGACGTGGATCGGCGGCTTCACGTTCGCGAGCTCCTTCTCGAGCAGCTCGCGGCGCTTCTCCTGCGGCAGCGCGCGAAGATCCTCCTCGCCGAGCGCCAACAGATCCCAGGCGACGAACGACGCCGGCTTCTCCTTCGCGAGCATCGCCACGCGCGACGCCGCCGGATGGATGCGGATGAGGAGCGCGTCGAAGTCGAGGGTTCCCCCCGTGGCGATCACGACCTCGCCGTCGAGCACGCACTTCTGCGGGAGGTTCTCCTTGAGCGGCCCCTCGAGCTCGGGGAAGTAGCGGTTCAGGGGCTTGAGATCGCGGCTCTGGATGTGGAGCTTGTCGCCGTCGCGGAAGATGAGCGCGCGAAAGCCGTCCCACTTGGGTTCGTAGAGCCAGCCGTCGCCCTCGGGGATCGCGCTCGCGAGCTTCGCGAGCATCGGCTGGAGCGGCGGATGAAACGGCCAGGGCACGGCGCCGTTCATACACCGACTGCTCCCGCGACGCTCGATCGTTCGCCTCGCGCGCTCACCGATGCCGCGCGCGCGCTCCGGCGACGCGTCGCGTTCTCGACGCAGACGCGCGCGCGCGTGAGGGGCGCGAAGGCTGCCGCCGCGGCGTGAGGCGCTCGGCCGCGCGTGCTCGTCGCGCGCGCGCGGCCGCCTCGCGTGCGCGCTCGAGCGCACCCTCGAGATAGATCGGCGTGAGGCCCGTCGACCAGTAGACGAGGTCGGCGACGTTCGGCTGCCGCGTCTCCCGCGGCGTCACGACGACGCGGCCGCTCTCCGAGGTGAACTCGATGTAGCCGTCCCACAGCCCGTCTTCGTTCCACGCGCCGAGGACGCGCGCGGCGTACCAGTGCCGTCGCGACGCGTCGGCGATCGGCGCGAGCTCATGAACCAGATAGCGCGGGGCCCGCGCCGAGCGCGCCGAGGAAGAAGACGCCGATGCCATGCCTCGTCGTCAAGCAACGGACGGGCCGAGCGCGAGCAGCGCCGTGCGATCGTCACGTCGCGACCGACCGTGACGAAGCGCCACGTGAGGCGTTCGGCGGCAGCTCGACGATGCGGATCGGTGCCTCCGCCGAGAGCTCGCGGCGCAAGAGCGGGAGCGCGACGTTGTAGACCGGCGTGCCCACGCGCGTCTTGCCCTCGAGCGCGCCACGATGCGCGTGTCCGTGGAACGCGGCGTCGACCGGATAGCGTTCGAGCGGCTCCTCGAGACGGCTGCAGCCGAGGAAGGGATAGATCTCTTCGGGCTCGCCGACGACGGTGTCGCGGACGGGCGAATAGTGCAGGAGCGCGACGCGCCGATCGACGCGCAGGCTCGCGAGCGCCGACTCGAGCTTGAGCGCCTCGTCGAGCGCTTCCTTCACGAACGCCTTCACGGCAGCTTCGCCCCATGGGCCGAGCGTGCCGCGTCCGAACCCGCCGCAAAACCCCTTCACGCCGGCGAATCCGACGCCGCCGACGACGTGGCTGTCGCCGTCGAGGACCCTCACGCCCTCGGACGACAAGATCTGCACGACCTCGACGGCGTGACCGGACTCGTGGTCGTGGTTGCCGAGCACGGCCAGGATGGGCACGTTCGCGATCGACAGCTCCTTCGCGAGGACGCTCGCCTCCTCCGGCAGGCCGTGGTTCGTGAGATCGCCGCACAAGAGCAGCACGTCCGCGCGCCCTTCGAGGTGAGCGAACAGCGGGCGGAGCCGACCCACCGACTCCTTGGCGCAGTGGAGATCGCCCACCGCCGCCATCCGAAAGGGCCTCTCCACGGCGGAGGTTCCGTCCGAGTCCATCCCGGCGCGGGCTCGCAACAAGCATACCTCGACGAGTCCGAGCGCTCAGCCGCGCGTCCATGTCGCGTCGTGGAACGGGCCTTGAAGAGCACCTCATACGATGCTCCTGTCTGCCAAGGGCGGTCGCCGCCGTGCCCGACCCCTGCCCGTCAGCACCCGCCGCATGGTCTCGCTGCCGGCGAGCGAGTTCTACGGCGACGTCATCAAGACGCTCACGAGCGCCGAGGTGCCGTTCGTCGTCGGCGGCGCGTTCGCGTTGAAGCACTACGCCGGCGTCGCACGTGGGACGAAAGACCTCGACGTCTTCCTGTGCCGGCGCGACCTTCGACGCGCGCTCGACGTCCTCGCAGAGCGCGGCTACACGACGGACGAGAGCTTCCCCCACTGGCTCTCCAAGGCCTTCTGCGGCGAGCTCTTCGTCGACTTCATCCACGCGTCGGCCAACGGGCTGTGTCAGGTCGACGAGCAGTGGTTCGCTTCCGCCGTGACCGTGACGATCTTCGGGCAGCCCGCGCTGCTCTGCCCGATCGAGGAGGTGATCTGGAGCAAGTGCTTCGTGATGGAGCGCGAGCGCTTCGACGGCGCGGACATCGCGCACTTGATCGCGGCGCGCGGCCGGAGCATCGATTGGCGCCGCCTGCTCGATCGCGTCGGAGAGCACTGGCGCGTGCTCTTCGGGCACATCGTCTTCTTCTCGTTCGCGTACCCGCGCGAGCGAGGCAAGGTGCCCGCGTGGGTGTTCGATCTGCTCATGGATCGCATGAACGCCGAGCGCGACGCCGAGGACGTGCCCGTGTGCAACGGCACGCTCCTCTCGCGCGAGCAGTACCTCGTCGACGTACGCGAGCGCGGCTACGCCGACGCGCGCCTGCCGCCCTGGGGGAGCGTGCCCCAGACGGAGATCCAGGCGTGGACCGACGCGATCGGGAAGGTGAAGTGATCTAGACCACGGTGAACGGATCGGCGTCGGAGCCGCTGAAGGCGACGTCGAGCGGCGCGAGCCGCGCGGCGAGGCGCGCGGCGAAGGCCTTCACCGCGACGCGCTCGCTGTTCGAGTGGAGCGTGGCGACGACCGTGACGCCCTTCTGCGCGGCCGCGAGCGCGTCGTGGTGCCGGATCTCCCCGGTGACGAAGACGTCGGCGCCGGCCGCGATCGCGTCGGCGAGCAGCTCGCCGCCCGCGCCGGCGGCGACCGCGACGCGCGCGGCGTTCGAATCGAGCGGTCCGGACGCGAGCACGTACGAAAGGCCGAGCGCCTCCTTGACCCGCGCGACGAGATCGCGCCGCGACGCGGCGCTCGTGACGGCTCCGACGCGCCCGAGGCCGATCCCCGGCGGCTCCGCGCGGCCCGGCTTGGCGACGTGCTCGCGGAGGGGCCGTCGATCGGTCGTGCTCACACCGCAAGCGTCGGCGAGGACGTCGTTCGTCCCCTCGCGCGCGACGTCGAGCGCTGTGTGCGGGCTGTAGAGCGCGATGCCTCTTCGGATCGCGTCGGCCCAGAGCGCCTCGTGAGGCACGCGCTTCACCGCGGAGAAGAGCGGCGGATGATAGGCGACGACGAGATCCGCGCCGCCGCGCGCCTCCTCCGCGACGGCCTCGGTGTAGTCGACGGTGACGAGCACCTTGCGGATCGTCGCGGCGCGATCGCCCACGAGGAGCCCGACGTTGTCCCAGCTCTCGGCGTAGCGGAGCGGGGCCATCTCTTCGAGCACCTGGAGCACGTCGTGGAGGCGCATTCGAGCTCCTTCCGTTCAGCCGAGCGCGACGCCGAGGCGGCGTCGCATGTTCGCGCACGCGTCGCCGAGGAACCAGACCACGAGCTCCTTCATCTTCTCGCGCGGCGACAGATCGCCCGGCGACTGCGCCTCGAGGGCGATGGCGGCGCGCGCCGCCTCGACGTCGCCGGCGAGCAAGAGCCCCGCGCGCGACGCCGACACGTCGGCGCGCTGCGACCACTTGAGCACGTCGAGCTTGCCCGTCGTGCTCATCGCCGCGTGCACGGCCGCTGCCACGCGCGCGACGTCTTCGCGGCGGAGGCGCTCGGCGAGCGCGCGGTCGGCCGGCTCCGTCTGGTTCGTCGCGATGCGCGCGGCCGACTGCGCGAGCGCCTTGAGCTCGCTGATCGACGGACACAGCGCGCGCGCGAGCATCGGCGGCGCGAGCTCGAAGACGCGCTTGCCGACGAGGAACGCGAGGACGTCGGGAGCGACGCCGCCGAACGCCGGTGGGTAGGCGAGGAGCGAAGGTGGCTTCGTCGCCGCGGGCACGAGCGGCGGCCCGGCGACCTTGCGTTGATAGACGCGAGGCGGCGGCGCGCCGAGGATCACGCCGGCGCGCCCGACCGCCTTGGCGAGCCAATCCTGTCCCGCGAGCGGCGCGCCCGGGTGACCGAGCCGCTCGCGGATCGAGAGGCGCGAGACCGCGATGTCGACGACCGCCGGCGCGACGACCTCGAAGATCTCCGTGAGCGCGGGATCGAGCTCGTGGTGCATCAGCTCGCGATAGCCGTCCTCGCCGAGCTCGAGCACGATCGCCTCGATCGGAGGTTGCGGGTACGACGCTCGCAGCCCCTGCGCGCCCGGGTGGTTGATCCCGAGGAAGCGCATCGCCGACGCGACGCAGAGCGCGCGATCGCGCTGCCCTTGCTGGAGCAAGAGCTCGAAGAGCGCGGGGTATGGCGTCGCCTCGAGGGGCTCGCGCAGGATGCGCTCGAGGGTGATCGCGACGGCGCCCTGCCCCTGCCCCGTCTTCGCGAGCAGCTCGCGGAGGATCGTCTGCGCCTGCTCGTCGTCGGGCACGAGGTGCACCGCGGCCTGGTAGGCCTCGATCGCGAGGACATCATTGTGGATGCGGTCGCGGTACACGAGGCCGATCTGTTTGTAGAGCGCCTGCTGGAGCTTCGTATCGGACCCGGCCAGCGCGCGACCGATCATGCGCTTGTACATCTGCTCGAGGCCGAGCCAATCGCGATCCTCCGTGAGGATGCGCACGATGTTCTCGAAGGCGACGAGCTGCGAGGGATCGACGTCGAGCGCGTTCTCGAACAGCGTGAGCGCCTTGCCGCGATCCGCGAGCTCCTCCTTCGCGAGCTGCGCCATCGTGTAGAGCGTCTTCGCCTTTCGCGCCGGATCGCCGTCGGCGTCGGCGATCGAGCGCAGCACGTCGAACAGGCTCGCCCACTTGCCGAGCTTCGGATAGAGCCCGAGGAGCTTGTGCAAGACCGGCAGATCGCGCGGCGAGAGCGCGCGCGCCCGCTCGTAAACCTCCGCGGCGAGCTCGTCGGCGCCGGCCTTGGCGAACGCCTCGGCGACCTCGAGCAGCGCCGGTAGACGCTCGGCCGGATCGACGACGGCCTCGGCCAGCTGGCGCTTCAGGCTCAGCGCGGCGATCTTGTTGCCCGACGCCGTGTGGTGCTGCGCGAGGCCTGCGAGCGCGCGATCGTGCTCCGGCGACTCGGTGAGGACGTCGTCGTACAGGACGGCGGCGCGATCGGCGTCGCCGGTGACCGCGAGGATGTCGGCCAGGCCCGCGCGACCTTCGACCGAGAGCCCGTCGGGCGTGTCCGCGATCCGCGTGAGCGCCTCGCGCGCGCTGTGGATCTGCGGATCGACGCGCATGGCCGCGGCGGCCGCGATGAGCGCCTCCTTCACCTCCATCGCGTCCGGGCGGATCTGATAGGCGGCGAGCGCCGCGGCGAGCGCGCGATCGGGCTTGCCCAACGCCGCCGAAGCCGTCATCTGCGCGCGTCGCAGCGCGACGATGCGATCGAAGTCCTTGTCGCGCTCGGCGGCGGAGATCGCCACCTCGCAGAGCGGATCGGCGTCGGCGTAGCGCCCTTCGGCGACGAGCGTCGTGACGAGCGCGACGGCCGCCGCCTCGTTCGTCGGATCGGCGGACGCCGCGTGCTCGAACGCGGCGCGCGCGCCCGCGGCGTCGCCCCGCTTCGATCGCGCTTCGGCGAGCTCGACGAACGCCGACGCGCGCGCGCGCGCGCCTTCGGTCTTCTGCGCCCGCTCCTCGAGGTAGCGCTCCGTGCGCGCCGTGTCGTTCTCCGCGCGCGCGTCCCAGAGCAGCGCGTTCCACGCCGAGGTGTTCGACGGATCCGCCGACACCGCGCGCTCGAACTGCGCGCGCGCCGACGTCGCGTCGACCGGCACGAGGAGCTGCCCCGCGATGACGTGCATCCGCGCGCGCACCGAGGGCGCGGGCGCGACGTCCGCGAGGCGCTCGCGATAGTGCACCGCCGCCCGCACGTCGCCGAGCTTCTCGCTGAGGCGCGCGAGCTCGCCGAGGACGGTCTCGTCTTCGGGCATGAGCTTCGAGAGACGCTCGTACGTCGCGACCGCGGCGCGCGGATCGCCGAGCTTCGTCTCGAGCACCGCGCCGAGGCGCTGGAGGCGCCCCGTGCGCACTTGGGCATCGGCGGTGACGGTCGCCGCGCGCTCGAGCACGCCGGTGAGGTCGGTCCACGCGCGCGACGCGGTGTACGTCCGCTCGAGCGCGTCGAGGGCGACGGCGTGATCGGGCACGAGCGCGATCACGCGCTCGAGGGTCTTGGCGGCGAGCTCGGGCTTTCGGAACTCCTGCTCCTCGAGCTTCGCGAGCCAGAGGAGGATGGCGACGCGATCGGAGGGCTCGACGTCGGCGTCGGCCTGCTTGCGGAGGACGTCGGCGAGAGCGACCTTGTCGTTCTCCCGCGTCGCGATGTTCTCGAGGCCTCGCAGCGGATCCATCGTGCGGGGGAAGAGCTTGTGCGCGGCCGTGAAGTGCTTCTTCGCCTGCGCGACGTTGAACGTGCGCTCTTCGCCGTAGCGGGCCGCCATGATCAGGTGGATGCGCGCGCGATCGTCGGCGCGCTTCGCCGAGAGCACCGCGAGATCGAGCTCGTCGAGCTCGCGCTTGAAGTCGCCGTGCTCGCGTGACATCGCCGCCTGGAGCATGTGGAGCTGCCAATGCGTCGAGTCGAGCGCGCGAATGCGCTCGAGCCACTGCCGCGCGAGATCCGGATCCGGCACCTCGCGCGTCAGCCATCGCACCATCGCCTCGGCGTACGCGATCGCGCGCGGCGTCTGCCGCTCCGCGGCGGCGAGCGCGCGCGTCGTCTCGAGGAGCTCGGCCCATCGCTGCTCCTCGCGGGCGAGCGGCTCCAGCGCGTCGAGGATCGGCTCGTGGGTCGGATCGGCGCGCCACGCCTCGACGAGCGCGTCGACAGCCTGCGCGCGATCGCCGAGCTCGTCGCGGAGCCCGCAAGCGACCTCGACGAAGAGGCGCGCGCGCTCGGCGGGCGCGGTCTCCGACTCGAGGCGCGCGAGCAGCGCCTCGATCTGCGCGGCGGCGACGCTCGCGCGCCCGGAGACGCGCAGCTTGATGCTGCCCTCGGAAGCTCGGTTGCCGTCGGACGGCATCTGGCTCGATTGTATCCTGATCGGCCTTTCGCCACCGCCCTTCTTGCGGCCGCGGGCCGCACGACGTCGCCGGCTGCATTCGGTCGTTGACGCCCTCCCGCCGGTCGAACAAACGCTCCGCGCGCGTGCCGCCTCACTCGTTCTCCCCCTCCGTGACCGTCGGCGCGCGCAGCGCCGACGAGATCCTGGAGCCCGTGCGGAAGATGTTCGCCGAGCTCCAGCGTTCGAGCGCGATCGAAAGCGCCGCCGTGGAGGCGGCGTTCGGCAAGCTCACCGAGATGTCGGCGGCGGCGCTCGGCGTCGCGCGCGCGAGCGTCTGGCGGTTCGGCGCGGATCGATCGCGGATCGAGTGCCTCGATCTCTTCGAGGCCGCGTCGGCGCGGCACTCGACCGCCGCGCCGATCTCGTCCGCAGACTTCCCCCGCTACTTCGCCGGGCTCGAGAGCGAGCGCACGATCGCCGCGCACGAAGCGCGGCTCGATCCCCGAACGAACGAGCTCGACGCGAGCTACCTCACGCCGCACCGAATCACCGCGATGCTCGACGCGCCCATCTGGCTCGCGGGGCGGCTCGTCGGCGTCGTCTGTCACGAGCACGTCGGCGACGGCGCGCGCATCTGGGCGCCGTGGGAGCAGCTCCTCGCCGGCACGATCGCCGACTTCGCGTCCCTCATCCTCGGCGCGGCGGAGCGCGCGGAGCAGCGCGCGGCGCTCGAGCGCGCGGCAGGCGAGCGCGAGCGCCTCCTCGACAGCGTGTTCGCGGCGGCCCCGTTCGGCCTCGCGTTCTACGACGCGCAGGGCCGCTACACGCGCGTCAACGACTGGCTCGCGCGCGTCAACGGGCGAACCTCCGCGGAGGTCATCGGCCGGCGCCCCAGCGAGGTGAGCGCGCGCCCCGACCTCGCCGCCGTCGGCGAGCGGCTCATCGCCGAGGTGCTCGCGAGCGGCGAGCCCTCCGAAGTCATCGAGATGAGCGACGGGCGTGCCTCCAATCCACGCACGTTCCTCGTGAGCTTCTACCCGGTCGTCGCAGGCGACACGCAGGTGGGCTGCTGCGTCGTCGAGATCACCGATCAGCGCGCGAGCGAGGCCGAGCGCGCGACGCTGCTCGAGCGCGAGCGCGCCGCGCGGCAAGAGGCCGAGGCGGCGAGCCGCGCCAAAGACGAGTTCTTCTCCGTGCTCGGGCACGAGCTGCGCAACCCGCTCGCGCCGATCAAGACGGCGCTTCACCTGATGCGCAACCTCGGCGACGACGCCGCGCTCGAGCGCGCGGTGATCGAGCGTCAGGTCGATCACCTCGGCCGCCTCGTCGATGACATGCTCGACGTCGCGCGCGTCACGCGAGGCAAGCTCGAGCTCCGGCGCAAGGCGATCGAGCTCGCCGTCGTCGTCGGCAACGGCGTCGAGCTCGCGAGCCCGCTGCTCGATCGCCGCGGGCACGCGCTCGTCGTCGATGTCCCCGCGGCGGGCCTCGCGGTCGACGGCGATCCCGCGCGGCTCGCGCAGGTCGTGGCGAACCTGCTCACGAACGCGGCCAAGTTCACGCCGATCGGCGGCAGGGTCGAGATGCGCGCGCGGCGCGAGGGCGCCGACGTCGTCCTCTCGGTGCGCGACACGGGCGCGGGCATCGCGCCCGAGCTCATGCCACGACTCTTCGAGGCGTTCGTGCAGGGCGAGCGCCGGCTCGATCGCTCCCAGGGCGGGCTCGGCCTCGGGCTCGCGATCGTGCGCGGCATCGTGGTCGCCCACGGCGGCTCCGTGAGCGCGAAGAGCGACGGCGCCGGCAAGGGCAGCGAGCTCGTCGTGCGCCTCCCCGCGTTCATGCCGCCCGCCGACGCGCCGGCCGAGGTGCGCGCGACCGGCGCCGCGCCGAAGAAGCGCGGCGGCCGGCGCGTGCTCGTCGTCGACGACAACGAAGACCTGGCCTTGATGCTCGCGCGCGCCCTCGAGCGAAGCGGCCACGAGGTGATGACCGCCTACGACGGCCCGACCGCCCTCGCGGTCGCGGAGACCTTCTTACCCGAAGCGGCGCTCGTCGATCTCGGTCTGCCGGTCATGGACGGCTTCGAGGTCGCGCGCCGGCTCCGCGCGCTGCCTCGCCTCGGCGACATCAAGCTCGTCGCGATCACCGGATACTGTGGCGCGCGCGATCGGAGCGTCGAGGCGGGGTTCGACGAGCATCTGGTCAAGCCGATCGGTCCTCCGGCGCTCGAGAGGCTCATCGCCGATCTGTTCGGCAGAGAGCACACTGGGGCACGATGACACGGCCTCGCTCGCGCCGTAGGTGACGCTGCGGCCGAAGCGCAGCCCTGGCGTGAAGGCTGCATCGGGTCGAGCCCTGGAGGTTCGACATGAGAACGGGACGTGCCCTCGGTTTCGGAGTCCTCGGCGCAGCGGCGATCAGCGCGGCGTCCGCGGTGCTCCGCGCGCTCGGCCTCCCGATTCAGCTCGAGCTCTTGCTCGGGACGCTCACCGGCTCGCCTCCCGGCACGCCCGCGTTCCTCGTCGGCCTCGGCATCCACCTCGCCGTCGGCGGCGCGTTCGGTCTGCTGTACGGCTGGCTCTTCGAGCGCGTGTGGGATCACGGCGGCGCGAGCACCGGGATGATCCTCGGCGTGATCCACGCGGCCCTCATCGGCATGCTCGTCGGCCTCACGCCACAGTTTCACCCTCTCGTCCCCAAGGTCATCCCCGATCCGGGCCCCTACTTCGCCAACGCGGGCGTGGCCGGCGTCCTCGCCTTCTTCGCGATCCACGTCCTCTACGGCGCGATCGTCGGCGCAGGCTACGGCCACGTCGCGGCAGAGCGGGAGTGGGCCCCCGCGGGGCGCCTGTAACGAGGCCTTCGCGCTCGAGAAAACCCGAAGCGAGATTGTGGCTTGACGAAATGTGACCATTGGTTACTTTTGTCGAACGGATGTAACCACGGGTTACATCGCCCCCAGGAGGCCTGCATGGAGGAAGCGGCGTCGCTCGAGGCGTATCTCTATCACCGGCATCTCCGGCCGTTCCGGGAGGAGCCGCCGAGGCCTCCGGCGGGGCGGCCCACGAGGGTCGAGACGGACGACGGCGTATCGCTCGGCGTCACCGTGTTCGAGGCGACGAGCGCATCGAAGCGCGTCGTCGTGATCGCGCCGGCGACCGGGGTGCTGCGCGGCTACTACGCGCCCTTCGCGGCCTGGCTCGCGGCTCGAGGCTACGTGGTCGTGACGTTCGACTATCGCGGCATGGGCGCGTCGCGCGGATCGACGCAAGCGCCGACGATGCACGATTGGGGCGAGCACGATCTCGCGTCGGTGCTCGCGTGGGCGTCGGAGACGTACGGCGGCGGGCGCGCGGCCGTCGTAGGGCACAGCGCGGGCGGGCAGCTCGTCGGCCTCGTCCCCGACAAGGCGCGGATCGTCGCGCTCGTCACCGTCGGCGCGCAGAGCGGCGACTATCGGCTCTGGCCCATGCCCCAGCGCCTCGCGATGGCCGCGCTCTGGTACGGCGTCGTGCCCACGGTCACGCGCGCCGTCGGCTACCTCCCGGGATCGCTCGGCGTCGGCGAGGATCTCCCGGCCGGCGTCGCGCTCGAGTGGGCGCGATGGTGCCGAACGCCCGGCTATCTCGTCGGCCGCGAGGGCGTGGCCCGGCGCGGCGCGTTCGCCGACGTGCGCGCGCCGCTCCTCGCCTACGGCTTCGACGACGACGGCTACGCGCCGCCGGCCGCGGTCGACGCGCTCCTCGCGCTCTACGTCAACGCGACCATCGAGCGCCGGCAGATCGGAAGACAGGAAGGCGCCGTCGGTCACTTCGGCTTCTTCCGCGAGCGTCACGCCGCGCTCTGGCGCGAAGCCGCCTCGTTCCTCGACCGCCATTTCGGCGCGTGATCGACGCATGATTGACGCCACGAACCCGCGCGTGCTCGTCTCGAACGCGATGAAGAAGGCGAAGAAGAGCGCCTACCATCACGGCGATCTCGCGCGTGCCCTCGTCACGGCCGCCGTCGACCTCATCGCGAAGGAGGGGCCCGACGCGCTGACCCTCCGCGAGGTCGCGGCGGCGGTGGGCGTCACCCACGCGGCCGCCTATCGCCACTTCGCCGACAAGGAGGCGCTCCTCGCGGCCGTCGCCGAAGAGGGCTATCGCGGCCTCGCGAAGAGCCTCGGCAAGGCGGCGCTCTCCGCGGAGACCGAGCCGCGCAAGCGCCTACGACGGCTCGGCGCCGCCTACGTCGAGTTCGCGATGGACCGCACCGCGCACTACCGCGTCATGGCCGGGCCGCGCCTCAACGAAGACGGCCGCTTCCCTTCCCTCGAGCGCGCGATCGCCGACGCGTTCGCCTCCGTGCTCCACGAGATCGAGCGCGGCCAAGACGCCGGCGTGTTCCGCGAAGGCGCCGCGCGCGATCTCGCGATCGCCGTCTGGATCGCCGCGCACGGCTACGTCGATCTCGTCCTTCGGCGCCGGCTCAAGGTCAAATCGGCGAAGGTCGCGGTCGACTACTTCCTCACGCTCTTCGATCCGTTCGTCGACGGGCTCGCCCGCGCGCCGAGCGCGACGCGCGCGCCGCGAAGAGAGGAGAAACGAAGGTCATGAAGCCCGTCGATCTGTACTTCGACTACGCGAGCCCTTGGGCGTACCTCGCCAACGAGCTCTTGCCGCGCAAGCTCGCCGGGTGCGCGGTGACGCATCATCCGATCTACCTCCGCGGGCTCGAGACGTTCGCGAAGGGAATGCCCTACACGGGCGGCAAGCTCGCGTACATCGCGCGCGACCTCGCGCGGTGCGCGGAGCACGAAGGCGTCGTGCTCGCTCCGCCCGCCACGTTCCCCGTCGACGGCCTCCACGCGCTGCGCGCCGCGCACGTCGCGCTCGAGCGCTCGGCGTTCGAGCGCTACCACGGCAGGATGTTCCGCGCGGTCTGGGCCGAGCAGCGCGACGTCGGCAAGAAGGAGAGCGTCGCCGCGATCCTCGCCGACGCCATCGGCACGAGCGAAACGGTCGCGCTCGAAGCGATGGGCGCGCAGGCGATCAAGGATCGCCTGCGCGTAGCGACGGCGCGCGCGGAAGCGCGGGGCGTCTTCGGGGCGCCCACCTTCTTCGTGGGCGACGAGCAGTTCTGGGGGCACGACCGCTTCGACTACGTCGCGCGTGCGGCCGGAGCGCCTTCGGCCCCGATGTAGGCCCGCCCCATCACGTCGAAAGCAAAAGGAACGTCGTCATCCGAACGGGTGGCCGCCTCCGCCCCGTCGAGCGACGCGGGGCGCGATATACTGCGGGAAGCGTGCCCTCGCTACCGCCCCCCGCACCGATGCTCGAGCCGGGGTTCCGCCTCGACCGCTACGAGCTGCTCTGCAAGATCGGGCAGGGCGGAATGGCGACGGTCTGGCTCGCGCGCACGCACAACAGCCAGGGCGAGGAGCTCTTGGTCGCGGTCAAGACGATCCTCGCGAGCCTCGGCGCCGACGACGGCGTCCGATCGATGCTCGTCGACGAGGCGCGCATCGCGACGGCGATCAACCACCCGAACGTCGCGACGACGCTCGAGGTCGGGCAGGTCTGGGACACGCCGTACCTCGTCCTCGAGTACGTCGAGGGTGATTCGCTCGACACGCTCTGCCGCGTCCTCGCCGCGCACGATCTCACCGTCCCCGCGGCGATCGTCGCGCGCATCATCGCCGACGCCGCCGCCGGTCTCCACGCCGCGCACGAGCTCGTCGGCCCCGACGGGCAGAGCCTCGGCATCGTGCATCGCGACGTCTCCCCTCCCAACATCCTCGTCGACGAGCACGGGCGCGCGCGCGTCATCGACTTCGGCGTCGCGAAGGCGACCGAGCGAATGACGCCGGAGACGGAAGCCGGCGTGATGAAGGGCCGCGTGCCGTACATGTCGCCTCAGCATGCTTCCGGCGAGGCGGTGGATCAGCGCTCCGACGTATGGTCGCTCGGCGTGGTCGCCTACTACATGCTCGCGGGTCGCTACCCGTTCGACGGCCCGAACGACGCGGCGCGCCTCATCAAGATCCTCGGGAGCGATCCGCCGGATCTCCTGCCGGAGTCGGTACGACCAGAGCTGCGCGACGTCGTCATGAAGGCGCTGAAGAAGGATCCGGACGCCCGCTACGCGACGGCGGCGGAGCTTCGAAGCGCGCTCAAGGGATCGCTCTTGCCCGCGACGCACGACGAGGTCGCGGCCTTCTTCCGCGAGACGCTCGCGCAGCCCATCAAGGTGCGGCGCGCGCTCGTCGACCACGCGCTCGCCGCGGCGAACGCGCGCGCGCGCGCCCGCGAGATGCTCGACGGTCCGATCTCGGATCGCGCGACCATGAGGCCGAGCGTACGGCCGCCGCCGGTCGCCCCCGTCGACGAGGGCTCGGGGCACGGAAGCCTCGGGCGTCCGGTCACGATGACGAAGTCGCACCGCCCCGCGTCGAGGCCTTGGCTGCCGTGGGTGACGGCGACCGGCTTCGCGGTGATCGTGATCGGCGCGTTCTCCCTCGGATCGCTCACGGCGAAGCCTCCTCCGGCGCCGGCGAGCTCGTCGACGGCGATCACGACGGCGACGCCGGTGGTCTCCGCCGCGACGAGCGCGACCTTCGCGCCGTCCTCATCGAGATCGAGCGCTACGAGCGCTACGAGCGCTACGAGCGCGGCGAGCGCTACGAGCGCTACGAGCGCTACGAGCGCAACCGCGAGCGCGCCGCCCGTGCTCAAGACGACGCCTCCTCCGTCGCCTCCGCTGCCGTGGCCGCCGCCGAAGGCGTCCGCGAGCGCCGCCAGCGCGAAGATCGCGCCGTCGTCTTCGCCCACACCCTCGACGACCGCGCCGAAGCCGCCCAACGAAGACACGATCTTCTAGAACGTGCCCGACACGCCGCCCGGCCCGGGGACGATCCGAAGCCCGGTGCGCGCGGGCTCCGCGTTCGTCATCACGAGGCCCGCGACGCCCATCGCGACGCCCGCGAGGCCGATCACGAAGGCGACGGTCGAGACGGTGCCCGTGGTCGATGCGCTGTCGAGATCCGACTGCGACGCCGGAGGGCACTGCCCGGACCGACACGTGTCCTTGAGCGTGCTCGCGGTCGAGAGCGTCATGATCCCGGTCGCCGTCCCGACCCCGATGCCGACGATCGCGGTTCCGAACCCGGCGTACACGAGCGGGCTGATCTTCTTCTCCGTGCGCGGAGGCGGCGCCGGCCCGAGCGGCGACGCCGCGACGGGTGCCGCGCTCGGCGCCGGAAGCTCGATCTCCACCTCTTGCGATTGTCCCTCGGCGAGGGTCACTTCGCTCTGCGCGCGCTGCCCGTTGGCCTCGACCACGACGACGTGCGGTCCGGGGTTGAGCAGGCGCGGCACGGTCGCCGCGTCGGGTGGAATCACGACGCCGTCGACGGAGACCTTCGGCGGTCCGTCGCTCGCGCCCTTCGGACGCACCGTGAGCGACGCGAGCCGCGGGCGGAGCTGCGCCGCGAGCTCCGCGGCCTCGGTGCGCGCCTCGGTCGCCTTCGTCGACTCGTTCTTGCGCAACGGCATGCGCGCGACGCCGAGCAGCACGTCGCGCGCCTCGAGCAGCTTGCCCGTCGTCGCGTAGGTGCGCCCGAGCTCGAGCGCGGTCAGCGGAGTCTCGACGAGGGCGTGCGCCGCGCGCAGCTTCTCGAGCGCGGCCGCGTTGTCGCCCTTGTCGCGCAGCGCCTTGCCCTCCTTGAAGAGCTCGAGCGCCGTCTCCGAGTCGGCCGGCGTGGGCTCGCGCGGCTCGGGCTGCGCGCGCGCCACCGGCGCCAGCAAGAGCCCCGCCGCGACGAGGAGGACCGACATGCGTCGTGCGCTGATCATGGCTCGCTCATCATACGCTGGTCCTTCCGCGCGCGGGCGGATTGGTGTCTTCTGCCCCCATGACCCTCGAGGCCCTTGGCTTCTTCGGCGGCGGCGAGGTCACCGCCCCCGCGCCCCGGACCTGGTTCGTTCCCGCGTTCGCGAACGTGGCCGTCTTCGAAACCGACGAAGGGCTCCTCCTCGTCGACGTCGGCATGCGCGCCTTCGGACCGAAGATCCACGCGTCGGTGCGCGAGAAGACGCAAGCGCCTCTTCATACCGTCGTGTACACGCATGGACACGTCGACCACGCCTTCGGCCTCGACGCATGGCTCGCCGAGCCCGCGGGCAAGCCGCGCATCGTCGCGCATCGCGACGTGCGCACGCGGTTCGAGCGCTACGCGCGCATGGGCGAGCTCAACGCGCGGATCAACCAGGTGCAGTTCGCCGTCGAGAGCCTCTCGTGGCCGAACGAGTTCTTCTGGCCGACGGAGGTCTACGACGACGCGCTCACGCTCGAGCTCGGCGGCGAGACGTTCGAGCTCCGGCACACGCGCGGCGAGTCCGACGACGCGACCTGGGTCTGGGTGCCCGGGCGCAAGGTGCTGTGCACCGGCGACTTCTGGATCGGCTGCGCGCCGAACTGCGGCAACCCGCAGAAGGTGCAGCGCTACGCCGAGGAGTGGGAGGCGACGCTCCGCGCGATGGCCGACCTCGGCGCCGAGGTGCTGCTCCCCGGCCACGGCGCGCCGATCCTCGGCGCCGAGGCGATCCGCGCCGCGCTCCTCGACGCGGCGAGCTACCTCCGCGCGATCATCGACGCGACCTTCGAAGGCCTCGCCAAAGGGCTCCCGCACGACACCGTCGTCGAGCGCGTCCGCATCCCTCCGGAGCTCGCCGAGAAGCCCTACCTCCAGCCGGTCTACGACCGGCCCGAGTTCATCGCGCGCAACATCATCCGCTTGCACGCCGGCTGGTGGAACGGCGTCGCCGCCGATCTCCTCCCGGCCTCGCTCGCGTCGCGCGCGAAGGAGATCGCCGCGCTCGCCGGCGGAGCGGCGAACCTCGTCGCGCGCGCACGCGCGCTCGAGGCGAGCGACGCTCCGCTCGCGTGCCACCTCGCCGAGTGGGCGCACGAGGCCGACCCGAGCGATCGCGCCGCGAACGAGGCGATCCGCGATCTCTATACGAGGCGCGCCGACGCCGAGAGCTCGCTCATGGCGCGCAACATCTTCCGCGCGCGCGCCAAGCGCGCGGCAGAAGCGCTCTTCCCGCCGAAGGACGAGTGATCGACCGCGCGCGCGATCGCTACTTCGAGAGGAAGTCGGAGCTCACCGGCTTCTTCGGCGAAGCGCCCGGCTTCGACGACGCTCCCTTGAGCATCGTCTTCGAGCCGTAAGCCGCCGCCGACTCGGAGTACTCGTTGACGTTGCCCGCCGCGGTGTCGCGGCGCTCGGTCACCGCGGCCGCCTCGACGTTCTTGACGAACTGATCCACCGCCGCCGGTGATGGAGCCGGCTTGGTGCTCGCGGCGCGACCTTGCGCTTCGGCCTCCGCCTTCGCCGTGATCGCGTCGAGCGCGATGCCGGCGACGAGCTTCTTGCGCACCATCTGGAAGACGTCGTGGTGGGCGAACCAGCGGACGCCCTTGACGTCGCCGTCGATCGCGAACGCGATCCCGACGAGCTCCTGCTGCGGGTTGACCGACGCGAGCGACGCTTCGATCTTCGCGCCGAGCTCGCTCCTCTGCTTGGCGAGCGTCGCGTCGTCGACCGACGCGAGGAAGGTGTCCGACGCCGGGCGCTGCTTGTTCGCCGAGTTCGCCTCGGAGACCTTCGACCAGACCTCGCCCTGGCTCTTCTTGTACTGACCCGCCGCGCGGATCTTCGACGTCGCGAGGACGTCGCTCGCGCCGAAGCGGCCGGCGGTCGCCTGACCGTTGCGCTGGCCGTTCCAGCGGCCGTGCTCCACGCAGAAGGCGTCGACCGGCGACTTCTGCTTTCCCTCGATGATGAAGTCCTGGCCGATCTGACGATCCTGGTTGCCGCCCTTCACGATCGTCCCCGCGAGGACGAAGATGGGGACGGTACCCTTGTTGTCGATGACGAGCGTGTTCACGCTCCCCCCGCCTTCGACCTCGCGGACCTCGGCGACGCCCTTGGCGAGCGCGTCGTCGAGCGTGATGAGCGGACCGACGTCGACCTGCGAGCGCGACGTGACCGGATAGACGACGAGATTCGCGAACACCTGGCCGAGCCCGATCGTGTGCTCGTCGGCGCTCGCCGCGGCGTGCGCGGGCCCCGACGAAGCGGGCGCGGGACGCACGGCGAGCGGTCCCGAGACGGGAGAGGTTGCTTGCGGCGCAACGCCTCCCGCGCCGCCTCCGGCGGCGGCGACGGAGGGCGAGGTGCGGTCGTGGCCGCCGGTGCTGGGCGCGCGGGTGCAGGCGCCGAGGCCGAGGGCGAGCGTGAGGACGGCGAACGTCGAGATGCGCATGGCGCGCTCCTTTCGTGGCGAACCCGCCTCTGACGCGCGAACAAACGCGAAGATTTGCGGGCGAACGAAAAGAAAAAAGAAGTCACACTCCGCGGTCGCCGCGCGAAGACGGGGGGCTACGCCTCTCCCGCGCGCGTCACCGGCGCTGCGTTCGGTAGGCCGTCTCCGGGGCGGGCGCTTCGTCGTCGAGCGCGACGTCGACGACGACGTCGTTCGTGTCGGGCGCGTGGACGCGATACCGGACGCCGGGCACGAGCTCCCTGTGCACCGACTTCGGGATCGGGACCGCGCCGCCCTCGAAGATCGCGACCGCTTCGTCTTCCCGCGCGCGCTTCTCGACGAGCACGCCGTCGTAGACGCGCGTGCGCCGGGCGAAGCGCGCCGCGTTGGCGTACGAACGCCAGAACGCGATCAGGAAGACCGCCGCGAAGAAGACGAGCGCCGCGCCGGCCAAGACCTCGCCCGAAGGAACCGAGTGGAGCACGAAGAAGCTCATCGGAAGGACGTAGACCGTGTACGCGACCGCGATCGCGAGCTCGGGCCACGCCGATCGTGCCGTCGTCGAGAGACCCTCCGTGACGCCCTGCGCCGCGCGCAGCCTCTCGCGATGGGCGCGCAGCTCGTCGCGATCGCGGAGCACGGCGCCGTCGACGACGCCGTGCCGCTCGACGCGCGCGTCGTCCTCCTCCGCGTCCACGGTGACGGGGTCGAGCTCACCCATCCATGGAAGAAGATATCACTCCCGAACGAGGACGCCGGTCGCCGTCTCCGCGAGCTCGAGATCGGGCAGATCGCGGAGCGCGGCGTTGAGCTGCCAGTCGCCGGAGAAGAGCATGACCGGGCGGTCGCGAACGTCGACCACGACCGTGCCCGCGCGCTCCTTGGCGAGCCACTGGAGGTCGACCGGCTTCTTGTCTTTGCGCGTGACCCAGCGCGCGTGGACGCACTGCACCGCCTCGTAGCGGATCTTCACGCCGTACTCGTCTTCGAGGCGGAACTTCACGACCTCGAGCTGGAGCTGGCCGACCGCGCCGAGGATCACGTCGCCCACGCGCGAATCCGGCGGGCGGTACAGCTGGATGGTGCCCTCCTGCGCGAGCTGCTCGATCCCCTTCTGGAGCTGCTTGCGCTTCATCGGATCGGCCATCACGAGGCGCGCGAAATGCTCCGGCGCGAAGCTCGGGATCGATTCGAACTGGAGATCGGGGCCGTCGGTGAGCGTGTCGCCGATCTCGAAGACGCCCGGGTCGTAGACGCCGAGCACGTCGCCGGCGAAGGCCTGCTCGACGATGTTGCGATCCTGCGCCATGAACTGCGTCGGGTTCGCGAGACGAATGTCGCGCGCCGTTCGCACGTGGCGCACCTTCATGCCGCGCTCGAAGCGGCCCGAGCAGATGCGCACGAACGCGATGCGGTCGCGGTGCGCCCGATCCATGTTCGCCTGGATCTTGAAGACGAACGCGCTGAAGCGCGGATCGTCGGCCGCGAGGCTGCCCGCGTTCGTGCTCCGCGGCGCCGGCGCGGGCATCATCTCGCAGAAGCTCTCGAGGAACGCCTCGAGACCGAAGTTGTTGATCGCGCTGCCGAAGAACATCGGCGAGACCTCGCCGACGGCGAAGCGCGCCGCGTCGAAGGCGTCGCCCGCGGCGTCGAGCAGCTCGGCCTCGTCGCGGAGCTGCTTGTAGCCCACCGGGTCGAGCTCGCGCTCGAGCGCGGGATCGTCGAGGCCCGTCACCTTCACCGGAGGCGCCTCGGCGCCGTGCGCCGCGCTCGACTTCGCGTGCTCGGCGTCGAACAGGTACACGCGGTGCGCGAGCCGGTGATACACGCCGCGGAACGTGCCCTCACGGAAGATCGGCCACGTGATCGGATAGACCCCGATGCCGAGGACGCTCTCGACCTCGCCCACGAGCTCGAACGGATCGCGGCCCGGCCGATCCATCTTGTTCACGAACGTGAAGATCGGGATCTTGCGCTGGCGGCAGACGCGAAAGAGCTTCTTCGTCTGCGCCTCGACGCCCTTGGCGCTGTCGAGGAGCATCACCGCGCCGTCGACCGCGTGGAGCGTGCGGTACGTGTCTTCGCTGAAGTCGGCGTGGCCCGGCGTGTCGAGCAGGTTCATCTGCAGCCCGCGATACGGAAACTGCATGACGCTGGTCGTGATCGAGATCCCACGCTCGCGCTCGAGCTCCATCCAGTCGCTCACCGCCGACGCGCGCCCTCGCTTCGCCTTCACGGCGCCGGCGACCTGGATGGCGCCTCCGTACAAGAGGAGCTTTTCGGTCAGCGTGGTCTTGCCGGCGTCCGGGTGCGAGATGATCGCGAACGTCTTCCGGCGTTTGACCTCGTGGGCCAAGATCGCTTCGTCCATGGGAGGCTCCTCTCCTTAGCAAGGACGCCGGAAAATCGCGATCGCATGGCGCACGGGTTAGGATCGTTTCGTGCGCTTTGCTTGGCGTCGTGTCGTGTTCGGAGGCTCTGCGCTCCTCGCGCTCTCTCACGCCGGGGTCGCCCGCTCGGAGGCCGACTCGCCGGTGACGCTCGCGGCGATCGCCGTCACCTCCCCCGCTTCCGTCGTGGCGGCGCCCGCAGGGTCAGGCTGCGGCGAGGGGATGATCGAGGTCGAGGGCGACTACTGCCCCGCGCTCCCCGAGCAGAAGTGCCTGCGCTGGGCGTCGGCCACCACCAAGGGCCGGTGCGCCGAGTTCGCCCCGTCGGCGCCGTGCGCGAAGCCGAGCATCCATAAGCGCTTCTGCATGGACCGCTTCGAATATCCGAACCGGGAGCACGAAGACCCGATCGTGATGAAGGACTGGTACGAGGCGCGCGACGCGTGCGGCGCGATCGGCAAGCGCCTCTGCACCGACGCCGAGTGGACGCTCGCGTGCGAAGGCCCCGAGCACCTCCCCTACCCTTACGGCCTCAGCCGCGACGCGACGGCCTGCAACATCGACAAGTTCCCCCTGAACCCGAAGCCCGAGCTCTTGCGCCGTCACGACACGCGGGACGCGGAGGTCAAGCGCCTATGGCAGGGCGAGCCGAGCGGCTCGCGCGACCGCTGCAAGAGCCCCTACGGCGTGATGGACATGACGGGCAACGTCGACGAGTGGGTCGTCAACGAGACGGGAAAACCGCATCGCAGCGCGCTCAAGGGCGGCTACTGGAGCTGGGTGCGCGGGCGCTGCCGGCCCACGACCGACGGCCACGAAGAAGACTTCCGCTACTACCAGATCGGATTCCGCTGCTGCGCCGACACGGCGCCACAAGCTACGGCGGCCCGCTGAGGCTGCGCTACGATCCCTCGAGCTGGTGAAGAAGGCGTCCCTCGCGCTCGCGATCGCGTTCCTGGGCTGCGGCGCCGCTCATGACGAGCCTGCACCCTCGGCGCGTCGAGCGAGCGTCGCCGTCACGGCCGCCGCGCAGGCGATCGCCCCGATACGACGCGCCGCGCGCCTCCCGCTCGACGGGCGCGACTTCCCCGACAAGGTGATCGCGCTCACCTGGGACGACGGCCCGGACGTGAGCACCCTCGAGCTCGCGGGCTACCTCAAGCATCGTAAGATCTCGGCGACGTTCTTCGTCGTCGCGTCCTGGGCGGCCGGCGTCTCCGACGATCCCGGCAACGGCACGAACGTGCTCGCGACCGGCTACGAGCACCTGCCCATCCTCGGCGATCTCGTCGAGCTCGGGCACCGCCTCGGCAACCACACGCTCCATCACGTCATCCTGCGCGAGGCGCGCGGCGCCAAGGCGATCGAGCGCGAGCTGCGCGGCAACCAGGAGCACCTCGATCCCTTCCTGGTGAACGAGCTGCGCATCTTCCGCGCACCCGGAGGCGGATGGGGCGAGGCCGCCGCGCGGGTCGTGAGCGGCGACCCGTACCTGTCGCGCATGGTCGGGCCGATCGCGTGGGACGTCGATCGCAAGGACTGGGACGAGTCGATCCAGTGTCAGGGCGCGCGCGGCCCGTTCGAGTGCGATCGCAGCGGGCCTCGCGGCTCGCAGAGGATGAAGCCGCAGGCCGTCGCCGCGCGCTACGTCGAGGCGATCGAGAGCGCGGGCCACGGGATCGTGCTCCTGCACGACAGGGTCGGCCACGTCGGATCGACGTTCGGGCTCGAGGTGGCGCGCGCGATGATCCCGCAGCTCGAGGCGCGCGGATACGTCTTCGCGCCGCCCGTCCTGCGCTTCTCTCCGCTCACGCTCCGCCAGCCCGTGAGCGAGATCTCGGACGCGCAGCAGTGGGAGTCGCCCGCGATGCGCCTCGGCGACGTCAACGGCGACGGACGCGCCGACGTCTGCGGGCGCACCGCCGCCGGCTTCCGCTGCGCCGTCTCGATCCAGACGCAGGCCGAAGATCGACTGCCTCGCGCGATCTTCCGCGCGCCGACGGCGGGCGCCGCGCGCGTCGCGCAAGCGGGGAGCCTCCTCCTCGGCGACGTCACCGGCGACGGGCGCGCCGACGTCTGCGTCGCCGGACCCGACGGCATCGCGTGCGCGGCCACCGACGTCGTCGGCGAGCTCGGCGCGTTCCGCGCCTGGTCGCGCGACGATCACGCGGGCGCGATGCTCGCCGACGTCGACGGCGACGGACGCGCCGACGCGTGCCGTCGCGATTCGAACGGCGTCTCGTGCGCGAGGAACGCCGGAGGGCGCTTCGACGACGCGCGCCTCTGGCTCGACGACATGAGCGACGCGCGCGGATGGCGCGACGCCGCGTACGCCTCCACGATCCGCCTCGCCGACGTCGACGGCGACGGGCGCGCCGACGTCTGCGGGAGAGGACCGCGCGGGATCGTGTGTGGGCTCTCGTCGGGCAAAGGCTTCACGAGACTCGAGCCGTGGTCGGCGGGCGCCGACTTCGGCGACGAGGCGGCGTGGAGCGAAGATCCCTCGTTCTTCGGGACGATCCGCTTCGGCGATCTCAACGGCGACGGACGTGACGACGTGTGTGGTCGTGGGCGCGAGGGCGTCGTGTGCGCCTTCTCGACGGGTCGAGGCTTCACGCGGGCCACGGTATGGATTTCGCCGGAGGCCGCCGACGCGCAAGGCTGGCAACGCGCCGATCTCGCGGCCACAATGGAGCTCGGTGACGTGAACGGCGACGGCCGCGCGGATCTGTGCGGCCGCGGTCTCACCGGGATCGTCTGCGGGATGGCTCCGTAGCGCATGATGATACGGCCGGGGAGAAATCGAAGGCGCGTGCGACGGTCGCTGAGGCCGTCTCGAGCCCCGGCTGCGGTCGAAGACTTCGAAGAGATCGCGCCCGAGCGCGAGAGCGAACGCGAGATCGAGCTCGCGCACGCGCTCTTGCATCCGAGTCGATATCCGCGGGAGCACGAAGAGCGGCCGGAGAACGCGGACGACGATCGAGTGCCCGCCGGCGTCCCGCGACGACGAACGACGAAGACGGCGCAGATCGTCCTCGCGTCCGTCCTCGCCGTCCTGAGCCTGACGGGCACGGTCGCCGTCGCGTCACGGGTGACGCGCGAGATCGAGCGAGCGCCCGTCGTGCAAGCGCCGGCGCCCGCGCTTCCACCCGCGGCCGCGACGGCGACGGCGCCCGAGCCTGCGCCGATCGCCGAGAGCCCGCCTCCTGCCCTCGATCCGCCGCTGCTCGATCCCTCGCTCGACGACGCGCCGATGCCGGTCGTCGATCGCGCCGCGGCGCGCAAGGAGCGGAACGAGGCGCAAGCCGCGCTCGAGATGCGCGATCTGCCGCGCGCGCGCGATGCCGCGGCGCGCGCGGTGCACCTCGATCCCGAGCACGCCGACGGCTGGCTCCTGCTCGGCGCCGCGTACCTCGATCTGCGCGAGGAATGGGCCGCGCGCCGCGCCTTCGCCGCATGCGCCAAGCACGCGAAGCGAGGACCGCGCGGCGAGTGTGCCGCGCTCATCCGTCCGCCGAACGCCGCCGTCCTTTCGCGCGCGCACTGACGCGCGGCGCCGATCGCTGCTAGCGTTCTCGCGATGGACGAGACGCTCACGCGGCTCGCCTTCCGCGTGCAGGGGGGCGACGTCGAGGCCGCCCGCGCGCTCCTCCTCGAGGCCCAAGCCCGGCAGCACGCCCCGAGCTTCGATCGCGCGGCGCGCGCGAAGGGCGGCGGCGCGGCGATCCTCGCGGAGCTCGAGTCGGCGATCGACGAGCGCGAGCGCGCGCGCGTTCGCGAGCTCTTGCCTCCGCCGGCCGAGGCCGCCGCGATGTTCACGCCCGCCGCCGTCGATCTCGAGGCGATCGATCGCGTCGGCCCGGCGGCGCTCGTCGCGACGGCGCGCTGGGCGATCGAGGGCCTCCACGCCGTCCCTCGCTACGGCACGGGCCTGCCATACCTCGGCGCGGCGCTCGCGGGTCCGTGGCTCCACGTGCAGCGCGCGTTCGGCGGGCGCGTCGAGGCTCCGTGGGTCGCGCTGCGCGTCGTCGTCGCGCTCGATCCGGCGAAGAAGGCGCTCACCGACGCGATCGTGAAGAGCTTCTTCACGACGTTCCAAGACCGCGCGGCCGTCGCCGTCGAGACGCTGCTCGCCCACGAGACGCCGCCGGTGCGACGCCTCCTCTGGGCCAAGCTCCTCCTCGATCACCCCGAGCGCGTCGACGATCCCTCGCTCTGCGCGCTGCTCGACGACGCGCCGACGCGCGAGCTCGCCGTGGGTCTGCTCGTGCGCCGCGGGCCCGCGGCGGCGAAGCACGCGCTGCCGCTCCTCCAGGCGAGCGCGCCGGGCACGCGACGCGCGGTCGCGGGGCTGCTCGCGCTGCTCGGCGATCACGACGCGATCCCGATCCTCCGCCAGGCGATTTCGCGCGAGCGCGACGCCCGCACGCGCGTCCACATGACCTCGGCGCTCGAGAAGCTCTCCGGCGCCGAGCCCCTCGTGCCGAAGGCCACCGGCGAAGACACGCTCGTCGCCCGCACGCGCGCCGCCCTCGCCGCGCCGCGACAGCCGAAGCCGCCGGCGTGGCTCGCCGCGCACTTCGTGATCACCGACGACGGGCCTCGCGTCGCGTGGCGCGACGGCGAGCCGGTCACGCGCGCGGAGATCGACGCGCTCGCCGGCCGCCTCGCGCTGCTTCGCGCCACGCACGTCGACGCGATCGTGCCCGACGTGCGGCGCGCGCTCGAGCCCAAGTCGGCGCGAACGCTCATCGACGCGATCCGCGCGGCGTTCGTCGCCTCGCAGGAGCGGCATCGCTTCCCGGACTGGATCCTTCGCGCGATCGCGCACCTGCTGTCGGAGGCTGGCGTCGACGCCGCGTGCGAGGAGATCGATCGCAACCTCCGCACGTCGGCCCGCGAGCGCTGGCGGCGAGGAACCACGTCGGAGGTCGAGCTCGTGTGGGATCCGGACGCGATCGCCGCCTCGCCGTGCCGCGTGGCGTTCGCGTGGCTCGTGCACTGGTCGGAGACCGGCCCGAAGCGGCGCGATCGCGAGAAGGCGCAGAAGGCGCTCGCGGTCGCGACGCGCGCGGTGCCCGAGAGCGAGAGGCCGTTCGCGTACCTCCGCCGCTTCGGCCTCGACGACGGCGGCGCGCGGCGATTCCTCGACGGCGACCGCGAGCTCGTCGTGCGCGTCCGCCACGGCGGCGCGATCGAGGTGACCGACGCGAGCGGCGAGCCGGTGGTTCGCCTCCCCTCGGACGAGCTCGGCCACCGCGTGAAGCTCCACGTCGCGAGCGTCGAAGAGGCGCTGCTCGAGGCGCGGCGCACGCTGGCCGAGGCCTACGCCGACAAGCTCACGATCGAGGTGCGCTTCGTGCGGCGCTTCCTCCTGACGCACCCCTTGTGGCGCCCGATCGTCCTCGGGTGCGTCGTCCGCCGCGAGGGCGCCCCGTCGGCCGTCCGCCTGGGGGAAGAAGCCCTCACCGGCGCGCGTGATCACGATCGCGTGCGCTTCGTGCTCGCCCAGGTCGAAAGCTGACGCGCTTCGACCCCACGAAGCCCCCATTTTTCCGAGCTCTGCTGGCGTGAAGCCGCCTTCGCGCCCCAGGTCGGCTTGCACCAACGCCAACTCGCGTTTAGAAGGTGCGACCCGTCGCTCTCGAGCGGGGCCTCACGTCTTCGTGAGGACGAGAAAGAGGAGCCTCAAGTGACCGTGCACGCATTCCGCCAGCAGTCTTCGCAGCAGCAACACCGGCCGGAAGAGGCCCCCATCAGCGGGAAGGCCGGCGCAGGCATCGAGCGTCACCTCCGCTTCCACGATCACAAGCTCGCCGAGCGCTTCGCCAAGGGCAAGGTCCCGATGACGACGCTGTTCGAGGCGTACTTCGACGGCCTCATCGACATCCCGGGCGACATGCACGCGTTCCTCGACGAGCGCGACCGCTACGTGACGTACGGGATCACGGCGGAGCACTTCCGCTTCTTCTTCTCGAACTTCATCCCCGAGGTCACGATCCACTCGAAGGCGCAAGACGAGCGCATCGTCCGCGGCCACTACGATCGCGGCAACGACTTCTTCGGCTGGTTCCTCGGCGAGCGGATGATCTACACCGCGGCCTTCTTCAAGAACGGCCCGACGAACACGACGCTCGAGGAAGCGCAAGACGAGAAGATGAACCGCGTCTGCAAGAAGCTGATGCTCGAGCCGGGCGAGAAGCTCCTCGACGTCGGCTGCGGCTGGGGCACCCTCGCCCGCCACGCGGCCGTCAACTTCGGCGCCGACTCGACCGGCATCACGATCTCCAAGAACCAGACGGAGTTCGGCAACGCGCGCATCGAGAAGGCCGGCGTCGCCGACCGCGCGCGCATCCTCTGCCTCGACTACCGCGACATCCCGAAGCGCCAGTTCGACAAGATCGTCAGCCTCGAGATGGTCGAGCACGTCGGCGTGAAGAACCTCCAGAAGTTCTTCGACCAGATGTACGGCCTCCTGAAGGACGACGGGAACTTCCTCCTCCAGTGGACGGGCCTCCGCCGCGGCGGCGACGAGGGCATCGCGCCCATCGGCCTCCGCCCCGAAGACCTCATCTGGGGTCTCTTCATGAACAAGTACATCTTCCCCGGCGCCGACGCGTCGCTGCCGCTCTCGGAGATGATGAAGTACGCCGAGAAGTCGAAGTTCGAAGTCCGCTCGGTCGAGAACGTCGGCATGCAGTACGCGTGGACGCTCAAGAAGTGGCACGACAACTGGGTGTCGAACCGCCAGGCGATCCTCGATACCTACGGCGAGCGCTGGTACCGCATCTGGCACCTCTTCCTCGCGTGGTCGGTCAAGATCGGCGAGCAGGGCAACGCGGCGGCGTTCCAGGTGGTGTTCAACAAGAACATCAACAGCTACGACCGCACCAAGTACGTCGGCAAGGAAGTCCCGGTCTGATCGGGTCGGCTCCCGTCGCCAAGGAGCCCAGAACGCAAGAAGCCGCGGTCCTCACGGGCCGCGGCTTCTTCGCTTTTGTCGGCCCTCCCCCCTGTCACGAAGGGCCGGCTGGCCTCACCACTCGGGCGGAGGCTGCGGGCCGGGGACGATGCCGGCGATGTCGGGATCTTCGCCCGCGGGCCCGGCGGGACGATTGGCCTTGTCGCGCTTGCGGTCTTCGCGCTTGGCGAGCTTCTCGCGCTGGCGCTCCTGGCGCTGCCGCTCTTTCTGACGCTTGTTGACGCTGGGGTTCGACATGGGGTCCTTTCACGGATGCTCGTAAGCCAGCCGATGCTCGTTAAGCCAACCGTGCTTTTAGCACGGGCTAGGGCGAAGTACGCGGCCCTCGGTGACGGCGGCGGCGTCTTCGCCGCTGCGGCGGAGCTTCGGGTCGTTCGGGCCGCTTCGCGGCGTCTCGCTGCGCCTGCGGCGCGCCCCCTTGCGGCGGCGCGGAGATCGCGCCCGCGACGGGGATGCGCTGCCTGATGAGCTTCTCGATGTCGGCGAGCATTCCGCGCTCCTCGACGTCGCAGAACGAAATGGCGCGGCCCTCGGCGCCCGCGCGCGCCGTTCGGCCGATGCGGTGCACGTACTGCTCGGGGACGTTGGGCAAGTCGTAGTTGACGACGTGGCTGATGCCCTCGACGTCGATGCCACGCGCGGCGAGGTCGGTCGCGATCAGGACGGGGATCGATCCGTTGCGGAAGCCCTCGAGCGCGCGCTCGCGCGCGCCCTGAGACTTGTTGCCGTGAATGGCCGCGGCGTCGATACCCGCGCGGTCGAGCTGCTCGACGAGGCGGTTGGCGCCGTGCTTCGTGCGCGTGAACACGAGCGTCCGCGCGACGCCCTCGCCGCGCAGCACTTGCTCGAGGAGCGCGCGCTTGTCGCGCTTGTCGACGTAGTAGAGCGACTGCGCGATCTTGTCGGCCGTGGTCGACTGAGGAACGACGTCGACGCGGATCGGATCGATGAGGATCCCGCGCGCGAGCTCGGCGATCGCCGGGGGCATGGTCGCGGAGAAGAGCAGCGTCTGACGCTGCGTCGGGACGGCCCGCACGACGCGCTTCACGTCGTGGATGAAGCCCATGTCGAGCATCCGATCGGCCTCGTCGAGGACGAGGATCTCGACGCCGTCGAGCCGGACGAAGCCCTGCTCCATCAGATCGAGCAGGCGGCCCGGCGTCGCGATCAGGATGTCGGGCTTCTTTCGGAGCGCCTCTTCCTGGTTGCGTTGACCGACGCCGCCGTAGATGACCGCGTGCCGGAGGCCGAGGTTTCGGCCGTACGCGCCGGTGCGCTCGCCGATCTGAGCGGCGAGCTCTCGCGTCGGCGCGAGCACGAGGGTTCGAATGCGGCCGTCGCCGCGGCCGCGCGCGGCGAGCCGCTGGAGGATCGGCAGGACGAAGGCGGCGGTCTTGCCGGTGCCCGTCTGCGCGCAGCCGAGCAGATCGCGGCCCTCGAGCACGTGAGGGATCGCCCGGCGCTGGACGGGCGTGGGCTCTTCGTAGCCCTCGACCGCGACGGCGCGGAGGAGCGGCAGCGTGAGGCCGAGGGTTGCGAAGCGAGGAAGGACGTCAGGCGGCGCTCCGACATGGGGAGCGCTCGAGATGGATTGCATGCTGTTCTTTCGAGGAGGGGCAGCGCGCCGGTCACGGCGCGCGTCGGGGGCACGGCTCAAGCGTGATACGTGGCGGTGGCCACGAACCGAAGCACGCGCTCGCACGACGCGTTGCCGACTTGACCGAGACACACGTCTTCGCCTTCGAAGCGGGTGTCGGAGTTGCGGAGCCCACGCATGATGGCGTTCGTCAGGTCGTGCCCGCCGTCTTGACACGACGGATCGCTGCACGGCACCTCGAAGAGCGCAGGCGCGTGCGCGACGACCACCCGGCGGATGTGCGAGACCTCGGCCGAGACGACGCCCGGCCTCCGCTCTTCCACGTCGAGCCGAAGACTTTCGAGCTTCGGGATCTCCGCGGTAAGGCGCGGCGCTTCGTCTTCGCGGCGTCGCCGCTCGGCGAAGCGATTCGCCGCGTCCTTGTTTCGCCGGTTCATCACGATGAGACCGCCCACCGTAGCGCATGTGGCCCCGAACGCAAAGCGAGCCATCGCGAGATCCGACGTTGCGCTGCGTGCGTGCGTCGTGCGAGCGTCGGCGCATGCCCTTCGTCGCGCGCGCCGAGCGCAAGGTCGACGTTCCGCCCGAGCGGGCCTTCGATCAGCTCGCGGATCTCGCGTCGTGGCCGAGCTGGATGCCGCGATCGTTTTGCGCCGTCGGCGTGGCGTCGCGCGCGGCGCTGAAGACGGGCGACCGCCTGCGCGTGCGGATCGCAGGAGCTCCCGTCGCCTCGTCGCTGCGCGTCACGGTCTCCGACCGCCCGCGCGAGCTCGCATGGCGCGGCGGCGTCCGCGGCCTCGTCTGGGCGGAGCATCGCTTCGTCTTCGAGCGCGACGGCGAAGGCACCCGCGTGCAGTCGATCGAGACCTGGCACGGCCCGCTCGCCCGGCTCGGCAAAGCGATCATCGCGCCGCTCGCCACGCGCGTCGGCGGCGAGCAGCTCGACGCGCTCGCGCGCGCCGTCGCGGGCTAGCGGTCACTCGCGATCACTCCGCGAGGAACGCGCTCACCGCCTTCGCGAGCTTGGGCGCCTCGCACCCCGGCGCGACGTGCCCGCACGGACCGTCGAGCACGACGAGCTTGGCGCCCGTCGCCTTCGCGAACGCGCGCGCGGGGATCGGGCTCACCATGTGATCGTGCTCGGCCACGACGACGAGGCCCTTGGCCTTGACGCGCTTCGCGGCCGCCTCGATCGATCCGTACGGCTTCGCGACGTCGTGCGCGAGCATCGCCTCGAGCTGCCGATGCCAGTCGTTCCAGTCGAAGGTCGTCTCGGCCTCGCGCGCCGCGAGCCAGGCGGGGAACGCTTCGCGGCTCGTCTGCTCGGCGCGGTAAGCCGGCGTCGTCAACATCAGGTTGTGCAGATCGAGGACGGACTTGATCCGAGGGCGGCCTTCGTACGCGCCGTTCTGGTAAGCGACGTCGCCTTGGAGCGCGTGGAGCTCCGTCGTCCAAAGGTGGAGGTCGTGGGACGTGAGCTGCGGCGTGCCCACGATCGGCACGACGCGACCGACGCGCTCCGGGTGCGTGACGCTCCACTCGATCGCCTGCATGCCGCCCATCGAGATGCCCATCACCGTGTGGAGGCGCTCGACGCCGAGGTGCTCGCTCAGCAAGCGGCGCTGGCTCTCGACCATGTCGCGGATCGTGAAGCGCGGGAACGCGAGGCGCCCCTGCGTGCGGCTGTTCGACGGCGACGACGACACGCCGTCGCCGATCGCGTCGACGAGGATCAAGTAGAACCGCTTCGTGTCGACGAGCTTGTCGGGCACGACGTCGGCGAGGTTCTTGGTGGTGCCGGTGAACCACGTCGGGAACAGAACGGCGTTCGACTTGGCGGCGTCGAGCGCGCCGAACGTGCGGTAGCCGATGCGACACTGCTCGATGCGCTCGCCGGACTCGAGGGCGCAGGTGCCGAGATCGGCGAGGCGCTGATCGGGATCGGCGGGCGCGGGCGCGGGCGCGAGGGCGAGGGCGGGTGCGCGCGCGGGAGCGGGCGCGAGAGGTGGAGGCGGAGGCGGGGGCGGGAGCGCGGGGCCGCCGCAGGCGACGAGGGCGAGGAGAGGGAGGAGAGTGAGGTGAACGAGGCGCATGGGATCAGCGGCGGATCGACGCGGGATCGATGGCGAGCTCGAGAGACGGAGACGCGGCGTCGTCCCAGTCGTCGACGTCGAGCATGCGGCCGGCCGTCGAGGGGATCGAGGCGCGCGAGCCTTCGGCGATGCGCAGCGTGGCGGCGCGGAGCTGACGAACGCCGGCGAGGGCGACCTGCTCCTGGAACCGGAGCGCGACGGGAGACGACGCGCGAACGAGGTTGGCGAAGGCGTCGGCGCGGACCTCGAGCGTGTGCGTCTCGCGCGCCGCCGTCACCGTCGCCGATCGCGGCGCGCGATCGAGCAGCGCGAGCTGCCCGACGAGCGCGCCGGGGCCGAGCGTCGCGAGCGACGTCGCGGACGCGGCGCGCGTGACCGAGACCTCGCCCGTGAGCAAGAGCCAGCACGCGTCGCCCTCGGAGAGCTCCTTCATCAAGACCTCGCCCGGCGCGAACGAGCGCAGCGTCGCGATGTACGCGAGCAGCTCGAGATCGTCGTGCGCGTACGACGCGAGCGCGGGGATCGATCGAAGCTGATCGACGGTGAGCCCGCGGCTGGGCCTTCGCATCGACGCGGGCGGCGCGTTCTTCGAGAGGCTCGCGCCGTCGGTGAGCTTCTCGCCCGCGTCGCGGAGGCGGCGCGCGACGTCGAAGAGGACGTTGCGTTGGATGGCCGCGGCGACGCGCGGCGCGCTCCTTCGAAGGCCCGCGAGCGCTTCGCGCGTGAACTCGAGCACGGTGGCGCCGTTCGGCGACGCGACGGTCGCGGAGCGCGGCTCGGCGTCGACGAACGCCATCTCGCCCACGACCTCCCCGGGGCCGAGCGTCGCGATCGTCTCACCGCCGGCCGTCGCGACGAGCTGGCCGTCGAGGACGATCATGAGCGAGTCGCCGCGGTCGCCCTCGCGGAAGAGCGTGTCGCCGGGCGCACCGCGACGGGCCTTGAGCGCCGCGAGCACGGCGTCGCACTCCTCGTCGGCGAGATCGGCGAACACGCGCACGCGCCGCAAGATGTCGCGCTTCTGCGGATCGGGCGTGGTCACCGCCGCAGGATACCTTGACGCGCGAGGGCCCCCGCGACAAAAGCCCGCCGTGGCCGATCCGAAAAGAGAGCTGGAACCTCGCTTCGACGCCGCGCTGCGAGCGGCCTTCGGCGACGAGCTCGCGGGGACCGATCCGGTCCTCCGTCGCTCCGATCGCGCCGACTATCAGGCCGACGTCGCGATGGGCCTTGCGAAGAGGCTCGGCAAGCCCCCTCGCGTCATCGCGCAGGCGATCGTCGACGCGCTCGACATGAAGGGGATCTGCGAGAAGGTCGAGGTCGCGGGCCCCGGCTTCGTGAACCTCACGCTCGCGCCCGACTGGCTCGCGCGCGAGGCGAAGAAGCTCGCGGAGGATCCGCGCGGCGGCGTCGCGCTCGCGTCGCGACCGGAGACGGTGGTGATCGACTACTCCGCGCCGAACGTCGCGAAGGAGATGCACGTCGGTCACGTCCGCAGCACCGTGATCGGCGACGCGCTCGCGCGCGTGCTCGAGGCCGTCGGGCACCGCGTGATCCGGCAGAACCACCTCGGCGACTGGGGCACGCCGTTCGGCATGCTCATCGAGCACCTGCTCGACGTCGGCGCCGAGGCGGCGGAGGCCGCCAACGTCTCCGACCTCGACGCGTTCTACCGCGCGGCGCGGGCGAAGTTCGACGCCGATCCCGCGTTCGCCGAGCGATCGCGCCAGCGCGTCGTGCTCTTGCAGGGCGGCGACGAGAAGACGCTCGCCCTCTGGCGGCAGCTCGTCGACACGTCGAAGCGCTACTTCGGCGCGGTGTACGCGAAGCTCGGCGTCACGCTGAAAGACGCCGACATCTGCGGCGAGAGCCACTACAACCCCCTCCTCGCCGGCGTCGTGAGCGAGCTCGAGGCGAAGGGCCTGGCGAAGGAGAGCGACGGCGCGATCTGCGTCTTCCCCGCGGGCTTCACCAACAAGGAAGGCGAGCCGCTCCCGCTCATCGTCCGCAAGCAAGACGGCGGCTACGGCTACGCGACGACCGATCTCGCGGCCATCCGCGAGCGCACGCAGACGCTGAAGGCGACGCGCATCCTCTACTGCGTGGGGGCCCCGCAGCAGCAGCACTTCGCGATGGTGTTCGCGGCGGCGAAAGACGCAGGCTGGCTCGCGGAGCCCGCGCGCGCCGAGCACGTCGCGTTCGGATCGATCCTCGGGCCCGACAAGAAGATGTTCAAGACGCGCGAGGGCGGCACCGTGAAGCTCTCGGCGCTGCTCGACGAGGCGATCGAGCGCGCCGGCGCGGCGGTGAAGGAGAAGAACCCGGAGCTCGACGACGCGACGCGCGCTTCGGTGGCGCGGCAGATCGGGATCGGCGCGATCAAGTACGCCGATCTCTCGAGCGATCGGATCAAAGACTACATCTTCGACTGGGATCGCATGCTGGCGTTCGACGGGAACACCGCCGCTTACTTGCAGTATGCACATGCCCGAATCCGCTCGATCTTCCGCAAGGCCGATCCCGCCGATGCCGCGGCGGCGGCCACGTCGGCGATCGTCCTCCGCGAGCCCGCGGAGCGCGCGCTCGCGCTCGAGCTGCTCGGGCTCGAGAGCGCGGTGGCCTCCGTCGCGGAGACGCTCCAGCCGCACCGCCTGTGCACGTTCCTGTTCGCGGTCGCGACGCGCTTCTCCACGTTCTTCGAGCAGTGCCCGGTGCTCAAGGCCGACGACGAAGCGACGCGCCGGTCGCGCCTCGCGCTGTCGGAGCTCACCGCGAAGACGCTCGCCAAGGCGCTCGATCTCCTCGGCATCGAAGCCCCCGAGCGGATGTAGCCTCGAGGGCGCGATGCTCTTCCTGTTCCTCGCGTTCGCGATCGCCGTCGCCGCGTGGTTCGCGGTGCTGAAGCTCGCGTTCCGCGCCCAGGACCGCGAGGAAACGCGCGCGCGCGACGAGGTGCGCGCGGCGGTCCGCGAGGAGATCGGCCTCGAGATCGACGGCGATCCGATCGGCGCGTGCGCGATGCGCGGCACCGTGCACGACGTCGCGCTCACCGTGGAGGTGCAGGCGACCCGCTCGCTCCCCGGACCGTCGGACGTGAGCCACGTCGCGACGGCGATCGGCGCGGGCGTACCGCTGCCCGATCTCGTCGTCTGCCGGAGGTCCGACGTCGACAGCGTGATGGGGCCGATCCCCGCGGTCGCGCCGCAACCCACCGGCGTACCGGCCTTCGACGCGACCTACGCGATGTTCGTCGGCGTCGGAGCGAGCCCCCACCATCCCGCCGGGTATCGCGACGCGGGCGCGCCGTCGCCCGCGCTGGCGTGGGTCGATCCCAAGACGCTCGCCGATCTCGGGGCCCAGCGCCTGATCTTCATGCGCGTGCGAGACGGCCGCTGCGACCTCGCCTTCGATCCGACGTCCGCCGACGGCGTCGGTCCCCTCGTGGCCACCGCCGCCAACGTCGTCCGGCGCGCGACGGGCCGACCGCTCGTCGCTCCCGCGCCGAAGCGCACGATCGTGACGCCGGCGCTCTCGTACGGGCGCGTCACGGGCGTGATGTCCGTGGCGCTGGGGTCCATCTTGCTCACCCCGCTCGGCGCGACCGTCGCCTTCTTCGCGCCCATCCGCGAGCTCAACGGAGAGGCCGCGTGCGGCAAGGGCGGTGAGATCTTCGTCTCCGCGTCGACCGACGGCGAAGGCACGAGCTACGGCCTCTATTGCTCGAACGATCACGAGGCGTCGCTCGCCCTCCACTACGTGAGCGCCGTCGCGCTGTACTTCGCCGTCATCTTCGCGGCCGCGACCGTCGTCGGCCTCTTGCGATGGCCCACGTGGCGGCCTCGGGCGTGAGAGCGATGCGCGCCGTCACGATCCGCCGCGCCTGGCTCCTCGCGCTCGCGCTGACCGGCTGCGCCGGCGCGAGGCCGCGCGCGCCCGCGCCTCCGCACGAAGAGAGCGTGGAGGCCTCGCCGGCGCGCGCGAGCGGAACGGCCCTCGAGACCTGCGAGGAGACGCCTTCGGGCGACGACGACGCGCCCGACGCCGAGCACTCGACGATCGACGACGGCTTCGAGGCTCCCGCGGAGCTCTCGGCGTCAGGTCCGGCGCCGCTCGCCGATCTGTCCGACGCCGACCTCGAGGCGCGACTCAAGGGCGATCTCGCGGCGCTCGGCTCGATGTCGATCGGCCGCACCAACGGAGGCGCGCTCGTCAGCGGCGTTCGCATGCCCGAAGGCGAAAACTGGGAGGTCGTGCACCCCGCGCTCGCGTGGGGCACCCGCGAGACGGTCGACGCGCTCGCGCACGCGATCGACGCCGTCGCCGCCAAGTTTCCCGGCACGCCGAAGGCGTTCATCGGCGACATCAGCGCCAAGAACGGCGGCCATCTGCATCCCCACGTGAGCCACCAGTCTGGCCGCGACGTCGATCTCGGCTACTACCTCACGGGAGGGCACCGCTGGTACGCGAACGCGGCGGGCGAGAACCTCGACAAGCCCCGTACGTGGCACCTCGTCCGCACGCTCATCGCCGACAGCGACATCGATCTCATCCTCGTCGACACGCGCATCCAGCGGGTGCTCAAGGCCTACGCCCTCGAGATCGGCGAAGATCCCGCGTGGCTCGACGCGATCTTCCAGGTGGGCGGCAAGAGCAAGCGGCCGCTGCTCTTCCACGTGAGCGGGCACGCCACGCACCTGCACGTTCGCTTCTTCAACCCGACCGCGCAAGAGCTCGGCCGGCGCGCGTATCGCTTCCTCGTGTCTCGCCGCGTCGTGTCGCCGCCGACGCTGTACGTCACGCACACGGTGAAGGCAGGCGAGACGCTCGGTCACCTCGCGCTGCGCTACAAGGTCACGCCCGAGGCGATCAAGAAGGCGAACGCGCTCACCAAGGACATCGTGCGCCTCAACAAGCCCTACAAGATCCCCCAACCCGGCGGCGTCGCGGTCGCCGCGCGCGCGTCGATCCCTCCGCGCCGCGTCCCGCCGCCGCTCAAGACGGCTTCCGAGCCCGCCCCCCGCGGCGGCGCTCCGTGCCGCAAGATCAGCGCGCGCTGAGGATCTCGCTCGCGTCGACGACCTTCGCCGCCGGCGGAACGTCGGCGAGGACCTTGCCGTGCTCATGCTGGAGGAGCCCGTCGGGCGCGGGGAGGCTCGCTCGCACCTTCTGGAAGAGCCACGACGTCTCGAGGCTCTTGCGCATGACGCGTTGGGCGCGATCGACGAAGAAGAGGGGCACGCCGGCGACGATCAACGCGATCAGCGTCCCGACGGCGAACGCAGCCGGGAAGCCGAGGTGGAGGCGCGCGCGAAGCGGCGCCTCCGCGATCGGCGAGGCCAGCCACGCGACGATGCCGAGGAGCACGAACGGAAGCGCGACCTTCCTCACGCGCTGGAGGCCGACGACGCGCGCGCGGCACTCGGCGCAGCAGCGGCAGCGCACCGTCGTCGACGCGGCGGGGCCGCCGATGTTCGGTCCGCTCTCGGCGATCTCGAAATGGAAGACGTCGTCGCCCACCTCGCGCGCGAGGCACAGCGGGCACGCCGTTCCCGCCGGCCACGGCGCAGGCTGATCGACGCGACGCGCGCTCGCCTTCTGTTCGACGGCTTCGACGACGCTCGTTCGACGGAGGCACTTCGGGCAGCGCGCGTCCTCGTCGCCCTCGAATGCTCCGTCGCAATGCGTGCACCGAAGCTTCATTTCAGCTCTTGGGCGTCTCGTCCTTCACCGCCTCGGCGACGTCGATCGCGACCTCGAGCGTCTTGCCCACGACCTTGTTCACCACGCGAATCATCGTGTACACGCTCGTCACCGACGCGTCGTGCACCACGTGAACGACCTTGGCCGGCGTCGCGATCGGCGGGATCGCCTCGAGCACGTCGAACGTGCGCGCGGCGGTGGCCTTGTGCACCTCCTCGACCGACTTCGATCCGTGCTCGACGATGTCTTCGACGAGCGCGCGCAGCCCTCGGAGCCGCTTCATCGCCTTCATGCGCCCTCCTCCGTTTTCCCGCACCACGCGCGGACGTGCGCGTACACCGCCGGATCGCGCGGGAGGTCCATGTGGCTCGCGCCCTTGATGATCTTCACGTGGTCGGGCGGCAGCGCGAACGTCGCGGCGTCGACGCACGTGCCGTCGGTCGCGCTGGGGATAGGCACCATCGCGTCGCCGAACACCCACGCGAGGCGCACGTCGGTGGCGAGCGAGCCGGCGACGAGGAAGTGATCGATCTCGGGCAAGAGCGGCACCGGGTGGCGCGGATCGTCGAGGGTGACGCGCGCGTCGCCGAGATCTTTGACGCCGCAGCTCCGGAGATCGGCGAGCTGCGCGACGAGGCGCGTGTACGGATCGTCCACCGCGCGGAGGATCTTGGCGACGAAGCGCCCGACGCGCTCGAGCGGCGCGCCGCGATGCGGCGTTCCAACGTAGATCGCGCGCCCCACGAGCGGGAGCCAATCATGGCTCCGCTCCTGCCGTGCGGCGTGGCACGCGCTGCGGATCACGAGGCCGCCCATGCTGAAGCCGATGAGGACGATCTCCTCGATCGGCGCGGGATACACGCTGACCAACCGCGAGAGCAGCTTGGCGAGCGCCGCCCCGTTCTCCATGATCGGGAGGCCCGAGTTGTAGCGGACGTACAGCGGAGAGAACCCGAGGTCGCGCGCGAGGAGCGTGCCGAAGTCGGCGCCGCCTTCGTGCGTCCAGACGTCTTCGGTGCACATCAAGCCGTGCACGAGCACGACGACGCGCGACGTCGCCGAGGGGAGCGCCGCCGCGAGCGCGTCGCGCTCGAGCGCGAGCCCTTCCCCTCCGCGCACGAGGGTCATCTCGGTCGCGAGGCCGTTGCCCGTCCGCGCGAGGTGATCGCCGACGGCGCCGTTCAACACCGCGATCGCGAGCTCCAGCTTCTTCCCCAAGGCGAGCGCGATCGTAGCGCAGACTTGGTACGATCGCGCCCATGCCGCGATGGGCGCTGTTGCTCGCGTGCCTCGTCTGCTGCTCGCGCGCGACGCAGGATCCGCCGAAGCCGCCCGACACGCCGCAGGATCCGCCGGGCGTCTACATGGGGCGCACGCTCGCGACCCCGATGAGCTGGCGCGGCGCCGACTGGCTCGATCGCGACGATCGCGAGGCGACCGAGAAGCCGGAGCACGTGCTCGACGTCCTCGGGATCAGGCCCGGCGAGACGGTCGCCGACGTCGGCGCGGGCTCGGGCTACTTCACGGTTCGAATCGCCAAGCGCGTCGGCGACGGACCCGGCGGCGGGCGCGTCCTCGCGACCGATCTCCAGCCGGAGATGCTCTCGATCCTCCGCGACAAGATCTCCGCGGCCAAGCTCACGAACGTCGTGCCGATCCTCGCGACCGAGACCGACGCGAAGCTGCCGCGGGGCGAGGTCGATCTCGTCTTGATGGTCGACGTCTACCACGAGCTCCCGCGGCCCGCGGAGACGCTCGCCCAGGTGCGTACGGCGTTGCGCAAGACGGGGCGGCTCGCCCTCGTCGAATACCGCGGGGAAGATCCCGAGGTGCCCATCAAGCCCGAGCACAAGATGACGCTCGCCCAGATCCGGCGCGAGCTCGAGGCCAATCGCTTCGTCTTCCGGAGCAGCGACGAATCCCTGCCCCAGCAGCGGGTGGTGGTCTTCGGCGTCGTTCCTTAGTGTCGTTCCTTAGTTACGCGCGCACGGTTGCCTGCTAAGTCGCTCGAGCGAACGATGGCGGTCACTGACTTCGAAGAGCTGATCGGGCCGCTGCTCGCGAGCGCGCTCGAAAAGAAGGGCTACACGAACCTCACCCCGGTGCAGGAGGCCGTCCTCGATCCCGCGCTCGCCGGGAAAGACCTGCGCATCAGCTCGCAGACGGGCTCGGGCAAGACGGTGGCGATCGGCCTCGCGCTGCGCGACGTCGTCCAGGGCGACACCTCGTCCACGCCGAAGGGCGCGGCGCGGCCTCGGGCGCTCGTCGTGACGCCCACGCGCGAGCTCGCGCAGCAAGTGGAGGGCGAGCTCTCGTGGCTCTTCGCGCCCCTCCGGATGCGCGTGGCCTCCGTCACCGGCGGCGCCAACTACCGCGACGAGCGCCGCGCGCTCGGCTCCGGCCCCACGATCGTCGTGGGCACGCCGGGCAGGCTCCTCGATCACCTCCAGCGCAAGGCGATCGACGGCTCGCAGCTCGGCGCGGTGGTGCTCGACGAGGCCGATCGGATGCTCGATCTCGGCTTCCGCGACGATCTCGAGGCGATCCTCGGCTTCGCGCCCGAGGAGCATCGAACGCACCTCTGCTCGGCGACGTTCGCCCGCGAGGTGACGGCGCTGGCCGATCGCGTCCAGCGCGACGCCGTGCGCGTCGAGGGAACGCCGCACGGCACGGCGAACCTCGACATCGAGCACCTCGTGCACCTCGTGCTCCCGAACGAGCGGCTCGCCGCGATCATCAACCTCATGCTCGCGACGCCCGACGCGCCGACGCTCGTCTTCGCGCGCACGCGCGCCGACGTCGCCGAGCTCACGCAGCTCCTCGCCGACACGGGCTTCCGCGTCGACTCGCTCTCCGGCGAGATGGAGCAGCGCGAGCGCAACCGCGCGCTCGCGGCGTTCAAGCGCGGCGATCTCCACGCGCTCGTGGCGACCGACGTCGCCGCGCGCGGCATCGACGTGCAAGACGTCGGGCGCGTGATCCACGCCGAGCCGCCGGGCGACGCCGACGCGTACACGCATCGAAGCGGCCGCACCGGGCGCGCGGGCCGCAAGGGAACGAGCTCGGTGCTGGTGTCGCCTCAGGCGATGACGCGCACGTCGTTCCTCCTCAAGCGCGCCGGCGTGCGCTGGCGGATCGAGCCTCTCCCCACGCCGGCGCAGATCCTCGAGGCGCGCGACGAGCGCCTCTTCGAAGCGCTCACCACCAAGCCGCCGCCGCGCAATGACGACGACGTCGACGGCGACGCCGCGAAGACGGTCGAGGAGGCCGACGATCGCGCGTGGGCGCTCGCCAAGAAGATCGCCGCGACCGGCGAGGCGACGCGCGCGCTGGCGCGCCTCATCGCGAGGGCGCGCACGACGGTGACCGAGCCGCGCGATCTGACGCCGGTCGCGCCACGCGGGCTGCGTCCCGATCGAGGGCCGAAAGAGCCGCGAGAGCCGCGAGAATCCCGAGAGCAGAGAGAAGCGAGAGCGCCGAGGGAGCCGAGGGAGCCGAGACCCGTGGCCGCGCAAGGCGCGAACGGCGGCGCGTGGGTTCCCTTCCGCGTCACGTGGGGGCAGATGCACGGCGCCGACGCACGCCGCCTGCTCGCGATGATGTGCCGGCGCGGCGGCATCCGCGGGAGCGACGTCGGCGCGATTCACGTCGCGCGCACGCACTCGATCGTCGAGATCGCCGCGCCCGCGGCCGCTTCGTTCGAGCAGGCGACGCGCGAGCCCGATCCGCGCGATCCGCGCGTGAAGATCCAACCGATGAAGGGCGAGGAGCGCCCTGCCGCGCCTCCCCCGCCCGAAGCGCCTCGCGCGCCTCGCGCGCCCGCCGATCGCCCCTCGCGCAGCGCCGCGAAGAAGCCCTGGGCGGCGAAGGGCAACGCGCGCCTCAAGCGCAAGCCGCGTTGAGCGATGACGCCGCCGCGTGACTGCCCTTGCCGCTCGGGCGCTCGTTACAAGGCGTGTTGCGGTCCGATCCACGGCGGCGCGCGCGCCGCGACGCCCGAGGCGCTCATGCGCTCTCGCTTCTCCGCGTTCGCGCTCGGCCTCGGCGACTACCTCGTCGACACGCTCGCGCGCGAGCACGCCGACCGCGCGCTCCCTCGCGAAGCGCTCGCGCGCGAGCTCGCGCAGATCCGCGATCGCCGGCGCTTCATGGGCCTCGAGATCCGCGAGAGCCGCGAATCGGGCGACGAGGGCTGGGTCACGTTCCACGCACGCGTCTTCGAAAAAGGCAAAGACGTCTCCTTCGCCGAGCGCTCGCGCTTCGTGCGTGAAGACGGCGCCTGGCGCTACGCGTCCGGCGAGATCGAAGAGGGCTGAATCGAAAACGCGGAGTGACGGTCGTCACCCCGCGTTCTCACTCGCTCAGGCGAGGCGC
>JAHBWD010000031.1 GCA_019637175.1 Labilithrix sp. | reverse complement strand
GGGGCGTGATCGGGCTGACCAAGACGCTGGCCGCCGAGCTCGGGCCGTTCGGCGTGCGGGTGAACGCGATCTGCCCCGGCTCGGTCGACGGACCGCGGATGCGCGGCGTGATCGAGCGCGAGGCGCGGCGCGCCGGGATCGACGCCGATGATCCCGAGGTGAAGCGCTGGGCCAAGGTGACGCGATGACCCGCCTTTGGAGAGTAGTTGGAGATCAGCTCGTGATGACGCCGCCGACGCGATCGGCCATTGCCTATCACGAGGCCGGTCACGCGGTCACCTACGTGCTTTGCCCGGGGTCCGTTCGCAGCATTTCTGTAACCCCCTCCAACTCAGAGCGGCGTGGGATCGTCAGGACCCGCACTCTCGCCCTGTATCACCCATCCCAGCTGGCCCAGGTGGTTCGAGGATGCCACGACGAAGAGACTAGGGACATGTGCCGCGAGTCGATCGTGAGGACCCACGTTCGCCATTGCTTGGCAGGGTACGCGGCGGAATCGATCTTTCGCCGCGCGAACGTGCTGCCCCCCAGCATGCTTCATATGCTTCCCGATTCGGACCTTACCGCCGCTAAAGAGTATGTCACCAGTGCCTACGGTGATTCCCCCCGGATGGCGGGTTACGTCCTGCCGAGAGAATACCAGCGGACGAAGCGGTTTCTCGTTCGACACTGGCGCCACGTAACCGCGGTTGCACGTGCGCTGCTCAAGAATGGCGGGCAGATGAGTGGCCGAGCCTTCTATCGCTTGCTTGAAACGCTCCCGCCTGTCGATAGGGGGGCCCGATGACGCCGCGCCGCGCGATCCGCAACGCGGAAGGGAAGTACCTGAACGCGAGCATGGCCATGGGACAGCCGCGCTGGGGGGCACCGCAATGGGCCACGTGCGTTCCGGCCGATCAGGCCGAGACGCTGGCGCAGGCGATGGGTGGAGAGGTTGTGGACGTCCCCACGTGGGACGAAACGAAAAAGGAGTGGCGCAAATGAAAACCAAGATGACGAAGGACTTCTCGTTTCCGATCGACGAGCGCGACGTGATCACCGTCAACGGCGAAGATCGCTTCGTCGGCGCGGTCTCGTCCGCCATGCCTGGCGACGACCACGATCGCCGCATCCTCGACGCCGTCGAGGAATTGATCGACGAGGATCCTGACGCGGACCCGGCGTACCTGCGGACGATCGCGGAGCTGTATGTCGGCCCCTCGCCGGCCAAGGTGACCTCTTGACCGTGACCTACAAATTCGCGCCCGACCGCAAGCCGCGCGAGGGCGAGGATCGGGACACGATCCCCGGTCGCTGGTACTTGTGGGTCCGCACGGAGAAGGGCTCCCAAAAAGGGAAGCTGATCTTGTGCGGCGACGCGAAGACCAAACAGCCAAAGTACACGCTCCGGTCCGACCGGCCCATGGTCGTGGAGTGGTTCGGCGCGAACGTCGCGCTCCTCCGCGGCGTGACTCCGTCTCCGCTCGGGATCACGCCTAGCAAGTGGATGGTCTCGTACATCAAGGTGCACTCTGCGCTTGGTCACACGACCGGGCAGCACCAGGGGGACTGGGATCGCTACGTCGCGCCGTTCCTTCCGGCGTCGATGCAGGAGGCGCGGATCGAGCATGGCCGAGCCATCCGAGACAATCTCGCCAAGTGCTACGCCGAGAAGACGATCGGCGCGAAGCGTGCGGCCAACATCTGGTCGTCGGTCGTTACCGCGCCGTTCTCGCGCGCGTGGTCCGACGATGATCCGAAGTATGCGAGCGTCCGAGTCGGCGCGGCGAAGGACTCCCCGATCCTCGGCCTGAAGCCTCCCGTGTCGCGAGCGGATCAAGAGGACGACGAACGCGAGCGCCAAGCGCTCGAACCTCACGAGGCACTGGCGCTGCTCTCGTGTGAGGCGATCCCGATCGATCTCCGTCGCTTCTATGCGGTGATGATCTACACGGGCCTGCGTCCCGCGGAAGCGTACGGGCTGACATGGTCCGACGTGCGGCTCGATCAACCGCGGCCGATGATCAAGGTGCAGCGCGGGCGCGACATGAAGTCTGGTGACGACGCCGACACGAAGACGAGGGCCGGCGTTCGCGACGTGCCGATCCATCCCGAGCTTCGCGGCTTGCTTCGCACCATGCAAGGGGAGGCTACCGCGCGTGTGTTCCCCGTTGGCGACCGCGTGCGCGACGTGGAGAAGCGTGTGGATGCTCTCCGTGAGCATCTAGCGCTTGCCGGGGTCGAACGGCCTGAACTGGCGAAGGGGACCACGACCCTCAAGCCTTTCGACGTGCGCTCACTCCGAACCACGTTCGCCACGTGGTGCCGAGACGCGGGTTACGACTCCACATGGATCGACGCGTGGCTCGGCCACAAGCCGAAGACGACGGCGGCGAAGCACTACGTGAAGGGGACGCCCGTGTTTGAGGATGCGGTGCTCCGGTCGCCCGCGCCTGACGTCGTTCCGCCGTTTCCTCCGCTCCCTTTCACGTCGTGTGAAGGAAATGTGAAGTGTGAAACGGGCGGCGCGCCAAGTGTCGAAAATGACCCCGATTCTGAGGCCGATGCGGTGCGAAGGAAGGGACTTGAACCCTTACAGGAGTTACCCCACTGGAACCTGAATCCAGCGCGTCTGCCAATTCCGCCACCTTCGCGGGCGGCGCAGACACTACTAGAGATTCTCGACGCTTTTCAACAGCTCCGAGACGAAGTTCACGCGCGGGCGGATGAGCCCCGCGCGGAGCACGCGCGGCGGGGGGCGAATCTCGTAGCCGAAGGTGCTGTTGGTGTCGCCGGGCAGGGTGTCGCCGGGGAAGGTGACCACCTGGTTGCCGTCGACCTGCTGCTCGACGTAATCGCTGGTCGTGATCGTGGCCGGAGCCACGGGCGCGGCCGGGGCCTTGGCCGCCGGAGCTTGCGCGCGGGCGCTTCCGCCGAGCACGAGCAGGGCCGCCGCGGCCGCCGAAACGAGGCCGATCTTCATCGTTTTTTCCCTTTCCTAAGGAGCGCTCGACCCCAAGGCAGGCGGGCGTTGAACAGCCCCGGGCCCGGATGCGTCCAACCGGACGGCGATCTCCCTTCCATGGAACGCTTGCGGCCCGCGCGAGCTTGGGAGAAAACCAGGGCGACTTTCTCGAGAGGGCGACGACGATGATGCAGAAGGCGCTGACGGTGATCGCTGCGGGGGCCCTCGTGGCCCTCTTCGGAGGATGCAGCTCCACGGAGAGCGAGTTCTCGACCTCCGATTCGTTCTGCACGACCAAGGCCGACACCGAGTGCAAGCACCTCGCGCTCAGCTGCGGCGTCGGCGCCGACGCTTGCAAGTCGAAGCGCGCGCAGGTCTGCAACGCCGCCGCGGCGGCCGCGGGCGGGCAGGGGCGTCAGTACAAGCCGAACTCGGCGCGCCCGTGCATCGACAAGATCGACGAGATCTTCAAGGAGAAGGTCATCCTCCCCGAGAAGGAAGCGGAGGTCGTCGAGCTCTGCGAGCGCGTCTTCAGCGGCTCGGTCGCCAAGAACGGGCCGTGCGAGACGAGCCTCCAGTGCGACGGCACGATGGTCTGCGACAAAGGCGTGTGCGCCGACAAGGCGCCGACGAAGCTCGACGAGGCCTGCAACAACCCCGGCCAGGTCTGCGACAAGGGAACGTTCTGCACCCTCCGCGGGCAGAGCAAGTTCTGCGTCGCCAAGAAGGCGGCCGGCGAGATCTGCAGCGCGGAGAGCCCGTGCGTCGAGGATCTCCGCTGCGTCAACACGTGCGTCGCGCGCGTGACCGTCGGCAACAAGTGTGACCGCGACGACGAGTGCGCGCCCGAAGCGCCGTACTGTGACGCCTCGAAGAAGACGTGCCTGCCGAAGTACCAGGCGGGCACGTCCGCGTGCCGCGACTACGGCGCGCTCTGATCGCGCCGTCTGCGAGCAGCTCGGAACAAAAGAAAAACGTCGGTGGCTCTCGCGAGCGCACCGACGTTTTTTTCTCGTCTCGTCAGCCCGAGATCACTTCTTCGCCGGCGGCGGATCCGTGATGAGGAACTCGACGCGGCGGTTCGCGACGCGACCGGCCGGGGTGTCGTTCGGGCCGATCGGCTTGGTGACGCCGTAGCCCTTCGACGTGAGGCGCTTCGCGTCGATGCCGCGCTCGACGAGCGCCTTCACGACGGCCTTCGCGCGCTCGTCGGAGAGCTTCATGTTCGCTCCCGCGTCGCCTTCGGCGCTCGTGTGACCCTGGACTTCGACCTTCTTGATCTTGTCGTTCTCTTTGATCGTCTTCGCGATCTCGTCGATCAGACCGAGCGACTCGTTCTTGATGACGGCCTTGTTCTGGTCGAACTGGATCTGCTCGGTGATGTTGATGTGGTCACCGCTCACCTGGACGCGAGCCGCGGCCACGGGCTCCTTGACCGGCTCCGGCGGCTTGACCGGCTCCGGCGGCGGGGGCGGCGGGGGCTCGGGCGGCGGCGGCGGCGCGGCCTTGATTTCGGGAGTCCCGAGCTTCGCCTGGGCGCTGCACCCGCTGGCGAACGCGGCAAGCAAGCCCACACAAACCACAGCAACGATGTGCTTCTTCGACATGACCGGGTGCCTCCTCCGCTCCCGCTCGACCGCGCAAGCCGCGCGCGAGGGAGCCATTCTATCTCCGGCCGGCCCCCATGCTGAGGTTCGGTCGGAATTCGCGTTTGCCCCGGCACGGTACGGGAAGTGCGCACGAATGGGAAGGCCCAGTGGTAGGGTTTGCCGAGAATGTCGGAGAACGCGGCCAGCCGACCCCACATGGGCGACGAGTGGGGGCATCCTGCCCCGCCCGCCGGGCTTTCGGCCGTCATCAAGAAGCATTGGGAAGACCTGACAGCGCAGCTCGCGAGCAGCTCCGCTCCGGCCGCCAGCCAGGCAAGCCGTGGAGCACCGCTCGAGGATGGGCTTCGCCTCGGCCGCGCTCGCTCGGCCCTCCTGGCCACGCTGCTCGCCGATCTCTTCACCGGCGCGCAGGCCAAGCTCGACAGTATCTCGCCGGTCGCCCTCGCCGCGGTCGGCAGCTTCGGACGAGGCGCGGTCGCGCTTCGATCCGACGTCGACGTGCGGCTCGTCGTCCGCGGCGGCTCGAAGAGCCGCGAGAGCGCCGCGCGCCTCGCCGATGCGCTGCTCTATCCGCTCTGGGACGCCGGGCTCTCCGTCGGCCACCAGGTCGTCGACGTCACCGAGGCCCTCGAGCTCGCGCAAGAGGATCTGGCGACCGCGACCTCGCTGCTCGATCTGCGCCTCCTGGCGGGCGATCGATCCGTCCTCGCGGAGCTCGAGGAGCGCGCCTACGCCGGCCTCTTCAGCGAGGGTGAGCTCGGACGCTTCGTCGAGCGCCTCGAAGAAGAGGCCGTCGCCCGGCACGCGCGCTTCGGCGGCTCGCTCTACCTCCTCGAGCCCGAGGTGAAGGCCGGCGCCGGCGGCCTCCGCGATCTCGACGTCGGGCGCTGGGCAGCCCGCGCGCGCTACCGGACGAGCGACGCCGATCGGGGCATGTGGGCGGATCTCGTCCGCGTCGGCGTCCTCGTCACCCGCGAGGCCGACGAGATCGCGCGCGCCGAGGAGTTCCTCTGGCGCGTGCGCAACCGCCTCCACGCCCACGCGGGCCGCAAGAGCGACCGGCTCACCTTCGATCAGCAAGAGGCCATCGCCATCGAGCTCGGCTACGCGCCCTACGAGAAGGCGCCGACCGACGCGGAGCGCGCCGCCGCCGCCGAGGGCTTCATGCAAGACTACTTCGGCCACGCGCGCGTCGTCTCTCGCGCGCGCGAAGCGCTCTTGCTCCGCGCGACGCCGCCGAAGCGACGCACGCGACCCGTCGAGATCGATCTCGGCGGCGGCGTGAAGCTCTTCGACGGCCACGTGACCGTCGACTCGACCGAGCTCGCGCGCGATCCCGCGCTCGCGCTGCGCGCGTACGCGACGTGCGTGCAGAAGAAGGCGCCGATCCTGCCGTTCGCCCGCGACGCCATCGCACGCGCGGCCGCCGACGCCGAGTGGACGGCGCGCCTCCGCGCGAGCACCGAGGCCGCGCGCCTCTTCGTCGAGCTCGTGTGCACGGTGCCCGAGGCGCCGGTCAAGCGAGGGTCGATCGCGGGCGAGCTCCACGAGGTGGGCCTCCTCCTCGCGATGATCCCCGAGTTCACGCCCGTCACCGGGCGCGTGCACCACGACGTCTACCACGTGTACACCGTCGACGTTCACTCGGTGGCCGCGGTCGACGCGCTCCGCGCCGTGTGCCGCGGCGAGAACGCGCACGAGCGACCGCTCGCGAGCCGACTCGCCGCCGAGATCGCGCGCCCCGTGCCGCTCTTCCTCGCGACGCTCCTCCACGACGTCGGCAAGGGCTACCCCGACGCGAGCGGATCGCGCAGGAACCACTCCGTCACGGGCGCCGAGCTCTGCGAGGCGATCCTGCCGCGCCTCGGCATCAGCGCCGACGACGCCGCGGAGGTGCGCGCCCTCGTGCACGATCACCTCGTCATGTACCACGTCGCGACGCGGCGCGATCTCGACGACCCGAGCACGACCGCCGACTTCTGCGCACGCCTCCGCGGGCGCGAGGGCCTGCGCAACCTCTACCTCCTGACCGTGTGCGATCTCACGACGACGTCGCCGACGGCGATGACGTCGTGGAAGGCGCGCATGCTCGACGAGCTCTACTTCGCCGCCGACGCCTCGCTCGGCGGCGCCGACGCGTTCGAAGAGGCGCGCACGCAACGCGTGAAGGAAGACGCCCTCTCGATCTGGCAGGGCAAGCGCGCCGATCTCGAGGCGTTCCTCGCGTCGATGCCGGAGCGCTACCTCCTCGCCAACGCCCCCGACGCGATCTGCGCGCACGCCCGCGTCGCGCTCGAGCGCGCGCGCGCCCGCGGCGCCAGCGCCGTTCAGGCGGCGCTCGTGCCCTCGCGTCACCCCGAGGTGAGCGAGCTCTGCGTGATCGCCGACGACGCGCCCGGCCTCCTCGCGCGGATCGCCGCGGCGATCACCGCGAGCCGCCTCGAGGTCCTCGGCGCGCAGGTCTACTCGCGCGCGCTGCCCGGCGGCGGTGGGAGCGAGGCGGTCGACCTCTTCTGGCTCCGCGACTCGCGAGGCAACGCCGACGGCGTCGCCCAGGCGATGCCGCGGCTCCTGCGCGATCTCGAGAGCCTCTGCGCCGGCACCGCGTCGGCCGACGACCTGCTGCGCGAGCGCATCGGCGCGACGTCACCGTGGCGCGAGCGCCCGAGCCCTGCGGTGCTGCCCGAGGTCGCCCTCGACGATCGCGCGTCGCCAAGGCACACGGTCGTCGAGGTCTTCGCGAAGGATCGTCCCGGTTTGCTCTACAGCCTCGCGCGCGCGATGCACGGCCTCGGCCTCGACATCGCGCTCTCGAAGATCAACACCGAGGGGACGAAGGTCGCGGACGTGTTCTACGTGAACGAGCGGGGCGGCGCCAAGGTCGCGCCCGGCCCGCGTTTCAAAGCGGTCCGCGAGGCGCTGCTCGCAGCCGTGGGAGAGACTGTCGGCGCGCCGGAGTCGCGCCGCACGGAGGGAAGCGGATGAAACGAGAATCGCTGTTGGGCGCCGTCGCATTGTCGCTGCTCCTCGCCTGCGGAGGGCCTCCCAAGCCCCCGGAGACGCCGGCGGAGACGCCCCCAGACACCGGCGCCACGCCGAGCGCGACGCCGAAGCCCGGGCCCACCGAGGGCCCCGTCGCGGCGTCGACCAGCGACGACGTCACGAAGGGCACCGCCGCGATCAAGGCGGGCGACTGGAACGCCGCGCGCGCTTCGTTCGAGGCGGCCCTCACGAAGAACCCCAAGCAGGCCGACGCCCACTACTACCTCGGCCTCGTGATGGACAAGACGGGCGACCGCGCCGCCGCGGAGAAGCACTACCGCGAAGCGCTCGCGATCCAGCCCGACTTCCCCGAGCCGGCGGAGAACCTCGTCGCGCTCCTCGTCGAAGGGCAGAAGTACGAAGAGGCGATCACGATCGCCAAGAAGGTGCTCGCCAAGAACGCGAAGAACGCCGAGATGCAGCTCAACCTCGCCTTCGCCCTCTCGGGCAAGGGCGACGTCGAGGGCGCTTCGAAGGCGTTCGACGACGCGGTGAAGCTCGCGCCCAACGACGCGCGCTTCTACCTCGGCTACGCGCAGCACCTCGCCGCGGCGAAGAAGACCGACGAGGCGATCGCGAAGCTGAAGCAGGCGCAGCGCGTGGCGGGCGACGACCCCGGCATGCTCGCGTCGGTGGCGCTCGAGCAGAAGAACCTGCGCGACTTCCAGAGCTGCGTCGCCACGCTCGACCACGCGATCAAGCTCAAAGACGCCGCGGAGCTCCGCGTCTATCGCGGTCACTGCAAGCTCGGGCTGAAGGACCTGCCGGGCGCGCTCGCGGAGTTCCAGGCCGCCGTGGGCAAGGAGCCGAACTCGGCGCCCGCGTACTACTCGCTCGGCGGCGCGCTCGCCGACAGCGGCAAGCTGAAGGAGGCGATCGGCTCCTGGGAGGCGTACTTGAAGCTCGCGCCGAACGGCCCGCTCGCGAAGCAGGCCGAGGCGAAGATCAAGAAGGCCAAGGAGCTGCTCGCGAAGGGCGGCAAGAAATAGTCACGGGGGAAAGCCCCGGAGCACGCGGCCGCCCGCGGCGTCGACCTCGCCGACCGCCACGAGCCGCCCGGCGGCGTCGAGCCACGCCGACGGCGTGGGGTGGGGATCGCGGATCGCCTCCGCGCTCACGATCTTGCCGTGGAAGGCGGCGCGCGCGCCCTCGTCGGTCAGCACGCTGACGGGCAGCGCCCGCGACGCCGCGCGCGCGAGCGGCACCATCGCGGCGTCGAGCGAGTCGCGATCGGCGCCGTCGAGCGCGACCGCCTCGTCGATCGTGAAGACGCCCGAGCGCGTGCGGCGTAGCGCCGTCAGGTGCCCCGCCGTGCCGAGCGCGGTCGCGAGATCGCGCGCCAAGGACCGCACGAAGTAACCCTTGGTAACATCGAGCGCGACGCGCAGGTGGGGATCCGGATCGACGCCGCCGCCCGCGATCGCGAGGCGCCGAACGGCCACCTCGCGCGGCGGCAGCTCCGGGGCTTCGCCGCGTCGGGCCAAGACGTGCGCGCGCTCGCCGCCGATCTTGACGGCGGACACCGCGGGCGGCACCTGCGAGATCCGCGCGCGCTCCTGCGCGACGGCGCGCGCGATCGCTCCGCTGTTTGGCGGCGAGCCCTCGCGCAGCTCGGCCAGCACCGCCTCGGGCACCGAGGCGCGGCGGATCTCCGCGCCGTCGGCGTCGAGCGAGTCGGTCTCGACGCCGAGCCGGATCGTCGCCTCGTACGCTTTGTCGTCCGCCGTCAGCCACGGAACGAGCTTGGTCGCTTCGTCGATCGCGACGACGAGCACGCCCGTCGCCATCGGATCGAGCGTGCCGCAGTGCCCGACCTGCCGCGTGCGGAGGACGCGGCGAAGCCGCGCGACGACGTCATGGCTCGTCGGCCCGCGAGGCTTGTCGATGACGAGGACGCCTCCACCCATCGGCGCGTCAGCCGAAGAACACGCTCTTGCGTGAGCCGACGGCGCGATCGAGCATCCCCTGGATCGCCGCGCGAACGCGCTCGGCGAGCTTGCCCACGAGGATCTCGTCGTCGGCCGCCTCGGGGCCGTGCGCGGAGAGATCGAGCGGCTCGCCGAAGAGGATCCGCCACTTCGTCGGGGCGGGCAGCAGGCCGAGGGGCCCGAGCGCGGGGAACGTCGGCGTCACGGGCACGTAGGGCAAACCGAGCGCCTTCGAGAGGTGCTCGATGCGGAAGAGCATCGGGTTCGTCTCCTCGGCGCCCATCACCGCGACGGGCACGATGGGCGTCGAGGTTCGGAGGCAAAGCTTGATGAAGCCGCCGCGGCCGAAGCGCTGGAGGCGATACCGCTCGGAGAAGAGCTTGCCGATCCCTTTGACACCCTCGGGGAACACCGCGACGAGCTGCTCCTTCGCGAGCAGGCGCTCGGCGTTCTCTTGGCACGCGCGCACCGCGCCCAGGCGGTTCATCGCGCCGCCGAGGAAGGGGAAGTGATAGATGAAGTCCTCGGTGAGCCAGCGCACGTCGCGCGCGGCGGCGTGCTCGCGCTTCACGGCCGTCTTGATCATGACGCCGTCGAGAGGCAGCGTGCCCGAGTGGTTCGCGACGAGCAGGCACCGGCCGCGCGTCGGAACGTTGTCGATGCCGCTCGTCTCGACGCGGAAGTACTTGCCGTAGAGGAAGTCGAGCATCGGCCGGAGCTTCGCGTCGTAGATCGGGTCGAGCCCGAAGTCGTCGACCTCCTCCGAGCGGCCGCGCATCGCGAGGCGGCCCCACTTGCGGAGGTAGAAGTCGGTCGAGAGCAGCTCGCGCGCCGTGTCGAAGACCGACTCCGGCGCCGCGGGGACGGCGGGACGCGCGTCGCGCGGCTCGGGAAGCGGATCGCTGGCGCGGCCGGCGGGGAGCGTCGCCTCGGCGTCGAACCCGTCGACGACAGCGCGCGCGCTCGCGCCCGCGACGGTCACGCCGTCTTCGATGTCGTCATCGTCGTCCACGAGCGACGAGAGATCGTTGCGCGACGCCTCATCGATCAGCCGATCGAGCTGGGCTTCGAGCTCGCGGATCTGCGCGACCACCGCCGGCTCCGGCGCGAGCGCACGCGCGCGCGGGCGCTTGCCGTCGCGGCGCGTATCCGGCGACGCCGGCGGCGACGCGGGCGGAACCGAGTCGACGCCCGTGTCGTAGCCCGCGGCCTCGGCGGGCATCGGGCGCGTGCTCGGGCGCGGCGTCGTGACGAGCGTCTGCTTCTTCGGCGCCGGCCGCTTCGTCTTCGCGGTCGACGACGTCTTCGACGGCCGGGACGCCGCGGGTTTCTTGGGACGCGTCATGCGGGGTTCTCCTGGAGCAGCTTCACGTCCCTCAGGCGTTGCGCGCTGGTGAAGTCGAGCACGGCCTCGCGCGTCGTGTAGGCCGGCCGGAAGCCCATCTTCTCTCTGCCTTTTTCGCCGTCGGCGACGCAGAGAAAGCGCAGGTGGTGCATGAAGCTCGGGGGCGCCTCGGAGAGGTGCGCGAGCCACAGCGCCGCGCCGATCGTCTGCGCGAGCGGGTGGGGGACGGGCATCGCGAGGCGGCCCGCGAGCTTGATCACGGTGGAGAGCGGCAGGACGCCGTCGGCCACGATGTTGAAGATGCCCGGCAGGTCGCGGTCGACCGCGAGCTTGAACGCCGCGATGGCGTCGATCTCGTGGACGAACTGAACGAGCGGGTCGAAGCCCATCATCGTGGGCACCACCTTACGCGACAGGTAGCGCGTGACGTAGTTGTGGATCGTGGGGCCGAGGATCGGCGCCGTGCGGAGCACCGTCACCACCGCGCCCGGCACGCGCTGCCCGAAGCGCGCGACCTCGGCCTCGGCCTCGATCTTGTCGGCGAAGAACGGCTCGCTCGTCGGCGCGCGGAGCGCGTGGCGCTCGGTGAGGAAGTTCGGGTTCGAAGGGTGCGCGCCGTAGAGGATCGTCTGCGACCACATGACGACCTTGCGCACCTGCGAGTGGCGCGCGGCCACGAGCACGTGGCGGGTGCCGACGCTCTCGAGCTCGTGCGCGATCGCGGTGCCGTGCGTCGGCGACGCGAGGAACGCGAGGTGCACGAGCGTATCGGTGCGCTCGGCGACGAAGATCTCCGAGAGGCGCGCCTCGGCGGTGGGCTGCGTGAAGTCGACCTCGTAGAAGCGCGTCTTGCGCTGCGCCGTCTGCGGCGCCTTGATGTCGATCGCGACGATCCGCCCGACGCGCTCGTCTTCCTCGAGCAGCCCGATGAGGTTCGTCCCGAGGAACGAGGCCGCGCCCGTCACCGTGACGACCCGGCGCTCGCTCGAGCGTGAGAGCCCCGACGAGCCCGCGCGCGCCGAGGGCGCGGCGAGAGCCGGATCGGGTGGGAACGACGACCTACGCTTCGGCAGCACCATGCGGTACGCTTCTACCCTCGATGAGCGCGTCGATCCATCCGGCCCCGCTCATGCTCGGGCCCTACGAGCTGATTCAGCGGATCGCGACGGGCGGGATGGCCGAAGTGTACCTGGCGCGACGGGCCGGCCCCCACGGATTCCAGAAGGTCGTCGCCGTCAAGCGAATCCTCCCCCAGCTCGCCGAAGACGCCGATTTCGTCGCCATGTTCGTCGACGAGGCCCGCGTCTGCGCCCGCCTGGCGCACCCGAACATCGTGCAGGTCTTCGACTTCGGCGAGCACGACGGCGAGCTGTACATGGCGATGGAGTACGTCGACGGCACCACCGCCGCGCGCCTCGTGCGGGCGGCGGCCAGCCGCGGCGAGGAGGTCCCCCTCGAGGCGGCGCTCTACATCGGCCTCAGCGTCCTCCGCGGGCTCGACTACGCGCACAGCGCGCGCGACGACGAGGGCAAGCCGCTCGATCTCGTTCATCGCGACGTCTCGCCGGGCAACGTCCTCATCGATCGCTCGGGCGCCGTGAAGCTCACCGACTTCGGCATCGCCCGCGCGGCCGAGATCGAGCGTCGCACGGACGCCGGTCAGCTGAAGGGCAAGCTCGGCTACATGTCGCCGGAGCAGGTCGTCGGGCGCGAGCTCGACGCGCGGAGCGATCTCTTCACCGTCGGCATCGCGCTCGCGGAGCTCGTCATGCTACGGCCGCTCTTCTCCGGGCCGAGCGAGATCGAGGTCCTCATGCGGATCCGCGACGCCGATCTCACGGTGATCGACCGCGCCGGATCGCGCGTGCCGGACGACGTCCGCGCCGTCCTCTTCCGCGCGCTCGCGCGCGATCGCGCGCTCCGCTATCCGACGGCGGCCGCCTTCGCCGAGGCCATCGAGGAGATCCTGCGCCGTCGGCGCCTCCAGGTCGGTCCCGCCAAGCTCGCCGCGTGGGTGGAGAAGCTGGGGCTCGTCGCGAGCGACGAGGCCGAGCCGCTCAGCGAGACGAGCATCCGGCAGACGGCGAGCCTCGGACCCGTCGTCCAGGTCTCGTCGAGCGGCGAGCCGTCGCGACGCCCCACGCTGCCGGCGCCGGCGAGCAGCCGCTCGACGTCGAGCCTCGACGGCGCGCCGAGCGAGCCCCGCGACGTCGCGCCGGCGATCTATCGCGTGCAGATGCCGGGCGGCCCCGACGTCGGACCGCTCTCGTATCCGCGCCTCGTCGAGCTCTACGTCACCGGCGGCATCGACCATCGCGCGCTCATCGCGCGCGAGAGCGCGTCGTTCCGCGAGGCGTCGACGTTCCCCGAGCTCTCGCGCTTCGTGCAGAGCGCCGCGCTCCGCTGGGACGAGGGCGTCTTCACGAGCGGCAACGCCGCGACCCCGATCGATCGCGTGCTCTTCCCCTCGCGCATGTTCCAGATCGCGCTCCGCCGCGACACCGGCGCGCTCTACTTCCGCGACGGGACGCGCAAGAAGAAGGTGTACGTCGTCGAAGGCGTCCCCGACTTCGTGGTCTCGACCGACAAGCACGAGCTCTTCGGCGAGTTCCTCGTCGCCCGCGGGCAGGTGCTGCGCATGGAGGTGGAGATGGCGCTGGCGATGCTGCCGCGCTACGCCGGCCGGCTCGGCGACGCGCTGTGCGGCCTCGGCGTCCTCCGGCCCATCGAGCTTTTTCGCGCGATCCACCAGCAGCGGCAGGATCGCTTCCTCGAGCTCTTTCACTGGCGCAAGGGCGAGATCGCGTTCGTGCGGGGCGCGCGCTCGCACGAGGAGACGTTCCCCCTCGGGATCGATCCGTTCGAGCTCGTGCTCCGCGGCGTGCGCGACGGCTACCCCGCCGACGAGCTCGAGGCCATCCTCGGCGGCCTCGAGGAGGACGTGCTCGAGCCGCTCACCCCGCTGCCCGTGCGCATCGAGGCGTTCCGCTTCCCCGAGGCGGAGGAGACCGTCCTCCGGCGGATCAAGCAGCCGGTCTCGATCGGCGAGGTGATCAACACGTCGCGCAAGTTCGCGACGCGCGAGGAGACGCTCCGCGCGATCTTCTGCGGGCTCTCGTGCGATCTGCTGCGCTCGGCGCGCTGGCAGGCGTTCACGTCGGTGCCGCTCCGCTGACGTCAGGCCTGCTGGAGCAGCGCCGCGAGGCGCTGGCGGGCGAGCCCCTCGCTCTTCGAGAGCCGCGCCTTGAGCGCGCGGACGCCCTCGGCCCGATCGAGCGACAGCAGCGCCCGCGCCATCGCCTCGGTGACGACGAGGCTCTCTTCGCCGCTCCCGTCGCCGCGCAACATCGCGACGAGACCGCGCTTTCCCTCGACGCCTTTGCTGAGGAGCGCGAGGGCGCGCGCGCGCATGCCGGCGCCGACGTCGGCGAGCGCCGCCGCCGCGGCCGCGCGCAGCTCCTCGCTCGCGCTGCCCTTCATCGTCAAGAGCCGCTCGATCACGTTGACCGCTTGCTCGTCGATCCCGCGGAGCCGCCGTAGCTCGGTCACCGCGACGATGCGCGCCGGCTCTTCGGCGAACTCGAGGGCGTCCATGAGCGGCTTGCGCGCGCGCTCGCCCCAGAGCGGCACGATCGCCGCGAGCGCCGCCGGGCGGAGCCGCGGATGCGCGAGGAACTTCGCCACGGCCTCGCCGAGCGCGGGGTCTTGACGATCCGGCATCGCGCGCAAGAGATCTTCGACGAACGCGATGTCGGTCTCGTTCTGAACCTCCATGCGCGGCAAGACCGCCGAGAGCAGCGACCATCCGGCCGGCCCCGTCTCGCGGAAGACCTTCACGAAGAGCGGCCGGCCCGCGGGATCCTTGAGGCCTTCGCGCGCGCTGTAGAGCGCGTGGGCGCCCGCGCTGCCCGCGAGGACGAGGAGCTGGCGCGCGGCCTCTCGCTGGTGGTTCGGACCGACGAGCAGCGCGTTCGCGATCGGGATGAGGCGCTGCTTGTCGATCATCGACTTCATCGCCGCGAGCGCGCTGGTCTCACGCGGCCCTGGTTTCCCCGCGCTGCCCTTGGCGTGACGCGCCAGCACGCTGATCGCGGCGAGCAGCGCGCCGGCTTCGGCGCGACGCGCGAGCACCGCCATCGCGGCCTCGAGGGTCGAGATCTCGCGCGCGTAATCGGGCGGCGTCTGGATGAAGTCGAGCGTGCGAAGGAACTGCGACGGCTCGCGGACGAGCGCGTCGGCGAGCGAGTGCGCGCGGATCTGCTCCACGAGATCGCGCGGCATGTCGACGTCGGTCACGATCGAGCGGCGATAGAGCTCGGCGACGACGGCGTCGGACTTCGGCGACCGCTCGCCGAGCAGGCGCATGCCGAACGCGCGCAGGTATCCCTTGAGGACGCCGCGATCGAGCTCGCCGCGTTCGAAGTCGGCGAGGAGCAGCGCGACGGTCTCTACCGCGGGCTCGTGCAAGACGCGCTCGAACACGAGCGGCGCCACCTGGAAGCCCGAGAAACCGCGCAGGTTGGCCACGGCGTCGTCGACGAGATCGGCGTTGAAGACGAACTGCCGGACCTCCTCGCCGCGCGTGAGGAGGAGCGCCACGCCGCTCACGAGGTCCTCGCGGATCTCGCGCATCTTCTTCAGGCTGATGCCGCGCACGTTCGAAAGGGCCTTGAGATCGCGCGCGAGGCGCGCCGCGCAGAGCCCCACCTTCCACGAGAGCTTGCGATCGCGGCCCACGACGTCGGCGACGAAGAGCATCGAGACGTGACGCAGCGGCTTCGAAAGCAGCTCCTTGCGCAGCTCGTCGTGGGCGTGCGGCCCGAGGAGCATCTCGATGATGTAGTGGAGCTCGGTCTCGGGGAGACCCTCGCGCAGCGTGATCGCGGCGACTCCCTTGCGCGTGATCGCCTCGGTGAAGGGATCGCCGAAGCTGCCGTAGAGCTGCGAGCCGAGCAGGCGGCGCAGATCGGCGATCTCGCCGTGGCCCGTCACCGCGGAGAAGCCGATGGTCTTGCCCGCGTCGCGCCGCGCGAAGGTGAGCTCGCGGCGGCCCCGGAGCGCGGACCTCGTCGCCTTCACGAGCTCCTTCAGCGCCTGCGACGCCTCGGGGTGGCCGCGCTCGAAGCGGCCGAAGCGCAGGATCGCGCTCGAGAAAGCGATGAAGAACGCGGGGAAGCCCGACGCCGGGTCGTCGAGCACCGGGACGTTCTCGACGATGCTGCGCTCGTCGTCGTCGTGCGGCCCGCCGGGCTCGCCGGGGTCGATGCTCTCCTTCAGCTCGACGCGGAGCTCGCGCGCCGACTGATGACGCTTCTGCGGATCCTTCTGGATCGCGCGGAGGATGATCTCCTCGACGATCGGGTCGAGGCCGCGCACGAGCTGCGACGGCGGCCGCGGCGGCTCCTCGAGCTGCTTGATCAGGATCTCGGCCGCGTTCTCGCCGAGGAAGGGAGGTCGCCCCGTCACGAGCTCGTAGAGGCAGATGCCGCACGCGTAGACGTCGGAGCGCGCGTCGATCTCCGTGCCGCGGGCTTGCTCGGGCGACATGTACTCCGGCGTGCCCGCGATGATGTTCATGTTGTCGTAGAGGCTCGGCTCGGCGTCCTCCTCGCCTCCGGGCCCGCGCCGCTTTTGCAGCGCGGCGATGCCGAAGTCACACACCTTCACCAGCTCGAAGGTCGCGCCCTCGTCGTTCCGGCTGGGAACGAGCATGATGTTGTCGGGCTTGATGTCGCGGTGAATGATGCCGTTGTCGTGCGCGACGCTGAGCGCGGCGCAGACCTGGATCAGGATCTCGACGGCGCGCTCGGGCTGGAGACGCCGCTCTTCGTCGAGCAGGTTCTGCAGCGTGCGGCCGGAGAGGAACTCCATCACGATGTAGACGAGACCGTCGGGCTCCTGACCGAAGTCGAGGACGCGCATGACGTTCGGATGATCGAGCTGGCTCGCCGCGAGCGCCTCGCCGCGGAAGCTCTTCATGAAGTGCGGATCTTGCTGGTAGTGCGGATGGAGCACCTTGACGCCCACGGTCCGCCGGAGCTCCTTGTGCGTCGCCTTGTAGACCGCGCCGGCGGCGCCCGCGCCGATCAGCGCGTCGATGAGGTACTTGCCGTCCGCGATCTTCCGCCCGACGAGCGGATCGCGGGCGAGCTCCGCCGGCGGCTTCGATCTCCGCTCTTCTTCTTTGACGCCGCGATCGACCGTCGCCTCGGTGGTGTCGTCGGCGAAGGCGCGCGCGTCGCCCTGGCTGCCGTGACGCTTCGACTTCGGCTTTCCCCGCCGCGTCGTCTTGCGCTTGCGCCCGCCCGTCTCCGCCTTCGGCGGCAGGGCGTTCTCGGTGGGCGTGAGCTCTTCGGCGGCGCGACCCGCGGCGGGCAACGGACCGCGCGGACGCTCCGCGTCCTGCGGCCCGGGCAGGCGGATCAACGTGTCGGCGTCGTCGTCGTCGTCGTCCGGCGGCGGCATGGGAGCGGCCGGCGCGGTGAGGGTCGGATCGACCGCGAGCTGTTCGGCGCTGCGGGGCGTGAAGACGGGCGCGCCGCCTTCCGTCGGCGGAACGTCCGACGTGCGCGCGCCATCTTCACCCATCGGGAGGCTCGCGAGCGCTTCGTCGAAGAAGAAGTCGTCGGCCGCCGGCGCAGGGCCTCGATCCGACATGGGGGGCGCCTCCGCCGCGACGGTCGGCGTCGGAGGCTGCTCCGAGATGACCTCGTCGATGTCGTCGATGTCTTCCTCGGCGGCGATCTCGATCTCGGGCCCGTCGTCGTCGACCAAGGCGCGGTCCGGCTCGAAGATCACGCTGACGCTGAGGCTGGGACCGTCGCTGTCCGCGGGCGAGTCGTCCTCCTGGAGGGTCGCCGTCGCGTCGGCGCGCGCGGCGGCGACCGCGGCCTGGGTCGCCGCGATGACCGCCTCGGGGAGCGCGTCGGGCTCGAAGACGACGCTGACGCTGAGCGAGGGATCGTCGGCGTCGGCGCCGGAGGGCGGCGGCGCGGCCGGAGCCCACGACGCGCTTCGCGTCGTGCGGCGCGGGTCGTCGATCGCGCGCGGATCGGGGCCCGGCTCCGGCGGCGGCTCCCACTTGCGAGGATCCTCGCGCCGCGTCTCGACGGGCTGCGTGGCCCAGCGCGGGCTCGGCGCCGTGCGCCGCGGATCGTCTCCGCGCGGCGCACGGGGCGCGTCGCGCGGCCACTCGAGGCGCGCCGTGACCTTGGGATCGATCGCCGGTCCGACCACGAGCGCGGGCGGAGGCGCGAGGCCCGACATGGCGCGCGCGATCGGCGCGGAGTCGCCCGCCGGCGCGGGCTCGACGCGCGGCGTCTGCGGCGCACGCGCTCCCGCCGGCGCGGGCTCGGCCGCGCCGTCCGCCTCGAGCAGCGCGTAGAGCTCGGCGGCCTGCGCGCGGTGAAGCGGCCGGAGGCGCAGCGGGAACTCGCCGTTCTTGGGCGCGCCCATCGGCTCGGCGAGCAGCGCCACATCGGGCGCGCCCGACACTCGGAGGCTCAGCGTGTGCGCCCCGTGGGTGGGCGCTTCCGTCAGCGGCACCTGCGCGATCTCGTGACGAAGGGCCGCCCGGAGCAGCTTGGCGAGCGCTCTCCTGTCGGGCAGCCGCGTCACGAGCACGGGCAAGCTCGAATCCACCGAGGCCAAGTCTACCCGAGCACGTGGTTGGCTCGAAACATCATGTCGTTCAGAGGACTTTTCGGTACACCGGATACGGCCAGGAGGCCGAATCCCCCGTGCCGGCCACTTCCTCGTAGCCGAGCTCGCGAAAGATCGCTTCGGGTCCCTGGAAGGCCTCTTCGTCGTGGAGGGGCTCGCTCGATCTCCGCGGGTACCCCTCGATCACGCGTCCGCCCCACGCGCGAACGTGTCCCTCGGCGCCGCGAAGGAGCGCGCGCGCCACGCCGCGCCTGCGCGATCGGGGGTGGATCAAGAAGCAGCCGACGGCGTACGTCGCCGCCTCGGCGCCGGCCACGAGCGGCACGCTCCGATACACCGGGAGCGATCGCAGCTTGGGGACGGCGGCGACCGGGGCGATCTTCATCCAGCCGACGATCGCGTCGTCGGCGCGCGCCACGAGGCCGAGCGCCGACGGATCCGACCGCCGGACGGCCTCCGCCTGCTCGACGAAGCTCTCCTCGGCGCGATGCGCGCACCGATCGAGCCAGTCGTTCTTCGTCCCGGCGAAGTGCCAGTACCTGCAGAAGCACGCGCAGGAGGCCGCCTCGAAGAGGGCGTGGAAGCCGTCGAGGTTCGCGGCCGAGAGCGGCTCGACGATCACGCGCGGGGCCCCACGTCCGCGTCGGGACGGGACCGCAGATCCTCCCACGCGGACGCGAGCGAGAGCACGGTGTCTTCGCGGAGCGCCGGCGCGACGATCTGCAGGCCGACGGGCAGCCCGTCGCGCGTGGGCGCGCACGGAACGCTCGCGGCGGGCAGCCCCGCGAGGCTCGCCGGGAGCGTGTAGACGTCGGAGAGGTACATCGCGAGCGGATCCGACGTCTTCTCTCCGAGGCGAAACGCGGGCGACGGCGACGTCGGGCACACGATGGCGTCGACCTCGCCGAAGGCGTCGTCGAAGTCGCGGCGGATGAGCGTGCGCACCTTCTGCGCCTTCAGGTAGTACGCGTCGTAGTAGCCCGCCGAGAGCACGAACGTCCCGAGCAGGATGCGCCGCTTCACCTCGAGGCCGAAGCCGGCGTCGCGCGTCGCGCCGTACATCGTGCGCAGCGCGCCGCGCGGGGAGGGCCCCGGGCCTTCGACGCGGAGCCCGTAGCGAACGCCGTCGAACCGCGCCAGGTTGCTCGAGGCCTCGGCGGTCGCGAGCACGTAGTAGGTCGCCACCGCGTGCTTCGTATGTGCAAGATGCACCTTTTTGACGACGCAGCCGTCGGCCTCGAGCCGCGCGATGGCGGCGCGCACGCTCGCCTCGATCTCGGGATCGAGGCCCTTGGCGAAGTACTCCTCGGGCACGCCGAGGCGGAGGCCGCGCACGCTCTTCTCGCACGCGGCCTCGAAGTCGGCGGCCGGCGCGTCGAGCGACGTCATGTCGCGCTCGTCCTTGCCCGCGATGACGGAGAGGACGCGCGCGGCGCCGCGCACGTCGCTCGCGAACGGCCCGATCTGATCGAGGCTCGAGGCGAACGCCACGAGGCCGAAGCGAGACACGCGCCCGTACGTCGGCTTGAGGCCGAAGGTGCCCGAGAGCGCCGCGGGCTGGCGGATCGAGCCGCCCGTGTCGCTGCCGAGCGCCGCGGGCGTCATGGCCGCCGCGACGGCGACGGCGCTGCCTCCCGAGGATCCGCCGGGGATGCGCGCGCGATCGTGCGGGTTCTTCGCCGGGCCGTACGCCGAGCTCTCGTTCGAAGAGCCCATCGCGAACTCGTCCATGTTGGTCTTGCCGGGCAGGAGCGCGTCGGCGGCGCGCAGCTTGGCGACGACGGTGGCGTCGTACGGCGGCACCCAGCGGTCGAGCATCTTGGAGCCGCAGGTGGTGCGGACGCCGCGCGTCGCCAGCGCGTCTTTGAGCGCGACGGGCACGCCGGCGAGGGGCCCGAGCGCCTCGCCGCGCGCGCGTTTGTCGTCGATCGCGCGCGCCTGCGCCAGCACCTCGTCGCGCGCGACGGTGATGAACGCGTTGAGCTCGGCGTTCTGCGCGTCGATCTTCGCGAGCGTCGCTTCGGCGATCGCGAGCGCCGTGACCTCTCCGCGGCGGACGCGCTCGGCGATGGCGATGACGCTGTCGTTCATGCGCTCACTCATTCGTTCACTCGATGAAGCCCGGGACGGCGAAGCCGCCGTGCTCGGCGCGCGGCGCGCCCGCGAGCGCGTCGTCGTGGGAGAGGCCGGGCTTGGCGCGATCCTCGCGCCAGCCCTCTTCGGCGTGCGCGGCCTTCGCGCCGGCGACGTGCGCGGTCGGCGGCACGTTCGAGGTGTCGATCGCCTCGAGCTCGGCCACGTACGCGACGATCTTGCCGACCTCCTCGGCGAAGCGCCGCTCCTCTTCATCCGAGAGCGAGAGCTCGGCGAGCGCGGCGATGTGTCGAAGCTGCGCGAGATCCATCGGTGAGAGACCTTAGTCTGGAGCGGCGCCCGCTTCGAGCCCCACGCGAGTGCAGCTGCTTGGAAACACCGCCGCGGCTGGGTTACCGTGGGCGCCATGTCGAAGCCCGCTTGCTTTGTGGTCGTCATCGCGATCGTCGGGGGAGTTGCTTGTTCGGACTCGTCAAACACCGCCGCCAGCAGCGGCGGCGGCAGCAGCGGCAGCTCCGGTAGCGCGACGCCTGCGTCGGGCTGTCCGGATCGCTGCGCCTCGAAGACGCAAACGTGCGGCGCGACTCCGGCGCAGTCGCAGAACGTCTGTTCGAGCATCTGCGGGCAGAGCCCGACCGAAGACCAGATGAAGTGCCTCGAAGGCGCCGCCTGCACCGCCGACCCCAACACGGCCGCGAAGGCCTGTGGGATCGGGTCCGGCGGCTCGAGCGGTAGCAGCGGCTCGAGCGGCTCGAGCGGCTCGCCGACGACCTGCGTCGATGGGATGGGACAGCCTGCGCCCGGCTTCAAGCGCTACGTCTGCGAGTGCTCGACGGCGAACGAAGTCCGCGGCTGCGCCGAGAGCTCCGTCGCCGCCTGCAAGAGCCTCTGCGGCGGCAGCAACTGCAAGTGCTCGCTCGAGTAGCGCTTCGCAGACGCTAGGGGACGGGAGGCGGTGCCGTGGCGGGCGTGACGTCGGCGCCCGCTTCGGCGAGCCACGACGGCGGCGGCGGATCTTCGTATTCGGGCGGCGGCCCCTTCGGGAGCTGCGGCGTCGGGCACGCGGCGAGGACGAACATCGACGCCGCGAGGGCGAGGGCGAGGAGCGTCCGCATGTCAGGGGAGGGGCGCGATGCGACGGATCGCGAGGGTGTAGGGGCCCTTGGTCGTCTTCGTGGGATCGGACGTGCCGCGTGCCACGGCGACGAGGTACTCGCCCGCGTCGAGCGCCTCGGTGCGCGCGGAGGCGGCGTTCTTCGGTCCGCCGCTCGCGACCGCGAGGAAGCCCTCGCCCGCCTTGTACACGCCGGCGTTGAGGGTCGCCGCGGTGTCGAGCGCGATGTCGACGAGCTCGTCCTGGAGCACGGTCATCTTGTACCAGTCGAACTTGTCGTCGGTGATGCTGCCCTGGAGGAGGTGACCCGCGCCCGGCGCGGCGATCGCGAGGGGCTCCGCCGTCGCCTCGGTGTCATGCGCGGCCGCGCCCTCGGTGAGCACCGTCGCCGGCGTCGTCGTCGGACGAAGATCGAACTTCGCGCCGCTCTCGCCGCTGCCGTCGATGACCGAGAGGTAGAAGTCCTTGGCCGCGCCGGACGCGATGGGGATCGCGTAGTGGAGATCGTACGGCGGGTCTTTGGGGAACGGCCCGAAGATCGTCTGCTCGACGGCGTCGGCGCGGCCGAGCATGTCGTCGGCCTTGCCTCCCGCGCCCCAGAGCACCGCCGTGAGGACCGACTTGTCCTGCGCGCCGACGTGCATCGTGAGGTCGAGGATGGCGTTCTGGTTCGCCGCGGTGGTGACCTTGTAGAGCTTCGAGCCGAGCGCGCCCGCGAAGGCCTCGGCGTTCCTCGGCGTGCCGAGCGCGATCGTGGTCGCGGCGCGCGCGGTCACGTCGAGGGCGTCGGCGGCGCTGAAGAACGAGAGACGTGTCTCGCCCTTGGCGTCGAGGTTCTCGGCGGCGACCTGCACCTTGCCGAGCGGCGCGAGCGGCGGCACGAGCAACATGCCCTCGCCGGCGAACGCGTTGCGCGCGAAGGCGCCGAAGTCGACGAGACCGGCGGCGGTCACGCGGAACGCGTCGGTGTCGAACGCCGCCTGGTCCTGGTTCTCGAGCTCGACCTGGCCGACGCCGCCTTGCTCGGCCCCCGCGCCCGGCTTGACCGTGATCGCGGCGATGACGTTGAACGCCTTGCTCGCGGTGAGCCCACCGACGACGACGTCGCGGGGCCCGAGCGCCGCCGACTTCTCGATCTTGATTTTCGCCAGGATCGACGTGGTGCTCACGAGCTGCTTGCTCACGACGGTGACGCCGGGACCGAAGTCGAGCGGCGTGCTGTTGCTGAAGCTCGTTCCGCTGCCGCTGACGACGACCTCGATCTCGCGATCGAGCGCGCCCTTGCCGGGGACGACGAGGCGCGCCGTGCCGTCGGGGCCGCCCGGCGGCGGCGCGCCGGGCGCGCCCGGATCGCCCCTCTCGCCGTCGGCGCCGGAGCAAGCCGCGGCGACGAGCGCGACGATGGCGAGCGATGTCTTCGATGATAGAGCCTTCACGGCAGCCTCCGCGCAGCGATGGTGTACTTGCCCTTGCCCCCGCCCGAGGGCAGCACGCAGACGTAGCCCACGCCGACGTTCGCTTCCGACTCGACGGCGTCCGATCGGATCTCGATGTCGAACGAGCGCGACGTCTGGGCGGGACACGTCGGATCGGTCGGGTGAAAACGCATCGCGAGGTTGGCCGTCGACATCGCGACCACTTGCACCCTCGAGGTGCCGCCCGCGTCGACGCGATACACGTCGGCTGTGTCGCCCGTCACGATCTCGCCGTTGACGATCACCGACGGCGTCGCCGCGTCGGCCGCCGGCAAGAGCCCCAGGTCTTGCGGCGCCGCCGCAGGATGCGGCGTCGCGCTCTCGGCGACGACCGCGCCGGGCGCCACGGTCACGGCCAGCGTGTACTTGTAGTCGGCCGGCATGCCGCCGCCGAACGACGCGTCCGACACGATCACGAAGTCGCCGAGCGACGGGGCCGCGCCGTTGACGTAGGCGAGGGGGCCGGGGCGATTCGGCGCGCGGTAGTCGTACTCGCTCGCGAGCGTGCCCGCGGGCGGCATGACGTCGAGCACGGGCGCGATCCGATCGCCGAGCGCCGAGACGCGGACGTCGACGATCGCGTTCGCCGGCGACGGATAGCGGAAGAACCCGGTCGCGAGCTCGGCGGCGAGCACGTCGCTCCGAGGCGTGCCCGGCGTGATCGGCAGCGCCGATCGCTCCCCGACGGTCAGCGCGTCGGGCGCGCTCAAGAAGGTCGCGCTGTCGGGATCGTCGGGATCGTTGACGCCGACGAGCTGAAGCGGCCCGGTGACCGCGCGCGGATCGGCGATGAACACGAACTGCCCGTCGGTCGCCGTGAGGTAGCCCCGAGCGAGCACGCCGAGCGTCCCCGTGGTCGCCTTGGCCGGCGCGATCTGGAAGGAGAACGGCGCGAGCGGGATCCGATCGCGGTTCTTCAGATCCACGCGCACGAGCCCGCCCTGCGCCGCCGCGCCGCCGGAGATCACGGTCTCGAGCGCGGGCACGACCTTGAACGCGGCCGTCGCGACGATCCGCTTGCCTTCGTCGCTGACGATCACGTCCCGGGCCCCGAGCGTCGCTTCTGCGGCGATCTCGAGATCGGCGATGATCGACGCGTCGTTGACGATCTCGAGGCCCCTGACCTTCACGCCGGCGCCGCCGAAGTCGACCGTCGGATCGATGAGCTTGTAGGCGTCGACGGCGATCGTCACCTGCGCCTTGCGCGCAATCACGCCGAACGAAGGGCTGACGAGGCTGACGCTCTCGCCGAGCTGCGCAGGCGTGACTGGGGCGGGCTGCCCGGCCTCACCGGGCGGCCCCTTGGCCCCGTCGCCGCACGCCGCGGCGACGGCGGAGAGGCAGAGCATCGAAAGCGTGCTTCGTTTCACGTCCAACGGGAAGGTCTCCTACGCCCCGGGTTACCACATCTTGACGTGGCCTGGCCCGGGACTAGGATGCGCGTCCCCTCGAAAGGTCAGGACCAATCCCGGTCCCTCCTCCCTCGAGGTCAATCCACACGCTTCCCGGCGCAAACCGCCGGTCCGGTGCGGGCTCTCCCTTCCAGGGCGAGGCCGCTGGCCGCGGAGGGAAGCGGAGGCCCAACCGAAAGGAAGCGCGCACCATGACCCAGCAGACCGACGTCCCCCAGCTCAAAGGCGATTTCCCGCTGCCGCTCCGCTCGCTCCTCGACGCGGGCGTCCACTTCGGACACCAGACGAAGCGCTGGAACCCGAAGATGAGGCCGTTCATCTACGGCGCGCGCAACGGCATCCACATCATCGACCTCGACCAGACGGCCCGCCTCTTCCAGCGCGCCTTCAACTTCGTCACCGAGACGGTGGCGCGAGGCGGCAACATCCTGATGGTCGGCACCAAGCGCCAGGCCCAGGAGATCGTCCAGGAGGAGGCCTCGCGCTCGGGCTCCTTCTACGTCGTCAACCGCTGGCTCGGCGGCACGCTGACGAACTTCCGCACGATCAAGCAGGGCCTCGAGCGCATGCGCCAGCTCGAGCGCATGAAGGAAGACGGCACCTACCTCCAGCTCCCGAAGAAGGAGGTCTCGCGCCTCGAGAAGGAGCGCGAGCGCTTCGAGAAGTACGTCGGCGGCCTCAAGAACATGAACAACCTGCCCGCGGCCGTGTTCGTGATCGACCCGGCGATGGAGACGATCGCCGTCAGCGAGGCGAAGAAGCTCCAGATCCCGATCATCGCGATCACCGACACGAACTGCGATCCCGACCTGGTCGACTACGTGATCCCGGGCAACGACGACGCGATCCGCTCGATCAAGCTCATCACGCAGCGCATCGGCGACGCCGTCGTCGAAGGCGCGCAGCGCCGCAAGGAGTTCACTCCGCGCGGCGAGGACGCGCACCGCGGCCCGCAGGCGGACGTCTCGTACCGCTCGCGCCCGCGCGCCGCGGAGACGCCCGAAGGCGGCGCACCGCCGGCGGCGCCCGCGGATCCCTCGAATCTCCCCTCCTGAAAGAAGGACAGAGCACCATGGCTGCCATCACTCCCGCACTGATCAAGGAGCTCCGCGAGCGCACGTCGGCCGGCATGTCCGACTGCAAGAACGCGCTCGTCGAGGCCGACGGCGATCTCGAGAAGGCCGTCGAGGTCATCCTCAAGAAGGGCATCGTCAAGGCCGCTTCGCGCGCCGGCAAGGTCGCCACCGAAGGCGAGGTCGCCACGTGGGTGAGCGCCGACGGCAAGAAGGGCGTCATCGTCGAGGTCAACTGCCAGACCGACTTCGTCGCCCGCGGCGACGACTTCAAGGGCTTCGTCCAGAACGTGCTCGCGGTCGCGCAGAAGCTCGCCAAGGGCAAGGATCTCGGCGCCGAGACGTACCCGGGCACCGACAAGTCGATCGACACCGTCCGTCAGGAGCTCGTCGGCCGCATCGGCGAGAACATCGTCGTGCGCCGCTGGGACGCCGTCGAGTGCAAGGCCGACAACGGCTTCGTGCAGTCGTACGTCCACATGGGCGGCAAGCTCGCCGTCCTCCTCGACGCCGACGCGCCGAGCGCCGACGCGCGCGGCAACGCCGACTTCAAGGCCTTCGTCGAGAACTGCGCCATGCAGATCGCGGCGATGAGCCCGATCGTCGTCGACAAGGGTCAGCTCTCGCAGACCGACATCGACAAGCAGCGCGAGATCTTCCAGGCGCAGCTCAAGGAAGAGGGCAAGCCCGAGCAGGCCTGGCCGAAGATCATCGAGGGCAAGGTCGCCAAGTGGTACACCGAGGTCACGCTCCTCGGGCAAGACAACGTCTGGGAGCCGGGCGCCGGGTCGATCGACAAGATCCGCCAGGAGCTCGGCAAGAAGCTCGGCGGCGAGGTGAAGGTCGCCTCGTTCGTCCGCTTCGGCCTCGGCGAGGGCATCGACAAGAAGGTCGAGAACCTCGCCGACGAAGTCGCCAAGACGATCGGCGCCTGATCGCGTCCGCGCGCGGCCTTCGCCCGCGACTGTAAGCTCGACCTCCATGGATCGTTCGCGTGTCTGGCGCGTCGAAGGGCGCCAGACCGCTCTGTGTCTTCCGCAGGGCGCGAGGAGGTTCCGACATGCGAAGGTCCTTGCTTTGCGGTGCCGCGCTCGCCCTCATGGGCTGCGGCTCCTCCACCACCACGTACGTGAAGAGCGAGACCACGCTCGGGCGCGTCGTCGTTTACCGCAACGGAGTCGCGTACTTCGAGCGGTACGCCGAGGTGGAGGGCGACAGCCTCCGGCTCAACGTCCCGCACGACAAGGTCGACGACTTCCTCAAGTCGCTCACCGTCGTCGACGCCGCGACGGGCGAGCCCGCGCCCATCTCGTACCCCGGGGCGGGGGCCGCGTCGTCCGGCGGATCGATCGACATGAAGATCGCGCTCGGCAAGGGCGGACCGCGCAAGCTCCGCCTCTCGTACGTCACCGAGGCGCCGTCGTGGAAGCCGAGCTACCGCGTCGTCGTCGGCAAGAACGGCAAGGTCGATCTCCAAGGCTGGGCGATCGTCGACAACACGTCGGGTGAAGACTGGAACGGCGTGCGCCTCGGCGTCGGCGCGAGCTCGGCGATGTCGTTCCGCTTCGACCTCAAGGGCCTCCGCCTCGTGCAGCGCGAGACGCTCCACCAAAATGATCTGTTCGCGCTCGCGCCGCCGATGGGAGGAGCGTCGTACGGACAGCAGAACGGCCCCGCGGGCAACCACCGCGTCGTCGCCGACATGAGCGACGACGTCCTCGCGCAGTCGACGCAAGACGAAGAGCGCCGCCGCGAGTCGCGCCCGTCGGCCGTTCGCGGCGCCGGCAAGGTCGCGGCCGATCCGGCCCCTCGCCCGGCGACGCCCCCCGCGGATCCGGTCACGCGCATGGCGCATTCGCTCCGCGCGACGTCGAGCACGATCGTGGTCGAGGGCTATGCCGCCGCGGGCGACGCCGACAAGAACGCCGCGTCGCTCGAGCGCGCCAACAAGCTGCGCGATCAGCTCGTCCGCAACGGCGTCGACCCGAGCAAGATCGTCGCGCTCGGCAAGGGCGAGCAGCAGGGGAGAGCGGGCGGCGCGCGCATCGTCGAAGCTCCCGCGCAGGCGCAGAACCTCGATCAAGCGAAGAGCGCGGACGCGAAGAAGGAAGGCGCAGAGAGCACGGCGACGCCGGCGGCCGAGCCCGCGAGCGGCGAGCCCGTCGGCACGTCACACTTCGAGTCGACCGTCGCGATGAACGTGCCGAAGGGCACGTCGGCGATGGTCTCGATCCTCCGCTCGGAGACCGACGGCGAGGTCGTCTACCTCTACGATCCCGAGAGCGCGCGCGGCAACGCGCAGTATCCCTTCAAGACGCTTCGCTTCCGCAACCCGACGGGCAGCGCGCTCGAGAGCGGCCCGGTGACCGTGTTCGGCGACGGGCGCTTCGTCGGCGAGGGTCTCGCCGATCCGATCCCCGCGCGATCGGTGGCGTTCGTTCCCTTCGCGCTCGATCGGCAGATCGTCGTCGAGCGCAAGGACGCCGAGCGCGACGACATCGCGAAGATCCTCACGGTGCAGCGCGGCGTCTTCTCGACGCAGATCCAGCACACGAAGCGCGCGACGTTCACGCTCTACAACAGGCTCCCCGAGAAGGTGACGGTCTACCTGCGGCACACCGTGCCCCAGGGCTACAAGCTCACGAAGGCGCCGGAGCGCGCGACCGACACGGTCGTGAAGGCGAGCGAGGCCGAGCACCTCGCGGGGGCGCATCTGTTTCGCGTCGAGCTCGAGCCGAACGGAAAGAGCGACGTGATCCTCGAAGAGGCGACGCCCGTCTTCCGCTCGACCGACATCCGCACGCCCGACGGGCTCGGCCTCGTCCGCGCGTACCTCTCGACGGCGGCGATCGACGGCGCGCTCAAGGGCGAGATCGAGAAGCTCCTCAAGCTCCACGGCGACATGGCGAAGATCGAGCAGCAGATCGTCACGGCGCGCGAGCAGATGGCGGAGTACCGCCAGCGAATGGACGAGCTGCACGCCCAGCTCGTGACCCTGAAGGCGGTCAAGACCGCGGGGCCGCTCATGGGCCACCTCGAGAAGAAGCTCCAGGAGGTGAGCGACAAGCTCTCGAAGGCGACGGTCGACGTCGTGGCGCTCCAGGAGAAGCACATGGTCGCGCGCGTGCAGTTCCAGGCCGGCGTGGGCGATCTCTCGCTCGAGCCCAAGGACGTCAAAGAGGAGCGCGCGACCGCGGCCAAATAGTCTAAGGTTCCCTCGTGGCTGAGGGCTCCTTGCGGCTCGCGTCCGTCAGCGTCGACCTCGACGAGATCCCCAACTACTTCGAGATCCACGGCCTCCCGGCGCCGTCGGGGCCCGAGGCGAGCCTCGTCTACGACGTCGCGATCGACCGCCTCGCCGATCTCGCGGCCTCGGGCGGCTTCCCACTCACGCTCTTCACGATCGGGAGCGATCTCGCGCGACCCGAGGCGCGCGCGCGCCTCGCCGCGAGCGCGAACGTCGGTCACGAGATCGCGAACCACTCGCTCGACCATCGCTACGATCTCGTCCGCCTCGGCCGCGACGAGATCCGGCGGCAGATCGCAGAGGGCGCGCGCGCGATCCGCGACGCCACGGGCCGCGACGCGGTCGGCTTTCGCGCGCCGGGCTACACGATCACCGACGAGGTCTTCGAGGTGCTCGGCGAGCTCGGCGTCCGCTACGACGCGTCGGTCTTTCCGTGTCCGGCGTACTGGGCGGCCAAGACCGCGGCGATCGGAGCGATCGCTGCGCGGGGCCGAACGAGCCGTTCGATCATCGACACGCCGAAGGTGCTCCTCGCGCCGACCCGTCCTTACAAGAGCGGGACGCCGTACTGGACGCACGGCGAAGGGCTGCTCGAGATCCCCGTGCAAGTGACGCGCGGGCTGCGTCTGCCGTTCATCGGGACGTCGGTGACGCTCGCGGGGCCCGATCGCGCCCGATGGCTCGCGAAGATGTGTGTCGGCGAGCCGCTCGTGAACCTCGAGCTGCACGGCATCGACGTCCTCGACGCCGCCGACGGGCTCGAGGCGCTGAGGCCGCACCAGGTCGACGTGCGCGTCACGCACCAGAGGAAGATCGACGCGATCCTCGCGGCGACCGAGGCGCTGCGGAGCGCGGGCTACTCCTTCGTCACGATGGCGGAGGCCGCGTCGGCGTTCGCATGAAGCGCGTCGCGTGGGTGGTGACGGGCGCGTGCGCGCTGGTCGTCGTGAGCCCGATCGCGCGCGAGCGGGGCTGGGACGACTTCCCGATCTCGAGCTACCCCATGTTCTCCCGCGGCGATCTCGGCGACGTCGTCGCGCTGAGCCACGTCGTCGTCGAGCACGACGACGGCACGCGGGCGCCGGCGCCGACGGAGTCGATCGGCACGCCCGAGCCGATGGTGGCGAAGGGAATCGTCGAAGGCGCCGTCGCGCGGGGAGAGGCCGCCGCCCTCTGCGCGCGGATCGCACGACGCATCGCCGACGGCTCGCCGCGGCGCCCCCGCGCGATCGAGGTGGTGACGAGCACGTTCGACGTCCAAGCCTACTTCACGTCGGGCCGCGAGCCGCGCGAGCGCCAGGTTCACGCGCGATGCGAGGTCTCGCGATGATCGACGGCTGGCTTCGCCCTCGCGTGCCCGTCGCGCGGCTCGACGCGGTGCGGATCCTCGTGGGCGCGTTCGCGCTCGTGTATCTCGTCGTGCGCTTCCGCTACTTCGCCGATCTGTCGCGACACGCCCCTTCGGAGCTGTCGCCCGTGGGCATCGCGAGGATCCTGAGCGCGCCGCTGCCGGCGTGGTCGACGTGGACGATCGCGGCGCTCGCCGTCGCATTCGGCGCCGCCTTCGTGCGCGGGGTGCGCCTGCGCGCGAGCGCGCCCGCGTTCTTCGTCGCGCTGCTCTGGGTCACGACCTACCGCAGCTCGTGGGGCAAGATCCTGCACTCGGAGAACCTCGTCGTGCTGCACGTCGGCATCCTCGCGATCGGCGCGATCGCCTCGTCGCGATCGACCGGCGAAGACGCCGAGCGAGAGGCGGGCTGGGTGCTCCGCACGATCGCGATCGTGACCGTGCTCACGTACCTGGTCGCGGGCGTCGCGAAGCTCCGGAGCGGCGGCGCCGCGTGGATCTCGGGCGAGGCGCTCGGCCGGTGGGTCGCGTTCGACGCGCTCCGGAAGATCGAGCTCGGGAGCCTTCATTCGCCGCTCGCCGCGTGGCTCGCGTCGCAGCGCGGGCTGCTCCGAGTGCTCGCGATCTTCGCGCTCTTGGTCGAGCTCGGCGCGCCGCTCGCGCTCGTCTCCGCGCGCGCGGGCCGCGTGTGGGCGGCGCTCGCGTGGAGCTTCCACGCCGGCGTCCTCGCGACGATGGCGATCGGCTTCTTCTATCCGCTCGCCGGGGTCGCCTTCGCGGCGTTCTTTCCCGTGGAGCGCCTGCCGATCGTGCGGCGACTGACGGGGCGCTGAGACGCGATCAGAGCGCGGTGCCGAGCGGCGAGGGCGCGCGGCGCGCGCCGAGCGAGCCTTTGACGAACTCGCCGAGGACGGGCGCCATGTTCTCGGGCACGTTCGCTTCCCACTCGTCGGCGCTGATCGCGTCGGTGGGGCGCGCGTTGCCGTCGAGCTTGTAGAAGTAGGGGACCGCCTCGGTGTCGACGCGCATCGCGCGCAGCTCCGCCTCGAACGAGTCGATGTCGACGCGGATGAGGGTCACGTTCGCGAGCGCCTTCTGCATCCGCGGATCGGGCAGGGACGCCGCGACCTCGGCGCACTCGCGGCTCGTGCGCACGTACGTCTGGAGGATCACCGTTCGGTCCCGGCCGGTCGCCGTGCGCGAGAGCTCGACGAGCTGCGCCTTGAGGGTGAGCTTGCCGTCGAGATCGACGACGTCGAGCGGCCCGTACGATCGCGTACCCGCCGCCGCGACCGGCACCTTCACCGGCGACTCGGTGCGCGGCTCGGGAGGCTGCGCCCCGCCGACCGCGCCCGCGAGGACCGCGAGCAGCACGACGAGGCTCACGCCGGTTCCGAACAGGCCCGAGACGATGCCGCCCGCGGCCATGCCCGATCCGGTCAGCGCGCCCTGCGAGCGATCGATCTCGCGACGCGCCATCGCGCCGAGGACGATCGCCGGGATGCCGCCGAAGAAGCCCAGGCACGTGATGCTCGACAGGCCGAGCACGAGCGCGGCGACGGCCCTCCCGTCGGTTCCGACCTTGCCCGGGTGCCGCGACATCGGCGGCGGGGCGTGCGGGTGGAACGGGCCCATGTTCTCAAAGCATAACGCGCAATCGGCGCCGCGCACGCCGTCTCTTCGCTGGGGGGGCGGCTCGCGGCTCGCCCGGCGCGTGGTCAGCGCGAGACGCGGGTGAGTGACGCCACGTCGACGCCGCTCTGTCGCACGAAATCCCGCGCGATCTGGCTGTCGCTGCTGAGGAGCGCGTCCGGCGTGCCGCACGCCTCGACCCGCCCGTTGATGAGGAGCACGGCCTGATGTGCGATGCGGAAGCAGCTCGCGATGTCGTGCGAGATGACGAGGCTCGTGACGCCGAAGCGCTCGCGCATCTCTTCGATCAGATCGTCGACCATGCGGCTCGTCAGCGGATCGAGCCCGCTCGTCGGCTCGTCGTAGACGAGGATCGGCGGCTCGAGCATCAGCGCGCGCGCGAGGCCCACGCGCTTGCGCATGCCGCCCGACAGCTCGGAAGGGAACTTCGACGAGACGACCTTGGGATCGAGGCCGAGGATCTCGAGCTTGTCCATCACGCGCTCGCGGATCTCCTTCTTCGAGAGCTTCGTGTGCTCGACGAGCGGAAACGCGACGTTCTCGAGGACGGTGATCGAGTCGAGGAGCGCGGCGTACTGGTAGACCATCCCGAACTTCTTGCGAACGCGGTTCAGATCGCGCTCGCCGAGCCGCGAGATGTCTTCACCCTCGACCAGGATTTGCCCCGAGGTCGGGCGATCGAGGGCGACGATCAGGCGCAGCAACGTCGTCTTGCCCGCGCCCGATCCGCCGATGATCACCGTCGTCTCCTTGCGGTGCGCGACGATGGAGATCCCCTTCAGCACCTCCTGCTCGCCGAACGACTTCTTCACCTCGTGGAGGACGACGATGTCGTCTTCGCCGACCTTGACGCCGCCGCTCGGCTGGAGGCTCAGCGTCTTGCTCGAGTCGGGAGCCGGCTCCGGAAGGACGGTCTCGTGGGGCGCCCCCGAGCGGTCTTCCTTCGTGGGCGCCATTCCGCACTGACGCTACCGCAAAACACCCTTCCGCTGGGGCGCGGCGCACGCTAAAAACCGGTCGGGCCGACGGCGAGGCCGGCAGGCCCGGAAGGACGTACCCGATGACGCGCGAGCAGATCGAAGCCATCCTCAAGAACGCAGGGGCGAAGACGGACAAGGAGGGTCACGGCCTCCCCGACGGCGCGAACGTCACTTTCCACGTCGCGCACGACGGCGCGAGCCTCTCGTTCCAGAAGATCGAGAGCGTGCGCTTCGACGGCGAGCTCGTCTACGCGAAGAGCTCGAAGCAGTCGATCGCGCTCGCGATCTCCGACGTCTTCGCGGTCGCGATGGAAGGCGCGAGCGGGCAGACCGCGCGGCGCCCCGCCGGGTTCCTCTGATCCTCGCGTTCGCGCTGCGGCTCGTCGCTGCGATCGTCGCGCGCGTGCCGTGGGCGTGGCTCCGCGCGCCGGGCTCCGCGCTCGGCTGGCTCGCGGGCTCGGTCTTGCGCGTCCGGCGCGGGGCCGTCGAAGAAGCGATGGGGCGCGCAGGGATCGACGGGCCGCCCCGCGAAGCGCGCGCGATGTACGCGGCGCTCGGCGCGAGCGCGCTCGAGCTCTTCTGGCTCGCCGGCGCGACGCCGGCGGCGCGTGACCGCGTCCTCGACGCGCGCGTCGTGCTCGACGACGCGCTGAAGGCCGCGCTCGCGAAGGGCAGGGTGGTGATCGCCGCGTCGCACACGGCGAACTGGGAGCTCGTCGCCTACGGCGCGGCGCGCTTCCTCGAGGGCCACGGGCGCCGGCTCGCCGTCGTCGTCAAGCCGCTGTCGGTCGGCGCTTTTCATGCATTCTGCATGCGTCTACGCGAGGCGTGCCGCCTCGATCTCGTCGCGCCGGAGGGCGCGCTCCGCGCCGCGCGGCGGGCGCTCGCGCGCGGCGACGTCGTCGCGATGCCGATCGATCAGGTCCCCGATCTCGAGCGCCACGGGCTCCGCGTGCCGTTCCTCGGCGCGCCTGCGCTCGCCGATCGCGCGCCCGCCGCGCTCGCGCGCGCGAGCGGCGCGCCGCTGATCGTCGTCGGCGCGCGCCGCGAGGGCGCGGCGATCACCGTGCACCTCGTCGAGGAGATCGCGCCGGGCCGCGACACGGAGGCCGCCACGCGCGCGGCGACGCTCGCGCTCTCGCGCTTCGTGCTCGCCGCGCCGTCTTCGTGGCTCTGGCTGCACCGCCGCTGGCGCCTCCCGCGCGCCGCGCTCGACGCCGCTCGACAAATGCGAGATCGATCGCGTCGAGCGGCGGTATAAGGGCGCCCCATGGCCGACAACCTCGTCATCGCGGGGCGCAGCTTCTCGAGCCGCCTCATCGTGGGCACCGGCAAGTACAAAGACGCCGACGAGACCGAGCGCGCCATCGACGCCTCCGGCGCCGAGATCGTGACCGTCGCGCTCCGCCGCGTCGATCTCGCCGATCGCTCCGCGGGATCGCTGATGGGCCTCCTCGGCCGCAAGAAGTGGACGCTCCTGCCCAACACCGCCGGCTGCTACACGGCCGACGAGGCGGTGCGCACGCTCCGCCTCGCGCGCGAGCTCGGGATCGCCGATCTCGTGAAGCTCGAGGTCATCGGCGATCCGAAGACGCTCTACCCCGACAACGAGCAGACGCTCGAAGCGGCGAAGATCCTCGTGAAGGAGGGCTTCGTCGTCCTCCCATACTGCATCGACGACCCGATCGTGTGCCGCAAGCTCGAGGAGATCGGCTGCGCGGCGGTGATGCCGCTCGCGGCGCCGATCGGCAGCGGGCTCGGCATCCGCAACCCGCACAACCTCTCGATCATCCTCGAGCACGCGAAGGTGCCGGTGATCGTCGACGCGGGCGTCGGCACCGCGAGCGACGCGGCGATCGCGATGGAGCTCGGGTGCGACGGCGTCCTCATGAACACGGCGATCGCGCACGCGAAGGATCCCGTGATGATGGCGGAGGCGATGCGCGACGCGGTCGTCGCGGGCCGGAAGGCGCGGCTCGCGGGGCGCATGCCGCGCGCGCGCTACGCGAACGCCTCGAGCCCGACGGCGGGGCTCATCGAATGATCCGCTACCTCACGGCGGGGGCGCTCGTCGCCGCGCTCGGGGGCGCGCCGCTCCAGTGCAAGCGCGATCCCGATCCGAGCCTCCGGCGCGAAGACACGGCGGGCGACGCGCTCTACGCGCTCGCGCAAGACTTCCGCGCGAAGGGCAACGAGCCCGCGGCGCAGCAGACGCTCCGCTTCCTGGTCGAGCGGTATCCGTCGAACCGCCACGTCCCCGCGGCGAAGGCCGAGCTCGACGGCACGGCGCCCGCTGCGCCCGACGACGCCGGGAAGTGACGCCCGTCGTCTTCTTGATCACCGATCCGCGCGTGTCGCTCGCGACGACGGTGGACGTGGTCGCCGCCGCCGGCGCCGCGATCGGCGGCCTGCTCGGCGTGCAGCTCCGCGACAAGTCCGGTGTTTCGCTCGACGCGGCCCGCGCGCTCCGCGCGGCCACGCGCGAGGTCGGCGCCGCGCTCGTCGTCAACGGCTCGATCGCGATCGCCGAAGCGGTCGGCGCCGACGGCGTTCACTTCCCGAGCGGCGCCTTGTCGGTGACGGAGGCGCGAAGGGCGCTCGGCGAAGCCGCGCTCGTGACGGCCTCGACGCACGACGACGACGACGTCCGCCGCGCCGCCGCCGCAGGCGTCAGCGCCGTGCTCGTCAGCCCGATCTTCGCGTCCCCGGGCAAGGGGCCGCCGCGCGGCGTGAGCGCGATCGCGTCGGCGAGGGAAGTTTCGGCGGGCTCCGGCGTACGCATCCATGCGCTGGGAGGGATCGCGCCCGACCGAGTGCGTGAATGTGTCCGTGCGGGCGCCGACGGAGTGGCCGTGATCCGCGCACTTCTCGATGCGAAAGATCCTGCGCGCGTCGCGCGCGAGCTCGCGGCGCCGTGGACGGTGGCGGGACGCGATGACGAGTGCTAGCTTCGGCGACGCGATGACGACGTACGACGAGACGCTCCAGGTCACGACCGAGATCCTCAAGAAGCACGTCGACGGCGACCGTACGATCCGGCCGAACGACCACATCCAGAACGACCTCGGTCTCGACAGCCTCGGCGTCATGGAGCTCGTCGCCGACATCGAAGATCGTTTTCACGTGACGATCCCCAACGACGTGCTGACCGACATCTCGACCGTCGAAGACGTCGCGAAGGCGCTCGTCAAGCTCAAGGCGGCGGATCAGTCCGCGTCGGCGTAGGTCGCTCAGCGCGCGTCGCAGTCAGGGAGCGACCATCGGCCCGATGTCTTCGCCCGAGAGGACGAAGAACGCCTCGCCGTAGGTCTTGAGCAGCTCGAGCGCCTTGTCCATGTCTTCCTGCGTGTGGCCGCGCGTGATGTTGACGCGCAGGCGCTCCTCGCCGTGCTTCACCGCGGGGTAGATGATCGGCACCATGAGCACGCCGCACTCGAGCAGCGCGATGTGCATGAAGAGCGTCTTGCGCTCCTCGCGGCACATGACCGGCATGATGTGCGTGTTGCTCGCGCCGAGCTCGAAGCCCGCCTCGGTGAGCTTGCCCCGGAAGTAATCCGCCTTCTGGTGAAGCTCGCGGACCATCGCCGGTCCGTCGGCCTCGAGCATGTCGAGGATCGTCGACGCGGCGGCGACGACGGGGACGGGGAGCGAAGCGCTGAAGAGGAAGCTCCGCGCGTTGTTCTTGATGAGATCGACGACGTCGGCGCTCGCGAGCACGAGGCCGCCGATACCGCCGAACGTCTTGGAGAACGTCGAGACGAGCACGGGCGCTTTGTCGCGCAGGCCCGTCTCTTCGAGGATGCCGGTGCCGCGCTCGCCGAGCGTGCCGGTGCCGTGCGCGTCGTCGACGACGAGCACCGCCTCGTAACGATCGCAGATCTCGACGAACTCCTTCAGGTGCGCTTTGTCGCCGTCGAGCGAGTAGACGCCCTCGACGCACACGAGCGCGTTCTTGCGCTCGCGCGACTTCAGGATCCGCTCGAGGCTCTTGGCCGAGTTGTGGTTGAAGAACCGCACCTCGGGCGCGCGGCCGGGGATGCCGGCGGCGAGGAACGTCCCGTCGAGGATGCAGGCGTGGCTGTAGCTGTCGAGGATGACCGTCGTGTCTTTGTCGGCGAGCGAGACGAGCGTGCCCAGCATCGCCTGGTAGCCCGTCGTGAACATCAGGCACGCCTCGTAGCCGAACCACTTCGCGAGGCGCTTCTCGAGCTCGACGTGCTCGGTGGTCGTCGCTTGCGCGCGCGAGCTCGAGAGGCCGCACGCGTACTTCTCGACCGCCTTCTTCGCGGCCTCCTTCACCTTCGGGTGATTCGTGAGGCCGAGGTAGTCGTTGGAGCTGAAGTTGACGAGCGGCTGCCCGGCGATCGTCGTGTGGAGGCCGCCCGACTCGAACTCGCGGAAGTAGGGGTAGACCTGCTTTTCGCGCGCCTCGCGGACGCGGGCGAGCTCGGCCGTGGCCTTGTCGTCGATCCAGCTCATCGGACGCGTTCTTGCACGGATCGCGAGAGCGTCCAAGCGGGACGCGACGCGAAGGTCGCTACGCGGAGCGACCCTGGCTAGAACGTCTGGCCGTCGAAGTGGAACAGGAGGAACTTCGGCGTCGCGGACGAGGGGAGCACGACGATCGCGCCGTCTTCGTCGCGCCGGTTGCGATGCACGAGGTGCGCGCTCTCGGGCCGGCCGGCGCCGCTCACGGCGTAGACCGAGACGGGATCGCCGACCTTCACCTCGCCGTCGATCTGGGCGACGGCTTCGGCGAGCGCGCGGGGCGTGAAGGCGCTGCCCGCGTGGACGTCGAGCGTGCGCGCGTAGTCGAGGACGGCGCCGAGGTGCCAGCCCTCGGCGAACGCGGGCGGCGGCAGCGCGTGCGGAACGACGGCGACGCGGATCTTCGGATCGACGCCCTGGCGATCGCTCTGGACGTTGACGACCATCCGATAGACGGCGCCGTTCATGAGCACCTGCACGACGACGTGGTCGTCGTTCGGCATCACGCACTGCGTGTCGCTCGGCTTCTGCACGGCGTAGACGATCCCGTCGATGCGCCCGAAGCCCTCGGTGAGCGCGCTCCCGAACGCGTCCGCGCACTTGCCCGTCGGCACCACGGCGTCGGGCGCGGCGTCGATCACGCCGCCGTCATCGATCCCCGCCTCGGCCTCGGGCTCCTCCGTCGCCGGCGCGGCGCTCGGCGTCGACGATGCGCCGCACGCCACCATCAGCGCGGAGAGAGCGACCAAACCGAGGAGCCGGTTCACCGCGAAATCACTCCGCTCAAGCCGAAGGCCGGCGCATCACGAGCGCCGACGCGTTGCCGTAGTAGCCGATCGTCGTGAGCAAGACGTTGTCGACCTTCGCCGGGGTGTCGCCGCGCACGAGCAGATCCTTCGCGATGGGCACGCCGGAGAGCCACCCGATCGTCGACGCCATCCCCATCGTGCCGCACGCGCCGAGCGTCTCGCCGAGGGCGAGCTTGGGCGCGACGATCGGGCCGGTGCACCCCGCGGCGTCGATCGCCGCGAGCTCCTCGTCGTCGAACTGCGGGAGGCCCGAGACGCCGGACACGACGAGGTCGACGTCGTTCGGGCCGAGCTCGGCGTCGGCGAGCGCCTGATCGATCGCGCGCACGACCGCCTCGCGCGACGCATAGATGAGCGTGCTCTCTTCGGGCGCGACGAACGCGGTGCCGTAGCCGGTGACCTCGGCGAGGCGCTTGGCGCCGCGCGCGCGCGCGACCTCGGGCATCTCGAAGGCGAGGAAGGCCGCGCCCTCGCCGAGGCGCGTCTCGCCTGCGTCCGTGCCGCGCGTGCCGAGCGCGCCGAGCTTCTCGAACGCGAGGAAGAGCGCCTCGCTCATCGCCTCGCCCCCGCCGGTCAAGATCGCCTCGGCGCGCCCCGTCTCGAGGAAGACGTCGGCGCAGGCGACGGCGTCGAGCCCGCCGCAGTTTCCGTCGGACACGCTCACGTTGAGCGCGCGCAGATCCTCCCAGATGCTGACGTAGCCGCTCGCGCTGTTCGAAACGGTGTTCGGGAACTTCGCGGGGTTGATGTAGCGCGCGTCTTCGAGCTTCGCGACGCGATCGAGCTCGGTGATGGCCTCGAGGCTGCCGTACGCGTTCGAGCAGCAGACGCCGACGCGCTCGGGCGCGAGCGCGACCCACTGGCCGTCTCGCTTGTAGCCGGCTTCGTGGAGGCAGAGCCGCGCCGCGACGACGAGGAGCTTCGTGAGGCGATCGAGCGTGCGGAGCCCTTTGTCGCCGAGGTACTTGGTGGCGTCGAACTCGGGGACCTCGACGACGCGCGCCTCGGGGTAGAGCGATCCGTCGAAGCTCGCGACGGGCCCGCGCGGGCGCGACGCGAGTCGCGTCGCCTTGCCGAGCCCGTCGAAGAAGGCCGCGGCGCCGGTGCCGAACGCGCTCGTGATGCCGAGCCCGGTGACGATGCGCGGCGTCATCTCAAGCGCCGGCGGCCGCGCGGCCCGCCCGGCCGAACTCGTGCTCGGGCAGCTTGTAGGGCTTCGCGAGGCACGTCACCGAGTTGTAGCCGCCGAAGGCGAGCGAGTTGTTGAGCACGATGTCGTGCGCGCCGTCGCGCGCGACGTTCGCGACGACGTCGACGTCGCACTCGGGATCGGGCGTCTCGTAGCCGATGGTCGGCGGGTAGACGCCCTTCTCGAGCGTCATGATGCAGCCGATGGCCTCGAGCGCGCTCGCCGCCCCCATGCAGTGGCCGAGCATGCTCTTCATGCTCGAGATCGGGACCTTGCGATCGCCGAAGACCTCACGCATGACCTTCGCTTCGGCGACGTCGTTGTGACGCGTGCCGGTGCCGTGCGCGTTGACGAAGTCGATCGCGTCGGGCGAGATGCCGGAGCGCTCGATCGCCTGGCGCATCGCGCCGATGCTGCCCGCGGCGTCGGGGTGCGGGCGCGTGATGTGATAGGCGTCGCACGTCATGCCGTGGCCGCCGATCTCGGCGAGCAGGCTCTTCGCGCCGCGGCGCACGGCGTGGGCCTCGCTCTCGAGGACGAGGATGCCCGCGCCCTCGCCGAGGATGAGGCCCTGGCGATTGAGATCGAACGGCTGACACTTGGCCGGCGCCATCGCGGCGAGGCGCACGAAGCCGCTGTATTGAAGCTCTTGCAGAAGCTCGGCGGCGCCGGTGACGATCACGTCGGCCTTGCCCGCGCGGATGAGGTCGGCGGCGAAGCCGATCGCGTAGTTGCCCGCGGCGCACGCGGCCGGCAGCGTGAGGACGCGCCCTTCGGATCCGATGGCGCGCGCGACGTGGATGGGCAGGAGCGTCGAGCCGTACTTCGGCAGCCACGCGCGGCGCACGCCGGCGACGCCCTTGTGGAACCACTGGCTGTCGATGGCGCCGAGCACGTCGGCTTCGCCCATCGTCGTGCCGAGCACGACCGAGGCGCGCGGGCCCTTGAGGGCGGCGGGATCGAGCCCCGCGTCGACGATCGCCATGCGCGCGGCGGCGAGGGCCATCTGCGAGCAGCGGCCCATCCGGCGGGCCTCGAGGGCCGTCAGGTGATCCTTGGGGCGGAACCCCTTCACCTCGCCGGCGAACTGCCGACTGAGGTTCGTCACGTCGAAGGCCTCGACCGGGGAGATCCCGCTCCGCCCGGCGGAGAGCGCGTCGAAGAACGCGTCTTTGCCGAGCCCGATGGAGCTCACGACGCCGACGCCGGTGATGAAGACCCGCACGCGCCGCTTATAGCCGCGTCATCCCGGCCGAGCAACGTCACGACGTCGTTCGCGAGTCGAAATTCGCCTGATTCATCGCATGGTTGAACCACTTGGCCCGTGCGTAACCAGGTACGCGTGCGCGCCCGTTTACGCATGCGCGTCACCTAGACGTGAGTGCAGTTGACGCCTTGCGCGAGGAGCGTTGACGCAGTAACTACCCGCCGCCGCGCCATGAAGGATCCGAAGTACGTAGCGCCCACGTTCCCCCTCGCCATCCGGCTCCTCTCCGGGGACACCAAGCGCGGGTTCACGTTCGTGCACGCCGACGGCACGGAGCGGTTCTATCCGTTCTCCGAGCTTTGCGAGGTCGTCGAGCGCCGCGCCGGCCAGCTCTACGCGCAAGGCTTGAAGAAGGGCGATCGCGTCGGCCTGCTCATCCCCGATCCCGAGCAGTTCATCCTCTCGTTCCTCGGCTCGATCATGGGCGGCATCGTGCCGGTGCCGATGTACCCGGCGCTCTCGTTCAAGAACGTCGCGACGTATCACGACACGGTCACGCACATCACGAAGGCCGCGGGCGCGTCGCTCCTCTTGACGACGGAGGCGACCAAGCAGTTCGTCGATCCGGTCAAGCCGCGCGTCGAGACGCTGCGCGACATCGTGACGGTCGAGGCGCTCACGAGCGTCGACCACGGCACCGTCGACGTCGACGTCGAGCCCGACGATCTCGCGTTCCTCCAGTTCACGTCCGGATCGACCTCGCGCCCCAAGGGCGTGACGGTGACGAACCGGAACCTGGCGTGGAACTCCGAGTGCTTCATGATCCACGGCCTCGACTGCAGCAACGAGGACGTCGGGGTCACGTGGCTTCCGCTGTTCCACGACATGGGCCTCATCGGCTACGGCATCGGCACGATCTTCGGGAACATCAACTCGGTGTTCATCCCGACGGCGAGCTTCATCCGCAACCCGAGCATCTGGCTCCAGAAGATCCATCAGCACCGCGGAACGATCGCGTACGCGCCGAACTTCGCGTACGCGCTCGTCAACAAGCGCCTCAAAGACAAAGACGTCGCCGAGCTCGATCTCTCCTGCATCCGTCACGCGGGCTGCGGCGCCGAGCCGATCCACGCGAAGACGCTCCGCGAGTTCGCGCAGAAGCTCGCGCCCGCGAAGTTCCCGCCGAAGTGCTTCCTCCCTTCGTACGGCATGGCCGAGGCGACGCTCGCGATCACCTTCGTGCCGGGCGGCACCGGCGTCGTGTCCGACACGGTCGACAAGAAGGGCCTCGAGCAGGGCAAGGCCACCGAAGCGGCGGCCGGCGCCGAGGGCTCGCAGGAGCTCGTCAACTGCGGCCGCCCGTTCCCCGGCCACGAGATCGCGATCGTCGACGAGCAGGGCAACGTGCTCGGCGATCGTCAGGTCGGTCAGATCATCACGCGCGGGCCGAGCATCTCGAGCGGCTACTACATGGAGCCCGAGCTCACGAACGAGTCGTTCAAGCCGGGGCCGGGCGGCCACACGTGGCTCTACACCGGCGACCTCGGCTACATGGTCGAGGGCTCCGTGTTCATCTGCGGCCGCCTCAAGGACATGATCATCGTCCGCGGGCGCAACTTCTACCCGAACGACATCGAGTGGGTCGTGAGCGAGCTGCCGGGCGTCCGCCGCGGCAACGTCGTCGCGTTCGGGATCGACGTCGAGGGCGAAGAGCAGCTCGTCGTCGCCGCCGAGGCGTTCGCCTCCGAGGCCGAGGCGCTGAAGAGCGTGATCGCCCAGGCGGTCGTCGCCGACTTCGCGCTCACGCCCGCCGACGTCGTGGTCGTCCCGCAGGGAACGTTGCCCCGCACGTCGAGCGGCAAGCCCCAGCGGCGGAAGACGAAGCAGATGTACCTCGACGGCGCGCTCGCCCGCGCACGGGCCGTGCAGGGGCGTGACGAACAAGGCGGCGACGCAGGGGCGAGCGCGTAACGCGCTTCGCAGAAGCACGAGTCGATGCAAGCGCAGAGGGTTCGAGGATCCGAGATGGAACGTGCACAGCTTCTCGCGGTGTTCCAGCGCACGGCGACCGAGGTGGCGGAGAAAGACTTCAACTCCGTCGCCGAGACGGCCAAGATCAGCGAGCTCGGGATCGACTCGCTCGGCATGCTCGAGATCATCGGATCGCTCGAGCGTGAGCTGAAGGTCCAGATCCCCGACGAAGCCCTCGCCGGGGTCGAGACCGTCAAAGACTTGCTCAACGCGGTCGAATCGCGAATTGTCGTCTAGAGACTTCGGAGAGTTGGGAAGGTAGCCATGTCGAACATGAAGGAAGAGCTGAGAGCGCTCATCGCCGAGATCGCCGAGAAAGACGAGATCCCGGACGACGTCGCCTTCAAGGATCTCGGCATCGATTCGATGATGGGCGTCGAGATCGTGGCGGCGATCGAGAAGAAGTACCAGGTGAAGATCGAAGACAGCGAGCTGGTCGAGGTGACCACGCTCAACGCCTCGATGGCGCTGGTGCAGAAGAAGCTCGCCGTCGCCGCGGTGGCCTGAGGGCCTCGTCGTCGCCGCGCCGAAGACGGCGCGGCTAACGCCCCGCGAGGACGCGGACGGCCTCTTCGATCCCGGACCTGGCCTCCGGCGCGAAGTGATAGCTCAGCGTGGCCGCGATGAACGCGACGCAGAGCCACCCGACGAACGTGAGGCTCGCGGTTCTCTCCGGCTGCGCGCGGACGACGACCGTCGGCTCGTTGCGGGCGACCTGATCGGCGGAGCGAAAGCCGGGGACGGGGAGGTTCGGCCCCGGGCCGCGCGACTTCGGCGGACCGAGGCCGACGTCGTCGCGATCGAACGCGAGCGTCTGCACGTCGTCGTCGAACGAGGCGAGCCGAGGGCGCGTCGCGACGGGCGTCACCGCGCCGTCCTCGACCGGGATCGCGGAAGCGGCGACCCGCTCGGCGCGCTCGCTCGGGCGCGATCCGACGTACGGCGTCGGCGCTTCCTGGATGTACACGTCGACCGGAGGCGGCGGCGCCGGCGACGCGGGGACGCTTCGCCCGGGCAGCGGCGGCGGTGACTTCGGGCGCTCCTTGCCCAGCGACTTGACCTCTCCCGTGAAACGGAGAGAGACGGGGCGGCGCGGCAGCTCGAACGACATGGCCCAAACCCCGGCCAGCACGCTCCATACCACATATCCCACACGCCTTTTGTCGGTGTTTTTGGGCTTCCACCTGCGGTCCGCCGGAAGCACCTGAGGCCTCTCCGATCCACCGCACCCCCCCTGCGGTCCGTCGGTCGGTGGGCGTCAGCGGCGGCGGGGAGCCGCGCTCATGGGCGCGCGCCTCCGGCCGAAGCGCCCGACCTCGTCGCGGCGAAACATGTATTCTACATGTTTTGACCGAGGCGCGGCCGGCGGAACGATCGAAGCCGCTGGGCGTGCGTCGTCACGAGACGTGCGACGAGCGCGTGCGCTCGCGGTCGCCGGGTCGAGCTCGAGCGAGTCGGTGGCGAAGGACCGACTGCCGCGCTCGGCCGGTCGAATCGCCGGCGGAGCACCTCTGCCCGCGCCGGAGCGCCGAACGCCGCGACCACGCTCGCCGCCAGAGCGGCGCCAACACCTGGCGAGCTCTCGATCGCGTGGCCATCCTTGAACGGCTCCAGCGCTCCGGACCGAAAGGTACCAGAAGCGCCGATCCCCTGATAAAAAGCCGGTCCACATGGCCTCCTCCCACTTCGACAAGGTGCCCACGGAGCTCGACTTCCCCCGCGACGAGCGCGACATCCTCGCGTTCTGGAAGGAGCACCGCATCTTCGAGAAGTCGCTCGCACAGACCGCGGGAGGTCAGCCGTTCGTGTTCTACGAAGGTCCGCCGACGGCCAACGGCCTGCCGCACAACGGGCACGTGCTCACGCGCACGATGAAAGACATCTTCCCTCGCTACAAAACGATGCGAGGCTTTCACGTCGCGCGGAAGGCCGGCTGGGACACGCACGGCCTGCCCGTCGAGGTCGAGGTCGAGAAAGAGCTCCGCATGCACGGCAAGGCGGCCATCGACGCGTACGGCGTCGAGCCCTTCGTGCGAAAGTGCATCGAGTCGGTCTTCCGCTACACGACGGAGTGGGAGCACCTCACCGACCGCATCGCGTTCTGGGTCGATCTGAAGAGCGCGTACGTCACCTTCCACAAGAGCTACGTCGAGAGCGTCTGGTGGGGCCTCTCCGAGCTCTTCAAGAAGGGCCTCCTCTACCAGGGCCACAAGGTCGTCTGGTGGTGGGCGCAGGGCGGCACCGCGCTCTCGTCCGCCGAGGTCGGCCTCGGCTACAAAGACGTCGACGACCCCAGCGTCTTCGTCGCGTTTCCGCTCGACGCGCAGACGGCGCTCGCGGTCTGGACGACGACGCCGTGGACGCTTCCGTCCAACATGTACGCGGCGGTCAACCCCAAGTTCGAATACGCCCTCGTGAAGGGCGATCCCGACAAGGTCAAGGCGGGCTGGGCGAAGCAGGCGCTCGCGCGGAAGCTCGTCGTCGCCAAGGATCTCGTCGAAGGGATCGCGAAGAAGCTCGGCACGACGCTCACCGTCGAGAAGACGATCCCCGCGAGCGAGCTCGTCGGAAAGAAGTACGCGCCGCCGTTCGATCTGTTCGCGAAGGATGCGCCGGAGACGGCGTGGAAGGTCATCGCCGCCGACTTCGTCACGCTCGACGCCGGCACCGGCATCGTCCACATCGCGCCGGCCTTCGGCGAAGACGACAACCTCGCGCACCGCAAGCTCTTCGGCGGCGAGGCGCCGATCTTCTGCGCGGTGAAGGCCGACGGCACGTTCATCCCCGAGATGGGCAAGTACGCCGGGCGCTGGGTCAAGGACGCCGACAAGGAGCTCATCGAGGATCTGAAGGAGAAGAACCTCCTCGTCTTCGCCGAGACGTACCGCCACCCGTATCCGTTCTGCTGGCGCGCCGACAGCGATCCGTTGATCCAGCTCGCGCGCCCCGCCTGGTACATCAAGACGACGAGCGTCATCGACGAGGCGATCGCCAACAACCGCGCCGTCCACTGGCTCCCCGACCACATCAAGGAAGGCCGCATGGGCGACTTCCTCGCGAACAACGTCGACTGGGCGCTCTCGCGCGAGCGCTACTGGGGCACGCCGCTCAACATCTGGGTCAACGACGAGACCGGGAAGATGGAGTCGCCCGCGTCGATGGCGGAGATCCTCGCCAAGAACCCGAAGGCGTTCGATCACTTCCACGAGGCGCAGAAGGCCGATCCGTCGCTGAGCGAGCACCTCGTCATCCACAAGCCGTGGATCGATCAGGTCACCTGGCAGAACCCCGGCGAGCCCGGGACGTACCGCCGCGTGCCCGAGGTCATCGACTGCTGGTACGACGCGGGCAGCATGCCCTTCGCGCAGTGGGGCTTTCCCCATCAGCCGGGGAGCGTCGAGCAGCTTCGAAAGAGCTTCCCCGCGGACTTCATCAGCGAGGCGATCGATCAGACGCGCGGCTGGTTCTACGGCCTGCTCATGATCTCGACGCTCCTCTTCGACGAGGCGACGCAGAAGAAGTACGGCCTGTCGTCGAACGGGCTGCCGCACCCTTACCGCACGTGCATCGTGCTCGGTCACGTCGGCGACAAGGAAGGCAAGAAGGAGTCGAAGTCGAAGGGCAACTACACGCCGCCCGACGTCATCCTCGAGTCGGTGCAGATGGACTTCGGCGTCCTCGCCGACGGCGACGTCGCCGGCGTGCAGGCCAAGCCGGGCGTCGCGCTCGTCGCGCGCGAAGACATGGAGGGGCTCGACCTCGCCGAGGGCGCGAAGGTCAAGGTGTTCGTGCCCGGCGCGAAGGAGAAGGCGAAGGAGCTCGCGATCGAGCCGCACAAGAAGCTGAAGCGCCGCGTCGTCGTCCTCCACGAGGGCGATCGCGCGGCCGTCGGCGCGACGCCGACGCCGAAGAAGGACGTCGCGCCGGTCGAAGTGCCGAAGCTCCCCGCCGCCGAGCGCGTCACCGTTCAGGATCCGTCGACTCCGGCGCCCGGCGCCGACGCGTTCCGGTGGTTCTTCTACGCGGGCTCGCCGCCGTGGTCGAACACGCGCCACTCGCTTTCGAACGTGCGCGATCTCCAGAAGGAGACGCTGGTGAAGCTCCGGAACGTCTATTCGTTCTTCACCATCTACGCCAACATCGACGGCTACGATCCGTCGTCACCGAAGACCGATCCGAAGAAGCGGCCGGAGATCGATCGCTGGATCCTGAGCGAGCTGAACCTCCTCGCGCAAGGGGTGACCGCCGATCTCGACGCGTACGACGTCTACGACGCGACCGGGAAGATCAGCGCGTTCGTCGACGCGCTCTCGAACTGGTACGTGAGGCGATCGCGCGATCGCTTCTGGCGATCGGCGGAAGGCGGCCTCGACGACGACAAGCGCGCCGCCTACGACACGCTCCACCACGCGCTCGTCACGCTCGCGGGCGTGATGGCGCCGTTCACCCCCTACCAGTCGGAAGCGATCTACCGGAACCTCACCAAGAAGGAGAGCGTCCACCTCTCCTCCTTCCCGACCCCGGATACGTCGCTCATCGACGAGGGCCTCTCCCACACGATCAAGGCGGTGCGCGATCTGGTCAGCCTCGGGCTCCAGGTGCGCACGCAGGCGAAGCTGAAGGTGCGGCAGCCGCTGTCGGTCGCCAACGTGGTCCTCGCGGATCGAGAGCTCGCGGATCGTCTGGCGCCGTACGTCGACATGATGAAAGACGAGCTCAACGTGTTGCGCGTCGAGCTCGTGACCGAGGGCGCGGAGAAGTACGTGACGTACCGCGTGAAGCCGAACTTCCGGACGCTCGGCCAGAAGGGGATGGGCAAGCAGGCGCAGGATCTGAAAAAAGCGATGGCGACGATGTCGCCCGCCGAAGCGCAAGCCCTCGTCACGAAGGTGCTCGCCGAAGGCAAGGCCACGACCTTCGGCGTCGAGATCGAGCAAGCCGATCTCGAGGTCACGTTCGACGCCAAGGAAGGTTTTGCAGCGGCAGGTGAGCGCATCGGCGTCGTGGTGCTCGATACACGCCTCGACGACGCGCTGCGCGATCTCGGCTATCTGCGCGAGCTCTTGAACCGCATCCAGACCGCGCGGAAGGAGATGGCGCTCGACTTCACCGATCGGATCGAGGTGAGGCTCGCCGGCAGCGAACGTGCCGAGCGGATCGCCCGAGCGCACGAGAGCACCATCAAGAGCGAATGCCTCGCGAACGCCGTGTTCTACGGCGAGAGCGGCGCGAACGGCGCGCCGCGCGAGGTCGACGTCGACGGCGAGTCGTTGAAGCTCCGGATCGACAAGGCATAGAAAAGGCAAGCACGATCCGATCCTGTTCTGATCGTTGCGTCGAGCGTGGCCGCTGGGCGACCCGCGAACCTGACGACGACGAAAATTCTTTCGGTCGCGAGTTGATCGCGTGCTCGCGATCCGTTCGCTCTGATATACGTGGATGTCTCGGCGTCGGCGTCGTTCACGACGCGACGCTTCGAGCAGCATGCGGGAGCCGCTAGGGCGGGGAATGGCGATTCAACCGGGGAAAGCAAAACGCGTCGAGGCGCCGGTATCGCAACGGAAGCCCTCGATCGCGCGCGCCGAGATCATCGACAAGGCGACGCGCGCGCGCTTCGAAGCGGAGCTCGACGGCGCGCTCAAGCGCCGCCCCGCGAGCGAGGTGAAGCTCGCGGGCGCGCTCCGCGCGGTCGCGTCGCTCTCGCCCGCGCTCCGCGGATCGCTCGTCGACGCGACGCAGGTGATGGTGCGTCGTGGCTCGTTCACGCGTGAGATCTACGGCGCGTGCCTGCGCACGCTCGCCGAGGCCGACGACCGCCACGTCCCGACGCTGCTGAAGACGGCGCTCGCGGCCGACGACGCGGGCGGCAACGCGACGCTCAGCGCGGCCTCGTTCTGCAAGGATCCTTCGCTCACGGCGCCGCTCGCGAAGCTCGCGGCGAGCCGCCAGTCGCACCTCGCGTTCGGCGCGGAGACGGCGCGCGTGTGCAGGCGCGAGTCGAACGGCGCGCACCTCTCGTCGATCGCGCCGATGATCAAGGAGAGCCACCGCATCGCGCTCTGCGTCGAGCTGTTCGTGCCGCTCGCGCGGAGCGCGCCCGTGCCGGTGCACGTGGGCCCGGCGCTCGCGGTGCTGCGCGGCGCCGAGCGTCACCTCGGCCGCTGGCTCGTCCTCGCCGACGTCGCCGCCAAGGCGGGCGACACCGGGCCGTTCGAGGAGGCGACCGCGAAGTCGCAGCTCGGCCCGTCGAGCGCGCGCGCGGCGTGGTCGCTCGTCGCGTGGGCGCTCTCCGACACGCGCGCGAGCGTCGCCCCGGTGCCGGTCGCCGTGACGCCGCCGTCGACGCGGCCCACGGTCGAGCTCGTCGCGCGCCTGTCGGATCGACCGAGCGCCGATCGCGACACGACCTTCCTCTTCCGCATGGCGCGCGCGCGCGCCGCGAGCTGCAAGCCCATGCTCGAGGGCCTCGCGAAAACGACGCCGCTCATGGACGAGGTCGCCGTCCGCGCCGCCTCCTACCTCGCGCGCGATCACGGGCGTTCCGACATGAAGGAGGCGCTCGTCGACTGTGCGCAGAACGCGAAGCGCGACGAGCTCCGCGCGTTCGCGGTCGCCGCGCTGTGGGACGCCGGAGGCCCCAGCGGGCCGGCCGGAGCCGTCGGCGCCGGCGACGCTTCGCTTCGCGAAAAAGCCCGCGATCTCAGCGACGATCTCGTGATCTCGCGCTGCATCTCCAGCGTCGCGTGGGGCGCGCTCGTCCGGGCCGCGCACGCCGGGGCGATGGGAAAGAACGAGCGCAGCGATCCGAGCTTCGTCGTCGCCGCCGAAACGCCGTTCCGCTGGGTCCAGTGGGGCTGGCTCGAGTAGCAGAGCTCGACCTCGGCGCGCGGAAAGCTCGTCGCCGGCGCGCGCGATGCTACGCTGAAGGGGTTGCGTCTTCGTCTCGTTGCTTTGGGGGCGTCGCTCTTCACCGCGGGCACCACCGTTCTCTCGCACGGTGACGCGTCCGCCCTCCCGCAGAGCCCTCACGAAGCGAAGACGGCGACGGGCGCGCCCGCGCCGGCCGCGAGCGCCGCGACCGTCGATCGCGTGGTCGTCATCGCCGATCGCGACGACGACGACGCCGACGACAAGCCCGACGGTGAAGCCGACTTCCTCGCGCCCGCCGCGCGCGTCGACCTCGTCACGCTCGACGCGCGCTACTCGGGCGCGACGCTCACGCCGACGATCGGGCGGGAGAACGCGCGCGTCGTCGCGAACGGCAAGCCGATCGCCTGGGGCGCGACGGTCCCTCCGGGCGCGCAGATCCAGGGGCTGTCGCCGGGGCACGCGTCGATCGTCGCGCGATCGGGCGGCCGCGAGTGGACGCTGTCGATCGCGGTGCACGGCGTCGCCCTCCGCGACGGCGCGAAGAAGATCGTCGACATGGCCCGCGAGCGCGCGTCGCTCGAGCGGACGCCGCCCTCGCGCGTCGATCTCGACGACGCCGATCGCACCGTCGACGATCCCGACGCCGTGCGCGTCGTCACGACGTCGCCCGAGGGCACGTCGATCGGCGCCCTCACGATCGACTCGCTCGCCGCCGACGGCACGTCGATCGACACGCTGCGCGATCCGAGGATGATCTCCGTCGCCTGCGCGAACGGCGTCGGCGCGGGCGCGCGATGCCTCGCGAGCGCGCCCCTCCGTCTCGTCGTCGACGACGTCGATCGCTCTCACCCGCTCGTCGCGACGCGATCGATCCGCGCCGAGGTCGGAGGCGCCGTCGTGGTGCGCGACGCGAGCGGCAAGAAGCTCCAAGCGATCCGCGTCGCGGGGCCGCGCGCGTCGAGCGTCGGCCCCATCGGGCGGCATCGGCTCACGATAAGGCCCGTCGTGATGCGCCTCACGCCGGGCGGCGCGCCCGCGGTCGGCGGCACCGACGCGGGCGCGATCGCCGCGCTCCGGCAAGAGCTCGCGCTCGCCTCGGCGACGTGGGGGCAGTGCGGGATCACGTTCGGCCCCGTCTCGCAGATGGAGGTGAAGGTCGCGAGCCCGCCGCCGCCTTATCTCGTCGCGCTCGGCGACGACGTGGGGCTCCCGGCGAGCGGCGGCGAGATCCGGCTCAAGGTCGACGGGCGGCCGCTCTCGATGACGACGAAGCGGGGCTGGTCGACGCGGCAGGTGGCGCTCGAGCTCCAGCGCGCGCTCGAGAAGATCGGCGTGACGGGCACGCTCTCGGAGAACGCGCGCATCGGACCGGGCGCGGCGCCGAGCGTCGACGTCGCGGTCAAGCGCCGCGGCGGCGAGCTCGCGAGCGTGGAGCTCGTCTCGTCGTCCGACGCGACGCTGTCGGTCCACGTCGGCGCGGTCGATCTCACCGACGGGCTCCAGCACTTCGGCGACACCGACTCGGTCGCCGGCACGCTCGAAGAGCGCACGCTGGTGAAGGCGATCGACGACGGCGATCCGCGCACGATCGAGGTCATCGTGGTGCCGTTCTTCGCCGGCGGCGGCCGCATCGGCGAGTCGTTCATCGCCAGCGACGGCTCGAGCATGCGCAACGTCGTCATCCTCGACCGCGCCGGCGTGCGCGCGCGCCGCACGAGCCTCACGCTCGCGCACGAGCTCGGCCACGTGATCCTCGACGAGCCCGGGCACCCCGACGACTACGGCGTCGACACGCCGACGCTCCTCATGGACTCGGACGCCTCCGACTCGTCGCCCTTCGGGCCTCGCCGCCTCACGACCGACGAGTGCGCGCGCGCCGTCCGCCAGTCGGGCCCCGCCGCGCGCGTCCCGCTCCTCACGGAGTGGAAGCTCGCGCCGATGCGCTACGGCCGGTAGCGGCTCAATTCGGATTGATGTCGCGGAGCTGCGTGCCGCCGGCGTACGCGTAGCTCACGAACGCGTCGAAGCCGTAGACGAGGACGCCGACGGGATAGTCGGATTGAACGCGGTGCACGCCGTCGTTCTGGCGGCCGGGCAGGACGTTGAGCGGCGAGGGCTTGTCGGGATCGATGCCGGGGAAGGAGAGCTGGCAGCGGTACGTGACGAACGGCGGGTTCGGCGACTTCCGGACGGCCTCGGTGAGGCCGTCGCCCGGCGCGAGCTCGCAGATGGTGCCGTCGATGAGGAGGCCGTCGACGAAGACCTGCGCGCCGAAGGGCGCGGTGATGATCAAGAAGTCGAAGGCGTACTTGTCCGGCGTGAGGAGCACGTAGTCGTTGCGCCACTGCTCGACGGGCGCGACGAAGGTGAGGCTGGGATCGCCGCCCGGCAGGCCGCGAACGACGCCCGCGGCCTCCTGGCTCGCCTGAACGTCGGCGACGAGCACCGGGTCCGAGGCGGTGAGGACGAAGTCTTGGTGGGCGACGAGGGTGCGGTTCGATCCCTCGCCGTCGAGCTCGAGGACGTCTTGCGGCGGCGGCAGCGTCGTCGTGACCTTCGTGAGGCCGGGTCGCGTCGCGACGATGCGATAGAACTCGGGCTCGTCGAACGGCGTGATGATCGCGCCGGCGGCCGCGATCGCCTTCGAGCGATTGGGAACGCGGCCGAGCACGTAGCGCTTTCCGACGGCGCGGAGGGGCACGACCTGCTCTTCGAGGTGATCGGCGCAGCACGATCGCGACGCGAGCGTGGGGAAGAACGGCGCGTCGCTCGCCTCGCTGCCGGCGAAGACCGCGACAGGTCCCGTGGAGTCGACGAGCGTCCCCGTGAAGTCGGCGTTGAAGTCTCCGGTCTCGAGGTTGAGCACCTCGAACGGCTGGAGGACGACGTCGAACGCGCCGCCCTTGTCGACGCCCGCGGGGATGGGCCCGCCGCCGAGGATGCGCGCCGTCGTCTTGACGTGCACGCGCGTGTCGGGCCTCGTGCCCACGATCGCGAGGAAGGCGCGCAGATCGGTGCCGAAGTTCTGCGCCGGGTTCTCGCTCGTGGCGATCGTCTGCGGCCACGACGCGATGACGTACGATCGTCCGTTCCCCCCGAGCGCGGCCGTCGGCAGGAGCAGCGACGCGTCGTTCGAGAACACGTTCGCGTTCTCGAGCGGATTGAACTGGTACGCGACGATGGGCACGTCGGAGCGGACGCGGAACGCGCCGCGCGAGAGCGCGGTGTGCGTGCCGGTGTCGAAGGTGCCGGGGCTCGATCCGTCGACCTCCTTGGGCCCGAGCTTGAAGACCTCGAGGCTGCGCGGCCCGACGCGCGCGGTCGCCACGGTGCGGATCGACGCGGGCGCGCCGGGCGCCGCGGTGTCTTCCTCGACGACGACGCTCGCGACGAGATCCGGCTCGACGTTGGAGACGACGACCGCATACTGCTGCGCGGCGGCGTTGCCTTGCGAGGTCACCGCGTTGTCCAGATCGACGGCCCAGTACTCGCAACCGACGTTCGAGTGCTCGCGCGCGGCCTCGTCGCAGAGCTGCGTGCACGATCCGCGGCGGCAGGCGTAGCCGGCGTCCGCGTTGCACGTCTCGACCTTGGTCGTGATCTGCCCGTCGGCAGAGCAGCGCATCACGTCGAGGCCGTCGCAGGTGCTGGTGTTCGGCAGGCACGGCGTGCACGCGAGGAGCCCGGGCGCGCAGACCATCGACCGGGCCCCGCAGTCGTCGAGCGTGACCGGCAGCCCTCCGTCGCACCGCGTGAGCGCGGCCCCGCGGCACTCGATCTTACCCTCGGTGCATGGGACGGCGCCGGGATCGGGGAGATCGCGGTACGCCGAATCGAACTTGCAGGAGAGCGCCGCAGAAAGCGACAGCGCAGCGAGGATCGACGCGCGCGCCATCGGCTCAGTAGGCGCCGGAGAGCGAGTCGAAGGCGTAGGCGTTCCACGCCCCCGCCCCGAGCTGGCCGGAGCGGACCTTGCCGTAGGTGAAGTCGTCGATACGTGCAACATACACGGTCGTGAAGATGCCCCCGGGGAAGAGCCCCAGCGGATCCGGCCCCGGCAGCGCGGCGAGATCGGGCACGTCGAAGCTCGTGACCCCGCCCGGCGCCACGATCGTCCACGTCACGAGGCCGTAGCCCGAAGACACCTGGATGACGTGGAGGTTCGCCGTCGGCGCCGCGACGTCGAACTGCACGTGCGTTCCGCTCCATGATCCGCCCGCCGGCTCGACGAGCGTCGGCGGCGCGATGAAGCCGCCGAGCGCGACCGGATCGTTGGCGTTCGTCGTCCGAACGCGGCCGACGACGCTCGCGGGGCGCTGGAGCTGTGCTCCCGTCGCGGCGACGCCGCCGAGGACGTACTGCTCGCCGGCGATCGCCTTGTCGAGCGACGGCATCCCGGTGAACGGGATCGAGGCCGGAGCGGGCAGGGGAACGGTCATGACGCCGCGAGGCAGGATCGCGTAGCCCGCGTTGCCGAGCGTCAGCGCGACCGACGCGGCGAGGCGGTCGGGGCCGCGCGGCCCGGGCGTGGGCGGCTGGGGCGCGATCGTCACCTGATGATCGAAGAGGATGTTCATCATGACGTCGACGCCGGTCACGCGCGTCTGCGCCGGAACGGAGACGCCGCGCGCGATGCCCATCGCGTACGGCACGAACCTGGGCGGCTCTTCGCTGCGATCTTCGAGCCCGGCGACGACGTAGAGCGTCGCGCTGCCGGGGAACACGACCGTCGAGTATCCGTAGCCGGCGCCGCCGGCCGAGTCCGGCGTGATCGCCTCGCTCGCGGGCGGGAGCTGGAAGAGCGCGCTCGGCGTGGGTGAGGCCTCGAAGACGTACGCCGCGCGGCGCTCGGTCGGCCGCGTCGGCGCGGGCACGGTGCTCCACCCCGTCTTCTTGAACTCGGCGGAGCCGGGGAAGACGAGCTGCCCTTCGATGATGCCGCCGAAGCGCCCGCCGCGGCCGCCGGTCGAAGGCGGATCGCCGTCGGCGCACGAGGGATCGAAGACCGGGTTCAGGTACGCCGTCACGGTGTCGACCGGGACGTCGACGTAGGTGATCGGCTGGTGGCACTTGGCGGCGATCGTGACCGTCACCTTCGACGAGGTGAGACCGTTGAACTCCGTGACGCCGGTGATCGCGGTCTGCTGCACGGTCGCCGTAGGCAGCGAGCCTCCGACGATGACGGTGGCGCCGGCGATGGGCGTTCCGACCGCGGCGTTGAACGCGAGCGCGCGGAGGCGACCGGCGAGCGCGCCGCCGGAGAGCCCGCCGCGATACCCGTCGGGCGAGTCGCTGTAGGTGAACGCGTCGCGGGCCTGCGTGATCGTCTGGCCGCCGGGCGTCTTGATCGTGACGTCTTTCGCGCCGGGCGATCCCGGCGGCGTGACGCACTCCACGTAGCGGAGCCGATCGAGCGGCTGCCCCGTGCCGTACCCGACGCTCGCGCACTTCACGCCGCCGATCTCGACGCCGAGGCCGCGCGAATCGAGGTTGCCCGTCGCGTCGAGCGCCGACCAGCCTGCGCCGCCGTTGTCGATGCGAACGAGCGTGCCTCCGCTCGTCGCGCCGGTGTTCGGCGTGATCACGATCGCGTCGTACGTGAAGCCGCCCTTGAGCGTGCGCTCTTGCGCGGTCGCGTCGTCGCGGATCTTCACGTCGGCGAGCCCGGGAACGCCGGGCGGTGTCACGATCAGCGCGCGCGTGGGATCGCCCGCGAGCGTCTGCACCTCGACGCCGCCGATGAAGACGCGGAGCTTCGTCGTGAAGCCGCGGCCCGTGAGCCTCACGCTCGTCCCGCCGGTGTACGGCCCGTGCGAGGGGTTCAAGCCCTCGAGGGCGAACGGGTCGCCCAGATCGACGTCGCTGCGGTTGAAGCCCGAGTCGCCGAGATCGGGCACCGACGTCGAGCCGTCTTCCGGCGGCAGGAGCGCGGGGCCCGCGCCCGGTAGACACGCGCCGACGATCACGCACGCGAGAGCACACCCGAAGGCCAAGCCGAAGCGCCGCCGCACGCTACGAGCCTACTTGGCAGCGGCGCGCAGCGCCACCGGCAGCGCTACTTGTTGCTCGGCTTGATCTCGAGCTCGTAGCTCGGGCGATCGCCTCGCTCGCCGCGGATCTGCACCGTGTACGTCGCGTTGGGGATCACGCGCAGCTCGTCGCCGGGCATGTCGCCGACGAAGGGCATCCCGTTCACGTAGAAGCGATACGTCGCTTTGCCGCCGGTCTCCTTGTGCCGCCACGAGACCTTCGTCGTGCCGGGCGGCAGCGTGAAGCGACCCCAATCCGCGCTGTCACCCTTGTCGATCTTGCCGCACAAGCGCGTCGTGAACGGCGTCGCCCGCCCCTGATCGTCGTTCGGCTCGATCTCCTGCGTGCACGCCGGCGCGTCGGGCTCCGAGGGCGCATCGGGCGCCGACGGCGCCGGACCGGGATCGACGGAAGGCGCGGGCGACGGCGTCGTCGCGCCCGGCGCGCTCGCGGCCGGTGGCTCGGTCGCCGATGTGTCGTCCTGCCTCATGGAGGCTTCGAAGAGATCCGCGTGGTCCGCGCCGGAGCAGGCCGCGAGCGACAACGTGAGGAGCGGAACGGCGCGAGCGAGCATGGCCCCGAAGGCTGCACGATGGATGCCAGCCGATCCAATGTCCGCAAATGTGCGACGTGCGAGCTTTCGAGCGCGGGCCGAACGCGGGCCGGCATCCCGCCCTGGATCGCGAGCTCCATGGGCCCGTCACGCGATGAGCGAAGATCGCGGTGCTAGACTGCGGGCATGTACGCGCTGGCCGAGCTCGAGCGCCGCGACGACCGGCCCGTCGAGGATCAGGTGGTTCAGCTCTCGGGCGTGACCTGGGCGGACTACGAGCGCTTCCTCGAGATCCGAGGCGAGCGCTCCGTCCCGCGTCTGACGTACCTGGAGGGGGTGCTCGAGATCATGAGCCCGTCGCGCGATCACGAGCAGATCAAGTCACTCCTCGGCTGCCTCTTCGAAGCCTTCTGCCTCGAGACCGGCGTTCGCTTCGTTCCGCTCGGGTCCTGGACGCTCAAGGAGAAGAAGGAGGAGCGCGGAGCCGAGCCCGACGAGTGCTACGTCCTCGGCGACGAGCCCGACAAGGCCACGCGTCCCGACATCGCGATCGAGGTCGTGTGGACTTCCGGGCGCCTCGACAAGCTCGAGATCTACCGGAAGCTCGGCGTGCGCGAGGTCTGGTACTGGAAGAAGGGTCGACTCACGCCGCATGCGCTGCGCGGCGAGCACTACCAAGAGATCACGCGAAGCGAGCTCGTGCCGGACCTCGATCTCGAGCTGCTCGTGTCGTTCCTCGATCGCCCGACCGCATACGACGCGATTCAAGACTTCCGGAAGGCCCTCGCCGCGCGCCGTTGAGGCCGCGCGCGATCAGCCCGGCTCCGGTGCGCCGGCGACGCTCGGCGGAGGCGGCGGCTCGCTGAGGCCACGCCCGAGCGAGAGCGGCGTCACGCCGAACTGCGCCGCGAAGGCGCGATGGAAATACGGCACGTCTTCGAAGCCGACGCGCGCGGCGACCTCGCGCACGGTCATGCGCGAGCGCGTCGCGAGCAGCAGCGCGGCCTCGGAGAGGCGAAGGATCATCCGGTAGCGCGTCGGCGTCGTCCCGTAGCGCGCCGCGAAGCGACGCGTGAACGTCGCCTCGTGCACGCCGGCGATCTCGGCGAAGTGCCGCATGTAGAGCGCCTTGTCGAAATCGTCGTGGATCGCGATCCGCGCGCGCGCGAGCGGGTCCTGTCGCTCGAGATCCGCGTGCTTCACGACGAAGGCCGCGAGCGCGTCGTCGAGCGCGGCTCCATGCAGATCGTCGAGGGCGCGCGCGAGCACGCGGAGATCGTCGAGGGCCGCGCCGCCGAAGACGATGACGTCCTCGGGCGAGCGCCAGCGCGTCGCGACGTCGAGCCTGACGACGAACCCGACGTCGCGGCCGCGCGCAGAGAAGCGATCGTGGTGGCTGGCGTACCGATCGCCGATGCGGAAGATCGAGACGATCTCGCGGGTCGATCGCGTCCGAATGCGGGGACGCTCCGCGTCGATCGAAAGGCCGAGCGAGCTCACGAACGGCGACGTCGCACGCGGCGTACCAGCGGCGCCACCGCGATTTGCCGCGATTTACCGGGTCGGCCGGCGGATCGTCAGCGCTCCGCGGTCGAGCCCGGATCCGCGCCCGCGGGGGCCGCGCTCGTCTCCACCGGCGCGCTGGCCGGCGGCGGCTCGGGGGCGAGCTCGCCGATCGGCGCCGCCTCGACGGGGACGTCGGGCTCCGGCGTCGGCTTCTTTCCTCGACGCGACGTGAGCATGTCGACGGCCATGAGGCCCACGCCGACGCAGATCGCGATGTCGGCCACGTTGAACGTCGGCCAGTGGTCGGTCACGATGTGCCCGGGATACTTCTTCTGGATGAGCTCGTTGAGCTTCTTGATCCAGTCGGCGCGGTAGTCGATGAAGTCGATGACGTAGCCGTAGCGAATGCGATCGAAGACGTTGCCGAGCGCGCCGCCGAGCACGAGCGGCAGGCCCCACTTGAGCGCGTATTGCCGCGGCTGGAGCCGTCGATAGAGCGTGACGATGAACGCGATCGCGGCGACCGACACGAGGAGGAAGAACGGCCTGCGCACGTTCTCGCTCTGGCCCTGCAAGAGGCCCCACGCGCCGCCCTTGTTCTTCGCGAGGACGAACATCAGGTGGTTGTCGATGACGTTGACGTAGCCCGGGTATCCCTCGAGCTTCTTCTCCGCCCAGAGCTTCGTGATGACGTCCGACGCGAGCGACGCGATCGAAACGACCGCGAGGAACGTCGGCGACGGACGCGGGCCGAGGATCGTTTCGGGGATCTGCTTCGACGTTCCGGCGGGTCGACCGAGGCGCGGCACGTCGGGCGCGATCGGCGGGGGCGCGGGCGGATCGGGCGGCGCGGGCGGATCGGGCGCCACCGGCGGGGGCGGAGGAGCCGCGGGCTCGGGGGCCGCTTGCGCGTTCTCGGGAGGGGCGTGTTCGTCGTTCATCGCGTGCGCGCATGTTCAGGCGGCGCGCGAGGAATGCCAGCCTGAGGACGGCGCACGGTACTCAATGAAGCGGGCGCTGTCACGCTCACGTTCGGCTTTGCCTTTTGCGGCGAGGCCTGCTTGGATGTTCAGGTACCGTTCCGGAGGTCGAACATGCGGGCACGACGCAAGAACCGAGTGCCGTGGAAGGGGGCTCGCGGGGTCGACGCGGTCGTCGAAGACTGGCTCGAGAGTCGCACCGTGAAACCATGTTTCACGGCCGACGAGACGGTGCCGGGCCACGAGCCGCGCACCGCGGGCTTGCCTCCGGGGATGCCTTCGCAGCTCGCGTTCGCCCTCCGCGGGCGCGGCGTGACCGAGCTCTACCAGCACCAGGCGCGGGCCTTCGTCGCCGCGCGCGAGGCGTCGAGCGCGGTGGTCGTGGCGACGCCGACGGCCAGCGGCAAGAGCTACTGCTTCCACCTGCCCGTGCTGACCTCGCTGCTCGCCGATCCAGACGCGCGCGCGCTCTACTTCTATCCGACGAAGGCGCTCGCGCGCGATCAGGAGGCGGGCCTCCGCGATCTGATGCGCGCCGCGGGCCTCGCGTCGGGCGCCGTGGTCTACGACGGCGACACGCCGGGCGACGCGCGACGCGCGGCGCGCGAGCGCTCGGGGATCATCCTCACGAACCCCGACATGCTCCACGCCGGCATCCTCCCGCACCACACGGCGTGGGCGCGCACGCTCCAGAACTTGAAGTACGTCGTCGTCGACGAGCTCCACACGTACAAGGGAGTCTTCGGCTCCCACGTCGCGAACGTGATCCGCCGCCTGATGCGCGTCGCGCGCTTTCACGGGTCGAACCCGGTGCTCATCGGCGCCACGGCGACGATCGGCAACCCCGCCGAGCACGCCGCGCGCCTCTTCGGGACCGAGAACGTCACAGCCATCACCGAGAACGGCGCGCCTCGAGGCGAGCGGCGCGTCTTCCTCTTCAACCCGCCGGTGGTCAACGCCGAGCTCGGCATCCGCGCGAGCTACGTGAAGCAAGCGGTGATGCTCGCGACCGATCTCGTGCGCGCGCACGTGCCCACGATCGTGTTCGGCCAGTCGCGGAACAACGTCGAGGTGATGCTCCGCTACCTGCGCGACAAGGTCGCCCCCGAGATCGATCCGTCGCGGATCATGGGCTATCGCGGCGGCTATCTGCCCGAGCAGCGCCGCGAGATCGAGCGCAAGCTCAGGAGCGGCGAGGTGCTCTGCGTCATCGCGACGAACGCGCTCGAGCTCGGCATCGACATCGGCGGCCTCGACGCGGTGATCTGCGCCGGCTACCCCGGCTCGGTCGCGGCCACGTGGCAGCGCTTCGGCCGCGCCGGCAGGCGAGGCGACCGTTCCATCTGCGTGCTCGTCACGTCGAGCGCGCCGCTCGATCAGTACCTCGCGCGGGAGCCGAGCTACCTCCTCGGGGCGCCGGTCGAGGAGGCGCGGATCGATCCCGACAACCCCGAGATCCTGATCCAACACCTGAAGTGCGCAGCGTTCGAGCTGCCGTTCCGGCGAGGAGAGCGGTTCGGAACGCTCGACGCCGACGACACGGCCTCGGCCCTCGACTTCCTGGTGCAGCACCGCGTGCTCCACGAGTGCGAACGTACGCGAACCTTTCATTGGGCGGCCGACGCCTATCCCGCGAACGACGTCTCGCTCCGCAGCGTGGGCTGGGACAACGTCGTCATCATCGACGCCGAGCACGACGAGACGATCGCGGAGATCGACTGGCGCGGCGCGCACACGATGGTGCACGAGCAGGCGATCTACCAGCACGACGGCGAGTGCTGGCAGGTCGAGAAGTTCGACTACGAGAACCACAAGGCGTTCGTCCGCAAGGTCAAGCCGGACTACTGGACGGACGCGATGACGTACACCACCGTGACCGTCCTCGAGGAGCTCGACGTCGCGCGCGGAGACGGCGATACGGAGGAGCCGTTCCCGTCGGGGTGGGGCGAGGTGTCGGTCGTCGAGAAGGTCGTCGGCTACAAGAAGATCAAGTTCTACACGCACGAGAACGCGGGCTACGGCGACGTGCGTCTGCCGGAGATGCAGATGCACACGACGGCGTTCTGGCTCACGGTGCCCGAGAGCGTGTGCGAGGAGATCCCCCACGGGCGCGCCGCCGCCATCGACGGGCTGCGCGGCCTGGGCATCGCGCTCGAGACGGTCTCGACGCTGGCGCTCATGTGCGATCCGCGCGATCTCGGGTGCACGCTCGGCGACACCGCGCTGGGCGACGCCGACGACGAGCCCGCGATCCCGCGCAAGGTCCGCGGCGCGCGCGGGCTCGAGGCCGGCTACAGCCCGACGCTCTTCCTCTACGAGCACACGCCCGGAGGCATCGGCCTCGCCGAGCGGATCTTCGCGCAGCGCGACGTGCTCCTCTCTCGCGCGCGGCGTCTCATCGAGGGCTGCCCGTGTACGTCCGGCTGCCCCGCGTGCGTCGGCCCCGACGCCGGCGTCGGCGAGGGTCGCAAGGCCATCGCCCTCGAGCTGCTGGCGCGCGCGAACGCTCACTGATCGCGCGAACGCGAGCGCGCACGCGCGGCGACTCTCCGCGTTGCGACTGTGCCCGCGGATGATTCTTCTCTCGCGAGGGAGACTGGATCGCATGCAGAGCTACACCATCATGCGGCGCGCGACGGCGGAGATCCTCGGCACGTTCTGGTTGGTGCTCGGAGGTTGCGGCGCGGCCGTCCTCGGCGCGAAGCTGAACGTCGAGGGCAGCGCGGGGCTCGTGCGCATCGCGCTCGCGTTCGGGCTCGCGCTGATGACCGGAGCGTTCGCGCTCGGATCCATCTCGGGTGCGCACTTCAACCCGGCCGTCACCGTCGGGCTGGCCGTGGCCAAGCGCGTGCCGAAGAGCTGGGTCGTGCCGTACGTGCTCGCGCAGCTCGTCGGCGCGACGCTCGCAGGCGGCGTACTCTACTTCGTCGCGCGCGGGGCTCCGATGTTCGACGTCGCGACGGGCTTCGCGACCAACGGCTACGGCGCGCACTCGCCGGGTGGATACGGAGCCGAGGCGTGCTTCGTCGCCGAGGTCGTCATGACGGCGATGTTCGTGCTCGTGATCCTCGCGATGACGCGCACCGAAGAGACGGTCGCGAGCAAGGCGCTCGCGCCGCTCGCGATCGGTCTGTGCCTGACGTTGATCCACCTCGTGATGATCCCGGTCACGAGCACGTCGGTGAACCCCGCGCGCAGCACGGGCGTGGCGCTGTTCGCGGGGGGCGCCGCGCTCGCGCAGCTCTGGTTCTTCTGGGTCGCGCCTCTCGCGGGCGGGCTCCTCGGGGCGGCCATCTATCGGGCCGTCGCGGGCCGCGAACAAGCGCCAGCGGAGGTCGCGGTGACCGTGACGGAAGCCGAAATCGTCACGCGCGAGGCCACCACGACGCCCTGACGAAACAATCTCCCGCCGCGAGGCTGCGGCGGAGAGCCTCGTTGTTCGCCGCTGCGGCATCTGCGAGGCTCGAGATTGTCCATGGATCGAATCGCTGGCGCTCGGCGAAGACCGATCAAGCGCCGCGGTGCTTCGAGCACCACCGAAGCCCTCACCACGTCCGTCCGCCGCAAGCCGCTGCCGGATCGTGCACCGCCCTACATCGTGATCGCCGACGACGTCGAAGACAACCGCCAGCTCTACGCGGCGTACTTCGCGTACGCCGGGCTCAGGGTCGCCGAGGCCGCCGACGGACGAGAGGTCCTCGCGATCGTCGCGAAGGAGCCGCCCGATCTCATCGTGATGGACCTCGCGATGCCTCGCGTCGACGGCTGGGAGGCCACGCGCCTCATCAAGTCGAGGGCGCGCACGAAGGGCATCATCGTCCTCGTGCTCACCGGGCACGCGACGCAAGACGAAGACTTCGCGCGCGCGCGCGCGGCGGGCGCCGACGAGATCTGCACGAAGCCATGCCTCCCCAAGGACCTGCTCGCGAAGGTCCTCACGCTGCTCGGCGTGGCGGCGTCGCGATGATCAGAGCTTGCCGCCGCGGAGCAAGCGCTCCGCGAGGTCGGCGCGGCGGAAGCGGCGCGAACGCTCGGCGAGGACGATCCCCTCGAGGTGCTTGAACGCGCCCTCGATGTCGTCATTGACCACGAGGTAGTCGAAGAAGCCGTAGTGCTCGATCTCGATCTGCGCGGCGGCGAAGCGGCGCCGCACGACCTCGTCGCTCTCACTCGCGCGGCCGCGGAGGCGCCTCTCGAGCTCGGTCATCGACGGCGGGAGGATGAACACCGCCACGGCGTCGGGCTGCTTCGCGCGGATCTGGCGCGCGCCCTGGTAGTCGACGTCGAAGATCATCCCCGAACAGCCGCGCTCGGCGCGGGCGCGATCGATCTCCGCCCGCGAAGTCCCGTAGCAGTTCTCGTGGACGTGTGCCCACTCGACGAAGGCGTCCTTCTCCACGAGGTCGTCGAACGACTTGCGATCGACGAAGTGGTAGTCCTTTCCGTCGACCTCGTTGGCGCGCGGGCTCCGCGTCGTGTGCGAGACGCTGAACCGCAGCGCGGGGAACCTCTCCTGGAGCTTTCGCGTCAGCGTGGTCTTCCCGGCGCCGCTCGGCGACGAGAGGATCAACAGCAGAAAGGGATCGACCACGGCACGAGTCTAGAGGACCCGCGAGGAATCGGCCAGCTACTCGATGTTCTGGACCTGCTCGCGCATCCGCTCGATCTCGGCCTTCAGATCGACGACGGCGTGCGCGATCTCGACGTCTTGGCTCTTGGCCCCGATCGTGTTGGCCTCACGGGCCATCTCCTGGAGCAAGAAGTCGAGCCTCCGCCCGACGGCGCCCTCGCTCACCACCAGCGACTCGAAGTGGGCGGTGTGACTCTCGAGGCGCGTCAGCTCCTCGCAGACGTCCACGCGATCGGCGAAGAGCGCGAGCTCCTGCTCGAGCCTCCCGGCGTCGACCTCGATCTCGGAGACCATGCGCAAGCGCTCGGCCCGCTCCTTCAACTTCTTCTTGTAGACCTCGACGACCGTGGGGCTCCGCTCGCCGACCTGCTGCGCGAGCTTCCGCACCGTGGCGAGGCGGCGCACGATGTCGTCGCCGAGCGCGAGCCCTTCGCGGAGGCGCATCGCGTCGAGCGAGCGGAGCGCCGCGTCGAAGGCCGCGATGAGCGCCACGCGAACGGCTTCGCCTTGCTGCTCGATCGACGGCACGAACAGATCCGGCACCGACCCGAGGAGCGAGAGCGGCACCTCCGCGTCGGGGGCGAGCTCGTCGCGGAGCGCCACGAGCGCGGCGAACACGCTCCGCGCGCGCGCCGCGTGGATCGTCACCGCGAACGGCGCCGCGCCCTCGATGCGCACGCTCACGTCGAAGCGACCTCGCGTGAGGCGCTCGCGGGCGATCGCCTCGACGGCGCTCACGAGGTCGGGGAGCTGGCTCGGCGCCTTGACCCGCACGTCGAGGTAGCGATGGTTGACCGAGCGGATCTCGAGCGTGAGCTTGCCGTAGGCGCCGCTGCCTTCGTCTCGCGTCGGCCCGCTCAACGGGAGCGCGAACGCGAGAGGTGCCTCGCCGACGCCGAAACCGGTCATGCTCCGCATTTCGAGATCGGGCCGGCGGCGGTCAGCCGAGGCCGCGCCTCCGCTTCACCGCCTCCATCGCGCGGGCATACTCGATGTCCCACTGCGACGTGCCTTCCTTCACGTGCTTGAGCTGCGCGCGAACCTCGGTGTCGACGTCGGTGTCGACCTGCATGTGCCGCTTGAAGACCGGCGCCATGTGACGGCGGAGATCGACGTCTTCGGCGAAGACCTCTTCGACGTGCGAAGAGTGCATGAGCATGGCGACGACCTGATCGAGCAGGTAGTCGAGCATCTCGTCGCCCACCTTGATCCCGTGGTGCTCGGCGACTTGCTGCTTCACCTTTCCGAACTCGGAAGGGCCGCGGCCCGTGCGCTGGAGCAGCTCGCGGGTCTTCTCGTCGACGACGCGCTCGGTCTCGAGGAAGCTCCGGAGGACCGACTCGACGTCCGCGACGACCTCGCGCTGGGCGCTCGGGTCCTCGACGTCGATGTCTTTCGAGGACAAAAGCGTGCGCACGACCTCTTGGGAGATGGTGGGGACCTTGGCGTTGTAGAGGCGCATCGAGGGAACCGGCGCGGACGGTAGTCGAAGGACGTCGAAAAGCGAAGCCAGCTCCGCTACCATCGGGGTTCAAGTGGCTCGAACGCTCGGCGACGACTTCGACGACGACCTCGGTGGGGGCGGGCTGGACCTCGAGAAGGGGAGCAGCGTCGGCACTGGTGCGTCGTCCAGCTACGACGGCGGCGGGCTCGACTTCGACGACGACGAGGCTCCGGCGAGCGGCTCGCTGGAGCTCGACCTACCGAGGGGTCAGCCGCATGTGTCCGCGCCGCCTCCGCAAGCGCCGTCGCGCGCGCCGGGCAGCGATCCGGGCCTCGTGCCCGATCTGGCGATGCCCCCCGCGCCTGTCTCGTCGCGCCCGAACGTGAGCGTCCGGCCGAGTGGATCCATGGCGGCGCCCCGCACGAGCGGGCATGCGCCCGCGATGCCGCCTGCGCCGACGAGCTCGCACCCTCGTTCGCTCGGTCCCGCGCCGATCCCGAGCGCTCCGCCGAGCTCGCGAGGCTCGGTCGTCCCGGCCGGCGCTTCGGCGCAGCCGCCTCCGCCGTCGCGCCCCGATCCCGCGGCGGTCGTCGCCAAGTACCCGTCGCCGCCCGACAAGATGTGGCAGACGCCGCGCTATGCGCTCCGCGTCCTCTGGAGGCAGCTCGAGCTCCGCAGCGACCTCGAGTCGCTCCGCCGGCGCCGATCGCCCGACGTCGCGCTCTACGAGGCGGCGCTGAGGGCTTACGAGCCCAAGACCTTCCGCGTCGGCATGGCGATCACGTGCGCCGGTCTCGCGCTCGCGACGATCCTCTTCTTCATGCCCGTCATCCTGCGCTTCGCGCGGGCCGACTGATTCAGCGCGGAGAGCGCAAGTCTTCGAGCGCGTCAGATTCCGAGAGGGGCGTGAGCGGAACGCTCACCGCGGCCGCTTGCGGCCGGGCGGGGGAGGGCGAACGCTCGGCGCGGGAGGGCGAACGCTCGGCGGCCCCGACGGCCTGCCTGCGGGCGCCGGCTCCTCGCGCTTCGAGAAGGTGGGCGTCTTCATCTCGCGCATGCCGAGCTGGAGCCGGCGGATCACCGCCTTCTTTTGGCGATCTTTGTACTTCGCATGCGACGCCTCGCCCTGCTCGTTCGCCGCCTCGGTCTCGCGGTCGATCACCTGGAACTCGCAGATGACGAAGACGACCGGACCGAGCGACCACGCGCTCGAAGGCGCGCGCTCGAGCAGCTTGCGCGGCAGGCGCACCGGCATGTCGACGACGAAGTGGATGACGCGATAGTTGTCGGCCGAGAAGACGTTGTCGCTCGGCGTGTAGTCTTCGTCGGCGCCCGCCTGCATGTCGGCGAGGTAGCCCTTCAAGTGATCGTGCGTCTGGCAGTAGCGCTTGAACTGGAAGATCGAGTTGATGCTCTGGCTCGGGATCACGTAGTTGAACGGGAAGAGCTTCTTCTGCAGAAACTGCACGATCGGAAAGATGTCGTCGCGCTCGCGCGCCACGATCCGAAAGCGGAGCTTGTCGAAGATCTGCGCCGAGACGGACTCGCGCTTCGACAAGAGCTTGGTGTAGAGCGAGTCTTTGTTCTTCCGGCCGCCGACGAACTCGGTGATGGGAAAGCCCTCGGCGAGCATGCTGCCGATGACGCGGTACACCTTCTCCTCGACGAGGTGGAAGATCTCCTGGTCGGACATGGGGAGCATGAAGAGCAGCTCGCGCCCGTCGAGGTGATGGATGATGTGCGTGCACTTCAGGATGGTGCACGCGCACGTCTGCCGATGACCGCGGCCGGTCGCGAGCCAGAAGAGCTCCTCGACCGAAGCCTGCTCGACGGGCTTGGGGATCGGATACTCGAAGTGCCGGCGCAGGTAGCTGATGGCCTCGGCCTTGATCGCGTTCATGCGCGCGCGATCGGCGTTTTCTTCGGGGCGGAACTCCTGCGCGACGAGGAAGTCGCGGATCTCGGCGTCGTCCTTGAAGTTGAGCCGATGCCAGTCGATGACGGAGTCGCCGCGGAGCAAGAGCCTCACGGCTTCGAGATCGGCGAGCGAGAACTCGTCGAGCGTCTTCAGGCGTTCGCGCGGCGCCATGGTCACGCGACCATACGCGATCCGTCACGCGAAGCGCGCAGAGAAGCGCGCTGCGACGCGCTCAGAGCGGCGGCGGCGGCGGCGGCGGCAGCGGATTCGGCGACGGAGCAGGTGGTGCAGAATGCGTCGTCGCGGGCGGCGAAGACGTGCTCGTCGCGGTCGGACGCGCGGGTGACGGACGCGACGTCGCGTGCGTCGTCGCCCGTGGCGAAGGCGAAGGCGTCGAGCTCGGGCGGCTCCGCTCCGGCGGCGATCCGCGCGTCGTGATCCCCGGGCTGCTGCAGCCCGCGATCCCGAGGACGGCGCCGATCACGCCGATCGCCAGCCAGCTCACGAGCGTCGAGACCGTCAGGCCGCGTCGTTCTTGGGCGCCGGACCGTCCGCGGCCGGGCGAAGGGAGCCCGCCGACTTCGCGAGGTCGACGGCGCTGATCTCGTCGCCCAGGAGCGGCGACGGAACGCGCTGGCGCCCCAGCGACAGCGTGCCGACGAAGATTCCGATCGCGACTGCAAGCACAGCCACGTGTCCCATCAGCGCGCCCGAACAACCGGCGACGGCAATGGGGGCGAGCGCTGCGAGGTACCAGGGGGTCAGCTTCATGGCTTATCTCCCTCTCGGTCGAGGGGTCTGAGGGCTTCGCTGCGGGCGGGAAGGCGGTGTTGACGGGCAAGCTGCACCCTACATGTAAGACAAGCTACTACACTCCCTGGGACGGGTGAAGTTTCTATCGAGGTCGCGCTCACTTGATCAAGCCCAATCCGATGCGGACCCTTCGCACGTCACGTTCCATCTTCCGGCGCATCCGCTCGACATGACGAACGAAAGTCTTTTCCAGAGTTTCGACGTCTCCGTCGCGACATGGCGCCTCGACGGGCGCGTCCGGGCGACCGCACGGCCGTGGGCGCGTCGACACGAGACCGCTCCGACCCGCGAGCGCGGCCATCGGGTGGACCTCGGGGATGCGGACGGTTTATCGTCGCTCCAGTGTCGAGGCTCGGTGTCGCTGTGCTCGCGTTTGCCGCGGCTTCATGGGGCTGCTCGACGGTCGACCCGGGGCCCAACTTCGTCGTCCCCGACGAGCAGTTCGACGCCGACTTCTTCTTCTGTCGCGTCGAGCCCGAGCTCTTGACCGCGCGCAAGTGCGGCCCCGGCGAGCCCGGCCTCGATCCGCCGAACGGCTGCCACTTCAACTCGTCGGCGGTGAGCGGCATGGCGCTCGCGCCGCATCCGCCGATCGACTGCGCCGACGGCCGCCCCACCAACCGCGCGCAGATCGGCGCGGGCAGCGCCGCGCAGGGCAACCTCCAGGCGGCGACGCTCGTGATGAGCCGCGATTTCCAGACCGCGCCGATCTTCCTCCGGCCCACGGGCCTGAACCACCCGCGCGCGATCTTCCCGCGCGAAGATCCGATCGCGGACGTCATCCGCGAGTGGGCGCAGCGATGAGGACGATGAGCGTGCTCCGCGTCGTCGTCCTCGCGATCGTGATGCTCGCGCTGAGCCTCGCGCCGCGCGTCGCGCGCGCCGCGGAGGAGCCGGAGGCGTTCGCGCGCGTCGTCGTCGACGCGGCCGAGCTGCGCTCGGGTCCAGGCATCTCGTATCGCGTGATCTACAGCGCGCAGCGCGGCGAGACCCTCGCGCTCGACGGACGCCCGGGCGCGGGCTTCTGGCTGCAGGTCGTCTTGCCCGATGGGCGCACCGCGTACGCGCTCGGCGACGAGGTGCAGGTCTTCGCCGTTCGCCCCGGCGAGCCCGAGGCGCCTTCGCGCCCCGGCATCTTCGCGACGCCCCCGCTCGAGGGCGCGCACGGCGGCCTCGCGATCGTCGCCGGCGTCTTGAGCATCCCCATCCTCGACGGCACGACGCGCGCCTTCGGATACATCGAGGCGCGCCCTTCCATCGTCGTGCACCGCACCGTCACGCTCGAGGGCTTCATCGGCGACGCGCTCACCGCCGACGGCGCGCAGATCCTCTACGGCGGCGGGGCGACGATCAACTTCGCCCCGAGCTGGTCGGTGTGTCCGTTCCTCGGGATCGGCGCCGGCGGCCTGTCGGTGCTTCCGAAGGCCGACTCGTTCATCCTGCGGCGCGAAGATCTCTACGTCGCGCGCGCCGGCGGCGGCGTCTTGATGGCGCTCCGCGGGCGCATCCTCGTTCGCCTCGAGGTGACCAACCTGACGCTCTTCGACGCGGAGAGCTTCAAGAACGCGCAGACCTACTCCGGCGGCCTCGGAGTCTATTTTTGAGAGGTTTCATGAGGATCGCGATCGCCGCCATGCTGCTCTTGCTCTCGTCGTGCGTGACCGTCAAGCCGCAGCAGCGCGCGGTGCTCGCCGATCCCATCATGCAGTTCGAGGGCGATCCTCAAGCGGCCGCGCAGCTCCGGCACGCGATCGACAACCGCGAAGGCTCCTACGGCGGCGGCGGCGTCTCGGGCGGAGGATGCGGCTGCAACTGAAGCCCTCGCTCCCGGCTCGCGCGTTCGCGAAGGCGATCGCGGCGGGCGCCTTCGTCGCGAGCGCGCTCGCGGCGGCGCCCGCGCGCGCGCAGGTCGCCGTCGTCGACACGGCGCACACCGTCTATCACGAGGCGCCGACGCGCTCGACGATGACGGTGTACACGCCCGGCCTCGATCTGGCCGTGACGCCTGCGCCGTGGATCACGATCAAGGGCGGCTACGAGGCCGACGTCGTCTCGGGCGCGAGCGTCGCGGTGAAGGCGGGCCCCGCCTACCAGGGCGTCAACCCCGGCGTCGACGTGCTCACCACGGCGAGCGTCAAGGACGTGCGTCACTCGCCGCGCGCCGCGCTCACGCTGCGCAAGGGCGACGTCTCGTACACCGCCCAGTACACCTACGGCACGGAGAACGACTACAAGTCGCACTCGCTCTTCGTCGCGGCGCGCACCGAGGCCTACGAGCACAACACCCAATTCGAGCTCTCGTACGCGCGCAACTGGGATCTCGTGTGCGACCGCGTGCAGGCCGTCAACGATCGCGCGCCGCGCTTCCGCGCGCTCGAAGACTCGAACGGGTGCTTCACCGGAAATGATCCGCTCCGCACGCGGCACACGCTCTCGATCGACGGCCTCCAGGCCGCGTGGACGCAGGCGTGGACGCCCGAGCTCGCGACGCAGCTCGCGTACACCGCGCAGCTCCTCGAGGGCTTCCAGAGCAATCCGTATCGCAGCGTGATCCTCGCGCAGGGCCTCAAGGCGCAGGAGCACCACCCGGAGAACCGCGCGCGCCAGTCGGTATCGCTCCGCGCCAACCTCTACATTCGCCCCATCAAGCTCGCCGTGCGCATCGGCGGCCGCGTCTATCGCGACACCTGGGACATCACGAGCGGCACCGGCGACGTGGAGGTCGAGCGCTACTTCTTCGAGGGCTTCCGCCTCGCCGCGCGCGGCCGCTACTACAAGCAGGGCGGCGCGGTGTTCTGGAGCGACGACTACACCGGCGGCGACCCTCCGCTCGGACCGAAGGGGCAGTACTGGACGGGCGACCGCGAGCTGTCGCCGTTCTCGAGCTGGGCGGTCGGCCTCCGCATGACGTACGCCGTGCAGCCGGCGAAGGGACGCCTCCTCGGCTTGATGTCGACGCTCAAGCTCGGCGCCGCGTTCGACACGATCCAGTTCGACTACGACGAGTACACGCTCGCGGGCGTTCCGGTGACGAACGCGCGCGCGTACATCATCGGCTTCAACCTGAGCGCCGGGTTCTGAGCCGAGTCTGCGACCGCGTCCAAAACGCGATCAGCCGAGCATGCGGGCGATGCCCTGGAGCGGGATCCAGGCCATCTCCGGGCGGCGTCGCAGCTCGCTGCCGAGCTCGGCGAAGGCCTTCTCGAGCAGCGCCGTGTCGAGCAGCAGCGAGACGATGTCCGCGCGCTTCGAGAGGAACGGCGCGCCGTTCGCCGTCTCGAGATAACCGCGGAGGAACGCGGCCGAGGCCCACTGCTGCCACGCCCAGCCCCAGGGCTGCGCGCGCACTTGATCCTCGGCGCGGAGCGCGGGGATCGACGTCGCGGTCGCGTAGTGGAACGAGCGCAGCATCCCGGCCACGTCGCGGAGCACGCCCGCCTTGCGCCTTCGCTCCGACAGACGTCGATCGCGCCCGCCGCCGAGGTTCACGACGACGAAGTCCTTGCCCGTGAACTGCGCGACGCCGAGGTGAAGATCGCCGTGGACGCGGATCTGCTTGGCGTCGATGCGCTGCGTGAGCAGCGGCTCGAAGCGCGCGAGGATCTCGTCTTCGGCCGCGAGCACCTGCGAGGCGAGCGGGCGCGTCTCGAGGGGCATGTCGGCGAGCGAACGCCGCATCGTCGCGAGCACGCGCCCGACGAGGTTGCGCGCCGTCTGATACTTCGAGCGCTGATCCATCGCGGAGTACGCCTGCGGCTCGAACGCCGGCTCGGTCGACGACGCGAGCGCGAGGTGCAGCTCCGCGACCCTGCGCCCGAGGAGCGCGGCCCAGTCGCGGTACGTGCCGATCATCTCGGCGTGCTCCGGGGGCGGGTCGACGTACGCGAGCTCCACGAGCGGCGTGCGCGGCACCTCCGGCGGAGAGAGATCCGGCGCCTGGGCGAGGATGCGCTCGTACGCGCGACCGAGCTCGCTGCGCGCGTGCTGCCACGCGGTGCCCTCGTCTTGCTCGAGGGTCTCGACGACGCCGAGCGTGATGGGCTCGCTCCGCGGCGCCTGATACTCGATGAAGGCCGTGACGCGCGGGAGCGGCGCGACCGTCGCCTTCGCCTGGAGGTGGCGGCCGATCTCGAGCTCGGGCGCGGTGCCTTCCTCCATGCGGTAGTAGAGCTGGAGCGCCTGATCGCCGTGCGCGACGATCACGCCGAGACGGTCGCTCGAGAGGATGCGCAGGTCTCGCGGGCCCGGTGACACCTCGCCTCCGGGCACGATGCCCGTCACGACCTTGCCGTTCTCGCCGCGGAACGACGCGCCGCGCGCGACGGCGTCGAGCAGCACTTGACCCGCGATCTCGGCCGTCGGCTCGACGAGGAGCGCGTCGCCGTCCTTCGCGTCGCCGAAGTGGAGCTGCGCGACGATCGACCCAAGCGCGGTCGCGCCCGCGCCGACGACGATCAGCGGCAGGAGGAAGGTCTCGGCCTCTCCTTCATTGTATTCTGCACGTATGAAGGCGAGCACCAGCGGCGGCTCGTCGCCCCGCGGGATGCGCACCATCTCGGTGATGCGCGCGGTCGAGCCCGACCCGTGGATGAAGTCGCGCGCCTCGAGGTACACCGGCAGGATCTCCTCGAGCGCGCCCCGCTCCGCGCCGAAGAGCACCTCGTCGGCGCTCGTGCACCTGAGCGCCACGGGCGCGAAGCTCTGCATCCGCTCCTCCTGCGTCACGTGACGCGGAGCCTCGAGGCTGAACCAGTAGAAGTCGTGCCCGCCGAGCGTGAGGAGGTACGGGAGATCGCCGACCGTCGGGAAGCGCGTGAGCCCCATCAGCTCGACGGGCACCATGCCCTTCAGCGCCGAGAGATCGAGCTCGACGTACTGCACGTGGCGCGAGAGGTTCGCGACGACGAGGATCAGCTCGTTCTCCCAGCGGCGCACGAAGGCGAGCACGCGCGGGTTCGACGGGTGCAGGAACTCGATGCTCCCGCGGCCGAACGCCTGGAACCGCTTGCGCAGCGCGATGAGGCGCTTCGTCCACCAGAGGAGCGAGTTCGGGTTCGACTGCTGCGCCTCGACGTTGAGCGCCTCGTAGTGGTACTCGGGGTCGATGATGATCGGCAGGATCATCTTCTGCGGGTTCGCGCGCGAGAAGCCCGCGTTGCGGTCTGCGCTCCACTGCATCGGCGTGCGCACGCCGTTGCGATCGCCGAGGTAGACGTTGTCGCCCATCCCGATCTCGTCGCCGTAGTAGAGGACGGGCGTGCCCGGCATCGAGAACAGGAGCCCGTTGAGCAGCTCCATCCGCCGGCGATCGTTGCCGGTCAGCGGCGCGAGGCGCCGGCGGATGCCGAGGTTGATGCGCATCTGCGCCTCGTGCGCGTAGACGCGGTACATGTAGTCGCGCTCCTCGTCGGTCACCATCTCGAGGGTGAGCTCGTCGTGGTTGCGGAGGAACATCGCCCACTGACACGAGGGGTGCAGCTCCGGCGTCTGCCGGAGGATGTCGATGATGGGGAAGCGATCCTCCATGTGAATGGACATGAAGAGGCGCGGCATGATCGGGAAGTGGAAGTTCATGTGGCACTCGTCGCCGTCGCCGAAGTAGGCGGCGGCGTCTTCGGGCCACTGGTTGGCTTCCGCGAGGAGCATGCGGTTCGGGAACTTCGCGTCGACGTGCGCGCGGAGGCGCTTCAAGAAGGCGTGCGTCGCGGGGAGGTTCTCGCAGTTCGTTCCCTCCGCTTCGTAGAGATACGGAACGGCGTCGAGGCGCAGGCCGTCGACGCCGCGCGCGAGCCAGAAGTCGACCACGTCGAAGAGCGCGGCCTCGACCGCGGGGTTCTCGAAATTGAGGTCGGGCTGGTGGGCGAAGAACCGATGCCAGAAGTACGCCTTCGCGACGGGATCCCACGCCCAGTTGGAGGGCTCGAAGTCGCGAAAGATGATCCGCGCCTCGGCGTAGCGATCGGCGGAGTCGCTCCAGACGTAGAAGTCGCGCTCGGGCGAGCCCGGCGGCGCGCGGCGCGCGCGCTGGAACCACGGATGCTGGTCGGAGGTGTGGTTGAGCACGAGCTCGGTGATGACGCGCAGGCCTCGACGATGGGCCTGCTCGATCAGTTGATCGAAGTCGTCGAGCGTCCCGACGTCGGGGTGCACGTCGGTGTAGTCGGCGATGTCGTAGCCGTCGTCGCGCCCGGGCGAAGGGTAGTGCGGGAGCACCCACACCGTGGTGACGCCGAGATCGGCCAGGTAGTCGAGCTTGCTCGTGAGGCCCTGGAGATCGCCGACGCCGTCGCCGTTCGAGTCGTAGAACGAGCGCGTTCGCACCTCGTAGATGACGGCGTCTTTGTACCAGTGCGGATCGCCCGAGACACCTGCGTCCCACCGCCCGGCGGGCCGGCGGGCGAGTGTCGGACGCGTGCTCGTCGGGCGCGGCGCTCCCAGCGCTCTCGTCATTCAGCGACTCTGCCCCCGGCAGACGATCGCTTCAAGTGCGGAAGACGAGATCCTGTGGACGCGCTCGCGGCACCACGCCGCAATCGCAGCTCAAGAGTCTTCGGCCTCGTTGCCGCGCAGGCCATGCTTCTTCGCCATGTCGTGCAGGTGCTTGCGGTCCATCTTGGCCTCGCGCGCGGCGGCGCTGATGTTGCCCGTGTGCCGACCGAGCAGCCATTTGACGTAGCGTTTTTCGAACTCGGCGTCGTACTTCGCGCGGGTCTCGCGGTAGCTTTTGTCGGGCTCGAAGTGGAACGCGGCGTCGGCCGCCGCGTGACCGGTCGGGAGCGTGACGACGCCGATCTCCTTGCTGCCCGTCGCCTGCGCCATGTAGATGGCGCGCTCGAGCACGTTGCGCAGCTCGCGCACGTTGCCGGGCCAGTCGTGCGCGGCGAGCGCCTGCATCGTCTCCGGCGGCACCGCGAGATCGTTGCCCCCGGCGAGCTTGAGGATGTGATTGACCAGCGCGGGGATGTCGTCGCGGCGCGCGCGCAGCGGCGGCACTGTGACGGGCACGACCGCGAGGCGGAAGTAGAGGTCTTCGCGGAACTTGCCGCCGGCGACCTCGCGCTGGAGATCGCGCTTGGTCGCGGCGATGACGCGCACGTTCGTCTGGAGCGTCTTGTTGCCGCCGACGCGCCGGAACTCACGGGTCTCGAGCACGCGCAGCAGCTTGGGCTGCACGTCGAGCGGCAGCTCGCCGATCTCGTCGAGGAAGACGGTGCCGCCGTCGGCGAGCTCGAAGGCGCCCTGACGGGTCGCCACGGCGCCGGTGAACGATCCGCGCTCGTGGCCGAAGAGCTCGCTCTCGATGAGCGAGTAGGTGACCGCGCCGCAGTCGACGATGAGGAAGGGCTTCGACGAGCGATGGCTGCCCGCCGAGAGCGCGCGCGCGAGCACGTCTTTGCCCGTTCCCGTCTCGCCCTCGAGCAGCACGGTGGCGTCGGTGGGCGCGATGCGCTCGAGGATGCCGAAGATCGTACGCATCGCGAGGCTCTGGCCGATCGCGGGGCCGAAGCTCGACTTGTCGCTCGGCAGCACCTCGACTCTCTGCGTCGTGGGCTTGAACTGGATCTCGACCTCGCCGACCCTGAGCACGCTGCCGGGCTGCACCATCGCTTCGCGGATGCGCGTGCCGTCGATCTTCGTGCCGTTGGTCGAGTCGAGATCGCGCACGTGCAAGCCGTCGGGCGCGCGGATGATCTCGCAGTGATGGCGCGAGACGGTGTCGTCGGTGATGACGAGATCGTTGTCGGCCGCCTTGCCGATCGTCAGGCGTCCGCCGACGACCTTCGACGTTCCCTTGCTCGAGCCCGTGAGCACGAGCGCTTGAACGCCGGCGGGCGCGCCGAGCACCGAAGCCGCAGCGCGGGTCGAGATCTCGTGCGACGAGTCGTGGCGTGCGCGGCGTGACTCGACCGGCGCGGCGACGTTGCCCGAGGCTTCGCCGTTCGCGGGCTCCTGATCGGGCCCCGACGTCTGGGCGCTGGAGAGCGGCTTGGGTTCGGTCACGGTGGGTTCCAGCTCGGCGCCGTCGAGGGCGCGCTTGAAGGGGCGCCGTCGGGCAGGGGCGCGGATGGGACAGCAGGGAGGGCGAGGTCCACTTGGGTGGTCCCGCCCCCAAGGGTAACCCGCCTTTCGACCGCTCGGCGACCCTCGCGTGTATCCACGTCGATCTTCAGGCGATATTCGCCGTCCGGCAGCTGGGGATCATGGGCGACGACCCGTGGAGCGCGCCCGGCCTCGTACGTCATCCGCGCCTCGCGCATGATCTCGTCGTCGGCGACGTACTGCAGCTCGACCGCGGTGACCTCGGGCGCGCCGGGGCCCAGGACGATCCGCACGTGCTGCTCGCGCGGGCTCTTCTGGGAGAAGTAAAAAAATATCGCCAAGCCCGCGGCAAGAATCAGAAATCTAAAGAGGAGCCGCCGCGGCGTCCACGGGCGCGCCCCGGCCTCACTTGCCACGGAAGGACCGGACGCGCTCGACGAGGCCGCTCACGATCTCCGGCGGCAACTCGAACTTCGGCATGCGGCCCTTGCCGTTGGAGATCGTCGCCGCGATCTCCTCGTCCTTGACCTTCGCCTGCCAGTCTTCGCGGCTGAGGTCGGGCGCCTTGAACATGGCCCCTTGCGGGCCGTCGCCGTGGCCTGCCGCGCCGTGGCACGTCGCGCATTGCGCCCGCCATGTCGCCTCGACGAGGGGCGGTGCCCCGCCTCCGCTTCCCTTGGCGCCCTGCTTGGCGCCCGAGCGCTGCTCGCCCGTGTGATCGCCGGGCGTCCACTCCTTGAGCCCTTCGGGCGAAGGCGCGCGGTCGCACGCAGCGAGGAGCGCTGCGGTCGCGCACGCGAGGAGGATCCGGCCGGGTGACATGGGGCACGCCTCTTGTAGCCCGCTCTGGGCGGCGAACCAACCTTGTCGCGACGCCGTGCTGGCGCTAGAGATCTCCTCCAGAAAGGCGCGGACCTCGAACGACGAGGCCGCGACCATTGACAATGTACGGCTCCCACGACACCGCGAAGAAGGTGACGGTCCCGGATCTCCGCGCGCGCAAGGCCGCCGGCGAGAAGATCGCGATGGTCACCGCGTACGACTACACGATGGCTCGCCTCGTCGACGAGGCCGGCGTGGACATGGTCCTCGTCGGCGACTCGCTCGGCATGGTGGTGCAGGGTCTCAGCACGACCTTGCCCGTCACCCTCGACGAGATGGCCTACCACTGCCGCGCCGTCGCGCGCGGCCTCCGGCGGGCGCACCTCGTCGGCGATCTGCCCTTCATGAGCTACCAGGTCTCGCCGCAGCAGGCGGTCGAGAGCGCCGGCAAGCTCATGAAGGAAGGCGCGTGCGAGAGCGTGAAGCTCGAGGGCGGCCACGAGATCGCCGAGCACGTGCACCGCATCGTGCGCGCGGGCGTGCCGGTCGTCGGCCACGTCGGCCTGACGCCGCAGAGCGTCCACGCGCTCGGCGGCTTCAAGGTGCAGGGCAGGGGCGCCGAGGGCGCCGAGAAGATCCTCGCCGACGCGGCGGCCCTCGAGCAGGCGGGCGCGTTCGCGATCGTCCTCGAGGCGATCCCGCCGGATCTCGCGGCGCAGATCACGTCGATGCTGAGCATCCCGACGATCGGCATCGGGGCCGGCGCCGCATGCGACGGTCAGGTCCTCGTCTGCACGGATCTGCTCGGCCTGGCGCGCGGTCACCAGCCGAAGTTCGCGAAGCGCTTCGCGAACCTCGGCGACGCCGCGGTGGAGGCGATCGGCGCCTACGTGGCAGATGTGCGTACAGGCGCGTTCCCCTCGGCCGGCCACGCGTACAAGCCGAACGCGCCCGCGCATCGCGCGCCTTCGGTCCCGGCATCCGACGAGCTCGACGCTCCGCTCGCGCTCGATCTCTGGCACTGAGAGAGCTCCGCGGCGTCGTCCGATCGGGTGACGTACACGCACGCGCGGTCGTCCGTCGATCCGGGGTGCGTCGTCCTCGGACCTCCTCTTCGCTCCCCCGCTGGCGGCGCATCGCGCGCACGGTTCATCACGCGGTCTTCGACGAGTCGCGCGAGGGCCGCGCCGCCGAGGTCGCCGCGTGGTCGAACGCCGCGAGCGCGCTCGCGCTCGGCGCCGGCGCGACCGCGCTCGCGTGGTCGCGCTCGGGCTCGCGCGCGCTCGCGATCGGCGCCGCGACGTTCGTCGTCGCGTTCGTGCTCCTTCGCTTGCTCCTCGCCCACCGCGTGAGCGTGTGGTTCGCCGCCGCGCTCGGGACGCTCACCGTCAGCGCGCTCGGCGGCGGCCTCGCGTGGGTCTTCGCGCACGTCGTCGAGCACCCCGCGGCGCCGTCGATCGGCGCGGCGATCGGCGCGCTCCTCGCGGCGGCGCTTCCGGCGTGGAGCTACGGCACGATCGCGCGCCGCCGGCGCGACGAGATCCCCGACTCGCTGCTCGAGCCCGTCAGCCTTCCTCGCTCGCGCTGATCGCCGCTCACGGACGCTCGGGCGAGCCGGCGGCCGCGCGCTTGGTCGACAGCCAGACGGTGAACGTCGTGCCCCTGCCGAGCGTGCTCGTCGCGTCGATGCGCCCGCCCATGCGCTCGACGATGTCGCGCGAGATCGAGAGGCCGAGGCCCGTGCCCATGGGCTTCGTCGTGTAGAACGGCTCGAAGATCCGCGGCAACAGATCCGGCGGGATGCCGACGCCGGTGTCCTGGATCTCGATGCCGACGAGGTTGGCGCTCCCGTCGTGGCGCGTGCGGACCCGGATCTCGCGCGCCTCGAACGGCTGGTGCTCCACGGCCTGCGCCGCGTTCACGAGCAGGTTGATGAGCACCTGGCAGAGGCGCGACTCGCTGGCGAGCACGCCCGGCACCTCGTCGAGCGCCAGGACGACGTTCGCCTTGCGCGCGACCTCCGGCCCCGAGAGGCGGAGCGCGAGCTCGAGCACGCTGCGCGCGTCGACGTAGAACAGCTCCTCGATCCCCGCGCGACCGAGCGCGCGCAGATCCCACACGATCTGCTGCATGCGCTGCGCGCCCTCACGAGCCTCGGCGAGCGCCTGGCCACGCCGCGCCTCCTCGGTCCCCCGCTCGCTCATCGCGAAGTCGAGGTTCGCGAGCACGTAGGTGAGCGGATTCATGATCTCGTGCGCGACGCTCGCCGCGAGCATCCCGACGCTCGCGAGGCGCTCCTTCTCCGCGAGGTTCGCGAGCATCGCGCGGCGCTCGGTGACGTCGCGCGCGACGACGAGCACCCGGCGCACGACGCCGTCGTCGGAGACCGGCACGAACACCGTCTCGTACCACCTGTACTCGCCGGACGCGCTCACGCCCCGCGTCTCGAACGGGGTCGCGTTGCCCGTCGCCAGCGTCTCGTCGAAGGCCGCCTGCCACGCCGGTCGCAACGCCGGATCGATGAACTCGTGCGAGTGCCTCCCCACGACGTCGTCCTCGCGGTAGCCCGGCAGCACGCGGTTGATCGAGTGGATCCTCGCCTCACGGTCGACGACGAGCACGAAGTCGGGCAGGTGTTGCGCGAGCGAGCGCCACTTCTGCTCGCTGGCGCGAAGATCCTCCTCGGCGCGCTTGCGCGCCGTGATGTCGAGGAACGTCACGATCGCGCCGGCGAGCGTGTTGTCGGCGTCGAGCACCGGCTCGGCGCGGAAGACGGCCCACGACAGCTCTCCGTCGGGCTTGCGCACGCCGATCGTGACGGGAGGCTGCGGCTTGCCGGTCGCGAGCACGCGCGCCACCGGATAGTCGGCGGCGGGGCAGGGGGTGCCGTCTTCGTGGAACGTCTGGGGCTCGAAGTCGGCGATGAACCGCTGCGAGACCTCGTCGAAGCGGAGCCCCAGGATGCGCAGCGCCTCCGGGTTCGCGCTTCGGATGGATCCGTCGCGCGCCACGTGAACGACGCCGCCGGGCACGGCGTCGAGGATCCGACGCACGAGCTCCGCGCCCTCGTGGAGCGTCTGGATCGCCGTCACGGCCCTTCGTGGATGCCGCCCGGCAGCTTGTCGCGGCCCTCGCGGACGCGATCGTTCCAGGTCTCGCTCTTCCCGTTCGGCACCTCGACCATGCTGATGCAGCCGGGGACCGGGCACACGAGCTGGCAAAGGTTGCAACCTACACATTCCGGCTCGTCGATCCAGGGAACGCGGTCGCCCGCGATCGCGCCGAGGGGCAGGGGCTTCGGCGCCTTCGCCGGGCCGTGCGCGTGCGCGTGGGGCGGCCGAGGCTTGTCGTCGGGCCCGGTGAAGATGCACTGGTGCGCGCCGTCGTGGCACGCCGTCACGCAGAGCTGGCAGCCGATGCAGGCCTTCGGATCGATCTTGGCGACGAGCTTGTAGCTGAGATCGAGATCGCCCCACTCCTGATAGCCCGACACCGCCCGGCCCCGGAGCTCGCTCACGCTCTTCATGCCGTGCGCGTCGAGGTACTCCGAGAGGCCCTCCATGAGATCTTCGACGATGCGGTAGCCGTAGTGCATGACGGCGGTGCACACCTGCACGCTCGTGGAGCCGAGCGCGATGAACTCGGCGGCGTCGCGCCACGTCGAGATCCCGCCGATGCCGGAGATCGGGATCTTGATGCCCGCATCGCGCGCGAGCGCGGCGACCATGTGGAGCGCGATCGGCTTGACCGCGGGGCCGCAATAGCCGCCGTTGGTCGACGCGTTGCCCACGCGCGGCACGGGGACGAGCCGATCGAGATCGACCCCGATGATGCTCTTGATGGTGTTGATGAGCGAGAGGCCGTCGGCGCCGCCCGCGACCGCCGCGAGGCCGGGCTCGAGGATGTCGCCGGTGTTGGGCGTGAGCTTCACGAGCACGGGCGTCTTCGCGAACTCCTTCGTCCAGCTCGTGATCTCCTGGAGCAGCTTCGGCTCCTGGCCGACCGACGATCCCATCCCGCGCTCGCACATGCCGTGCGGGCAGCCGAAGTTGAGCTCGAGGCCGTCGGCGCCGGCGTCCTCGCACTTCTTGATGAGGACCTTCCAGTCGTTCTTCGTCTCGGTCATCAGCGACGCGATGACGACGTTCTTCGGATACCGCTTCTTGACCTCGCGTATCTCGCGGAGGTTCACCTCGAGCGGCCGATCGGTGATGAGCTCGATGTTGTTGAGCCCCATCAGCTTCTTGCCGTCGTAGTCGACGCCGCCGAAGCGGCTCGTGACGTTCATGATGGGATCGCCGAGCGTCTTCCAGACGGCGCCGCCCCATCCGGCGTCGAACGCGCGCATGACCTGCTCGCCGCTGTTGGCCGGCGGCGCCGACGCGAGCCAGAACGGGTTCGGGCTCTTGATGCCCGCGAACTCGATGCTGAGATCAGCCATTTTCGCTCCACCGCGCCATGAGCGTGCGCGCAGCGTTTCGGCCGTCGGCGACGGCGTTGACGACTTCCTTGCCCCCGTTGATGCAATCTCCGCCCGCGAAGACCTTCGGGTTGCCCGTCTGGCCGTTCGCGGGATCGCAAGCCACGCAGCCGCGCGCGTCGAGCTCGACGCCCGCGAGCTGCTTGGCGACGTCGCGGAGCTTCGACTGCCCGATCGCGAGCGCGACCATGTCGCACGGAATGTCGTGCTCGGTGCCGGCGATCGGCTTGGCGTTCGCGTCGGTCTGGGCGACGCGGAGCGCGGTGAGCTTGCCCGACGCGTCACGCACGAACGACACCGGCTGGGCGTTGAGCACGAGGCGGACGCCGTCGAGGCGCGCGCCTTCCATCTCGTGCGCGTAGCCGCTCATGTCGCCCGCGCCGCGGCGATAGACCATCGCGACGTCCGCGGCGCCGAGCTGCGCCGTCTCGCGCGCCACGTCGATCGCGGTGTTGCCGCCGCCGACGACGACGACGTTCGTGCCCGCGATCTCCTTCTTCGCGCCGCGGTTCATCTCGAGCTTCATCTGCTCGATCCACGCCGTCGCGCCGTACACGCCGGGGCCCTCTTCGCCGGGGATCCCGAGCTTCGTGTCGGCGCCGAGGCCGACGCCGAGGAAGACGGCGTCGTAGGTCTCGAGGAGCTTCTTGCCGGAGATCTTGCCCGGACCGTCGTCGGCCCCGACCTCGATGCCGGTGCGGATCTCGACGCCGAGGGCCTCGACCCACTCGGCCTCGTGCACCGCGTCGTGCGCGTGGAGCTTGTACGGCGCGATGCCGGTGGTGTTGAGCCCGCCGGGCACGCTCTTCTTCTCGAAGATCACCGCCTCGTACCCCTCGAGCGCCAGGTAGCCCGCGAACGCGAGCGACGCCGGGCCGCCGCCGATGCAGGCGACCTTTTTGCCGCTCTTGCGCGCTTTGGGCTGGAGCAGGGCGCCGCCGGTCTTCGGATCGGCCGCGACCGCGGTCGCGAAGCGCTGGAGACGCCCGATCTGGATCGGATCGCGGCCCCAGCCGTTGTAGACGCACGAGCCGACGCAGAGCACCTCGACCGGGCACACGCGCGCGCACGAGTAGCCGAGGAGGTTCTGCTCGAAGATCGTGCGCGCGCTCCCGCGGACGTTGCCGCTCGCGATCTTCTTGATGAACGTCGGGATGTCGATCTCGGTCGGGCACGCCTTGATGCACGGCGCGTCGACGCAATAGAGGCAACGCTCCGCCTCGGCCCGCGCTTCGGCCTCGGTGTAGCGCGGCTTCTTGTCGGGAAGCTCGGTCTCGAGGCGATCCGCGGAGAGGTTGCTCGGTGTGGTCATGGTGTGGTCTCGGCGAAAGCGGCGAACGACTCGTCGAGCGCCTTCAGGCCCTCGTCGATCTCGGCGCGCGTGACGTTGAGCGGCGGGGCGATGCGGATCACGTTCCCCCAAAGGCCGCCGCGGCCGATGAGGAGGCCTCGCGTCTTCGTCTCTTCGAAGAGGCGCGAGGTCGAGGCGGCGTCGGGCGTGCGATCCTTCTGCGTCTCGTCTTTGACGAGCTCGATGGCCTGCATGAGGCCCTTGCCTCGCACGTCGCCGATCACCTTGCCGTACTTGCGCTTCAGCGCCTCGAGGCCTTCGCGGAGGACCGCGCCCATCGCCGTCGCGTTGTCGGGCAGCTTCTCGCCCGTGATGACGTCGATCGTCGCGCTCGCCGCGGCGGTCGTGATCGGGTTGCCGCCGAAGGTCGAGATGTTCCCCGCCTTCCACGCGTCGGCGACCGGCACGGTCGCGAGGCACGCCGCGATGGGCATGCCGTTCGCGATGCCCTTGGCCATCGTCATGATGTCGGGCTCGACGCCTTCGTGATGCTCGATGCCCCACATCTTGCCGCCGGTGCGGCCGAAGCCGGTCTGCACCTCGTCGCAGATGAAGAGGCCGCCGTACTTGCGCACGATGTCGACGGCGACCCGGAAGTAGCCGTCGGGCGCGACGACGAAGCCGCCGACGCCCTGGATCGGCTCGGCGAGGAATCCCGCGATCTGTCCCGTCGTCGTCGTCTGGATCAGCTCTTCGATGTCTTGCGCGCACTTGAAGCCGCAGTGCTCCACCGTCGCGCCGAAGGGGCAGCGATAGCAGTAGGGCGAGTGCGCGTGCTTGATCCCGGCGATCTGCGTCGTGATCGCGCGGTACTTCGAGTTCGCCGTGAGCGACTGCGCGAGCATCGAGCGCCCGGAGTATCCGTGACGAAGCGCGATGAGCTCCTGGCGGCCGGTCGCGATCTGCGCGAGCGCCACCGCGGTCTCGTCGGCCTCGGTGCCGCTCGCGGTGAAGAACGCCTTGCCCGCCTGTCCGATCTTGCCCGGCGCGAGGCGCAGGAGCTTCTCCGCGAGCTCGACGATGCCGACCGTCGGATAGAGCGTCGAGACGTGCCCGAGCCGATCGATCTGCGCGTGGATCGCGGCGTTGACCTTCGGATGCGCTTGCCCCACCGACACGGTGAGGATGCCGCCGAAGAAGTCGAGGTACTTTCTTCCGTCGAGATCCTCGAGCCGCGCGCCCTTGCCGCGGTCGAGGCACACCGGCTCGTCGTAGAACGTGCCCACGCTCGGGAAGAGCAGCTCTTTGTGCTTGGCGCGCACCTCGGCGCTCGTCCACTCGCGATCACTCATTCGGGAGGCCTCCCCAACGAAAAGACAAGGACACCCCGCAAGTTACCAGGCTGTCAAGCGCGACGCGCGAGGAATACTCTGCGGTCGTGACGGTGAGCGTCCCTGGCATCGCGGTGTTCGGCGTGACCTACGTGCTCGTCGCGACGCGACGCCTCCGCATCGTCAAGATCGATCGGCCCGCCGGGGCGCTCATCGGCGCCGTCCTCGCCGTGGCCGTCGGCGCGAGCACGCCCGCCGAGGCCGCCGAGGCCGTCGACAAGACCACCATCATCCTCCTCTTCGCGGTCATGGGGATGGGCGCGTTCCTCTCGATCGAAGGCTTCTTCGATCGCGCCGGCGCGTGGGTCGTCGCGCGCGCCAAGACGCCGCGGCGCCTCGTCGGGACGATCGTGTGGGGCGCGGGGATCCTCGGCGCGATCGTGACGAACGACGCGATCTGCGTCCTCGCCGCGCCGCTCGTGGTGTCGTGGATCGAGCGCTACAAGCTTCCGCGGCTGCCTCTCTTGCTCGCGCTCGCGACGGGGGCGAACACCGGCAGCGTCGCGACGCTCGTGGGCAACCCGCAAAACATGCTCTGCGGCAGCCTCGGCGGGCTCCGCTTCGCGCCGTTCTTGATCCACATGCTCCCGGTCGCGCTGGTCGGCCTCGCGATCAACCACGCGCTCCTCCTCCTCTTCTTCGGACGTGAGCTCGAGGGCGAGCTGCCGCGCGAGCCGCCGCCCGCGGAGGGCGTCTTCACCCGGCGATCGCTGCTGACGCTCGGCGTGATCGCCGGGACGGTCGTCGTCTACACCGGCGGAGGGAACCTCTCGTTCACCGCGCTCGGCGGCTTCGCGCTCTTGCTCCTCTTGCACCGGAACGAGCCGGCGAAGGTGTGGGACCGCGTCGACTGGTCGGTGCTCCTCTTCTTCGGCGGCCTCTTCGTCGCCGTCGACGCGCTCGCGCGCAGCGGCGCGGCCGAGTGGGCGTTCGCGCGCGTCTCGCTCCTCGGCGGGGAGCCGGATCTGCTCGGCTGGCTCCGCGCCGCGTCGATCTTCCTCGTGGGCAGCAACGTCGTGACCAACGTGCCGTTCATCCTCATCGTGCGGCCCGAGATGGCGAAGCTCCCCGATCCCGTCCTCGGCTGGGAGCTGCTCGCGCTCGCCTCCACGTTCGCCGGCAACCTGACGCTGCTCGGCTCGGTCGCGAACGTGATCGTCGCGGAGAAGGCGCACCGCGTCGGCGGTCTTCGCTTCGGCGAATACCTCCGCTTCGGTGCGCCGCTCGCCGTGGTGACGACGCTCGTCGGCGCCGTGATCCTCGTCGTGCTGCGATGATCAGGGCTTGACGAGATCTTCGTACGCGTCCGGCCGGCGGTCGCGGAAGAACTGCCACGTCTTGCGGACCTCTTCGATCTGATCGAGATCGCAGACCGCGCTCACGAGCTCGCTTTTGTCTTCCGACGCCGTCGCGAGGAAGCTCCCGCGCGGATCGACGATGTAGCTCGTGCCGTAGAACTTGCCGATGTTCCACGGCGCTTCGGTGCCGACGCGGTTCGACGCGGCGACGAAGTAGCCGTTGGCGACGGCGTGCGCCGGCTGCTCGAGCTTCCAGAGGTACTGCGAGAGGCCCGCGACGGTCGCCGACGGGTTGAAGACGATCTCCGCGCCGTTCAGGCCGAGCGCGCGCGCGCCCTCGGGGAAGTGGCGGTCGTAACAGATGTAGACGCCGACCTTGCCGTAGCGCGTCTGGAAGACGGGGAAGCCCAGGTTGCCCGGACGGAAGAAGAACTTCTCCCAGAACTGGCTCGTGTGGGGGATGTGGTGCTTGCGGTACTTGCCGAGATAGCTGCCGTCGGCGTCGATGACCGCGGCGCTGTTGTAATAGACGCCCGGCTGATCGCGCTCGTAGAGCGGAACGACCATCGCCATCTGGTACTTCTTGGCGAGCGCCTGCATCGACTCGGTCGTCGGACCGGGGATCGACTCGGTGGCGTCGTACCAGAACTTGTCTTGGCTCGGGCAGAAGTAGGGGCCGTTGAAGATCTCCTGGAGCCCCAGGATCTGCACGCCCTTCTTGCCCGCCTCCTCGATGAGCGGGAGGTGCACATCCATCGCCGCCTGCTGCGTCTTCTGGATGCTCCAACCCGCCTCGTACGGCGTTGCAGCCTGAATCAACCCGACGTGAACGTTACGCGGCATCGCTTCTCTCCCTCACCACCAGCGCTGGATGGCGGTCTTGTTCTGCGTGTAGAAGGCGATCGACTCGCGGCCGTGCGCCTTGAGGTCGCCGAAGAACGAGCCCTTCGACCCGCCGAAGGTGAAGTACGCCATCGGCGCGGCGACGCCGATGTTGACGCCGACCATCGCCGCGTCGATCTCGTGCGTGAACTTGCGCGCGTGCGCGCCGTTCGAGGTGTAGATGCTCGACGCGTTCGCGAGCGGATGCGCCTTGGCCATCGCGATCGCGTGACCGATGTCGCGCGCCTCCATGAGCGAGAGCACCGGTCCGAAGATCTCTTCGTGGCCGATCGTCATCTCCGGCGTCACGCCGGCGAAGACCGTCGGGCCGATGAAGTGGCCGTTCGGGTGGCCGTCGACCTTGCAGTTGCGACCGTCGAGGAGGAGCTTCGCGCCTTCGGCGATGCCCTTCTCGATGTACGCGAGGACGCGCTCCTTGTGGCGCGCGCTCACCACCGGGCCCATCGTGACGCCGGCGTCATGGCCGTTGCCGACCTTGATCTGCTTGGCGCGCGCGAGGATCTGCTCCTCGAGCTTCTTGTACGCCGAGGCGCCGACGCCTACCGCGATGCTCGTCGCGAGGCAGCGCTGCCCGGCGCAGCCGAACGCGCTGTCGACGATGTTGGCGATCGACTTCTCCCAGTCGCAGTCATCCATGACCAGGGTGAAGTTCTTCGCGCCGCCGAGCGCCTGGTAGCGCTTGCCGGTCGCGGCGCATCGCTTCGCGACGTGCTCGGCGACGGGGCTCGAGCCGACGAACGAGACGCCCGCGATGTCTTTGTGATCGAGGATGCCGTTCACGACGTCTTTGCCGCCGTTGACCATGTTGACGACGCCCGGCGGGAGCTTGAGCTCGTGGATCAGCTCGAAGAGCCGATACTGCGAGAAGGGCACCTGCTCGCTCGGCTTCACGACCACGGTGTTGCCCGTCGCGATCGCGTAGGGAACGAACCAGAGCGGCACCATCGACGGGAAGTTGTAGGGTGCAATCACCCCGAAGACGCCCATCGGCTGGCGGAACGAGATGCAGTCGATGCCGGTCGCGACCTGCTCGAGGCAGTCGCCCATCATCATCATCGGGATCCCTGCCGCGGTCTCGACGTTGTCGATGCCGCGGCGCACGTCGCCCTTCGACTCTTCGAAGGTCTTGCCGTGCTCCTGCGTACAGATCGAGAGAAGCTCGTCGTAGTGCTTCTCCATCAAGTTGCGGAGATCGAAGAGGTAGCGCGCGCGCACCGGCGCCGGCACCTCGCGCCACGCCGGGAAGGCCTTCTTCGCGGCGGCGACGGCGGCGTCGACGTCGGCCGTCGTGCCTTGCGGGACGTCGCCGATCTTGTCGCCGGTCGCGGGGTTCGTGACCGGCATCCACTCGCGGCTCGACGAGAGCGTGAACTCGCCGCCGACGTAGTTCTTCACCTTTTCGACGTAGTACTTCTGCATGGGGTGGCAGAGCTTTCCACCCCGAGCAGGCTCGGTCAACCCGAGTTTGACGCCGCGTCGCGCTACGGAAGGTCGACGGAGAAGATGCCCGCGCCCGTCGCGGCGAGGCGCATGTAGACGAGCTTCTTGCCCGAGAAGCGGAAGCCGCCCTGGACGGGCACGCTGTCGGCGAAGGCCGTGGGCGTGCCGCCGGCCGCGCCGTCGACGAAGCGCAGATCGACGAGGATGATCTGGCCCTGCTGCTTCGGATTTCCGAAGACGATGACGCCCGTGCCCTGCGGGCCGACCGCCGCGCCGATCGCGTCGGCGGCGAGCTCCTTCTCGGTGCCGCCGGCCGCCGGCTTGGCCTTGAGCTTCGCGCCCGTCGCGCCGAGATCGGTCAGGTACATCGCCTCGGTGCCCGGGGCGTTGAAGCCGACGGGCAGCGCCGTGGCCGTCGCCACGAGATCGGCGACCGGCGGGTTGGCGACGGTCTGATCGAGCGTCTTCACGTCGACCGTCTCCTCGTCCCCGGCGGGCGCGAGCGCGTGGAACATGATGCGCTTCTCGTCGCTCGCGACGTCGAGGACGCCCTGGAACGTTCCTGCGAGCGTCGTCATGACCGGCGCGGCGACCGCGGTGCCTTTGCGGAGCAGCGTCGCCGTCTGGTAGATCGCCGCCGAGCCGTCTTTGAGCATGAAGCCGTCGAGGACGTTGTTCTCGAGGTTGACGATGCCGGCGCCTGCGGCCGCGGCGACGGTGATGATGCGGCCCTGCTCGTTCGCGCCGGTGCCGATGACGAACACCTTCGAGCCCGTCGCGTCGGCCTGCCAGTACGGCTGGAGCGTGTTGGTGCCGGCGTTGCCGTTGATGTTCGCCGCGTCGAGCCGCTTGGCCGTGCCGGCGGCGTCGACGGTGACGAGGCGTGCCGCGGTGCCCGCGGCCGCGGTGCAATACGCGGCGAAGAGGATGTTGCCCGTGAACGCGATGTCGGGCGCGCAGTTCGCGTTGACGTTGATCGTGTTGTTGGCGCCCGCGATCTCGGGGTTCGTCGCGACCGGCGTCATCGACGTCGTCACCTTGAGCGACGTCGACGTGACCGCGCCGCCCGCGCCCGTCGCCGCGGTCGAGAACGCGATGCGCGTGCCGTCGGGGCTGCCCGTGAAGAAGCCGACGCCCGAGGTCGTCGAGACGGCGAGCTTGGCGCCGTTCGCCTTCGTCCAGATGTTGAGCGTGCCGACGCCGGTCGTCGCGTTGACCGCCGTGTACCAAGCGACGACGCCGCCGCGCACGAGAGGCCGGTCGGTCGCCGCGAGCGTCGCCGCGATGACCTCGGAGGCTCCGCCGCCGAGCGGCACCGCCTCGAGGCTGCGCGTGGCGCCGTTCGTGAGGACATAGATCACGTGCGGCGTCGCGTCGGTCGTGACGCCGAGGAGGATCGCGTCGCCCGCCTTCAGCGTCGTCGGCGTGAGGATGACGCCGCCTTCTTCGCCCGCGTCGAGATCGCCGGAGCTGCCGCTCGACCCGCTCGATCCCGAGCTGCCGCTCGACCCGCTCGATCCCGAGCTGCCGCTCGACCCGGCGTCTTCTTCATCCGGCACGGTGACGTTGTTCGAGTCACCGCAAGCGACGACGCACAAGAGACCTGCAGTCGCGACGGCACCAACGAGAACAGCAAGACGCATGGCGAGCTCCGTGTTGGAGGAGGGACCCCTTCGGTGTAGCGGGCTGCGGGGTGAGGGCAACCTAGCAGAGTTTTTTCAGGTAGAACGCATCACACGAAAAGTGACCGGTGTTGCCCGCCGGGTGGTGGAGGCGGCGAAATCCGTTGCGCTCGTAGAGCGCCCGGGCCGCCGTCATCCTCGCGAGGGTCTCGAGGTACATCCGCCGAAACCCTGCGCTTTTTGCGCCCGCGAGGCAGTCGGCGAGGAGCCTCTGGCCGAGGCCGAGGCCGCGCACTTCGGGCATGAAGTACATCTTGCGCAGCTCGCACGTCGCGCGGTCGCCGCCGGCGAGCGGCGCGTAGCCCGCGCCGCCGACGACCTCGCCGGCCCCGACGCCGCCGCGGACGACGACGAAGTAGGCGGAGCGCTTGCCTCGGTAGGCGGCGAACATGTCGTCGACCTCGGGATCGTTGATCGCGTAGCCCGGCCCCTTGGCCCCGAACTCGGGCATGACGGTGCGGATCAGGCGCGCGACCGCGGCGCGATCGCGCGCCTCGATCGGACGGATCGCGTAGGCCGCCTGGCGCCGCGAGCGCTCGAGCGCGCGGGCGTAGAGCTCCATGCCCCGGACGACGACGCTCCGCTCGTTCTCGCCCAGCACGGCGAGGGCCTGCTCGACGCGCGCGTTCGCTTCTCGATGGACGACGTTCACCTTCGCGCGCCCCGCCGGCGTGAGCGCGAGGAGGCGCGCCCGCGCGTCTTCGTCGCTCGAGCGGACCTTGAGCCAGCGCCGGGCGACGAGCTCGGCGACGATGCGGCTCGTCGTCGACTTGTCGAGGCGGAGGAGGGAAGGGAGCTCCGCCTGGGGGAGGATCCCGCGCCGCTCGATCTCGATGAGCGTGTGGATGTGCGAGTGCGAGAGGCTCGTCGACGCGTCTCTCCCTTGGAGAAAACCGAGCTCGCGAACGAGCTCGCGCGACGCGTGCCGGAGCGGCAAGACCTCGGAGAGCATGGCCGGAGCATGCGTCCGACCGTTGCCTTCTGCAACCAATTTAGTTGCTCGACGCAACGACTCGAACCGCGACGCGTCAATGCGCGAGAACGAAGGCGAGCGCGTCGGCCATCACGCGCTCGATGTCGTCGGAGTAGAGGTGGGCGACCTTGGCCATCACGAAGAGGCGCGCGGGGAAGCCCGCGGCGCGCAGCTCGCTCTCCGTCTTGCGCTCGCCGGCGATCTCGGTGCCGCGCTCGCCGGCGACGAGCGCCACGGCCCGAACGCCGGCCTTCTCCAGCGACGCCGCAGACAGGGGCACGTTGGCCTCGATGAGGACGAGATAAGGCCATCGACCGGGGTGCATCCTCGCGATCACGGGCGCGGCGTACGCGCCGCGCGAGAAGCCGGTGAGCACCGCGCCTTCTCGGCGGATCGAGCCCTCCTTCTTCGACTCGACCCGCGCGATGGACCTCTCGAGATCGGCGTCCATGGCCCTCACGAGGTCTTCCCACGTCGGCGCCTCCCACGACGGCGGTCCTATGCTCGCGTCGCCGCAGCGCGCGTTGCCCGTCGGGCAGACGAGGACGCCGACGTCGGTCGCGGCGCGGATCCATTTGCCGCACGAGTACGACGGCGGATAGCACATGCCGTGCAGGTGACCGACGAGGCGCCACGGGCGCGCGCCCGCGAGCGGCTCGGCGTCGGGCGGCTCGCCGGGTCGGGCGTAGAAGATCGGTCGGCCGGGCGCGAGAGCCACCGCGTGGGGTCCGTCGACCGGAGCGCGGGCGCGGTTCGTCGCGCTCGGCGGCGTCGCTTCCGCCGACCGCGAAGACGAGGGCGAGGGCAATGCGGACGGAGACGGAGGCGGCGACGACGGCGATACCGCCGACGATGGCGCCGCCGCGGGACGCGCCGGCGGATCGGTCGAGACCGCGACCGTCCGCGCGCACGCGACGAAGCATGCAGCGCACGAAGCGAGGAGCGCGAAGAGCTTTGCTCGCGGCATCGGAGCGGCGATAATCGCACGAGGGCTGGCGTCATGCTGGCAGCGGGCCTGCACGCATGAGCGACGAAGACGCCAAGTCGGAGAACCCCACCGTCCCGCCGCCGCCCGGCGAAGACGACGCGTACAGCGCGAGCACGGTCGTGGGTCAGGCGTCCGCCGAGCTGCTCGCGTTGATCCGCACGGCCGAAGACGCCGCTGTTTCGAAGGACGGCGCCGAGACGGCCCGCGGCGAAGACGACGCCGACGCGCTGCTCGCGTCGGCGCGCGCGGCCTCCGCGAACGCCGCGGCCGCGCGCAAGGCCGCGGCCGGCGCGCGCGCGTCGTCGCCTCCGAGCGCCGAAGCGGCGGCGCGCGTCGCCCCGACCGGTCCGCCGAGCAAGCCCTTCGTCGTGCGCACGTCCGACGCACCGCCGGTCTCGACGCCCGCGCCCGCGCCGAGCGCCGCCGCAGTCGACGGCGCGCCCGGCCTCCCGCCCGCCGCCGGCATCGTGCTCCTCTTCGCCGCCGCCGCCGGCGTGCTCGCCGCGCTCGTTCGCTGACGGATCAGGCGCGGAAACCGCGGATCTGGAGCGCAAGCGCGCCGCGGAGCTGCGTGGCCAGCGCCGTCTCGAGCGTCGCGTAGCCGCTCAGCCAGGTCACCAGCGCCATGAAGTAGAGGGCGAAGATGTTCTGCGCGCACGCGAGCGGATCGAGATCGCGCGCGACCTCTCCCGCGTTCTGCGCGTCGGCGACGAGCGAGCCGATGCGATGGACGAACCCGAACGTGAGCATCGAGACGCGCTGCGCGTTCGGCCCCTTCGCCCCGGGATAGTGGCGCACGAACGCGAACGCGACGTGCGGGTGCTCGCCGTACATCCGAAAGAGCCCGCCGAAGAGGTGCATCAAGCGATCGAGCAGCGGCACCTCGGGCGGGGGCATCGTGGCGAAGCGATCGTCGACGACGCCCGCGAGGCGGTCGTGCATGACGAGGAAGAGCAGGTCCGGCTTGTCGCTCGCGTGCACGAACACCGTGCCCGCCGCGACGCCGGCGCGCTTGGCGATCGCCTGCGTGGTCGTCGCGTCGTAGCCGACCGTCGTGAAGAGATCCCAAGCGGCCTGGCGGATCTTCTCGCGCGTGTCGGCGGCCTTCTCCGCGCGTGCGACCATGTGCGCAAAGGAATTGTATGACCATACTCATCGAAATTTCAAGTGATGGCATTGACAGATCCGCGCTTCAACGCCATGTAGTGAGTGCAGTCACTGACTATACTCACTGAGGACCCCATGACCGCCCACCACGACTCGATGACCATGCTGGAAGCGCGGACGAAATACTTCGCCGACAACGGCTTCGGCGACGACGGCGGCTACGGTGACGCGTGGGTCGACTTCAAGCTCGGCCCGGTCCCGTTCCCGTTCCCCAACAGCCCGCAGCGCCTCCACGCCGTGAGGTTCCACGACCTGCACCACGTGCTCACGGGATACGCGACGGACACGATCGGCGAGTTCGAGATCGCCGCCTGGGAGATCGCCGCAGGCTGCAAGGGCTTCGTCGCCGCGTGGTTGCTCAACCTCGGCGGCATCGCCGGAGGGCTCGTGAGCGCGCCGCGCCGTACCTACGCCGCGTTCGTGCGAGGGCGCCGCAGCCGCACGCTCTACGGCGAGCCGTTGGAGGCGCTGCTCCACGCGAAGGTGGGCGACGTGCGCCGCCGGTACATCGAGGCGGGCGTGCCCACGGCGGGCCTCGCGGACGCGATGCTCTTCGCGCTCACAGCGATCGTGGGCTTCACCGTAGCGCTCGCGCTCTTCGCGATCTTCGTGCCGCTCGTGCCCGTCGGGCTGCTCATGAGCTGGCTCCGCGCGCGCTCGCTGAAGCGCGCGGAAAACGCCTGACGAGAACGCCTGAGGTGAGCGCGCGAGGACGCAGCGCACGGGGCTTGCGCGCGCCCCCTCGTAGCCTACGATCCACGCGATGCTTCGCTTCGCGATCCACGCCTCCGGCGCCGCGCTCTTGTGTGCGGTCTCTGGCTGCACGGCGACGGATATTTTTCCGGAGCGCGGCGGCCTCTGGATCGACGAAGACGACATGGGAAACCTCGCGCTCGACTCCGACGTGAGGGTCGAGGGCGTTCCTTACACGCGCGCCTCGGCGTGCCTCGATCGCTGCGCGCGCATCCCGACGCGCGCGCGCCTTCGCTCGGTCATGTGCGCGGTCGAGACGTGTCAGGCGACGCCGATCAGCGTCGAGTCCGAGAGCGAACGGATCTGGTTCACCGTCCGCTCGAGCGAGCCCGGGCTCACGACGCTCACCGTCGGCGTCACCGGCGGCGAGGGCCAGGAGTGGACGAGCAACCACCCCGTTCGCTTCTGGGATCCGTCGCGGCTCGAGCTGATCGGCGCGCTCGGGCGATCGCCCGAGATCGTCGTGACGGCCGGGACCTCGTTCTCGGCGCGCGTGACCGCCTACGCCCAGACGCCGGCGGGCGAGATGCGCCTGCGCACCGGCCAGGGCCTCCCCCGGCTGGAGACGCAGGGCGCCGTCGACGTGGCGGGGCAGAGCGTCCTCGCCGCGCGCCCGGGCCAGGGCGAGGTCGCGTTTCGTCTCGGCACGGCGCGCCTCGCGCGTCCGGTCCGCGTCGTCAGCGCCGAAGACGTGGCGGGCATCGAGGTGCACGCCGCGACGTGGGACGCGACGCCCGTGATCGACGAGACCCCGCTGACGTCGATCGCGGTCGGCTCCACGGCCGCGAGCGCGTTCGCCCTCGCGATCCCGCTCCACGACGGCACGACGCTCACCGCGATCGACGCGAAGCCGGAGATCGTGCCCGCCGAGATCGCCTCGGTCGCCACGATCCGCGACGAGCCGCTCTTCTTCGGGATCTCCGCCCGCCGCACGGGCACGGGCGTCCTTCGCGTGCGCGTCGGCGCCGCGGTCGTCGAGCTGCCGCTCACGGTGATCTCCACCCGATGAGCGTGATGAGCGTCACGCGGGCTCGGTCACCGCGCCCGTGAGCTTGACCGCGTGATGCCCCTGACCGTCGATGCGCAAGACGACGCCTCGGAAGCTCCTCTCGCCGTTGCCCTCGCCGATCACGCCCGACACCGTGGTCCCTGCCGGCAGGCGAACGCCGCCGAGCGGACGCAAGAGCAGGCCGATCTCGGAGTAGTTCACGGTTTCGAAGTCGAGCACGAGCCCGTCGCTCTCCACGCGAACCGGAACGCAGCCGCTGAACCGTCGCGCCTGCCGGCGTGAGTCACTTCGGTCACGCAGGTGGAGCGCCACGGCCTTCGCCGTGCTCTCCGCCGCCCAGACCTTTCGCGAGTGAACCTCCATCGCGGTGAGCGCGCCGCCGTACACGCAGGCGGTGTCGAGGTTGATGCTGCGCGCGCCGATCCGAGCCTCGCCGTGATGCGGCGTGTGGCCGTGGACGACGATCGTTCCCTCGCCCGGCGAAGCCCTCTCGGATCGCGCGCGCATCCAGACCATCTCCTCGCCGTGACGCGCGACGTCGATGGATGCGAGATCGACCGGGAGCCCGGCGTGGACGAAGCAGTAGTCGCCGTCGACGTGGAAGTACGCGAGCTCGTCGAAGAACTTCTGATGCGCCGGCGGGATCGCGATGGTGCCCTCTTCGTCGGCGTACGACGCGAGCGTCGCGCCGCCGCCGTTGTAGATGTAGCGACCGACGAGGCGCTCGTTCGTGCCCTCGAGGAACTCGCGGAGCATCAGCTCGTGATTGCCGAGGAGCGCGACGACGTGACAATAGTCTTGGAGCTCGAGGATCGTCTCGACGACGCCGCGCGCGCTCGGGCCGCGATCGATCATGTCGCCGAGGAAGACGACGAGCGAGTCGCGCGCGAGGGGGAGCTTCTGCAAGAGCGCGCGCAGCTCGGCCTCGCACCCGTGGACGTCGCCGACGGCGAAGACGCCGCTCCACGGCGAGCGCCGACCGTCTTTGGGCGAGACCATCGCGTCGGATCGTATCAGCGACGGTCAGGTTGCGAAGAGCGCGTCGTGCTTGCGCTTCGCGATCCGGAGCGCCGTCGCGAGCCTGCGTGGGTAGACGACCTCGTTGAAGCGTACGAGCTCGGCGTCGAGCGTGGAGGTGGTCACCAGGGTGGTCGGCGTGCCGATCACGCGGAAACGCTCGGCCGCGCGTCTCGTCGCCGGCCGCTCGTCGTCGGAGACGTCGACGAACACGGCGACGTAGCCGTAGGAGAGCACGCCGCACACCTCGGGCTCGCGGAAGGTCTTGCCCATCTGCTTCGAGCCCGTGTCCCAGGTCGCGCCGAAGAAGAGCATCACCGGTCGGCCGAGTGCCAGCGCGCGCGCGCGCGCGAGGTCGAAGTCGGCGTCGATCCAGGACACGTCGTCGGGCGCGTAGTCGGTCTTGCCGCACGCCGCGAGGCCGGTGGTCAAGAGACCGACCAACCCCTGGCAGAAGGCACGTCGCTCCACGAGCGGGCAACCGACCGCGGGCCGCGGTTGTTCCCGCGCGGCCTCGCGGTCAGCGCTTTCGTCGCGTCGCGGCGAGGTACGCCCGCCCGCGCGGCGCGATCTCGTAGCCCACCTCGAAGCTCTGCGTCAGTCCGAGCTTCTTCAGTTTTCGCACGTCGGTCTTGAAGTCGAGCGTCTCGCGCCGGACCTTGGCCGCGAGCTTCGACGCGGCGACGCGCGGGTGCTTCTCGATGAGGGCGAGCGTCTTCTTCGTCCACGCGAGCTTGGCGTCCATGCGCGCGAGCTTGACCGAGATGGCCGCGACGTCGGCCTCCGAGAGCGCGTCGTCGAGCGCGAGCTCCACGCGATCGCCGTCGCCGCCGTGATGCAGCGCGACGCGGTAGACCTCGGTCGCGTCGTCGAGGGGCCCGAGCTCGGCGAGGTAGCCGACGAGCGACTCGCGCGACGCGAAGCCCGCGCGCTCCGCGTCGGCCCCCGTGATGCTCCGAACGGCGACGAGCTTCACTTCGTCGACTTCGAGCACGCCGATCGGATGACAGCGATAGCGCCCGCCGGCGCGCACGTGCGGCTTCTGCCACCGGCGATAGGTGAGGGTGATCGCGCCGCTCACGAGCCCCTCCCAGAACGGCTTCTTGAACAGGAGCATCAGCGCTGGATCGCGGCGTTGACCTGCTCGGTCATGCGATCGACCTCGCCTTGCGAGAGGCCGAGCGCGTCGATGAGCTGGAGATCGAACTCGAACTCTTCGTCGCTCGACGCGAGATCGGCGAGGGCGAGGGCGTACGCGGTCTTGTAGGCGACGCCGCGCGCCGCCGGCGTCGTGAGGTAGCCTGCGAGCTCGTGGAGGCGAGCGTCGGCGTCGGCGCGATCGACGCCGCCCTCGAAGCGCGCGAGGATGGCGTCGACGTCCGCCGAGCTCCCGAGCTTGTTCGCGATGCTGCGGAACGCGGCCACCTCGTGCTCGTGGATCCGGCGATCGGCCGCCACCGCGAGGCACGCGATCTCGAGGACGGCGCCCCGCTCTCGATCGGTGAGCGGGACGTCCGCGGGAACAGCGTCGGCGACGTTCTCGACGAAGGGCATGATCCGCAGACTACCTCAACTCAGAGCTGCATCACGCCGACGCGCCGCAGGCCGGCGAAGGCCTCTTCGACGTCGGCGGCCTCGATCGGGCGAAAGCGCAGGGCGGTGTCGGCCGACGCGCGCGCGATCCGGCGCGGGCGCACGTTCTGATCGCGGAGCACGTCGGTGACCCATCGAACGCGCTCCTCTTCGTCGGCGCGCGCCAGCTCGGCCTCGTGCGCGGCGACGAGCTCGGCGACGCGCGACGCGACGAGCTGCTTGTCGAGCTCGTTCTCCGAGACCGCGACGACGAGGGGGACGAGCAGGCGCGCGTCGTCGAGCGGGACGCAGAGGCCGCGCGTCGTCTTGGCCACGGTCTCCATCACCTCGCGCGTCGCCTCGCACGGGCCCGCGCACGCCGCGTGGATCACGATGCCCATCTCGCGACAGCTCTCCGCCTGCGTGTACCAATGTTGGCCGCAGGGGCAGCCCTTGGGGAAGCTGTCGCCGGCGGGATCGACGCCGTGCGGCGGCGCGTCGCCGACCCACACGACGACGCGCGACGCGTGCTCGCGCCAGTCGAGGCGGGCGACGTCGAAGAGGCCGTCGGTCACCGCCTCGGGCGTGTCGCCTCCGCCGCGGGCTTCCATTCGCTGCACGCCCTTGCGGATCGACGCGACGTCGGCCGTGAGCGGGACGACGCGGCTCACGAACGTATCGTCCTCCGGCGGATGATCGCGATAGCTGACGATGCCGAGGCGGAGGCTCCGGCAGAGCGGCGCGTTTCGAAGCGCGTCGATCATCTCGAGCAGGCGCGCCTTCACTTCCTCGATGTAGGCCCCCATGCTCCCCGTCTCGTCGACGAGGAAGACGAGATCGAGCTCGCCGACGCCCGCGCGAGGGATCCGCGCGAGGACGTCTCCAGGATACGCGTCGGCCGGAACACGCACGCAGGGCCGGACCTGGTGGCGCGCATCGTTCGAGGAGGCACGCGACGTCGTCGGCTCGTCGGCGGAAGCCGAGCCCTCCTCGCGCTCGCCGGCGAAGACGCGGCCGAGAAAATCG
>JAHBWD010000030.1 GCA_019637175.1 Labilithrix sp. | reverse complement strand
CGAGCGAGCCCTCTTCGAGAGCCTCCCGCTCCCCCTCCCGCTCCCGCTCACGCCCCCGCTCCCCCTCACGCGCTCGCTCACGCGCTCGCTCCCCCTCACGCGCTCGCCGGGTCTCCTTCGCGTCCCACCGCGGTCATCCCCCCTCACCCACATTGAAACAAACGCGTTTCAGAGGCCTACTCCCCTCTGCGCACGCCCCGTTGCGCGTCTCGAGGAGCACCTGCTGCCATGCGACTCGCCCCTGCGCTCGCCGCCTTGACGATCTCGTTCATCGCTTGCGGAGGCGCCGCGACGCCCGACGAGGCCCCGCACGGTGACGCGCCCCCGGGGGCGACGTCGCCTCCGGAGGTCGCGCCGGCGCCGAGCCCCACGCCCGCGCCGACGACGGAGACTCCTGGCCCCACGCCCGAGCCGGCGCTCACCGCAGCGACCTGCTTCAAGACGCTGACCGGCACGATCCCGGGGCCGGACTACGACAAGTTCAAGCCGACGATCGCGAAGAGCTGCGCGGGCACGCAGCACCAGAAGATCAGCGGCGTCGAGAAGCTCGTGTTCCTCGGCGACTCGGTCACGACGGGCACGCCGCCCACGCTGCCGAACGACTTCTATCGCTCGCGCGTCGGCGGCGAGGTGCGCAAGCGCTTCGGCGCCGGGGTCGAGATCGCCGACTGCTCCGCCTGGGGCGCGCGCACCGACGACTATCTCGAAGGCAAGAACCAGATCGCGAGCTGCTTCCCTTCGGGCGGCGACGCCAAGAAGACGCTCGTCGTGATGACGATGGGCGGCAACGACATCGCCGCGTGGGCGAAGAGCAAGCTCTCCACCGCGCAAGCCACCGCCGAGGCCGACATCGCGGCCGATCGCCTGCGCGCCGCGATCGATTGGCTGAAGGAGCCTGCGCGCTTCCCCAAGGGCGTCTACGTCGTCTTCGCCAACGTCTACGAGTACACGGACACCTCGGGCGATCTCCTGAGCTGTCCCGCCGCCGCGCTCTCCGGCCTCAGCGGTACCTGGCCCGAAGGCGCGCCCGCCGTCGTCCATTTCCAGGAGCGCTTCATGGAGATCGCGACGCAGACGAAGACCGACATGATCTTCCTCCTCGAGCACTTCTGCGGCCACGGCTACAAGCGAGGCGACGCGACGCTCCAGTGCTATCGCGGTCCGGGCGCCGAGCTCTGGTTCGATGCAACATGCACGCATCCGAACCCCAAGGGCCACAAGGAGATCGCGGGCCTCTTCACGAAGATCATCGACGGCCTCTGAGCGAGCCGGATCAGCGCGCCGCTTCGTCGGTCAGCTCGGCGTGGATGTGATCGTCGTGGGCGTGCGGGCCGGTGTACGCGGCTTCGCCGCGGCCCACCTGCCAGCGCGTGCGGTCCCAGATGACCATCTGGATGCCGAGCTGCCTCGCGTTCGACACGAGGTAGTTCGCGACGGCGTCACCCTTGGTGTTGTCCGCCGCGCGACCGGCTTTCGGGATGAAGATGTCGACCGCGCGCCCAGTGCCGTGCACGCTCATCCGCGAGCGGTTCGCGGTGTTCTGCCGGCAGGCGTAGCCCTCGATCCGCGAGATCTGCGGATCGAAGCGGCCGTTCAGGTTCGTGCGGAGTCGCTGGGCGCCGGGCTTGAGGCCGCCGGCGCAACGGCTCCGGCTCCACGCGGGAGCGTCGTCGTAGGCGAAGCGCGCGGTCGCGCCCGCGGCCTTGACGTCCGGAGGGATCCTCCATCGACCGGCGACCGAGACGGCGTCCGCCGACTGCTCGACGCCGTCGTCATCGTCGTCGGCGACGTCTTCGTCGTCGTCGGTGGCCGCGGTGCAAGCCGCGAGCAGCGCGAGGAACCCGATCAGCACAGGCGCTCGGTTCATGGCGCCGCCGACCTGCAGCCCACATGCCCGCACCTTGTAGCCTGCCAGCCAACCTAGTTTTCACGGACGCGCGCCGCGAGCGCGCGTCGCCGCGAAACCTGCGCGCGGATCGCTCGGCGCTCGATCATGCGCCGCCGACGACCCAGATCACCGTCGCGATCAGCGCTCGATCGAAGCGGCCTTCGTTTCGCCGTCACTGGGATTTTTCGATCTCACCGTCGACGAGGCCGCCTCCGTCAGGCGCGTCTTCACGAGGCGCAGCGGCTGCGCGACGCCCTTCACCGTCGTCTCGATCCGCTCGACGACGGCGAGCATGCGCTTGTCGGACTCGGGCAGATCCGCGAACACGTCTTCCTCGAGGACGATCTCTCCGCTGTCGGCCAGGTGCTGGACGCGCGAGGCGCAGTTCACCGTCTGGCCGAAGTAGTCGATCGTCTCGTTCGCCGTGACGACGTAGCACGGCCCCGCGTAGAGCCCGAGCTTGAGCCCGGTGTCGGCGCCGTTGCGGTGTGTCTTGCGGAACGTCTCGAACTCGCGAAGACAGGCGACGGCCGCGCGCACGCAGACGCGTGGCTCGAGGAACGCCGCCATCACGGCGTCGCCCATCGTCTTGACGACGGTCCCGCCCGCGCCTCGATCGCCTTGCGGAGCACGTCGAAGTGATCGTCGACCAGGCGGAACGCCGCGGCGTCGCCCGCCTTGGTGTAGAGCGCGGTCGAGCCGGTGAGATCGCTGAAGAGGATCGCGCAGCTCGCGACCTTGAGCGGCGTGCTCGGCTTGAGCAGCTCCTTGGAGAAGAGACGCCGGAACTCGCTCATCGTCGTCACGGCGTGCGCGGTCGCCGCGAGGCTCGCGTACCCGAGGCGCTCGATCTTCACGTGGAGCGGCTCGCTCGTCTCGTTCACGATCGTCACGGCGCCGCCGGGCGCGACCGTGAGCTCGCGCGGCGAGATCGCGTCGACCGCGAGCTTCGCGCTCACCTCTTTCGCCGCGTCGACCGCGACCTCGAGCGAGCTGACCGCGCCGCCGCGCCCGAAGATGCGATAGCGGCCCGCCTCCGGCGGCGCTTCGAGCGAGCGCGTGGCGCCCTCGTCGAGGTTGGCCTGCACGAGCACGTGCGGCGTCCTCCACGGGCCGCCGATGCAGAACATCTGATCGGTGATCTCGCGCACGCTCGGGTGCGGCTTGAACGTCGCCTCGACCGCGCGATCGAGCTCGATGCCGTAGGTGATGTCGCAGAGCTGGCAGTGCCCGCCGTCGCCGACGTCGGCGAGCGAGGTGACTTGATCGTTCGCCGTGCGGCAGCTCGGACAGATGAGCGCCCATCGGAGCTCGACGACGCCGAGGGTCACCGCGTGCAGGAGCGCGCGCAGCGTCTCGCGCGGATCGAGGCCGCGCGACTCGGCCAGCTCGAAGGGACGAATGCGCACGAGATCGGCGTCCGGTCCGCTGCGGATCAGCTCCACTACGGCGGCGACGACCGCCGGATCGAGCGCGCGCTTGGCGAGCTCGCGCGTGGCGTACGCGAGCCGCTCTTCGTTCGCCGGCGACGTCGGCTCGAGGAACGGGCTCGGCGCGCTGTCGCGAAGGTGAGCGTCGATCGCGTCGGCGAGCCGTCCCATGTTCGCGACGACGCTCCGCGCCTGGATCACGACGATCGGCCGCAGCACCCAGTAGCGCGGCTCGAGCTCGAGCCTCACGGTCGCGCGCGTACCGCCGTCGTCCGTCGGCGCGAGCGCGATGCCGAACGTGTACGCGCGCAGCGGCCCGCTCCGCATCTTGCGATAGACGCTGAACGACTTGTTCACCGTCCACTCGAACGGCGCCTCCTCGTAGGCCATCGCGAAGCCGGCGGTCGTCGTCTCGGCGACGAAGCGCGCGCTGCTCTTCGCTCCCTTCTCGATCGGGCGATAGACCGCCGGATGCCCCAGCACGAGCCGGTTCATCCTGTCGGTGTCCGTGATCAGCGGCCACACGGCGGCGGGCGCCGAGGCGAGCGTGACGTCCGACGTGACAACGACGGGGCGCATCCGTCAGGAAAAATACCACGATATACTCCGCGCCGTGTCCACGCTCTCCCCCGGAACGCAGATCGACCGGTACGAGCTCGTCTGCCCCATCGGCGAGGGCGGCATGGCCGAGGTGTGGGTCGCCAAGCAGAGGGGCAAGCACGGCTTCGAGAAGCTCTTCGCTTTCAAGTGCATCCACGCGCGCTTCGCCGATCACCCGGCGTTTCGCAGCATGTTCCTCGACGAGGCCCGCATCGCGGCGTCGATCGAGCACCCCAACGTCGCGCAGGTCTTCGATCTCGGCGAGTCGGCGTCGATGCTCTACCTCGTCATGGAGTACGTCGACGGCGAGTCGCTGAGCGCGCTCCTCACGTCGGTCTCGCGTCGCACCGGCGCGTCGGCGACGGTGCCCGCGGCCGTCGCCCTCCGCATCATCGCCGACGTCTGCGCGGGCCTCCACGCTGCGCATCGACTCACCGGTGTCGATGGACAGCTCCGCGGCGTCGTCCATCGCGACGTCTCACCGCACAACGTGCTCGTCGGCGTGAGAGGCGACGTGAAGGTGATCGACTTCGGCATCGCCGTCGCGAAAGATCGCATCGGCAGCGACACCGAAGCCGGCGCCCTCAAGGGCAAGCTCCACTACATGGCCCCGGAGCAGGCGACGCGCGAGCCGCTCGGACCCTCCACCGACGTGTTCGCGGCCGGCGCCACGCTGTATCGTCTCCTCGCGGGCCATCCCCCGTTCGACGGCGGTCACGACGCGGCGACGCTGAACCTGCTGCTCTCGGGCGCCGCTCCCCCGCCCCTGCCCGAGAGCGTGCCCCCCCTCGTCGCGGCGATCGTCGAGCGCGCGCTCTCGCACGATCCCGGCGATCGTTACGCGAGCGCCCTCGAGATGCAGACCGCGATCGAAGCGGCGATCGCGGACGAAGGCTTCGTTCCCGACGTCGGAACGTGGGCGAGCAAGAACCTCTCCGATCGCGCGAAGGAGCGGCGGCGCGAGCTCACGAGCACCGCTTCGAACATCGCGCCGATCGCGCCGGCGTCGAAGGAGAGAGTCGAGAAGGTCGAGGTGCCCTCGTTCGTCGCCGAGCTCGGACCTTCGCCGGCGCGACCGACGAAGCCAGCCGCGCCTCCGCCGAGAGCCGAAGCCTCCCCGACCCTCGCGTCGGCGAACGCGGCCGTGGCGTCCGAGTCTTCGCCGGTGCAGGCGCCGCCTCAGGCGATCGCGCCCGTGGGCGTGCCCACCGAAGACGAGCCTCCGTCGGCCGGCGGCCCGGGCTTCATGGACGTGCGTGCGCTCGTCGCGCGCGGAAGCGTCCCCGATCACGGCGGGCCGAGGAAGCCCGAGCCCCACGGCGAAACAGACGACGACGAGAAGGCGCAGGTGGCCGCGCCCGCGCGCGAGTACGTCGGCCCCGCCACGCAGGGCAAGCCGGTCGCGGGCGGCGGCGGCTGGATCAAGCTCGCCGGCGCGATCATGGTCTTCGCGCTCGCGCTCGTCGTGGCGCTCCTCTTCTTGCCGCGTATCGTCCAAGACCGCATCGTCTCGTCGGCGCGCGAAGCCGGCGTGGAGCTCACGATCGCGCGCACCTCCGTGAGCTTCGGCGGCGTCACGCTTCACGGCGTCACCGCCAAGGTCGTGACGATCCCCGGCGTCGAACTCCGGGCCGAGGAGATCCACACGTCGGGCTTCAGCGCGCGCGACGTCCGCGTGCGCGGCCTCGAGGCGAAGCTCGACGGCGCGGCGACCGACATCCTGACGTCGCTCGCGATCTTCTACGATCTCAATCGCGGCCGCTTCGCGGGGACGGGCGCGGAGCCGCGCCGCGTCACGATCGTCGCCGGGCGCCTGACATGGAACGGCGCCACGGGCGAGGGCTCGCGCATCCTCGCCAGCGATCTCGGCACGGAGCTCGAGTCGAAGGGCGTCGGCCTCGAAGACGTTCGCGCGAGCGTCGGTCGCTTCGAGGTCACGACGAAGAACACGACGTTCGGTCCTTGGGCGGCGTCGTTCGATCGAAATCCGACGACCTCGCGTGTTCGTCTGCTGTTCGATCCGCCGGTCCCCGACGGCCCGAGCGCGCTCTTCGTGTGGGGCAAGAGCAGCGCCACCAAGCTCACGGTGCGCATCCCCCGATCGCCGCTCGCGCGCCTCGGGATCCGCGCCGACGAGCTCGGCGTGCCCGCCGATCCTTCGACCGACGTCGAGCTCAAGCTCGAAGGCGAGGTCACGCCCGCGGCCCGCGTCGAGGGCAAGGGCCAGCTCGACGTCTTCGGCGCGCGCATCAAGGGGATCAAGACGCCGCTCGACGTGAAGATCGAGGGCACGGCCGCGGGTCCCGTCGGGAAACCCCTCGAGCTCGAGAAGACGTCGGTGACCGTCGGGCCCTTCGTCGCAGCGGTCGCGGGGACGATCACGGGGACCGATCGGGGCTTCCGCCTCGACGCGAGCTGGCGCACGACGCCCATCCCTTGCGAGCGGCTGGCGCGCGCCGAGGTCAAGTCGCTGGGCCCGATCGCCGCGGCGCTGCAAGAGCTCGCCCGCGCGACCGGCGCGGTGCGCGTCATCGGGACGGCGCACGCCTCCGGCCTCGTGAAATACGACACGAGCGCCCCCGACGAGGGGAGCTTCACGTATGTCACGCGTGAGACGTGCGGGCTCTCGATCTTCGGCCAATAGCGACTCTGCTTCCCAAGCCGCCCGATCCCCGCTAAAAGCGCGCCATCATGCGTGGATTTCTCCAGCCCTCCCTCCGCAACAACCCCACCGAGTCTCAGGTCGCGTTCGCGAAGCTGTCGCGCCACCGCCGCGCGCACCTCGCGGAAGCGGCGCAGACGACGCTGCTGAAGGCGTCGCAGTGGGCGCGCGGCGAGGCCGTCGCCCCCGCGGTCGCCGAATCGCTCGAGCAGCAGCTCAAGGCGCACGAGGCGAAGGCGGCGAAGAAGTCGTCGTAGCGCGCGAGCGGCTCGCTCCTTGCTGGCTCGAGAGCCCGAGGAGATCCCATGAGCCGCTCCCTTCGTCTGCTGCTCTCGCACGCCGGCGCGATCTTCCTGATCGCGCTGGCTGCTTGCGCGTCGCCGCGTACGAGCGTGACCGCCGTCACTGCGGCGTCGACGCGAGGCGATCCGCTGCCGTCGTGGAACGACGGTGAGGTGAAGGGGGCGATCCTCGACTACCTCGATCGCGTATCGACGCCGGGGAGCGCCGACTTCGTGCCGGTCGACGAGCGCATCGCCGTCTTCGACAACGACGGCACGCTCTGGCAGGAGAAGCCTCTCGTCGAAGGCGCCTTCACGATCGCGCGCCTCCGCGAGATGGCCGAGCGCGATCCGGCGCTGCGCCACGCGGAGCCGTTCGCGTCGGCGCTCACGGGCGATCTCCCCGAAGGACGCAAGGCGATCCTCGAGCTCGCGACGCGAACGCACACCGGCATGACCGACGAGGCCTACGAGGCCTACGTCCGCGCGTTCCTCGCTTCGGCGCGCCATCCGCGCTTCGGCGTGCCGTACACGTCGCTGACGTACGCGCCGATGATGGAGCTCTTGCGCCTCCTGCGCGCGCGCGGCTTCACGGTGTATCTCTCGTCGGCCGGCGACGTCGACTTCATGCGCGTCTTCGCCGACGCGCTCTACGGCGTACCGAAGGAGCGCGTCATCGGCAGCCGCTTCGACAAGAAGCTCGTGACGATCGACCGCCGGAGCACCTTCATGCGTCTACCCGCGATCGAGACGGTCAACGACGGCGCCACCAAGCCCGACGGCATCGATCGGCGCGTCGGGCGGCGTCCGATCTTCGCCGCGGGCAACGAGGGCAACGCCGGCGACATCGAGATGCTCGAGTACACGCGCGACGCCGCGCGCCCGTCGATGGCCCTCGTCATCAAGCACGACGACGCGATCCGCGAGACCGCCTACAGCGAGAAAGACGGCGCCACGCCCGCGGCCGCGCTGTCGCACGACTTTCGCGTGGTGAGCATGAAGCGCGACTGGAACACCGTCTTTGCTGCCTCGGACGCCTCCGCCGCGGAGAAGTGATTCGCACGCGGGAGCGGGGATCAGCCCTTGCGCTTCGCGAAGTCCTTCATGAACGAGGCGAGGGCCTCCACCCAGGCGACCTCGACGGCGTTGTAGATCGACGCGCGGATGCCGCCGACCGACCGGTGCCCCTTGAGGCCGATCATCTTCTGGCCCTCGGCCTCCTTCACGAAGGCCTCCTCGAGCTCCGCCGTCGGCAGCCGCCAGACGACGTTCATGATCGAGCGGCACGCCGGATCGACCGGGCTTCGATAGAAGCCGCCGGACCCGTCGATCGCATCGTAGAGGAGCCGCGCCTTCTTCTTGTTCCGCTCCTCGATCGCCGGCACGCCGCCCTCGCCTTCGAGCCACGCGAGGACGTTGCGAACCAGGTAGATGCCGAACGTCGGAGGCGTGTTGTAGAGCGACTGGTTGTCGGCGTGCGTGCGGTACTGGAAGATCGCCGGGATGTCCTTGCGGCCCTGCGCGACGAGCTCCTTCTTCGCGCACACGATCGTGACGCCGCTCGGCCCGATGTTCTTCTGAGCGCCGGCGTAGATGACGCCGAACTGCGAGGCGTCGACGCGGCGCGCGAGGATGTCGCTCGACATGTCGACGATGACGGGCGCGGCCGCCGTGGGGAACGGCGTGCTCGCGTCGAGCCCGTACTCGACGCCGTGGATGGTCTCGTTGCTCGTGACGTGGAGGTACGCGGCGCCGCTGGTGATGGCGAGCTCGTCTTGCCGGGGGACGCGAACGTACGACTTCTCCTTCTCCGTGCTCGCGGCGACGTGGACCTCTCCCACCCCCAAGCTCTTCGCGGCGCGCGCCTCGGAGACCGCCTTCTCCCCCCACGCGCCGGTCACGACGTAGTCGGCCGTCTTCCCTTGCGGGAGGAAGTTCATCGGGAGCTGCGCGAACGCCTGCGACGCGCCGCCTTGGACGAAGAGGACGTCCCAGTCCTTCGTGAGCCCGAGGTGCTTGGCGACGAGCGCGACCGCCTCGTGGTGGACCTTCTCGTACACCTTGCCGCGATGCGAGTGCTCCATCACGCTCATCCCGGAGCCTTCGAAGTCGAGCAGCTCGTCGCGCGCGCGCTCGAGCGCGGCGAGGGGGAGAGAAGCGGGGCCCGCGTTGAAGTTGAGTGCACGGCTCATGGAGGCGAAGGGTAGCGGGACTTTCGCCACGCGTGCGCGCGATTCGAAGGTACACTGCCGCGCGTGAAACGGGCCCTCGCCACGCTCGCCCCGGCTGCGCTCGCGCTTGCGTGCGACGGCAAGGTCACCCGTTCCGAGTGCTCGGAGATGCTCGACAAGTATGTCGACATGACGGCCCTCGGCGAACCTGCCCTCGCGAACCTTCCGCCCGCCGAGGCGCGCGCCGCGCGCGACATGAAGAAGGCGCTGCGGAAGACGGAGCCGGGCTACAAGCGCGTCCACGATCAGTGCGAGGCCGAGATCTCTCGGCGCGAGTACCGTTGCGCGATGAAGGCCCCCAACCCGGAGACGTGGCAAGCATGCATCGACTGACCATCCGTTCGCTCGCGTGCTACGGCGCGCTCGCTTTCGCGCTTGGATGCGGCGGAAGCAACAAGCCCGCCGAGAACGCGTCGAACGAGGCCGACGGAGGCGCCGAGCCGACCTCCGACACGGAAGGCGGATCGGAGAAGTCCGAACCGACCGCGGGGGCCGACGGCGCGAAGAAAGACGAGTGCGTCGGCTTCGACATCGGCAACATCGAAGACGTCCTCCTCAAGAGCGCCTGCGAAGAGACGGTCAAGCCCGACACGCTGACGCCGGTGGATCTCACGGGCAAGCTCGAGGTGACGCTCGCGGCGAGCCCGACCAAGCCCGCGCCCGGAGGCAAGGTCGATCTGCTCGTGACCTTCGTGAACAAGTCGAAGGAGCCGCTCACGCTGCACTTCAAGATCGATCCGGTCGCGCGCTTCGAAGTCGAGGCGTACGACACGAAGAAGAGCAAGCGCGCCGACATGCCCGCGGGCAACCCGCCGCCGCCCCCGAAGGGCGCGACGCAGCCGCCGCCGAGCGAGCCGAAGTCGGCGAGGGTCACGATCTCGGCGAACGGCTTCGCGCGCGCGCGCATCCCGTGGGAGGCCGTGAAGACGAAGTGGGCCCCCGAGAAGTACAAGGGCACGCCGCCGGAGCGAGGGTATCCGCGCGCGGCCGCGGGTCCGCTGGCGAAGGGCAAGTACCTCGTCAAGGTCGTGACGCCCCTCGTCGGCGTGTCCGAGGGCGTCGACCACGAGATGAGCGCGCCGAAGGTCGAGATCGACGTCGGCGGCTGAGCGAGACTTCCATGACGAGCAGTACCAAGAATCCGAAGGCGTTCCGCGCGGTGTTCTTCGGCACGCCGCAGTTCGCGGTGCCCTGCCTCGACGCCCTCGTCGAGATCGCCGACGTCGCCGCGGTCGTGTGTCAGCCCGATCGCCCGTCGGGGCGCGGCCTCGAGCTGTCGCCGCCGCCCGTGAAGCAGCGCGCGATCGAGCTCGGGCTGAGCGTCGTTCAGCCCACGAAGCTCAAGACGGGCGAGTTCGCCGCGTGGCTCCGCGAGCAGAACGCCGACGTCGGTCTCGTCGTCGCGTACGGGCGCATCCTGCCCAAAGACGTGCTCGACGCGCCGCGCCTCGGCTGCGTGAACGTGCACGCGTCGCTCCTGCCGAAGCTCCGCGGCGCGGCGCCGATCACGTGGGCGGTCGTGCGCGGCGAGCCGGAGACGGGCGTCACGCTGATGCAGATGGACGAGGGAATGGACACGGGCGCGATGCTCGAGCAGCTCACGACGCCGATCACCGAAGAGGAGACGGCGGGCGATCTGTCCGAGAAGCTCTCCGCGCTCGGCGCGCTCGCTGTGCGCAAAGGCCTGCCGGTGTACGTGAGCGGCGGCTACACGCCCCAAGAGCAGGATCACGCGCGCGCGACGCTCGCGCCGATCCTCGAGAAGAAAGACGGGCAGATCGATTTTTCGAAGTCGGCGCGCGAGGTCCACGATCACGTCCGCGGCATGACGCCGTGGCCGGGAGCGTTCACGACGTCGCGAGGCAAGACGCTCAAGGTGCACGCGACGCGCGTGACCGATCTGCCGGCCGCGACGGAGAAACCCGCGCCGGGCACGATCGTCTTCGCCGACAAAACGCGCGTGATCGTCGCGTGCGGCGAGCGCGGCGTCGAGCTCACGCGGGTGCAGCTCGAAGGAAAGAAGGCGATCTCGGCGAGCGACTGGTTCCTCGGCCGAGGCGTCGCCGAAGGCGATCGCCTCGGCTGATCCACGCTGGCCCTTGCCTTTTGTGAGCCGCGGGGCAGAGTCTTCGCTTTCCATGAAGCGAGATCCCCTCGCCTCGTTCCACCCGGCGGTCGGACAATGGTTCCGGTCGGCGCTCGGCGAGCCGACGCCGGCGCAGGCTCGCGCCTGGCCGCACATCGCCGCGGGCGAGACGACGCTCCTGCTCGCGCCGACGGGATCCGGCAAGACCTTGGCGGCGTTCCTCTCGGCGATCGATCGCCTCGCGGGCTCGAGCGAGGGCGGCGCCGAGACGCGGCTGCGCGTCCTCTACGTCTCGCCGCTGAAGGCGCTCGCCGTCGACGTCGAGCGGAACCTCCGCGCGCCGCTCGCGGGGATCGCGGAGGCGGCGGCGCGCCTCGAGCGGCCCCTCCGGCGCCTCGAGGTCGCGGTGAGGACGGGCGACACCGGGGCGGCCGAGCGCGCGAAGACGCTGCGCTCGCCGCCCGACATCCTCATCACCACGCCCGAGTCGCTCTACCTCATGTTGACGTCGTCGCAGCGCGCGATGCTCGCGAGCGTCGAGACGGTCATCGTCGACGAGATCCACCAGATGGCCGCGAGCAAGCGCGGCGCCCACCTCTTCCTCTCGCTCGAGCGCCTCCAGGCGATGCGGCGAGGTCAGCCACTCCAGCGCATCGGGCTCTCGGCGACCCAGCGCCCGCTCGACGAGATCGCGCGGCTGCTCGCAGGCTTCGAGGAAGACAAGCGCAAGAAGCGCGTCGAGCTCCGGCCGCGGCCAGTCGCGATCGTCGACGCGTCGGCGAAGAAGACGCTCTCGATCACGGTGGAGGTGCCGCCGCCGCTGCCGCTCGAGGGCGTGGAGATCGACGACGACGATCCCGACGAGAAGAGCATCTGGCCTCAGGCGCACGCGAGGCTCGTCGAGCGCGTCCGCGCGGCGCGATCGACGATGATCTTCGTCAACAGCCGCAGGCTCGCCGAGCGCCTCGCGACGGCGCTCAACGAGACCGCCGGAGAAGAGATCGCGCTCGCGCATCACGGCTCGGTCGCGAAGGAGAGCCGGCGCGCGATCGAAGAGCGCCTGAAGGCGGGCACACTGCCGGCGATCGTCGCGACCTCGTCGCTCGAGCTCGGCATCGACATGGGCGCGGTCGATCAGGTGATCCAGGTCGAGGCGCCGCCCTCGGTCGCGTCGGGGATCCAGCGCATCGGGCGCGCGAGCCATCACGTCGGCGGCGTGCCGTCGGGCGTGCTCGTCCCCAAGCACAAGGGCGATCTGCTCGCGTGCGCCGCGGCGGCCGCGGGCATCGAGAACGGCGAGGTCGAGGAGACGTGGTACGCGCGCAACCCGCTCGACGTCCTCGCGCAGCAGATCGTCGCGATCGCGTCGGTCGGGATCCCGTTCGAAGCGAAGGCGAAGAAGGCGCGAAAGAAGCTCGACGACGAGGCGATCGAGACGAGCGTCGACGAGATCTGGAACCTCGTGCGCCGCGCGGCGCCGTTCGCCGAGCTGCCGCGCGCGAGCTTCGACGGCGTGCTCGACATGCTCGCCGGCCGCTACCCGAGCGACGAGTTCGCCGATCTTCGCGCGCGCATCACCTGGGATCGCACGCGCGGGGTCGTCGTGCCGCGCGCCGGCGCGAAGCGCCTCGCGATCCAGAACGCGGGCACGATCCCCGATCGCGGTCTCTACGGCGTGTTCCTCCAAGACGGCGCCGAGACCTCGACGAAGACGACGTCGGAGAAGCGCAAGTCGAGCCGGCGCGTCGGCGAGCTCGACGAGGAGATGGTCTTCGAGCTGCGCGAGGGCGACGTGTTCTTGCTCGGCGCCTCGTCGTGGCGCGCCGAGCAGATCACGCGCGACCGCGTGCTCGTCACGCCCGCCGCCGGCGTGCCCGGGAAGATGCCGTTCTGGCACGGCGATCGCGCGGGCCGAACGCTCGCGTTCGGGAGCCGCATCGGCAAGCTCACGCGAACGGTCGCGAGCCTCACGCCGGCCGAGGCGCTCGAGACCTTGCGCCGAGAGCACCACCTCGACGCGCGATCGGCCTCCGACCTCGTCGCGTACGTGAAGGAGCAGGTCGCCGCGGCGGGCGCGGCGCCCACGGATCAGACCATCGTCGTCGAGCGCGTGCCCGACGAGCTCGGCGATCTGCGCGTGTGCGTGCTCACCCCGTTCGGCAGCCGCGTTCACGCGCCGTGGGCGATGGCGGCGCTGCGTAAGCTCCGTGAAGCGCGCGCCGGCGACATCGAGGCGGTGTCGACCGACGACGGCATGATCTTCCGCGTTCCCGGCGGCGAAGCGCCGCCGCCGCTCGAGCTCCTCTTCCCTTCGCCCGACGAGATCGAAGACGTCGTGACGCACGAGCTCGGGGGATCGTCGCTCTTCGCCGCGCGCTTCCGCGAGGCCGCGGCGCGCGCGCTGCTCCTGCCGCGGCAGACCGTCGGGAAGAGGACACCGCTCTGGGCGCAGCGCAAGCGCGCCGCCGATCTCCTCGCGGTCGCGCAGCAGTATCCGTCGTTTCCGATCGTGCTCGAGACGTATCGCGAGTGCCTCCGCGACGTGTTCGATCTGCCCGCGTTGGTGGGCATCCTGCGGGCGGTCGAGTCGCGCAAGATCCGCGTCACCGCCGTCGACGTGACGACGCCCTCGCCGATGGCTTCGTCGCTGCTCTTCTCCTTCGTCGGGAGCTTCATCTACGACGAAGACGCGCCGGCCGCCGAGCGGCGCGCGCAGGCGCTCACGATCGATCACGCTCAGCTCCGCGAGCTCTTGGGCGAGGCCGAGCTGCGCAAGCTGCTCGATCCCGAGGTCGTGCTCGAGCACGTGCAGAAGCTCCAGCGCCTCGATCGACCGCTGCGCCACGCCGACGCGCTCCACGATCTGCTCCTGTGGCTCGGCGATCTCACGCCGAGCGAGATAGGCAAGCGCGCAGACGGCGCGGCCGCCGACGCCTGGATCGGAGCGCTCGCGCGGAGCGGCCGGATCGTTCGAATCCGCCTCGCGAGCGAGGAGAGGGTCGTGGCGGTGGAAGACGCCGCGCGGATGCGCGACGCGCTCGGCGTCGTCCTCGCGCGAGGGATCCCGGAGGCGTTCCTCGGAGAGACGAGAGACGCGCTCACGTCGCTCGTCGCGCGCTACGCGCGGACCCACGGTCCCTTCACCGCGCAGGAGATCGCGACACGCTGGGGGATCGGTCCTGCGTCGGTGACCGCCGCGCTCGATCGGCTGCTCGCCGCGGGCAAGATCGTGAGCGGCGCGTTCCTGCCTGGGCGGCCGGGCGCGCGGCGCGCGCTCGAGTACTGCGACGCGGAGGTCTTGAAGGCGCTCAAGCAGAAGACCCTCGCGCGGCTGCGCAAGAGCATCGAGCCGGCTTCGGCCGAGGCGTTCGGGCGCTTCCTCGCCGACTGGCAAGGGATCGTCGCGCCCGAAGACGCGCGCGCGGCGCGCGTGACGTCGTCGACGGGCGAAACGCTCCTCCGCGCGATCGGCCAGCTCGAGGGATGTCCGGTCCCCGCGTCGGTGCTCGAGACGGAGATCCTCCCCGCGCGCGTCCCCGACTACCGCCCGCACATGCTCGACCAGCTCCTCGCTTCGGGTGAGGTCGTGTGGGCGGGCATCGAGCCCGTCGGCGCGGAGGACGGGCGGGTCGCGCTCTATCTCTCCGATCGCGAGCCGCTCCTCGCGCGGAGCACGGATCCGGACGCGGTGCCGCGCGCGCCGCTCCACGACAAACTGCGCGAGCTGTTCGAGCGGCGCGGCGCGGTCTTCTTCCCCGAGATCACGCGACACGTGCAGACGTATCCGGCGGACGTGCTCGCCGCGCTCTGGGATCTCGTCTGGGCCGGCGAGATCACGAACGACACGCTCGAGCCGCTTCGGAGCCTCGGCCGGAAGGAAGAGCGCCGCGGACGCCCCGGTCCGCGGCCGGCGCGCCTCGGACCGCGCGGGAGCGAGGGCCGCTGGTCGCTCCGTCGCTCGCGATGGGACCGCGCGCCGAGCGACACCGAGCGCGCGACGGCGATCGCGCGAGGAATGCTCGATCGCTACGGCATCGTACTCCGCGAGGCCGCGCAGGCCGAGGGGCTGCGCGGCGGATTCTCGAACGTCTACGACGTGTATCGCGCGCTCGAAGATCAAGGGCGCGTCCGGCGCGGCTACTTCGTGGCCGAGCGCGGCGCGACGCAGTTCGCGCTCCCCGGCGCGGAAGAGCGGCTCCGCGCGCGCGGCGCGTCGGGCGAGGGCGGCGCGCGCACGCTGGTGCTCGCGGCGACCGATCCGGCGAGCCCGTGGGGCGCGCTCTTGCCGTGGCCGCGCGCGCGCGAAAGCGAAGGCGAGGCGCGCGGGCCGACGCCGCAGCGCGCGCCCGGCGCGCGCGTGATCCTGCACGACGGCAGGCTCGTCGCGTGGCTCGGCCGCGGAGGGCAGAGCATGATCACCTTCCTCCCGAAGGAAGAGCCCGACGCCTCGCACACGCTCGGCGTCCTCGGACAAGCGCTCGTCGGTCATGCGCGGGCGCGCGGCCGGCTGACGTTGCTCGCGACGATCGACGGCGTGCCCGCCCCCGAGAGCGCCATCGCGTCCGCGCTCGCGCGCTTCGGCTTCGTCGTGCGCCGCGGTGTGCTCGTGCACATGCCGGATCGGCCGCGCGCGATCGAGACGGCACATGCCTGAGGGCGACTCGATCCACCGGCTCGCCGCGAGCTTGCGCCCGCGCCTCGTGGGCCGCACGATCCGCGCGTTCGCGGCGAACGAGATCGCCGACGCCGTGAGCGCGACGCTCATCGGCATGCGCGTCGTCTCCGTCGACGCGCGGGGGAAGAACCTGCTCGTGCGCTTCGAGGACGGGCGCGCGCTGCACGTTCACCTGCGCATGTCGGGTCGGTTCGGGCTCGAGCGGCCGCGCTCGGGACTCTATCGCCCGCGATCGCATCAGATCCGGCTCGAGGTGGAGGGCGCGATCGTCGTCGGCGATCGCGTGCCGGTCGTGCGCGTCTTGAAGGCGGGCGGCGAGGCGCGCGCGCCCGATCTCGCCTCGCTGGGCCCGGATCTGCTCGGCGCCGAGCTCGACGCGGCCGAATGCGTGCGGCGCCTGCGCGCGCTCGGCCGCCGCACGATCGGCGAGGCGCTGCTCGTGCAGCGCGCGCTCGCGGGCATCGGGAACATCTACAAGTCGGAGACGCTCTTCCTCGAGCGCGTTCATCCGCTCGCGCTCGTCGGCGCCCTCGACGACGACACGCTGTCGCGCCTCGTGCGGCGCGCGGCCGATCTGATGCGCCAAAATCTCGGCGGCGGGCCTCGCCGCACGCGTCCGTCTCTGCGCGGCTCGCCGCTCTGGGTCTACGGACGCCGCGGCCTCCCGTGCCTCCGGTGCCCTGACGGTATCGTCGAGACCATCAGGCAAGGAGCGCCGCCCGGACGATCGACGTACCATTGTCCTCGCTGCCAGGAGTCTCCCCGGCGATGACCCGCTCCGAACGCTTCCTCGACGACATCAAGCTCGAGTTCCCGTCTTTCCGCATCCGCAGGAAGCGCGAGAGCGCGCTCCAGCGCGCCATCCACGTCGCCCTCGCGATCATGACGCTCGGCGGTCAACGCGTGTATCTTACACATTATCACACCGTGCTCTTCGGAACGCTCTGGGTCCCCGACGCGTGGGACGGCATGTCCGACGCCGATCGCTACGTCCTGCTCCGTCACGAGCGCGTCCACCTCCGCCAGCGCAAGCGCATGGGCGATCTCGTGATGGCGTGGGTCTATCTCGTCCCGTTCTTCCCGCTCTTCTTCGCGTACGGCCGCGCGCGCCTCGAGTGGGAGGCGTACATCGAGACCATCCGCGCCACCGCCGAAGTCCACGGCATCGACGCCGCGGCGAACCTGCGCGCCCACATCGTCAAGCGCTTCACCGGCCCCGAATACGGCTGGATGTGGCCCTTCCCTTCGGCCGTGAACCGCTGGTTCGACGAAGCGCTCGCCGACGCGCGCGCCGAGCTGTCGTAGTTGTGCAGCGGGGTGCACTTCGGTGCACTCGGCGTGAACGGAGAGGTCGCGGAGGCGCCGCCAAGCACGCGGATGTGCGTGGCGCGAGGCGCGGCGCACACGTTGCAGTGTCCCCGAAGCCGCCGCGAGGGACGGCGGTAACTTCGAGGAGGATGGCTGCATGAAGAAGCTGGCGCTCGTGATGGTGCTCGGATTTTCCGCGATGGCGTGCCGCGCGCAGGTCAAGATCCAGACGACGGCGCAGGCGCCCGTCGCCGAGCCCGCTCCGCCGCCGCCGCCGGCCCCGGCGCCGGCCCCGGAGCCGAACCAGCAGATCACCCTGCCCGATCAGATCGAGTTCGAGTTCGACGAGGCGCGCATCAAGCAGACGCCGAAGACGCTCGCGGCGCTCGAGCAGCTCGCCGACGTCATGAAGCAGAACCCGCAGATCACGAAGCTGCGCGTCGAAGGCCACACCGACAACGTCGGTCGCGCGAAGCACAACGACAAGCTCTCGAAGGCGCGCGCGGAGGCGGTCGCCAAGTGGCTCGCGCAGCACGACGTCGATCCGAGCCGCGTCGTCACCTTCGGTTACGGCGCGTCGCGGCCGCTCGCCTCCAACGACACCGCCGACGGGCGCGCGCAGAACCGCCGCACCGAGTACTACGTGCACGAGCTCGAGGGAAAGACGCTCGAAGGCGCGCCCGCCACGCCCGTCGCCGTGCGCCGCGTGGCCTCCGCGGGCGGAGGCAAGTCCAAGCTGAGCCACTGAGAGACTGAGAGAGAGAGCGAGAAGCAGGGAGAGCCGGGAAGATCGCCGGCGGACGCGACGCAGCGTCCGCCGGCGTCTGTTTTTCGGAGCCGCGCCGAAATCGCTTGCGGCGGGGACGCCGCAAGGCTGCCATCGCGCCATGGATCCCTGGGCGCCGATCAACGGCATCTCGCTCGAACAGTACGCGGAGCTCTCGGCCGACTGTTCGGATACGCAAGACGCGGCACAGCAGGCGGAGATCGTCCAGCAGAAGGGCGTCTCGCGCGCCGACTGGGAGGCTGCCAAGGCGGGCTGGACGGCGCGCATGCAGGACATGTCCCTCATGGGACAGGTCGCGACGCGCTTCATGCCGATGTACCAGGCCGCGCTCGCGAGGAAGAACCCGATCCCGCAAGTCAGCTACGAAGACTACGTCGCGATGTGCGGCTGCCCCCCGGTCATCGGCATCGAGGGAACACTTGCACACTACAAGCTCTCGATGACCCAGTGGACGCAGATCGCGGGACACTGGAACAACATCATCGCGACCAACCCGCAGTACATGCAGCACGGCCTGCTCGTCGAGCAGGAGGCCGCGCGCATCCGCGCGGGCGGCGCGCCGAAGCCCGTCACCATCGGCGCGGGCGCGCCGCAAGCGCCGCAAGCCCCGCAGGTCGCGCCGCAGGCCCCGCAGGCGTACGGGATGCAGGGCTACGGCGCCCAGCCCGGCGGCTGGCCGCAGCAGCAGGCGTACCCGAGCTACAACCAGCAGGCCGCTCAGTTCGGCAACGACGTCGGTAACGCGTTCAACGCCTTCGGCAACGCCCTCGGCTCGTTCGTCAGCGGCGCCGTGGGCGGCTTCGCCGCGGGCTCGCAGGTGATGGTCCAGTGGTCCGACGGCAACCGCTACCCGGGCACCGTCACGCTCGTGCAGAACGGACAGGTCCAGGTCGCGTTCCCCGACGGCCGCCAGGTGTGGGTCCCGCAGCAGTACGTCTCGCCGCGGTGAGCTACTTCGACCTCGAGAAGACCTGCACCGCGATGCGACCGCCGCCCTTCTTGGCGGTGACGTCGAGCTTGTAGGGCACGGCGACCGGGAGGATCGGGCACTGCGCGGCCTTCCCTCGCCCGAGCACCGCGGGGTTCTTGTCGGTCGCCGCCGAGCGCCCCGCCTCGACGTTGAAGAACGGCGGCGCGAGCAGCTTCACCTCGAGCTGCGACACCATCGCCGGCGCCGACATCGCGATGACCGTGTAGCAGCGGCCCGGCTGCATCGTGAACATCATGTTGAAGTGACCGTTCTCCGTGAGCGTCTCGCGGCCGGGCTGCCCTTCGGCGGTCATCCCCGGCGCTTCTTTCGCCGCGGCCGCGGCGATCGCGACGTCGATCGCCTGATCGATCGCGCCGACGAGCACCGCGGGAGCGGAGCCCACGGGCGCCGCGGCGTCCGGAGCGGCGGGCGCGGCGTCGGCCTCCGCGTCGGGAGGCGGCTCCGTGATCGGAGCGGGCGCGCCGCCCTCACCCATCCCGAACGCGAAGCCTGCGTCGAGCGTCACCCCGGGCACTTCGGGGGCCTTCCCGCACGCGAGCGGCGCGGCGGCGGCAACGGAGAGGACGGCGGTGAGGAAGAGTGAGCGAGCCAGACGCATGGGTGCACTCTACACCCCTTCGTCAGAGCACGTCGACGTTGAGCGTCGCCCCGCCGTCCGGCTTGGGCGTGATCCGCGCGGAGAGCTTGCGCCACGGCCCGTTTCCGTCGCGCCGATCGGCCTCGATCATCGCCGCCGCCGCGTCGATCAGGTCGGCCGCCGGATCGAGCGCCCGCAGGTTGCCCGCGGCGTCGACGACGACGAGCTGCACGACGATCCGGCGCTTGTCCGCCGAGCGATCGCGATCGAGCGTGACGACGAAGAGCCCTTGCTTGTAGCCGTTCGCCAGGCGCGTGAGCGCGGCCAGCGCGGCCGTCGCGACGGGCAGGAAGATCTCGCGCGCGGGCTCGCGGAGCTTCGTGCCCGGAGGGGGCGTCGAGATCGTCGCGGGCGGCGGGCGCGAGCCCGAGCCTCGCGGCTCGAACAGCTCCTTGATGGGCGGAATGGATCGGTACGCGCGCGGCGGAGGCTGGGTGTCGGCGCGGTGCTCCGGCCGCTGCGAGGGTCGCGTGCGCGCAGCGCCGGGCGGCGCGCTCTCGCGTTTCTCCGGCGCGGGCGGCGGCACGGAGTACTTCGACGCCGGCGGCTCGACCGAGGCCGACGGACGCGATCGCTCGAAGAGCCCGATGAACTGGAGCTCGCCGCCGACCCTCCGCTCGTGAACGTCGGTCGCCCGCGCGGCGAGCGCGCCGAGCTTCGCGAGCGTCGCGGCGTCGTCCTCGTCGAGATCGCCGACCACGCTCATCGCGAGCTGAGGCACACCGCGCGCCTGCCCCTCGCGAAAGACGACGTCGCCGTGGGTCGGCGAAGCGCTCGGCGCGCGCCCGGCCCAAGCCCAACGGAAGATGCGGTCGTCGGCGGCGTACGTCGCCAGGATCTCGCCGTAGAGCCGCTCCACGACCACGCCGCGGAGCGTCTCCGTCGTCGCGATGCGCGAAACGGAGTCGAACTTGACCTCCTCACCGCGCAGCGCCTGCTCCGATCGGCGCTCTGCAAAGCCCCGGAGATCACGCTGCAGGAGGAAGGCAAAACGGCGTGTTGCCTCGTCGAGCGGCATCCTTGCTCACGTGATTCTACCCATGCAGGCTCGGATCCTCGTAGAGTAAGCCGCGACCCAAGGAGAATCGCCCGATGGCTCTATCGAACCGCCGTAAGTTCTTCGCGCTCGCCATCTTCAGCGCCATGCCGCTGCTCGTCGCCTGCCCGAAGAAGGATCCGCCGCCGGTGGACGCGGCGCCGCCGCCCCCTCCGCCCGACGAGGACACGGGCACGACCGTCCTCGTACCCCTCGAGGAAGACGCGGGCGAGGATGTCGACGCCGGCGCCGACGTGAAGAAGGCCACGGGCCCGTTCGTCCCCACCAACGTCGCTCGCCTCCGGCAGTGCTGCGGTCAGCTCCGCATCCAGGCCAAGGCGATGGGCGCCTCGCCCGAGGCGGGCATGCTGCTCGGCGCCGCCGCCCAGTGCGACACGCTCGCCGCGCAAGCGGGCCCGAGCGGCACCGCGCCCGAGCTCGGCGTCCTGAAGAACCTCCTCGCGGGCCGCAACATCCCGCCCGTCTGCGCGGGGTTCTAGCGCGCGTCGACGCGCTCGATCGCGAGGAGTCGCGGTCACGCTGGCGCGACCGGCGCGAGTGCTATGCTTCTCGCGCCATGAGCGTGGCTGCGACGTCGCGTCCCAAGATGACCTTCGAGGAATGGAGCCACCTCCCCGAAGACGAGGCGGGTGAGCTCGTGGACGGCGAGCTCGTGGAGGCGGAGATGCCGAGCTTCGTGCACGAGGTCGTCGTGATCTGGCTCGGCGCCGTGTTGCGGGCGTGGGCGGTCGCGCGGGGCGGGCTCGTCGCAGGCTCCGGCCTGAAGCTGCGCGTGTCGAGCCGGCGCGGTCGCATGGCCGACCTCGCCGTCTACTTCCGCAGGGGAAGGGTGCAAGCGAGGGGCGTGGTCACGGTGCCCCCCGACATCGCCGTCGAGATCGTGTCACCGGATCCGCAAGATCAGCGGCGGGACCGGATCGACAAGCTCGACGAGTATGCGGCGTTCGGCGTGCGCTACTACTGGCTCGTCTCCCCGGACCTCCGCACGATCGAGATCCTCGAGCTCGGCGCCGACGGCCGTTACGTGCACGCCCAGAATCTCTCCGCGGGCACGTCGTCCGCGGTCGGCTGCGAGGGCCTCGCGATCGATCTCGATGATCTCTGGCGCGAGGTCGAGCGCGCGGAGACCGAAGAGCCGGACACCTGAGGAACGTCGCGCACCTCGAGCGGTCAACGGACGATAGGGTCCCCACAGGCACGCGGAAAAATGACGCGCGACCAGGTGAGCTCCTCAGGGCACCTGTGCGGCGCCTCGAGAGAGCCCCGACTCAGCCCCCGAAGTGATCGAAGCCCGTGGGCGCGATCGCCTCTCTCTCGCCGCCGCGCGAGAGGAAGGTGCGCGCGCCGCCGGCGTAGGCTTCGACCGATCCGACGCGCCGGAAGCCGACGATCGGCGCGTCGGCCGCGGCGAGGAGCGCGTAGTCTTCGCCGCCGAAGAGCGCGTGCTCGATCGCCGCGCGGCCGGTGAGATCGATCGCGCCGTCCAGTCCTGACTCGAGGGCTTCGGCGTCGAAGACGAGCTGGACGTCGCTCACCTCGGCGACGTGACCGCCGTCACGCGCGAGCCCGTCGGACACGTCGATCGCCGCGTGCGCGACGCCGCGCATCGCGCGCCCCTCCGCGACGCGCGCGCGCGGCCGCCTCCACGCGTCGAGCCACCGCGAAATACGTGCATCATGCATGTTTCCAGATCCACGCTCGAGCACCGCGAGGCCCGCGCTCGCGAGCCCCACGTCGCCCGCGAGCCAGAGGCCGTCGCCCGGCCGCGCGCCGGCGCGCAAGATCGGCGCGGGCGTGCGCCCGAGGAGCGTCGTCGTGATCGACGTCTCCGCGGCGCGCGCGAGGTTCCCGCCGATGATCGGCGCCCCCACCTCCTCCGCCGCCTCGGCCTGCCCCGTCACGATCGCTTCGAACGCCGCGTCGTCGATCGCGGGCCCGAGCGCGAGCGACGAGAGCGCGTACGCCGGATCGGCGCCCATCGCCGCGACGTCGCTCGCGGCCGCCATGAAGCTTCGCCACCCGACGTCGCGCCACGACACCCACTCGGCGCGAAAATGCGTGCCCTCGATCTGAACGTCGACCGTCCAGACGAGGCTCCCGCCGGCGCCGTCGTCGATCACCGCGGCGTCGTCGCCGATCCCGACGCGCACCCCGGCCGCGCTCGCCGTCGCGAACCGCGCCCGGAGGAGCGCGATCCGCTCGAGCTCGTTCACCGGATCCCCGAGGGCGGCACCCGCGACGGCAGCACGCGCCGCGCGAGCGCCGACGGCAGCGTGACGACGAAGACCGCGCCCGTGGGCTGGTTCGCGTCGACGCGCACGCTCCCGCCGTGCGCCTCGACGATGCGCTTCACGATCGAGAGGCCGAGGCCCGTCCCGCCGTACTCGCGCGTCGACGAGGAGTCGACCTGGTAGAACGCGTCGAACACCTTCGCGCGCTCGCCTTCGGGGATGCCGATCCCGGTGTCGGCGACCCGAACCTCGACGCCGCCGGGGAGCGGCGCGAAGAGCACCGCGCCCTCTTCTTCGCCGTCGGCGCCGTCGATCAGCTTCGACGAGAGGGTGACCGATCCGCCCTTGGGCGTGAACTTCACCGCGTTGTCGACGAGGTTGACGAACACCTGCCGCAACCGCTCGGCGTCGGCCGCGAGCTCGCACGTGTCTTCGGATCGCGCGAGGACGAGGTTGACCTGCTTCTTCTTCGCGACCGGCGTGAGCGTCGTGACGACGTCGTCGAGCACCGTGCCGATCTGCGTCGGCGCCTGGCGAAGCGACATCGTCCCGCTGTCGAGCTTCGAGAGATCGAGCAGGCCCATGATGAGCCCGAGGAGCTGCTCGCCCTTGCCGTGGATCGTGTTCACGAACTCGGCTTGCTCGTCGGTGAGCGATCCGGCGATGCCTTCCTTCAGCATCTCGCTGTAGCCGATGATCGACGTGAGCGGCGTGCGGAGCTCGTGGCTCACGGTGCCGAGGAAGTTCGATTTCAGTCGATCGACCTCCTTCAGGCGAGCGAGGGCCTGCTCGAGGTGCGACGTCTTCTCCTCGAGCTGCTTGTAGCTCTCGCGCACGCTGTAGAGGTGCAGCTTGCTCGTCACGTAAGCCTTGTGGCTGCTGAAGATGATGAGCTCGATCGTGAGCTTGAGGTGGCGCGCGATGCGCCCCAGCGCCTCGGGCTTCACCCGCGGCACGCGCGAGAGCGTCTCGCCCGCCTGGACGACGTCGAGCCGGTGCACCGTCTGCACGAACGTGGGCGGCGGCTCGCGGAGCCCCGCGGGCGCGTACGGCCCGAGGACGACGCGGCCGACGCCGCGGCCTTCGTACTCGAGCGGCACGATGCGATACGCGAGCCCCGTGAAGCACGCGTGCGTGACGTCGGCCTCGAGCCCCGGCTCGAGGCTCTTCGCCGCGCTCACCGTCGTCCCGCACGCCGTGCGGCCGGAGGCCGACTCGTTGACCATCGCGCAGACGTCGAGCTCGGGCGCGACGTTCGCGAGGAGCGCGCCCTCGGCCGCGTAGACGCGGACGCCGATGCCGAACAGCCCGTGGATGCTGCGGCACAGCTCGGTGAGCGCCTCGCGATCGACGACGTCTTCGAGGACGACGGCGCCGTCGCCCACGACGTCCACGATGCTGGCGGATGCGGGGCTCGTGCTCACGGGATCCTCTTGTCTCCCCCCACGCAAGCCCGAGAGAGCGCGCTCGCCTTGCCGGCGTGCCCGAGGCTCGCGGCGGCCATCTCGAGGAAGGCCTCCGGCCCCACGCCGAGCTTGTGCGCGAGATCGTGCTCCTTGTCGAGGCGCCGCCACGATCGCTCGAGCAGCCCGAAGAAGCTCTCGAGCACGCCTTCACCGTTCGTCGCGCACGCCTTGTAGACGGGCTCCTTGCCCCTCCTCGCCAGCTCGTCGATCTCGGCGTCGGTCCGCACGTTCGGCAGATCGCGTTTGTTGAACTGGATGACGAGCGGAACCTCCGAGAGCGACCTGCCGAGATCGCGCAGGTTGGCGCGCAGATCGAGGAAAGCGTCGGCGTTGTTCGCCGTCTCCGCGACCTGGGAGTCGGCGATGAACGCGACGCCGTCGGCCCCTTGCAGCACGAGGCGGCGCGTCGACGCGTGCACGACCTGCCCGGGGACGGTGAAGACCTTCACCCGCAGGCTCATCGATCCGGACTCGCTCTCCGCCTTGAAGACGAGCGGCAGCATGTCGAAGAACAGCGTGCGATCGTCCTTCGTCTCGAGCGTCATCAGACGCCCGCGGCTGCCGGCGTGCACCATCTCGTGCAGCGCCTTGAGGTTCGTCGTCTTCCCGCTGAGCGCGGGCCCGTAGTACACGAGCTTGATCGCGACTTCCCTCGCGGCGAAGTTGAGCTGCACGGCGACTACAAAGCGTATCATGGGCTCCCGCCGTCTGCGGTGGGATGAAAAGGAACGCGATGCTGAAAGAAGGCGACAAGGTCCCCGGACCGCTCCTCAAATCGAAGTTCGACGCGATGACCGCCGCGGGCGACGCCGGCACGAAGATCGCGCTCGGCGACCTCGCTCCGGGCAAGACGCTCGTGGTCTTCTTCTATCCGAAAGACAGCACGCCGGGATGCACCCGTGAGGCGCAGGGCTTCACGGCGTCACGCCGCGCGATCGAGAAGGCGGGCGGCTTCGTCGTCGGCGTCTCGCGCGACTCGGTGAAGAGCCACTGCTCGTTCAGAGACAAGTTCTCCCTCGACGTGCCGCTCGTGTCGGACCCCGATCGCGTGCTCCACGAGGGCTTCGGCGCCTGGGGGGAGAAGGTCATGTACGGCAAGAAGGTGCTCGGCGCGATCCGCAGCACGTTCCTCGTGCGCGACGGCAAGGTCGTCAAGGTGTGGCCGAGCGTGAAGGTCGACGGGCACGTCGACCAGGTGCTCGAGGCCTTGGGCGGCGGGGGCAAGGCCGCGCCCAAGCCCAACGCGAAGACCGCCGCGAAGGCGAAGCCGAAAGCGAAAGCGAAGAGCAGGAAGTGACCGACGTCGCGGAGGATGTCACCGTCGTCTGGGTCTCCGAAGACGGGACGCCGCGGGCGAGCGCGGGCGAAGGGCGAGACGACGCGGTCCGCGCCCTCGCCGAGTGGGGCCGTGCGCGCGGCGTGAAGCTCGTGAGCGCCGCGGAGGGAGGCCCGGGCGCGCTCCGCTTCGATCCTTCGCTCGCCGAGCGCGTGGAGAAGGAGCTCGATCGCGCGCGCGAAGCGATCGCCGCGCTCGACGCCGACACCGCCGACCGCGCGCTCGCGCGCGCCGAGGCCGTCTTGCGCGAGCATCCGGAGCTGCCCCAGGCGGCCTGGCTTCGCGCCGAGGTGCTCCGCGGGTGGTCGAACCGATGGACGCGCATCGAGCCGCGCGACGAGGCCCGCGCGAGAGCTGCGTGGCAAGACGCCGACGCGCTCGACGGCGGGCGCGTCGCCGGCGTCGGCGAAGCCGCGGCCGAAGCGCGCCCGAAGGTCGCCTTCGACATCGTCGTCCAAGGGGGCGCGCGCCGGATCGTCGTCCGTCTCGACGGCGTCGAGATCGCGGGCAAGCCGGCGAGCGACGGCGCGAGCCTCCATCCCGCCCTCGCCGCGCCGACCGAGCACCAGCTCACCGTGTCGAGAGACGGCGAGCCGATCTTCGCGACCTGGCTCTCGATCGGCGCTCCGGCCCCCGGCGCGCAGCGCCTCGTCGTGCCCATCGTCGTCGGAGGCGGCGCGTCGTGCAGCGCCGCCACCTTCGCGAACGTGAAGGTCGACAGCGACGACGTCGGCGCCAAGGGCGTCTCGTGCGATCGATGGATCCTCGCCATGCCGGCGCCGCGCCGCGGGGCGGTGCGCGTCGCGCGCTGCGATCGAGAGTCGTGCGGCCCGCTGCTCGAGTGGCGCGTCGAGAGCGCCGCGGACATGGGGCCTCCTCTCGGCCCGCCCAAGCGACCCACGGGCATGCCTGCGTGGGCGACGTGGACGCTCCTCGGCGTCGGCGCCGCGGCGGCGACGACGATCACCCTCGTCGCGACGGGCGTCTTCGACGCGCGCACCGTCGAGCCTCGCTTCGTCAACGGCGGCGTTCGCACCGACTGACGCGCCGGGAAGAAATCCTCCGGGCCCGTTGTAGGAATCCATGAAGGCGGCGATGCCGCGGCAACGAGGAGAGAAGGGACGTCCGCATCCCCGCCCCTTCTCCTGCCGCTGCGGCAGAGCTCGTCTTCGTCTCTCCCCCCACACCCGGATCCCAACCCCCTTCTCTCGGAGGTGTCGACTCGCCGAGCTCCTAGTTCGTTTCGCTATCGAAAGCCCGAAGCTCCCGGCGCGCGACCGCGTCCGGGAGCTTCGCCATTTTGTCTCATCATTTCCGAGACAAAACTTCGTCGCTCGGCGCGTTGCGAAGCTCTCGTGCCGCGCTTAGGCTGTCCTTCATGGCCGACGCCCCCACGCTGGATTTCAACGCCTTCGTCGCGCGACGCAAGGCCGAGCGCGCCGGTGGCGCCACGGCCGGCGAGCACGATTATTCTTACGTCCTCGACCGGCAGACGCGCGCGACCTTCGAGTCGGCCAAGCCCATCGAGCTCGCCGTCGCGAGCACGGTCCGGATGTACAAACAGGTCTGGCGAGGCCAGCTCCTCGGCAGCGCGGTGAAGGTCGGCGAGCGGCAGTTCCCGCGCATCCAGAAGATCGCCGCCGGCTGCGCGGAGACGCTCGGGATCACGACGCCTCAGGTCTACATCGTCAACAGCCCCACGCTGAACGCGGCGACCTACGGCACCGACGAAGAGTCGTTCATCATGGTGCACTCGGCGCTCGTCGATCACTACTCCGACGAAGAGCTGCGCACCGTCATCGGGCACGAGTGCGGGCACATCCACAACTCGCACGTCGTCTACCTCACGACGCTCCACTACTTGAAGATGGTCGCCTCCGCGTTCATCCCTTGGATCGTCTACCCCGCGCTCATCCCGCTCAACGCGTGGTCGCGGCGCGCCGAGATCACGTGCGACCGCGCGGGCATGCTCTGCTCGAAGAACGACGTCATCGCCGCGCGCGCGCTCACGAAGCTCGTGCTCGGCTCGCGCAAGCTCTACGACGAGTTCAACCTCGACGCCTTCCTCGAGCAGTACGAAGAGGGCAAAGACACCATCGGCCGCTACATGGAGGCGCTCGCCTCGCACCCGTACCTGCCGAAGCGTGTCCTCGCGATGCGCGTCTTCGCCGAGAGCGAGCTGTATCGCAAGCACGCGGGGGTAGGCCTCGACGGAAAAGCCGGCCTCTCCATGACCGAGGTCGACGACCGCGTGAAGGCCCTCCTCTCGGGCGACGCCTGAGCCACAGCCAGAGCCAACAGAAAAAAGAGAAGAAGATGCTCGAAGGATTCCGCGAACGAAAGCTCGACGTCACCGTCTCCCTCCAGGAGCTCTCCGACATCGCCGGTGGCCTCGGCGCCAAGAGCCTGAAGGAGCGCCTGGATCGCGACCTCGTGAAGAAGATGGAGGAAGACCGCTTCCACCTCGTCGTGGTCGGCGAGTTCAACCACGGCAAGTCGAGCTTCGTGAACGCGCTGCTCGGCGAGACGGTGCTCCCCGTCGGCGTCACGCCGACGACCGCGGCGATCCATCACCTGAAGTACGCGGAGAAGCCGGAGGCCACCGTCGTCTTCACGTCGGGCAAGCGCGAAGCGATCCCCTTCGAAGACACGCGGCGCTTCGCCGTCGGAGGAGGCTCGAGCCCCGACGACGTCGACTACCTCGAGGTGGGCTACCCCGCCGCGCTCCTCAAGGAGCGCATCCTCCTCGTCGACACGCCAGGCGTGAACGATCTCTCGCTCCAGCGCGCCGACATCACCTACAGCTACATCCCGCGCGCCGACGCGGTGCTCTTCCTCCTCGACGCCGGCCAGATCCTCAAGGAGAGCGAGCGCCAGTTCCTGAACGACAAGCTCCTCAAGGCCTCGCGCGACAAGATCGTCTTCGTCATCACGAAGTGGGACATCTTGAACGACGACGAGAAGAAGGAGGCCCTCGCCTACGCGCGCGCGCAGCTCGCGAACCTGGTGAAGGATCCGGTCGTCTTCCCGATCAGCGCCGAGACGGCGCTCCAAGGCGGGCGCCTCGCCGAGAGCGGCATGCCCGAGCTGCTCGCCCACCTCACGACGTTCCTCGCCGAAGAGCGCGGGCGCATCCTGCTCGACAACGCGCTCGGCGAAGGCCTCAACGTCGCGAACCTCCTCGCGAAGGGCGTCGACGCGCGCCGCCGCTCGCTCGCCATGAAGAGCGAGGAGCTCGACCGCCGCATCAAGATGCTCGAGGAGGATCTCGCCGGCGCCGCGGGCACGATCGAGCAGCGCCGCATCCGGATCCGCGAGGAGATCAGCGGCATCAAGGTCGGCGCGCAGAAGGATCTCGATCGCTTCGTCGAGGAGACGATCCGCCAGCTCCCGAACGTCATCGACTCGGCGAAGAAGGAAGATCTCCGCAAGTTCCTCCCCGCGTTCCTCGAAGACACCTTCCGCCAGTGGGCCGAGGCCGAGGGCAAGGAGATCGGCGGCAAGCTCGAAGAGCTCGCCGAGAAGACGATCGCGCTCATCAAGGAAGACGCGAACGACGCGACGCGGAAGGTCGCGTCGACGCTCGGCCAGGACGTGAAGAAGCTCGACATCCAGATCGACACGTTCCGCTACGACGCCGGCGTCGCCGCGGTCTTGATGGTCGGCCTCGGAACGATGATGTTCGTGAACTTCATGGTCGGCGGGCTCCTCACGATCGCCGCGCCGATCCTCGCGATCGTCGTGCGCGACCGGGTCGACGCGGAGTACAAGAAGCGAGCGAAGGAGCAGGCGCCCGACGTGATCCGCGCGGCGGCCAAGCAGGTCGGCCCCAAGGTCGACGAGATGATCGAAGACTTCGCGAAGAAGCTCGACACGTGGGTCGTCACCGCGGGCGAGGAGCTCTATCGCGAGGTGCTCGAGGTCCTCAACGCCTCGCGCGACGCGCGGGCCAAGGGCGATCAAGACGAAGCGCAGGCGAAGGCCGACGTCGAGGCGCAAGACGCGCGGCTCGAGAAGGCGAAGAAGCGCGTCGAAGACCTCCGCGCGACGCTCTGGGCGCCCAAGGAGAGGCTCCGCGTCGACGCGGGTGCGTCGGCGATGCCGCTGCCCGGCGACGGCGCGTAGCGCCGTCTCACGCAGCCTCAGTCGAGCCTGTCGTCGTCGGGAATCGTCGACTTCGCCGGGGGCGGAGGCGGCGGCGCCTCCGGCGGCGGCGAAGGATCCACGGGCGAAGCCGGCACGGCGAAGCCGCGCGCTTCGTCCGGCCCTTCGCCCTTCTTCAGGAAGACGCGCCGCTGGCCGATCGGGATCTCGACGATCTCCTTCCCGGCCATGACCGTCTTCGCCTTCGTCGCCTCGAGCATCGCCAGCGCGTCGCCCGGCGCGTCGGTCGAGTTGATGAACGTGTCGTAGTGGATCGGCACCATGCGCTTGGCGCCCAGATCGAACATCGCGCGCACGGCCTGCGCCGGATCCATGTGGAAGCGACGCATCAGATCGTGGGGCTCGATCGGTCCGATGGGCAGGAGCGCCACGTCGATGTCCGGGAAGCGCATGCCCGTCTCGGCGAACATGCGCTGCTCGTAGGCGGTGTCGCCGCCGAAGTAGACCGTCATGCCGTGGTACTCGATGACGTACCCGGTGAACGACTCCTTCATCCACGCGTCGTCGATGCCGTAGCGGTAACCGACGTGATCCACCGGCGCCGCGGTGATGCGCAGACCGTCCTTCTCCCACGCCTGCCACGTGCGCAGCTCGACGACGGGGAACGAGAAGTCGGTGAGGTAGGTGACGCCCCCGCGCGGCATGAGGAGCGTCCGCACCTTCGGCTCGATCATGTCGAGGCTGCCGAGCGACAGATGATCGAAGTGCATGTGCGAGACGACGACCGCGTCGAGCGCCGGCAGCGTCTTCGGATCGATCCCCGGCTCGACGAGGCGCTTCGATACCTGACCCACGGTCGGCGTGAAGACCGGATCGGTCAGGATCAGCTTGTCGTCCATCTGCACGAGGACGGTCGCGTGCCCGACCCACGAGATCGCCAGGCGCGCCTCGGGATCGACGGCGCTCCTTAGCTTGTCGACCTTGCGCGGCGATTCGAAGAGCGATCCCGCCGCGCGCCCCCCCGCGCGCGCGATCGCGCATCCGGACGCGAGCGCCGCGACGAGCGCCAGGCCGATCAACGCGCGCGTCGTCATGGCGCGTCGATCTCCTGCGTGGTGTACGCCCTGTCGAGCCTGATCTGGACGCGCGCGGGCATGCCCGGCGGCAGATCCGTCCGCGTCGAGGGCAGGCGCACCGTGCGGCGATCGCCGTCGCCGAGATCGGTCGCGCAGAGGACGACGTGATCGACCTCTCCGAAGTAGCGGTGCGCCGCCGGCTGACCGCGGAAGACGCCGGGAGGAAACCAATGAACGCTCACGCAGTAGAGGCCGACCGAGCCGCCCGACTGCTCGACACCCTCGACGTCGACGTCGACGACGACGCGCCCGTCGGCGTCGCGGTACGGATTCGCCCCGAGGAGCAGGACCTGCGAAGGCCTCTCGCACGCCGCGAGCACGAACGGAGCGAGCGCGAGCGCGATACGACGCATCAGAAGTACCTGATGCGAAAGGTCGCGATGGTGGTGAGGGGATCGTGCGCCGGCGCCACCGTGACGTTCACGCCAAAGAGACCGAAGAGCACGTACGCCCCGACGTCGTAGGCGACGCGCGCCGTGTTCTCGTATTGATACGTCGACGTCCCGATCGACGCCGAGAGGTACTCGCCGCGATGGAGGAGCGGGAAGTACGCGCGCACGCCGGGGCGCACGAGCATGCGATCGACGTGGCCCCAGAGGTACTCGAGCGTGCCGTGCAGCTCGATCGAGCCGGCGTGCCGCGCGAGCGGATCGACCACGAAGAAGCGCCAGCGCGAGATCCGTCGGTTCGTTCCCCACGACCAGAGCGCCGGCGTGAGCTGCCAGCGGAGGCCGAAGGTCGCGAGCGTCTCGTGCTGCGCTTGGCCGAGCGGATCGATCCGCTTCACGCCGCCGAAGCCGACCTCGGGGCTCGGCAGGAACTGGAGCGCGAGCCACGCGAGCGACGGATACGGCTGCGGGTCGGCGTAGACGAACGTCGCGTCGGGCGGCGGAACGACGCGCGGTGAAGGCGGCGGGTGGGGCGCGTACGGCGGCGGCTCTTCGTCGTCGGCGAGCGCCGGACGCGCGAGCGCCAGCGCGAAGGCGCTCGCCGCGACGAGGAGCGCGCGCTTCACAGCCCGAGCATCTCCACGACGCCGCGGCGCCCGAGGCGCTCGACCGCTTCGCGGCGCGCGACGAAACGCTGCCAGCGCTTGCCCACGCGGATCGCTTCATCGGTGATGCGCGTGATGGTGAAGCGCAGCGAGGCGAGCACGAGCTCGTCGAAGAGCCCCTCGCGCTCGGCCGGCTCGAGCTCCCGCGCCGTGCGATACCCGTCGACGATCGCGCGCGCGACCGCGGCGTCGAGCGCGTCGCGATAAGACCAGGAGAGGATCGTCACGGCGATGTCGTAAGCGAAGGGACCACGATGCGCGCTCTCGAAGTCGAGGAGCGCGGCGATCCTACCCTCGTCCCAGAGCACGTTGTCGCGAAAGAGATCGCCGTGAACGAGGCCCGAAGGGAGATCGCGCGCGCGTCGGGCGGCGACGCCCTCCACGGCCTCACGCAGCGGCGCCGCCATCGCCCGCGCCTCGGGATCCGACGAGCGCGCGACGCGATCGCAGCGGATCACCAGATCCGCGGGGCCGAAGCGGCCTTCTCCGATCTCCGCGGGAGCGCCCGCCCGATGGATGCGCGCGAGGGCGACGCCCACCTCCCACGCGGCGGCGGCGTCGACCCGCGCTTGGCAGAGGATCTCCCCCTCGACCCAGGGAAAGAGCGCCGCCGGCTTGCCCGCGACGACATGGACCATCGCCCCGTCGCGCGCGCGGAGCGGCCCGGGCGTGGGCACGCCCGCCGCCGCGAGGTGGAGCAGGAGGGCCGCCTCGGCGCTCGCCCCGTCGAAGCCCTGTTCCTCGTAGATGCGGAGGAAATGGCGGCCCGAGCCGAGCTCGAGCCGCATGCTCGTGTTGACCGTCCCCGCCTCGATACCCGTTGCAGAACGCAGCGCCCCGAGATCGTAACGGCCCACCAGGGCCTCGAGCTCGTCTTCCCGTGGCTTGGTCAGGATGGCCATCGGCGACGGCGACTATAACGGCTCACGCCAGCGATCTTCCGGATTTCCAGGATAACCTTTCGCATTCTTTCTGGACTAAACGCGGCTGAAAGTGGTATGCGGGCGCCAAGTAAGCGTATGGGAGCCACGAAGAAGTCTTCTAAGGGGAAAGCGGACGCGAAGTCCGGCAAGAACGGCGCGAAGTCCGCCGCCGGCAAGGCCGACAAGACCCCGGAGGCGCCGAAGCGAAAGCTCGGCCTCCGTGGCGCGGCGCCGTGGGCCGCGCGGCACGCGGCGAAGCACGCCGCCGAGGCGCGGGCGCGGGCGGCGGAGCCCCCGCTCCCGGGCAGCGCGCGCGCGACCATCCGCACGCCGGCCCAGGCCGAAGACATCAAGGCGAAGATCGCGGATCTTCACAACTCGCTCCAGCAGATCAAGGGCCTGCGGAAGAACCTCACCAAGGGGTTCTACGACATCGGGATCGTCCTGCGGGAGATCCAGGCTCGCCGCCTCTACGAGGCGAAGGGCTTCGGCACCTTCGAGGCGTTCCTCGAGCGCGAGACCGCGGAGCTCGGAAAAACGACGGCGCTCCGCCTCGTCCGCATCGCCGGTCTCTTCCAGAAGGAAGGGGCCCTCGAGCTCGGTATGGATCGCATCTTCATGGCGCTCATGTCGATCGAGGCCGGCGACGGCGTCACGCCCGAGGCGCGACCCAGCGGCAAGATCCCGCCGCCGCCGCTCTCCTCGTCCGTGCTGCCGCTCAAGCCGCCCGGGCGCTGAAGGAGCTGCGCACGATGCGCGAGCGAATCGTGCGCAGCGACGCTTAGCGACCCATCGGAATCGAGACGGTGACGCGCGCGCCGTGGCCGCGCTCGCTCTCGATCACGACGTCGCCGCCGTGTTGATCGACGATCTTGCGGACGATCGAGAGGCCGAGGCCCGTGCCGGCCTCCTTCGTCGTGAAGAACGGATCGAACACGCTCGCGAGCACGTCGGGCTCGATGCCCTGCCCCGAGTCCTGGATGGTCATGACGACCTTCTCGCCCGACTGCTTCACGCTCGCCGTGAGGACGCCGCCTTGCTTCATCGCCTCGAGCGCGTTGACGACGATGTTGATCGTCACCTGCTTGAGCTTCTCGCGATCGCCCAGGGCGACGCAGCCGCCGTTGGGGATGTCGCGCACGATCTTCACGCCCCTGCCCTTCGCGCTCTCTTCTTCGAGATCGAGCACCTCGTCGACGAGGCGCGGCACGTGGACCGGCTCGCGGCCGATGCCGCGCGGGCGCGCGAGCTCGAGGAACTCGGTGAGCAGGCGGTTGAGGCGGCCGATCTCGTCGCCCACGATGCGCACGCGATCCTTGAGCGCCGCGCGCGTCAGCTCCTCGGCGTCGAGCCGGTCGAGGTTGCGGTTCAGCAGGTGGAGCTGGAGCACAGCGGCGTTGAGCGGGTTGCGGATCTCGTGCGCCAGGTTCATGGCGAGCTCGCCCATCGCCGAGAGCGCCTCGGCGTCGGCCGCGCGCCGCTCGAGCGCGCGGCGCTCGGTGATGTCGATGCCGATGCCGTAGGTGAGCGCGCGCTCTTCCGAGCGCGGCGGACGCGAGAGGTGCCAGCGGATCCGCCGGCGTGCCGTGGTGCCGACGCTCGGATCGGCGAAGCCCGTCTCGACCTCGTACGCGCGGCCGGTGCCCGCGAGGGCCGCGCGCATCGCCGCGCGATCTTCCTCGGGGATCCACGTCTCGAGGAAGGGCTTGCCCGACGCCGCCTCCGGCACGGTGTTGACCATGCTCGCCGCCTTGCGGTTCATCAGCGCGACCTTGTCGTCGTTGTCGAGCGCGAAGACGAGCACGTCGGTGACCTCGACGAGATCGCGATAGCGGCTCTCGAGCTCTTCGCGCTCGCGCTTGAGCTGCACCTTGCCGAGCGCCTGCTCCACCGTCGAGATCAGCTCCTCGGGGCGGAACGACTTGAGCACGAAGGCGAACGCGCCCGAGCGCAGCGCGCCGATCGCGGCGTCGACGCTCGCGAAGCCGGTGAGCAGCAGCACCTCGGAGAACGGCGAGGCCTCGCGGAGGGGCCTGATCAGATCGACCCCGCTCACGTCGGGCAGCTTCACGTCGACGATCGCGACGTCGAAGCCCTTCGCCGCGCGCGCGAGCGCGGCCCGGCCGTTCGCGGCGGTCTCGATCGCGAGCCCGGGGATGCCCCCGGCGATGACGGCGCGGAGCGTGTCGACGAGCTCGGCGTTGTCGTCGACGATGAGGACGCGCGCCTTCGGGCGCACCGCGGGGAGCGACGGAATCGAGCCCGGCATCTCAGCTCACGTCCAAGAGGCGCTTCAGCGTGTCGTTGACGAGCTGAGGATTCGCGCTCCCTTTCGTCGCCTTCATCACCTGCCCGACGAAGAACCCGAAGAGCGCCGTCTTCCCCGCGCGGAGCTGCGAGGCCTGCTTCTCGTTTTCGGCGATGACCTTCGCGCAGATTTCCTCGATCGCCTTCGGATCGGTGACCTGCGCCATGCCGAGCTCGGAGACGAGCGACGCGGGCGCCGCGTCGGTCCCGCGCATCTTCGCGTAGAGCTCCTTCGCCTGCTTGCCGCTGATCTTGCCCGTCTCCACGAGGCGGAGCAGATCGGCGATCTGCTTGGCCGAGACGGGGATGGTCGCCCGCTGTCCTTGCGTCGTGACGTCGCGCAAGACCTCGCTCTGCACGAAGTTCGCGACCTTCGCGGGGCCCAGCGAGAGGCCGAGCGTCGCGGCCTCCTCGAAGAAGGCGGCGACGCGCGGGTGCTGCGTCAGCACCTGCGCCGCGTAGGGCGTGAGCCCGAGCTCGGCGACGAAGCGCGCGCGCTTCTCGCGCGGCGGCTCGGGCAGCTCGGCGCGCGCGCGCGCGACGAACACCTCGTCGAGCACGAGCGGCGGCAGATCCGGCTCGGGGAAGTAGCGATAGTCTTGCGCCGTCTCCTTGCTGCGGAGCGAGTACGTCGTGCCTTTGTCGGCGTCCCAGCCGCGCGTCTCCTGGACGACGCGCCCGCCGCCCTCGAGGATCTCCTCTTGCCGCTGGATCTCGGTCGCGATCGCCTTCTCGACGAACTTGAACGAGTTGATGTTCTTGAGCTCGACGCGCGTGCCGAGCTTCGTCTCGCCCACGGGGCGGATCGAGACGTTCGCGTCGCAGCGGAACGATCCCTCTTCGAGGTTTCCGTCGTTGATCCCGAGGAAGAGGAGCACGTCGCGGAGCACGCGCAGATACTCCGACGCCTCCTCGGGGCTCGACAGATCGGGCTCGCCCACGATCTCGACGAGCGGGACGCCCGCGCGATTGAGATCGACGACCGAGTCGGCGCCGAAGCCGTGGAGGTTCTTGCCCGCGTCCTCCTCCATGTGGATGCGCAGGATGCGCGCGCGCTTGATCGTGCCGCCGATCTCGACGTCGAGGTGCCCGTGATCGCTGAAGGGCTCGTCGAACTGGCTGATCTGATAGCCCTTGGGCAAGTCGGGATAGAAGTAGTTCTTCCGCGCGAAGCGGCTCTCCGGGCGGATGGTGCAGCCGAGGGCGAGCGCGGCCTTGACCGCCATGCGCACGGCCTCGGCGTTGAGGACGGGCAGCGCCCCCGGCAGCCCCAGGCACGTAGGACACACGTTCGTGTTGGGCGAGGCCCCGAAGGCGGCCTTGCACGCGCAGAACAGCTTGCTCTCGGTCGAGAGCTGCGCGTGCACCTCGAGGCCGATGACCGGCTCCCACGACGGGCGGACCATTGGACAGGCCGAAGGTTAGCAATTTCCGCCGCGAACTGGTCCATCGACGCAGCATCGGCCTACGTTGGCTGACGCGTGAGCACTGAGACCCTCCTCCGCGGCCTCCCGCTGGCCGTCCTCACGATCTCGCTGATCGCGGTACCCATCCTGCTGCTCGAGCCGCAGGGCCTCCCGCGCATGCGCGCGCTCGAAAAGGAGCTCTCCGGCGTCCAGAACGAGAACGCCGAGCTCAAACGCGACGTGGCCAAGCTCCGGGTCGAGGTCAAGGATCTCCGTGAAAACCCCAAGGCTGTCGAGCGGATCGCGCGCGACCAGCTCGGCCTCGTTCGAAAGAGCGAGGTCGTCTTCCAGTTCGACCGCAAGTAGACTCGGCATCGTGCCCGACGAGCTGACGAAGGCGCTCCTGCTCGAAGAGGTCGTCGACGAGCGTGCGATCGCCGAGGCGCTCTTCTCGTCGGTCACGGGCGGCGTCGCCCTCGCGCAGGTGCTCGCGGAGCAGCGGGCCATCGCGCCCGAGATCCTCGGCCGCTACCTCGCGCGCACCGACGCGCCCTTCCTGCGGCAGGTCGTCCCGGTGCCCGAGATCGTCGAGCGCCTGCCGGCGGGGCTCTGCGCGCGGCTGCTGGCGCTCCCCGTGCGACGCGACGCGATCACGGGGACCGTCGACGTGGTGGTCGCAGACGCGAGCGACGCTCACCCGGCCAAGGAGATCGGCTTCCACCTCGGCGCGCCCGTGCGCCTCGTGCGCGCGCCCCTGGCGGCCATCGTCGAGGCGCTCCGCAAGCTCCGCGCGGGATCGCTGCCCCCCTCGCGGCCTCCCCCGGCGTCGCGGCCACCGGTCTCTCACACGCCGCAGCCGCGCCGCGCCGTCGTCGCCGCCGTCGCCGCCGTCGCCGACGACGAGCGCATGTACGACTCGCGGCCGCGCGCCGCTCCGCCTCTCACGGCGGGCCGGCACGGGACGCTGCCGCCGCCGGAGCCTCCGTCCTCGATGCGCCCGTCCACGCAGGCGCACCTGGTCCTCGACGGCCTCTCCGAGGGCGCGCTCCGTCCGAGCCGCGTACCAGGCTCGGAGCGCCACGCGCACGTGGTGCCCGCCCCGCGGCCGCAGGTCGCCGGCGACACCGCGCCCCTCGAGCGCGCGCGCCAGGGCCGCGAGACGCCGCCGTGGGGCACCCCCCTGCATCATACACACAATCATCAGGCGCCCTCCGACGTCCCGAAGAGCGGCCTCGGGTCCGAGATCCCGATCCCGCTCACGCGACGCACCTTCTCCGCCGTGAGCGGGGGCACGCAGCGACCGCCGCCGCTGGTCGATCCGCGCGAGGCGGCGCTCGGCGAGGGCTATCCGGTCGATCCCGATCACTTGCGTCAGATCGTCGAGGTCCAGACCGATCGCTTCATGAAGCCCGAGCAGGGCTTTCGGCCGAGCCCGGAGGCGCCGCCCGCGTGGGTGGTCGCGCGCGCCGCGGCCGCGCCGGCGCCGATGCCGTCGTTCATCCCCGGTCCGCCGCCGGTGCCGAACGCCGGTCCCTATGCCGCGTACGCGCCGCAGATCCCGCTCTCCGACCCGTCCGGCATCATCGGCGCGCTCAAATCCGCCGGCTCGCGCGACGAGGTGCTCGAGCTCGTCCTCACGGGCGCGCGGATGCTCGCGTACAAGGTCGCGCTCTTCGTCGTCAAGCGCGGGGGCTACCTCGGTTGGGCGTGCACGCCCGAGTTCGGCGATCGGGCGGCGCTCCAGACGATCCTCGTGCCCCTCGACGCCGAGAGCGTCTTCGAAGAAGCGGTGCGCGAGGGCCTGTACCTCGGCCCGCTCCGCCACGACGAGGTCCACGGCGGGATCCTGCACGTGATGCGCGGCGCTTCGCGCGACGTCGCCGTGGTTCCCATCCGCGTGAGCGGCAAGACGGCGGTCATCATCGTGGCCGACGAGCTCGGCGACACGATGCTCGGCACGCGCCGCCTCGAGGAGCTCGCCCGCGCCGCCGGCGACGCCTTCGCGCGCATCGTCCGCATGCGCCGCTAGCGCTCAGGGCATGAGGCCGGCGATCACGCGCAGCGCGTCCTGCGACGTGAAGATGCCCGCGACCCTGCCGCGCTCGATCACGACGGCGCAGTCGGATCGCCGGGCGACCATCTCGGCCGCGACCTCGCCGAGCGGCGCGTCGGGACCGACCGCGTACGCGTCGACCGTGTCGAAGCGCTCGTGGTCGTGGCTCGTCAGCACGCCGACGAGCTCGCCGCGTTCGAGGATCGGCAGGTGATGCACGTCCAGCGTGCGCATCATCTCGCGTGCCGTCGAGGTCGGCTGCTCGCGGCCGATCGTCAGCGGCTGCGACGTCATCACGTCACCGACGGAGAGCGCCTTGGCGGACGTCATCGCGCGACCGCCTCCGTGCCTCCGGACAGGCGCATCTCCTCGTGACGACCGGTCGCGTGCACCGTGAGGACGGGAACCGGCGACGTGCGCACGAGCCGCTCGGCCACGCTCCCGATCAAGAACCGCGGGAGGCCTCGCCGCCCGTGCGTGCCCATCACGACGAGATCGGCGGAGACCTCCTTGATCACGTCGATGGTGACGAGCCACGGATCACCTTCACGCAAGAACGCGCGCAGCGCGACGCCGCAGCCACGATGCGCCGCGATCGCCTCGTCGAGGCAAGCCTGCGACGAGTCGAGGATGCGCTTGGTCAGCTCGGCCGTGATGAGCGGGCCGTTGGCCAATCCCATCACCGGCAGCGCGTAGGCGTGCAGCAGGACGACTTCACCGCCGAAGGGGCGCGCGAGCTCGACCGCATAGTCGAGCGCGGCCTGCGACGACGCGCCAAAATCGGTCGGGACCAGGATGGTGCGGTAGAAGCGCATGGCCTCGGACGAGCAACATCGAGGCCACGACGGAGCTGGCCCGGCCAGGTCGAAATCTGGCGCGGCCACCCCCTCACTTCGAATTCCCTCGGCGAAACCGCGGCTCGGGCGACGGCACGAGAGCTGCTCACGCCGCGCGCATGATGCAAGAGTCCCTGGCGGTCTTGAGGTTCGCGGCTTCGTTCCTGTGGGCCGATCTGAAGATAGAGCCGAGCGAGGCTTCGTTCTTCGCGACGCTCGCGCGAGAGCTCGGCGTGAGGAACGGCGCGCTCGTCGAGGAGATCCTGCGCGCGCCGCCCGATCCGGCGCAGATCGATCCGACGCGCGTCTCGCCGGCGCTCGCGCGCCTGGTGCGGCAGGTCGCGCTCCGGGCGATCGCGTCCGACGGCCGGGTGGCCTCGCGGGAGATGGAGCTGTTCGATCTGCTCGACGAGCTCTTGCCCGATCAGCCGCCGTCGTGACCGCGGAGGTCGATCTTGACGGGCTCGGCGCCCCAGATCTCCTTCGCGTACTCGCGGATCGTGCGATCCGACGAGAAGCGCCCCATGCGCGCGATGTTCAGGACGGCCTTTCGATGCCACGACGCGCGATCGAGGTAGGCGTCGCTCACGTCCTTCTGACACGCGACGTAGGCGTCGAAGTCTTCGAGGAGCATGTACGTGTCGTGAGCGAGCAGGTGATCGGTCAGCGGGCGGAACAGCGCCGGATCGTCGGCGCTGAAGAAGCCGCTCGCGACGAGATCGATGACCTCCCGCAGGCGCGGGTTCCCGTCGTAGACGGCGCGCGGGCTGTAGCCCGTGCGCTGGAGATCCTGGACCTGATCGGCGGTGAGCCCGAAGAGGAAGAAGTTCTCCTCCCCGACGGCTTCGCGGATCTCGACGTTGGCGCCGTCGAGCGTGCCGATGGTGAGCGCGCCGTTCATCGAGAGCTTCATGTTCCCGGTGCCGGAGGCCTCCTTGCCCGCGGTCGAGATCTGCTCCGAGAGATCGGCCGCGGGGATGATCCGCTCCGCGAGCGACACGCGATAGTTCGGGAGGAACGCGACGCGCAGCCGCCCCTCGAGATCGACGTCGCCGTTGATCACGTCGGCGACGCCGTTGATGAGCTTGATGATGAGCTTCGCCGCGCGATAGCCCGGCGCGGCCTTCGCCCCGAAGAGCACCGTGCGCGGCGCCGCGAGCACCTTGGGATCGCGCTTGGCGTCGAGGTACAGGCGAATGACGTGCAGCGCGTTGAGGAGCTGCCGCTTGTACTCGTGCAGGCGCTTGATCTGCACGTCGAACAGCGAGTCGGGATCGAAGCGGAAGCCCCACGTGGCGGCCGCGTACCCGGCGAAGTCGGCCTTGTTCTGCTTCTTGATGGCCGCGACCTTCTCGACGAACGCCGCGTCGTCGGCGAGCGGCGCGAGCTTCTCGAGGCGATCGAGATCGGTCACCCACTCGGGGCCGATCGCCTCGCTGATCAGCGCGGCGAGGCGGGGGTTGCAGTGCCAGAGCCAGCGGCGCGGCGTGACGCCGTTGGTCTTGTTCGAGAACTTCGCCGGCTGCATCTCGGCGAAGTCGCGGAGCACGTCGCGCACGAGCAGATCGCTGTGCAGCGCGGCGACGCCGTTGACGGCGTGCGAGCCGACCACGGCGAGGTGAGCCATCGCGACCTTCTTCTCGGCGCCCTCTTCGATGATCGACATCCGCCGCACGCGGGCGTCGTCGCCGGGGAAGCGCGCGATGACCGATCGGATGAAGCGCCGGTTGATCTCGTAGATGATCTGCAGGTGCCGCGGCAGGAGGCGCTCGAACATCGCGACCGGCCAGCGCTCGAGCGCCTCGGAGAGCAGCGTGTGGTTCGTGTACCCGAGCGTGGCGACCGTCACCTCCCACGCGCGATCCCACGGGACGCGATGCAGGTCGACGAGCACGCGCATCAGCTCGGCGACCGCGATCGCCGGGTGGGTGTCGTTGAGCTGGATCGCGTTGTGCTTCGCGAACTCGTCGAACGTCTTGTGCGTCTTCTTGTAGCGCCGAACGATGTCGTGCAGCGCGCAGGCGACGAAGAAGTACTCCTGCTTGAGGCGGAGGTCGCGTCCGGCCTGGTTCTGGTCGTTCGGGTAGAGGACCTTCGAGATGACCTCGCTCGAGTTCTTGTCCTCGACCGCGCGCACGTAGTCGCCGTCGTTGAAGACCTTGAGGTCGAACTCGTTGCCCGCGCGCGCCTGCCAGAGGCGGAGCGTGTTGACGGTGTCGTTGCGGAAGCCGGCGATCGGCGTGTCGAAGGGAACGCCGAGCACGGTGTGCGTGTCGACCCAGCGCGCGACGGGCTGGCCCTTGTCGTCGTGCGTCGCCTCGACGCGCCCGCCGAAGCTCACGTTGACCGCGTACTCGGGCCTCACGAACTCCCACGGGTTCCCGAAGCGGAGCCACTCGTCGGGCCGCTCGACCTGCCAGCCGCCCTTGATCTCCTGCTCGAAGATCCCGAATTCATAACGAATTCCGTAGCCGTAGCCCGCGTAGCCGAGCGTCGCCATCGAGTCGAGGAAGCAGGCGGCGAGGCGGCCGAGGCCGCCGTTGCCGAGCCCGGGCTCCGGCTCGTCTTCCAGCAGATCGGAGAGCTCGAGGCCGGCGCCGCGGAGCAGCTCCTTCGAGCGATCGTAGATGCCGAGCGCTTGGAGGTTGTTCGCGAGCGCACGCCCGAGGAGAAACTCCGCCGAGAGGTAATACACGCGCTTGGCGTCGACCTTCGAGTACGTCTCCTGCGTCTGCGCCCAGCGGTACGTGAGGCGATCGCGAACGGTGAGCGCGAGGGCGAAGAAGCGATCGAGATCGGTCGAGTTCGCGGCGCGCTTGCCGAGCGAGTACGACAGGTGATCGAGGAACGCGCGCTTGAGCGTCGCGTCGTCCATGCCCGTGCGATCGTCCTCGATGCGCGCGTCCACGCGGGGCTCGACCCCGGGCGTGGTCGGCGGAGGTGTGCTGCTCTTGCTGGCCGCTCGCGTAGTCATCGAAGACAAGCGTCGAGGATCAGGAGGTCCCTTTCAACCTCGTTTTTCTGTCGGGTTCGCGGCGCGTCACTTCGGCGGCGTCATGGCCGTCGCGGGGAAGAGCAGCACGAACGAGCGCTCGCCCACCGTGTAGAGCGTGGGCTTGTCTCTCGGTCCCGTGTCGGCCTGCCAGGCGGCGAACCACGGCAGCTTCTCCCACGTCTCGTTCTTCTTCACGTACTCGGGGACGATCAAGTCGAGCTCGACGTAGCGTCCCGACGTCGCGTCCGAGAGCTCGGGCCCGAAGCTGTACGCGCGGAGCTTGTCGGACGGCGCGAGATCGTTGTGCATCGCGCCGCCATACGTGACGACGAGCTTGCCGTTCTTCGCCGACTCGTTTCGTCGATGGAGCTGCGTGGCCTGCGCCTGGGTGAGCCTCTTGATGAGCGCGAGCGACGCCGTGATGACGTCGGCGCCCGCGTCGGCGAGATCGGCGAAGTCGTCGCACGTCGGACGAAGCAGGTGCGGCTGCACGCCGACGGCCTTCGCGCGCGTGCCCATCGCGACGTACTCGTTGGGGTTCGACTCGGCCTGCGCCTGCTTCACCGGGGCCTGCGCGCTGGCGACCTGCTTGACCTCGCGCTTGCATCGCGGATCCGGGGCCCACGCCTCGAGGAGCAGATCGCTCGCGCGTCCCTCGAGCAGCGGCACCATCGCGTCGGTGAAGCGCTTCGTCGCCGACGCGATCGACTCGGTGCCCTTCTGCGCGTGCGCCTCGCCGATCGCGAGGATCGCGGGATCGTGCGCGAGCACCCAACGGAAGGCGTCTTCCGTCGACGCGAAGCGCACGCACACGGGCCCGCCTTCGGGCGTCGCGCACGCGGCGGCGCCGGGCGGAAGCGGCGGGCCTGCCGGCCGCGCCGGAGTCGGCGCCGGCGCGGCCTCGGGCTGCGTCGCGGGCGGCGCGACCGGCTCGCTCTTCGCCGCGGGCGCGCTCGGGCGCGAGCAAGCGATCGACAGAGCGGACAGAGCGATCGAGAACGCGATCGAGAGAGGAGCGAGACCCACGACGACGCGCATCGGTCGAGAAGATAGCGTGCCTTCGTCTCCAAGCGTGCGCGTCCGGGACGGCCTCTGCTGTCAGTCCGCTGACGAGCCCCCGTTCGCGCCGGCAAATGCAGCACGAATCGCCGCGGGTCGCCGCTGGCACGGCTCGTGCGACGCGCGAGGCCGACCGCTTCGGCGGGGTCGAGCCGGCCCTTTCCCCACCGCCTCGGCCCCGCCCCTTTTCACGCGGATCCTTTCTCACGCTTGGGAGACATCATGCGCGCGCGACCCTGGATCGCTGGCTGCACCTTCTTGCTCGCTTGCTCGAGCGCCACCGAGGTTCCTCCCGGGGCGCCGCCGGCGGATCCGCCGCCGGCCGCGGCCGAGCCGGTCGCGTGCGACGAAGGCACGTATCGAACGTCGGCGAACGTCTGCGAGAAGTTCCCGTCGCTCAGCGTCGCGCGATCGCCGACGGCGATCGGTCCGGTGCGCGATCACCACACGACGGTGATCCTCGAGGAAGGCGGCGCTCCGTACCTCTACGTGTTCGGCGGAACGGACGACTGGCGCGTGCTCCACGACGACGTTCAGCGCGCGAAGATCCGCGACGACGGCGGCCTCGACGCGTTCGAGCCCGCCGGCAGGCTGGGCGCGCCGCGCGCGGGGCACTGCGTCGCGCGGATCAAGGATCGCTTGCTGCTCGCCGGCGGCATCGTCCCTGCGGGCGGCCGCATGGGGCCGAGCACGTCGAGCATCCTCGTGCGCATCGGCGAAGACGGCGCGATCGCCGACGTCGCGCCCGGCCCCGATCTGCCGAAGGCGGTGATGCACCTCACGTGCGAGGTCCACGGCGACTTCGTCTATGCGCTCGGCGGGCGCGGCGCGAACAGCAAGAGCACGACGATGAGCGCCCGCGCGCGGATCGGCGCCGACGGATCGCTCGGCGCCTTCGAAGCGCAGACGCCGCTCGCGCCCGACCGCAGTCACCACGCGTCGTTCATCCGCGAGAAGCGCCTCTACGTCCTCGGCGGCCTGACGGGCGATCCCGCGGGCGACATGGTCGATCGGAGCGACGCGATCGTCGCCGACATCGGCGACGACGGTGCGCTCGGCGCGTGGGCCCCCGCGGGCAAGCTCCCGACGTCGGTGAGCGTCAGCTCCGCGCAGCTCTACAAAGACGCGGTGTACGTCGTCGGCGGCCTCGAGGACGCCGCCGGATTCACCGACAAGATCCGCCGCGCGACGTTCGAGGCCGACGGCACGCTGAGCGACTTCGCGACCGTCGAGGGCAAGCTCCCCGGCGCGCGCGGCCACGTGCACCAGACGCCGATGTACGAGACGTTCATCTACTCGGTCGGCGGCAAAGACAACGCGAACAAGTCGCTCGGCACGATCGACGTCGGCAAGTTCGAATAGACGCGCGATCGAACCGGCGTCAGGAGGCTCCGCGGCGCGCTTTCTCGAGCAGCTCGCCGAGGTCTGCGTCCTTCGCGACCTGGGAGAGGTAGTCCTCGTCGAGGAACGCGCGGGCGGTGCGTACGACGCCGACGACGTCTCGCCATTGTCGGTCGGAGACCTCTCCACCGAGCCGATACCAGTAGAGCTTCTGCAAGATGGTATCCTCTGGCCCCAGCACCGGGATCGGCCCCGCGCCGGGGAAGATCTCGAGCCGTATCGCGCGATCGAGCTGCCCCGTGCCCATCGGGCCGCGAGCAGGGACGAAGACGTCGAACTTGATGAAGCTTCGATTGTCGATCACGTTGAAGCTGCTACGTCGCCGCACGGCGTCCAAGGCCGCGTCGAGATCGACGTAGAAGTCCGTGCCGATTCGCGCCGCCAGCGCGCGCGCGCTCGCCTCATCGAGGTGGGCGACGACGTCGACGTCGTTCGTGGCGCGCGGCTCGCCGTGGGTGGCGCTCGCGACGGATCCGCCGATCGCCCAACGCACCGCGAGCTCATCGAGCGCGGCCGCGATGACGGCGATGGCCCGTCCGATCTCGTCGGGATCGGTCACGCCTGAAATCCGAACGCGCGACGCAGGATCGCGGGATCGATGTAGCGCGCAGCGAGGCGCAGGCGAAGCGTGCGCTCGTCGTCGTCCGGATGAAGCTGCCGTAGCCGCGCCAACGCGAAACGATGCGCGAGAATCGTTAGATCGATGCTGCGACGCACTCGCGCGGCAGGGCTCATCTTGCGGATCCCCTCCTCCATGATGGCCCACGCTTCGGGTGTAGTGTCGCCGGGTCGCATCGACATGCCGTGAAGGTAACACGCGAGGCGTCGACGGGTCGGCGGGCGACCTCGGCGGACGCCGTAGCTCAGCTTGGTCTCGCCCGCGCGAGCTCTCGTCCGAGGGTCAGACGTGGGCCGCCTCGCTCGACTCGACGAGGCGGGGCGCGATCGACACGACGTCTTCGGGCGGGAGCTTGCTGCTGCCCGGATGCGAGTCGGTGCCCATGATCGACGTGAGCACGCCGGACGCCTTCAGCTTGTCGTACGCGTCGCCGGGGAGCACGAGGTGGCTCGCGATCGCGTGCACCTTCGTGGCGCCGGCGGCGAGGTACGCCTTCGCAGCCTGCACGAGCGAGGAGCCGGTGCGGATCATGTCGTCGTAGATCATGACCTCGCGGCCGCGGACGTCGGCGTTGACGCCCGTCACCGCGGTGCCGCCCGACTGCGGGTCGCGGCGCTTGTAGACGAACGCGGGCTCGACGTGCAGATCGCGGGCGAGGCTCTGCACCCACTTGGCGCGCCCCGCGTCGCACGCGCCGAGCACGAAGGCCTGGTCGCCCATCCGCTCCTTGATCTTCTGCGTGATGACCGGCGCGCCGTAGATGTGGCGCGTGAGGACGCGATCGTCGAAGTAGAACTCGATGCCGTCGGTGTGGAGATCGAACAGGAAGACGCGCGTGCCGCCCTCGGGCGCCGGGATCGACGAGAGGAGCCGCGCGCGCGTCTTCGCGACGACGACCTCGCCGGAGCGCACGGCGCGCTCCATCGTCGCGTAGCCGAAGTACGGCATCACGATCGCGAGCGATCGCGCGCCCGCGCGCGCGATGCCCGACGCGAGGTCGAAGACCTCGAGCACGTCGACGTCGGAAGGCGTGCCGCCGAGGACGACGACGTCGCGCCCCCAGAGATCGGTCAGGATGCGGAGGTAGCGCTCCCCGTCCGGGAAGTAGCGGCGCTCGGTCTGGCCCTGCTCGAAGTCTCCGGCCGCGAGGAACGCGGGCTCGAGGTAGCCGTACGTCGGAATGGAGAACAAGAGGCGACGCGACATGGCCCTATTTAGAGCACAAGCCGCGGCCGGCCGCGTTCCGTTCTCGGGCGCGGTGACGCGCGGTGCTAGGCTTGCGTCCGTGCCGAGACGAACGGTCCGTGCTGCTTTCTGTTTCCTCCTCTTGCTCTTCGCCGCGCTCACGGCCGGCTGCGTGAGCAAGCCCACGATGCGCCTCAACCGCGCGGAGATCAGCGGCTTTCGCGTCGCCTTCCCGCCGAGCGTCGGCGTCGTCATGACGATGGTGGTCGACGTCTACAACCCCAACTCGTACGACGTCGCGATCCGCGCGATGCGCGGGCAGGTCGTCCTCGCCGATCGCTACACGTTGCCCATCGACTTCCGCCCCGGCGGCGAGGGCGTCTGGCTCGCCTCGAAGCAGACCACGACCGTCCGGGTCCCCGTCACCGTCCCGGTCGATCTCGCGCTCCAGCTGCTGCGCGAGACGTACACCCAGCCGACCGTCCCGTTCCGCGTGATCGGCAAGGCCGACGTCACGGCCTCGCGCACGTTCCGGTTCGAAGCCGACGACTACTCGGTCGACGAGACCGGCTCGGTCTCGCGACAGCAGATCGAGATCGCGCTACGAGGCGGGTGATGGGCTACGACGACGACAAGCGAGCATGGCAGAGCAAGGTCGCCGCGGTGGAGGCGAAGGACAAGCCTCGGCCGCGCGTCCCCAACCTCGCCGGCCGCGCCGACGTCGCGCCGCTCTACGGCCCCGACGATCTCGGGGGGTTCGATCCCGCGCGTGACCTCGGCTTCCCGGGCTTCCCCCCGTTCACCCGCGGCGTGCAGCCGAACATGCACCGCGGCCGCCTCTGGACGATGCGGCAGTACGCCGGCTTCGGCACCGCGGCCGAGTCGAACGAGCGCTATCACTACCTCCTCTCGCAGGGCCAAACGGGCCTCTCGGTCGCGTTCGATCTGCCGACGCAGATGGGCCGCGACTCCGACGATCCGAACAGCCTCGGCGAGGTCGGGCGCGTGGGCGTCGCCGTCGACTCGATCGACGACATGCGCACGCTCCTCCGAGGGCTGCCGCTCGACCGCATCTCGACGTCGATGACGATCAACGCGACGGCGGCGACGCTCCTCTGCCTCTACATCGCGGTGGCCGAGGAGCAAGGCGTCCCGCGCGCGAAGATCCGCGGGACGATCCAGAACGACATCCTCAAGGAGTACATGGCGCGCGGGACGTACATCTACCCGCCGCGCCCTTCGATCCGCCTCATCACCGACGTGTTCGCGTTCTGCCGCACCGACGTCCCGTCGTGGAACACGATCTCGATCAGCGGCTACCACATCCGCGAGGCGGGCTGCGACGCGGTGCAAGAGGTCGCGTTCACCCTCGCCGACGGCATCACGTACGTGCAGGCGGCGATCGACGCCGGCCTCGACGTCGACGCGTTCGCCGGCCAGCTCTCGTTCTTCTTCAACGTCCACAACAACGTCATCGAAGAGGTCGCGAAGTTCCGCGCCGCGCGCCGGATGTGGAGCCGGATCATGAAGGAGCGCTTCGGGGCGAAGACCGATCGCGCGCGCGCGCTCCGCTTCCACTGCCAAACGGCGGGCATGACGCTCACCGCGCAGCAGCCGCTCAACAACGTCGTGCGCGTGACGCTCCAAGCGCTCGCCGCGGTGCTCGGGGGCTGTCAGTCGCTCCACACGAACAGCTACGACGAAGCGCTCGGCCTGCCGACCAGCGAGGCAGTGACGATCGCGCTCCGCACCCAGCAGATCGTCGCCAACGAGTCGGGCGTCGCCGACTTCGTCGACGCGCTCGGCGGCGCGTACGCGATCGAGTCGCTCACGAACCGCATCGAGGCCGAGGCGAACAAATACCTCGCGCGCATCGACGAGCTCGGCGGCATGGTGCCCGCCATCGAGCAGGGCTACCCGCAGCGCGAGATCCAGAACAGCGCGTACGGCTACCAGCTCGAGATCGAGAAGAGGCAGCGCATCATCGTCGGCGTGAACGAGTTCATCCAAGACGCGCCGGAGGTCGAGGTCATGAAGATCGACCCGAAGATCGAGCGCGATCAGGTCGAGCGCGTGCGGGCCGTGCGCGCGCGGCGCGACGCGACGAAGCACGCCGAGGCGCTGCGTCGCGTCGACGCGGCCGCGCGCGGACGTGACAATCTCGTGCCGTTCATCCTCGACGCGGTGAAAGCGGAGGCGACCGTGGGCGAGATCGCGGGCGTCTTGCGCGACGTCTGGGGCGAGCACGTCGAGACGCTCGTCCTCTGATCGCCCGCGAGCCTCGAGATGGGGCTATGCTGCGCGCGATGAGGGGGCTGTCCCATCCTGCCGCGCAGAAGTACGCCGCGCACGTGAACCCCACGCTGGTGAACGTCCTCGGCGCGTTCGGCTACGGGCGCGTGTGGGCGCGCGCGAAGGGCACGTCGCTCTGGGACACCGACGGCAACGAGTACCTCGACTTCCTCGCGGCGTCGGGCGCGGCGAACCTCGGTCACAATCCGCCGAAGCTCCTCGAGCGCCTGCGCGACGGCCTCGACGACGATCCTCCGAACCTCGGGCAGGCGGGCGTCTCGGCGCCGGCGGCCGATCTCGCCGCCGCGCTCGCGAAGCTCGCCGCGCCGCTCACGCGCGTGCTGCTCGGCGCCACCGCGGGCGAGGCGATCGACTCCGCGCTGAAGATCGCGCGGGCGGCGACGCGTCGAAAGCCGCTCGTACACTGCCGCGGCGGCTTCCACGGCAGCGGCATCGGCGGCCTCTCGATCAGCGGTCACGGCCGCCTCCGCGATCCGTTCGAGCCGCTCGTCGGCCAGTGCTACGAGATCCCGTTCGACGACTTGGCCGCGCTCGCGAAGGCGCTCGACGAGAAGAAGCCCGCGGCGTTCGTCGTCGAGCCGATCCAGGTCGAGGCGGGCGTCGTCGTCCCGCGCGGCGACTACCTCCGCCAGGCGCACGCGATGTGCAAGAAGGCGGGCACGCTCCTCGTCCTCGACGAGGTCCAGACGGGCCTCGGCCGCACCGGCAAGATGTTCGCCTACGATCACGACGGCTTCGTCCCCGACGTGCTCGTCCTCGGCGAGGCGCTCGGCGGCGGCATCGTCCCGATGTCGGCGACGCTGACGACCGAAGAGGTGCACGACCGCGCCTACGGCCGCATGGACCGCTTCGATCTCCAGGGCGCGACGTACGGCAACGCCCTCGGCTGCCGCATCGCGCTCGCCACGCTCGAGACGCTCGAGACCGACGGCCTCGCCGAGGCGGCGCGCGAGCGCGGCGAGCTCTTGCTCGAGCGGCTCCGCGACGAGCTCGGCGATCATCCCTTCGTCAAGGCGGTGCGCGGCCGCGGCCTGCTCGTCGGCATCGAGCTCGGCCCGACGCGCGCGAGCGGCCTGCTCGGGCGGCTCTTGCCGTCGCTCGTCGAGGGCCTGAGCCGCCGCATCTTCGGCCAGTGGCTCGCGGTGCGCCTGCTCGAGCGAGGCATCGTGTGCCAGCCCGCGTCGCAGCAGTGGAACGTGCTCAAGCTCGCGCCGCCGCTCACGGTGACCGCGAAGGAGATCGATCGCGTCGTCGACGCGATCGCAGACGTGCTCGCGCAGAACCGCGATCTCAAGGTGCTCCTCGCCGACGCCGGCCAGCGCTTCGGCGCGCAGCTCATCGCGAGCTGGTCGGCCTGAAACGCCCCGCGCCTCCGCGCCTCTCTCCTCTTCTCTTCCACGAGAATGGTGAACGAGATTCGCTTTTGTTCATGCTAATCTGTTCGACACGATGACGACCGCGGAGCGACGCCGGGCGATCCTCGACTGCGCGGCGCGACTCTTCCGTCACTACGGCCACGCCAAGACCACGATCGCGGACATCGCGCGCGAGGCCGAGGTCGGCGTCGGCACCGTGTACCTCGAGTTTCCTTCGAAGGAGGCGATCGTCGAAGAGCTCTCGTCGAGCACGCACGTCCGCGTGCTCGACGCCATGCGCCGCGTCGCCGACGCGCGCAGCGGCGAGAGCTTCTCCGAGCGCCTCACCGGCGTGCTCGAGGCGCGCGTCGCCACTTTCCAGAAGCTCGCCAGCGAAGGCCAGCACGCGTGCGAGCTCGTCCATTGCAAGACCGACACGGTCAAGGCCGTGCACGCGCGCTTCCGCGAAGAGGAGCGCGCGCTCTTCCAGATGCTCCTCGACCAAGCGCGAGCCAGCTACGAGATCGCGAGCGTCGACACCGCGCGCGCGGCCGCGCTCATCCAGCGCGCGTACGCGACGCTCTCGCCGCCGTGGCTCTTCGAGGAGCGTCCCGAAGAGGGCGCGCGCCTGGCGCGCGAGATGGGCCGCCTGCTCTTGCTCGGTCTCATGTCGCGCACGGATCCCGACGCCGACGACGAGCGGCCTCCGGCGCCCGCGCCCAAGCGCGCCGCGCGCACGCTCGCGCGACGCCGACGCTCGCGCTCCTCGCGCTGATCGCGCCGATCGCGCCGACGGCGCGCCCGATCCTCTTCGATGTCCACGCGCGCCGAAGCGTTGCGCGCGCGCACGACGGCGCACGCGAGCGCCGAGGGCTGTTGACGGAACGGTGAACGAACTTAGTTTTTGTTCATCGTTCGATCATCGGCCCTCCGTCAGGCGGGCCGAGCTCACTGGAGACCCGAAGAATGACCACGCTACGCGACGGCGTGCCCGTCCCTCCCTCCCCCACCTCCGTGCTCCCGCTCCGCACGGGCGCCATCCTTCCCGGCGCGACGCTGACCTTCGCGGTCGGTCGTCCGCGGTCGGTCGCGCTGGTCCGCGAGCTCTACCCCGGCGACATCATCGTCACCCTCAGCCAACGCGACCCTCGCAAGGTCGAGCTCGACGCCGAAGATCTCCACGCGTTCGGCACGTACTGCCGCGTGAAGGCGGTCGCCCGGCGCGGCGAGCGAGAGTACGAGCTCGCGCTCGAAGGTCTCGGGCGCGCGCGGCTCGACGCGATCGCCTCGTCGGATCCGCACTTCAAGGCCCTCGTCACGCACTTGCCCGAGCGCAACGCCGAATCGCCCGAAGCGAAGGAGCTCGCGCGCGCACTGGCGAACGCGGTCACCGAGCTCGTCCGCGAGGCCGGCGGCGCCCTCGCGCAGCTCGAGCTCGACGAGGGCGATCCCAGCGGCCTCGCCGACCGCATCGCGGCGCTGCTCGATCTGCCGCTCGAGCAGGAGATGGAGATCCTCGGCGAAGCCGACGTGCCCGCGCGCATCCGCCTCCTCGTGAAGCGGATCTCCGAGGCGAAGGCGCAAGCCGAGGTCCGCTCCAAGATCGAGAACGAGGTGAAGAAGGAGATCGGCAAGAACCAGCGCGAGCACGTCCTGCGCGAGCAGATGCGCGCGATTCGACGCGAGCTCGGCGACGCCGACGGCGACGAGCTCGGCGCCCTCCGCAAGCGCCTCGACGAGGCGGGCCTGCCCGAAGACGCGCGCAAGGTCGCGGATCGCGAGCTCCGGCGCCTCGAGAGCATGGGCGGTCAGGGCGCCGAGGTGCACGTCATCCGCAACTACCTCGAGCTCATCGCCGATCTTCCGTGGTCGAAGCGCGCCGTGTCGGAGATCGATCTCGACGCGATCGCCGCGCAGCTCGACGAGGATCACTACGGCCTCGCCGACATCAAGAAGCGGATCCTCGAGCACGTCGCCGTCCTCAAGCTCTCGGGCAACACCCGAGGCACGCTGCTCTGCTTCGTCGGGCCGCCCGGCGTCGGCAAGACCTCGCTCGGTCAGTCGATCGCCGACGCGACCGGTCGTCCGTTCGTGCGCGTCGCGCTCGGCGGCGTCCGCGACGAGGCCGAAGTCCGCGGCCACCGTCGAACGTACGTCGGCGCGCTGCCGGGACGCATCCTCCACGCGCTGCGCAAGGCCGCGGTCAAGAACCCCGTCGTCCTCCTCGACGAGGTCGACAAGATGAGCGCCGGCTGGGGCGGTTCGCCCGAAGCGGCGCTGCTCGAGGTCCTCGATCCGGAGCAGAACAAGACGTTCACCGATCACTACCTCGAGCTGCCGTTCGATCTCTCCGAGGTCATGTTCGTGTGCACGGCGAACACGCTCGAGACGCTCTCCGCGCCGCTCCGCGATCGCCTCGAGATCGTCGAGCTCTCTGGGTACACGCCGGACGAGAAGGTCCACATCGCGAAGCGACACCTCGTCGCCAAGCGCGCCGCCGAGCACGGCATCGCCGACGGCAAGCTCGCGATCACCGACGAGGCGCTCGCGGGCATCGTGCGCGACTACACGCGCGAGGCCGGCGTCCGCCAGCTCGATCGGGAGATCAAGAAGCTCTGCCGCGCCGCCGCGCTCGAGGTCGCGCGCAAGATCGCGAACCCCGACGAGCGCGTCGTCGTCGACGAGCGGGATCTCTCGCGCCACCTCGGCAAGCCGAAGTTCGAGCGGGAGATCGCCGAGCGCACCGCCATCGCCGGCGTCGCGACCGGCCTCGCGTGGACTCCGTTCGGCGGCTCGATCCTGTTCATCGAGACCTCACGCATGCCGGGCAAGGGATCGGTCGAGATCACCGGCCAGCTCGGCGACGTGATGAAGGAGTCGGCGCGCGCCGCGCTCACGTACGTGAGGAGCAACGCCGACAAGCTCGGCATCCGCCCCGAGATCGCGCAAGGGCAGGACGTGCACATCCACGTCCCTGCAGGCGCCGTCCCCAAGGACGGTCCGAGCGCGGGCGTCACCATCTTCACCGCGCTCGTGTCGCTCTTCACCGGGCGGCGCGTCCGGCCCGACACCGCGATGACCGGCGAGTGCACCTTGCGCGGGCGCGTCCTGCCGGTCGGCGGGATCAAGGCCAAGGTGCTCGCCGCGCACCGCGCCGGAATCAAGCGCGTGATCCTGCCGACCAGGTGCGGTCAGGATCTCGACGAGGTCCCGCAGGAGGTCCGCGACTCGCTCGAGGTCGTCCTCGCGGACGACATGAGCCAGGTCATCGAGGCCGCGCTGGAGAAGGAGCCCTCGGATCTCCCGATCGTGTTCGGCGACAGCCCAAAGGCGGGTGCGCGCGAAGCGCTCCCGAGCTGAGCTACTCGACCTTCTCCTCCTCGCCGAGCGACACCTCCACGCCCTTCGCGAGCATCGACGACGAATCGACGTCGACGGTGCCCGCGTTGCCGGGCGCGCCTCGGGGGCCGAGGCCGGCGCTCGCCGTGCCGAAGGCCACCGTCATCGTCGCCGGCGCCACGTAGCTGCCGCTCGCTCGACGGCGGACCTTGATGCGACCGCCTCCGCCTCCGCCGCCCCCGTCGGCGGCGGCGTTGAGCGGCGGGCCCGCTTCGCCGCCGTTCGCCTCGAGCGCGGCCGCGGTCATGTCGAGATCTCGCGCGGCGACGAGGATGCCGCCGCCGGATCCGCCGCCGCCGCACTGCCCGTTGGCGCCGCCGATGCCCGCCGTACCGTTCACGCGGATCGCGCCGCTCACGGTCGCCCTCCACGCGACGATCGAGATCGCGCCTCCGCCCGCGCCGCCCGCGCGGTTCGGCGACGCGCCGCCGCCGGATCCCATCGCGATGTCGTCGCCGGTGGGCGTGCCCACGACGGGGCCCGCCGCGCCGCCCGCCCCCTGGTCGGCGCCGCCGGCGCCGCCGCTGCCGCCGTGCCCGCCGCCGCCGGCGCCCGATCCCGCGAGCGCCTGTCCGCCTCCCGGGCCCTGCCCGCCCAAACCGCCGGCGCCTCCGGCGAAGCCGCGGCCGACGCCGTCGACGTTGCCCGCGACGATCACCCGGCGCGCCTTGATCTGGAGCAGCTTCGACGCGGGGAGGGTCAGCGTGTCGCCCGCGCGGAGCTCGAACCAGTCGAGATCGAGATCGTCGGTCGCCGTCACGTTGCCGGCGCCCCCACCCGCGGTGCGCAGCGCGCGAGGGAACGTCGCCTCGAAGCTCGAGATCGCGCTCGCCGCTGCGTTTCCGTAGAGGAGGTGGATCGTGCTCGCGCCTTGGGGCACCGACGGCACCTTGACCCACACGAGCTTGTCGCCTTCGTCGGGCCAAGCCTCGACGTAGTGCGGGAGATCGCTCGATCCACCGACCATCCGAAAGCGAAGATCGGCGCCCGTCGCCTGCGCGTGACCGGCGTCGAATCCCCGAGGAAGCACGACGAGGACGGGCTCGTCGACGAGCGTCGCCGGCGCGTCGGAGACGAGCGCGAGCGCACGCCGATAGCGAAACCCCGTGAGCGGCGCCGGCGCGACGTCTGCGCCCGCGTCGCGATCGATCGTCACCGGGGGCGCGCCCGCGTCGTCGACGGTCGACAAATCGGACACGCCGGTCAGCGCGTTGCACCCGATCGCCGCGGCCGCGATCGCGACCCGACTGAACCGCCGCGCGAGCATCGCTTGGAAGAATAGCGGGTTGGCGCCGTCTGCGCGCGATCAGGGCGAAAACGCCTGATCGAAAGCGAAGAAGAAGCCCACCGGATCCACTTGCGTGGGGATGCCCGTCTCCGGGAACGGCCCGCGGCGCAGGGGAAACGCGAGGTCGGCGCGGAACACGAGGCGGTTGACCTGGGGGAAGAGCGCGCGCACGCCGAATCCGAGCGACTGCTTCGCGCGGAGCGCGTTGAACTGGTTCGGGAACCCCGTGCCGTTGAACGCGTCGCCTGCGTCGTAGAACGCGACCGCGCCGAACGCGGCCGAGAGGAGGCGAACGGCGCTCGTGCGGAACTCGAGGTTGTAGAAGACGGTGTCTTTGCCGAAGAAGTAGTTCGACGGGTAGCCGCGGAGCCGGTCGTCGCCGCCGGTGAACGTCCGCGCGCGCAGGTAGTTGCGATAGCGGTTGCTGAACGACATGTTCATGACGAAGCGGCCGAAGCCGACGCGCGGCGTGACCGCGCCGAAGGAGGCGCCGACCGACGCGTCGCTGAGCGATCCCTTCTCGACGGTGTCGCACGCGTCGAGGCACGTCTCGGCGAAGGTCGAGACGCTCGCGCCCACGAGGCCGTCGCCGAGCGGGAGCGCGTAGCCGACCTTGCCGCTCACGCCCACGAGATCGCGCGTGGAGCCGAGCGCCCTCGACACGGGATAGATCGACGCGCTGATGTCGTGGCCCAGGCGGTAGTCCTCCTGGAGCGCGAGGGTGTTGATGTCGAGCGTCCGGAGGAAGTTCGTGGTGAACGTCGCCCACGAGAGGCGCGGAAAGACGCGCGACTCGCCGCGCGGGATGAAGCGGTTCACGAAGTCGGCCTGCGCGTCGGGGTTGACGCCCGCCGGAATGCCCAACGTCTCGTAGTCCGACGTCGACGCGTTCATCGTGAGGCTGAAGTTGTTCTTGAAACCCCACCCGAACGATCGGGTGACGCCGACGGAGCCACTGGACGACCGCGTCCGGTACTGGTTCGGGATGTTGTCGAGCACGTCGGGCGTCGCGCGAGAGTCGAAGGTCGCGACGCGCGCGTTGACGTAGCGGCGCGAGACGCCGATGCCGTAGCTCGCGTCCGCGCCCCACGCCCACTCGGTGCGCGTCGAGTAGAGGCCCTGCCCCACCGAGATCCCGCCGGTCGAGCCCTCCGGCTCGCCGCTTCGCTGGTTGATGATGATCCCGACCGACGCAGATGCGCCGATCCATGACTTGCCGAAGCGGGGGATCGCGTAGCCCACGCCGAAGCTCAGGGTCTCCGGCTGATACTGAAAGCGCGTCTGCGCCGTGTGATGCCAGCCGAAGAGGTTCGTCTCCTGGGGCACGAGCAGGAAGTTCTCGAGGCCGCCCGGCGTCACCGCCATGTCGAACGAGAGGCGAAGGCTCCAGATGTCTTTGGCGATCACGAGCAGCGCCACGCGATCGGGCGCGCTCCCCTTGACCGGGACGATGATGACGATCGAGACCTGGAGCGGCATCCGCGAGCGCATGTTGCGCGCCGTCTCGTCGACGAGCACCTGCACGTAGGGATCGCCCTCCTTGACGAGCATCTCGCGGCGGATCACGAAGTCGCGCGACGTGTAGTGCAGCGTGTTGAGGAGCTTGCGCGTCTTGACGCCGAGCACCTCCTCGGGAATCGGATCGCGATCCTCGAGCACCTCGAGCCGCAAGGTGTCGATGCGCTCGACGATCTTTCCCTCGGGCGAAGGGTCGATCACGAGGCCCGTCGCCTCGATCGCGCGCTTGATGGTCTCGCGCTCGTACGGCGAATACTCCGTCGTCTGCGACGTGGGCTTCTGCGCCTGTGCGACGCCCGACCCGAAGAGCACCAGCAACACGCCGGCGAGGACCCCGACCAAGCTCTTCCGCACGGCGCGATGGTACAGAACTCCGGGCTCGAGCGTTCGACCGTTCATCGAAAGATCAGCGGCCGGCGGTGATCGTGGCCACGACGCCGAAGTGATCGCTCGGGAAGACGCCCTGATGCGGCTCGTCGAAGCAGACGCGCGCCTCGATGGGCTCGCCCCGCTGCGCGTCGTCGGGGCCGCGCACGAAGACGTAGTCGATCCGCCTCTCCGGCTCGCGGAGCGGCCCGGCGAACGCGTTGCGCTTCGAGAACGTGACGCCCGGGCCCTCGCCCGCGATGCCGAAGCTATCTGCAAAATACACGCATTCGCCCCCGAGCCCGGTGAGGCCCTTCATGTAGCGGATCTCGTCGGCGTCGGGCTCCGCGTTGAAGTCACCGACGACGACCGGAGGGAAGCCCTCGATCGGCGCGCGCGCCATGACCGCCTCGGCGAGCGCCTTCACCTGCAAGGCGCGCACGTGGCCATGATGGAGCTTCCAGTTGAGGTGCGTGCAGAAGAACGGCACCTTGCCGAAGGGCGCCGTGATCTCGGCGAAGATGATCGACCTGTGCTCGTCGGTTCCGCCGTTCGGCAGCGGGATGACCTCGCTCCGCGCGATCGGCCACCGCGAGAGGATCGCGTTGCCGTGAGCGAAGCCGTGGTTCTCCGACGCGAGGCCCCACGCGATCTCGTAGCCGAGCCCGTCGGCGCAGAGCTTCGCTTGATCGAAGTCGGGGAAGCGGAGCACCTCCTGCATCCCCACGATGTCCGGGCCGACGCTCGCGAGGCCCGCGCGGATCGCCTCGAGCCTCTCTTCCCAGGGGCCGAAGCGGCTCCAGATGTTGAGCGTGGCGGCGCGGAACGTTCGCATTGGCCAGCAGTGTAGCCGCACTCTATGATTCTGTGGTGCGCGCCACCATCCTCTTCGCCGCCGTCGCCTCGACCACCCTCCTGACCGCCTCCGCGGCGCAGGCGCACATCTCGATGACGTCGCCGAAGCCGCGGTACGACGACCAGAAGCGCGGGCCGTGCGGGAAGGGTCCGACCGACGCGCGGACGTCGAACATCAACACGTTCAAGCCGGGTCAGAAGATCACCGTCACGTGGGACGAGACGGTGCCGCACCCGGGCCACTACCGCATCGCGTTCGATCCCGACGGCCAGAGCAAGTTCGAGGATCCGAAGAGCGCGACCGAGGTGCTCACCACGGCCCCCGTGCTCCTCGACGGCATCCCCGACAAGGCCGGCACCGGCTCGTACTCGCAGGAGATCACGCTGCCGGACGTCGAGTGCGACAAGTGCACCCTGCAGCTGATCCAGGTGATGACCGACAAGCCGCCCTTCGGCGACGGCAACGACTTCTACTACCAGTGCGCCGACATCGTCCTGTCGCGGAGCGCGGACGGCGAGCCCGATCCCGGAAGCTCGGGCGGCTCCAGCGGGTCGAGCGGCTCCAGCGGATCGAGCGGGTCGAGCGGATCGACGACGACCGAAGACGGCGGCTGCACCGCGAGCGGCGCGAAGCGCGGCGGAGCCTTCGGGCTGGCGCTGGCGCTCGGCGTCGCCGGCGTCGCGATCATTCGACGACGACGCTCCCGCCCTTGAGGCAGCCCGACACGCGATAGGCCCACGCGCCGGCCTTGCTGATCCCGAAGATGCCGGAGAGCTCTCCGGGCTTCACCTTCAGCCAGACCTGGCCGTCGGCGCCGCGCACTTCGTGCTCCATCGCGTCGTCGTTCTTGAAGCGAAAGTCGCCGTTGACCTTCACGTTGATCGTCTCCGGCGTGATCGTCGGGGGCCGCTCGGTCGTCGGGCCGTCGCACACGGTGCCGCCTGCGTGGGCGGCGAGCGTCACGACCGGGCCGGAGAACGCGTCGAGGACGCAGCGATCGTTCTCGACGTGCGTGCCTGGCTCGCACTTCGGCGGATCCTTGTCGTCCGCGAGGTGACAGGCCGAGACGAGACACGCGCTGAGCACGAGGCGCCGCATTCGAATCGATTGTAGACCACACCGCTTCCGTGTCGATCCGTTCACGCTCGCGCCGCGATCCCCGGGAAGTCTCGCGATTTCAAGCTGGCGCGCCGTATGCTTCGGGCGCGCGCATGCTTTCTTGGCTCAGAGCCGTGGCCGGCGGTCTCCCCGTCGCCACGGCGTCCGTCCTCGCGGCATCGGCGATCGGTTGTGCCTCCTATCGCATCGCCGAGCCGCGGACGGAGGTGCTCCACCCGTTCGCGCCGATCCCGGCAGCAGGCGAAGGCGCGTTCGCGCGCGTCTGCGTCATCCGCACGTCGCGCTTCGCGCAGGCGGTCGCGTTCCCGACGTGGGACAACGGCGTCCTCGTCGGCGCCACCAAGGGCCCCACGTTCTTCTGTTACAAGGCCGAGCCCGGCGATCACGTCATCGCGATCAACGCCGACGAGGAAACGCGCGTGAGCCTCCGCGCCGAAGCGGGCAAGAGCTACTACCTCCACCAGAAGATCGGCTCGCCGTTCTGGGTCACGTGCGAAGCCGACTGGGTGAGCGAGCTCGTCGCCCGCGATCTCGTCGACGACTCCACCTACGAGATCGTCACGCGCTCGCCCGAGCCCGTGCCTGCTCCGATCCCGTTCGCGCGGGCGTCTTCGAGGGAGAAATAGGAAAGAGAGGCGCTGAGGCGCGGAGAAGAGTTCTTTCGAAATTCTCTTCCGCGCCTTCGCGTCTCTCTTTCCCAGCCTCTCTTTTCAGGCCTCGGCTTCTTCTTCTTCCTCGGCCTTGGCCGCGGGCTTCTCCGACGTGCGCGCCGGCGGGCCGCCCGCGGTCGCCTCTTCGCCCGACATGATGCGCATGCCGTAGAAGGAGCGGTACACGAAGACGAGCGAGATGCCGAAGAAGACCGCCGCGAGCACGGTCGGCACCGACTGGTCGCCGCCCTCCTTCATCTGCTGCGCGAGCTCGACGGCGAGGAGGCCGAAGAGCGTCGTGAACTTGATGACGGGGTTGAGCGCGACGCTCGACGTGTCCTTGAAGGGATCGCCGACGGTGTCGCCGACGACGGTGGCGTCGTGCAGCGGCGTGCCCTTGGCCTTGAGCTCGACCTCGACGATCTTCTTCGCGTTGTCCCACGCGCCGCCGGCGTTCGCCATGAAGAGCGCCTGGAAGAGGCCGAAGAGCGCGATGGCGATGAGGTAGCCGATGAAGAAGAACGCGTCGTAGAACGCGAACGCGAGCGTGCTGAAGAAGATGACGAGGAAGATGTTGAACATCCCCTTCTGCGCGTACAGCGTGCAGATCTCGACGACCTTCTTCGAGTCTTCGATCGACGCCTTCTCGACGCCTTCGAGCTTGATGTTCGCCTTGATGAACTCGACCGCGCGGTACGCGCCGGTGGTGACCGCCTGGGTCGACGCGCCGGTGAACCAGTAGATGACCGAGCCGCCGGCGACGAGGCCGAGGAGGAACGGCGGGTTCAGGAGCGACAGCTTGTCGAGGTTGATCGTGAGCGGCAGCTTCGTCGCCGGGTTCGTCGTGAGGAGCGCGATGATCGAGAAGATCATCGTGGTCGCGCCGACGACGGCGGTGCCGATGAGAACGGGCTTCGCGGTGGCCTTGAAGGTGTTGCCCGCGCCGTCGTTCTCCTCGAGGAAGTGCTTGGCCTTCTCGAACGCCGGCTCGAAGCCGAAGTCCTTCTTGATCTCCTTCTTGATGCCCGGGATGCCCTCGATGACGGAGAGCTCGTAGACGCTCTGCGCGTTGTCGGTGACGGGGCCGTAGGAGTCGACGGCGATCGTGACTGGGCCCATGCCGAGGAAGCCGAAGGCCACGAGGCCGAAGGCGAAGACCGGCGACGGGTCGAAGGTGCCGATCATCATGACGCTCCCGACGCCCTCCTTCGACACCATGTACGCGGTGCCCATGAGGCCGATCAGGACGATGCCCATCCAGTAGGCGCTGAAGTTGCCCGCGGTGAGGCCGGACAGGATGTTGAGCGAGGGGCCGCCCTCCTTCGAGGAGGTGACGACCTCGCGCACGTGCGCCGACTCGACCGACGTGAAGACCTTGATGAGCTCGGGGATGATCGCGCCGGCGGCGGTGCCGCAGGTGATGATGATCGAGAGCTTCCACCAGAGCGAGGTGTCGCCGCCGACGTTCGGGATGAGCTGGTTCGAGACGAGGAACGTCAGGACGACCGAGACGACCGACGTGATGATGACGAGCTGCGTGAGCGGGTGCTCGAAGTTCATCTTGTCGGCGTTCTCGGACTTCGACTTCGCGAGGAAATCGTTGATGTAGTACGAGACGACGCTGGCGAGCACCATCACGATGCGCATCACGAAGATCCAGACGAGGAGCTGGACCTGCACCGTCGGGTTCTTCACCGCGAGGAGGATGAACGAGATGAGCGCGACGCCGGTGACGCCGTAGGTCTCGAAGCCGTCGGCCGACGGGCCGACCGAGTCGCCCGCGTTGTCGCCCGTGCAGTCGGCGATGACGCCGGGGTTACGCGCGTCGTCTTCCTTGATCTTGAAGACGATCTTCATGAGGTCGGAGCCGATGTCGGCGATCTTGGTGAAGATGCCGCCGGCGATGCGGAGCGCCGAGGCGCCGAGCGACTCGCCGATCGCGAACCCGATGAAGCAGGGGCCGGCGTACTCGCCGGGGATGAAGAGGAGGATGGCGAGCATGATGACCAGCTCGACCGAGATGAGGAGCATGCCGATGCTCATGCCCGCCTTGAGCGGGATGGCGTAGCAGGGGAACGGCTTGCCCTTGAGCGCGGCGAACGCCGTTCGCGAGTTGGCGAACGTGTTGACGCGGATGCCGAACCACGCGACCGCGCAGGAGCCGGCGATGCCGACCATGCTGAACGCGAGGATGATGAAGACCTGCATCGTCTTCCCGCACGCGAAGTAGTGCTGCGCGAAGCCGAAGTAGTAGAGGATGATCGCGCCGATGAACGCCTCGAGGATCAAGATGAACTTGACCTGGGTCACGAGGTACGTCTTGCACGTCTCGTAGATCAGCTCGCTGATCTCGAGCATCGACTTGTGGACGGGCGCGTTCTTCAGCTGCGTGTAGATCATGAAGCCGAAGAGCATGCCGAGCGCGGAGACCACGAGGCCCGCGTTGAGCAGCGTCGCGCCGGGCGTTCCGCCCATGAAGCTGGCGATCGACGCGTCACCGAGCTTCGGGACGATGAGGTTGGCCTCGCCGCCGCCGCCGTGACACATCCCCTCCGCCGCGCCGCCCGCGCCCTCGCCGCCCTGCCCGGCGAGCGCGGGGACGACATAGAGGTACGACATCACCAGGCCGACGGCTCCCATGAGCCACTTTGCCCAGCTGGCGGCCGGCCGGCCTGCCGCTTCACGCTTTCGAGACAACATTGACTGAGTCCTCTCCGAGTGGCCCCTATTTTCCAGGGGGCAATCAACTCGAGGGGTTGGCCGCCGTACGCAATACGAACGCGCAGGCGCTTCAGCACGCCTCGTCTCCCGGTGCTTTGACGATGCGCCGGTCGAGATGGGCGCGCTCATACCAGCGTTTTCGGCGCGAGTAAACGCGCAGGATTTTCGGTATCGTGCTCCTCGATATGAACTGTCGCAACCGTCGCGGTTGGCTCGCGTTTCTCCGTCTCGCCCTCGTGCTTTCGATGATTTGCGGCGCGGGCTGCGGGGGATCGTCGGTCCCGGCGGCTTCGCCCAAGGGCGGGGCCTCGACCCAAGGCGTCTTCGACGCGGTCGTTCCCTCGGTCGTCGCGGTCCTCAACGACGACAAGGAGCTGCGCGAGCAAGAAGCCAAGCAGGTGATGAAGGAGCTCGGCGTCGAGCAGCACGCGCCGAAGACGATCATCGACGTGTCGCTCCGCAAGGAACCTCAACCGAACGGCACCGGCTTCCTCGTCGCGGGCGGCCTCGTCGTCACCGCGGCGCACGTCATCCACTCGCCGAACAACCTGAAGCTCACGACGCGCGCGGGTCAGACCGTCGACGCCGAGCTCGTGCACATCGACGAGGTGCGCGACGTCGCGCTCCTCAAGCCGAAGGCCGAGCTCAAAGGCGCTCCGCCGCTCGAGCTCGCAGCGCAGAACCCGACGCCGGGCCGGCGCGTCTGGGCGCTCGGCCACACGGGCAACGGGATGTGGACGCTCGCGTGGGGGATCTCCGAGGGCATCGCGTCGGGCGTCGTCGATCTGCTCGGCACGAAGCTGTTGCTCTTCGACGCTCCGGTCTACCCCGGCTTCTCCGGCGGGCCGGTCATCACGATCGACGAGAGCGGCAAGCCCGCGGTCGTCGGCGTCAACCACGCGATCCTCTTCACCGGCAGCATCTCGGCGGTCGCGACGATCTCGAGCGCGTCGTCGGTGCCGGAGATCAAGGACGTCATCGCGAAGAAGCCGCCGGCGATCGAGGCGAAGCTCGCCGAGTACGCCAAGGCCAAGGCGGAGGGCACGCGCGCGGAGCTGTTCATCACGCGAAACCTCTCGGTCCACAAGGACACGCAGATGATGACGACCGCCGCCATCATGGGGAACCTCCGCACGATCGAGACGGGCCCCGACGACATGGCGCGCGTGCCGGTGGTCGGGATGCTCTTCAACCTCCCGAAGGGCAAGCACGACGTCAGCTTCGAGCTGCTCGATCCCGACGACAGCGTGATCGACACGCTCACCAAGCACGTGAAGGTCGATCACGATCGCGTGGCGTTCGCGTCGGCCGACTTCCGCTTCGATCCGAAGGTGGCGGGCCGCTACGACGTCCTCCTGAAGGTCGGCGGCAAGGTCGTCGGCAGGACCGACGTCTGGATCGAAGATCCCGACGACGACGATCAGCCGGTCGACGACGACGACCAAGACGACGCCGAGGACGGCGAGCCGCGCGTCGACGTGGTCGTCGCTTCGTACGGCAACCTCGATCCTCTCGCGCTCGGCGGCATCCGCTCGGTGTGGAACGAGTACCGCTATCCGCGGCGCGTCTCCTTCACGTGGTTCGCGCGCGGCTCGCGCGGCTGGACGGGCACGAACGTGGCGATCAGCGCGTTCGTCCTCGACGAGCAGGGCAAGATCGTCGGCCGCGGCGTCGGCTGCGTGCGCCCCGAGCTGCGCCCCGAGCTCTCGTGGAGCTGCGCGGGCACGGGCGGCTCGCCGCTCGTGACGAAGGAAGGCAAGTACGACGTCGTCTTCGCGATCAACGATCGCCCGATCGCGATGTGGCCGATGGAGGCGATGGTCCGCACCAACACGGGTCCGAGCGCGCTCGACAAGTGGATGAAGGATCTCAAGGCGCAGCACGCGCTGAAGAAGCACGGCCGCCCGAAGGCCGCGCCGGCGCCGAAGTCGGCGCCGCCTCCGCCGCCTGCTCCGCCTCCGGCGGCTCCGGCGAAGCCTGGCGCGGCTCCGAAGCCTGCGCCGGCGCCGAAACCTGCGTCGCCGGCGCCGAAGAAGAAGGTCGGCGCGACGGAAGAGCGGTAGACGCGGGCGCGGGGGCGGGCGCGAGAGCGGGTGCGAGCGCGGGCGCGAGGGCGGGCGCGGACGCGAGCGCGGGTGCGAGAGCGGGCGCGGGGGGGGGCGGGCGCGAGCGCGGGCGCGAGCGCAGGTGCGAGAGCGGGCGCGGGGGCGGGTGCGAAGGCGGGCGCGGACGCGAGCGCGCGGGCGCGCGCGGGCGCGAGGGGGCGCGCGGGCGCGAGGGCGCGGGCGACGCGCGGGGGCGGGGGGCGCGGGGCGGCCCCCGTGCGCGGACGTCGCGTGCTGGCGCCTTGCCTCGAGGCTTGGCGGCGTGACGTCGACGTGTCCGCGAGAGGGTTGTATGTGACTATTTAATTGCTATGCTAATTCAAATGCGATGTCGGCGGCGACCGGTGCAGCTCGAGCTCGACTTGCGCGCCCGTCGCCGAGGAGGCGCGCGCACGGGGGCGGGCCGAAAGCCGCGGGCCGAGCGAAGGGGGTTCGTTTCCCATCTCCGGCGCGCGGAGCACGACCCGCGCACGCCGGTGCACGTCACGGCGCGGGCGATCGCGGCGTCGCCGAATTTGCGGAGCCAACGGATCTTCGGCGCGGTGCGCGCGCGGCTGGCGCGGGCGTCGGCGAAGGGCTTTCGTCTGCTCCATTTCTCCGTGCAACAGAACCACCTCCACATCGTCGCCGAGGCCGACGACAAGACGTCGCTCGCGCGCGGCGTCCAGCGTCTCCTCTCGACCGTCGCGATGACGGTGAACGCGATCGCCAGGCGTTCAGGCAAGCTCTGGCGCGACCGCTACCACCGCGAAGATCTCGCGACGCCGAGCCAGGTCCGCAACGCGTACGTCTACGTCTTGTTCAACGATCGCCGCCACGCCCTCCACCGCGCGTACTTCACCGAGCCCGAGCTCGCGACGTTCGACGCATGCTCCTCGGCGGCGTGGTTCTCGGGCTGGGCGCCGCGCGCAGGACCGGCCGAGCACGACGTCGCTCGAGCAGGTCCCTCGATCGTCGCCAGCGCCCGCACGTGGCTCGCCACGACGGGATGGCGCAAGCGCGGCCTCCTCCGTATCTGGGAAGTCCCCCGCGCGCGCTGAACCCCGGCGTGCGACCCCACGGCGATGCCCCAGTGAGAATCCGAGAAGTCGATGCCCGAGCAACGCTCGGCCTCGCTCCCCGGCGTCCGACCCCACGCCGTTCTCAATCACCCGGGGTTCTCGAGGCTCCAAACGTCGAGAGGATCGAGCCACGGGATGCCCGCCCGAGGGCCGCGAGCGGGCTCTGCGGCAGTCGCAGCGTGACGCGGGCAAGCGGCCCGGGCTGACGACGGGCGAGCGTGAACGGCTGAAGAGCGCGAGGGGCGAGAGCTGAGACGAGCTATGGCCGCGTGTGCCGGCAGCTCCGACGACGGGAAGACGTGGCGATCGCGCGCTGCACCGTCGAGCGGCTCTGCGTGAAATGGGCCTCCGCGGCGCTGTTCGAGGTCGGGCGTTCAAGATCACCGGCGAGCCCGACGAGACAGCACCGTGTCCGCGGACCTACGTCGCGACCTGGGGCTGGCTTCGTCAACGTCGCGGCGCGCGCAGGACGCCGTTCGCCGAAGGCCGCTGGGGTGGTTCCACCCGCACCCCGCGCGGAGCCGGCGAAGCCCCCGCCAAGAATCGGTGAAGTGGACACCGAGCCACGCTCGGTATCACTTCACCGGCGGCGGCTTCGGCGGCTCGTTCTCGTTCTGGATGCACGAGGCGAGATCGAAGAAGAAGAACGCGAGGAGGTTCTCGGACGGCTTGAGCGGCGTCTTGCACGTGTTGGGGTACGACGTGCCGACGCTGTCGCCGCCGCTCGTGTTGACGTGCGCGTCGATGTGCACGCCCTTGCCGCACTGCTGATCGACCGGCACGCCCGCGGGGATGTTGGTCGAGAAGACGCGCGGCTCGACCGCGGTGCCGCCCGGACCGCCCGTGCCTTCGGCCCATTTCTGCGACTTCGACGGATCGTTCGAGACGATGTTGCCGAAGAGCGCGTCGGGCCTGATCGGCCCGCTGACGCCGGCGGCCGAGGCGAGCCAGTCGCTCAGCGCCTTGCCCTTGGGGAAGCTCGTGTCGAGCGTCATCGTGCCGTTGAGGATGTACGGCGCGCCGCCGCGGATGTTCGTGGCCGACTTGAACGCCGTGTCGGGCGTGTCGCGGTACCACGTGTACATGTAGTCGGTCGTGAAGATGCGCCCGCCCGACTCGAGGTACTCCGTCATCGCGCCGAAGGCCGCCGCGCCCTTGTTGCCCTGGCTCTCCGTGCACTCGCACGAGAGGATCGTCAGATCGTATTGCTTGAGCTTCGCCGCGTTCGTCCAGAACTGCTGCGCCTGCGTCGCGCCCGCCGGGCCCTGACCGCCCGAGCCGAGATAGACGTGGACCGACTTGCTCGGGCCGTCGGACTCCACGCCGAACTCCGAGGCGTCGAGGCCGATCTTCGGGAGCATGCACCCGAGCTGGTCGCAGCCGCCCGACGTGAGCGCGATGCGCGGGATGTCACCTTCGCTCTGGTTCCTCGGCAGGCGCGTCAGATCGCGATCGGTGAGCTTGTTTTCGGTGCACTTCTCGATCTCGGGGACGACGACCTGACGCCGCCACTTGCCGATCTGGATGACGAGCGGCACGTCCTTCCCCACGGGGACGTTGCGAAGCTCGAACGAGCCGGTCGCGTCGGTGAGCGCCGTCACGACCGGATCGCCCGTGACCGCGCCGCACTTGTCGCACGTCGCCCCCTTCGTGAGCGGCTCGGGCTCGGAGTTCGGCACGTAGACGATCGCGTTGTAGAGCGCGAGCTCGCCGTTGGGCGCGTAGACCTTGCCCGTCACCGTCGTCTCGACGCCGCCGCCACACTCGACGATGTCGCACTGCCGCCCGACGCACGCCTTCTTCGCGTCGCCGCTGTCGCTGAAGAAGATGCCCCCTTCGATGTCGCCCGCGTCTTCGTCGAAGATGCGCGACTCCTTCGAGCCGCAACCGGCCGCGATCATCCCCACGAAGCCACCGAGCCCGACGAGCAGACCGAGGGCATGCAAGCTCTTCATCTCTCTCTCCTTACCGATATCGAGCGACGATCACTTCACCGGGGGCGGCTTCGGCGGCTCGCCTTCGTTCTGGATGCACGACGCGAGATCGAAGAAGAAGAACGCGAGCAGGCTCTCCGCCGGCTTCATCGGCGTCTTGCAGCTCGCGGGGTACTGCGCGTTCACGTCGTCGTTGAAGTCGTTGTTGACGTGCGCGTCGATGTGAACGCCCTTGCCGCACTGCTGATCGGCGGGGACGCCCACGGGCACGTTCACCGAGAAGACGCGCGGGCCCGCGTTCGGGGTGCCCGAGCTCGCCCAGTGCTGCGACTTGGCGGGGTCGATCGAGATCACGTTGCCGTACATCGCGTCGGGCGTGACCCTGCCGCCCACGACGTTCGCCGCCGAAGCGAGCCAGTCGCTCAGCGCCTGCCCCTTCGGGAAGCTCGTGTCGATCGTCATCGGGCTGCCGCCGCCCGGCGCGCCGCCGCGGAGGTTCGTCGCCGACTTGAAGTCCGCGTCCGGCGAATAGCGGTACCACGTGTACATGAAGTCGGTCGTGAAGATGCGGCCGCCGCCCTTCAGGTAGTCGGTCACCGCGCCGAACGCCGGACCGTTGACCGAGCCTCCCTTGTTCTGGAGGCTCTCGGTGCACTCGCACGAGAGGATGAGCATGTCGTAGTTCATCATCTTCGTCGTGTCTTGCCAGAGCGTCTCCGCGAGCGCGGCGCCGGGCGGGCCCGCGGTCGGGCCGCCGAAGCCGGCCGAGCCGAGATAGACGTGCACGGCCTTGCTCGGCCCGTCGCCCTCGACGCCGAACTCGGAGGGATCGATGCCGACCTTGGGCAGCATGCACCCGAGCTTGTCGCAGCCGCCGGTCGTGAGCGCGATTTGAGGCATGTCGCCTTCGCTCTGGCTCTTCGGAAGGCGCGTGAGCTCGGGATCGCTGACCTTGTTCTCCGTGCAGCGATCGATCTCGGGGATGACGACCTGCCGCCGCCACTTGCCGATCTGGATGACGAGCGGCACGTCCTTGCCGACCGGCACGTTGCGCAGCTCGAACGAGCCGGTCGCGTCGGTGAGCGCGGTCACGACCGGATCGCCCGTGACCGCGCCGCACTTGTCGCACGTGGCGCCCTTCACGAGCTCCTCGGGCTGCGAGTTCGGCACGTAGACGATCGCGTTGTAGAGAGGGAGCCTGCCGTTCGGCGCGTAGACCTTGCCCGTCAGCGTCGTCTCGACGCCGCCGCCGCACTCGACCTGATCGCACTGCCGGCCGACGCACGCCTTCTTCGCGTCGCCGCCGTCGGCGAAGCCGAAGCCGCCTTCGTCGTTTCCGCCCGGGTCGTCGAAGATGCGGGTCTCTTTCGAGCCGCACCCGATCGCGACGAGCCCGATGAATGCGCCGAGACCCGCGAGCAGGCTGAGGGCGTGGGTGCTCTTCATGAGAAAGACTCCTTCAAGGAAGGCCGTGGCCGGACGGCTCTTCCGTAGCACGGCGACGGCGGCGGGCTATCCGAAACACCCGCCACGCGCCGCACCGGCCCCGCGCCCCATCCGAATCCCCTTCCCTACCGTCATTTCAGCACATTTTCGGTGTACCCGTTCGCCACGACTGTCGAGGGCGGGAAGGGGGCATTGGGCGGGCGTGCCCTCGAAAGAGAACTGGTCGCAGGGAGGGCTCTCCGAGCATTTCTCCGCCGAGAGAAGCCTCAAGCCGGAGACCAGTTCAAGGTGATAGTCCTCAACTGGAAGTCGTGGAGAAGAGCAATGCTGGGTGAGGTCTTCTTTTCGAACGAGGTGTTCTTCGTGTACGACATAGCGGAAGAGCACCAAGAGAACTTGTGGACGGAACGTCAATGTGCGCAGGGGTTCTCCCGCCGACCGACGGCGACGAGCGTGCAGGCTTTGCGCGATTCCGGCCGCCTGGAGGTTGAGGCGGAAACGGCGCCGAAGGAGCTCGATGAGTGCGAGCGCGTCGTGGTGTTCTCCTTGCTGAGCACCGGTGCCGTCGAATTGGCGGGGGGGGACCCGGGTGGCGTTGTGATCTGGCGTGGGAGGCCTGGTTGGGTGCGGATTTCACTGGGGCAGAGTCGCGACGAACGCGATGAACGACTGGTCCACCTTCTGGTCGCGGTGGAGGAATCTTCGGCTGACGCGAAGTCACGGGTTAGGCACGAGGCCGAGGGGTGGCTCCCTGGCGAACTCGATGAAACGGCTGAGCCCGCGATCCCGAGCTGAGTGAGTCCGTGCCCGTGCGGGGCTCCGGAGGCTCACCTTCGTTCTGAATGCACGAGGCGAGGTCGAAGAAGAAGAAGGCGAGCAGGCTTTCCGCAGGCTTCATCGGCGTCTTGCAGCTCGCGGGTACGTCGCGTCGACACTATCCCGGGATCGTTGTTGACGTGCGCGTCGATGGGCACGCCCTTGCCGTATTGTTGATCGGCGGGGACGCCGACGGGCACGTTGCCTTCTTCGCGTCGCCGGCGTCAGCGAAGGCGACGCCGCCCTCGTCGTTTCCGCCTTGGTCGTCGCAGATGCGGGTCTCTTTCGAGCCGCACCCGATCGCGACAAGGCCGATGAATGCGCTGAGACCCGCGAGCAGGCTGAGGGCGGCGGCTCTTCATGAGAAGACTCCCTCGGGTGGCGCGCCCGCCGCCCTCCGGCGGAGGAGGGCGCGCGAGCGAACGAGGCCGGCGCCGCGACCCTCTGCGACCGACTCTCCACACGCGACCAAGCCCCCACCTCCGCCGACGTCGTCAGATCGTCGTGTGTGAGCGCGACCGAGGTCGGCCGCCGCACGTGACGCTCGCGCGGCGTTGAGGCGACAGACCGCGCCGGCCGCGCGGCCCGATCGCAGCGAAAAGATCGTGACGACGTGGTGACCCCGCGCGCGAACGCGACTCCAATCAAACACAACAATCAATTACCAATTACAAATCATACTTCGGCAAACAGCACACTCATTCAAACACCATTCTTTTCCACAGGAGAGAGGCCCGCCGCGGTTTTTCCGGCGCGAACGGCCTCGAAAAACAAGCGGTCCGGTGATTTGCGGGCGTTCCGCGAGAGGACTTGCTGTGGATAACTCTGTGGATAAAAAAAGTGATTGAGCGCGATTTTTTTGTTTGCGAAGTCGGATGGGGTCGGGCATAAACCGCTCATGAAGTTCGCGGCACACAACGCCGCGGGCTCTCGGTCGTAGAAGCCGTCGAGGCACTGCGTCCGGTCTTCGGCACGAGCGAAGCAATCAGCTTTCGCGATCGACCGAGCCGGGCGAGCCAGTTGGCGCGCTTGGGTCGTCAGTCCCAGGCGTGAGCGCAAATCGCGCGACACCAACCGGTTCAAAAGGTGACCTGCTCTCTCGAAGTCGCCGTTCGGGCTGATCCCCCGGCAGCGACGCTTGCAATGCCCGTAAAAAGCACCTGTCCCCAGCCTGGGGGCAACGTGTGGGCGGCGTGAGCGAGGGGCCGACGCAGGGATAACGAAGAGGAGCGATCCTCTCCCGTCCCCTGGTCGCAACGGTGGAAGGCACCCTGGTCCACAGGATGCCGGCAGCCTTCGCGGGTTGCCGGAAGAGCGTGGGCCTCGGCCGGTCCGTCTCTAGCGTCTGCAGCAGGTCTCTTCCTCTGCGGGCGGTCGGGCTGGCGACAAGAGGGTGTCCTCTGGTAGCCGCAGGAGGGGAACGTCGTCGGCGTACGCCAAGCGTACGCACTCGACTTGGCAAGCGCGCAACAACGCGCCCCATGCACGAGGACACGTCCTTCGCTCGGTCCAGAGACCCGTGCACGTCAATCGACACTTCACTCCCGAGGTCAAAAGCCGAAGGAGGTGTCGCGGTCGATCCGGTATCGCGGTCGGGCAAACCTGCGCAAGCGGGAGGAACCGACACCGAGGCTTGGTCGAACGGGCGTGGCGCGGCTCGCCGCGCGTCACCGCTCTCGCAAGAGGGCCGCGTGATGCGTTCAGAAAAGGAAGGTGGTCGAGGCCATCGTCCCTGCGAGGAAACGAGAGCTCCGGTGGGTTGCCCGTACGTCGTTTGCAGTTGCAGAAATCGATAAGCAGCACCTGGCCTCGAATAAGCTCGCACGCAGCGCTCCAAAAAGAGTGGCGGTGAGAGTGAACGGGGGCCTAGCCGGGGCGAGCGTTGGCGGTGAAACGTCGGCGAGCGCGTCGTGCGAAACGTTGCTGGTGATTCGGGCTGCGCCGGAAGTGAAACGGTGCAGGACCGGACGAGACCCAGGGTGGCGCGAGAGCGTCGCTCGGCGGCTTTCGCGCTTCGCTGAAAGGCGGCGCGGCGGTCGCGGAACCGGGGGCGAAAGCCCACCGGATTCTACGAAGGGTCCTTGTCGATGGAAGGCATCTCGGGTCATCACGAGCCAGCTCCTTTCACGAGCGGCTGGTCAAGGTGGCCTTGGCAGCACCCTCACGTCGGAAAGCTCGAAAAGCTAGGGCGGAGCGCGAAGGCGACTCCGACATTCCGCGGAGAGGGGGTTGCGACAGAGGTGCCAGAGGCTCGGTCGCATCGGGCGCCGTGGGAAGAAAACGCCCACGCTCGACTCCACGACTCCAAAAGAGCAGGAATCGAGGCCTAGCGTGTCCGTTGTCGATCCGCCGAAGCGGTCTCGGGTGTCGTGAAACACCTGGTCCCCCGGTCATGTCGCGTGGAGCCTTAGTCTCCGCGGGACGTCCACGCGGTGAAAGCCGCGGCGCGAGCCGGGAACGTGCGAGGTACGGGTACACGTCATTCAGACAGGTGGCAGAAGTCGGTCAGACGCATCGCGCGTCTCGTCAGCCGGGAGGTCGCAAGATCTTTCGGCAAGGATGGGGCGCTAGCCGGGAAGAAGCTCGAAGCACTGCCTGACGCAGGGCACGAGCAGACAGAAGGCGAATCGGTGCGCGGATGAGCGTTCCACGATCAAAAGTAGGCGCTTGCTCGGCACGTGGGTTTCGGCTCGCGGGTTCTCGATACGACGGAAGGCGTTCTCGGGCTTTTGCCCAGCTGGCCCTCACCGGCTCAGTTGAAGCGGAGTCCTCTGACTCGTAGGTCAATCCCAGGCTCACCATCCGCGAGGAGCGTGAGCCGGAAAGCGCATCGGGCGGTACAGAGACCGTTCGGGCGTGCCTCCGGGTGACAGTGAGAACGTCAGAGGTAGACACGGTTCGGTGAAGGCTCCACGAGGTCGGAAGACGACCAAGGGGAGTCCGCATCCTCGGCGCTGAAAAGGCGTCGGTCCAGTGGTGCGCCGGAGCGCGATCTGCCGAAGCTGACGACAGCGAATAGCTTCGTCGATCCTCCCCCTTCCTGGGCACGCGAATGCTCGGGATCGCCGGCGAGGGCACCTGAATCCGAAGACGATTGTGGCGCAGCAAGGGCGACGGCCCGCTGACGCACCGTCCAACGAGGCGACCAACGAGTCGGAATCGAGCGCTAAGACGCTCCCTCACGGAAAGCGAACCACCACGAGGGCGACCGGGTAACCGGCCGCCCTCGCGGCTTTTTGTATTCCGGGCTACCGTTTGCGGCGCCGAATCATGGCTGAACAGAACAACCCTCCCAACGAGAGCACCAGGAACCTCCTCGACCAGATCGAAGGCGGCTGGGACCAGGACGATCTCGCCGAGCCCGGATCGAGCACCGAGCGCAAGCTCCACGCCGAGCTCGACGCCGCCGCCGAGAAATACGATCTCGAGTTCGCCTCGAGCCCGAGCCTCTCGGATCTCGACGCCGGATGGGGCGACGACGACGACGACGAGGAAGAAGACGAGGAGCCCGAGCCGGAGCTGCCGGACGAGCGGCTCGATCCGGAGGCGTACGCGGCGGCGAAGAAGGCGCGCGAAGAGCGGGCCGAGGCGCGCGCCAAGCGCCGCAAGCTCAAGGCCGAGGCGAAGAAGGCCAAGCGCAAGGCGCGCGCCGACGCGGCGCGAAAGCAGCAGAAGCAGAAGCAGCGGGCGAAGAAGAGCAAGCCCGCGGCGAGGGCGGAGCGCGCCGACGGCGCGCGCGCGCAGGAGCGCGAGCAAGAGCCCGAGGCCGAGGCCGAGCGAGGAGCCAAACGCGAGCGCGAGAGCGCGCCGCCGGCGAAGAAGAAGGCCTCGGCCCCCGTGCGCGCGCGCGCGAAGAACAACACGTGGATGCTCGCGATCGCGATCGGCATCTTCGTCGCCGCGGCCGCCTTCGCGGCGGTCCTCGCGCGCTGACGCCGATGCGCGTCCACGTCGTCTCCGGCGTGAAGGTCATCGAGCGCGGGCCCGACGAGATCGCCGGACACGCCGACGCGCGGGACGAGAGGGTCGTCGTCTACATGCCGATGCCCGAAGGCGAGCGCCTCCTCGCGGAGGGAGCGTTCGACCACGTCGGCGTCCGCGGCGACGCCTACGCGACGACGCCGAAGCGCTTGCGTGAGGCGATCGCCTACGTGGCCGCCGAAGATCGCGCCTCGCGAGAGAGAGGCCCGCTGCGCCTCGTGTGGCTGGGAACGCTCGGGAGCGACGAGCCGCCCACCGCCGGCCCCATCGGCCGATCGTTCCCGCTCGACGACGGGATCACGATCGGGCGAAGCGTCGACTCCACCGTCGTCCTTCGGTGCGGCGCACACTCCGATCAGAACATCGTCGCGCGGCGCCACGCGATCGTCGCCCGCGCGGGCGACGCGTTCGTCGTGCGCGATCTCGGGTCCACCAACGGCACGTGGAAGAACGGCGAGCGCGTCGTCGAGGGCGCCCTCGTCGCGACCGGCGACGAGATCGCGATCGCGTGCACGCACCGCTTCCGCGTCGACGGATCGCGCTAGTTACGCTTGAACCAGGGACACTTCTCGAGGAGGTTCTTCTCCGGGAGATAGCGGCACTGGAAGCCGACCTTGTTGCCGTTGACGTTCCAGTCTTCGCACTCGCGTACGACGGCGAACGAAGCCTCGTCGTTCGGATCGGCGACGCGCCGGCAATCGCCGACCTTGCGCACGACCCACTGCCAGTGACCGTCGTCGGCCCACTCGTGATCGATCGAGACCGGGACCTTGTCGCCGACCTTGTGCTTGCCGATGCACGCGGCGAACTCCGCGTCACCGCGGAGCACCTCGAGCTGCGAGCCGGGGCACTCCGAGAACGCGTACTCGAGATCGATCGTGAGGACCTTGCCCTTGTCGTCTTTGCGCGCGGCGGTGACGCGCGTGATCTCCACGTTCGTCTCGTAGTGCTTCGGGCGATGGCACCCGATCGTTCCGATCGCGATCACGAACGCGGCGACGCATCGAAGGCGCACTCTTGCCGTGTAGCACCCTCGCGCTACGGTCCGCGCCACCAAAGAGAGAGGCGAATGTCGAACGTTGCGCCCTGCAACGTCGCAAAATCCGACGCGGTCAGTGCGTCGCGAACCAGGGGCACTTCTTCACGAGCTCTTTCTTCTCGCCGTAGCTGCACTCGAAGCCGACGGGCGCCCCGTTGACCGTCCAGTCGGCGCAGTCGCGGACGGTCTTGAACGACGCGTCGTCGTCTGGATCGGCCGGGCGGGCGCAGCCTTCCATCTCGAGCACCTCGTAGCCGAAGAAGCCCTCGGGATCGCGCTTGTGCTCGAGCCTCACCTTCAGCTTGTCGCCGATCTTGTGCTTGGCGAGGCACTCGGAGAACTCCTTGCCGCCGCGAACGACCTCGCTCTGCGAGCCGGGGCACTCGACGTAGGTGAACTCGACGTCGGTCGCGAGCGGCTTGCCCTGGTCGTCTTTGCGCGCCACGGAGAGGCGCGTGAGCTCGACGCGCGTTTCGTACTTGTGCGGCTTGTGACAAGCGACGAGCGGCAACGCCGCGGCGACGAGGAACCCGACGACGATCGATCGCATGGCGCGCCTCACAGGAAGATCCCCACGGCCATGATCGCGAAGGTGATCGGACAGAGGATGTACTTCGACCAGCGGAAGAGCGTCTCCGTGTACTTCTCGTCGAAGACGAACCAGATCCACGACGAGAGCATGTGGATCCCGAGGCAGGCGTAGACGCCCATCATCAATTTGTCTGCGCGTGAGAGGTAGGCGGTCGCCGGGAGCTCTTGCATCAGCGCGAAGTGGAAGAGCACCGCGGCCGCGAGCATGGGCGTCGTCGCGTTGCATCGCACCTCGAGCTCGTCGCGTGGGAACCAGAGGCCCGAGAGCGAGATGAGCACGATGACGAGCGCCGGCACGAAGACGGTGAAGACCGCGCTCGTCGCGAAGCGCTTGATGCCGAGCGAGAACTTGTAGCGCGAGTAATAGAGGTCGTCGTTGTCGAAGCGATCGGGATAGTAGTGCGTGAGGATGCGCGCACGGATGAACGAGATGTCCCATCCGGGCACGCTGAAACCGGCGTCGAGCGACGTGTGCTCGACGTCGGTGAGGAGCCGCAAGCGATCCTGACCCGTCGAGTCGTCTTCGAGCTCGATGACGAGCTCCTGGGTGTCGAACGGATACGCGTGGAGGTCGGGCTTGTTGTTGAACGTGCCCGCCATCTTGTAGAACTTGAACGTCGGGAGATCGGCGAGGACCTCCTTCGAGTCGATCTTGCCGTTCGTGGGGTTCAAGCTGATCTCGGGCATCGGCTTGTCGCTGGCGATCGAGAGATAGAAGTGCGCCGTGAAGGAGCCCTTCTTGATGTCGTACTCTTCGACGTTCTCGAGCAGCACGCCGACCTTCGCGGTGACGAGCGGTTGGCCGGGCGACGCGAACGCGGAGCGGAAGGGGCCCTCTTTGTGGATGGGCACGCCGCCCTTCTCGGGATCCTCGAGCACGGCGGTCTTGAGCTGCTCGGCCGTCTCCGGCTCCTTCTGTCCGCCGGCCTCGCCCTTCTTCTCTTCGTGCTCGTGCGCCGGCTCGGCGGCCTTCGCTTCGGCGGCCTTCGCCTCGGCGGCCTTCGCTTCGGCGGCCTTCGGATCGAGCTTCTCGGCCGCGTGCTTCGGATCGACCTTCGGCGCAGGCTTGACCGCGGCCGGCTTCGCCGGGGCGCTGCCTTGCGCGCCGACCTTGTTGGCGAAGGCGAAGATCGCGACGAGCGCGAGCAGGACCATCCCGAACAGTTGGATCCGGGGCATCCCCTGGCGGGGCTCCCGCTTCTCACGCTTCTGACGCGCGGCTGACTTCATCGGCGGGCGAGGCTATCGAAGTCGCGCCGCACTTTGCAACGACAGGCCCGTTTCAACGGATCTTTCTCGTGTGAACAAATGTAGGCCGCTGGTTGCAAAGGTGTTGATATATGCCACACTCGCGCGAGCCCCCATGAGCGTCCGCGCCCTGTTCTTCTCGCTCTGCCTGGCCGTCACCGCCGCGCCGTTCGCGAGCGCGTGCGCGGACGCCCCCGAAGAAGAGACCGGCGACGCCGAAGACGAGCTGGCGACGCGCCTGAGCGTCCAGTCGATCCGCAGCAAGCGGACGTACGACGCGATGAGCCTCGAGGGCGGCGGCTTCGGTCAGGCCGGACGCACGATGAAGTTCCTCGTGGACGCGCGCGATCCGGGCGCGAAGAAACCGTACTTCATCAACGCGCGCTACACGGTCGACGGGCGCACGCCCGACTACGCCAAGTACCACTACGACTTCGCCAAGCGGCAGCTCGGCATCGCCGAGGGCGGGCAGGAGTTCAACGACGTCACCTACTTCACGAACGACAAGCGGTATTACGCCGGCACGATCCAGACGTACCAGCTCGAGGAGGGCGCGCCGCCGCTCTTCGCCGTGCAGCTCTATCCCGACGACGTGATCCACGAAGGCGGGATCCTCGAGCTCCTGAAGGTGATCAAGCGCTCGTTCTCCATCCCGGGCGCGCGGATGGCCTTCGTCGCCGGCGGCCCGCAGCAGTCGTTCGCCACGATCGGCGACGAGCTGCGCGCGCTCGGCTACGAGGCGATGACGATCGAGCAGATCCTCGGCGCCGTGAAGTACCTCCCGCTCAACCCGGGAGAGGCCTGGGGTTACCTCCGGATCTTCCCGCAGGATCTCGGCAACGTGCGCCCGACGGACATCGTCGTCTTCGACGAGCTACCGCTCGATCTCTCGGTCGTCGCGGGGACGATCACGAAGGTGTTCCAGGACGTGACGTCGCACGTCAACCTCAAGTCGAAGGAGCGCGGCACGCCGAACATGGTGCTGCGCGACGCCGCGCTCGATCACGCGCAGCTCGCGCCCTTCAAGGACGCGCCGGTCCACCTCACGGTGGGCAAGACCGCGTTCGCGATCGAGGCGACCACCGCCGCGATCGTCGAGCAGAAGCTCCGCGAGCGCACGAACCGTCCGTGGCAACAGCTCCCGATCGTGAACGAGCCGAACCTCGTCTGGTACGACCAGATGTGCCCGACGCTGACGCCGGCGTGCACGCAGCAAGGCAACCGCTTCGGCGGCAAGGCCGCGATGCTCGGCTTCCTCGCGAACCGCGGCGTCCTCGGACGGAAGAACCAAGCGGGCTCGCAGAGCGCGAAGATCGGCTACGACCTCGTGCCCCAGGGCTTCGCGATCCCGGTGCAGTACTACCGCGACTTCCTCGCGCTTCCGGCGAACGCAGCGCTCAAGGCGAAGGTCGACGCGCTCGTCGCCCAGGAGAAAGGCGGAGACCTCTCACCCAACGCGCGCCGCGCGCTCGCCGCCGAGGTCCAAGGCATGTTCTACAAGGCGACGGTGCCGCCCGCGCAGCTCGCCGACGTGAAGGCGCAGGTCGCGCGACTCGAGACGCTCGCGCCCGGCGTCCAGAAGCTCAAGGTGCGCTCGAGCGCGAACGCCGAGGACATCCCGAACTTCGACGGCGCGGGGCTGCACGACAGCTTCGCGGTGAAGCTCTCGAGCGTCGACGCGCCCGACATGGCGTGCCGCATCGAGGCGGAGCAGGACGGGCCCGTCACCAAGCTCGAGATCAAGCCGAAGACGGTGCAGTGCGCGATCAAGGGCGTGTACGCGAGCCTGTGGAACCCGCGCGCGATCGAGGAGCGCTCGTTCGCTCGCCTCGATCACGCGACGGCGGGCATGGGCCTCGCGATCGTTCCCGCGTACGACACCGAGAGCGAGGTCGCGGCCAACGGCGTCGTCATCACGCGCGCTGTCAACAGCGACTACCTCGCGTATACGTTGAGCCTCCAGAGGAACAACAACCTCGTGACCAACCCCGATCCCGGAACGATCTCGCAGATGACGATGGCCACCTTCGGAGGGATCAATCGGCCGACGCGCTTCACCGTGACGCGTTTCGCGCGGCCCACGGCCGGCGGCCCGGCGCTCACCGGCAGCGTCATGACCGAAGCGCAGATGAACCAGGTCACCGAGCTCGCGAAGGCGGTCGAGATCGCGTACTGCAAGGCGAAGCCCGGCTACTTCGGCGGCGACTGCCGCTACGTCTGGCTCGACGACGCGAAGCCGCGTAGCCTCGACATGGAGTTCAAGCTCCTGCAAAACGGTCAGCTCGTCATGAAGCAGTCACGCGAGTTCCACGGCCAGTGATCGAAGCGAGCTGACGTCGTGACCTGGAACGGGCCTCCGAGGAAAGTCCTGCTGCTCGACGACGAGCCGCTCGTGCTCCGCGCGGTCTCGCGGACGTTGCGCTCGCTCGGCCTCGAGCCGATCGCGACGTCGGATCCGAACGAGGCGCTCGAGGTGGCGCGGCGCGACGCGCCTCACGTCGTCATCAGCGACCTGCACATGCCCGCGGCCTGCGGCGCGCAGTTCCTCGCGAACGTCGCCGACGTCGCGCCCGACGCGCTGCGCGTGCTCATCAGCGCCGATCCCGAGCTCGAGCCGAAGCTCGGCTCGCTCGCGCAGGCGAAGGTCCACGCGATCTTGAGCAAGCGGCGGATCGCCAACCTCGGCGACCTCGTGCTCGAGCAGCTCCGCGCGCGCATCGAGGCGCCGACGTCGGCGACGGAGCGCGAGGCGCTCGCGCGCCGCGTCGCCGGCGGCCTCGCGCGACCGGCCCACGAAGACGGCGCGCATCGCGACCGCCTCGCGCGAGGCGCGGCGCGCGTGGCCGCCGCGATGGGGCTCTCCGCGCCCGAGATCGAGGAGGCGCGGCTCGGCGCGTTCCTCCACGACGTGGGTCAGGTCGCCGTGCCCGAGCACGTGTTCGCGCGCGGTCGTCCGCTCACGCCGGAGGATCGCGGGGCGCTCGAGCGTCACCCGGCGGCCGGCGAGCGCATCGTGAGCGCCATGCCGGCGCTCCGGGCGGCGCTGCCGGTGATCCGCGCGCACCACGAGCGGCAGGACGGGCGCGGCTACCCCGACGGCCTCGACGGCGCCGCGATCCCCCCCGCGGTCCGCGCGTTCCAGGTCGCCGACGCGTACGACGCCCTCACCCAAGGACGCCCCTATCGCCGTCGCCGCACGCACGGCGAGGCGATCGCCGAGCTCTCGCGCGAGGCGGGCACGCATCACGATCGCGAGGCGGTCGACGCGCTCGCGAGCATCGGCGACGCGCCGCTCGACGCCGACGAGTCCTTCTCCTGACGTGAGCGGCGCGCGAGCACGATCGCGACGAGCGCGACGGCGACGAGCGCGCCTCGCTCCCACGACGGGCTCGCGCCGATCGCGCAGCCGCTCGATCGATCGTCGCGCGACGACGACGACGCGCCGCTCGCGTAGAGCGCGCGCAGACCGCGGAGATCGTCCGCGCTCGGCTCGACGCCCGCGCGCCGAACGCGCTGAAGAACGGGGTACATGAGCGCCTCCGGGATCGCCGGCTCGTCGCGGAGCCCGAGCGCGTGGCCGACCTCGTGGGCGAGGACGCGCGAGAGATCGTAGCCGTCGTCGTCGGCGCCCTGGGCCGCGGCGGGCGCGAGCGCGCTCTTCGAGGAGAAGCGGTACGTCCCGTTGATCACGATGTCGGTGTCGACGATCGCCCCGGTGCGCTCGTCGAAGGACACGATGGTGAGCGCGAGCGCGTCTTCGTTCCGGCTCCCCTTCTCGACGAGACCGGCGAGCCCCTCCGCGGCGTAGAAGACGCCGTTGACGCCGTCGGCCCGCGGCACGAGCGGCGCGCTCTCGCTCACGATCGAGAGCGACGGCGCCCCCTCCCTGTCGCTCCACGCGCCGAGCGCGGCCGCGAGCGCGTCTTCGGGGGCGCTCAGCGCGACCATCGAGTCATCGAGCGTCCACGACACGCTCGCGCTCGGCCAACGGACGAGCTGTCCGCCCGACGAGCGCTTGACCTCGAACGCGCCCGCGCCGAACGGCACGCACGTGAGCGCAGCGGCGCACGCTGCGACGTAAAACGTCCTCGGTGTCATGTCGCTCGGAGGAGCTGCAAGCCCGAGACCGTCCACGATGGGACACGTCACGTCAGCGGAGCGCTGCCCACGTTCCCTTGTACGAACCTTCGCACTCGCTCTCTGCGCGCGTCGCGTCGTACGCCTGCGCGCCGCTCGCGTAGAACTTGCGAACCTCCCCCGTCGACAGCGCGCACGATCCGAGGACCGACGTGTTGGGACACTCCGCGTAGACGAACGTGCCCGAGAGCTTCCCGCACGCCGAGGTGAGCACCGCCTCGTACTGCGCGAGGTAACCGCCGCTGTACTCCGAGCAGAGGCTGCTCGCGGTGACGCGATCGCAGCTCCCGACGCGTGAAGGTGTCGCGCGCGATCCGTCGAGAGACGTCGTCGCGTCGCTCTCGCTGCCGCCGCTCTCGGAGCAGCGCGCGCACGTTGCGTGAGAGGCAACGACGAGAGCGACCAACGTCATGCGCGAGATCATTTTCGCCATCGTACGCGGTCGACCACGAGGCGAGCAAAACGCGACCAGCCCGAGTGGACGAGCGCCGATCCGCGTGAGTCGGATCACCCGCTAGGATCTACGAAAGAAATGAGATGCGCGGCGTCGCTTCGCGCTCGAACGCCACAGGCACGCCGCGAGCAATACTCGAACGCAGACATCGAAGGCGGCGAGGTGGACGTCTTACCGCTCCCCCTCTCCTCGGCGTCACTTCGCTCCTTCGATGGCTATCTACTCCGGACCGCGAGGCGCTCTCCAGTCGTCGCCGGTTCAGGTGAGGCCGCACCCGTGAGAGCCCGCGGGTGGCGGCCTCTTTTTTTTGTCCGCCGCTCGTCCGCGCCGCGTCCGTCGCGCGCGCCAGGTGGATCCCGCGGGATCCTCGCGGCCACGCCGAGACCGGCGGATCGCCTTGCGGTGAGAGCGGAATCGCTTGGAATCGTGGGCGTTCCGCGAGCAACATACCTTGTCCTACATCGGCATGCGCCATGCACCTGAGGGCGTGGGGCCATGTGGAGGACGGCGAAGCACGGCAAGCAGGGATCCACCTTCGCGGCGTTCGTCGCGGGGGCGGCGATCCTCGCCGTCGCGGGCGACGCGTCGGCGTTCTGCCGATCGACGACGTGCCGCGCGACCTCCACCAAGGAGTGCAAGACCGACCAAGACAACTGCCCGGCCGAGGGCGAGAAGCTGTTCTGGCCGACGAGCTGCATCAGCTATGCGGTCAACGAGCTCGGCACGCAGGATCTGGATCCGGTCGACACGCGCGACATCATCAAGAAGACGTTCCAGGCGTGGACCGACGTCACGTGCCCCGACGGCAAGACGGCGTCGATGGCGTTCCAGGAGCGCGACCCGGTCGCGTGCAAGCGCAGCGAGTACAACAAAGAAGGCCGCAACGTGAACGTCGTTCTCTTCCAGGACGACGACTGGAAGTACCGCGGCATCGACGGAACGCTCGCGAAGACGAGCGTGACCTACAACGACCAGACCGGCGAGATCTACGATGCGGACATCGAGGTCAACACCGCGAACAACACGGTGACGATCACCGATGATCCCCGCAAGGTGCAGTACGACCTCCAGGCGATCCTGACCCACGAGGTCGGTCACTTCATCGGCATCGCCCACTCGTCGGATCCGAGCGCGGTCATGTTCGCGTCGTACTCGCCCGGATCGGTGGCGCAGCGCACGCTCACGCCCGACGACGTGAAGGCCGTCTGCGCGATCTATCCGCCGGGCAGCGGCGTCGTGTGCAACGTCGAGCCGCGCGGCGGCTTCGATCCGGAGTGCCCCGATCCCGCAGACGCGGCCGCCGCGTGCACGGTGGCGAGCGCGCCGGGCGAGGGCAACGGCGCGACGAAGTCCGCGGGCGCTTCGCTCGCGGTGTTGGGGCTGGGAGCACTTGCGACGACGCTCGCGCGTCGTCGAGCTTCGAACCGGGGATCTTGGAGGAGACCATGAAGATGCACGGCGTTCTGGGCGCGGCGATCGCCGCAATCGCGATCTTCGTCGGCGCGCAAGGCTGCTCGGCGACGACCGAGGCCGGCGGCAAGAGCCGCTGCACGCCCGGCGCGAACGTGTTCTGCCGGTGCGCGGGGACGCGCGCCGAAGGAACGAAGCTGTGCAAGGAAGACGGCGCCGGCTTCGAAGCCTGCACGACCGGCGGCGGCGTGTGCGAGGGCGGCGAAGACGAGTCGACGGCCAACGGCGAAGACGAGCTCAACCCCGGCCCCGAAGAGGAGCCCGTGAAGGAAGAGGCCGGACCGCCCGGCTCGCCCGTCGAGTCGTGCCCCGGCAAGCCCACGGCGCTCGGGACCGCGGAGATGATCATCGACGGCGACACCACCGGCGCGAAGGACGATCTCAAGGGCGCGCCCGGCGCGTGCGTCGTCGGGGGCGGCGGCGCCGATCACGTCTATCGCCTCACGCCGACGGGCAGCGGCTCGCTCAGCGTGAAGGTGCAGGGCACCGGCGCGTTCAACCCGACCGTCTATCTCCGCACGGCGTGCGACGACGAGAGCTCGCAGGTGAGGTGCTCGGAGACGACCGGCGCGGGCGGCCTCGAGCAGTTCACGCACAACGTCGTGACCGGCCAAGACTACTACCTCGTCGTCGACGGCGCCTCGGGCAGCGCGGGCAAGTACAAGCTCACGATGAAGCTCACGACCGGCTCGTTCTGCGGCGACGGCAAGGTCGACGCGAACGAAGCGTGCGACGACGGCAACAAGACGGAGAACGACGGCTGCTCCAACAGCTGCCAGCAGGTGAACGGCGACCCGACGACGGGCAACGGCTGCCCGGGCCACCCGGTCAGCGTCTGGCCGGGGCGCACCGTCACCGGCACGGGATCGACGACGCCCTACGGCAACACGTTCACCAAGACGGGCAGCTCGTGCACCGTCAGCGAGAGCAACCTCAACGCCGCCTCCGATCACATCTACGAGATCACGCCGCGCGGCACCGGAAACCTCAAGGTCACGCTCACGCCGACCGATCCCACGGTCAACCTGATGCTCGTCGCCCGGCGCACGTGCACCGACCACCAGTCGCAGGCGGCCAACATGTGCGCGAACAGCGGCGCCGCCGGCGCCGTCGAGACGATGACGTTCCCCGTGACGAGCGGGCAGAAGGTCTACGTCGCGGCCGAAGGCGTGCTCGCCGCAAAGGGCGCCTATACGATCAAGTACGAGCTACAGTGAAGTCATGAGCAGTAAGCCTTCGCTTCGAACGTTCCTCTTGCTCTTCGCCTGCGCGTTCGCCGCGCTCGCGATCGCGTGCACGGCGAAGAGCGCGGCGACGAAGAAGGCGGGGCGGTGCACCGCGGGCAACTACGTCTTCTGTCGATGCGCCGATCGCAACGAGGGCACGAAGCTCTGCAACGAAGACGGCGAGACGTTCGGCAAGTGCGAGCCGTGCGAGACCGACGAGAACCCGGAGCTGCCCGAGGAGGAAGACCCCGATCCGCGCCCCGATCGCGACGCCGGCGACACCGACGCCCCGGCGCCGGCCACCTGCGGCGACAAGATCGTGCAGGACGGCGAAGACTGCGACGACGGCAACAAGAACAACGACGACGGCTGCGACGACACCTGTCACCTCGCCGGCTCCGATCCGCTCGCGTCGCGCTCGTGCCCCGGCCTCGACGTGCACGTGTGGTCGAAGCCCGTCATGCTGGTGAGCACGACGCTCGGCTCGTCGAACACCGGCCAGGCGTCGCCGACGTGCACCGGCCAGGTCGGCAACTCGACGACGGGCGCGGCAGCGCAAGATCGCGTCTTCAAGGTGACCGCGCACAAGACGGGCACGATGAAGGTCGTCACGAGCGACACGAACTACGACTCGTTCCTCTACGTCACCGACAACTGCTCGCCCGGCCCCCAAGGCCAGCTCAGCTACCTCGCGTGCGTCAACGGAGCGAACGGCACCGGCGGCGAGACGCTGCTCTTCCCCGTCACCGCGGGCAAGAGCTACTCGGTGCTCGTCGACGGCGCGGGCATCAGCAATCAGAACGGCGCGTTCCGCGTCACGTTCTCGATGCAGTAGCTCACTTCTTCGGCTTCGGCTTCTTCGCCGGAGCGATCGGCGAAGGCGTGAGGCCTCCCGTGCCGAACAGAGACGTCGAACCGCAACGCCGGATCTCGGTGCGCGACGGCAAGGCGTCCTTCGAGGTCACCGTCTCCGGAGGGGCCTTCAAGAAGTCGTCGATCTCGACGACGTAGACGCGCTGCTGCGGCTCGAGGCGCTTGGGCGCGGAGCGCGCCATGTTCTCGGTGTTCTTGTCTTTGTCGGCGTAGAGGTGGAGCTTCGACTCGTAGCAATGCCCGCCGCGGACGTCGACGAAGGCGGTGCCCGGCTTGTCGTCGGCCGCGGTCTTGCGCGGCACGACGGGCATCCTCCCGACCGACGCGCCGCCGATCTTGACCTCGTCGGCCGTCGGACAAGGGCCGAGCGGCAGGCGATGCGGGCTCTTCGCCGGATCCACCGCCATCGTGCCCACCGTGACCGGCGCGGCCGAGCCTTCGGTGTCGAGGTACACGTCGGCGACGCGCGGCGGGCTCATCAACACCGCCGTCGCCGTCAGATCGTTCTTGCCCTTCGCGAGCAGCCCGCGCTCGCGCTCCTCGCCCGAGCGCGAGTCGGACTTCGTGATGCCCACCGTGATCTTCGCCGGCAGGCGGCTCACGCCGCACGTCGTCGTCATCGAGACGACGGCGTTCTTCTCGACCATCATCTCCTTCGCCGCGAGCGTGACCTCGAACGACTTGCCCGTGGGCTGCTGCGCCGCGACCGTGAGCGGCTTGCCCCCGAGCTCGAGGCCCTCCACCTTCGCGAGCGACTCGTCGACGAAGATCGAATACACGTAGCTGTCTGCCCCTCGCTTCTTGCAGTCGAAGCCGGGCAGAACGGCCGCGAAGACGACGAGGAGGAGGAAGCGCCGCATCGTCAGATCTCCGTCGCCGCTCTGTATTCGTGCGGCGAGTGGGCGCTGAAGATGTGGATCTGGTCGCCGGCTTCCTCGTGGAGGGCCCGGAGACGCCGCGCGTTCGCCCTGCGGGCGTCGTCGTCCATCGCGATCGCGCGCTGGAAGACCGCGAGGCCCGGCGGGCACCTGCGCGGATCGAACAGCTCTTCGTGGAAGAAGTACGCGTCGCCGCAGTGGAGGAGCCACTCGGCGCGCGCGCGCGACGGCGAGCGCGCGCGGACCGCGATCGCGCAGTGCCCGCGCGTGTGGCCGAAGAGCGGGATCATGAGGACGTCGTCGGCCACGGCCTGCACGCTCGCGAAGCCGAACCACGTGTCGCCGCCTTCCTCGTGGAGCTCCCACTTCGGGTCGCCGTCGAAGTGGACCTTGCGGTAGCGCGAGCGCTCGCGGAACGAGGGCTTCATCGCCGCCGCGTGCTCCTTCTTGTGGACGTGGATCTTCGCGGCGGGAAAGTCGGGGATCCCGCCGGCGTGATCGACGTCGAGGTGGGTCACCACGACGTGCCGCACGTCCTCACGACGGAAGCCGAGGCGCTCGACCTGACGAACGGCGGTGTCCTCCTCGCGGAGCTGGGGACGACAGAGCGCCACGAAGGCGCCGCCGAGCCGCCCGGAGGGAGCGCGAACGTCGTCGAGGCCCATGCCCGTGTCGACCACGACGAGGCCGTCGTTCGTCTCGACGAGGAGCGCGTGCACCACCATCTCGCCGATCTCGGTGATGCCCTTGTCGCCGCCCTCGATGAGCCGGCCGCCGTAGGGGCACATCGTGCAGAGGTTGAGGTGATGAACCTTCACGCCTTCCTCTTCTTCGGCGCGTGATCGTGATCGTGATCGTGATCGTGATCGTGATCGTGATCGTGATCGTGGTCGTGGTCGCCGTGACCGTGGGCGTGCAGGTGGACGTGGAGCCGCTCCTTGTCCTTCCTCGCCTTGGTCGTCGCGATCACCTCGATGCCGCCGTGCTTGACGCCGCGCGTGGCGAACACTTTGTCGGCGAACGCCCTGAGCTCGTCCGATCGTCCCTGCATCACGATCACCTCCAGGCAATGATCGTGATCGAGGTGCACGTGCATCGCCGAACGCACCCGGTCGCCGAGCGAATGCTGGAGCTCGATGAGGCGCTCGGTCAAGTCGCGGACGTGGTGGTCATAGACGAGCGTGAGCGCGGCGACGGCGTCGGCGCCCTCGGCGACCTCGGCGCGCGTGACCTCGGCGCGCGCGAGGTCGCGGAGCACCTCCGAGCGCGTGCTCGCCCGCCGCTTGACGACCGCGTCGAAGGCCTTGAGAAGCGAGGCCTCCATCGCCACCCCGAAACGCACCAGCTCGTCTTTCTTCGGCACGTCGCGATCCTATCCCACCCATCGGCGTCACGAGCCCCCGAGAGGGGGCGGACACGTCGGGACGGGTCAAGTCCCCTTGACCCTCGGGCGCCTTCTCTTTATCCAAGCCGCGTGAAGTTCGTCGATTCGTGCGAAGTGGACGTGGTCGCCGGCCGCGGGGGCAACGGCGTGGTCGCGTTCCGCCGCGAGAAGTTCGTACCCTTCGGGGGCCCGTCGGGAGGCGACGGCGGGCGCGGCGGCGACGTCGTCTTCGTCGCCGACGAGGGCCTCTCGACGCTCCTCGATCTCACCTACGGCCGCGCGCTCCGCGCGCGCCACGGCGAGCACGGGCAGGGCAAAGACTGCTACGGGCGCGCAGGCGAAGCTCTCGTCGTGCGCGTCCCCGTCGGAACGCAGGTCTTCGATCGCGAGAGCGGCGACCTCTTGTTCGACATCGACGCCAAGGGCCAGAAGGTCGTCATCGCGGCCGGCGGCAAGGGCGGCCGCGGCAACATCCATTTCGCGACGCCCTACGATCGCGCGCCCCGAAGGGCCGAGCCCGGCGAGCCGGGCGAGGAGAAGAAGCTCCGCCTCGAGCTCAAGGTGATGGCCGACGTGGGCCTCCTCGGCTTCCCGAACGTGGGCAAGTCGACCTTCATCCGCGCGTGCTCGCGGGCGCAGCCGAAGGTCGCCGACTATCCGTTCACCACCCTCACGCCGCACCTCGGCGTGGTCCGCGTCGGCGACGAGGCGACGTTCGTGCTCGCCGACATCCCCGGCCTCATCCCCGGCGCGTCCGAAGGGGCGGGCCTCGGTCATCGCTTCCTCAAGCACGTCGAGCGGTGCCGCGCGCTGCTGCACCTCGTGACCCTCGATCCTTCGGAGGACCGCGAGCCCTTCGCCGACTACCAGGCGCTGATGCACGAGCTCGCGAGGTTCGACCCCGCGATCGCCGCGCGCCCGCAGCTCGTCGCGCTCACCAAGGCCGACCTGCCCGAGGTACGCGAGGCGTATCCGAAGCTCAAGGCGCGGTTCGCGAAGAAGAAGGTCGATCTGCGACTCGTCTCGGCGGTCACCGGCGAGAACGTGCGGCAGCTCTCGATCGATCTCTACAAGCTCGTGACGGGCAAGGCCGAGGTCGAGGCGTGGGACGCGCCTTCGCCGAAGCCGCTTCCGAAGAAGACGATCGCGAAGAAGCCGATCGCCAAGAAGAAGATCGCCAAGAAGATCGCGAAGAAAGCGCCGGCGAAGAAGGCGCCGCCCAAGAAAAAGAGCGCAACCCGATCGAAGGCGCGGCCGAAAGGGAGGAAGTGAGCGACAAGACCGAAGAGGCGACGCCGAAGAAGCAGCGCAAGGCGCTCGAGGAGGGCGACAGCCCCATCTCCTCGTTCGCCAGCCAGTCGGTGGCGTTCCTCTTCGCCGTCGCGCTCGCGCCCGCCGCGATCGGCGCGCTCGCCTCGCGCGCAGGCGCCGATCTCCGCGCCGCGATCGCGCGCGCGGCCGATCCCGCCGTGACGATCGCGTTCGATCCCGCGAAGGTCGCCACGTCGGTCGTCGCCCTCACCGTCCCGATCCTCGTCGCGGCCGGCGTCTCCGCGGCGATCGCCTCGGTCGTGCAATCCGGAGGCGTCATCGCGACCAAGCGCCTCACGCCGAAGCTCGAGCGCCTCGACGTGATCGCGGGCCTCGGGCAGCTCTTCTCCACGTCGCGCCTCGTCGCCATCTTGCGCGCGGCGCTCTTCGCCGCCGGCGTGGCGTGGATCGCTTACTCCGCGCTCAGAGATCGCGCGGGCGACATCGCGCGCATCACCGGGCGCATCGACGCGGCCGCGCCCGTCGCGGCGACGATCGCGCAGAGCGTCGTCGAGCGCGCGGCGATCCTCGGCGTCTTCCTCGCGGTCGTCGACGTCGTCGTCACGCGTCGCGCGTGGCGGAAGAAGCTGATGATGACGAAGTCGGAGGTCAAGCGCGAGCACAAGGAGAGCGAAGGCGATCCGCAGCACAAGGCCGCGCGCGAGCGCGCGCACCACGAGATGCTCGCCGCCGCGACGATCGCGAACGTCAAGAACGCGACCGTCGTCGTCGTCAACCCGACGCACCTCGCGTGCGCGCTGCGCTACGACGAAGAAGGCGGCGACGAGGCGCCCACCGTCGTCGCGACGGGCCAGGGCGATCTCGCGGCGCGCATCGTGGAAGCGGCGCGCCAGTACGGCGTGCCCGTGCTGCGCGACGTGCCCCTCGCGCGCGCGCTGATCGAGCTCGAGGTCGGCACCGCGATCCCCGAGGAGCTCTACGAAGCGGTCGCGGAGATCTTGCGCGAGGCCTGGGAGGAGCGCGAAGAGGCGCCGTGATCAGGTGCGCGCCGGGCGCCGCAGCGCGCCTGACTCCTCGCGGCCGACGGAGGCGTAGAGCTTCGACAGGAACGCGAGGCACGCCTCCGCGCCGCGCTCGTCGCTGGCGTGACGCGCGCGAGCGAGCGCATCCATGCCCTCGAGGAGCGCCTCTTGCGAGCGCCCGGCGACCGAGAGCGCGACGCCGAGGGCGAGCGACGTCTGGCAGCGCAGTTTGTGATCTTGCGGATCGAGCGACGAGCGCGTGCGCCGGAGCACGCGCAGCGCGTCGCCGATGTCGCCGCGCCCGAGGCGGGAGAGCGCGCGCAGGCGCTCGGTGAACAGCGGGCTCTCGCCCGCGGCGCGGAGGCCGTCGACCCATCGCTCGAGCGCCGCGTTGTCGGCGCTGAGCAGCGCCTCCTTCGCGAGCTCGCCGAGGCGCGTCGCGATGTTGGCGCCCGCGACCGAAGGCTCGCCGGCGTTGGGCAGGTCGGGCGACGACGCCGGCGCCGACGCGTCGAAGCTCGCTTCCGCGGGCGCCGCGGGACCGCCGTTCGCCTCCATCGGCGCGAGCTCGAGCTTCGCGATCGTCGGCGGCTCCGAGTCGTGCACCTCGATCTCGAAGACGGCGAGCTCCTCGTCGAAGAACGACGGCACCGCAGGCGCGGGCGGCGCGACCGCCGCTTCCGGCGGCACCGACTTCGCCGGAGGTGGTGCGCTGTAGCCGCTCGAAGGCGGCGGGCCCGTCCTCGATCGCGGCGGAGGCGCGCTCGGAGACCTCGCGAGCGCGTTCGCCAGGAGCGCGAGCGCCGCTTCCTCGCACGACGGATCGGCGCGCCGCGCGAACGCGATGAGCTGCGTCGTGCTCGCCTCGAGCAGACCGTCGGCGGTCGACTTCGCGGCGGCGAGCGCCATGCGCGACGCGCGCGCGCCGTCTTCGCCCTGGGCGGCGTGCCACGCGGCCTCGACCTTGCCGAAGACACCTTCCTCGCGCTCGATCACCTCGGCGGCCGCGCGATGGATCGGCTTCTTCGCCGCGTCGTCGAGCAGGCCGACGAGCGCGTCGCGGTGGGTGCGCGACGGAAGACCGACCCAGTCTTCCTGCGTGTCGGTGAGCCATCGCGTGCACATGAGCTCGGCCAGCACCATGTCGACGTCCATCGCGTGACCCGAGCGCTCGAGGATGTTCGCGAGGCGGGTGACCCTCGCCTCACCGCCGAGGAGCGCGACGAGGCAGAGCAACGCGCGGCAGTGCTCGCTCTCCTCGCGCGCGCGCAGGTTGATCCACTCGGCGCCTCCCCTCACCTTCCCTCGCCCCGACGCGCGAGACCGCGGCGACGCCTTGTCGCCGCTCCACGCAATGTCGCCGGTGACGATGCCGTACGCGACCGACTCGACGATCCCGAGCGGCACGTTGGCGGCGAGGCGCGCCCAGCGCTTTCGCGCCATCGCGTCGAGCGCCTCGTTCGTGCACCCGCCGGCGAGGGCCTCGGCCGCGTCGCGCGTCAGCGGCGCGAGATCGATCTCGGCGGTCTTCGGCAGCGCCGCGAGGAGCGAAGGCAGGCCGCTCGTCGCGTCGGCGCGCGCGACGACGCCGAACGCGGCCCCAGGCGATCGCGCCGCGCGCACGCACGCTTCGAGCGTCGACGGATCGACCGCCTTGGCGTCGTCGATGAGCAAGAGGCCTGGTGGTTGGCCCTCCGTCTTCGGCCACAAGAACGCGGTGATCAGCTTCGTCGCCACCTCGAGCGTCGCGCCCTTGCCCGCGAGGAGCGCGTCGAGCGAAGGCGCGAGCTCGAGGAGCAGCGGGCTCAGCTCGCGCGTGAGCGAGCGCGCGAGCGCGCGACGAAGCGCGCCGAGGGGCTCGAACGAAGAGCCGCTCGGAGAGACGACGAGAGCGCGCGAGGCGCCCGACGCGAGCTCGGTGAGCCAGCGCGTGCCGCCCGTTCCGGGATCGGCGCGCAAGACGACGAGCGATCCCGATCTCACGTCGATCTTCGGGGCCCGCATGCCCACGAGGGGAGCCACGCGCATCCGCGCGAGCTGCTCGACGGCCTGCCTTCGCCACGGATGCACGGGATCGAGGCGCACGCCGCGGACACGGAGCGACCCGTCGCGTCCGATGCGCGTGCCCGCGGCGACGAGGTCGCCCGAGCGCAGCGCGCGCATCGTTTGGGCGCACAAGATCTCGCCGGGCTTGGCCGCCGAGGCGAGCACCGCCGCGGCGACGAGGGGCGCGCCCCACGCGAGGGGCCCGCGCGTGCCGTCCTCGGCGAGCGGCTTCAGATCGCCTTCGGCGATCCCCACGCGCCACGGGAGCTCGTCGTCGATCGTGTCGCCGCCGCGCGAGGTCGCGACCTTGATCGCGTCTTCGAGCCTGTCGCCGTCGAAGAGGAACGCGGTTCGATTCGCGTCCCACGCGATGAGCATGCCCCCCGAGGCGCTCGCCCGCGCGTCGAGCGCGCGGGCCCGCTCGAGGAACGTGCGACCGGGACCGCCCGGCGCACGAAAGCTGACGACGATTCGACTCTCCACGCCGGCGCCGCTACACGCGGATCCGTTTCTTCAGCGCGGCGAGCTCGTCTTCGATGTCGGCGTCCTTCTTGGTTCCGCCGCCTCCGCTGATGCCGCGCTCCAGATCGCGGAACTTCGCCTCGAGATCGCGCTGCGCCGGACCCGCGCCGATCGCCTCTTCGACCTCCGCCATCGCGAGGTTCTCCTGCTCGCGGCCCTCGATCTTCTCTTCCATCCTGCGGAAGTTGTCGAACGCGCTCGAGCCGCCGCGCGCGCCGAGCGCCTCGGCGCCGCCGCCGGCGCGCGACTGCTGCGCCCGCGCGGCGATGCTCCCCTTGCGGAGCTTGAGCTCGTCGAGCTTCTTCTCCATCCGCTCGAGCTCCTCTTTCATCTTGAGGGCGACGTCGCGCTGATCGACGCGCGCCTTGTCGACCGCCTCCCACTCGCCTTCGGTGCGCTTCTTCTGGCGGAGGGCCTCACGAGCGAGCGCCTCGTCTTCGCTCTTGAGGGCGAGCTCGGCGCGCTTCTCCCATTTTTCGACCTCGACCTTCAGGTCGTCGGCCTTCTTTCGGAGCTGTTTCTCGGCGGCCACCGCGGCGATGACGTCTTGGCGGCCGCTCTTGAGCTGTTCGGCCATCTCTTCGAGGTTGAGCTCGAGCAGCTTCTTGTCGTCCTCGGCTTTGTCGAGGAGCGAGTTGACGTTGCTCGAGATGACTTTGCCCATACGGTCGAAGATGCCCATGCGATGCCCTCGATGACCTCACCCGAGCACGAGCGAGGCGCGATTTCCCGTATGATAAGGTCCGCGTTGCCGCTCTGCCCGGGAAAAATTGCCGCGAAGAACGGCGAAACAATGGAGAGCTCGCCATGGCTACCTGCAAGGAATGCGAGAACGAGGTCGACAAGCTCGTCGCGGTGAAGGTGTCCGGCAAGGCCAAGAAGATGTGCGAAGACTGCGCCGACCGGGCACGCGAGGAAGCGGAGATCGCGGAGGAGAGCGAGTCGGTCGTGCAGAACATGATGGGCTTCAAGGGCCGCCGCTGATCTGTGCATAATACAGATATCGACGGGCAGGATCCGGAAGCGGTCCGCCCGCGATCCAGCGACGGCAAAGCGACCCTCGTGATTTCGCCTGGTTGCGCCGGAGCTCGGTTGGCACGCGTATCGCACATTGTCCTACTTGGGGGCCGGAGGACTGGATGCGCCTGCTCTCGCGCTCGTTCGCGCTCGCTCTCTCTGCCGTTCCCTTCTTGGCCTGCGCGGCGACGACGGACGCCGAAGACGACGCGGTCGAGGAGTCCGGCGACGCGATCACCGAGGCTGTTCCCGTCGGGACGTCGCTCCGCGCGAACGCGAACGTCAAGATGCGCAGCGCCGCGTCCACCACGGCGAGCGTGCTGCGCACGCTTCGCTCCGGCGAGATCGTCGTGGCCGTCGTGAGCGCGCCGACCGACGGCTTCTATCGCGTCCGCAGCGGCTCGCTCGAAGGCTGGGTCTTCGGGCGCTACCTCGATCGCAGCGACGGCGCCGCGTCGGGCGGCTACGCGAATCAACGGAACATCAAGCTCGTCTACCAAGGCTCTTGCGACTTCTTGCATCGCTGCGACAGCTACTCGCGGCGCTTGCCGCCGGGCCAAGTCAACTGGGGCTGCCTCGGGCGCGGCGACGTGTGCATCGACAGCGAGCACTGGGCCTCGGGCCCGAATCGCTCGTACTGCGGCAAGACGGTGAAGTTCTGCACACCGGCGGGCGTCTGCACGACCGCGGTGATCAAAGACGTGAGCGTGTCGCGCGACTTCGAAGCCAGCCAGGGCGTCTTCGACGCGCTCGAGATCGGCTACGGCGGCGGCTCGACGTGCTCGAACACCTTCGTGAACGGCAACCCCCGCGTCACGGTGCACTACTAGAGGAGTCGAAGAAAAAGACGAATGTGGAAGAGCGAACACGGAACTGGGAGCAGCTGCGAGCAGCCGCGGCTCTCGTTCGATCGTCTCGCCTCTCGAAGAAAAGATCATAGCGAGGCGCGAGGGCGAGCACTCCTCGACGACGGCCACCTTCGACGGGTCGTCTTCTTGGAGGTTTTGTCATGCGTATCGGCTCTTTCGCGCTCTGTGCCACGCTCTCGGGTCTCCTCGGTCTCGTCGCCTGCTCGTCCACCGTCGTGCGGAGCGTCGATCTGAGCGACGCCGGAACGTCGTCGACGACGGATCCGAACAAGCCCGACGACGGCGGCGCGAAGAGCGCCGGATCGACGTGCGAGAAGATCTGCGCGAAGGCGGCGAGCGCCGACTGCGCGAAGAAGTCGAGCTGCGTCGCCGACTGCGAGGCGGATCTCGAGAAGATCCCCGCGGGATGCAAGGAAGAAGCGGACGCCGCGCAGGAGTGCGCGGCGACGAACGCCACGGCGTTCAAGTGCTCGAGCTCGGGCAAGGCGATCGTCGAAGGCGGCTGCGACGACGAAGGCATGGCGCTCCTCCAATGCGTCACGAGCGGCGGCAAGGACTCGGGCGCGCCCCAAGGCTGCGGCAACATCTCGTTCGGAAGCGCGCAGTGCGACGCGTGCGTGACGAAGAATTGCTGCGCGCAGAACGCCGCGTGCTCGGCGTCGAGCGAGTGCCTCGCGATCCTCGACTGCTTCGAGGGGTGCACGAGCAACGCGTGCTACACCGCGTGCGAGAACGCGCACCCGACGGGCAAGGCGGCCGAGCAGGCGTTCTACGGCTGCATCCAGCCGACGTGCAACTCCGCGTGTCAGTAGCGCGAGGGCAGAAGCCTCGTCGTCACGACCGGTTCATGATGTGAATCGCGTGGCCGAGGCCGTTCATCGCGGCCTCCATCATGCCCTCGCCCAGGGTCGGGTGCGGGTGGATGGTGAGCCCGATGTCTTCGAGGAACGCGTGCATCTCGAGCGCGAGCGCGCCTTCGCTGATGAGGTCGCTCGCCTCGGGGCCCACGATGTGGACGCCGAGCAGCTCGTTCGTCTTCTTGTCGGCGACGACCTTGAAGAAGCCGTCGGTCTCGTGCACCGCCATCGCGCGGCCGAGCGCGGCGAACGGGAACTTGCCGACGCGGATCTCGATGCCCTTCTCCTTGGCCTGCGCCTCGGAGAGGCCCGCCACCGCGATCTCGGGATCGGTGAAGATCGCCGCGGGGATCGCGACCCAGTCTTTCGCCGCCTTGTGCCCGGCGATCACCTCGGCGACGACCTCGCCCTCCTTGCTCGCCTTGTGCGCGAGCATCGGCTGGCCGCTCACGTCGCCGATCGCGTAGATGCCGTCGACGTTCGTGCGGCCCACGTGGTCGGCGGGCACGTAGCCGCGCTCGACCTTCACGCCGAGCTCTTCGAGGCCGAGGCCGGCGCCGTTCGGGCGCATGCCCACGGCGACGAGGACGGTGTCGCAGACGACGGTGTCGTACTTGCCGCCGCCGAGATCGAGCTTGACCGCGATCGAGCCGTCGGCGTTCTTCTCGTAGCCGCTCGCCTTCGCGCTCTTGAAGACCTTCGCGCCGTGCTTGAGGAGCTTCTTCTCGACGACGGCCGTGAGATCGGGATCGACGCCGGGCAAGAGCGACGCCGTCGCCTCCACCACCGTGATGTCGCTGCCGAGCTTCTGGTAGACCATCCCGAGCTCGAGGCCGATGACGCCGCCGCCGATGACGAGCATGCGCTTCGGGACCTGACGCAGGCTCACCGCCTCGCGCGCGCCGATGATCTGCTTGCCGTCGAACTTGAACGTCGGCAGCTCGATCGTCGAGGAGCCGGTCGCGACGACGACCGCCTTCGTGGCCTCGATCGTCTCGACGGCGCCTTCGCGCGTCTTCACCTCGACCGTGCGCGGGCTGGTGACGCGCGCGTCGCCCATGACGAGCTCGACGCCGTTGCCCTTGAAGAGACCCCGGATGCCGCCGGTGAGCTTCTTGACGATGCCCTCCTTCCAGTCTTGCATCTTGTTGGAGTCGACCTTCAGGCCCTCGGCGAGGATGCCCATCGTCGCGCCGCTGTCTTTCACCTTCTCGTAGGTGTGGCTCGCCGCGATGAGCGCCTTCGAGGGGACGCATCCCCAGTTGAGGCAGACGCCGCCGACCTCTTCCTTCTCGACGCAGATGACCTTCTGCTTCAACTGACCGAGACGGATCGAGCAGACGTAACCTGCGGGGCCGCCGCCGATCACCACCACGTCGCAGGTGCGCTTTGCCATGACCGCCTTCTAAGGAGAAGGGGTCTGTGGGTCAAGAGGTCAAGGGCTCGGAGCGCTCGGAGCGGAAGAGCCTCTAGCCGTGCGACGGCGCTGGAGGCACGGACATCAGCGCCTCGCGTTGCTCGCGCAGGTGCCACGGCAGCTCCGCGTACACGTCGGTGAAGAGGGAGTCGCGTGGCGGATTCTGCATCGCCTCGACCTCCTTCACCGCCTGCGCGATCTCCGCCGTGAGCACCTCGTCGAGGGCCTTCTCCGAGGCGTCGTCGACGAGGCCTAGGTGACGGAGGTGGCGCTCGAGACGGACGACGGGATCCTTCTTCTTCCACGCCTCGACCTCGGCGTCGGAGCGATAGCGCGTCGGATCGTCGCTCGTCGAGTGCGCCCCGATGCGATACGTGAGCGCTTCGACGAACGTGGGGCCTTCGCCCCGGCGCGCGCGCGACGCGGCGTCGCTCAGCACCTTGTAGACGGCGAGCACGTCGTTGCCGTCGACGCGCACGCTGGGGATCCCGTACGCGCGCGCCTTCACCGCGATCGTCTTCGACGCCGTCTGGCGCGCCGTGGGGACGCTGATCGACCAGTGGTTGTTCTGGCAGACGAGCACCGCGGGCGCGTCGAACGACGCGGCGAAGGTCATCGCCGCGTGGAAGTCGGGTTGGCTCGTCGCGCCGTCGCCACAGAAGCCGAAGGCGACGCTCTCCGACTTGCGCAGCTTCATCGCCCACGCGCAGCCCACCGCTTGCGGGATCTGCGGGCCGATGCACGACGACCAGCTCACCTGATGGACGCTCTTGCCGGACTGATGGCTCGGCATCTGGCGCCCCTTCTGGGTGTCGCCGGCGTTGCCGAAGACCTGAGCGACGAACTCGCGCAGGGGAAAGCCGCGCACGAGCATGACGCTCTGCTCGCGGAGCGCGGGGAACACCCAGTCGTCTTCGCGCGTGACGAGCCCGGTCGCGATCGGCACCGCCTCCTGGCCGGTGCACGCGCCGTAGAACCCGACGCGCCCCTGACGCTGGAGGAGGATCATGCGCGCGTCGAGCAGGCGCAGGCGGCGCATGTGGCGATACGCCGAGAGCAACACGTCGGGGGCGACGCCGGGATCGGCCTTTGGATCGGCGGAGCCGTCGTCGCGGAGGACGGTGAAGAGACCGACGTCGGGATCGGTGTCGCGGAGCGTCGCGTTGGGCTCGTGGATGATCACGGCGCGCATCCTACCGCGCCGTCGCACCGGCGGTCACCCACCGTCGGGGTAAGCGCAGGCGCCATACCACGGCGGGAGATCGGTGAAGTTGATGCGGCACTGCTCGCCGGCGGGGCAGCCGCCCGCGCCCGGGCCGCCTTCCTCGACGGAGGCGTCGAACGGATGCACCGAGCCCGGCGTGAGGCACGCGGTGCGGCACTGCCCGGCGTCGCCGCCGCCGATGCAGATGAGACCGTCCGCGCACTCGTTGGCGAAGGTGCACGGCTGGCGGTTCGTCTTGCCGAACGACGAGAGGCAGCTCGCGGTGCCGATCTTGTCCTCGACGAGGCAGATCTGGTTGACCTTGCACCGCTCGACCTGGAACGGCTTGCACCGCTCTCGGTAGGAGCAGACGTCGTGAATCGGTTGGTTCTCGTCGGCGACGAGCGTGAGATCGCACGCGCCGGTGATCCCTTCGGGATCGCTCTTTCCGCAGATGGAGTCGTCGCCCTTGCAGCACGCCGGCGAGCAGCGGCCGCCGCCGCCGCCCGCGTCGTCGCACGGACGCCCGACGCACGTGAGACCGGGCAGGCACGGGTTGCCGGGGTTCGCCTGCGTGCCGGGGCAGCACGCGCGACCCGTGGGGAGCTGCTGGCTCGCCTGCTGCGCGATGCACTCGGTCGTGAAGGTGGTCGTGCCCGTGACGACGCACTCTTGCTTCTTGCCTGCCTTGTCGGGGCAGTCTTGGAGGATGAGATCGCACGGCCCCTTCACCGGGTTGCACGTCGTCACGTCGACGCCGCCGTCGGGCTGGACGGGCGCGTCAGCCGTGCCGTCGGGCGTGCTCGACTCGGCGCTCGCTTCGGAGGGCTCGTCGAAGGGCGAGGTGGAGCTGCACGCGACGATCGAGAAGCCCGCGTCGGCGACGACGAGCGCCGCGAGGAGAGCGAGGCCGGCCCGCCGGAGAGGAAGGAAGCTCATGGCCCATGAATCCTAGCAAGGGGGGCCGGTTTGTGGGAGCGGGGCGCTCCCTCACATGTCGCCGGCGTCGCCGGCGTCGCCGGCGTCGGTGACCGAGGAGACGCACTGCACGCGGACGGAGTCGAACACCGATCCGCACGCGTCGTCGACGGTCGGCGGGACGCCGGCGCACGCGAGGCGAACGTTCTCGGCGAACGCCTTGCAGGCCCCGCTGCGAGACTTCGCGCGGCACGACTCGAGCTCTCCGGTCGAGGTGCACTCGGCGCAAGCCTCGAACTCGCAGTCGAACGTGTTCTGGACGGCCTTGCCGCAATCGTCTTTGCCCGACACGAGCGCGTAGCACGCGCCGATGTTGAGGGTGACGACCTTGCCGCCCGAGACCGGGATGGGAGGCCACGTCGCGCCCTCGGCCGGGGAGAAGACGCAGTCGTGGCAGGCGGTGTCGAGGTTCTTCACGAACGTCTGGAACTCTTCGTTCGTCGCGTTCGGCTCGGCCGCCAAGAACTCCTTCATCCTGGTGATGTGATCGAGCTGGCACTTGTCGCTCTGAGGCGGCGTGGCCGCCTTCCAGGGCAGCTTCGACGCGTCGACCGGCGTCGTGGAGGGGCACGCCGACGGCTCGGCGTCTTCGGCCGGCGTGGGGCGCGCCTCTCGCGCGGCGTCCTGCGCCGGCACCTCTCCCGTTCGGTAGTCGTCCGAACAGCCCGCGAGGGTCACCCCGGCGACGGCGAAGAACAGCGCTGCGAGCGTCGCGACGGCCGCGAGTCTTCTCATGACCGAAGAATACAAAAGCAGAAAGGGGCGGATGCCCCTTTCTGCTCGCTCAGTGCGTTGCCGCGTCGGCGGCGGCTGCGTCCGTCGTCACCGACTGGACTTCGCCGCCCTCTTTTTCGTCGAGATACGGCTTGCGTATGCCGACCACCTTGAGCTTGTTCTCACGTGCCGGCAGCTCGGGGGCGGCGCCCGATGAGGAGGGTGACGAATCGTCCTTCACGCACGATCCGCAACCGACCATCTGCGCCACCCCCAATGCGAGGAGCGCCGGCAGGAGACCGGT
>JAHBWD010000003.1 GCA_019637175.1 Labilithrix sp. | reverse complement strand
CACGGCTCGGTCGCGCCATCCCGGCGGGCGACGCCGTGCATCGGGGCAGGGGAGTCGACGTCCCCGACGCCCTCATGGGCGCGCCGCTGAGCACGCACGCGCTCCTCCGCACGCGCGACGCGCTCTCGAAGAGGCACGTCGCGACGCTCGGTGGAGGCAATCACTTCCTCGAGATCGATCGAGACGCCGACGGCGGCGGGTGGCTCCTCGTCCACTCGGGATCGCGAGGTCTCGGCGCGGCGATCGCGGCGCACCACGTTCGCGCGGCGGAGGCGCGCGATCCCGATGCGCTCGCCGGGATCGAGGCCGAGAGCGACGAAGGCCGCGCGTACCTCGACGATCTCGCGTGGGCGCTCGCGTTCGCGCGCGCCAACCGAGAAGCGCTCGCGGCCCGCGCGCTCGCCGTCATCGCCGACGCGATCGGCGCCGAGGTGCGCGCCGTCGAGCACCTCGACGTGCACCACAACTTCGCCGCGATCGAGGTCTGGGACGGCGAGCCGCTCTTCGTGCATCGCAAGGGCGCCGTCTGGCTCCCGCGGGGCGCGCGCGCGGTCGTACCCGGCTCGATGGCCACGGCGAGCTACGTGGTCGAGGGTCTCGGCTGCGCGACGGCGTTCGACTCGTGCTCGCACGGCGCCGGGCGCGTCCTCACGCGAAGCGAAGCGCGCGCGCGGATCCGTCCCGAGGCGCTCGCGCGCGACATGCGCCGGATCGTGTGGCCCGCGCACCTCGCGCGCAAGCTCGTCGAAGAGGCGCCGTCGGTCTATCGCGAGATCGGCGAAGTCCTCGACGATCAGCGCGATCTCGTCGCTCGGGTGCGCCGCCTCGTCCCCGTCGCGGTGCTCAAGGGATGAGTCAGGCGGGGAGGCGCGTGCTCGCGACGCTGCTCGGGCCCGAGAGGCGCTGAGGAGCGATGGGGAGCAGGATGCGGAACGACGTCCCGCCGCCTTCGCGCGCCTCGCACGCGATGGAGCCGCCGTGGGCCTCGACGATCTGACGGGTGATCGCGAGGCCCAGGCCGGTGCCTTCGCCCTTGGTGGAGAAGAACGGATCGAAGATGCGCGACCGCACGTCGTCGGGGATCCCCGCGCCGCGATCGTCGACGCCGATGACGACGCTCATGCCGTCGGCGCGCACGTACACGTCGATGGTGCCCCCGTCGGGCATCGCCTCGCGCGCGTTGCGCATCACGTTGAGGAGCGCCTGGCGGATCTGTCCCTCGTCGAAGAGCGCGGGGGGCAGATCGTCGGCGACCTCGAGGGCGAGCTCGAGGTTCGCGCGGTCCATCTCCGGCTTGGCGAACGCGACGATGTCGCGCACGGCGGTCGCGACGTCTTCGGCCTCCATGCGCGGCTGCGGGAGGCGCGCGACGCGCAGGTACTCCTCCGAGAGGTGCTCGAGCCGCTGCACCTCGCGCGTGATCGCGCCGAGCAGGTTCTTCGACTCGGCGCTCACCTTGCCCTCCGCGAGCTCTTCCTCGAGCAGCTCGATGTTGAGGCCGATCGAAGAGAGAGGGTTGCGGATCTCGTGCGTGACGTGCGCCGCCATCTTCCCGATCGCCGCGAGGCGCTCGTTCGCGACGGCGCGGCTCTGCGCGCGGCCGACGGCGCCGACCATCCGCTCGAACGCGGCGGCGAGCTGGCCGATCTCGTCGTCGCTCTCGGCGATCGGCTGAGGCGTGAGATCGCCGCGGGCGACCGAGCGCGCGCGCTCCGTCACGCGATCGAGCGGCCGGAGCAGCCTGCGCGTGTTGATCGAGACGGCGACGCCGACCGCGAGCGTCAGCGCCGCGAGGAGCGCGAGCTGGAGGATCGCGCGCTCTTCTCGCTTGCGCGCGGAGGCCGACAGATCGGTCATCGCGCGATCGACGTGCTCGGCGAGCGCCTTGAGGCGCTTCACGCCGTCGTGCTCGGTCGCGCCCAGCGCGACGAGCTCGCGGTTCACGGCGTCGCGATCGCCCGCGTCCATGGCGGCGAAGAGGCGATCGATCGACGGCCGATCGCCGCCGAAGGTGGCCTGCGCGGCGTCGAGCTCGCCGGTGAGCGCGAGCGCCGCTTGGCGCGTCTCCTCGCTGCCGATCTCGCGCAGCGTCGACAGCGCCGCGCGCGTCTCGTCGGCCATCGCGCGGCGCACGCCCGTCAGCGTCTCGAGCAGGATGCGCATCGAGAGCGGGTTCTTCTCGTCGGGGATACCGTCGACGAGCGACGCGATCGTCGACTGCGTCGCGCGGAGCTGCCCGAGCTTCAGCGCGACCGGCACGTACCCCTTCGCGAGCTCTTCGCTGTCTTCGGCGGTGCGCTTCTGCGCGAGCGCGGAGACGCCCGCGGTGACGGCGAACGCGAGCAGCGTGATGGCGAACGAAGCGAGGATGCGCGTCGCGATCGTCCTGCGAGGCGGGCCGGCCGCGGGCTCCGCGCCGGCCGGGCGGCCAGGACGAGTCGAGACGCGCGCGCTCATCCGCGGCCGGAGACCCCGAGCGCGCGGGCGACGACCGTCACGAGGTCGAGCGCCTGCGCGCCCTGCTTGCGGAACGATCGGAGGCTCGACGCGCACGCGGTGACGACGGTGCCGCCGCCCGCGCCGTCGTGCTCGGCGACGCGCGCGGCGGCGATCGCGCGCGAGGTGTCGGGCATCGTGACCGGCAGGAGGCCGCCCGCGCCGGAGCAGCGGGCGTCTTCGCGCCGGCGATCGAACTCGGCGGGCGCGCGCCCGAGCGCGCGCGAGAGGATCGCGCGCGGCTGATCGTAGACGCCGAGCCCGCGCCCGAGCTGACACGGGTCGTGGTAGCGAAGCTCGCCGAGCCCCTCGACGCGATCGAGGCGGCCGAGCTCGCGCGCTGCGCGCTCGGCGAAGTGCTCGACCGGCGCGATCATCCCGACGCCGGCCGCGGCGTGGTGCACGCGGATCGTCGAGGCGCAGCCCGCGTCGATCACGACGAGGCGCTCCTTGCCCGCGATCGCGCGCGCGAGCTTCTCTCCCTGCTCGCGGAAGCGCTTGGTGTCGCCCGCGTAGAGCAGCGGCGCGCCGCAGCACTCCTCGACGACGCTCACCTGGCTCGAGACGAGCTTGGCCGTGGCGCGTACGGCGTCGCGCGCCTCGTCGGGGAGCGATCGCGCGTAGCTGCATCCGACGAGCACGGCGGTGTTCGCGCTCGCGCTCACCTCGGGCAGAACCGAGAGCTCGCGTGCGTTCTTCCCGAGGGCGCCGGCGCGCTCTTCGAAGCGGTCGAGGACTGCGCGCGCGCCCGCGGGCGCCTCGCCGCTCGCGACGAGCGCGCTCCGCGCCTCGAAGAGCGTGCCGGTCACGTCGTTCTTGTGATCGCAGTGCTCGCGGCAGCCGAAGCAGCCGGTGCAAGCCCACGCGGGCGCGGCGAACGAAGGCGCGAGCGCGACGCTCTCGTTCGCGACGAAGTACGCCATGCTCATCTTGCCCCACGGCGTGAGCGTCTCGCGCGGCTCCGCATTCGAAACGGGGCACGACGTTCGGCAGAGCTTCGGGCAGAAGACGCACCGCTCCAAGACTTCCTTCCTCGCCTCGAGCGTGGGGAGGCGGCGGAGCGGTCGGGCGTCGGGGCGTGACATGCGTGGGCGATTATGCCCGACCCGCACCCACTTCGCTCGACGCGTTTCGAGGCTCGGCGAGGCGGCGCGCGAGCTCTTCGAGCGCGTCGTGCGGCAGCCCTCTGTCGCGCGCGAGGTCGGCCATCGCCTCGGCCATCTGCCGGTGTTGCACGCGGAGCTTTCGCCCGAAGTGCTCGTCGACGTAGAAGAGCGCCTCGGGCGACAGGCGCTTCACGGCGGAGGCAGCCGCCCGCATCGCGAGCGGCTGCGCGACCAAAGGCGCGAGCGCCGCGAGCGGCTCCGCGCGCCCGATGCGCTCGGCGATCGCGGCGCCCTCGCGCGACGCGCGCAGCGCGAGCGCGAGCAGCTCGGCGTCGCGCGCCAGCTCCTCGAGGCCGCCCGCGACCGCCACGGCCATGCCGAGCGGAATGAAGCAGACCGTCGTCGCCGGGTTCTTCTCGTGCACGCCGAGCTCGAGGCGCGTCGGCAGGCCGGCCTCGTTCAGGCGCGCGGCGAGCGCGCGGACGATCTCCCCGTGCGAGCCTGCCCTCGGCTCGTCGATGCGCGTCGGCGCGGGCGCGGGCCACCAGCGCACGACGCGATCGTCGCGCGCGTACGCGACGACCGCGGGCATCCCGGCGAGGACGCGATCGCCGAACGCCTCTCGCATGCGCGCGTAGTCGCGCGGCATCATCGGCGTGAGCACGACGATCGGCGCGCGCGACGTCGAGAGGTTCGGCGCGATGGCCTCGAGATCTTCGGTCCCGACCGCGAGGAGGATCACGTCGGCGTCCGGAGGGATCTCCGCCGATCGCGCCGGCCGCTCGATCGACTCCCGCCGATCGCGGACCTTCTTCACGCGCTCGATGACGACGGCGTGCGCCTCGTCGACGCGACGCGCGCGCACGATGAACGTGACGGTGACCGCCGCGCGCTTCGCGAGGCGCACGCCGAAGACGGCGCCGAGCGCGCCCGCCCCGTAGACCGCGACGTGCACGGGCTCGAGCCGTTCAGCGATAGGTGAAGCGCAGATCGTGATCGCAGATGCGGAAGACGTCGCCCTCGGCGATCTGCTTTCGCGCGATGCGCTGACCGTTGTACTCGACGCCGTTGGTCGAGCCCATGTCGACCATGAAGTAGACGCCGTTCTGGTACTCGATCATCGCGTGCTGGCGCGACACGTTCGGATCCTTCAGCGTCAGGTCGCTCGACTGCTTGCCGCGGCCGATGACGAAGCGATCCTTCGACACGCCGACCTTCTCGCCTTGGTAGATGATGCTGAGCTGCGCGCTGCCGACCTGGCCCGAGAGCCCGCCGTTGTAGCCGCCGCCGGGGAGGGGAGGCATCGACTGCGAGCGGCCGGGGATCGGCGGAGGCGCGCTGCGCGGCGCGCTCGGAGGTTGCGAGCGACCCGGCTGCATGCCGGTGTTCATGCGCGGCGGAGGCTGCATGCCCATGCCGCTCTGGATGCCGCCGCCGCGCGGAGGCGGAGGCGGCGCGGGCAGACCGCCGCTTCGCGCCGGGGGAGGAGGCAGGCCGACGCCGCTGTTGCCGCGGCTCGGCATCATGCCGGGACCGCCGCGCATCGACGCGGGGGGCGGAGGCATCGGAGGCGGCGGCGCGCTCGGGTATCCGGCCCCGCCGCCCGAGTCGCGGCCTGCGTTCGGATAAGGCGTGCGCCCTCCGTAGCTACGCTGCCGCGCGTACTGCTTCATCGCCTCGTTGATGAGGTAGTCGACGCTGCATTCGAGCTCGCGCGCCATCTGCTCGAAGGTTTCCCAGAGCATGTCGCGGCACTGAAAGGTGCGGGGGCTCTTCTTGTTCGGATCAGAGCTCATGCCTGAGTGCGGCCCTTCGGGTCTCCAGCCTTACGCAAAATTATTGCCTGTGCGGCAATCTGGAAAGTGATTCGTTGATCCCAAGGAAAAAGCGGCCTCCGGAGGCCCGTCATCGTCGTTCAAGCGCGCTAGTTCTTGTCCATCGACGGAATGAGGCAGTGTTTGACGAACTCGCCCACCGTCTTGAGCTCCTTCGGCTCGGTCTCCTTCGAGCCCGGGGCTTTGGGGACGTCACACGACCACGAGCACTCGTCTTCCTTCTCGCACTTCGGCAGCGGGGTGCTGTCTTCGGCGAACGGCTGGACGACGCCGTGATCGGCCTTCTTCCCCTCCCAGAAGTACCCGAGCGCCGTGAGCTTCGCGCCGAGCTCGCGGCTCGTCAGGTAGGGCGCGATCACGTCGCGCGGCTTCGGCTCGCCCGCGCCGGGCTCCATCTTGCGGATGGCGCCGCCGTACGAGAGCGGCTCGGTCATGCCCATCTTCGTCGCCGGCGTCTTCGGCAGGCGCGCCATGAGCTCGGGGACCTGACGCGTCGTCATCGTCTTCAGGATCGTCTCGGCGGCGACCCAGCGCGTCTTCCACTTCTTCGGATCGAAGAGCGTGAAGAGCTTCGGGACGATCTGCTCCTTGGGGAACTCGCCCATGCGGTGGAAGGCGACGTCGCGCACGGCGTCGGGGATGTCTTCGTTGCGCACGATCGCGAAGAGCCGATCGAGGTCCGCGGGGTTGTTCTTGTCGACGCGGCCCTCGAGCGCGGCGAGGGCCAGCTTGCGCCGCTCCGCCGGGTTGTTCGCGGCGGCGTAGCCGAACAGGTAGTCGATCGCGGGGCGCCCGCCGACCTTCTTCATCGCGGGGAAGACTTCCTCCGTGAGGCGGCGCTCCTGGATCTTGTCGACCTGCGCCGCGACCTGGTTCTCGTCGGCCTTGGTGTTGTTCTTGGCGTTGTGCTCTTTGACGATCCTCGTCTGCGCCTCGAGCCACTCCTTGGTGTTGTACTTCTTGGCGAGCTCGACGAGCGCTTCGGAGGCCTTGAGCTTCGTGGCGTCGTCGCCGACGTCGTTGATGAGGCTCGCGATGCGATCGAGGCGCGTCGCGTTCTCGTTGATGATGCCGGGCAGCGTGCGCACGCTCTCTGGCCCGAGGAAGCGCATCATCTGCTCGAGGCCGAACTGCTGCGCGCCGTTCTCGACGCGGTCTTCGAAGCCGGTCTGCGCCCACTTCGTGAGCGCCGCCTTGAGATCCTGGCGCGTCTTGTCGGTCGAGACGAGCGGCGGCTCGTGCGTGAGCATCGCGAACGTCGCGTCCTTGAACGGGATGGTCGGATCCGCCGGCATGCGGCCCTCGGGCGTGCGCGCAGGCGGCGGCGGCTCGAGCTGCTTGATCAGCTCGGGCGCCATGAGGTCGACGATCTGGCGTCGCGCATCCTCGGGGAGCTGGTTGAGCGCGCCCTCGCGCGTGATGCCGTCTTCGTCCTTGTACTTGTCGACGAGCAGCGAGATGCCCTGCCGCACGCCGCCGCGCGGAGGCATGCGGACGAGCGCGATGGCGGCCTCGGTGCGCAGCTCCCAGCTGTACTTGTCGTGCGTCACGACCGCGATGAGCTTGTACGGCCCACGCTGGGTGGTCTCCCAGCGCTTGACGTCCGACTCCGCGACCCGACATCCGGCTGCGGATCCCGCGAGCATCGCCAGCGCGACGCCGAGGGCACATGCCCCGAAGGACTGCCGCCTCTTCGTTCCACCCATCGTGACCCTCGAGTGTGGGAGCCGCAGAAAAAGCCGGCTACCAGCCATCCGTGGCAACGAACTCTACGCCGGGAGGCGAGGGATACCCAAGGATTATTAGGCCCGTCAGGGAGTTGACTCGGCGGCCGAAGGTGCCTTAGGGTCCTATGTAGGTCAACGTAGGCATGGCGTTTCTCAGCCTCTTTCGAAGGGGGAGCGCGTCCCGGCTGTCGGCGGAGCTCGCGGTTCCGGAGCGCTCGCGGGTCCCGGGCGAGCCGATCTTCGCTCCGCGGCGCGCGGGCCCGCTCGTGGCGGGCTCGCCGCCGGCGAACACGCGCCTCCCGAGCGTGCTCGGTCCGCAACCGGCGAGCTCGTTCGCGCGCGGACGAGAGGTCGCGGCGCTCCTCTTGTGGACGTTCGCCGTCTTCCTCTCTCTCGCCCTCGCGTCGTATGCGGGCGATCCCGTCCCGGCGCCGGTCGACGGTCCGCCCGGCACCGTCGGCGAGAACTGGGTCGGACCGGTCGGCGCGATCGTCGCGCGCGGGTTCGTGCTCCTCGTCGGCGTCGCGGCCTGGGTCGTCCCGCTCGAGGCGCTGCTGCTCGGCATCCCCTACGTGCGCGGCAAGCGGACGAACGCGACGCCCGCGCGCCTCGCCGCCGACATCTTGATGGTCGTCATCGGCGCGGCGCTCGTGCAGGTGGGCGCGCCCGGCAAGCTCGCGTTCGGGCATCACCCCGCCGGAGGCATGGTCGGCGAGCTCTTCGGCGAGCTCGCGCGATCGCTCTTCTCGACGGCGGGATCGTTCCTCGTCGGCTTCGCGCTCCTCGGCCTCATCTTGATCGGGCGCGCGGCGTTCTCGTTCATCGCGCTGATGCGCTGGTTCGGCAAGATCGGCACCGTGTCGGCGGAGAAGACCGCGAACGGAGCGCGATCGGTCGCGGGTGCGTGGGCGAAGGCGCGCGAGCTCGATCGCGAGAAGGAAGCGCAGCGCAAGAAGGACGAAGAGCCGAAGATCGCGCCGCCGGCGAACGGCGACGCGATGATCCTCGTGCCGCTCGACGAAGAGGAGCCCGAAGAGGAGCCCGAAGAGGAGCCGGAGAGCGATCGCGGATCGGCGCCGCGCGTGCGCATCGTGACCGAGCCCTTCCCCGAGGAGAGCCCGCTCGTCATCGCCGACGACGAGAAGAAGGAAAAGAAGAAGCGCGAGAAGAAGGAGAAGGCGAAGGTCGAGGCCGCGCCGATCCTCGAGGAGGAGGCGTCCGCCGAGCCGCCGGCCGTCGCGAAGAAGCCGCGCCGCCGGAAGACGGACGCCGAAGAAGAGGCCGAGTCGGTGGCCCAGGCCGTCGTCGAGGATGTCGCGCCGCTCGCCGAGGCGACGCTCTCCGTGACGCCGCTCGAGGGCGTCGACGTCGCGCCGAAGTCGAAGAAGCCGCGCGCGAAGAAGGCCGGCGAGACGATCACGATCGTCGACACCTCCGCGGCGCTCGAGAAGGACGCGCCGACGAAAGCCGACAAGAAGGGCGACAAAGAGAGCAAGGAGAAGAAGGTCGGCCCGGCGTTCAAGCTGCCGGCCATCGAGATGCTCCAGCCCGGCAAGATCGAGATCGGGCCGATGTTCGACGAGGCCAAGCTCCGCGCGAACGCGGAGCTGCTCGTGAAGACGCTTGCAGACTACAAGGTCACCGGCAAGGTCGAGGAGATCCTCCCGGGGCCGGTCGTCACGACGTTCGAGGTCTCGCCCGTCGCCGGCACCAAGGTGAGCAAGGTCGCCGCGCTCGCCGACGATCTCGCGCTCGCGCTCGCGAAGAAGGTCCGCATCGTCGCGCCCATCCCCGGCAAGAACCGGATCGGCTTCGAGCTCCCGAACGAGAAGCGCGTGCCCGTCATCCTGCGCGATCTGGTCGAGGATCGCCGCTTCCAGACGCTCGACGTGCCGCTGCCCGTCGTGCTCGGGCGCGACATCGTCGGCAACCCCGTCTACGCCGATCTCGCGAGCATGCCTCACGCGATCGTCGCCGGCGCGACCGGCGCGGGCAAGAGCGTCGGCCTCAACGTCATGCTCACGTCGCTGCTCTACCGGCGGACGCCCGAAGAGCTGCGCATGCTCATGATCGATCCCAAGGTCGTCGAGCTCGCGCCCTACGACCGCATCCCGCACATGCTCCTGCCGGTCGTCACCGACATGAAGCAGGCCGCGACGGCGCTCAAGTGGGCCGTCGACGAGATGGAGCGGCGCTACCAGCTCTTCGCCGACGCGGGCACGAAGAACATCGGCACCTACAACGCGTGGGTGAAGCGCGTGCTCGCGGGCGAGGTGAAGAACCCGCTCGGCAAGGCGATCGTCGGCAAGGATCTCAACGGCATCCAGGAAGTCTTGCGCGTGCGCGACGACGATCCCGAAGGCGAGCAGATGATGCCCGAGGCGCTGCCGATGATCGTCATCGTCGTCGACGAGTTCGCCGACCTCATGATGCAGCAGGGCAAGGAGGTCGAGGCGTGCGTCGCCCGCCTCGCGCAGAAGGCGCGCGCCGCGGGCATGCACGTGATCCTCGCGACGCAGCGGCCGAGCGTCGACGTCATCACCGGCATGATCAAGGCGAACTTCCCCACGCGCATCGCGTATCGCGTCGCGCAGAAGATCGACTCGCGCACGATCCTCGACGAGCAGGGCGCCGAGCACCTCCTCGGCCGCGGCGACATGCTCATCAAGCTGAACGGCACCAACGAGACGAAGCGCGTGCAGTGCCCGTGGGTGAGCGAAGAGGAAGTGCAGGAGGTCACGGACTTCCTCCGCGCGCAGGGCGAGCCCGTCTACGACGAGAACATCCTCAAGCCGCGCGACGACGAGGCCGACGCCGCCGACGACGACGACGGAGAGACCGATCCGATGTACGACGACGCGGTTCGCATCGTCGCCGAGACGCGCCGCTGCTCGACGTCGTGGCTCCAGCGCAAGCTCCAGCTCGGCTACAACCGCGCGGCGCGCATCGTCGAGACGATGGAGCGGCGCGGCCTCGTCGGCCCCGCCAACGGCGCGAAGGATCGCGAAGTGTTGATCGATCCGATCTGAGCCGGCGTCAGGCGGCCGCGGGTGCGCTGAAGCGCGCGAGGACCGACTCGACGCCCGTGAGCCCGCTCGAGACGCGCTCGACGAAGTCGCACTCGTCGAGGCGCATCAGGCGGCGCGTGCTCGACGGCTCGAAGCGTAGGGCGGTGTAGTACGCCTCCTCGGCCGACCTCGCGATCACCATGTACACCGCCACGACGGTGGCCGACGCCATCCTTGCCCGGAGCTTCACGCGGTAGCGGGAGCGGCGCGGCGAGGAGACGGCGGAGTCGCGGGCGGAGAGGGCTGCGTCCATCGAGACCCGAAGATGGCCTCGCCATCGTCGCCGCGTCAGTCGCCCAGACGGTGTCACCCGTTCGAGGGTCAGAGCAGCTCGACGCCTTCGGCCACGAGCTCGAGCTTCGCGAGCGGGCGACCGAGCTGCGCCTCGGCCTCCGCGCGGCATCCCTTTCCCTTTGCGCCGGGCGCCGCGCCGCCGGCGGCGGCCATCTTGTCGTGATCGGCGTTGTCGCACGCGGGCTCGTCTTCGGCCTTCACCAGCGTCGCGAGCACCTTCGCCTTGCGACCCGACGCCGTCTTCGGGACGAAGAACGCGTGCTGCGCCATCTTGATGTGGGCTTCGCCCGCGTCGTCCTTGATCTCCATCCAGCAGCCCATGTGTTGGCAGACGGCGGTGACCGTCCCGGTCGTCGCGAACTTCTTGCCGACGAACGCGGAAGGCGACTTCGCGATCTCGCTCAGCGCGATCTTCTCCGCCGAGGCCTCGATCGGCGCGCCGAGGCGGAGCACGCCCTCCGCGGCGCGCGGCGCGGGCTCGACCGGCTTCGGCTCGGGCTGGGCCGGAGGATCCTTCGGGCCCGTGTTGCAGGCGGCGAGCGCCACGAAGACGAGCGGCGAAAAACGGAGCGACATGCCTCTGTCTCTAGCACATGCTCACTTGCACGCCGGGACCGCGCGCGCCGGGTGAAAGCCCGTGTCGACGATGCGCGCCTTCGCGTTCTCTTTCGTCACGAGCTCGACCGGGAGCGCGATCATCGGCGGCTTGCCCGTCGTGCCCTCGAGCGGCTTGTTCTGCGCGAGCGCCGCGGCGGCCTCCGCCGCCTTCTCCGCGAGCGGCTTGATGTCCTTGAGGACCTCGATCGTCTGCTTGCCCTCGCAGAGGTAGTTCACGTTCGCGGCGTCGGTGTCCGAGCCCGCGACGAAGACGTTCTTGCCTCCGAGGTTGGCGCTCTGGATCGCCTGGACGGCGCCGCGCGCCATCCCGCTGTTGTTCGCGAGCACGGCCTGGATGTCGCCCTTGGTCTTCGCGATGGCGTCTTCCATCGTCTTCAGCGCTTGCTCGGGCGACCACGCCTCGTGGTTCTTCTGGACGACGATCTTGACGTCGCCCTTCGCGACGAGCGGCGTGAGGACGCTCATGTACCCGCGGTCGATCTCGGCGACGACGGAGTGGCCCGACTGGCCGTCGAGGATGACGTAGTTGCCCTTGCCGCCGGTCGCCTTTACGGCCTCTTCGGCCATGATGACGCCGATCTTGAACGCGTCGTGAGAGACGTACGCGTCGAGGACGTCGCTCTTGATCGATCGATCGTACGACACGACCTTCACGCCCTTGGCGTGCGCCTTCTGCACGTACGACGCGGCCGCGACGCTGTCGGTGGGCTGGACGACGATCACCTTCGCGCCGCGAGAGAGCGCGTCTTCGAGCTGCGCGAGCTGCTTGGCGTTGTCGTTGTCGGCGGAGAACGTGAACGGCGCGAGCCCGAGGGCGGTGGCCTTCTCCTCGAAGAACTTCTTGTCCTTCTGGTAGCGCTCCTCCTGGAGCGTCGCGAGGAGGAACGCGACCTTCGGGGTCCCGGTCTCCTGGGTCGCGCCGCCCGAAGAGGTCGGCGAAGGCGGGCTCTTCTCGCACGCCGTCAGCGAGGCGATCGCGAGCGGGACGAGCAAGGCGCGAACGAAGTGGGAGCGCATCGGGATCACCTCTTCTTGGAAGTCGACCACGCGTCGAGGACCGACGCGGCGAGCAGGATCTGTCCGGTCACGATGAGCTGCCAGTTCGAGTCGACGCCCATCAAGTTCATGCCGTTCGACAGCGTACCGAAGACGAGCGCGCCGACGAGCGTTCCCGTGATCGTACCCCGGCCGCCGCTCAGGCTCGTCCCGCCGATGACGACGGCGGTGATGACGTGCAGCTCGCGCATGAGGCCCGCGTTGCCCGGCGTGACGCCGTTCGTGCGGGCGGTCGCGACGACGCCCGCGAGCCCGGTGAGCACGCCGATCGCGACGTACACCGCGACGAGGACGTGTCGCACGGGGACGCCCGAGAGCCGCGCGGCCTCGCGGTTGCCGCCGATCGCGTACGCGTGGCGGCCGAGGCGCGTGCGCGTGAGGATGACCGCAGCGGCGGCGGCCGCGCCTCCCGCGATCGCGACCGGCACGGGCAGCCCGCTCTTGTAGATCGCCGCGGCGAACGCGCTCACGACGACGATCGCGGCGAGCTTCGCACCCACGATCGCGCGCGGATCGACCGGGAGGCCGAGCCGCCGTCGCTTCGCGACGCGCCAAAGGACGAGCGCGCATCCGATGGCGGTCGCGGCGGCGCAGAGCGCGATCGCGACCGGCCCCGCGATGCGGCCGCCGATGGCCTGGAAGTCTTCGCCCATCGGCGAGAGCCCGCGCGCGTCGGAGACGACGAGCGCGAGGCCGCGGTACGCGAGGAAGCCCGAGAGCGTCGCGACGAACGGCGGGACGGAGAAGCGCGCGACGAGCAGACCGTGCCACGCGCCGACCGCGCTCGAGACCGCGACGGCCGAGAGGACGGCGACCCACGCGGGCTGCTGCATGTCGATCTGGAGCTTCGCGGCGACGACGCCGGCGAGCGCCATCCCGGCGCCGACCGAGAGATCGATCCCGCCCACGAGGATGACCATCGTCATCCCGACGCCCACGATCGCGATCTCGGAGACCTGCGCCGTGAGGTTCGAGAAGTTCTCCGCCGTGAGGAACGCCTCGCGCGTCTCGGGATGGACCGCGAGCACAGTCCACATCGCGAGCAGCACGTACACGATGCGCAGCGATCGCGATCCCGCGATCTCGCGGAGGGAACGGCTCAAAGCGCCCCCGTGACGAGCGCGACGATCTCGGCGGCGTCGGTCGCGCGCGCGTCGCGCTCGGCCGCGATCCGCCCGCGCGCGAGGACGAGGATGCGATCCGCGAGCCGCAACAGCTCCGGCACGTCGCTCGACGCGACCACCACCGTCATGCCGTCGGCCGCGAGGCGCTCGAGCAAGGCGTAGATCTCCTCGCGCGCGCCGACGTCGACGCCGCGCGTGGGCTCGTCGAGCAAGAGCACGCGCGGCGGCGACGCGAGCCACTTGCCGAGCACGAGCTTCTGCTGGTTGCCGCCCGAGAGCGTCACAGCCTCCGCGCTCGAAGCGCCGCGGACGCCGAGCGCCGCGATGCGACGCTGCGCCTCGAGCTCCTCCTCTTCGTCGTCGACGAGCCCGAGGAGCGGACCGCGCGACGTCAGGCTCAGGTTCTCGGCGACCGTGAGCCCGAGGACGAGGCCCTGGCCCTTGCGGTCTTCGGGGACGAGCGCGATCCCGCTCGCGATCGCGTCGCGCGGCGACGAGAGCGTCACGTCCGCGCCGGAGACGCGCACGCGGCCCTTCGATCCGTGGCGGGCCGCGCCGAAGAGCGCCGAGAGCAGCGCCGTGCGCCCCGAGCCCATCGCGCCCGCGAGGCCGACGATCTCTCCGCGCGCCGCCTCGAACGACACGCCCTCGACCGCGTACGCGCGCGCGGCCTCCGCGGCGTCGTCGCGCGGGAGCGGCACCGAGAGATCGCGGACCTCGAGCATCGGCGCCTCGTCTTCGCTTCGAGGTCGTGCGCGCGCGCCTCGATCCGGAGCCGACACGCTGCGGCCCACCATCATCGTGACGATCTCGTCGGCCGAGGAGCTCGCCGTCTGCACCGTCCCCACGGTGCGGCCGTCGCGCAAGACGACGACGCGATCGCAGAGCGCCATCACCTCGTCGAGCCTGTGCGAGACGTAGAGGCACGTCGCGCCGCCGGCGCGGAGATCGCGCAGCCAGTCGAGCAAGCGATCGGCTTCGCGTCCGGTGAGCGCGGCGGTCGGCTCGTCGAGCACGAGCACGCGCGCCTCGAGCAGGAGCGCGCGGACGATCTCGACGATCTGCTGGCGGCCGATCCCGAGCGAGCCCGCGGGCGCGCGCGGATCGATCTCGTCGTCGACGCCGAACCGGGCGAGCATCGCCCTCGCGCGCGCCTCGTCGGCGTCGTCGTCGACGAGCCCGAACACGCCGCCGAACGCCGCGGCCTCGCGGCCGAGCACGAGGTTCTGCGCGACGGGAAGCTCGGGGACGAGCATGAGCTCCTGATGCACGATCGCGATCCCTGCGGCCTCCGCGTCGCGCGGCGTCGCGAAGCGCCGCTCTTCGCCGAAGACGCGCACGACGCCGCCGTAGCTCCCGGCCGGGTGGACGCCCGCGAGGATCTTGAGGAGGGTCGACTTGCCGGCCCCGTTCTCGCCGCAGACGCCGAGGATCTCGCCTGTGTCGGCTGTGAGCGACGCGCCGCGGAGCGCGCGTACGCCGCCGAAAGCCTTGTCGATTTCCGACAGCTCGAGCGCGGGGATCGTCGGCGCAGCGGAGGCGGCGTGGGTGCTCATGCCCGGCGTCACGACGATAGTCGTTCGGCGGGGCGCCGCGTCTCCAATGCGTCACTCAGCAATGAGATACTTCGAGCCTGCCACCTCGGCAAAGCCGTGCTAGCGAGAACGTCCCCATGAAGCGCTGGCTCATTTTCGGCCTCGGCCTCGGCGTCCTCGCCACCTTCGCCGCCTGCTCCTCGACCGACGCCGATCCGGCGGCCTCGAGCCCCGACGGCGGCGACGGCGGCCCGATCGTCAGCCCCGACGGCGGCGGCGAGGGAGGCGTGACGACGCCCGCGTGCATCGAGGCGGCCGGGGGCGACACCGCGTCCACGCGAAAGCTCGAGGGCGGCGCCGGAACCGCGACGGTCAGCGTCGAGGGGACGGGCTGCCGTCGGACCTTCTCGCTCGCGTCGACCGCGGACCGTCGCGACAACCTCCCCGAGAGCCCGCGCCCGATCGTCGAGATCGAGGGGCGCCCGAGCCTCCAGACGAAGAACGATCTGTTCGACGCGCTCTATCAGCTCGCGCTCGACGAGGCGAAGGAGAACAGCGTCGACTCGATCAAGGACGGCGCGTTCCGGAACGGCGCGCCGCTCGCGTGCGCGGAGGGCGGCTGCTTCGAGACCGGGCGCAAGTGGTCGTACGTGTGGACGCGCGACACCGCGTACGCCGTTCACCTCGGCCTCGGGTGGGTCGATCCCGCGCGCGCGCGGAGCTCGCTCGACTTCAAGCTCTCGACGCGCCGCGACGGCAGCGATCTGCAGATCGTGCAGGACACGGGCACCGGCGGGAGCTATCCGGTCTCGACCGATCGCTCCGTGTGGGCGTTCGGCGCGCGCGAGGTGCTCCAGCACCTCACGGGCGAAGCGCGCGCGGCGTTCCGCGATCGCGCGTTCACGGCGATCAAGAACACGATCGATCACGATCGCGTGGTCGTGTTCGATCCGCGCGACGGGCTCTACCGCGGCGAGCAGTCGTTCCTCGACTGGCGCGAGCAGACGTATCCGGGGTGGGCCGTGCCCGATCTCGCGCACATCGCCGCGAGCAAGTCGCTCTCGACGAACGTGGCGCACCTCGCGCTCTTCGACACGGGCGTCGAGCTCGCGAAGGAGCGCGGCGACACGGCATCGGCGACGGCGATCGAGGCGATGGCGACCGCGCTCCGCAGCGCGATCCGCGCGAGGCTCTGGCTCGACGAAGACAAGCAGCTCTCGACGTACGTGACGACGGAGCTCGACCCCGCGCCGTCGCGCCGCGCCGATCTGCTCGGCCTCTCGCTCGCGATCCTCACCGGCGCGATCGAAGGCGAGCAGGCGAAGGAGGCGCTCTCGCGGTACCCGACGCTGCCCGCCGGGCCGCCCGTCGTCTTTCCGCAGCAGAAGGAGACGCCCGTCTACCACAACCGCGCGATCTGGCCGTTCGTCACCGCGTACTGGGTGAAGGCGGCGAAGAAGGTCGGCAACGACGCGGCGTTCGACGCCGGCGTGCGCTCGCTCATGCGCGGCGCGGCGCTGAACCTCTCCAACATGGAGAACCTCGAGGTCGTCACGGGCACGCACTTCCTCGAAGACGGCGCGTACTCCGGGCCCGTCGTCAACTCGCAGCGGCAGCTCTGGAGCGTCGCCGGCTACATCGGCCTCGTGAACGGCGCGATCTTCGGCGTCGAGGCGCAGCCGGGCGGCGTGCGCGTCGCGCCGTTCGTCACGCGCGGCCTCCGCCGGACGCTCTTCGCGAACGCCGACTCGCTCGTCTTGAACAACCTCCCGCTGCGCGGCAAGACGATGTCGATCGTGATCCGGCTCCCCGCGAAGAGCGAGGGCGGCGGCGCGTATGCGGTCGCGCGCGTGCTCGTCAACGGCGTGGTCGCGTCGGACGGCAACGTCTCCGACGCGAGCCTCGGCGAGCGCAACACGATCGAGGTCGAGCTCGGCGAGCCGGGGCCCGCGGCCGTGGTCCGCACGATCACCGACGTCTCCGACTACCGCACGATCTTCGCGCCGCGGACGCCGTCGGTGAGCTCGATCGGGCTCGACGGATCGAACCGCGTCGCGATCGGCGTCGACGTCTCGGGCGAGGCGTCCGCCGACGTGACGGTGAGCGTGTACCGCGACGGCGTGCGCGTCGCGAAGGATCTGCCCGGCGACACGACGTCGTGGTCCGACGCGACGACGACGCCGTCGTCGCCGAGCCACTGCTACACGCTCGAGACGCGCTACGTCGGCAGCGGCAACGTCTCGCAGCGCGCCAACCCGCAGTGCTTCTGGGGCAGCGGCGGCGCGCGCATCACGTCGCTCCCGGCGTCGGGCTTCACGGTCACCGGCGGCGCGGCGGTCAACGCGCACGGCCGCTTCTTCTACGAGGGCTGGGGCGATCCCACGCATCAGATCGTCGCGACGTTCGACGCCACGCGCACGGGCGCGCACCTCGTGCAGGCCGTGTACGGCAACGGCGCGGGCGCGATCAGCACCGGCATCACGTGCGCGGTGAAGAAGGTCACCGTCGAGGAGCTGCCCGGCGGCGCCGTCGTCGGCACGGGCTACATCGTGATGCCGCAGCGTGGCGATTGGGCCTCGTGGGGCGACTCGACGATGGTCCGGGTCAACCTCTCCGCCGGCAAGAGCTACCGCGTCCGCCTCTCGGCCGACGCCCACTCGGTCAACATGTCCGCCTTCACGCACTTCGCCGACTACACGGGCGGCACCGGCGGCACCGCCGGCGCCTTCGCCCACGTCAACGTCGCCGAGCTCAAGGTTCTCTCGCTCGCGCCCTGATCGTTCTCGCCACGCCGCAGTTCGCACCTATCGCTCGGCTGAGCCGCGAGTAAGCTACGAGAGCCATGTTCGTCCTGTTCGGGACGCGTTTCTACGGGCGAATCGACGCATGCGACGGCTGCTGTCGCGCGACCGCGTTCTTCCACGTCTTCTTGATGCCGATCGTTCCGCGCGGGAGCGTCATCCTCCTCGGCGAAGGCACCGTGGTCGCGAGGTCGTCGCACCACGTGCCTCTCCTTGGCGGGGAGTCGTCGCAGACGATGGCCTATCAAACGATCCCGACGAAGCTGTCGTGGAAGTCGCTCGTCCTCGGCTACCTCCGGACGTGGTGGGGGCTCCTCGACATGTTCGCCGCGATCGGAGCGCTCGTCGCGGTCGGTGAGCTCGAGCAGCATCCCCGGATCGCGCTCGTCGTCCTGCTGGTCAGCGCCGCGATCGTGGCGATTCACCTGCTCCTTCTCTGGGTCGGGCGGCTCTCGACCAACGACGCGCGGAAGCGCCGTGTCTACGCGCGCTACGTCGGCGGCGCGTTCGATCCCATCGACGTCACCGACGCCGCCGCGCGTCAGCGCATTCGCGACGAGCTCGTGAGGTTCCTCCGCGCTCGACTGGGCGTCCGCGCCGACGCTGGAGCCCGTGACCTCGTTCGAATCGCGAGCGATCCGGCGGTCGCCGATCCCGACGCGATCGGCGCGGCGCTGACGCTTTGTCGCGTCGATCCGGACTCCGCCGCGTCCGATCCCACGGCCGCGCATCGCGCGCTCTGGACGCGCCTCCTCGCCGTCGACTCGCGCGCGGGCCTCGGACGCTGAGGTTCGCGACGAACACGCCGCGTCGAAACACCTCGACGCATCGCCGCGTTACGCCTCTCGAACCCTTCCCGGCCCCCTGATCCCGCTGTGCGCGCGAGGCCTCGGTGAACGACACTCCGCGCCGGCGCTCGCCCGCCCCCGTCATCAAACAAAAACCACGACGCATCGCGCTCTTACGCCTCTCGAACCATTCCCGGTCCCCCGATCCCGTGTTCGCTCTTCCACATTCGTCCTTTTCTCGCGTTCGCGAAATCGTCCACCCCCGCGTTAGACCGCGCCTCCGCCCGGCGAACTCCCTCTCGAAGCGCGACGGTCGAGGAGGGCCGCTCGCGTCAGGAGATCGCCATGACTTCACGCACGCTGCTGCCCTTCTTCGCTTTGCTCGCTCTGACTGCCGGCTGCCTCGGCAAGACCACGACGGACGAGGGCGCCTCGGGCAGCGAGCTCTCCGAAGAGTCCTCTCCCGAAAAGAAGCCCACGCCGCGCAACGACAAGGACGGGCCTGTCGCGTGCCCGCCCGTCGCCCCTCCCGAGTGCCCCGCGGGCCAGAGGGTCGCCGACACCAACGGCGACGGCTGCGCGCTCGAGTGCGAGATCGTCTCGTGCCCTCCGGTCATTCCGACGTGCCCGCCCGGGCACCGGGTCGCGGACACCGACGGCGACGGCTGCGCGCTCGAGTGCGAGCCCGTGGCGTGTCCTCCGTACGTCCCGACGTGCGCGCCGGGCGAGAAAATCGCCGACGCCGACGGCGACGGCTGCGCGGCCGAGTGCGTCCCCGAGTGACGACTTTTGCGGGCCCGAGATCCGGATGCTAGACCCGTCATGGTGCGACGCGCGCTCTTCTCGACGGCGTTGATCGCGCTCGCGTGGGCGTGCTCGACCACGACCGAGACGCGCGTCGACGATGCAGGAGATGCGTCGGCCAGCGTCGACGGCGGCGAAGACGCGTCGGGCCTCACCGACGCGGGCGACGGCGCGAAATGCGGACCTCTCGGTCCTCGTCACTACGCGTTCCTCGCTTCGGGGTCGACGTGCAGCGACGTCCCCGGCGACGGCGGGACGTGGCTCTCGCGCGTTCTCTTCGCCGACGCGCCGCCGTCGCTGCGCGAGCGAACGTGCGCCTATCGCTGGTCTTCGTCGTCGGGCGCGCCGCCCGACGTGACGGCGCTCGAGGCGCGACCGATGGATCACTACGTGCCGAGCTGCGATCGCGTCCCGTTCGAGGAGACGGGCGTCTCGCTCCGCGGCATCGCGACCGCGAGCGCGCCGCCTGCCGACGGAGGCCCGGGCGAGCCGCCGACGGGCGTGAGCGGATGCGACGTCTGCGCGCGCCTCGAGATCGGCAAGGTCTTCGTGATCCTTCCTCCGGAGCGGCTCGGCCTCCGGAAGATGACCGCCACGGCCGACGACGGCAGCTTCGTGGACTTCACGCTCACGCCGCCGGAGGGCAGCCCGCAGGCGTTCGTCGTCGAGCTGCCCGCGGCGCCGAACGGCGGCGCATGGCGCGCTGGACAGATCAGCCTCTACGAGCTTACGTCCTTCTGAAGAAGGCGTGCTCTCGCGCAAGCGCATCGTCGTGCTCCTCCTCTGCTGTGGCGCAGCGCTCGCCGCGCTCGGTGCGCGCGTGCGCGCCCAGAGAGCGCCGGCCTCGGAACGAGCGTCGTTCGAGGCCGAGCTCTCCGGCTGCGCGGCGATGACGGCGTCGGCTTGTGAGCTCGCCGAGGATCGCGCGTTTCGAGTCTGGGTCGGCGCGCCCGAGGACGCGATCACGATCGAGGGCGGCGACGCGCAACGAATGCGCGCCGTCGGCGGAGGAACGTCGTATCGCGTCGTCGCGCGTCCCGACGCGACGAAGCTTCGCGTCGCCGTTCGCGCCGCGGGCGCGCGATCCTTCACGCTCGCGCGCAAGTCGACGCCCGCGTGGCTCGACGACGCCAAGGGGCTGCGTCAGAAAGGCGATCTCGCGGGCGCCACGGCGAAGGCGCGCGCCGCCCTCGAGACGCCGGATCGCGCGTACGCGCTCGGCCTCCTCGCGCGCCTCGAGCTCGCCGCGGGCAAGCCGGAGGCGTCCTTTCCGCTCTTCCGCGAGGCGATCGCGCTCCACGAAAAGAGCGGGCGCCTGAGCGACGCGACCGACGACGGCTTCGCGCTCGCGTTCGCGCTCAACCAGAGGAGCCACCGCTACGGCGAGGCGCGATCGGTGCTCGAGGAGGCGCGCGCGCGCGTCGACGCTTACCCGGACGGACGCGCGCGTGAGGCCTACTACGCCGGGCAGCTCGCGACCGAGACGGGCGACGCGCGATCCGCGCTCGCGCTGCTGCGCAAGGCGCGCGATCACGCCGCGCGCCTCGGCCTCGCGCAGCTCGAACGAAACGCGATCAACGCGTACGCGCTCCAGCTCGAGCTCATCGGCCGCGGCCGCGAGGCGCTCGATCTCCTCGCGCAGCTCGAAGGCGAGACGCCCTGCGAGAAGGCCGAGATCGCGATCAACCTGGGCTACGGCGCGCTCCTCGCCAACGAGCGCGGAGGCGAGCCTCCGCGCGACGCGATCGCGCCGCTCGAGCGCGCGCGCGTCCTCTGCGAAAGCGAGTGCAAGGACGCATACTTACGGATCGCGACGCGCGGCAACCTCGCGCTCGCGGCCCTTCAGCGCGGCGACGGCGCCGCGGCGAAGGCGCACCTCGCACGCGCGCGCGACGGCGTGAAGAGCGCGCGGGTCGCCGAGATCTTGTTCTTCCACGATCTCGACGGCCGCATCGCGCTGGCGGAGGGCGACGCCTCCAAGGCGCTCGCCGCGTTCCAGGAAGAGGAGCGCCTCGCGCGCGCGGTCGTCTCGCAGGAAGCGGAGTGGCGCGCGGTCCTCGGTCAAGCGATCGCGCTCGAGCACATGAAGCGCGATCGCGACGCGGTCGAGCGATATCGCGCCGCCGAGAGCCTCTCGAGCGACGTGGGCTTCGTCGTTCCCCTCGGCGAAGGTCGAGGGACGTTCCTCGGCGATCGATCGCGGAGCGCGCGAGGGGGGATCGATCTGCTCGTGCGCCTCGGTCGAAACGAAGAGGCGCTCGCGATGATCCGAACGTCGCGCGCACGCGTGGTCGCCGCGCTCGCGCGGGCGCTGCGCGTCGAGAGCTTCGCCGGCGCCGACCGCGCGCGCTGGGAGAAGGCGCTCGGCGACTATCGCACCCAGCGCGCGCTGCTCGACGCGGCGGCGGCCGACGACTGGAAGCTCGCGCGCGAAGAAGCCGAGCGTGCACGAGGCGCGCGCGTCGCGCGCGAGGCGGCGCTCCGCGCGGCGCTCGACGAGGCGTTCGCGGCAGCGAGCGTCGCGCGACCCTCGCTCGCGGATCTCCCGCGCGACGCGACGACGCTCGCGTTTCATCCCGTCCGCGAGGGCTGGGTCGCGGTGATCGCCGACGGCGACGGCGTCGCGTCGTCGCGCGCGCCCGACGGATCGCCCGCGGCCCTCCTCGCGCCGCTTCGCGAACGCCTCGCGAAGGCGAAGCGTCTGCGCGTGCTGCCGTACGGATCGCTGCGCGCCTTCGACTTCGGCGCCGAGCTGCCCGGCGTCGCGATCGAGTATCCGCTCGACGTGCCCGCGCGTCGGCGCGACGCGATCGACGCGCGCAAGCAGCGCGCGCTCGTCGTCTTCGATCCGACGCTCGATCTGAAGGGCACGCGCGGCGAGGCCGAGCACGTCGAGCGATCACTCCGCGAGAAGGGCTGGAGGGTCGACGCGCTCGGAGGAGGGAAGGCCACGAGCGGCGCCGTCGCGCCGCTCCTCGGCGCGGTCGATCTGTTCCACTACGCGGGTCACGGCGTCTTCGCCGGTCGCGAAGGTTGGGAGAGCGCGCTCCCGCTCGCCGCCGGCGGTCACCTCACGATCGCCGACGTCCTCGCTTCGCCGTCTTCGCTCCCCGCGCGCGTCGTCCTCTCCGGGTGCGAGACGGCGAAGACCGACGAAGGCGGCGCCGAATCCCTCGGCATGGCGCAGGCGTTCATCCTCGCCGGCTCCGAGGCGGTCATCGCGCCGGTGCGTCCGGTCGACGACGCGCTCGCCGCGCGGCTGTCGAAGGAGCTCTACGGCGCGCTCGCGAGCCCCGAGCCCGTCGACGCGGCCGCGATCCTCCGAGACGCGCTCGCGCGCCTCCGCCGCGACGATCCGCGGCTCGACGTCCACGCCTTCCGCGTGCTCACGCGATGAAGGTGGTAGCGTCGCCTCCGTGCCCGAGCTCTCGCCGAGCCTCCTGCGCGAAGCGCTCGCCGGAAATCGCGGCGCCATCCGCGCGTTCGTCGACGCGATGTCGCCCGTCGTCGAGGCGCGCGTCGTGCGCGCTCTCTTCCGACGGAAGCGCCTCGCCGAAGGCCGCGACGTGCGACAGGAGATCGAAGACTTCACCCAAGACGTCTTCGCGGCGCTCTTCGCGCACGACGGTCGCGTCTTGCGCGCTTGGGATCCCGCGCGCGGCCTCTCGCTCGCCAACTACGTCGGCCTGGTCGCCGAGCGGCAGGTCGCGTCGATCCTCCGCAGCGGGCGGCGTAGCCCTTGGAAAGACACCCCCGAGGCCCTCGACGATCTCGACGCCCCCGACGAGGCGCCCGGCGTCGTCACCCGCATCGAGTCGCGCGAAGATCTCGAGGCCTTGCTCGAGCGCCTGCGCGAGTCGCTCTCGGAGCGCGGGCTCGTCCTCTTCCACCGGCTCTACGTCGAGGGCGAGCCGATCGAGCGCGTCGCCGAGAGCCTCGGCATGACGCGCGACGCCGTCTACATGTGGCGCAGTCGGGTGAACAAGCTCTTGCGCGGCTTCGCGTTAGAAAGAGACGCCTCGCCGCGTAAACCCGATGTGGGGCCCCACGTCGGCGTGGGGACGAAGAGGCAGCCCGAATGACCGACGACGACGAGCTCTTGAAGCGCCTCGGCGCGCTCGCCAAGGCCCAGGCGGAGGAGCCTCCTCGAGGCGCGGCCCCGCTCGACGATCTCGCGCGCGCGCGCATCGTGGCGCACGTCGCCGAGCGGGTCGCCCCCGCGCGCTCGTCGCCGCTGCGCCGGATCGGGAGCGTGGCCGGCGGCCTCGCGCTGGCGGCCGCGCTCCTCGTCGTGGTGACGCGCCTGTCTGGGCCGGCGCCGTTGCCGGAGTACGCGCTCCGCTCGACCGGAGCGGCCACGATACGCGGCCCCGCGGCGGCGCCCGTCAATGGCTGTATTGTGCAATCGAATGATCGGGGCGAGTTCGAGCTCGTCGCGAGCACGGAGCGGCCGGTCGCGCCCCCGGTCGTCGCGCGCGCGTTCCTCGTGAAGGGCGACGATCTGGTGCCGTGGCCGGACGTCGAGACCTCGCCGCACGGATCGGTGCGCGTGACGGGCGCGCAGAGCGCGCTCGCCGGCGCGAGCGAGCTACGCGTCGTCGTCGCGCGCTCGGAGAGCGACGCGCTCGCGGGCGCGCGCGGAGAGACGAAGCTCGCGCGCGTCCTCCGCTGCGCGATCGAGTGAGATCATTCGACGAGCACGACGACGTCGTCATATCGGGTGCGCCACTCGGAGCTCAGGCCCAGCGTCTGGTAGTCGCCGAGCAAGAACGTGCCGCCGGAGAACGTCTCGCTCGACGTCGTCGCCGTCCCCACCTCGACGCCGTTCGCGCGGACGGTCGAGGTCGCGACGGCGCCGGAGATCGCCACCTCCCACTCGAGGCTCCACCAATCGTCGGGCGCCACGAACGAGAGCGGCGTGCGTAACCCGGGCACCGGGTTGGTGGGGACGGCCTCTTCGACCTCGAGCGATCCGTTGGTCCGTACGACGAGCGTCGTGTCGCGCGAGTCGCTCTTGCGGAATCCGATGATGTCGTGTTTGTCGATTCCTCCCCGGCGCTCGATCCGCACGTTCATGCGGACGCTGATCCTCACGACCGCGTCGGGCAGCTGCTTGCCGAGGTACGCGCGGACGACCTGGCTGCTCGGCGCGGAAGGCAAGACGAGGAGGAGGCTGTTCGGCGCCGAGCGGCGGTCGTCGGCGTCGATCGTGAGGGCGCCTCCGTTCTCCGTCGTGACGCCGTCGAAGCCGGCGGCGATCGGGGCGCCGTCGTCGAAGTCGCGACACAAGAACGGCGCGGGGCTCAGCGTTGCGCAGGGCGGCGCGCCGACGCTCCCGTCGCCGGCTTCGGGCGCGCCGGCGTCGCCGCCGCCGACGACGGGCGGCGTGGACGCGTCGTCGGCCGTCGAGGAGGCGTCGTCGTCGATGGCGGCCGGCTCACGGAGGCCGTCGAGCGACGTGAAGAAGCTGCAGCCCGCGAGCTCGAGAGCGATCGCGGCCGCGAGGGAGCATGCGATGAATCCGCGGAGTGCGCCCAAATCTCCAGGGTAGCACTTCTCTCACTTGGCGATGAAGATCGCGGCCTCGCCTGCGCCGACGCTGATCGAGAGATCGGTCGTGCCGGTCATGCTGCCGGTGCCGAGCGCCGAGGTCCAGCCGGTGATCCCGCTGCCGCCGAGGCCGAGCGCGCTTCCGCTGATCGTGCGGCTCACGGCGCCGCCGCGGTTGATCGCGACGACCGCGACCTCCTTCGTGCCGGCCTTGTAGGCGTAGACCCAGAAGTCACCTTCGCTGCCGAGGAGCGTGACGCGGTCGCCGCGGCGGAGCGCGCGCGAGACGGTGCGCGCCTCGCCGAGCTTTCGCGTGAAGTCGCGGAGCTCGATCTGCTGCGCGGTGAGCGCGATCGGGCTCGCGCCCGCCTTGGCCATCTGGAGGCTCGCGAGGCCGCTCTCGGCGAAGAGCATGTTGCGGCGCATGTCGGGATCGCCTCCGCCGGGGAACGCGACCTCGTCGCCCGCGTAGAGATACGGCACGCCGGGGATCGTGTAGAGGACCGTGAGCGCGCGCTTCAGCTTCACGTACACCTGCGCGTCGCCGTAGCTCGAAGGCGGGAGCTGATCGTCGCGGCAGCCGCTCGACCACGAGCACCCGAGCTTGGGATCGCCCGCCGCGATGCTGGCGATGCGCGGGTTGTCGTGTCCGTTGAGGAAGCGCACGTGGTGGCTGCCGGGCCGGTAGCGGCCCTCGGCCTTCGCGAGCTCGCCTTCGACCTCGTTCAGCGGCTTCTGCCCGTTGACGAGCCCGTCGGCCATGTTGTGGCGCGTGGGGAAGTCGAACTGGCCGTCGAGCGCGGTCGGGCCGGTGTAGGCGTCGATCCACGCGAAGCCGTCGTCGAAGCGCTCGCCGAAGAACGTGCCGTTGTCGTTCTCGCCCACGGCCGTCTCCCCGACCATGAAGATGCGGTGCCCGCCCTGCTCGAAGCGGCGCGTCAGCTCCGCGCGCATGTTGTAGATGCTGTTGGCCTCGACGTGCTTGACGGCGTCGACGCGGAAGCCGTCGAGATCGAACTCGGCGATCCAGTTGACGGCGTCGGCGACGAACTGTTTCTCCGCGCCATAGGTGTTCCAGTCGATGTCCGGCAGGTACGGCTGGAACATGCACTCGAACGGCTTCTCGCTCCACCCGCAGCCGGGCGTGCCGCACTGGCACGCCTGACGGAACCACGAGCCGCTCTTGCTCACGTACTCGTGGTCTTTGTGGACCTGGTTGTTGATGAGATCGAGCAAGACGCGGAGCCCGCGCTTGTGCGCTTCGGCCACGAACGCGCGGAGCGCAGCGTCACCGCCGAAGCGGGGCTCGACCTCGCGCGCCTTGATCGGCCAGTAGCCGTGGTACGCGCTGTACGTCTGGTTGCCGTCGCCGACGTGCCAGTTGCTCGTCTGCGCGTTGGTGGGCGAGAGCCAGATGGTGCGGACGCCGAGCTTCTCGAAGTAGCCCGACTTCATGACGGCGAGCGCGCCCTGGAGATCGCCGCCATGCCAGTCGGCGTCGTAGTGCACGGGGGCGCCGACCGGCGCGTCGTTCGCTTTCTCGCCGTTGGCGAAGCGATCGATGAGGAACATGTAGAGGACGCCGTCGCGGTAGTCGAAGTCTTCGTCTTCGACCCAGAACGCGAGATCGATCGGCTCGCCCTCGCGGCCCTTGCCGTCGAACGTGCGGAGGGAGAGCGTGTGCTTGCCCTTCTCGAGCGCGGGGATCGTGAAGTCGACCGCGCCGGCGGCGGCGTCGACCTTCCACGTGCCCGGCGCGATCTTGGCGCGATCGAGGCTCGCGGTCATCTTCGTCGGCGCGTCGCCGTCGCTCGCCGATCGCACGGCGACGCGAACCTTCATCTCGCCGGTGTCGCCGCTCCGCGTGACGGAGAGCTTCTCCGAGCGGAGCTCGGGCCCCGCGTCGCACTCCGGCAGGCGGAGGCCGGAGTTCATCTCGCCGCCGACGATCTTGCGATACTTGCCGTCGGGATCGATGTGCCAGTCGCCGTCGACGATCAGCTTGTAGCCGTAGAGCGGGCCGGCCTGGAGCTTGACGCTCGGCGAGAGCGTGAGCTCGAAGCCGCTCCCGACCTTGTTCATCGGGAGGGGCGACGCTCCCCAGTCGGTGAACTCGCCCGCGACCTTCACCTCGCCGGCGGGGCCGGCGAACCTCACGGTGAGGGTGCAGTCGCGCTTCGCGAACGTCGTGCCCGGCTCGAAGACGATGTCGGTCTGCTCGCCGCCGTCGGGGCTCGGCCCTCCGTCTTGCGAGGGGCTCGGCGCGGCCGGGCCCGCCGGGCTCGCCGGATTCTCGTCGTCGGGGCTCGAGGAGCAGGCGGCGATCGAGGCGAGGGCGGCGAAGAAAAGCGGGAGGGCGGCGCGGCGCATGAGGGACTCGTGGCGTACCTCATGGAAGAGTGACGAGCAAGGCGAGGGCGCGTGATTTCGGCCGCCCAAAGCGTCTCCGTTGCGTCCGATGACGGTTGGAGAGCGTCGGATCAGCGCGGGCCGTAGCCGCCGCGGCCGCCGCCCCTCGGGGCCGCCGGGCTCCCGCCGTACGACGCGCCCGGCGTATGGACGGTCGCCGGAGCGCGCTGGGCCGAAGGCGGCGCCCCTCCCGCGACGGGCCCGCCGATCCCGCCACCTCGATACGGCGCGCGCGAAGCCGCGCCGTACCCGAAGAAACCGGCGGGCGCGTAGCCGTAGCCATGGCCGTGGGGATGATCGGGCGCGCCGTGCGCGTGATGCGGGAGCAGCCCGTCGGGCGCGTTCCAAGGGCCGCCGCGCGACGGCGACTGCGTGAGCTTGTTGTCGCCGATGAAGCCGAGCGAGACCGTCTGGCGGATGGGCGTGCCCGGTCGACGCTCGGGCAGCGTGATGTCGGCCTCGGCGTCTTCCTGGCCTTCGGCGCGATGCACCGTGGAGCCCTGCGGCGCGTTCACGTGGAGGTTGCCGCCTTCGTCGCAACGGCAGCGCACCGTTCCCCGCGGCGTCGCGTTCGTGCTCGGCGCGCTTGCTTCCCGCGCTTTCGCGGCCTGCTCCGCGTGGAACGCGTTCGCGGCGGCCACGTCGTAGGCGTTGAACGGATCGCGTTCGACGCAGCCGATCGCCGTCACGGCGGAGGCGAGGGAGAGAACCGTGACGGCGACGGCGCGCATCGTCGTGTCGGTGTGCAAACGATCGGCCATCGGTAGAGGCCGACACTTAAGCACCGATTCGCGGTCGCGCACGTCTCCTTGTGAACGCGCCGCAACGATGGGGGTCGCGCCGTTGTTGCGTCTTGCGTCGGTCAGCGTTGCGCGAGGGGCGCGAGGGGGAGCCGGGCGTCGTCGACGCGATCGACGAGCGCTCCGCGCAGCACTTCGTCGCCGATCTCGCCCGGCTCGATGGCCGCCGGATCCGGGCTCGCGGGCTCCGCCTGATCGTAGGCCGCGCGCGCGCGCGCGAAGTCTTCGGGCGTCGGGCCGCTCGGATCGACGAAGAGATCGCAACCGCCGAGCGCAATGGCAGACACGAAGACCAGCAGGGCGCGCATCGACCTCGAGACGTGCAACCCCGAGGCCACCAGATTCATGAGAAATATCGTGATGAGGTCGAGGTCTCCGCGACGCGCCTGTGCGCTTTGGGCCGCACGTCGAGCGCAGCGCGCTGCACTTTCCGGCTCGCGACGTGCGCCTTCCACCCGTCGGCTCGGGCCGACGCGTAGAATCGATCACGGTCGCGCTTCATGGGACGGCCCGATCCAGGGCGCCCGTGGGGATCCGCGGCGCGATGTGCGTTTGCCGTCGCCGTTGCGCGCTCGACAACCGTGGAAATGCGAGGCTGGCGCGCTGCGCTGGCGCAGAGCGTCGACGTGCGGCGAGAGGCGTGCACCTTGCACTGACCCCCTCGAATCATGCTCCCTCGAAAAAGCTCCCCCGCTCCCCGACGCTCGCACGCGGTGGCCGTAGAGGTCCGCGTTCCGAGCCTGGGGACCTCGTTTGGTGCGCTCGCGTCGAGCATCCGACCCGAAGGGGTCTTTCTCTCCACGTTCCAGGAGCTCGACGTCGGCACGGAGGTGATCGTCGAGCTGTCGCTGCCGGACGGACCGGCGATCGTCGACGGCGTCGTCATCGCGGCCGGCGATCCCGCGGGGCTCGGCATCGCCGTGGAGCTCGCGCCGCTCGACGAAGGCATGCGCGTGCGTCTGTCGGCGGCTTCGTCGGTGATCCCGCCCCCGCTCGCCGCGCGCGTCGCCTGAGTCGAGTCGCGTAGTCGACGTCGCGCAGAAATCGTAACTCAGGCCTGAGTTACTTTTTTCCGGGACGAGGGCGAGGCGGCGTGCTACTGCCGTTACCCCCGTGCGCCGCATGCCGCCGTTCGTCGTCTCGCTCGTCGCCGTGGCGGCGTCGCTCTCGATCGCCCGCCTCGCGTGGGCGCAAGCGGCCGTCGCGCCGCCGAGCCCGCCGCCTCCGCCGCCGGCCGCGGAGCCTCCGCCTGCACCGGCGCCGGAGGTCGATCGCCCGATCAAGCCGCCCTCCGCGCCGGTCACCTCCGACACGAGCGCGCCGTCGGTCCCCGGCGCGACGTCGCCGGCCCTCGGTCGCGGCAACGAGCCCGCGCGCACCGTCACGGAGGCGCCGCAGACGCACGAGGGCCGCTTCGAGTTCGGCTCGTACGGCCGCGTCAGCATCGGCAGCGATCTTCGCGGCGGGATCGGGCGCGGCACGAACGTCGTCGCGTTCGGTCCCCGCATCGTCGACGAGGGCAACTACGCCGAGATCGAGCTCCGCCGCGAAGACAAGTGGAGCGAAGACGTCAAAGGGCGCGTCGTCGCGACGCTCGCGCTCTTCCCGCCGTTCTTCCACTTCACGGGAAAGGTCACCGAGCAGATCGGCGTCCGCAACCTCTACGCGCAAGGCACCTATCACGACGTGACGATGTGGGCCGGCTCGCGGATGTACCGCGGCGACGACATCTACCTCCTCAACTGGTGGCCGCTCGACAACCAGAACACCGTGGGCGGCGGCGTCGGCGCGCCGGTCTACAAGTCCACCGGGGAGGGCACGGCCTACGAGACGATCTTCCAGCTCCACGTCGGCCAGCAGCGCCTCGACAACGCCTACCAGCTCCAGCAGATCCCCGTCGTCGCGCCGTTCGGCTTCGGGACGACCGAGGTGACGAAGCTCGATCGCCCTCGCATGATCGAGACGGCGAAGCTCACGCAGTTCGTCCGGCCCGGCGGCGGGGCCGCGGGCTTCAAGGCGATCCTCTACGGCGAGCTCCACCAGCTCGCGGCGGGCACCTTCCGCGATCCGCTCACCCAGGTCGACCGCGGGCTGCCGCAAGACAACGGCTTCATGCTCGGCTCGCAGCTCACGTGGTTCGCCGGCAAGCGAGACACGTACGCGTCGCTCGTCATGCGTCACGCGCGCGGCATCGCGGCCTACGATCCGCTCGCCGTTCCGATCACGTTCGCGCTCGATCGAACCGTGAGCGGCGCGAGCGAGACGCAGATCGCGTTCTCCGGCAACTACGAGCACGAGCGCTTCGCGATCCTCTACGCCGCCTACGTACGCTTCTTCCGCGACGGATCGCCCGCGGAGACGTCGACGCAGAAGTACGACGAAGGCGCGATCGTCGCGCGTCCGAGCGTCTTCTTCGGCGATCACTTCGGCCTCTCGGTCGAGGGCAGCTATCAGCAGCGCCGCCTCGCGGTCCTCCAGCCGGGCGGCGACGAGCAGCTCGGCGCGTCGGTCGCGAAGGTCGGCGTGATGCCGTACTTCTCGCCGTCGGGGAAGGGCAGCTACAAGCGGCCTCAGATTCGCCTCCTCTACGTCGCGAGCTTCCGCAACCCGGGAACGCGCGCGCTCTATCCGTCGGAAGACGTGTTCTACCAGCGGAGCGTCGAGCACCTCCTCGGTATCGGGGCCGAGTGGTGGTTCAACTCGAGCTCTTATCCGTGAGGCGAACGATGAAGAAGCTCCGCTCGCTCGTCTTGCTCTCGCTCGTCACCGGCGCGTGCGCCGCGCCGGAGATCGGATGCGTGACGATCCCCGACACCGGCAGGCAGCCGGTGATCGCCACCCACGTCGAAGACTGGCGCGACGAGGTCATCTATCAGGTGCTCGTCGATCGCTTCGCCAACGGCGACGTGAACAACGACTACAAAGTCCGCCCCGGCCACCTCGCGCGCTTCCAGGGCGGCGACTGGCGCGGGCTCACCGAGCACCTCGACTACATCAAGGAGCTCGGCGTCACGACGCTCTGGATCTCGCCGGTCGTGAAGAACGTCGAGACCGACGCCGACGTCGACTCGTACCACGGCTACTGGGCGCAGGATCTGACGCAGACGAACCCGCACTTCGGCGATCTCGCCGAGCTTCGCAAGCTGACCGCGGCGGCGCATCAGATGAACATCAAGGTGGTTCTCGACATCGTCACGAACCACATGGGGCAGGTCTTCTATTACGACATGAACCTGAACGGGAACCCCGACATCTACATCGGGGGAAGCGGCCCGCTCCAGGGCGCCGGCTCGGAGTCACCGCTCACGCGCGTCACCGAGTACGATCCCGACTGGGATCCGCGCGGCGTGCAGGCGTTCACGTCGCTCGGCAACGCCGGGCGCGCGCCGATCATCTTCATCCAAGATCCTTCGATCAACCGCGTTCCCCCCGAGGGCATCCTCGGAACCGGGCGCGCGTACCACGGCTTCGGGCGCATCCTGAACTACGACGACGAGAAGCAGCGCCTGCTCGGCGACTTCCCCGGCGGGCTCAAAGACGTCGCGACCGAGCTGCCCGAGGTGCGCGACGCGATGATCGATCTCTACACGCGGTGGGTCGAGCTCGCGGATCTCGACGGCTTCCGCATCGACACGGTCAAGCACGTCGAGCACGACTTCTGGACGGAGTTCGGCACGAAGGTGCGCGAGCGCCTCGCGCGGCAGGGCAAGCACACGTTCTTGATGTTCGGCGAGGCCTTCGACGGCAACGACGAGCTGCTCGGGAGCTACACGCAGGAGGGGATGCTCGACAGCGTGTTCTACTTCTCGCAGCACTTCCAGGTCTTCCGCGACGTCTTCCAGTACGCGTACGACGACAAGCAGCAGAAGGGCACCGACCAGATCGCGAAGCTCTGGGCGAACCGCAAGGTCAACTACAGGAACGAGCCCCAGCCGAACGGCATCGGCGTCGCGCCGAGCAAGGCGCTCGTCAACTTCATCGACAACCACGACGTCGCGCGCTTCCTCTTCTTCGCCAACAACGACAAAGACGCGCTCCGCAACGCGCTCACGTTCTTGATGACGGAAGAGGGGATCCCCTGCCTCTATTACGGCACGGAGCAAGACTTCGCCGGCGGCAACGATCCGGCGAACCGCGAGGTGCTGTGGGACACGGGCTTCGCGACGAGCGGTGAGACGTTCCGCCACTTCGCCAAGCTCTCGCGCCTCCGCACGAAGTACGCCGCGATCCGCCGCGGCGACACGAACGTCGTGTACGCGACGCCGCACGTCGGCGACGAGCCCGACGCAGGCATCATCGCCTTCGAGCGCGCGGGCGGCGACGCGGGCGGCGACTACGCGCTCGTGATCATCAACGCGAACGCGCGCCACAAGAGCGCCACGGCCGACGACGCGCCGCAGGGAACGGTGATGAAGCTCACCAAGCCGGGCGTCACGCTCGTCGACGTCTTGAACCCCGACGGCGCGAGCTTCCCCGTGCCCGCGAGCGGCGAGCTCCGCGTCGAGGTGCCCGCGCAGCGCGCGATGATCCTCGTGCCGCAGGACCAAGTGAAGCCCTGAGCGCGCGAAGGGTGACTTGCGCCGGCCGGCGATCTTATCGTCTCGGCACATGTTGCTCCTTCGACTCCTCGGGCTCGTCTTCGACGTCCTGCTCCTTCCGCTGCGCCTGCTCGCGCGTCGCAAGGGCGTCCCGGAGGGCGCGTTCGTCACGATCAAGATCGACGGCGCCGTCGCCGACGTCGTAGCCAAGCCCAGGATCTGGGAGGTTCGCGCGCAGCGGGCGACGTCGATCCACGAGATCGCGGAGATGATCGAGAGCGCTTCGGCCGATCCTCGCGTGCGCGGCGTGATCGTGACGATCAAGAGCTTCGCGGGCGGGATGGCGAGCGCGACGTCGGTCCGCAGGCTGCTCGCGCGCGCCCGCGCGGCCGGCAAGGAGGTCGTCGTCCACCTCCCGCTCGGCGGCGGGACCAAGGAGGTCATCGTCGCGACCGGCGCGACGAAGGTCTTCGTCGGACCGGCGGCGCACCTCGCCGCGCTGGGGTTCGCGAGCCGCACGCGGTACGTCAAGCGCGCGCTCGATCGCGCGGGCGTCGTTCCCGAGGTGTACGCGTGCGGCGAGTACAAGTCCGCGGGCGAGTCGCTCGTGCGCGACGCGATGAGCGACGCGCAGCGCGAGCAGCTCGGCAAGCTGCTCGACGGTTTCGACGCGGCGCTCGTCGCCGCGATCGCCGAAGGGCGAGGCGTCGGCGCGGAGCGCGCGCGGGAGATCGTCGACGAAGGGCCCTATCACGGTGAGGAGGCGGTCCTCGCCGGGCTCGCCGACGCCGCCGTCTACGAAGACGAGATCCCCGAGCGGCTCGGGCTGCGTGACGACGCCAAGGCGGCGACGAGGTCGCGCCTCGCGGACGCGAATCGACGCTTCGTCGACGGGCACGCCTACGTCGCGCGGAGGAAGCGGCGCCTCTTTCGCCGCCTCGGGCGCCCCCCGGTCATCGCCGTCGTGCCGGTGCACGGGCCGATCGCGCACGCGGCGAGCCCGTTCGGAAACTTCGCGACCGATGATCGCCTGACGCGCATGGTCCGCGCCGCGCGGCTCGATCCCAAGGTGAAGGGCGTCATTCTCCACATCGATTCGCCCGGCGGCAGCGCGCTCGCGTCCGATCGCATGCACCACGAGATCGTCCAGCTCGCCCGCGAGAAGCCCGTCGTCGCGTGCATGGCCAACGTCGCCGCGAGCGGCGGGTACTACGTCGCCGCGCCGGCGCACCGGATCGTGTGCGAGCCCGTCTCGATCACCGGATCGATCGGCGTCGTCGCGGCGCGCTTCACGATGGAGCCGCTCCTCACGAAGCTCGGGATCACGACCGAGACGGTCAAGCGCGGCGCGCGCGCCGAGATGCTCTCGCCCACCTCGCCGCTCTCCGAAGACGAGCGCGCCGCGCTCCGGCGAGAGCTCGACGCGACCTATCGCGCGTTCCTCCGCGTCGTCGCGCGCGGGCGCAAGATGACCACCGACGAGGTCGAGCCGCTCGCGCGCGGGCGCGTCTACACGGGCGAGGAGGCCAAGGCCGTGGGGCTCGTCGACGATCTCGGCGGCTTCGACACCGCGCTCGAGCAGGTGCGCGCGCGGATCGCCGCCGACGTTCGCGATCGGTGCGAGCCGGTCGTGATGCGTCCTCGCCGTCAGCCGATCCCCATCCTCGAGGTCCCGGCCGAAGGCGAAGGCGCGCGGCGGGCCGCCTCCGCGCTCCTCGCCGCGCTCCTGCCGGCGCCCGAGCGGATCCTCGTGCAGCTCGCGGCGACCGGCGAGCGCGTCCTCGCGCTGTGGACGGGCGCGGCCGATTAGGGTCGTTCAGGCGTGGCACGAAGGTGTTTCTTCGTGCTACACCTCCGTCGCGATGCTCGTGACGCTCTCCGCCTGCCTGCTCGGCTTCGCCAACGGCGTGCGGCACGCGCTCGAGCCCGATCACCTCGCGGCGGTCTCGACGTTCGTCGCGGGCGAGCGCAGCCCGCGCGCGTCGGTGCGCTACGCCGCCGCGTGGGGCGCCGGACACGCGGCGATGCTCCTCGTCGCGGGCGGCGCGCTCGCGGCGTTCCGCGCCGAGCTGCCCGCGGCTGCCTCCGATGCGTTCGAGCTCGTCGTCGCCGTCGTGCTCGTCGCGCTCGGCGTGCGCGGCCTCGCGCAGGCGGCGCGCGGCGGCCGCGCGGGCGCCTCGTTCACCCACGCGCACGGCGCGCTCGAGCACACCCACGGCGGTCCGCCGGATCACGTCCACGTGAACAGCTGGACGCTCGCGCGCCTGCCGTTCGTCATCGGCCTCGTGCACGGCCTCGCCGGCAGCGGCGCGCTCGCGGCGCTCGTCGCCTCGCACGTGTCGTCGACGGTCGTCGCGATCTCGTTCATCGGGATCTACGGCGTCGGCGCGGCGTTCGGCATGGCCGTCCTCGCCGGTGTCCTCGGCTGGCCTCTCGCGCGCCTCGCCCGTGCGCCTCGCGTCATGCCCGTGCTCCTCGGCGTCAGCGCGTGCGCGTCGCTCGTCGTCGGCGTCGTCTGGGCCGTCCCGATCCTCGCCCGCCTCGTCGCCTGAGGCGCGTCAGGACACGCCGAGAAGCTTGTTCATCGAGGCTTCGTCGGCCGGCGTGAACGGGTACTGGTCGAACTCGTTCGAGGCGACCCACTTGTACGCGTTGACCGCGAGCGGCGCGAGCGTCTCGGTCATGAGCGCGCACTCGTAGAGGAACAGATCGACGACGTAGTGCTCGTAGGGATGGCTCACGAACGAGATGAGCTTTCCGACCTCGATGCCGACGCCGAGCCGGTGGAGGAGCTCGCGCTTGAGCGCCTGCTGATCGGTCTCGCCCGCCTCGACGCGGCCGCCCGGAAACTCCCACATGAGGGGGAGCACCGCGCTCGCGCGACGCTGCGTGATGAGGTAGCGCCCGTCTCGCTCGAGCACCGCCGCGACGACGCGGATCGTCTTCACGTCGCGCGCGGAGGTGGTCATCAGACGGCCACGCGGAAGAGCTGCTGCCCCATGAGCAGGACGTCGCCGCTCTTGATCTCCGTCTCCTCGCGCAGGCGCATGAACGAGCCGTTCGAGCTGCCGAGATCGGTGAGCAAGAGGCGGCCGCCCTCCCAGCTGAGCCGGCAGTGAAGCCCCGAGACGTAGCCGTCTTCGGGGAAGAGCACGTCGCCGCGCTCGCGGCCGAGGTGGACGCCCGTCTCCGGGATCGGGAACGCGTTGCCCGTGACCTCGCGCCCGATGACGAGCGCGATGCGGCCGACGTAGCCCTTCGCGGGCGAGCCGAGGCGCTCGACGCCGTCGGGCGCGGGCGCCTGCGGATTCAGCGGCTCGAACTTGATGATCTCTTGGCCGATGCGGAACATGTCGTTCGGCTTGAGCTCGACCGGCACATCGCGAACGAGCTTCTTGTAGACGCCGTTGAGCGAGCCTTCGTCTTTGACCGTGACCTTCGGGCCTTGCTGCTTGAACGTCGCGTGGCGCGGCGACAGGTAGCTGTCGCCGGCGAAGATCGCGCCCGTTTCACGGCCGACCGTGACCGTCGTGCCGGGCAGCGCGAAGGTGCCCGCCTCGGTTCCGTCGGCGCGGAGCGCGGTGAGGACGACCGATCCGCCGCCCGCCGCGGGCGCAGGCGCGGGCGCGGCTTTGGGCGCGGCCGCGGGCGCGAGGCGGAAGCCGCACGATCCGCAGAACAAATTCGAAGGCGCGTTGATGTGTCCGCACTGCGGGCACGAGACGGTCGGCCCCGCGGGAGGCTGCGACTGCTGCGCGCCGGGCGGAGCCGCGGCGACGGGGGGCGATCCTGCGGGAGGCGCCGTGACCGGCGGCGCGGCGGTCGGCGCGTTGGGCGCGGGCGCCGCCGACTGCGCCTTGATGCCGTGCCCGGGCGTTTGCGGAGAGAAGGGCTTGGGTGCCGCATCGCGCGGCAGCTCAGCGCCACAACCGAGACAGAACTTGTAGTGGTCCTGGTTGTCCTTGCTGCACTTCGGACATGTGATCAAAGCAGCCTCCGGACGCAGTCAACGTCGGGACGGAGTATCGGCCGCGCGGTCAACGTCGGTCAAGCTCGGATCTGCGCTGTTTTTCCGATGACTTGGGGCCTGGCCGGGCGGAATCGACCTCGTCGGCCGGCTTGAGTAGGATGCCGGCCGCTTTCCCGTCCACCACCAAGGAGCCACACCATGTCCGTCAGCGCTCAATTTCCCGCGATCAACGCCCCCGGCGAGGGCCAGCTCTACGCGCGTCTGGTGACGTCGATGGGCCCCATCGTGATCCGCCTCGAAGAGGAGCGCGCGCCGAACACCGTGAAGAACTTCGTGGGCCTGGCGACGGGAGCGCAGCCCTGGAAGGACCCGCGCTCGGGGGAGACGCGCCAGGGCGTTCCGTTCTACGACGGGCTCGTCTTTCACCGCGTCATCCCCGACTTCATGATCCAGGGCGGCTGCCCGATCGGTCAGGGCACGGGCAACCCCGGCTATCGCTTCCAGGACGAGTTCCATCCTCAGCTCCGCCACTCGGGCCCGGGCATCCTCTCGATGGCCAACTCCGGTCCGAACACCAACGGCTCGCAGTTCTTCGTGACCGAGAAGGCGACGCCGCACCTCGACAACAAACACTCCGTCTTCGGTCAGGCCGTCGCGGGGATCGAGCTCATCGGCAAGATCGCGCGGGAGGGCAGCGGCTCGCAGAAAGTCCAGCTCACGAAGGTCGAGATCTTCCGGAGCCCGACGCCTCCGGCGGCGTGACCTCTTCGCTCGCGTTCGCGCGCGCGGCCTCGGCGGCCGCGCGCAGCGGATCGTGCTCCTTCAGGTACTTCGCGACGCGCTTGGCGCGCGACGCGGCGAGGCTCGCGAGCGCCTCGTCGCGTGCGTCGTCCGGCAGCGTGCGCGTGCGCTTGACGACCTCGATCGCGACGTCGACGTCGTGGATCTCGCCGAGCCGCTTCTGGAACACCGTCGACGGCTCGAGCATCGCGCGCGCGTCGAGCGGGAGCGCTTCGGCCAAGAGCTCGATCGAGTAGCGCAGCTCTTTGTAGGCGATGCGGAGATCGTGCAGGCCCTCGACGTCGTCGGGCGAGACGTCGCGCCCCTTCTCGACGGCGCGGCGCGCGCGCTCGACCGTACGCCGCGCGAAGCGCGCGAGCTCGACCTCGCGCTTCGGATCGACGGGAAACACCAGCATCGCCTTGAGCATCAACCGCGCGCGATCGAGCGCGCCCTGCTCGATGCGCGCGAGCACTGCGCGCCGCAGCTTCTTCTCGCGCGCCTGCCGCCCGTGGAGCCACGATCCGAACGCCGGGCTCGCTGAGGCGTCTTCGAGCGTCTCTTCGAGCACCTCTTCGTCGCGCAGATCTCCGGTCGCGCGCATCACGTCGGCGAACGCGCGTCGCACCGCGTCGGCGTGCCATCGGCCGTAGATCGGTCGCGCCATCTTGAGCATCGTGCGCAGGCGGCGGATGGCGACGCGCAGATCGTGGATCGCGTCGTCGTCGGCGCTCTCGACCACGCGGGGGATCGCGAGCGCGAGCGCCGCGTCGAGCTCGCGCAGCTTCTTCGAGACGTACGGGCCCGCCTCGGCGTGCGGATGGAGGAGCTCCGTCATGTTCGCCTCACGTGGACGAGGGTGACGGGCTTTCGCCCGCGCGCCTTGAAGAACGTGCGGCGCACCGCGAGGCGCGCTTGCTCGGCGACGTCGGCGTCCGCGGCGCCGGGCCCGAGGTCGGCGATCGCCTGGCGGACGGCGCCTCGCGCCGCCGCGATCTCGCCGGCGTGCGTCGCCTCGTCGAGCACGCCGCGCGTCACGATCTCGACGTCGATGACGGCGCCCGCGGCGTCGACGGCGACCGCGCACGAGGCCACGCCCTCCTCCGCGAGGATCGCGCGCTCGCGGAGCACGGGCGCGGCGACCTCGCGGCCCGCCCACACGTGTACGCGCCCGCTGGGGAGCCCTTCGCCCACGGCGATCTTCCCCTCGGCGATCTCGGCGACGCGCCCGTTCTCGATGACGCTGACCTCCTCGACGCCGATCTCTCGCGCGAGCGAGGCGTGACGCGTGAGGTGATGGATCGTCCCGTGGACCGGGATGAAGCAGCGCGGGCGCACGAGCTCGATCATGCGTCGCTGCTCGCGGCGATGCGCGTGGCCGCTGACGTGGACGCCGCGATCGGTGAGCCGCGTGCGCACGTCGCACCCGCGGCGGATCAGCATCCCGAGGATCGCGTGCACCTCGGGCTCGTTGCCCGGGATCGTCCGCGCCGAGAGGATGACGCGATCGCCGGGCATGACGTCGAACGACGGGTGCTCGCCGCGCGCGAGTCGCGCGAGCGCGGCCTTCTCTTCGCCCTGTGAGCCCGTGGCGATCGCGAGGATCTTCGCGCGCGGCAGCTCGCGCGCCGCCCCGTCGGGATGAACGAGCGCGTCGGGCCACGGCAGGTAGCCCGTCGCCCGCGCGACGCGCGAGTGCGTGCCGACGCCGCGCCCGAGGAGGACGATCTTGCGACCCGACTTCTTCGCGATCTCGCCGAGGAGCCGCAGCCGGTGCACGTTCGACGCGAACATCGCGACGACGACCGCGCCGGTCGCCTCGAGGATCAAGCGCTCGAGCACCTCGCCGACCGAGACCTCGCTGCCGGCCTCGCCGTCGGCGTCGACGTTGGTCGAGTCGCTCATGAGGAGCGCGACGCCCGCGTCGCCGATCTCGCGCAGGCGCGCCTCGTCGAAGTGCTCGCCGTCGGGAGGCGCCTCGTCGAACTTGAAGTCGCCGCTGTGGACGACGGTGCCCGCGTCGGTGCTGATCGCGAGCGCGGTGGCGTCGGCGATCGAGTGCGTCACGCGGATGGGCTCGACGCGGAAAGAGCCGACGTCGAACGGCGTTCGCGGCCGCGTTTCGAAGAGGCGCGCGTGCGCGAGCACCTCGTGCTCGCCGAGCCGCTCGCGGATGAGCCCGAGCGCGTAAGGCGGAGCCCAGACGGGCACGTCGTGGCGCGCGAGGAAGTAGGGGAGGGCGCCGATGTGGTCTTCGTGCCCGTGCGTGACGACCACGCCGGCGATGCGCTCGCCGAAGCGGTCGAGCGACGAAAAATCGGGGTGCACCACGTCGACGCCGAGGCCGCGATCGTCGAACGTGACGCCGCAGTCGATCAGCACGACCTCGCCGCGCTGCTCGAGCGCCATGCAGTTCATGCCGACCTCGCCGAGGCCGCCGAGCGGGAGCACGCGCACACGAGGCAGACGTGACACGAAACGGGTCTACCACGGCTCTTCGGATTTGACCTCGCTTCGCCGCACCCCTAAGGATCCACGGGTATGCCCGGGCTCGAGACGAAGCGGTTCCTCATCGTGACGGGCAAGGGCGGGGTCGGAAAGACGACGGTGTGCGCCGCCGAGGCGCTGGCGCTCGCCCAGAAGGGCAAGCGCGTGCTCGTCTGCATGTGCAACGCGAAGGAGCGCCTCTCGTCGATGTTCGGCTCCGAGCTGATCGGGCCCGAGGTCAAGAACGTCGCGCCCAACGTGTGGGCGGTGAACATGGACCCGGAGCTCGCGCTCGCCGAGTACGGGATGCTGGCGCTGCACTCGAAGACGCTGTTCAAGCTGCTCTTCGACAACCGCTACGTCCGCACGTTCTTTCGCGCGGTGCCCGGCATGCAGGAGTGGACGCTCCTCGGCAAGGCGTGGTGGCACACCACGCAGACGCGCGACGACGGGAGCTTCGAGTTCGACGTCGTCATCCTCGACGCGCCGGCGACCGGGCACGGGCTCGACATGCTCCGCGTGCCGAAGATCATCCTCGACGTCGTCCCGCCCGGGCTCTTGCGTCGCGACGCCGAGCGCGCGTGGGCGATGTTCCAGGATCCCGCGACCTGCGCGGTCGTGCTCGTCACGCTGCCCGAAGAGATGCCCACCACCGAGACGATCGAGCTCGCGCAGGCGCTCCGCGACGAGCTGAAGCTGCCCATCGGCAAGATCGTCGTCAACTGCGTGCTGCCGCCGCTGTTCTCGCGCGACGAGCGCGCCGCGATCGCGGCCGCGGCGCCGCCGAGCGACGACTCGCCGCCGGAGGCCGTGTTCGGCGCCGCGCGCGCGAGGGCGGTGCGCGAGCAGGTCCAGGCTGCGAGCCTGCATCGGCTCAGCGAGGAGCTGCCGATCTCGCCGTCGTTCCTCCCGCAGCTCTTCGAAGACGCGGCCAAGCCCGCGGCCATTCGCGAGCTCGCCAAGCGCCTGGCTTAGAGGGTCGTCGGGCCGATCACCTCGGCGCGCTCGATCCGATCGAGGCGGAACTGACGGCTCTCGCCCTTGGCTGGATCGAACGCGTTGATGCGCGTCTCGGAGCGCTCCATCACGACCTGCTCGATGCGCACCTCTCGCGTCGTCACGACGCCGCTCGCGTCGCGGTAGACGATGCGGAGCGGCTGCTGCTCGAACCACGCCCTCTCGACCGCGGCGCGCACCGACTTCGCCGCCGGCCTGCTCGGGACGCCGATGAACGCGAGCTCTTCGAGCCTGCCCACGAGCTCGCGCTGCGCCGACGTGGAGAGCGCAGAGCGGACCTTGTCGAGCGCGCGATGGAGCGTCTCCTCGAAGGGCAACAGGCGCGTCTCCTGGGCGAAGCGCCCGAGCGCGACGAGCAGCGCGGCTTCGCGCGCGGTGAAGTTGACGGGCGGCAGCGAGTAGCTCTTGTCGAGCGCGTAGCCTCCGCCGCGCCCGCGCTCGGCCGAGAGCGGCATCGACGCGGCGCGGAGCGCGTCGAGGTCGCGATAGATCGTGCGCACCGTCACGTCGAAGCGCTCGGCGAGCGTCTCCGCGGTGACGCCCGTGCGGCGGCCTCGCAGATACTCGGCCAGCGCGAAGAGTCTCTCGGTGCGCTTCAACTCGAAACCCGTTCCGTCCTCCCCCCTTCGGTGAATTGCGGCTCCAACCTGACATCGAGTTGACATCGACACAACGGGTTGACGGCAGGGCGCGGGCACGACATGTCTCGCGCGTGCCCTTCACGTACCCGTATCCGCGCCCTTCGGTGACGTGCGACGTCGTCGCGTTCACCATGCGCGGCGACGACCTGGCGGTGCTCCTCATTCGTCGAAAAGAAGAGCCATTTCGCGGGTGTTGGGCGCTCCCCGGCGGGTTCGTCAACGAGAACGAGTCGCTCGAGCGCGCGGCGGCGCGCGAGCTCTACGAGGAGACGGGCCTGAGCGGCGTGCGGCTCGAGCAGCTCGGCGCGTTCGGCGATCCCGGCCGCGATCCGCGCGGGCACACCGTCACGGTCGCCTACGTGACCTTCCGCGTCGCCGAGCCCTCGCTCAGCCCGGGCGACGACGCCGTCGAGGCGGCGTGGAAGCCCATGCGCTCGCTCGCGCTCGGCGACGTCACGGCGTCGCGATCGGTGCCCCCGCCGCCGATGTCGCGGGCGAAGGTCAAGGGCGCGCGTCGCGGCGTGTCGCCGCCGTCGCGCCGCGCCGAGACGATCCGCCTCGCGTTCGATCACGCGAAGATCGTCTCGCGCGCCTATCGCCGGATCTGCCGTCACCTCGACGATCCGATCCGCGACCCGGCGTTCGACATCGTGCCGCCGCGCTTCACGCTGGCGGAGCTGCGGCGCATCTACGAGATCGTCCTCGGGCGCACGCTGACGCCGCGGATCATCAAGCAGCACCTCGTCGACCGAGGGCTGGTGGTGCCGGCCACCACCAAGCCGTCGATCAACGCGAAAGACAAAGACCTGCTCTACCGCTGGAACAGGCGCTGACGGTTGCTCAGCCCTTCTTGAGGTTCTCGAGCGCGAAGTCCCAGTTGGCGAGGCTGTTGAGGAACACCTCGATGTACTTGGGGCGCGCGTTCCGGTAGTCGATGTAATAGGCGTGCTCCCACACGTCCATCGTGAGGAGCGCCTTCTGCCCGTGCTTCATCGGCAGATCGGCGTTCGGCGTCTTGGTGACGGCGAGCTTGCCGTTCTGGAGCACGAGCCACGCCCAGCCGGAGCCGAACTGCGTCGCGCCGGCGTTCGCGAACTCCTCCTTGAACTTGTCGAACGAGCCGAAGTCGCGGTTGATCGCCGCGAGCAGATCGCCGGTCGGCTGGCCGCCGCCGTTCGGCTTCATGCTGCTCCAGTAGAAGGTGTGGTTCCACACCTGGGCCGCGTTGTTGAAGACGCCGCCGTCGGAGCTCATGATGATCTCCTCGAGCGACTTGTTCGCCTCCGGCTTGCCCTCGAGCAGCTTGTTGAGGTTCGTCACGTAAGCCTGGTGATGCTTGCCGTGGTGGTACTCGAGCGTCTCCGCCGAGATGTGCGGCGCGAGAGCGTCTTTCGAATAGGGCAGGTTCGGCAGCGTGAAAGCCATGGCGTCTCCTTCGTTTTTCGTTGGGGGACGGGAACAGTAGACACGGCCGGCCTCGTTGGAAAGGCACTTCGGGCCGCTGCGGGAGCGCGCTCAGCGTTTTTGGGGCGGCGTCTTCGGCGCGCCGGCGTCTTCCGGCGGTGGCGGCGGCGCCTTGGGCGGCGGGGCCTGCCCGTAGATCGGAGCCGCGAGGGAGACCTCCGGCTCCGCGTCCTTCGTCGCAGTCGTCGCGCTCGTCGCGGTCGTCGCGGTCGTCGCGGTCTCCTTGCCGCACGACGCGACCGCGGCGGCGGTCGCGAGCAGCACCGCCGCGCGCGACATCGCTGCGTCCGTCGGCCACGCGACCGCGGGCTCGCGCGCGAACGCCTCCGCCACCGCGTGCGCGCAGAACGGACACGCGCGCTCCGTTCGCCGGACGTGGCGCCGGCACGACGGACAAGGCCGGAGGGGCGCGGCCATCGCGCGATCCTAACCGAGCCGCTCGAGCACGGCGACGACGTGCTCCGGGCTCCGCTCGCACAGCTTCTGGAGGCGCGTGCCCTCGAAGAAGGCGACGGTGGTGCCCGGGAGCGCGTAGGCGGCGACGCTCGGCGCGATGTGGTGGATCGCGTCGCGGACGCCGTAGAACGAGTCGGCCGGGATCTCGCCGATCTTCTTGCTGTCTTCGAAGAGCGCGACCGAGCCCCACGCGACGAGGAGCGCCGAGCTCGGCACCTCGTTGGCGGGCAGGAGCAGCGTCTCGTCGGAGAAGGTCTCGAGGCGCTGGATGCACGAGAGCACCTCGTCACGCACCTGCACGTCGAGCTGGCCCATCGTCTCGTGCATCGAGAAGAACGAGTCGATGCGGTGCATCTGCTTCGTCTCCGCGATGCGCTGCCCGAAGGCGAGATCTTCTTCCATGAGCGCGCGCACGTGCGACCCGGGGCAGACCCAGACCTCGCTCACCCGCTCGGCGCGCAGCGAGGCGGTACAACGCGGGCGCTCGCCGCCGAGGACGCTCGACTCGCCGAGCAGCCAGCCGGGGAAGCAGCAGCGCACGAGCCACGAGCCGCCCGACGGCTTCTCGAGCCACACGCCGAGCAGCCCGCTCTTCACGACGAAGACGTCGCGCGAAGGCTGCCCCTCGGTGACGAGCATCTCTTCGGGCGCGAGCGTGCGCAGCTCGAGGTGCGACTCGAGCTTCTCCCGCAGGTGCTCCGGGAGGCCCGCGAAGCTCCGCGCGTCGAAGATGCTGTTGAACGGACGAAGGCGCGCGCGGCTCCGCTCGAGGAGCACGTGCACCGGCGAGCCCGCGAACGCGTCGCGTCCGTCGATCGCGAGCGCGAGCGTCGCGGCCTTCTCGAGCGCGTCGAGATCGAAGCGATCGGCGAACTCGCGCGCCGCGGCCTCGAGGTAGCCGCGCGCGAGGGCGGGCTCCTTCAAGCTCAGCTCCACCGCCGCCATCGTGAGCAGCGTGCGCCCGCGGCTGTCGTGATCGGTGAGCATGCGCGGCAAGAGCTCGCGCGCCTCTTGCAGCGACTTCGGATCCGCCTTCGCGATGAGCGCGGCGACGCGCGTCTCGATCGGCTCCTCGACCTCTTCGAGCATCTCGAGGCCGGGGACGTCGTCGCCGTCGCTCGGCGCGCCGACGTCGGCGCCGAAGTCGGCGAGCTCGGGAGGCAGCTCGGACGGAGCCTTCTTCTCGTCGGCGCGGCGCACCGCCTCGACGACGTGATCGGCGTCGAGCGCCGGGGTGATCTTGCCCGCGTTGTCGACGACGACGTCGGCGACGTGGACGTCGCCCGACTTCGCGGCGAGCACGACGGTGACCTGCCACGCGTCGCCCGCGACGCGCCGGACGCGCCTCACGTCGCGCACGTCGAGCAGCTGCCCGAACCGGGGCTTGAGGCTCTCGGCGACAGCCTGCCAGACTTCCTCGCGCGTCACGTCGCCGATCCTATCTCATCGCGCGGCCGAGCGGGCTCGAGGCCATCGGCGGAGAGGGCGGGATTCGAACCCGCGGTACCGTTGCCGGTACACATGATTTCCAATCATGCACCTTCGACCACTCGGTCACCTCTCCGGAGGGAAGGCGCGCAGCGCCTCGATCCTCGAGGCACCAATTAGCACGCTCGTCGCGATGCGTCACCGGGCTCCCGCACCCCAGACGCGGAGCGCTGCGGCGGTCGGCGCGTCCGGCGTGACGCGGTTCGGAGGCGCCGCCTTCGGCTCGGCGGGCTCGAGGGCGCCCGCGCGGGCTGCGGCGCGAGGCTTCGCTCCGAGCTCGTCGAAGACGACGGCGTGCAGGATCTCCGCGGCGATCGGGTGTGTCGCGCGCACGTCGCTCACGCAGTCGGGCTCGAGCGAGAGGTTGCACAGCTTCGTTTCACGGTCGCGCGTGCCGCTGAGGACGAAGCCCGACCAACGGGCCGAGAAGCGCGTGGCCGTGGTGGCGACGCGCGGGGCGGAGGGGCCGCGATCGCCCTCGAGGCCGCGCCAGAGGCTCTCGCCGCGGAGCTGAGGCGGCGGCGTGAGGCCGAGCGCCTCGAGCATCGTCCGCGCGAGATCGACGCTCGTCGTCGGCGCGGTCACGTGCGCGGGCCGCGCGGGCAGCGGCGGCGCCTTGATGACGAGCGGCACCGAGAGAATGCTCTCGTCGAGCGCGTCGTCTTCGATGAACGGCGCGCTCGAGCCCGCGTCGATGCCCACGTCGCCGGTCACGATGAGCGTGGTGTCGTTCTCGCGCCCGATCGATCGAAGGTGCGAGACGAGCCGGCCGAGGGCCGCGTCGTGCGCGAGCACCGCCTTGTCGTGCATCGCGAACGCGCGCTCGCGGTCGGCGTCGCCGAAGAGGCGCGCGCCGCCGCCGCGCTTCACGCGCGAGAGCAGCTCGGCGGCGTGCTTCGGATCGAGGTTGCCGGAGTAGCCCGCCGGCGCGAGCTCCTTCATCTCGTCGGCGGTCACGTCCCACGGCGGGTGACCGCCGCGCGCGTGCACGACGACGAGGAAGCGATCGCTCTTGTGGGCGTCGAGCCAGCGCTGCGCGTCTTCGAAGACCGCGGTCGCGGGCGCCTCGTCGGCGGGCGATCGCGAAGCGAAGGTTTCGAAGCCGCGCCCGAAGCCGTGGGCGAGGCCCGTCGTCGGGTTGGCGGTGAACATCGCGGTCGCGACGCCGCCCTGGCGCGCGCCTTCGGCGATCGTGAAGATGCTCGGCGCGAGCGCGGCTTCGTGTCCGAGCACGCCGTGCTCGCGCGGCGAGGCGCCGGTCAACATCGACGCGAGGGCGCCGTTGGCGAAGCTGGTCGCCGCGCGGTGGGCGTCGAACACCGTGCCGGCCGAGGCGATCTGCGCGAGCTCCGCCGTCGGCGTCGGCCCGCCGTAGGCAGAGAGCTTCTTGCCGGCCACCGAACCGAGGACGACGAGGACGACGCCGCGCGAGCGCGGTGGCTTCGTCGCTTCGGCCGGCCGATCCACGACGACGCGAGGCTCGGCGAAGACCACGCGCGCGCCCTTCGTGCTGCTCTTGGCGACGATCTCCACGCTCGCGAGCGTTCCCACGTCGCCGAGCGGCAGCGAGATGGGGCGCCACGGCACGACGGGCGCCGGCGTGCTGTCGCCGGCGACGCCGAGGTGAAAGCTGCCGACGACCCGCGGCTCGGCGCGATCGACGAGCACGCGCACCTCGGCCTCGGCTTCGCCGCCGGTCACGCCGATGTGCCCCTCGAGCACCGCGCCGTTCGGCACGAAGGCCGAGCACCGGGCGCTGCCCGGCGCGCGGAGCGAGAGGCCGCGCCGCGCGACGCCGCCGATGTTCACCGTCGTCAGCGCGTCGGCCCGCGTGGGCGCCGCGTAGGCCGCGTCGCCGTCGACCGGGCCGACGCGGATCCAGTCGATCTCCGCGAGGTGATCGCGAGAGGCGCGCGCGCCGCCGTTGAGCCGCACGAGGAGCTCGTTTGCGCCCTTGAGGATCGGGATGCCGGTCGCGCGCACCGACACGACCTTCGCTTCGTCCTTGACCAGCGGGAGCGTGCCGAGCGCTTTGCCGTTCAGGTAGACCGACGCGCTCTTGGCGACGCCGCCGCGGACGCGCGCCTCGACCACCACGCCGCTCTCCGCTCTCACTTCGGCGGCCGAGACGAAGGAGAGCTCGAGGGATCGATCGTGCACGCTCGCCCACGTCGCGCCTTGGTGCTCGCGGGTCTCGACGTCGGGGCCCGTGAGCTTGCTGCCCGACATGCGCGCGCGCATCGTCGGGTCGCCGAGATCGAGGAGCGCGCCGCGATGCGAGAGCGTGCACCCGTCGAACCCGCTCGAGAAGTCGAGCACCGTCATCGGCCCCGCGGGCGCCGCTTCGGCCGCGCGCGCCGCGAGCGGAACGGCCGCGCTGCCGGCGGCCGAAGGCGCATCGCTCCCTCGCGAGCACGCCGTCACGGCGAGCGCGCAGACAGAGATCGCGGACGCGAAGCGCATGGCGGCCTCTTACCGCTCCGCGGCCGCGGACGCAAAACGGCGTGACGACGCGCACGGCGCGAGTGATCGCGTTGTCCATGCCGAAGGGGGCGCTGGCGCGAGCGCGGAGAGGTCGGCGGCACGTCACTCCAGGGCCTCGACCCGCCGACCGGGCCCGACGCGCAGCACGACGTACGACGGCTCGGCAGAGCACGCCTTGTCCTGTTCGCGCACGAGCAGCAGCAGCGTGCCCTCGGCCTCCCGCGTCCAGCCCATCGGATTGCCCCCCAGGTCTCCGACGACGGCCTCGGTCGTCCACCTGCCGTCGCCGAGGCGCCGGACGCGACGGACGTTTCCGCTATCCATGAAATGAGCGAGCCCTTCTAGAACGAGCACCGAGCCGTCGCCCGCGACCACGAAGCGCTTCGGGTGGGCATACCTGACCAAGCGCTCACGCGTGCGCGAGCGCGGATCGTAGACGCTCACGTCTCCGCCGAACTCGCCCGCATGGTGACCGACGAGGCACACGTCGCCAAGCGAGAGCGCGATGTCCGTACCCCATTCGTCGAGAATGAGCGGCGAGCATCGGCCGGCAGCGCGACGGCGAGCCTTCCCGTCGTCGTCCGGCCACCCGACCGAAGCAAAGCGGATCCTGAACGCCGAGACCTCGACAATCCATCCGTCCTCGAGCTCCTTCACGCTTCGCGGGCAACGTGGCCGGCCGGGAGAGATTCGCTCGCCCGTCACGATCTCGTGCGCCGCTGCTGCGCGCTGTCGCACTTCGGTGATGTGATGCTGTGCAGCGACCTTCCGCAAGGCGTCGCCGGCTTGGACCGAATCTTTCCCGAGCTTCGCGATCGACTCGATGACCGTCAGCGCGTCGACGTCGAGAGCCGTCAGGTCACGCGCGAGGCGCGCGACAGCGTCGTCGCCCCCGATCTCGCCGAGGACATGGGGGAGCGCGCGCGCGGTCGCCGACGTACCGACGCGGTCGGCGGTCGCGATGAGCGCAGGCACGTGTTGGCGTGCCTCGCGATGTGCCAGCGAGAGATCGAGCATCGCGCGGATGACATCCGTCGACGATCCGGACGCGAGATCACGCACCGCCCAAGCGATCGCGTCGGCGTCCGTCACGGCGACGAGCCCCCGCCGCGCGAGGAGCGACGCCTGGAGGTCCGAGCTCGTCATCGCGCGAACGAGAACCTCGCGACCTTCCGGATGGCTGCCCCAAGCCTCCGCGGTCGAGAGGAGGAAGTGCAGGCGACTTGGGCACCCACTCGAGCGAACGTCGCGGTCGAGCATCGAAACGAAGGCGCTCAAGGGCTCATCCGCGAGCGAACCGACGATGACATGGTCCTCGCGACGGCACAGCGTAGCGGGCAGCCCTCGACCTGCCGGAGTATCGAGCTCGACGCGGGTGGCCGCGACGAGCCGATCGACCACGTCGCGCGGAAGGCCATGCGCGCGGCGGATGTTCGCGGCCGCGCCCCAGAGATCTTCTTCGCTACGTGTCGGACCAGAGAGGACCCGACTGCACGTCGCCGGAGCGCACCCAGCGGACAGGAGCGAGCCTGACCAGGCTGGTGGGCGAGCGCAGCCGAACGCCATGGTGAAGAACGCCGCGAGGGAGAGGCGCACGATCGTCTTCTCGACACGCACCGAGGGGCCACCTTGGATGGAACTGCTTCAGGTCGAGCGTAATCCGCGAGGCCATCACGGGAAAATGCGACGAGCGAATGCAGCGTCTCGACTTGTCTACGTTTGGCCCCTCGATGGCCTCTCTCAACGGGGGGCCGAGCTACCGCTTCGCTGCGGGGTCGTCTTCGGCGACCCGGAGGACATGGTTCATCAGGTCGCCGATCACGGTCAGCCTCTCGACGACTCGTCGTAGGACGATGAGCTGCTCTTCACGCGAGAGCACGCCGTTCTCGACGAGCACGACCCCGCATGTAGCTCACGAGCGTGAGCGAGCCGTTCGAAGTCCGCAACGTTCGCCGTGACGAGGATCCGGTCCTCCTCGAAGGCACGATCGAGAACCTCCGAGTCCTCGCGCTGAGCATGCCCCCGTCTCGAACGTGACAGACGTCGACACCGTCTCACGAGCAAGCGTCTCGGCAACCCTCGGAGAAGGTTCTCATCGAGGAGCAGCTTCACGCGGCCTCCCCATCCGTGGGTAGGCCTTGGCGTAGAGCTTGGCGAGCTCGAAGTCCTCGCTCTTCAAGTGGGGGTAGTCTTCGCGCAGCTCGTCTTCGGGGACGCCTCGAAGGAGAAGGCCCCCGACGTGTCGAACCGACGTGCGTGATCGAGGGAAGACCGGCTCCCCACCGAGTATCTTCGGATCTTCGACCAGCTGGTATTTCCAAGCGGAGAAGCGATCGAGCTTCTTGGTCATCTCCTCCGCTACGTCAGCAACCCTGACCTCGGTGACGGTGCTCAGAGCGATCGTCTCGGGGAGGGGTTTGCGCTTCATGGCGCCCTCGACGAGCGAGTGAATGCGACGCCGATCGGCGACGCTCACTTGCAGGCCCAGGAGCGCGAGCAGTCGGAAGTAGACGAGATCGCCGATCGAGAACCTCGGCCTGTCGACGATGCCGTGCTCGACGTCCTTGCGGATCTTGCCTTCGTCGAGATCGACGAGCGCAGCGACCTCGAGGGCGGACAGGGAGGGAGCGGCGGCCATGTATAAGTGTACCCCGTACAGGGCTTACTTTGATGCCACGCCCGAGCACCGTCAAGCGCGCGCGTCGTGGCCGGCTTCGCCGCGCTTTCGCGGGACGGGAACCAGGAATCGCAGCTCAGAACTTCACGTGCGCCACGCGGCCCGGTCGGACCTCGACCGCCTTCGCGTGCTCGCCCGCGACGCCGCTGATGCGCACGTCGTGCGATCCACCCCAGAGCGGGAGCGTCACGCCGCCGCGACCGCGCTCGGCGCCGTCGACGAGGATGACGGCGTCGCCCGGGCCCGACACGTCGAGCACGCCCTGTCCGGCGGGCAGATCGGCGCCCTGCGCGACGTCGGTGTAGGTGACGTCGGCGGAGGGCGTTTGCGTCGCCACCGGCGGGGGAGGCACGGTCTCGACGTGCTTCGCCGGCGGCGGCGTGAGCGAGAAATGCACGACGGCCCAGGTGACGACGGCGCTCGCCGCGACGAAGGCCACCATCGGCCAGATCCTCCGCGTCGGGACCTCGAGCTTCGGCTCCGCACCGCTCACGACCGACAGCGGCGTCAGCGCGGCGCGGCGCTCGTTCTCTTCGTCTTCGTTCCCGCCGATCGCGCGCGAGGCTTCGTCGATCGGGATCGACGGCTCGCGGCCGTAGACCGTGTCGTCAACGATCGTCGGCTCGGCGAGCGCGAGGATCTGATCGTGCGGCGGCGTGTTCTCGATGACCGCCTCGGGCGGCGGCGACGTCTGCGGACGGCGCTTCGACGGATCGGCGATCCCCTCGGCGCCGAGCGCGAGGCGGAGCTGCGCGGGCTCGGGCGAGCGCTGCGCGATCTCCTGCATCACCGCGTCTTCGAGCGAGCTCGCGGGCTCGGCCGAGAGCGGGGCGCTCGCCGCGGGGCACGCCGGGCTCTCGCAGATCGGCCCCGGCGCGTCGGGCACGCAGTCGTTCGCGGGCAGCGGCGCCGGCGTCGCGGTGCGCGGCGCGAACGACGCGCGCGCGTCGGTGTGCTGGGCGCTACGCTCGATCTCCGGGCCGAAGACGTCGTTGCCGTCTTCGTCCTCGATGCCGGCGACGACGCCGCGCGCGGCGAGATCGCAGACCAGATCCTCCACCAGTGAAGCCTCGGCCACGCCCTCGACGACGAGCGCGCGCGGCGGCGTACCGTCGGCGATGCGCTCGGCGATCGATCGCGCGCCGTCGGGCGTCGCGCGGAGGTAGTCGGCGAGCGCCTCTTCGTCGAGCTGCACGCGGCCCGCGAGCATCGCGCTCGGGCCCGTGAGGAGCGCGGTCGCGGCGCGCGCGCGCGCGATCGGCTTGGCGAGCTGCGCGGCGAGGTTTCCGTCGAGCTCGCCGTGGATCTCGGTCACGCTCGGCGTCACGGTGAACCGGCCGGCGCCGACGCCGAGCATCGCCGCGAGGACGCGCGAACCCTTGAGGAAGCTCCCGTCGCCCGCGGTTCGCGTCGCCCGCTGGGGCGCGCCGAAGCGGATCTCGACCTCGTAGTTGAACGACGCGTCGCGCACCGAGACGCGCGCCTCGGGCCTCGTCGCGCAGACGATCTCGAGGAGCGTGCGAACGCTCACGCCGTCGATGCGGCCGCGGACCTCGCCGTCGTCGCGGAGGCGCTGCTCGATCCGCGCGCGGGGCCGGAGCGCCTCGCGGACACGCGCGACGATGGCGCGCGTGTCGCTCTCCTTGCGCACGTAGCCGGCGGCGTTGGCCCCGAGCTCGCGCACGCGCTGGAGGAGATCCTCCTTCCACGAGAGCAAGATCACGGGCACGTCGCGGAGCGCGACGTCGCGACGCAGCGCGCGGCAGAGCGCGAAGCCGTCGAGCTCGGGCATCAAGATGTCGCTGATGACGAGATCGGGCGTCGTGCGGTACGCGAGCTCGAGCGCCTGCCGGCCGTTGAACGCCTCGTGCACGACGCAGCCGGCGGTCTTCAGGAGGTCGGCCATGAACCAGACGACGCCGGGATCGTCGTCGGCGACGACGATGCGACGGCCCTGGAGGCGGACCTCCGCGGCCGCGCCGCGCGCCCGCGCGCGGGCGCGATCCGCGCGCGCGAGCTCGACGTCGCGGAGCGGCGAAGCGATCGGCAGGCCGCCCTCGGGGCCGCCGTTGAAGCGAACCTCGCCGTCGGTGCGCGAGGTCACGACCTCGCGCACGCGCGCGATCGCGCTCCAGAGCGCGCCGAGCACCTCGGCGCCTTCGCCGAGCGGGATCTTGCGGCCGTGGAGCGAAGGCTCCGTGTTGCCGAGGAGCGCCTCGCGCAGCTCGCTCGCGAGCCGATCGCCGAGCTCGACGAGCGTCGGCTCGCCCAGCATCGCGTGCGCCGGCCTCTGACGGCGCACGCCGAGCGCGTCTTCGCAGGCCGTCCGCAGCGCGTCGCGCGACGTCGGCTTGGGCAGCGTCTTGGCGACCCCCATCGCGACGTACCGCGAGGCCTCGCCCGCCGACAGGAAGCTCCCGACCACGACGATCGGCGCCCCCTCGGTGAGCGGATCATCCATGAGCGCCTCGACGAGCTCGGCGGCGCAGTCGAGATCGGCGTCGAGGATGACCAGATCCGGCTCCGTGGTCCGCGCGAGATCGAAGGCCGCCTGCGCGTCCGGCGTGCTCTCGCACTCGAACGCCGCTCGGCCGTCGTCGTCGTCGGGCGCCTCTTCGAGGAGGGCCTCGGCGATGAGGTGCGAGCCGACGACGAGCACGGAGAACTTCGGCGCCACCGGCTTCGCGATCGGCGTCAGGCGCGAGATGCGAGCGTCGCCGTCTCCCCAGGCGAGCGCCGGGAGATCCTCGAGGATCTGATCGATCGCGTCGATGTCCATCTCGTCGAGAGGCACGTCGATCGCGGTGCGGTCGATCGTCCCGAGCGCCTCGGCGATCGCGCGTTCCATCGCGTCGAACTTCATCAGCTTCGCCGCCGACGAGAGGGCGTGGAGCTTGCGGCGCAGCTCTTCGCGGCGCGCGACGTCGTCGGGCTGCTCCCGGACGCGGGCGAGCCCGGTCCTGAGGTCGGTGACCTTGCGCCCGAGGCCGGCGACGAAGTCCGCGCGCGCGCCTCCGAGCCTGAGCCCGCCGCCCGTCGCCGGGGGGGCCGGCTCCCGGTTCGCGCGAGCACCCTCGGTCGGCAGGAAGCGGAGACTGAGCGAGTGTTCCGTTCGCATCGTTCCGGGCCTAGCATCCTGCGGCGCGGACGGCCCAGTTTGTGGCGTCGCGAGAGGAGTGACGATGAGCCTCGTTTTTCGAGCTGCCACGGCGGACGACGTCGACCGGATCCTCGAGGTGCACCTGGCGGCGTTCCCCGACGCGCGGGGCCTCGACGAGCGCCGCCGCGCGTTCACGACGAGCGTCTTCGGCGGGCTCGAGGACCTGACGTTGGCCGTCGACGACGGCGAGATCGTGGGGCAGGCCTTCCTCTTTCCTTTCGAGCTCTGGTTCGGCGGGCGCCCGGTCGCGGCCGGAGGCATCGCGTCGCTCGCGGTCGCCCCGGGCGCGCGTGGTCGCGGGATCGCGGCCCAGATCGTCGCCCAGCTCCACGTGCAGTCCGACATGCGCGGCGACGCGCTGACGATGCTCTACGCCTTCCGTCAGGGCTTCTACGCGCGCCTCGGCTACGGCGCGACGACCTCTCGGCGTCGCCTGGCGATCGATCCCGCATCGATCCCGGCGAGCTGGCGATCGCTCGCTCGCGAGCACGTGCGCGGCGCGCGCAGCGGCGATCGCGAAGCGATCTGCGCGGCGTACGCGCGAACGGCGCAGCGCAAGAGCGCCTGGGCGTCGCGCGGCGAGTCCTTCTGGAACCGTCACTTCGCCCGCGAGCGTCGCCAGTTCCTCGTCGCGGCGACGGACGGCGGGACCACCGGCTACGTCGCCTTCGGGCTCGAGCACGAAGAGCCCCACGCGGCCACGACGCTCGCCGTCCACGAGCTCTGCGCCGACGACGACCTCACGCGGCGCGCGCTGATCGGCGCGCTCGGTGCGATGCGCGATCAGGTCGCCGAGATCGAGATGGAGGTCGACGCCGCCGATCCGATCGAGCTCGCGCTGCTCGACACCGACGGCCGCCGCTTCGGCACCGACGTCGTCGAGCACGACCTCGGCACGATCGTGGGCGGGCCGATGGTCCGCATCGAGGACGTCACGCGCGCCATCGAGGCGCGCGGCTACGCCGCCGACGGCGCCTTCGACGTCGTCGTGCGCCGCGGCGACCCGAGCGACGAGGAGATCGCGGTCTCGGTCGAGGTCGCCTCCGGCCGGGCCACGGTCTCACCGCCGCGCGCGGCCCACGGCGCGATCCGCACGAGCCGCGCCGCGCTCGCGAGCATGCTCTATGGCGGGCTCGAGCCGTCGCGCGCGGTGAGCCTCGGGCTCGCGGAGGCCGATCCGCGCACCGTCGCGCGCATCGACCCGATCCTCGCCATGGCTCCGCTTGCCCCGATCGACCCCTTCTGACGAAAGCCGATAGCTGATAGCGGTAGCTGATAGCGGACATGCAGCGCGAACCGCACGCTCCCATGGGCCACGAGCCCGTCGACGAGGACGGAGCCGTCCCCTCCTCGGTGATCCGGTTCGGCACCGTGGTCGGTGGCGGCGTGGTCGCGGCGATCGCGTCGTCGCTCCCGGCGGAGCTGCGCATCGGCGACGGGGGCTCGGTGTTCCGCGCGTTCGAGCAGTGGCTGGCCCTCGCGGCGCTCCTCACGCCGATCGGCATCTTGGCGGTCGCGGTCTTTCGTCGCGGGCGCGTGGGCCTCAAGATCGTCGCCGGTGAGCGCGCTCCGCTCATCGCCGCGAGCCTCTTGTGGTGGGCGGTGCTCGAGCTCGGGATCCTCTCCGCCTTCGGCGCGGTGCTTCGCGCCAAGACCCATCATCACGGCCTCGCCGGCGTGACGTTCGCGATCTTCGCCTTGATCTCCGGCCTCGTGATCGGGCTGCTCGCCGTGCGCGGCGTGAGGATGCTCCTTCGCATGCCCCCGAGCGGTCATCGCGTCGCCCTCGGCGTCGCCGCGGGCGCGACGTTCCTCGCGATCGTGCTCGTCGGCGTTCGAACCGCGCGCGCCGAAGGGATCCACACGGCAGGCGTCCTCGTCGATGCTCTCGCGCTCATCGTCTCTTCCGCCATCGCGTCGACGCGCGTGGTCGCGAAGCAGCGCCTCCTCGCGGTGATCGGCGTACCGGTCGCGGCGGCGATCCTCTTGCTCGGCCTCGCCACCGTGCGCGCCGAGCCGGATCTCAAGGAGCTGCTCTCCGAGGCCGCGCCGCTGCACGCGTGGATCCTCGGTCTGCTCGGGCGTTGACGGCTTCGCCCGAGCGCTTAGAGTGACGCGATGTCGAGATCCGCCCGCGCCGCTTGCTTCGCCGTGGCGGTCACGTCGGCCGCCTTCGCCTGGCACGGCGCCGCGATCGCGCAGTCGGGAGAGATCGGTCCGCCGGCCGCGGGCCCGGCCGCCCGCTCTTCCGCTGCGCCCGCCGCGCCCGCCGCGCCTTCGGTCGCCAGAGAGCCGAAGCCCGGCGCGCAGGGCGTCGGCGTCATCGCGATCGGCGCGGTGAAAGACGAAGCCTTCGCGCTCGCGCGCGCGGTCTACGGCAGCCCTCTCCGCCCCGCGGCGCTCGATGAAGTACGCGCGAGGGTGCTCGCCGGCGGCGCGCCGCCGGCCAGCGCGTCGCGCGAGCTGCGCGAGCTCGCGGAGGTTCGCGCTTCGCTCACGGGCGACGACGCGGCGAGCCGCAGGCTGCTTGCCGGGATCGGCAAGCAGGTCGGCGTCGAGGCGTTGCTCGTCGTGAAGGCCGAGAAGGCCGACAGGCTCGACGCCGACGCCGGCGATGACGCCGGGGCCGACGCAGGAGAGCGCGTCGAGGCCCCCGCCGCGAGCACCGAGCGGGTGACCGCGCGCTTGTTCCTCGTCGATCCTGGGGAATTCGACGCCGCGCAGTACGTTCCCGAGAGCGGGATCGAAGGCCCCGGCGCATGGAAGTCCACCGTCACCTCCCTGGCGAGGCGGTTCCCCGCCGCAGCCGTACCGCCGCGCGTCGACCTCGCGCCCAAGCCCGCCGCGCTCCGGCCGGAGGAGGAAAAGTCGCGACCTTTCTACGCTTCTGGGTGGTTCTGGGGGGCGCTCGGCGGCGCCGCGATCCTGGCGGCGGCCTTTTACTTTGGCTCGCAGGACAACACCGCCGACCCGATCCATCTTCAGATGCGGGTCCCAAGATGACCGAAACCCCGGTCGAGCTGCTCCGGCATCCAACGTAGTGCCATGTCGCGTCACCTCCGGTCGCTGCTCTCCGTGCTCCTCGCGCTCGTGCTCGCGATCGGCAGCACGACCGCGCGCGCGCAGGAGCTCGGTCCGATGCCCGCGGCGCACGGCCAGCAGGCCCAGGGGCCTTCGGCTCCTGCGCTCACGGCTCCGCACGACGTCCCGGTGCTCGGCCCCTCGGGCGCGACCGATCTCGAGGTTCCACCGGTCCCGTCGGGCTACGTCACGCGCGAGATCAGCGGGTGGATGAAGCTCAGCTTCCCGACCGCGGCGACCGAGCGCGTCGAGTCGATCGTGAACGGCGCCGACGCCATGAGGATCGATCTCCGCGCGGCGCTGGGCCAGCCTGTCCTCGATCGCGTCGAGGTCCGCATCGCGCCGACCTCGTCGGAGATGGCGCGCCTCGCGCCCACGCTCGCGCCGCCTCCGCAATACGCGAGCGGCGTGGCCTACCCGCGCGCGAAGCTGATCCTCCTCACGATGCTCGCGCCGCGCGGCGCCGACGCGACGGATCTCGACGAGGTCCTCAAGCACGAGCTCGCGCACGTCGCCCTCGACGAAGCCGTGCGCGGTCATCACGTGCCCGTCTGGTTCAACGAGGGCCTCGCGATCGGCCTCTCGGGCGAGAGGGCGGTCGATCGTCATCAGACGCTGTGGAACGCGACCATCCGCGGCACCTTGATCCCCTTCGCCGATCTCGATCGCAGCTTCCCCGCCGATCCGTCGGAGGTGAGCATCGCGTACGCCGAGAGCGCCGACTTCCTCCGCTTCCTCATGCGCCGCGGCGACATGCTCCGCTTCCGCGCGATGATCGAGCGCGTGCGCGACGGCCAGGCGTTCGACCGCGCGCTCGCCGACGCCTACGCGGCCGATCTCCGGAAGCTCGAGTTCCAGTGGCGAAGCGACGTCGAGCGCCGTTACTCCGTGATCCCGATCCTCGCCGGCGGCGGCGTCATCTGGGTCGCCGTCATCGCGGCGCTCGGTTGGGGCTACGTGAGGCGCCGTCGTCGCGCGAAGGCGATCCTCGCGAAGTGGGCCGAGGAGGAGGCGATCGAAGACGCGCTCCTCGCGCAGGAGGCCGCACGTCGCGCCGAGGAGGCCTCGCCGACCGAGCTCGTCGGCCTGAGCGTCCGCGCGCTCCGCTCGCCGGCGAAGGTCGAGCACGACGGCCGCTGGCACACGCTCCACTGACGGAGGCCGGCAGATCTCGTGATCCACGAGGGCCCCCGCCCGCATGACACGGGACGGAGGTTCTTCATGGTCGTGCGCGCACCGGCGACAGGTTCGCTACGACGCTTGCTGTTGGTCGAGGACGAGGACGTCATCCGCAACGACGTCGCGCTCTTCCTCGGTTCACCCCCACACGGCGTCGACGTCACGGCGTGTGCCGACGTCGCGTCGGCGATGCGCGCCATCTCGCGGCGCCCGCGCTTCGATGCGGCGCTCGTCGATCTCGGCCTCCCCGACGGGAGCGGCGTCGACGTCATCCGCACGCTCTGCCGCGCCGTGCCCGGCTGTTCGGTCGTCGTGTTCACGATCTTCGCCGAAGCCGACCGCATCTTCGAGGCGCTTCGCGCCGGCGCTGCCGGCTACCTCCTCAAGCTCACGCCACCCGAGCGGCTGCGCGCCGCGCTCGAGGAGGCGGTCGCCGGAGGCGCGCCGATGAGCCCCGCCATCGCGCGCCTCGTCGTGTCGAGCTTCGCGGCGAGCGAGCCCGGCAGCGACGCGCTCACCGAGCGCGAGCGCGAGGTCCTCGCTCTGCTCGCGCGCGGGCTCACGTACCCCGATGTCGCGAGGATCCTCGCGATCGGCCTCGGCACCGTGCAGTGTCACGTGCGCAACATTTACGGCAAGCTCGAGGTCAGCTCGAAGGCGGAGGCGACGGCGATCGCGATTCGGCTGGGATTGATTTGATCTCGAGCTCGAGAGGCTCGCCGGGCCGTCGTACGCGCAGGTGCGCCTCCGCTGCGCGCACGAAGGCGAGCGCAGCGTCGGTGTCGAAGACCCGATGGCCCTCGTCCGGCGACAGATTGACCACGTCGACGGGCCCCTCGCACTCGGCGGCGCGCTCACGAACATAGTGGACGACTTCGGCCCACGAACGCCGGCTCGCGTGGAGCGCCCACATCGCCGCGCGGAGCTCGTCGAGCGCGCTGCGCGCGCGGGTCGACAGGGCCAAGAGCCGGGCGTCGCCGCCGATCTCGCGATCGAGGCGGAGGGAGCGCCAGAGGATGGCGGTGAGGCTCGCGCCGATGCCGTCATGGAGCTCGCGCGCGATGCGGAGACGCTCTTCGCGCAGGGCCGCCTCGGCGATGCGCGCGGCGAGCTCGTCGCGTTCACGCTCGAGGCGTTCGAGCTCGCCGTTCGTCGCTTCGTTGGTGGCCCAGGCCCACGTGCCGGAGATCGCGAGGCTGAGCGCGAACAGCGAAGTGATCGTGTCGCCGGTCGCGAGCCCGTAGCCGAGCGCGGTTCCGAAGCTCGCGACGCCGACGACCACGGTGCCGACGCGACGGCGGCTCGAGCGCGCGGGCTGGAACCACAGCAGCGCGAGGTGCAATGCCCAGAGCACGCCCTCTGCGATCATGCTCGCCTCGCTCCGCCGATGGGGAGCTCGAGCTCGATGCGTGTCCCCGCGTCCGACGAGATGACGAGCGAGCCGCCGAGCTTCTGCGCGCGAGCGTGCATGTTGGCGAGGCCGCCTGTCGTCTTCGCCTGCCGCGCAGGAAGGCCGCAGCCATCGTCGACGATCGACGCGCGCACGGCGCTCGGCGAAAACGAGATATCGACCGAGAGGCAGCTCACGCGACCATGGCGGAGGGCGTTCCGAACCGACTCCTGCATGATGCGGAGCAACGCGAGCCCATGGGATGCCGGAACGACGCGCGGTCCTCCGTCGCAGGCGCCGACCCGGAGCTCGAGTCGAGCCGCGCCCTGCACCAGCTCGACGAGCCGCTCCTCGACGTATGCGGCGAGCTCGCGCCAGTCGCTCCTCTCGCGATCGAGCTCCCAGATGGTCGCGCGAAGCTCGTCGGCGCTCGCGCGGATGCGGGCGTCGAGCTCGTCGAGGGAGGCAGCCGTGGCCGCGTCGGTCTGCCGCAGTGACGCGACGAGCTTCATCAACGCCTCGAGGTCCTGGCCGACGCTTCGATGGAGATCACGCGCGATGCGGAGACGTTCGTCGCGTACGCGCACGACCTGCTCTTGGTCGCTCATGGCCTCGCGCTCCGCCGTCAGCTCGGCGATGCGCATCTTGCGGCGCTGCGTGCGGCTCCACGTCCACGCGCCGGCGATCGCGCCGCCGATCGCGAACAGCGTCGCCGTCGGATCGGAGAGCTGGAACGCGAACCACGCGACGACGAGCCACGGCCCCCAGACGATCACGCGCCCGATGAACCTGCGGCGCGGAGGCTCCACGGGCAGCACGCTCAGGTGCGCGAGGTACACGAGCCAGAAGCAGCTCGCGCCGCGCCCCGAGCTCGCGACGAGGAACATCGCCGCGAGCTGGACGCCCAGGGTTTCGACGTGATCCGCGACGCGATAGGCGCGCGAATCGATCCCCGCGACGTGGAACAGCGCGACCGCGGTGAGGCTCACCACGAGGATGCTTCCGAGCCCGGCGAAGGCGGCGCGCGGCGGCACGCCGAGCACCGCCTCACCGAGCGGAATGGTCGTCAGGAAGACGAGCCCGAGGAGCGCGATCACCGTACCCACGGCTGACGCGGGCGCGCGGAAGCCCATGTTCGCCGCCCGCCACTGTCGTTCGATCGCGCGCTCGAGCACTCACGAACCAATGCCCGGTGAACGGGCGTTGGATCACGGAAACGGCAACGTCGGCGCTCGAGAGCTTCCGCGCGATCGCCCGACTACTTCTTGCGGCTGGCCCACGCGTTCGTGACGGCGTCGCCGATGGCCGAGTCCGCGTTGATGAACGCCGCCACCACCGTCCCCGAGCCGAGGAAGATGTAGGACTTGCTCTTGAGCTCGGTGTCTCCAACCGGCAGGTTCCCGCCCTTCGTCACGTACGCGTCGTTGGTCACCGTGTCTTGGCTGTCGAAGCCGTAGAGGCGCTCCTCGAACTCCTTCACCATGGATCCGGGCGGGAGGTTGGCCGCGGCCTCCGCAGAGGCGAAGAAGTCGCCGTGGTGGAGGCGGTCGAGGAACCGGCCGAAGTTGCGCTGCGTGAAGTTCCATCGTGCCGCTCCGCAATGGGCGTAGGCCGTCGCAGGGGTCGGCTGCGCGCCTCCGAACGCCGGCAGCGCCTTCGGCGCGTAGGCGAGCGCGTCCTTGCTGGGGCTGAAGATGCAAGAGGGCATCGCGGAGCCTTGAACGGGGAACCCATTCGGCGACAGGAACTTGGTCCAGACGTGTTGCTGCATCAGGATGCCGGCCCAGTCGCTCGTCGTCACCGAGCTGCCGTACTCCATACGCGCGGCGAGGAGGTTCAGGAGCGCATATCCGAGGTTCGCGTAGACCCGCGCCTTCATCGGATCGGTGACGCCCATCATGAGCCACGTCTGGATGTCCGTCGTCTCGCCGAACCAATTCTCGATGGAGTTCCCTTTCGCCGAGAAGAGACCGCTGCGGTGTCGGAGCAGCTCGTCGAACGTGATGCTCTTCACGCCAGGGCCGACCGGCCAGCCGGCGGGGAGGTGTTTGCCGATCGTCTCCGTCTTCGGATCCAGCTTGTTCTTGCGAAGGATCTCGAAGACGGCCGCCGCCGTCACGATCTTCGATTGGCTCGCCGTCGAGAAGGACACGTCAGGCGTGAACGCGGCATAGCCGTCCACGTGCGACCGCGCGTAGCCGCCCGAGCTGACCGCGACGCACGGCTCGGAGAGCGAGCCCACGCGCCGCGAAACGTAGACCGACCAGCCCGGGGCCCCGTTGTCTTGCAGTTGCTTGGCTGCGCCTTGCGCGACCGACTCGAGCTCGGGAAGAACGAGCAAACACGGACTGATCTTGAGCGCGGACGACACCTCCTGGGTGGGATCGGATTGCTCCTGGCTCGAGGGCACCGCGCATGCGCTGAGGAGCGCGACGAGCATCGTCATGGAGCCGAATGAACGAAACATGGCATCACCTCTCGGGCTGGCGTTCGGAAGAGGGCGCCGCGCCTCGCGGGCCCATGGCGTGATCTAGCCAAGCGGGCTCGGTCGTCGATCCCATGACCATGGGGCGCCCCAGCGACCCCCCCGCGGCGCGATCGATGCCAGCATTCGGCACGCTCGCTCAGCGCAGACGATTTCGCCGAAGGGTCGACGACGCCCGAGGCGCGGGTGCTCGCGAGCGCCGCTCAGCGCGGGCCGACGGTCGGGCAGCCTGCGATGATGCGCACGTCGAAGACGTCGCCCGACAAGACGCTCTGGCACGCCGCGCCGAGGAGGGTCACGGTCGGCCCCTCGATCTTCCAGCCGTTGAGCGGATCCTGCGGGAGGATCTTCTCGTCGAGGTACACGTTCACCAGGTTCGGATCGGCCGGCGCCTCTTTGAGCTTGAACTCGCACGTCGCGGTGATCTGCGCGGCGACGCGCTTGAGCGCGTCGAGGATGGCGGTCTCGCTCGACGAGTCGACGCGGAAGTACTTGGGCGTGCCGCTCTGCGCGGTGCCGCCGAGGACGGCGAGCTCGTCGAGGAGCGTGCCGTAGGCCGCGCTGCCGGGAATGCCGACGACGTAGACGGGGATCCCCGCCGCGCTGAGCGCTGCGACGGCGGACTTGGTGGCCGCGTCGTCGAGGCACGACTCGGCGTAGCCGTTCGGCGGCGCGCAGCAGTTGTTCGGGCCCGCGATCGGACAGCCGGGATAGTTCTCGATGTTGGGCATGCACTTTTCGACGCCGCAGCCCGAGCCCTTGTTGCAGTTGGGACCGCCGTCGGTCGCGAGGATGACGAATGTCCTGCCCTGCGCGGCGGTGACGCGCGGGAGCACGTAGCGGAGCGCCTCCGCGGTCGGCGTGCCGCCGTACGGGTTGCCCTGCGTCGCGTTGAGGAGCGCCTTCGTCGTCGGGCCGTCGGTCGCGCCCGGCGGATCGCCCGGTCGGATCGGGAGGACCTCGACCGGCGGCGCGCAGCCTTGAGAGCTGTCGAACCCGGGAAAGAGCGTCGCCCCGAAGCTCGCGCGAGGGCCGATGCCGCGGAGGATCTTCGCGACGACCACGCGCACGCGCGACCACTTGTTGTCGTCCGCCATGCTGCCGGAGCGATCGAGGACGAAGTACATGTTCGGCGGGTTCGTGAAGAGCGGGACGTCGATGCAGTCGCAGAAGCTCCCGTCGTCTTTCTGCCCGCAGCCCGGCGGTCGGCCGTCGCCGGCGTCGTTGTCGAAGCCGCCCGAGCCGCCGCTCGGCGGCGTCACGCCCGCGAGGTCGGCGGCTGGACGGGGCCGCTCGCTCCCGCAACCTGCCGCGAGGGCGAGCAGCGTCGCGACGGCCGCGGCGACGCCCTTCACGCCGGCTCGGGCGCGTGGTCCTCTCGCGGCGGCTCCCACCCGAAAAAAGTAGCAGAAAAAGTAGCGGAAAAAGAGCGGCGCCGGCGACATAACGGAGAAGCCCGCGGGTTTCCAGGACGACCGTCGTGCCTTCCTCCTCACACATGTCGCGCGTGGCCCGTTTCCGGGGTCTCGTCGCGGTCGTGCGCGTGATGGTGGTGCTCGCCTCTCTCCTCTATGTCGCGAGCTGGCCCGGCGCGGCGCTCCGCCCGGTGCTGCTCGAGCTGACTGCGGCTCCGCTTCCCGAGGACGTTGCAGATCGCGACGGCGCACTCGACGTCGTCGTCGCGGGTACCGATGCGGTCGCGGTCGCCGGCGCGCGCGTGCGGGCGTTCGCGATCCTCGACGGTCGCGCGCACGCCGCCGGCGACGCGTTCACCGACGCGGAGGGGCGCGCTTCGCTGCGCTCGTTGCCGCGCGCGGAGCACTGGATCGTCGCGGAGGCCGAAGGCCGCGCGCGGGCGTCGCAGATGGTGGTGATCGTCTCGGGCGCGCGTCGGCTCGATCTCGTGCTCGGCGTCGAGCACGCGCTCGACGTCGTGGTGAAGGCCGACGCGACGGGCGCGAACGCGCCGATCGCGGGCGCCGAGATCGAGGTCCGCGGATCGGACCCGTTCCCCGTCGGGGCGCGCACCGACGGCGAGGGCCGCGCGCGCGTCGGCCGCCTCGGCGAGGGTCCGTTCACCGTCACCGTGCGCGCGCCGGGCTACGAAGAGATCACGCGCCGTCGCGTCGCCGAAGACGCGCCGTGCGTGATCACGCTCGGCAAGCAAGGCGCGCTGCTCGTGAAGGTCGTCTCGGAGAGCGGCGCGCCGGCCGCCGGCGCGCGCGTGCTCGTCGCTTCGCCGGCGCTCTGGCCCGCGCGCGTCGCCGAGACGTCGGAGGACGGCGGCGTGCGCATCGGCGGCCTCGATCCGGGATCGTACTCGCTCCGCGCCGTGAAGGGCGCGAACGTCTCGCCGCTCGAGCTCGGGGTGCTCGTCGCGCGCGGCGAGGAGAAGGCGATCGAGCTCAGGCTCGCCCCGGGCGTGATGATCGCCGCGCGCGTGGTCGATCCTCAAGGCGGGCGCGCGCTCGACGACGAGGAGGGGATCCCTCGCGCGCAGGTCACCCTCGCCGAGGGAGGTCTCTCGCCCTTTCCGCTCGAAGGCCTCACCGACAAGCATGGGCGCGTCGTCCTCGGTCCGATCGCGCGCGTCGCGGCCACGCTCTCGGCGCGCGCCGACGGCTTCGTGTCGAAGGGCGCCGTGCGCGTCGAGGATCCCGCGCCCCCGGAGGTGAAGATCGCGCTCCTCCGCGGAGGCTCGCTCGTCGGGCGGATCGTCGACACGCGCGGCTACGCCGTCGACGGCGCGACGATCCGCGTCGTCGGCACCGATCTCGAGGGCATGCCCATCGACGAAGATCCGCAGCGCGCCTCGTTTCGCGACGCGCACTTCAGCGTCGCCCTCGCGGGCCCGCGGCCGCTGCTGCCCGCGGGTCAGCTCGGCGTGATGCCCGGCCCGGTGCCTCCCATCCCGCGCGGTCCGGCGCTGCTCGGGAACCTGCCGCCCGCGACGCCCGGGCAGGCGAGCGCCGATCCCTGGGTCTCCGCGCGCGACGGGACCTACAAAGCCTCACCCGTCTCGCCCGGCCGGGTGCGCGTGCTCGTGAGGCACCCGCAGTACGTCGAGACCATGAGCGACGTCGTCACCCTCGCCTCGGAGAAGGAGGCGAAGATCGACGTCGTCCTCTCGCGCGGCGGATCGGTCGAAGGGCGCGTCGTCGACACGCGCGGGCGACCCGTCGCCGGCGCGCAGGTCACCGCGCTCGCGACGCGAGGATCGCTCGAGCGCATCACGCGCACGGGCACGGACGGCTCGTTCGCGTTCGCGTCGATCCCGGACGCGCTCACGCTGCTCGTCTCGCGCGACGACGACGCGACGCAAGTCGCGGCGCGCGTCGAGGTCGCCGTCCCCGAGGGCGGCAAGAAGTCGGTCGAGATCACGCTCCCCGAGGCGCGGCCGCCGCTGCCGGTGAAGGTCACGACCGATCGCGGCGCGGCGATCGAGGCCGCGCAGATCTCCGCGGTCTCGCTCGATCCCTCGGAGGCGCTCCGCGTGACCGCGTTCACCGACCGTCGCGGCGAAGCCGAGCTCGCCAGCGCGAGGGGCCTCGCCGTTCGCGTCGAGGTGCGCGCGCCCGGTCGCGCCGCGAAGATCGTGGTGACGACGCCGGAGATGCCGTCGCTCGAGGTGGCCCTCGCCACCGCCGAGAGCGTGACCGGCGAGGTCTGGGCGAATCGTCGCGAGCCGATCGACGGCGCCGAGGTGACGCTCCAGACCGAGACGGGAACGCGCCACACGAAGACGAACAAGGAGGGCGCCTACACCCTCGCCGATCTGTCGCCCGGGCCGGCGCGCCTGCGCGTTCGCGCGAAGGGGCGCGCGCCCAGCGTGCGCGACGTCGTGGTCGAGGATCGCGGCGGCCGTCGCGCGACCGAGATCCCGAAGATCGAGCTGCCCGAAGAGGGCATCGTCGAGGGCGTCGTCACCGACGCGAAGGGCGATCCCGTGCCCGGCGCGCGCGTGGCGAGAGACGCGGTGCCGACGTTTCTTCCGGCGTCGGGGCTCCCTCCGGGGATGGCCGTGGCCGACGGGCGCGGTCGCTTTCGCCTCGGCGAGCTCGCCGAGGGCAACGTCGTGCTCGAGGCGTACGCGCCCGACGTCGGGCGCGCGCGCGTGACGGGCGTGCGCGTCATCGGCGGGCGTACGACCGACGGCGTCAAGATCGTCATCGCGCGTGGCGAGGGCACGCCCGCGGAGCCTCTCGCCACCGGCGGCGTCGCGGTCACCCTCGGTGAGACCGCGCCCGGCGTGAACGCCGCCGAGGTGGTCATCGTCGCGGTCGCCGACGGCAGCGAGGCCGAGCGCGCGGGCCTCGCGGCGTTCGACGTCGTCGTCGAGGTGGGCGGCGCGCCCGTGCGATCGATCACCGACGCGCGCGCGCGGCTCTCGGGGCCCGTCCACGACGATGTCGTCGTGAAGATCAGGCGGGGCGAGCGCACGTTGACGCTGCGCGTCCCGCGCGAGCAAGTCCGCCGCTGAAAGCGCGAAGTCTTCGAGCGCGTTTAGACGCGCTCAGTCTTGGACCTTCTGGAAGACGATCGTGCGGCCTTCACCGAGGCGCCAGGTCATCGTCTTGCCGTCTTCGCCGAGCGCGAACGTCTCTTTGGCGTTCGGGCCGTCCTTCTCCGTGTGGAGCACGACCGTGGTCTTGTTCTCGTCGTCGACGACGTAGGTCGAGGTCTGGCCCTTGGCCGCCGGTGTCGTGACGGTGATCTGGTTGCCCTTGACGATGATCTCGGTGCCGAGCGCGAAGCTGTTGGCTGCGTCTTGCACGCCGGGGGGAACGCCGTCGGCGCGCGTGCCCTTCCAATGACCCTCGAGCTTCGCCGAGCCGGGGTGCTTGCACGCCGCGGCGGAGACCGCGAGCATCGTGCCGAAGAGCAGCGTGTGCAGCGTACGCAACGACGCGCAGTCTAGCGAACGACGGCGGCGGATGAAACAACCAGCGGTAGTTGCGCTACGGTGAGAGCGTGGCGACGCAGCTCCAGGATCCCTTCGGCCTCGTCGGGACCACGCTGGACAACCAGTACCGCGTCGACGCCGTCATCGGCGAAGGCGGCTTCGGGGTCGTCTACAAGGGCTGGCATTTCTCGCTCGAGCAGCCCGTCGCGATCAAGGCGCTCAAGGTCCTCTCGGCGGATGACCGCCGCGTGCAAGACGCCCTGTTCGCCAAGTTCAAAGACGAGGCGAAGATCCTCTATACGCTGTCGTCGCAGTCGCTCCACATCGTGCGCTCGATCGACTTCGGCGCCGCGACGACGCCCTCCGGGCACTGGGCGCCTTTCATGGTGCTCGAGTGGCTCGACGGCTGCTCGCTCGCGGAGGATCTCGCCCTCCGCCGCCGCGCGCGGATGCAGGGCCGCACGCTCGACGAGGCGCTCGCGATCCTCGAGCCCGCGGCCCAAGGGCTCTCGGTCGCCCACCAGCGCAAGGTCGCGCACCGCGACGTCAAGCCGGCGAACTTCTTCCTCGTGCCCGACGGCGACGGCTTGCGGGTGAAGGTCCTCGACTTCGGCATCGCCAAGATCATCCGCGACGGCGAGGCCGCCGGGACGCAGAGCCCGTTCGCGTCGTTCACCTGGCTCTACGCGGCGCCCGAGCAGCTCGATCCGCGCATCGGCGTGACGGGCCTGCCGACCGACGTCTACGCGCTCGCGCTCGTCTTCACGGAGCTCTTGACCGATCGCCCGCCGGTCGAGGGTCGCGACGTCGTGACCTTGCTCAAGGCCGCGACCGATCCCACCGTGCGGCCCACGCCGCGGCAGCGCGGGGCGAACGTCCCCGACGCGATCGAGGTCGCCTGCCGGCGCGCGCTCACGGTGGATCCCAAGGGCCGCTACGCCAGCGTCGCCGACTTCTGGCAGGCGCTCGCGACCGCGCGTCAGGCGCCGCGCGTGACGCACCATCCGCCGAGCGCGGTCAGCTCCATGAGCATGACGGTGAACCCGGAGACGAAGCCGTCGCCGCACGCGCCCCCGGGCGTCGGGATCTCGCGCGCGGGATCGGGCGCGCCGGCCGCGCCGAGCGGGCACGCTCAACCGCTGCCGCCGATGGGGCCGAGCCTCGCGACGGGCCCAGGCGGTCACGCGGCGCCTCTCGCGCCACATCCGGCTCAACCGATTCACGCGATTCACCCGATGAGCGCGCAGGCGGCGGCGATGTCGCCGCCGCGCATGACGCCGCCCCCGGGAGGCGCCGTGCCTCACACGATGCGCGTGGTGCGCCAGCCGACGCCTTCGCCTGGGCCGTCGGTCGGCATGGTGATCACGATCCTCGCGATCGTCCTCGGCGCGATGTTCATGGGCACGTGCGCGCTGCTGCACGCGGCGTGTTGATCAGAGCTTGGGCGCCGAGAGGAGCACCTCTCGCATCGCCGCGTCGATGCGGAAGAGCTTGTGCTGCCCGTCGACGCACGCGAGGCGCGTCGCGCCCTCGGCGATCAAGGTGTCGTCGCGACGCACGCGATACGTGAACTGGAGCGAGACCGCCCGAAGCTGCGAGAGCGTGGTCTCGATGGTGAGCAGGTCGTCGAAGCGCGAGGGCGTCTTGTATCGAATCTGGGCGTCGACGACCGGCAAGTGGATGCCGCGCGAAGCCCAATCGGCGTACGTCACGCCGCGCTGCCGGAGCCACTCGACGCGCCCGACCTCGAAATACACGAGGTAGCTCGCGTGGTGGACGATCCCCATCAGATCGGTCTCGCAGAAGCGCACGCGCTGAGACGTCGTGGTCGTGGTGCGCGTGGGGTCGAGCTCCTCGTCGTTCACCCGGGCGCCGTACCACAACGGGCGCGAGGACGCTCTATCGTCTACGCTGTCGGTCGTGGCCGAGCGACGTCGACTCCCCGTGATCCAGTCGCCCCCGCCGGCGAGCGACGGCGGCGCGGGCGACGACGAGATCGAGCCGCGCCCGCCGTGGCACTGGATCGGCTTCGGCACCGTGGCGACGTTCGCCGCCTGGCTTCCGCTCGCGTACGGCGCGCAGGCGTTCGCGAGGAGCATCGTCGTCTCCCGCTTCGGCCAGTCGCCGACGCGCGAGGAGGTCGATCTCGCGTTCGCGGCGATGAGCGCCGAAGAGCGCTTCCGCTGGACGGCGTCGCAGACTCTGCCTCACGTGCTCGCGTTCGGCCTCGCGGCGTTCGGCGGCGGCTACCTCGTCGGGCGCTTCGGCACCGGCACGGCGGTGAAGCACGCCGCCGCTTCCGGTGTCGTCACCTCGCTCGTCGCGCTCTTCGTCTCCTGGCGCGTCCTCGCGGAGGGCGGCGTCGCCGCGCTCGTCTCGGTCGTGGTCCCGCTCGTCGTCGCGGTCGCGTTCGCCGCGTGGGGTGGCCGCGTGGGTGTGCGGCGAAGAGATGGCAAGCCCGCGGAGAAGGAGAAGCCGCCGCCCTCGCCCGCGTGACGTCGACGCGAGAGGAGCGCGCGGCGCCGCGACAAAATGCACGCCGACCGACGCCGTGCTAAGCCACGGGCGAGATGTTCTGCCTGCGCACCCCGACCGATCCCGCCTGGGCGAAGCAAGCGGTGGGCGATCTCGACGCGGTGCTCGTCGATCACGCGCACTGCGAGATGAAGGCGGCGACGAACGCGCTCTCGCTCGTCGTGCGCCACTCGAGCGACCTCGGTCTCGTGCGTGCGCTCACCGATCTCGCGCGCGAAGAGCTCGATCACTTTCGTCGCGTCATCGCGTTCCTCGAGCGGCGCGGCCTCTCGCTCGGCGCCCCGCCGGTCGACGCGTACGCCGCCGAGCTCCGTCGCGCCATGGGCGCCCTGCCCCAGGCGGACGTGCCACCGCTCGTCGATCGCCTCCTCGTCGGCGCGCTCATCGAGGCGCGATCGTGCGAGCGGTTCAAGCTCCTGCTCGACGCGCTTCCGGCCGACACGAGCGTCGAGCTGCGCGTCTTCTACGAAGAGCTGTTCGCCTGCGAGGCGCGCCACTACCGAACCTACGTCGATCTCGCGACGCAGGCGCAGGCGGGGCACTGGCGCGGCAAAGGGGCCGCGCGCGACATCGACTCGATCGTGCAGGTGCGCCTCGCGCACCTCGCCGACGCCGAAGGGGCGATCGTGCGGTCGCTCACCGAGCGCGATCGCCGCGCGACCGTTCACGGCTGAGTCGCGCATGGGCGCCGCGATCGACCCTACGGCTCTCGACCGCGACGTGCGCGCCGCCGCGGCGCGCGTCGAGAAGCGTGACGCGTGGCTGCGCGCTCCGCTCGAGGAGACGCGCGCGAAGGCGCGCGACTTCGATCCCTTCGACGGGCTCCGTCACACCGCCGGGCAGTCGACGTACCGCGCGCTCCTCGAGCTCGAGCCGAACGCGCTCCGTGACGCGCTCCTGCGCTGGGTGCACGAGCTGCTCCAGGCGCGCATCGATCACGAGCTCTCGGTCGACGAAGCGGAGGCGATCCACGCGATCGATCCGCGCCTCACCGAGCGGCAGAAGGCGGCCGCGGAGCTGCCGACGTTCGCCGACGCGACGCGCGCGATCCTCACGGCAAAGACCGCGTCGCTCGCCGCGCTCGCGCTCGAGCGCGCGGGCGATCTCGCCGCGCCCGTCGCCGCCGTCCGTCGCGAGCGTCACGCGCGTCGCGCGGAGGCCGCGCGGAGGCTCGGCCTCGCCGACGCGGACGCGCTCGCCGCGCCCGACATCGATCTGCGAGCGTTGTCTCGCGCGCTCCTCGACGCCACGGAGCCGCTCTCGGCCGAGATCCTCCGGCGCGCCCGCCGGGAGCATGAAGGTCCGTGGACGGCGTCGTCGGCGATCCAGCTCGCGCTCGCGAAGGGCGCGCGCGACGGGTGGCCCGCGCACCTGAACGCGCGCTGGCTCGACGACGCCTTTCGCGCGCTCGCGCCGCGCGCGTTCGATCCGGGGCCGTTGCCTGCGCCGATCGGCGGCGCGACCTTCCTCCGCGCCGCCTCGCAGTGGGGCGCGGCGCTCCGCTCCGCGGGCGCGCCGCGCTCGACGCCCTTCGCCGTCGCGCGCGATCCGTATCCGGTCGCTGCGTACCGCTTCGGTCACGCGATCGCGACCGCGCTCGCGTCGCCGCCGTTCCAGCGCAGGGTGCTCGGGCTGCCGTCGCGCCTCGCGCTCGCGCAGTCGCGGCACCTCCGCACGTCGATGCTCCTCCACGCGCGAACCCTCGCGGTGCGCGTGCTGCTCGCCTCGGCCGCGCCGGCCGATGCGCGCGTGGTCTTCGAGGAGCTGACGTCGCGCCTCTTCGGCGCGCCGCTGCCCGCGTCGCTCGAAGGCGCGTGGCCGGCGGCGCGGGTCGTCGATGCCGCGCGGATCCGCGCGCTGCTCGACGCTCACGCGTTCGTGCACCAGCTCGTCGATCGCTTCGACGAAGATTGGTTCGCGAACCCCAAGGCGGGCGCCCACCTCGCGAGCCTCGCGTGCGGACCTGCGTTCGACGCCGATCCTCCGGCCGAAGGCGCGCCGGCGAACGTGGCGCGCGCCTTCGAGGAGGCGCTCGGTTGAGCCTCCGCCGCGGGCGGAGCGAGAGCGTGAAGGCGCCGGCGGCGAGGCTCGCTCTCGCGCTCGCGATGCCGCTCTTCGCGGCGCCTTCGCCTCCACTCGCTCCGCTGCCCATGCTCCCGTCGATCCCGCGCGTGCGGGTCGAGATCGGCACGGGCCACCTCGTCGTGATCGAAGAGGTGAACCTGCCGCGCGGCGATTGGAACGGCGAGCCGCTCGACTTCTACGTCGCCTTCGGCGCGCCGGGCACCCCGCGCGCGATCGACGCGCACCTCGTCGCCGTCGGCGACGGCGCTCTCGAGCCGGAGGAGGGCGACGCGGGCGAGGCGCTCGCGATCGATCGTGCGCCGCGCCGTCCGCCGAGCGCGCACCCGCTCCTCGGGCGCGACACGATGGCCGGCGTCGTGGTGCACGTGGAGCGCGAGGCGCTGTCACGCGCGCTCGCGCCGGGGAGCATGGCGGCGCTCCGCGTGCGCACCGTGCTCGATCTGCCCGACGAGGATCCGTCCGGTGCGCGCGGCGTCGTCGTGCGCCTCGGCGCCTCGCGCGGAACGCCGCTCACGCTCGGTCGCCTCACGATCGCCTCTCGGCCCGGCAGCGCGGCCGCGGTGCGCGCGGGCGCGAGCCTGTGTGGGCCCGAGGCCGACACGCGCCCGCTCGCGATCGCGATCGCGCCGCGTCCTTCGGGCGCTCCGCGCCCCGCGCCGTCGACCGCGATCGCGCCGGTGCTCTCGGTCCGTCACGTGACGGACGATCTCTGCATCAAGTACTGGACCGCGAGCTGAATCGAGGCGTCAGTACGACTCGCCGGTGTCGCCCGCGCCGGCGCCCGAGTCGATGAAGAAGCGGAGGCCGAGGCTGATCATCGTCGAGCGATGCTCGGCGACGAGATCCTGCCGCCCGCCGAGGTCGACGCTGAACTTCCGATCGACGTAGCCGAAGCCGAAGCCGAGCGCGTGCGTCTTCATCGCGTCGTCGTAGCGGTAGCCGAGGCGCACGGGGAAGCGGTCGGCGATGAGGAACTCGCCGCCCGCCATGCCGCGGCCGCGCGCTTCGCCGAACGTGTTGAAGTCGACGAGCCCGTCGACCTCGACGGTGACGGTGCCGTTCGACCACCCGATGCCGCCGGCGGCGCCGAGCGGCGCGAGCGCGGTGCCCGGCGCTGTGAGGTTGCGTCCGCTGATGCCGATGCGGATGTTGTCGCTGAGCTGGAAGGCCGCGCCGGCGTCGATGGTGAACTCGCTGAAGATCGGCTCTTCGCGCGTTCCGTCGGAGGCGAGGCTCGCTCCCAGAGGGCCGGCCGACACGCGCTGGCTCACGCGCAGGTAGCGCGTCGTGAGGCCGAGGCTCACGCGGTCACCGAGCGGATACGCGAGCGTCAACCGAAGGTCGGTGAACTGTCGCTTGATCCCGTCGGGATCCATCTGCGACCACGTCCCGCCGAAGCCGCCGGCGAGGCGGCTCGTGCTCGAGTCGGCGATCGCGGCGCCGTAGCTCTGCCTCCGCGCCTGCGGGCTGAACGCTCCGAGCGCTTCGATGTGATAGATGCGGTAGAGCGGGAGGTTGGCCGGGTTGACGTACATCGCCGACGTCGAGCCGCCGAACGCTTGTTGCGCGCCCGCCATCGCGACCGTACGCGGGTGTTGGATCTCGCCGAGCTCGTAGCCTTGCTCGATCGTCGTCGTCGACGGATCCGCATGCGCGATCTTCGAGCCGAAGAGGCTCAGGAGCGCGGCGATGAACGACGCGGCGATGGACGATGCACGGCGCACCGCGGCGACCCTAACAAGGTCGCGCCGAATGGAACAATTTTCGGCAGGCCCCCCTGTCGCGTCATGCCGTGCGATCGGCGAGCGCTGCGCACGAAAGGAAGAGGCGCAAATTTCGGCACTCCGTCGACTCTTGACACACAAAACGCCGGCAACTCGGCGGGGCACGCATGTGTCGCTGCGGCGACGCTCCGATTACGAAGCAAGGGCGAGCACTTATGAGCGCCCTGCGAAGCTGCATGCGCACAGCATGCATTTCATGGGTGGTTTACAAGGAATAAATCCCTTCAATGACGATGACTTACACACAATCGAAACAATGGACATGACGGCGATAAAAAGAGGGTGCTAGCTCCATCTTCCCCGTCACGGCGGGAGGTCGGCGATCAGTGCTCCGACCCTGCGACTTGGTGGCCGTCGTCACCCGGTCGGTGGAGCACTCATCGGCGATCGTCCGCATTGTCGGGAACCGGAAGAACGTCTTCGGGAGCCCTTCTCTCGAAGAGGGGGAGTTTTTTGTCCGATCGTCGGGAGTCCACGACTTAGGCCTGGGCCGGCGAGGCGAGCGTCGACGACGCGAGCCTTGCGTCCACAGCCTGTGGAGATCCTGTGCGAAGGGTTGGCATTCGCATTCGCCTGGAACGGATGGAGATGCAGCACGACACGCTCTGGAACGAAGCCGTGGCCTTCACGCGGGCGAAATCGCCTGCGAGCTTCGAACAGTGGTTCTCCGGGGTGCAGTTCGACGGCATGACCGACGGCATCGTCAGCCTGCGCGCGCGTGACGAGTTCGTTCGTGAGTGGGTCGATCAGCACTTCCTGCCGACCCTCGTCGACTACCTCCGGAGCCAGACGGGATGGAGCGTCCAGGTCTCGTGGTGCGTGGGCGGCGATCTCGACCGCCCGGTCGCGCACGGCGCCGGCGCCCCCGCGCTCCCCGTCCGTCCGCGGGCGCTCAGCCCCGACCGGCCCGTCGAGCCCGTCGACGACGAAGAGCCGCCGCGGTCCCACGACGGCAAGCGATCGAACGGCCGCATGGCGTCGACGAGCGTGAAGGCGGCGCCTCCTCCCATCGAGGGGCTCAACCCGAAGTACACGTTCGCCAACTTCGTCGTCGGTCCGTCGAACCAGCTCGCGCACGCCGCCGCCATCGCGGCCGCCGGCGGGGGCGGTCCGCGCCACAACCCGCTCTTTCTCTGCGGCGGCACCGGCCTCGGCAAGACGCACTTGGTCCACGCCGTCGCCCATCGCTTCCGCGCCGAGCGCGCGGGGCGAGGAGAGGCGCGCATCCTCTACGTGTCGGCGGAGAAGTTCGTCAACGAGTTCGTCCAGGCCCTGCAGGAAGGGCGGATGAACGAGTTCCGCGCGCGCTATCGCGAGCGCTGCGATCTCCTGCTCGTCGACGACATCCAGTTCCTCGCTTCGAAGACGCAGACGCAGGAAGAGTTCTTCCACGCGTTCAACGCGCTCCACCAGGCCGACAAGCAGATCATCGTCACGAGCGACAAGTACCCCCAGCAGCTCGAGAAGATGGAGGAGCGCCTCGTCTCCCGCTTCTCGTGGGGCCTCGTCGCCGACATCCAAGGGCCCGAGCTCGAGACGCGCGTGGCCATCCTCCGCAAGAAGGCGCAGCTCGAGCAGATCGAGCTCGCCGACGACGTCGTCCTCTTCCTCGCCCAGACGATCCGCTCGAACGTCCGCGAGCTGGAGGGCACGCTCATTCGCCTCGCGGCGAAGTCGTCGCTCCTCGGCCGGTCGATCGACATCGAGTTCGCGCGCCAGGAGCTGGCGCTGACGTCGAACCCGCGCGCGAGCGAGGCCGGCGTCGACGACATCCAGCGCGTGGTGTGCCACCACTTCAAGCTGCGCACGAGCGATCTGCTCTCGAAGGATCGCCACAAGAGCATCGCCTTCGCGCGTCACGTCGCGATGTACCTGTGCAAGCAGCGCCTGAAGTGCAGCTTCCCCGAGCTCGGGCGCGCGTTCGGCAACCGCGATCACACGACGGTCATGAGCGCCGTGCGGAAGGTCGAAGCGCTGCGCACGAGCGATCCCGAGGTCCGCGCGCACCTCGAGGCGCTCGAGCGCAAGCTCGGCACCACCGCCGACTGACGATCCCGCCAGGGGAACGCGGTCGGCATCGAGAGCGTATACGCTCCGGATCATGAACCCCTACGCGCCGCCGAAAGACGCCGATCGCGCCGAGTCGCCCGTCCGCCGCGGCGACTACCACGCGCGGCTCGCGGGCGACGTCCTCGTCGTGGGGAAGGGCGCGCGGCTCCCTCCCGTGTGCCTCAAGTGCGGCGCGCGCGACGGCGTCAGCCACCGCCACACGAAGTTCTCCTGGACGCCCGTGTGGGCGCGCCTCAGCGTCTTGCTCTGCACGCTCCTCGGGCTCATCGCGATCTTGGTGACCACGAAGAAGGGAGAGCTCGGCGTTCCGCTCTGCGTCTCGTGCAACGCGCGCTGGACGGCGGGGCGCAACGCGGTCATCGGCGGCGTCGTCATGTTCGTCGGCGGCATCCTCCTCTTGCGCGTCGGCGACGACCCCACGATCGGCTTCGGCGTGCTCGGCGTCGGCTTCGTCGCCTTCCTCGCGCTGACGCTCGGCGTCGCGAGGCCGCGAATGCTCCAGGTGCGCAAGATCGACGACCAGTACCTCGAGCTCAAGGGGTTCCACCAGGGCGCCGCCCGCGAGATCGCCGACGGCGCCAGCGCTTGACCGCGCGAGCGTTCAGCGCGACGCGCGCACGACGTACTGGAAGGGCAGATCGACCGGCACGACCTCGGCGCCGAGACCCGCTTCGCCGAGATCGCGGATCGTCTCCTCGGGCGAGACGCGCGCGTGCGGCGGTGGCCCGTGCGGCGACTCCTTCGTGAAGTCGACGATGTAGACGCCGCCGCCGGGCGCGAGCGACGCCGCGAGCTTGCGCGCGTACGCCGGGCGATCGTCGATGTGGTGCCACGTGTCGACGACGAGCACGCGATCGACCTTCGCCGCGGGCAGCGTCGGATCGGAGGCGGGCGCGAGCACCGCGCGCACGTTGGCGAGGCCCTCCCGCTTCGCGCGCGCGTCGATCCACGCGACCATGTCGCGCTCGACGTCGACGGCGATCACCGCTCCGCTCGGGCCCACCGCCCGCGAGAGATGCGGCTCGAAGTAGCCCGTTCCCGCGCCGACGTCGGCGACCGTCATGCCCGGCGTGATCTTCATCGCGGCGACGACGCGCTCCGGCTTCTGCCATTCGTCGCGCGCAGGATCGTCGAAGACCTTCGACCAGCCGGCGGCGTCGTCGAAGCGGTGGTGGTGGCCGTGGCGCCCTCGCGGGGGCGCGCCGTGATCCGCGTGAGGCCCCTCGCGCGCGGGCGCGCCGCACGCGATCGCGCCCAAGAACAGCAGCGCGACCTTCAGAGACCGATCTTCCACGTGCTCGCGTCTCCCGCGTCGAAGATCTCGACGCCGAGCTCGGCGAGCTCCTTGCGGAGCGCGTCGGCCTTCGTGAAGTCCTTCGCCTTGCGCGCCTCGGCGCGCGCCGCCACCTTCGCGTCGATCGCGGCCGCGTCGAGGCCGCGCTGGCGGAGGCGCCGGGCCCGCGTGCGCGCCCAATACGCGTCGGGCTCGGCTTGCATGAGGCCCATCGGCGCGCACGCGGCGGCGAGCGCGCGGATCGCCTTGGCCGCGAGGCCGCGGACGGCCTCGTGCTTCGCGGGATCCTTCTTGAGCTTCGGCGCTTGCATCACGATCTCGTTCGCCGCCTTGCCGAGCTCGGCGAGGACGGAGAGCGCCTGCGGCGTGTTGAGATCGCGGTCGAGCGCCTCGAGGACGCCCTCGCGCGCTTCGTCGATGACCTTCGCCTGCCCCTGGAGGACGTTCGAGTCGGCGGGCGCGGCGTCGCCGGCGATCGCCGCGAGCGCATCGCGTGTAGAATACAAATAATCCGTCCGCCGCTCGGCCTCGTCGACGCCGCTGAAGACGACGCGCCCGTCCGGGCGCTTGTCGACGTCGAACGAGAGCGGCCCGCGGTAGTGCGTGCCGAGCACGTAGTAGCGGAACGCCTCGGGATCGTTGCGCTCGAGCAGATCGCGGATCGTCACGAAGTTGCCGAGCGACTTGCTCATCTTCTCCTTGTCGATCTCGAGGAAGCCTCCGTGCATCCAGACCTTCGAAAACTCGGGTCCGGTCACCGCCTCGCTCTGCGCGATCTCGTTCTCGTGATGAGGAAACACGAGATCCATGCCACCGGCGTGGATGTCGAGGTGCTCGCCGAGGTGACGGCTCGCCATCGCAGAGCACTCGATGTGCCAGCCCGGGCGCCCCTTTCCCCACGGGCTGTCGAAGCCGAAGGGATCCTTGCCCGACGCCTTCCACAGCGCGAAGTCGAGCGGATCGCGCTTCACGTCGGCTGCGCCCTCGGCGAGCCGCTCGCTCGCCCCGGCGCGGAGCTCTTCGAGGTTGCGGCGTGACAGCTTGCCGTAGGCGGGGAAGCTGCGGACGGCGAAGTAGACGTCCTTTCCGTCGGGCGTCTCGGCGACGTATGCGTGATCCTTGGCGATGAGCTTTTCGACGAACGCGATGATGTCGGCCATGCTCGTCGAGACGCGCGGCTCGATGTCCGGCTTCGCGCATCCGATCGCGGCGAGATCCGCGTCGGCGAGGTCGCTCATGCGCTTCGAGAGCGCGAGCGGCTCTTCGCCGTTCTCTCTCGCGCGCTTGACGATGTTGTCGTCGACGTCCGTGACGTTGCGGCAGTAGGTCACCTCGTAGCCGCGTGCGCGGAGGAAGCGCGACAACACGTCGAAGGTCGTGTTGGTGCGCGCGTGGCCGGCGTGCGCGAGGTCGTAGGTGGTGAGCCCGCACACGTACATCTTGACCTTGCCGGGCGTGAGGGGAGCGAGCTCTTCGACCTTCTGCGTGAGCGTGTTGTAGAGGCGGACGGGCATTTTCGCCCCCTAGGTATAGCGCTCCCGAGAACCGCGGCGTGCTATCAAATCTGCCCTCGGAATGCTTCGCTCGCGCGCCCTCGCCGCTCTGTTACGTTGCTCGCTCGCCCTCGTCGCGCTGGCTTCCTGCGCCGGCGCGCAGGGCAAGTCGTTCGACGGCTCGACTTACCGCGACGGGCCGGTGGCCTTCCAGCTCGCGCACGTTCCCGCGCGCTGGCGCGCCGTGCAGGTCGGAGGCGCGAGCCTCGCCTACCGCGACGACGACCACGCGGCCTCGGTGCTCGTCAACGCGCGCTGCCACAAACCGGACGAGGGCACGCCGCTGGTCGCGCTCACCAATCACCTCGTGATGGGATCGACCGAGCGCGAGGTGCTCAGCCAGGAGGCCGAGCCCTTCGACGCGCGCGAGGCGCTCCACACGAAGCTCCGCGCCAAGTGGGACGGCGTGCCCATGGCGTTCGACATCTACGTCCTCAAGAAGGACGGCTGCATCTACGACTTCGTCTACATGGGCGATCCGGCCGCGTTCGAGCCCGGTTCGAAGGAGTTCGAGCGCTTCGTGCGCGGCTTCCACACGCTGCCCGGATCGGGCACCGCCGGCGCCATGGCCGGCGAAGGCCGGCGCGGATGAGCAACGTCGATCGCCCGAGCGGCACGTCGAGCCTCGGCGACGAAGCGCCTCCGTCGAGCGGTCGGCCCTCGGGTCGGTTCTCGCTGCCGGCGCCGCCGCCCGAGCCGGGGCTCATCGAGTTCCACAAGGCCCGCGTCGAGCGGTTCATCGGCCACCTGGGAGAGCTCGCGCAGCTCACGGCGCGCACCGCGCGATCGCTCGTGAAGCGACCGTTCGAGCTCGAGACGACCATGGCCCAGCTCGAGTCGCTCGGCGTCAAGTCGATGGGCATCGTCGCCGTGACGTCGATCTTCATCGGGATGGTCATGACCATCCAGTTCGCGTTCGGCTTCAAGCGCTTCGGCGCGGTCGAGTACATCCCGCGCGTCATCATCATCTCGTTCTGCCGCGAGCTCGCGCCGACGCTCACCGCGATCATCGTCGGCGGCCGCATCGGCAGCGGCATGGCCGCGGAGGTCGGCGCGATGAACGTCACCGAGCAGGTCGACGCGATCCGCGCGCTCGGCGCCGATCCCGCGAAGAAGCTCGTGCTGCCGCGCGTGCTCGCCGCGGTGATCGTGATGCCGCTCCTCAGCGTGTACGCCCTCGCGCTCGGCACCGCCGGCGCGGTCTTCATCTGTTCGGTGCAGCTCGACATCAAGCCGCAGCTCTTCCTGAGCGGCGCGCTCGAAGCCGTGCGCCTCGGCGACTTCTTCGCCGGCCTCGCGAAGACGCCCTTCTTCGGCTTCCTCATCGCGATCATCGGCTGTCACTTCGGCCTCCGCACCACCGGCGGAACCGAAGGCGTCGGACTCTCGACGACGCGCACGGTCGTCGCCGTGTCGATCGCGATCCTCATCGCCGACTTCTTCCTCACGAAGGTGCTCATGGCCTTCCAGACGCCTTGACGCCGATGACCGACGCTCGCGCACGCCGCATCGCCCTCGTCCTCGTCGTGAGCCCCGCGCTCGTGATCGCGTCGCTCGCGATCGACGCCGCGTCGCGGCGCAAGGCGAAGGCCGCGGAGGCGCCGGCGATCGCCGCGCTCGCGCGCCGGCTGCCGACGAGCGATCTCGCGCTCTCGGGCGGCGCGCGCTGGCTCCGCGCGGTGTCGCTCGAAGAGCCGTCGGCCGCCTTCGCCGACGGGCCGGCCTCGCCCGATCCCGATCCGGCGGGCGCGGCGATGGCCCCGCCCGTCGACGTGTGGTCGCAGGTGACGACGGCGGAGAAGCATGAGCCGCGCGAGAAGCGCGAGGAGAAGCGATGAGGGGCTCGATCCTCGCCTTTTCGCTCGGCGCCCTCGCGCGTCGCAAAGCGCGTTCGATCGCGCTCGGCGGCGGCCTCGCGTTCGCCGTCGCGCTCGTCGCCGCGGTGATCTTCATCACCGAGTCGCTGCGCGCCGAAGCCGAGCGCGCCCACGACGCGCAGCCCGACATCGTCGTGCAGCGCCTCGTCGGCGGCCGCCCGGCCACGATCCCGGCGTCGGAGGCGGCCAAGCTCGGCGACATCCCTTCGGTGCGCGCGGTCACCCCGCGCGTGTGGGGATACGTGTTCCTCCCCTCGTTGCAGGGCAACGTGACCATCATCGGCGCGGCCAAGGGATCGCCCCCGCTCTCGACGGCGAACGGCGTCCTCGCCGAGGGTCGCGACGTCGCGCCCGGGGCGCACGAGATGATCGCGGGCGCCGAGCTCGCCACGTTCCTCGGGATGCGGCCGGGAGACGAGCTGGGCCTCCCCACGACGAACCCCGACGCTCACGCGCTCAAGCTCGTCGGCACCTTCCGCTCTTCGCTCGATCTCTACACGGCCGATGTCCTGATCTGCGACGAAGACGACGCGCGCGCGCTCCTCGCGCTCCCTCCGGGCGACGCGACCGACATCGCGGTCTCGCTCGCGAACGAGTCGGAGGCGCGCGTCGTCGCGCGGACGATCACCGAGCGCATCCCCGGCGCGCGCGTCATCGAGCGCGATCTGCTCGCGCGCGTCTACCACCTCGCGTACGGCCGGCGCGCCGGCTTCGTCCTCGGCGCGGCGATCCCCGCCATCCTCGCGCTGTTGGTCCTCGCGTGGGATCGGGCGAGCGGCATCGGCGCCGAGGAGCGCAAAGAGATCGCGATCCTCAAGGCCGTCGGGTGGTCGACCTCCGACGTGCTCTGGGCCAAGCTCTTCGAGGCGCTGCTCGTCGGCGCGAGCGCGACGGCGCTCGGGCTGCTCTTGGGCTACGCGTGGGTCTTCTGGTTCGGCGCGCCCGGGTTGCGCCCCGCGCTCGTCGGCTGGAGCGTGCTCTATCCGCGCGCGGCCCTCACGCCCGCGGTCGACGTCGCCCAGCTCCTCGGCATCTCGCTCGCCGTGCTGGGCCCGTTCTCGCTGCTGAGCATCGTGCCTGCGTGGCGCGCGGCGACGTCGGATCCACTCGAGACGATGCGCACGTGAGCGACGTGGTAGGATTTTCTCGATGGATCGGCGCGTCTTCACGCTCGAGGCGGTGAATGATCTCGTGCCGCGCCTCTCGGAGCTCGTCGGCCGCCAGCTCGAACGGCGCGACGAGATCGAGGCGACGTTGATGCGCCTCGGCCGCGAGCTCGGCGACGTGCCCGAGCGCATCGTGCTCGATCCCGCCGATCCGATCGAGGTTCGCACGATGAAGCGCACGCTCGTCGAGCAGATCGAGGCGTATCGCGCGGGCTGGCGCGAGGTCGAAGAGACGGGCGCGGTGCTCAAGGATCCGCGCATCGGCCTCCTCGACTTCTACGGCACCGTCGACGGCAAGCTCGTCTGGCTCTGCTGGAAGTACGGCGAGAGCGAGTGCGCGTTCTATCACGCGCTCGAAGAGGGCTTCTCCGGCCGCAAGCCGATCGGCGCGAGCGTCAAGCAGCGGCTCCTCAACTGAGATCAACGCGCCGCGATCGAGCCGCCGCGCCACGTCACCGGCAGGTGAGCGCCCTTGCGGTCGACGAGCGTCGAGCGCTCGATCTTGAAGCCGACCGACGAGGCCTTCCGCCCGCGCGCGTCGAAGGTCACCGTGCCGAGGATCTTGTCTTCGGTCGCGTCGACCGCGCCGCTCATGCCCTTCTCCGTCCACGCGATCGCGAGCTGACCGCCTGCGCCTTCCTTCGCGAGCGCGAGGACCTGCTTCGACCAGACTTCGCCTCGCTCCGCGCTCACGAACGCGAGCGCCTCCGGATCCCAGGTGAGCCTGAAGGCGGCGCCGTGGATCTGAGGCGCGCCTCGCGCGACGACGTCGAAGGCGAGACGATCGCCGAGCACCGGGCGCGCCGCGAGGAACACCACGGCGCCGCCCGTCGCCGCTTCGGGCGCGAAGACGAGCGGACCGACGGGCGCTTCGCCGCTCGGTCCGCCCGACGAGCACGCGGGAGCGCCGAGCGCGAGCGCGGCGAGGAGCGAGATGGCAAAGAGCGCCTTCATCGCGACCTCATCGTGCCGAATGACTCGGCGATGGCGGTGATGTCTTGCTCGTCGATCCTCAGGTCGCCGTTCACGTCGCACCTGGGATCGAACTGCTCGTCGACGTTCCACAGCCCGACGGCGCTCGTCGTCTTGTAAGCCTTGCCCACGAGCGGCGTGCACCGGAGGAGATCGAAGCCGTCGGTCTCTCCGTCGAAATCGAGGTCGCCCGGGATCGTCGAGACGGCCTCGACCATCACGTCGTGGCGCGGGCTCGCCGACACGCTCCGCACCCACGCGCCGGTGTCGACGCGCACGCGCGTCGTGCGGCCGCCGAGATCGACCTTGCGCTTGACGAGCTGACCGTCGTCGAGGCGGAGCCAGAGCTCGAGCGTCATCGGCGTCGCGTCGGCCTTGGAGAGCTCGATGTCGGCGCCGCCCGCGACCGGCTCGAAGCCGATCGAGACCTTCGGCCGCGACGATCCGGTCACCCAGCGCTCGAAGAAGGGCCCGAGATCCTTGCCCGACGTCTCTTCGAGGACGCTGCGGAAGTCGGCCGGCCGGCAGCCGACGTAGCTGCATCGTTCGACGTAGGCGCGGAGGCCCTTCGCGAAGACGTCGTCGCCGAGCGTGACCCGCAGGTGATCGAGCGTCGCCGACGTTTTGTAGTACGCCCACAGCGTGTACTCCGACGTGCGATAGCCGTCGGGCTGAGTGTCGGTCTCGGCGAGCGCGATCGGCGGCAGCGCCTTGCCTTGCGTTCGCAGATCGAGCGCGATGGGGACGAACCTCCGCGCGAGGTAGCTGTCGCGATCGGTATTCGCGAAGTGATGCGCCCACGTGTAGTCGATCTCGCCGAGCGTCGCGAGGCCCTCGCTCATCATGCGGCTCTCTTGCGCGCTCGCCTCGGGGACGACGATGCCCCAGAAGAGGTGCGCGTTCTCGTGCGCCCACGTCTCTTCGTGCATGAGGTCGCCGGCGCGGGCGTAGGTCTCCGAGAGGAGCGTCATGCCGAACGTCGCCGTGCCGGGATCGCCGACCGTCGCCGGCAGCCTGACGAGCGTGAGGCTCCGCTGGAAGGGGAGCGGCCCGCCGGCGAGCGACTCGACGAAGTCGAGCACCGGCGTCGACCATTGCACGAGCCGCTTGTCGACCGGCATCTCGGGGTTGGGGAAGACGAACGTCGTCGGCACCTTTCGCCCGGGCACCGACGTCATCCCGAGCTTGCCCGCGAAGACGTACATGCCGAGCGACCGCGAGAGCGGACGGTCGACGGCCCATGTCGAGATCTTCGAAGCTCCCTCGATGCTCTCGCTCATCCGCTCGCCCGTCGCGATGACGTCGATCTCGGAAGGCACGCGGAGCACGATGTCGCGCGTCATCGCGTCGAGCTCCGCGCCTTCGGGCGCCGCCGGGTCGTAGACGAACGGGATCACCGACTGATGGGCGAAGTACGAAAAGTCCTGACCCTTCGTGCAGAGGATCCCGCCGCCGTCGGGGTAGCTCCCGCAGGAGAGCGTGCCGTCGTACGGGATGTGGATGACGGTGCTCTCGCCCGCGGCGAGCGCGGGTGAGAGCGTGAGCTGGACGACGCGCGCCGGCGCGTACACCTTCTCGCTCACGCTCACCGACTTGCCGTCGGCGGTGACCGAGCCGAGGCTGAGACCTTCGTCGAACGACAGCCCGACGCTCGAGAGCGCGCGGCCTTTGGCGCGAACCTTCAGATCGAGCACCGCGGTCGTCGCGCCCGTGCGCGGATCGAGACGGATGTCGTGCTTGGCGTGCTCGCAGTCGAGCGCCGAGGGATGCGCGCCGAGCGCCGGCGGTCGGGGCGTGCCGATCACGACGCCCGACGAGAGCGCTCGCGTCAGGAAGCGCGAAGGCCCACGCTCACGCTCCACCAGCTTGAAGAGCGGATGGTCTTCGGGGACGGGAGTGGCCCCCGCCGACCGCGGCAGGAGCAGCGCCCCGAGACCAAGCGCGCCAAGACCGAGAAGGAGGCGAAGCGAGCGCACGCGGTGGCTGAGAGCAATGGTCGTGCCTCGGGGCTCCGGCCGCGCTCGCAGGCCAAGGGCTCGACCTTCCAGACGCGGCATGGACGCGTCGATCCGGCGCCGTGAGTGAATTGACGCGCTATGCGCCAGACTGCGTCAACTGACGCACCGTCGGACGGGCCTCTTCTCGGCGTCCGCGTGAAACCCGGGGTAGGCTTCGGGGCCATGGCCCTCGACCGAAACGCCGCTGCCGGTGCGATCGACGCCTTCCTCCGGGCGATCGGCCGGGATCCCGCCGTCGAGCCCGAGCTCGTGGGCACGGGCGCCCGCGTGGCGGACGCGTACATCGACGAGCTCTGCGCAGGATATGCGGTCGACACGCGCGCGTTGCTCGCTGCGGGCGTCCTTCGACACGAGGGCCCCGCCGGTCTGGTCGTCGTTCGCGACGTGCCCGTCGCGACCACGTGTCCACACCATCTGCTGGTCGCCACGGGCACCGCGACGATCGCGATGCACGCGCGCGAGTCGATCGTCGGGCTCGGGGTGCTCGCGGCGCTCGTCGACGCGCACGCGCGGAGGCTCACGCTCCAGGAGCGCATCGGCGAGTCGGTCGTCGACGATCTCGAGCGCGCGCTCGCTCCCGAGTGGGTCGCCTGTCGCATCGTCCTCGTCCACGGGTGCATGGTCGCGCGTGGCGAGCGCGCGCTCGGCTCGCGCGTCGAGACCGTCGCCGTGCGCGGCCCGTCGGCCTCGCTCTCGATGATCCACGCCGCCGTCGGGGTCGGATCGTGATCGCCGTCGTCACGGGCGCGGGCCGCGGCATCGGGCGCTCCGTCGCGATCGATCTCGCCAAACGCGGCTGCGACGTCGCCTTGCTCGGCCGCACGCGCGAGACGCTCGCGAGCGCTGCGGAGGAGGTCGCGCGGGCGGGGCGGCGGGCGCTCGTCGTTCCTTGCGACGTCGCGCACGCCGATCAGGTCGGCGCGGCCGCCGCGCGCGTCGTCGAGGAGCTCGGCGCGCCCAACGTCGTCGTTCCCAACGCCGGCGTGGTCCGCCGCGCGTCCGTCGCGACGATGAGCGAGGCCGACTGGGACGAGGTCGTGGACGTGAACCTCAAGGGCACCTTCCTCGTCGCCCGCGCCTTCCTCCCGTCGATGCTCGCGGCGGTGAAGGCCGGCGCGCGCATCGGCCGCTTCGTCGCCGTCGCGAGCATCTCGTCGACGCTCGGCACCAAGGGCCAGAGCGCCTATTGCGCCGCGAAGTGGGGAACGGTGGGCTTCGTGAAGTCGCTCGCCGAGGAGCTCCGCGGGACGGGCCTCCAGGCGATGTGCGTGATGCCCGGCTCCGTGGACACGGATATGCTGGAGGGAAGCGGCTTCTCCCCTGCCATGGGCCCGGCCGACGTCGCGCGCACGGTCACGTTCCTCGCGCTCGACGCACCCGATGCGATGAACGCGAGCGCGGTGGAGATGTTCGGTCCCTGAGATGAGCGAGCGTCGAATCAAGGAGGAGATCGACAGCGGCACGGCGCCGACGCGGCGCCTCGTCGACGCGCTCGACGCGATCCCGATCTTTCCTCTGCCGCAAGTCGTCCTCTTCCCCCACGCGGTGTTGCCGCTACACGTCTTCGAACCGCGCTATCGCGCGATGCTCCAAGACTGCCTCGCGTCGCACGGCGCGCTCGTCATCGCGCAGCTCCTCGCCGGCGAAGACGAGCACGGCCGGCCGCGCATCGCGCCGATCGCCGGCGGCGGCATCGTCGTCGAGCACCAGCCGCTCGCCGACGGGCGATCGAACATCGTCGTGCGCGGGCAGGCGCGCCTCTTGCTCGAGGAGCACGAACCCGAAGATCCGGCGCGGCGGCCCTATCGCATCGCGCGCGCGACCGTGCTCGACGATCTGCCGCACCCCGTCGCCGAGCACGATCGCACCGCGCTCGCCGCGGCCGCGACGATGTTCGCAGGCGAGGTGAAGCGTCACGATCCGACCTTCACCTTCGCGTTGCCGCAGACCAACGACGCCGGCGAGCTCGCCGATCTCTGCGCCTACCAGCTCGTGATCGACGCGAGCTCTCGCCAGGCCGTGCTCGAGGAGCGCGATCCCCGCGTGCGGGTGGAGATGGTGCTGAACCACCTCGCGCTCCAGCACGGCGCCATGATGAAGACCGACGGAGATCGGGTGCTCAATTGACGCCCCTCGCGAGCTCCCTCGGCGGCAAGTGCGTCGCCCGCGTTTCCCTCGCCGAGCTCCAGGAGAAGGGGATGATCAGGGTCGAGCACCCGCCCTTCGACGTCCTCGTCGTCTGGACCGACGGCGAGGCTCACGCGATCGAAGACGCGTGCAACCACGCGGGGGCGAGCCTCGCCGAGGGCTGGCTCGAAGACAAAGGCTGCGTCGTGTGTCCCATGCACGGCTACGTCTTCGAGCTGCGCACGGGGAAGCTCCTCCGCCCCAAGGGGCTCTGCTCGGATCAGCGCACGTATCGCGCGGTGATCGAGGGCGGAGAAGTCGCCGTGTACGACGACTTCTCCCTCGTCGTGAAGTGAACCGCCGTCAGTCGAGCATGTCGACGTCGCTCGCCGGCATCGTTCGGTAGTTCTGGTCGACGTAGTCGGTGACCTCGTCGAACCACGCGTCGAGCTGCGGGCCGTCGGGTCGCGCGGAGTCCATGTAGAACGTGCCGCGGATGCACTCCGGCTTGCCGTCGCGCACGCGGCAGCGGCCGTCGACGTACACGATGATGAACTTCGGGAGGCGCGTCGCGTACGAGCGCTGGGCGACGTTCATGAAGTTGTCGGTGAAGATCGCGACGGCCTTGAGGTCGCGCGGATCCTGCCCGTAGCCGTGCAGAATGTAGAGCACGGGGTAGCGGACGTTCTGCTCGACCATCGACTTGAGCGCGTAGCCGGGCGGCAGCGAGATCGCGATCGGGCCGGTGCGCCCGGTGCGCGGCCCGGTGAACATCTTCTCGCACGTGCCGATCTTGAGCCCGCTGCACTCCGCCGGGAGCTGTGCGACGTTGTCGTCGTTGTAGTCCTCGACGAGGCGGCGATCCGCGTTCGGCCAGCGCTGACCGGCGTAGAAGAACGCGGTCATGAGGCGGTGCAGGAGCTGGAGCGCGGTGCCGACGTGCTGGCCGTCGCCGTCCTTGATCATGCTCTCCGTCGCGTCGATGTCGCCGTAGCGAACGCTCGGGTTGCTCGCGACGTCGGCCCAGCGGATGAGGCTCGGGTTGAAGTCTCGCGGTCGATCCACCGGCTGGCCGGGGATGAAGTTGAAGCCGTTGTAATAGGAGACGCTGCGCAGCGGCAGGCCCGTCGGCCCGAGGCGGCCGTGGATCTGACCCGTGAGGTGGTTGGCCACCGTCGCGAAGTTGAAGAGGTCGCGCACGCCGCCGTCGGAGAGCACGTCGATGCGCCGGAGCGCGTCGTCGGTGACGGGGCCGCCGGGGATGTCGGTCACGCGCCGCGAGAGCATCGAGTGCGCGTCGTTCTTGTAGAAGTTCGCGAGGCCGACCGACTCGGTGTACTGCCCGTCGCCTTCGCCCGGATCGCCCGCGACGTGACGCGTCGCCGTGTTGGGAACGCCGTCGAGACCGTAGTCGCGGAACGGCTCGCCGGGATCGTGGCGGTGGTTGCCCTCGAGCCCCGTCGGGTTGAGCTGGTAGTCGTAGTCGTCCTGGTTCGGATCGGGGTTGGTCTCGGGGTCGTAGCCGGGCTCTTGCGGATTGCAGAGGCCGTCGGCGCCGCAGTCGTCGAAGCTCTCGTGGCCCGAGCGGATGACCGGCTCGCCTTCGTCGCGGATGCCGTTGTCGTTGAGATCGACCGCGAGCGCGAGGTTGACGGGCTTGTTGCCGCCGGGCGCCCACTGGTTGCGGTACGGGCTCGCGCCCTCGAGCTGCGCGCCGTCGCAGAAGCTGATGACGGGCAGCGTGCCGTCGGGGTTGTATTCGTCGTCGAAGTAGTTCGCCGGCGCCTTCCACGCGTGCTTCGGATCGCACCGGTACGCCTTGCACTTCTGGTCGATCTCCTTCTGTCGCGCCTCGTCGGGATCGTCGCCGATCGGCTCGACGGTGAGCGAGCAGTCGGTGCCTCGCGGGAGGCCGCGCGCGTCGGCCTCCGCGTCGGTCACCGTCATCCATGGATCGCTGCGCTTCGGACCGAGCGCCATGTGGAGCAGATCGGGCGTGGTGCTCGAGCCGTTCGGATTTCCCATCGCGAGCGCGAGGTCTTCGAAGATCTGCACGTACTCCGAGCGCGGGAAGTTGCCGCCGTTGCCGCCGCCCGGCTGGTAGAACCAGTTCTCGAAGTCCATCGTGTGCGCGTACGTCTCCTCCATCGGGTGGCGATTCGGCGCGACCTTCGGGCACGTCTGACCCGCGGGGCAGAAGCCGCCGAGCGCGTTGTTCTCGAGGTACCAGAGGAGCCACGTCCAGTCGCTCGGCCCGCCGAGCGGAGCGATCGCGTCGAACTTGTCGTGGTGGCGCATGCCGAACACGGCCGCGCCTCCGCCGCCCATCGAGAAGCCGATGACGGCGCGGTTCGTGATCCTGCGCGAGCGCATCGCGAGGCCGGCGGTCTCGACCACCGCGGCCTGGTACGTCCCGAACCACGGCGTCTGGAACTTGAGGACGTAGCCGTCGCCCAAGGCCTCGACGCGCGCGTTGGCGACCGGGATCGGCCGCGCCTTCTTGATGCGCGGCCCCTTGTAGAGGATCTGCAGGTGCCGGAGGCGCGCGCCCGAAGGAAACGCCGCCGGGTTCACCGGGACCGTGAGCTCGACCTCGCGCCGGAGCGACTTCGCCATCGAGAGGGGCGCCTTCGCGCCGAACGTGACCGCGGGGCCGAGCTTGCGCAGGGCCGCCGCGGGCAGCTCCGCCGTGAGATCTTCTCCCGCGCACGTGATCGACGCGGGAAACGACGGGAGCATGTACTCGTCGGTGCGCGTGAACGCAGGCGGAGGGATCGCGAGCGAGCTCGTGGCGAGCGAGCCAGGGCCGATGAGCGTCTCGCTCGCGGGGCCCATCGTCTGCTCCTTCGTCTCGCCGGCGGCGCACGTCGGCGCCGCGCGATCGCGCACGTGGATCGGCAGGTCGCCCGTGATGACCTTCGGCTTGTAGTCGTCGTCCACGCCTTCCATCGCGACGGTGATCGTCGTGCGCCCGATCTCACCGCCGACCACCTTGAAGTCGTAGGTCGCGTGACGCAGATCGAACTTGGCCGTCTCCGGCGCGGCGGCGATCTGCGGATACGCGGAGACGAACGTCGCGCTGTTCGGCTCGCACGCGTCGGGCTCGATCGTCAGCCGCACGGGGCGCGACTCTCCCGGCGCGACGACGACGCTCGGCGGATCGAACGTCAGGCGAAGCGGCTGCGGATTGTCTTTGTCGCAGACCTCGCCGGGGAGCAGGACCGGTGCGGTCTCCGTCGGAGGAGCGGGCAGCTCGGTGTCCTTGCACGAGGCGACGAGGACGAAGGGAAGGAGAGCGCCGGCGAGCGAGAGGCGGGTGCGAATCAGGGAAGACTTCACGGCGGCGGAGGATAGCCCCGAACAACCTCGAGTGATTCACGCCCGCCGCTTGCGCTGTCGATTCGAACTTCGAAATGAAAAAACCCACGCGAAGGGGCCGGGGGGGCAGCCACACTCCGCGCAGGCGCGGCACTACCTTGCACATGGTGTACCAGCGCAAAAACACTGCGTTTATTGGGTGGCGATAGTCGCGATTCCCTTCACTTCTGAAACACGAGAAGTCGAAACTGCACGACTGCCCTCCGCGCGGACGAACTTGTTACCGAGACGGAGATGAGTCGTTAGGTGCTTCATTTTGCGACAGTGCACCGAAGTGGGAAGCGCGTCTGCGCCGCGAGCGGCGTCGCGATGAGCTCGCCGGCCCGCAACGGAGGGGCGGCGCCCGCGCGCGCGCCGGGCCGCGCGAGCTGCGCCGCGCGCTCGGCCGACTGGCCGTCGTACTGCCCGGCGATGCGCTCGATGCAGCCGCGCGTCGGGAGCAGTCGCAGGCGCGCGTAGACCGAATGGATCGAGCCCGACCCTTGCGGGAGGCGCACGCGCACCTGGCTCGACGGCAGCGACGCGTCGAAGACCCAGCCGACGAGATCGTCGCTGCATCCCTCGAGTGAGCGGCCCGCGAGATCCATGTACCCGAGGGGCTCGGGCTCGCCGAGCTGACCGGTCTCGAGATCGATCGGTAGCACCCAGCGCGTGTTGATGTTCGTCCGCTCGGCGGTCGGCTGTCCGTCGACGACGAGACCGATCGCGCGTCCGTCGGAGCGACGCGCGAGCCGCTGCATCGCTTGTCCGTTCGGCCGGCCGGTCTCGATCGCCGCGCGTGGGATCTTCACGAGCTCGCGCGCGACCGCGCCGTCGACTTGCCAGATCGTCGTCACCGGCGAGACCGATCCCGCGGGCGCGGGCGTCGCGAGGTACCACCGACCCGCCGCTCGGGTCACCGCCTCGATTTCGGTGAACGGCTCGCCGTCGGCGCGGTGCACCTCGACCGGCGCGCGCTCGGCTTCGAGCTCGATCGGCACCAGATCGCGCGAGATGCGCCGCGCGAGGAGGAGCGCGTGCGCGGGATCATCGCCGCTCGCGAGCTGGAAGAGGCCGCTCGCGAAGCTCGAGTAGTACCCGGCGTACCCGTAGGGCGAGCCGGTCTTCGTGTAGTCGAGGATCGTCTGCGCCGGCAGGACCGGCAGCGACGATCGCACCTCCGGCCAGCCGGCGAACGGAGAGAGCCACTTGACCTGCCAACGGCCGAGCGTGTCCCAGTCGCCTCCTTTCGGTCCCCACGTGTAGATGCGCGCGAGAGGGCCGATCGTCGGGTAGCGCTCGGGCAGGTCGCGCACTTCGAAAGGCACGCCGCGCTCGGCGTCGCGGAGCGCTGGTCCGGCGTGCGAGTAGAACGCCGGGAGATCTTGCACACCGGCGAAGGCGCTGCCGCCGAGCCCGAGGACGGGCGGGCTGCCGAACCTGCGCGGCGCGCTCGGTGTCGGCGCCGGCGGCGGGATCACCGCGCGCGGCCGCGGCGTCGGCGCGGGCGGCGCCGGCGGACCGAGCGGCTCGCACGCGAGCGTGATGACCGGCGCGGAGACGCTCACGCCCGCGCGATGCGGCGGAGGCGCTTGCGGCTTCGGCGTCGCCGGCGGCTCGCCCCAGCCGACGCGGAGCCAGCCGGCGGCGACGCACCCGATCGGACCGCACGCGCGGCGATCGACCTTGCCCGCCGCGACGAGCGGCTCGGGCAGATCGATGCTCGTCCAGGTCATTCCGCCGTCGACGGTTTCGAATCCGCGGCGCGCGGCCGTCCATCCGAGCCCGTAGCGCCCCGAGACGAAAGGCATGCCCGCGTCGCGGACGAACATGCCCGGTGTGGCCTTGCCGTCGAGCGCGATCTCGACGCCGAGCATCGCGCCGCCGGCTTCGATCCATCCGCCGACGACGCCGGGGCGGCGCTCTTCGAAGCCGTCGAGCCAGACGCCGAGACGAAGCGCGCGCGCGACGTCGGCGGTGACCTTGGGGAACACGACCGGCAGCGTCGTCGCCTTGCCGTTCTCGAGGATCGTGAGGCGCGCGGGGACGTTCTGCCCTTGCGGCGGAGAGACGACGGCGATCTTGCCGTCTGCGAGGACGATCACGCGCTCGCCGCCGACGTCGCCGCGCACGTGCACCTCGCGCCAGAGGTTGTCGTGGCCGAGCACGCAGAACGGATGGATCTCGGCAGGCCTCTCGCTCTCCTTCGCGATCTTCTCGACCTTTTCGATCTTGTCGGGACCGGCGTCGCTCTTGTTCGCGAAGTCGAGCTTGCCGCCGTCGGTCGTGAGCGGGGCGCGCTCGGGCTCGCGCGGCGATCCGTTCGGGTCGCCGTCTTCGGCGCACGGTCCGCGCACCGCGATCGCGCCGTTGCCCGACGACGTGACGACGCGCGGTCGATCGAATCGCTTGATCTCGACGAGCCGACCGCGCGCGGGATCGTAGGCGTAGATCACGCTCGATCCCCGCGGCTCGCCGCAGACGAAGCCGAACGCACCGACCGCCTTCGGACGCGTGAGCGACACCGGATGACAGCGCGCCGGCTTGAGCGGGAAGGCGCCTTGCGCGACCTCCACGAGCGCGCCGTCCGAGAGGCGCACGCGCGCGAGCGCGCCGTCGCGCGCGACGACCGCGGTGCCGTCGGTCAGCGGCCAGCCGTCTTCGATCGCGGCGGCGAGCGGCCGCTTGCCGAAGATGCGCGCGCCTGCGTCTTGCGTCGACTCTTCGGGCGCGCTCGGCGCCGGCCGCGCGCTCGCGACGGGAGGAGAGACGAGGGTCGGCGACGGCGTCGGCATCGTGAGGCCGCCGGGAAATCCGCTGTAGGTCGGTCGCGCGACCTGCGGCGTCGCGACGATCTTTCCCTTCGCCTCGCGCGGCGCGCCGGCGAGCCGCGCGATGCTCCCGTCGGCGCGCACTTCGAACCACGCCTCGGTCTTGCCGTTCTCGATGCCGCCGACGGCGAGCGCGTCGCCCGACGCGAGCACGTGGCGCGGATCCATCGGCAGGTCGAGCGCGCGCCAGGTCGCGCCCGCGTCGAAGGTGGCGACCACGCCGCGGAGATCGGTGACCGCCGCGGCGCGCCAGCCGTCGGCGGCGGCGTAGCCCGATACGAACGGGGTCGCCGGCCACGGACCGAGGTCGAGCACGCGCCCGCTCCGCCCGTCGATCGCGAGGTACGCGTTCTGCGCGCGCACGTAGACGCGATCGAGGCCGGGCACGATGCCCTGGATGGGCGTCGTCGAGGTGAAGATCGGCTTGGCGGGATCGAGCCAATGATCGGCGCGCCAGACCGCCGTGCCGAGCACGAAGAGAAAGCCGCCGCCGAGGCGCTCGGGGAGCGCGACGGTGAACTGCGGCGGCTGCGGCAGCCGATCTTCGGCGGCGAGGATCGCGCCGTCGCGCGAGCTCACGACGCGGAGCCCGGCCGTGATCGCGCGCGCGCCGCCGCCTGACTCCGTGCCGTAGCCCTGCCCCTCGTCGACGACCTCGGGCAAGAGGCGCGCGGGCTTCAACGTCGGATCGGCGGGCGCGCCCGCGCCTGCGGTGCGGAAGCCCGCGTCCGGAGGTCGCGCCGGCCCGCCTGTCCTTCCGCACGCGACGACGACGAGAAGGAGAAGCGGGCGGACCCGGCGCATGCTCTCAGCGTAACACGCGGCTCGCCGAGATCTTGGTCACGCCGATCGCGCCGAAGAGCTCAGCCTCAGCGATCGACGGCGTCGTAGTGCTTCACGTGGTCTTCGATGACGCTCGCGAGGCGCTCGGGCGCCGAGGTGAGCGCCCACGTGTAGTCGACGGGGAAGTTCTGTCGGACCTTGGTCCGCGACGCCTCGGGGAAGCGCGTCTGGTCGGCGAGGATCGACTCGGTCGACTCGTCGGTGCCCGCGTGCTGGTGGCAGCCGATGCAGTTCGACTGCGCGTTGAGCGGGCCCTTCTCGAGGTACGGGTTCGACGCCCACGAGGGCTTGCCGACGCCGGCGTAGGTCGCCGCGATCGCGTCGCCGAGCGAGCCGTCGAAGCCGCCGCGCGGATCGGGATCCTTCTCGTCGAACGCGACGGCGACGTTCATCTTGTAGTGCGACCACGGTCCGCCGAGCTTCTTGATCTCTTCGGGGCGATCGGCGCCGAAGTCTTCGTCGGGCGTGTCGGACCACCAGATCGTGATCCAGAGCCAGTCGCGGAGCTCCTTGGTGACGAGGTGGAGCGCGGGCATCCGGAAGCGCGTCCCGTCCGACATGCGCACGGTGTAGATCTCGGACTCGCCGGGATCGGCCTTGCCCACGCCCTTGCCCCAGGCGCCGCCTTCGCTCGTGCCCTTCATCTTCGCCGCGAGCGTCGAGGCGTCGGTCTCGTAGGTCGGCATCGGGAGGCGCTCGTCGCCGAAGTTCGCGCGGTGCCACGACATCTTCACGAGCGCGGCGTCGATCGGGAACTCCTTGTTGAAGCAGGGCGCGAAGTTCGTCGCCGAGGGCGGCGCGTCGTCGGCCTTGATCGACGAGAGCTTCGGCAGGCACTCGAAGAGCGTGCCGTACTCCGCGAGCATGTGCGTGAAGAAGCCCGGGCTGTAGGCGACGCGGTGGTTGCCGCCGAGGCCCTGCACGGAGATGTCGTTCTCGACCTTCTGGATCCGGTCGAAGTAGTCCTGGTCGCTCGACGCGCCGAGCGAGGTCGCGTTCCACTCGAACGCGCGCTTCGCGTCGGCGGCGGAGAACGCCTTGCGCGCCTTGCGATCCTCGGTCGGCAGATCGGCGTAGATCTTCCCGAACATCCGCTCGAAGTCGTCTTTTCCGTACCACGTGCGGAAGAGCGGCACCGTGGCCTGCTTGCCGTCGACCTTCGTCGGATCGGCGATCTTCACCGGCGCGAGCGAGCGAGCGAGCGCCTTCCACGCGACCTCGCGTCGCGCCTTCTGCGAGCTCTGGAGCTCACTCAGCCTGCCGCGCATCGACTTGTCGGCCGGGTAGTCGCGCGCCTTGCCGATCGCCTTGCGCTCGAGCGGACGGAGCTGGCCTTCCTGCTCTTCGGTGTCGTCTTCGGCCGTGGCGCTGCAACCGGCGGCGGCGGCCACCGAGAGTGCGAGCGCGATACCGAGAAGCTTGCGCAGGTCCATGATTCGTCTCCTCCGTCCCTTGTCTCATCACGGAGGCGACGCGGCTTCCCAGGGCCGCGTCGCCCGCATCACGTCACGACGTCACGGCGTCGGCACCGCCGCCAGCTGCTTGAGCGCCCAGTCCGAAGCCACGACGAACTCCTTCTTGTCGTTCGGGTCGCTCGCGTCGCGCACGAGGAAGTAGAGCCAGCCGTCGGAGCGGAAGTGCGGGAAGATCGCGAACTGCCCCGGCTTCATGCGCGTGATGCGCACCTTCTTGCCCGTCACGAAGTCGGCGACGTAGATGTCCGCGCCGCCCTTCTCCTTGTAGCCGGCCCACGCCGCGTCGGACGCGAAGTCTTCGCGTTCGAGGTAGTGGTGCGTCGTGAGGAAGCGCTCGTCGAACGAGAAGTTCGCCTTGTTGCCCGGCATGCAGATGCGGCCGACGGCGCTGAGCTGGAAGCGGTAGCCGTCACCCTGGAACGTCGAGCTGACCTTCCGGATCGAGTAGCCGAGCGGCTTGTCTTCGCCGGCGACGCGCGCGCCGAGGAGCGTCGACGAACGCGACATCATGATGTCGCCCTCGAACGGCGTCGGCAGCTCGACCGACTGCTTCACCTGGTAGCCGTCCTCGGCGTCGTTGCCGCGCGCGAACATCACGCGGATGATCGCCTTCGCGTCGGGGCCGAAGGTGGCGGCGAGGTCGCGGTCGGAGGCCGTCTGGCCCGGGTTGTCGCTCGCGAACTTGCCGTTCACGACGAAGTGGTCTGCGACCGAGTTGTCGCCGATGCGCTGGCCGACGGTCTGGTAGAGGCCGACGGTGTCGAGCTTCGAGCACTGCGGCTCGCTGAAGCTGATGCGCGTCGTCGCGGGGTTCGAGAGCAGGCTCTGCGCGCAGAAGACGCCCTGGCTCGGCGTGCCCTGAAACATGAAGCCCTTGTTGTCGGGCCAGAAGTCTGGGTCGTACCGGGCCGACGCCATGATGTCGCGAGTCTTGGGGCCGCCGGGCGCGAGCGCGGCTGCGAGGTCGGCGATCACTGCGCCGTCCGAGCCGCCGCCCGACATGCCGTTGGCGATGAAGCGTCCGTCCGCGCTGTTGCGCATCCAGAAGAACGTCTTGTAGTCGAGCGCGCGCAGCACGCGAACGGTCGATCCGTCCTGCGCCCAGTCTTTGCCGTACGACGACGTCTTCGCGTCGGGGAAGATGTCTTTGCCGTCGTGCTTCTGGCGGAAGCACTCGAGGGGGCTCGCGCCGGCGTCGCACGCGAACATCGGCATGCGCCCTTCGCGGTTGACCGCCTCCCAGCCCTTCGACTTCATCTCGCGGGCGTGCGCCTTGAGCTGATCGAAGTCGTCGGCGCACGTCGTCGGGCGCGGCTCCTCGGGGAGGAGCTGCTCGAGCTTCGGCATGCCCTTCTCGATCCAGGTCGCGATCGTGTTGTAGTCGCCGGCGCTGAGGCGATCGTACTCCGCCTCGATCGGCATCAGCGTGTTCGAGCGGAACTGCGCGTAGTCGGCGTCGCGGTTCGTGAAGATCTTCTTGAGCATCGCCGACTGCTTGGCCGCGATCGGGTGGCGTCGCTCGTCGACCGCCGCGCTGCCGCCGAAGTGCGTGCCCGCGGAGAGGAACCCGAGCTTCGCCGGCGCGAACGTCGACGTCTCGTCGGCCGGGTCGCGGCGCATGTAGTTGCGGCGCTCTTTCTGCGTCTTGCGATCGTCGGAGAGGAAGGTGAGCGACGTCTTGTAGTCGTCGGCCCACTTCTTCAGCGTCGCCTGGTTGATGTCGTGGCAGCGGTTGCACTGCTGCTCGGCGCCGTCGATCTTGGCGCCCAGGATCTGGAGCGACTTCCGGGCGAGCTCGTCGTCGGTGAGCGCGTCCTCCGACGCCTCCGCGTCGTCCTCACTAGAGGAGGAGCAGGCCATCCCCGGGAGGGCGACGGCGAGCGCGAAGAGCGAGAGCGACAGAAGTCGAGTACGCATGATGAAGGTAGCTCGTGCACTCTGTATGCCATGGGAATCTAATGTGGGTGCGTGTGTTCCTTCGGCGATCCCCGTTCGATTGCGCAGCGTTGGAAGTAGGGGGCTAATACCCCCAACCTGAGCTGCGCGTGAGCTCCCGACTTGGTTGATGGACGGGGGATCCAGGTGATCGCGGACGATTCCGCCGACGGCGGACGCAGCGGAAGCGAAGCGAATAGTCGCGGGCGGGCGCGAAGCGCGCTAGTTCCCCTCCTCATGTCCAACGCCAAGTCCTTCGTCGTCGCCGTGGCCGGCGCGACCGGCGCCGTCGGGCGCGAGATGCTGAAGACCCTCGAAGCGCGCCGCTTCCCCGTGTCGCGCCTCGTCGCGCTCGCGAGCAAGCGGAGCGCGGGTCAGAAGCTGCCGTGGAAGGGCGGCGAGGTGACGATCGAGGAGCTCGGACCGAAGTCGTTCGAGGGCGTCGACATCGCGCTCTTCAGCGCGGGCGCGAGCGTGTCGCGCGAGTACGGTCCGATCGCGGCGAAGTCGGGCGCGGTCGTGATCGACAACTCGAGCGCGTGGCGCATGGACGCCGAGTGCCCGCTCGTCGTGCCCGAAGTGAACATGTCCGCCGCGGCGAAGCGGCCGAAGGGGATCATCGCCAATCCCAACTGCTCCACGATCCAGATGGTCGTCGCGCTCAAGCCCCTTCATGACGCCGCGCGCATCAAGCACATCATCGTGTCGACGTATCAGGCGACGAGCGGCAAGGGTCAGGCGGCGGTCGTCGATCTCATGGAGCAGGCGCGCGCGGCGCTCGACGACAAGCCCATCACGCCCAGCGTGTTCCCCGGGCAGATCGCGTTCAACGTGATCTGCGACTGGAAAGCGGGCGAGGCCGACTACTCCGAAGAGGAGTGGAAGATGGTCCACGAGACGCGCAAGATCATGGGCGACGACGCGATCGGCGTCTCGCCGACGACCGTGCGCGTGCCCGTCGTCAACGGACACTCCGAGTCGATCCACGTGCAGTTCCATCGCGCGATGAAGGCCGAAGAAGCGAAGAGCCTCCTCCGCAACGCCGAGGGTGTCGTCTTGATGGATGACGCGTACGCGCCGGGCAAGCACCCGCAGCCGGCTCACGCGTCGGGGACCGATCCGGTCTACGTCGGGCGCGTCCGCGACGACATCGCGGTGCCGGGCGCGCTCAACCTCTTCGTCGTCGCCGACAACTTGAGGAAGGGCGCGGCGCTCAACGCCGTGCAGATCGCCGAGCGCCTCTTCGCTTAGCGAACTCTTAGGAAAACGAGAGCGTTCATTTAGCATCGCGCGCCGTTCGCGTGACGCATGCTCCAGTTCGAGCTCGCGCAACCTTCTTGCGACGAGCCGCACAAGGAGATGCCGTCATGCGCTCGTCGTTCGTCCTCGCCAGTCTGACCCTCGCCCTCGTCGCCGCGTGCAACCCGTCGAAGTCGAAGGAGACGCCGCCGGCGGCGAAGGAGTCGCCCGAGGTCGCGGCCGAGGCGGCGCGCGTCGAGCGCGTGAAGCACGGCGAGGCGCTCGTGCGGATCGGCGGATGCAGCGACTGCCACACGCCGATGGCGTTCGACCCCAAGCTCGGCATGCCGGTCCCGCAGATGGATCGCTTCCTCTCGGGGCACCCCGAGGGCGCGCCCGATCCGAGCGCGGCGCCGGGCAAGGGCGATCAGGCCGTCATCGGTCCGACCTTCACGAGCTTTCGCCTCCCGTTCGGCGTCGTCTACGCGCAGAACCTCACGCCCGATCCGCAGACGGGCCTGCGCATGGACGGCGACGCGTTCGTCCGCGCGATGCGGAGCGGCAAGCACCGCGGCGCCGCCGACGGGCGGGCGATCCTCCCGCCGATGCCCTGGATGAACATGCAGAGCGCGACCGACGAGGATCTCCGCGCGATGCACGCCTACCTCCAGTCGCTCGCGCCGGTGAAGAACGCGGTGCCCGAGCCGAAGGTGCCCGCGCAGGTGATCGAGGAGCTCGGCAAGCTGAACGCGCAGCTCGCGGCCGGACCTGCGCCGAAGCCGAGCGCGCCCAAGCTCTGACGAGGATCTCAGTTCATGAGGAAGCGCAGCGCGAAGATCCCGGTGCGCTCGCCGGTCTCCGCGCTGCCTTCCTGCTTCGAGAGCCAGAGCGCGAAGCGGCCCGAGAGCGAGACCCACGGCGCGATCCAGAACGTCGCGCCGACGTTGACGTAGCGATTCGTCGTGACGAGCCCGTCGCCGAGCTGGAACTGGACCTGCTGGTACTGCGCGCCGAAGCCGTCGGCGCAGTCGTGCGCGCACTTGAAGCGCCGCGCGACGTCGACGTCGACGCCGCCGCCGAGGTTGACGGCGTGATAGCGATCGCGCGCGCGAACCGCGAGGTTCGTCGGAACGAGCGTGTCGTTGCGGGTGTACGCGCCGCTGGCGAAGGGGACGAGCAGTCCGTCGAGCAGCTTCGCGCGGACGGTGCCGCGCGCGTTGAAGCCGGTGATGTGCTCGTCGCTGCCGTTGTTGGTGTTGGGGTTGATGTCGAAGCCCTGGAACGCGAGCTTCGCGTCGACGTACTTCGTGTCGAGCAGGAAGCTCGGCGTCAGCACCATGCTGTGGAACGTGTCGTCGGGGAAGTGGTTGGGGCCCTGGTTCACCGCTTGGTAGGGCTGCGTGTAGAAGCGCTCGAACGGCGGATAAGGTCCGCCGACCATGAGGCTGGCGGTGTTGGAGACCGGGTTGCCCGCGTTGAAGGTGATCGCCGCGCGGAGACCCGGCGCGAGCTCGAGCTGACCGCGGATGCCATTGCCGAGGTTGAAGCCGCTGAAGAGGAGCGGATCGCGCGTGGCCGTGTCTTGCAAGAAGGTCTCGGTGACGTGCGCCGAGAAGAAGTCGACGCTGCCTTCGTCGATGAGGCGGCCCGCTTCGACGCGCCACGGACCTCGATGAACCCTGACGACCTGCTGGCGGACCTGCATCGCGGCCTGGCCTTCGTACGCGCTCGTGCCGTGGAGGCCGACGCCACCCGACGCCATGAATTCGCTCTCGGCGGAGACGAGATCGGTCCACTTCGCCTTGAGGCCGAGGCGGCCGAGCGCGAAGGTGCTGACGCGCGCCTCCTTGTCTTCCTCCGGGCGGCCCTTCGGGATGTCGACCTTGAGGCCGCCGCTGACGAGGAGATAGGGGCGGAGCTGGAGGCTCGCCGTTTCGAGGAGCGGATCGCCGTCGGGAGGCGCTTCGGTCGCGAGGCCGCGCGCCGGGGGCGCGGGCGTCGCGGGAGGAGGAGGGGGAGCGGGAGGAAGAGGGGGAGCGGGCGCGGGAGCACGAGGCGGCTCGGGCGGGAGCGGCTCGGGGTCCGGCTGCGCGGCGAAGGCGAGGGTCGGCGTCGACGCGACCACGAGGGCCGCGAACGAGAGACTGAGCTTCATGTGCGGCTCTTCAGTTCGTGAGGGCGGTGGTGATCACCTTCAGCGCGGCCTCGCTGCGGATCGCACCCATGTGGTTCTTGAAGAGGCCGTTGTAGAAGTAGCCCGTGAGGTCGTCGTCCTGGAGCGACACCGTGAGGTTGTTCGCGCCTTGGAGCTTCGCGCTGCCTTCGGAGACGAACTCGTCTTGGTAGGTGCCTTCCTTCACGTCTTGCATCACGACCGTCGTGTACGAGACTTTGTGGCCGCCGCAGACGCCGCGCTGGCCGAAGGCCGTGTCGCCGTCGAGGCACGGTGTCTCCCACGCGCCGCCCGGGCCGTTGAGCGGCTCGAGGAACTTCGTCGGCTGATACGACGTGCGGTCGCCGAGCTCGCACGCGACCCTCCCGCGCATCGTCGGGTTCGTGCCGCAGAGCGCGCGGAACGAAGAGACGCCGTGGTGCGAGCCCGCCGCGAACACGAGGTGGGTGAAGCGCTCGAAGGGCTTCTTCTTGGCGCGGTGCAGGCGGCGCAGCGCGTCGCGCGCGATCGTGGGGCCGACCGAGAACGCGACGAGCGAGAGCTGTCGATCGGGGAACGCCGTCATCACCGCGTCGATGAAGTGCTCGACGATCGGCACCGCCCAGCCGTGGTCGAAGTTCATCGCGGCGTTCTCGGTCTTGTTGTCGGTCTTCGGGTCGTCGCTCTTGTCGTAGCGAACGTCGACCGCGAGGACGCGGAAGCCGGCGGCCGCGAGGCGCTCGGCGAGCATCGGAGCGGCGTCGGGCTTGTCGGCGGGGAACTTCTCCCAGTCGGCGGGCGTCGACGAGTTGCCGTGGACGAGGAGCACGATCGGCTTCTTCGGATCTTCGCCAGCGAGCGGGTACGCCTTCGCCGCGCAGCGATAGCCCGGGATGTTCGCGGGCACGAACGCGCTCGCGGTGCGCGTCTCGAGCCCTGCGGTGGTGCAACCGGGGTGGCTCGCGAGATCGCGGTACGCGAGCGCGTCTTGGTTGCGCTCGTTCGCCGACGGATCGTCGCCCGCCACCTCGGCGTTCGCAGCGCTCGCGTCCGCCGCCTTCGAAGGGTCGACGTTCGACGTCAGACACCCCGCGGTCGGACCGACGATCGCGACGAGGCCGAGCGTGAGGCCGAAGGCCGCCGCGCTCCGCGCGGGCGCGCCGCGGAGCTTCGCGACGACGGCGGGGCCGGCGACGAGGAGCACGACGGCGAGCTCGCATGCTCCGGCGACGATCGTGATCGATGACGCGAGCGACATGTGCGCCGCCTTCGCGAGCGCGGCGATGCCCATCGGCACGAACGCCGCGAAGCACGCGCCGACGTGATAGACGAGCCCGACGAGACGCGCACGCACGGGCGCGGGGAAGAGCGACGTGAGCACGAGGGGCGTTGCCCCGCAGACGCCGCAGCCGATGCCGCCGCCGAGGAGCGCGCCGAGCGCGAGGCTGCCGGGGACGACCCCGGTGTAGAGCGGGATCGTGATCACGGCGAGCGCGGCGGGGACGGAGAGCGCGACCACGGCGCCTCGCTTCGAAGCGAGGACGCCGACCGCGATCGATCCGACGAGCATCCCGACGTTGAAGAGCGCGACGAGGTAGGCGATCCCGCCGTCGTCGTGACCGAGCTCGACGCGGAGCATCGTCGGATAGAGCGCGGTGAGCCCATAGTAGGCGCCGAAGCCGACGGCCATCACGACGGCGCCCCACACGAGACGGCGAAGTAGCGTGGGATCCTCACGGAACGCGCGACGTAGCGGGAAGGCGTACCGCTCGTGCGCGCTCTTCGCCTCGTGCTCGGGGCTCTCGGGCACCCACCAGCGCATCGGGATCGCGAGCAGCGCAGGGAGCGCGGCGATGACGAACATCGCGCGCCATCCCCAGCGCGGGAGCACGTACGCGGAGACCGCCGCCGCGAGGAGGTAGCCGATCGCCCAGCTCCCTTGCAGGACGCCCGAGGCGACGCCGCGCGAGCGCTGGGGCCAGCTCTCCATCGCGAGCGTCGTGCCGCTCGTCCACTCCGCGCCCATGCCGACGCCGAACAGCGTGCGCAAGACGAGGACGACGGTGAACGAAGGCGCGAGCGCGACGGCGCCGTCGCAGAGCGCGAACCAGACGACGCTGATCAAGAGAGGGAGGCGGCGCCCCCAGCGATCGGCGGCGGCGCCTGCGAGCCATCCGCCCACGAGGCGCGCGAGGAGCGTGAGCGCGATCGATCCGGCCGTCGCGACGTGCTGGACGCCGAACTCCTTCGCGATCTGCGGCATCACGAGGAGGAAGATCGTGAAGTCGAAGGCGTCGAGCACCCAGCCGCTCCACGCAGCGAAGAAGGCGAAGTACTGCGCGCGCGTGGGCTCGCGAAGCATTCGAAGCACCGCGCTCATCGCTTCGTCCTCACGATCGCGATCGCGAGCGCGAGCGCCGCGACGGCGAGCCAGCCGCGCGCGTCGGTCGCGCGCGCGGGCGTGAGCGCGCACGTGCTGCCGAAGCCGCGGTCTTCGCCCGGCGTCGCGCCGCCGCTCCCTCCGGCGCCGCCTTCGGGGGCGACGCCGCCGGTGCTCGACGACGACGAGACGCCGCTCGATCCGCTCGACCCGCTCGATCCGCCGTCCGCGCCGCCGTCCGCGCCGGCCGCGGCCAGCCCGAAGAACGTCGCGACGTGGCGCGCCGCGCAGATCCCTTTGTCGCTCGCGTACGCGCCCGGCGCTCCGCAGCCCGTGGCCGAGATGGGGACGGCGTGGGCCATCGTCGCGATCTCGTAGGTCTCGACGACGATCTTGCCGCTCGCGTCCTTCCACGCCGCGTGCGCGTGCCCGTCGACCGTGTCGGTGATCGCCGGCGCGCCGGCGACGCCGTGCACGTCGGTCCACTGTTCGACGAGCTCGGTGCGGTTGGCGGTGCCGACGATCGTGTCGGCGCTCCCTTGCCAGATCGACACGCGCGGATACGGACCGGCGAAGCCCGGGTGCGCCGCCTTGACGAGCGCGCCCCACTGCGCCGGCGTCTTGTTCTTGCCCGGCTTCTGGCAACTGCTCACCTCGGCGTACGTCGTCGTGCAGTTGTAGGGGACGCCGGCGATCGTCGCGCCGCCCGCGAACACGTCGGGCCACGTGGCGAGCGCGACGGCCGCTTCGGCGCCGCCGGCGGAGAAGCCGACGACGAAGACGCGCTTCGGATCCGATCCGTGATCGGCGATCGCCTTGTCGACCATCTCCTTGAGCGACTGGTTCTCGCCTCGGCCGCGCTGGAGGTTCGCGGGATCGCCGTACTCGCCCGCCCAGTTGAAGCAGCGGAGCGGATTGTTCGCCGTCGTCTGCTCCGGAAACACGACGAGGAAGCCGAGCTCGTCGGCGAGCTCGGTCCAGCCGGTCGTGGACGCGTCGCGCGCACCTTGCGTACACCCGTGGAGGACGAGCACGGCGGGCGCGCCAGGCTTCAGCGTCGCCGGCGCGTACTCGAACATCTTGAGGGCGCCGGGGTTCGTCCCGAAGCCGGTGACCTCCTTCAGCGCAACGAGGGCGCTCGAGGTCGACGCCGCGCTGGGCTCGTCGTCGATCGCGCTCGACGAGCAAGCGAGGAAGAGGAGAGAGAGGGGCAGGAGGTTTCGAAGGCGCATCGCGGTCGCGCCTTCAGCAGGGGACGTGCCACGCCGCCTTCCGCCACGCGGCGCCGAGAACGCGCGGCGATCGCGAGACATCCACGAAATCCCTGCCGCCATGACGCGTCGGCGGTGACGCGGCCCGCGTTCGCTCGAGGCGCGTCACACGCGGCGCGGCGTCAGGGGCTGCAGCTGTTCGCCCCGCCCGTCGCGAGGCAGGTGCCCTGCACCGGCAAGAACGGGCACGAGGGGCAGCCGCTCGGGTTGCAGCTCGCGAGGAACGCGGAGACGGCGTCGCGGAAATCGTCCGTTCGGCGCTCACCGATCGGCCGCGCGACGAAGAGCTCGCAGTCGCACTCGTCCTTCACCTTCGTCACGCACTCGCCCGCGGCGAGCGCGCACCGGCGCGCTTCGCTGCGCGCGGTCGTGATCGCGGCGGCGAGCGCGGCGCAGTCGGCGTCCGCCGCGTCTTCTTTCGGCGTCGCGTCGATCGGCCCTGGGGAGTCGACGACGCCGGCGTCGGAGGTCGGGGGCGCGTCGGGGCCCGCGTCGCCGACGGCGGGGCGCACCGTCCAGTCGAGCGAGCACGCGGCGGCTGCGATCGCCACGAGCGCGATCGCAGCGACGAAGGAGCGTCTCCCTCGAGGCCGAGGGCTCCGCGGAAGGCGCGCGTCGGGCGGCAAGGCGGCGGGATGCTACCATGCGGCCGCCATGCCCACGCCTCGCCGTTCCGCTCGCCGCGTGCTCGCGCTGGCGTGCGCGTGCGTCGTCGCGATGTCGGCGGCGGATTCGACGGCGGGAGAGAAGGACGCGACGTGGGGAAGCGACGCGACGGCGCGCGCGCGCGCCGCCTACGATCGGGGCGTTCGCGCTCACGCCGCCGGAGATCACGCGGCCGCGGCGCGCGCGTTCGCCGAAGCCGACGCGCTCGTTCCCGACGGTGCGTCGCTCGAGGCGGCGCTCGAGTCTTCGATCGCGGCCGATGATGCGGTCCTCGGCGCGGAGCTGCTCGATCGAGCGACGGGGCGCGCCGCCGACGCCGGGCTCGCGCGAACGATCGCGGCCGCGCGAAGGCGCTTCGCGGGGCGAACGGGGACGCTCCAGGTCGACTGCGAGAACGCGCCGAGCTGTCTCGTGTCGGTCGACGGCGTGGCCGGCGACGCGACGAAGCCGCTCTACGTCAAGCCGGGTCCGCGCGCGGTCGTGGTGCAGCGCGGGCGAGAGCGCATCGAGCGGATCGTCGACGTCGTCGCCGATCGCGTGACGGTGGTGCCGCCGAAGCTCGCCCCCGTCGCGACCGTCGCGCCCGTCGCGTCCGATCGGCCCGCGCGCGCGCTCGATTCCTCTTCTTCGCGCGGAGGGCTCTCGCCCACGTGGTTCTGGGTAGGCGCGGGTGCGACCGCCGTCGCGGGAGCCTTCACGGCGCTCTCCGGCGTGTTCACCCTCGAGGCCCACGAGCGCTTCGAGCAAGGTGGCTGCGGGCTCGGCGCGACGGGGCCGCGCGCGGCCGACTGCGACGCGCGCGGCGAAGGCGGCAGGAGCGATCAGGCGCGGACGAACATCCTCCTGGGGGCGACGGCGGTGTTCGCCGTCGCGACCGCCGTGCTCGGCGTCTTCGTCGTCGACTGGAGCGGCGGAGGCCGGGCGCGCGTCACCGCGCGAGGCTTCGAGCTCGTGCTTCCATGAGCGCGCGCCGCTACGAGCCTCTCGTGAAGATCGGCAGCGGAGGCACCGCGGAGGTCTTCGTCGGCACCGCGGCGGGCGCGCTCGGGTTCACGCAGCTCGTCGCGATCAAGCGCCCGCACACGCACCTCGCCGACGACGCCGCGTTCCGCGACGCGCTCGTCGTCGAGGCGAAGATCGCGGCGAAGCTCCGTCACGCCAACGTCGTCGACGTCCGCGACGTCGAGGCCGACGACGACGGCATCCAGCTCGTCATGGACTACGTCGAAGGCGCGTCGTTGAGCGACGTCATCCGGAGCTGGGTGAAGGCGCCGCCGCCGCGCGCCGCCGCCGTGGCGATCCGGATCGTCCTCGACGCGTGCGCGGGCCTCCGCGCGGTGCACGAGCTGACGAGCGACGACGGCGAGCCGCTCGGCCTCGTTCACCGCGACGTCTCGCCGGCGAACATCCTCGTCGGCGTCGACGGCGTCGCGCGCATCACCGACTTCGGGCTCGCGAAGCCGCTCCTCCAGATCGAGTCGCGGACGAGCGAAGGCGCGCTCCGGGGCAAGCTCGGGTACATGGCGCCCGAGTACATCCGCGGAAGATCGATCGATCGACGCATCGACGTCTTCGCGATGGGCGTCGTGCTCTGGGAGGTGCTCGCGCGAAAGCGCCTCTTCCGCGGCGAAAACGACGCCGACACGCTCGAGCGCGTGCAGAAGATCGAGGCCCCGAAGCTCGAGGAGGTCGCCGGCGATCTGGCGCTCGGCGCCGCCACCGCCCTCGACGACGTGCTTCGACACGCGCTCGCGAAGGAGCCTGACGCGCGGTTCTCGACGGTCGACGAGCTCGTGAAGAAGCTCGAGAAGGTCGCGAAGGACCACGAGCTCGCGGCGACGCACGCCGACGTTCGGGAATCGTTCGGTGCCGCGCTCGAGCAGATGCTCGAGGAGCGAAAGAAGAAGATCGCGGCCGCGAGCGTGCCGCCCGCGAGCGCGTCGCCCGCGAGCGTGAAGCCTGCGAGCGTGAAGCCTGCGAGCGTGCGACCGAGCAGAGCGCGCGTCGCGATCGGCGCGGCGTTCGCCGTCGCGATCGCGATCGGGGCGGCGCTGATCGTGACGCGTGAGAGCGCGAGCGCGAGGGCGCCGGGCGCGATCCACGAGGTCGCGCACGACGTGCAGCCGAAGGCCGGCGAGCCGCGTGGCCGCGCCGCGCCCGACGAGCCCTCGGCGCATCCGCCGAAGGGGAGGCCCGCGGTCAAGCCCCGCGCGGAAGACACGAGCCCGCCCGGCTTCAAGGCGCCGCGCCCGAACCCGTACGCGTCGGGCGCGTCGCCGAGGTAGTGTGTCGCCGTGAGCGACTTCGTCGACGATCAAACGACGCGCGTGCCCGCCGAGGCGCGAGGGGTACGGATCTTGTCTGTCGAGCTCGTCGTGGTCGACGGGCCCGACAAAGGAGCGCGCGCGGTCGTGCACGGCGGCAGCGCGAAGATCGGAACGGCCGAAGGCAGCGACCTCCGGCTCACCGATCGAAGCGCCTCGCGCGTGCACTGCGAGCTGCGCATCAAGCCGTCGGCGATCCTCGTGCGCGACGCCGGCAGCACGAACGGGACGACCTGCGACGGCGTGAAGATCTTCGAGGCCGAGGTCCCGTCGGGCGCGGTCTTGCGCATCGGCGGCAGCGCGGTGCGCGTCGACGTCGGCGACGAGCCCGCGTTCGTCGACGTCTCGAGCCGCGAGTCCTTCGGCGAGCTCGTCGGCAGCAGCCTCGAGATGCGCCGGCTCTACGCGATGCTCGAGCGGATCGCGCGCGCCGACACCACGGTGCTCGTGCAGGGCGAGACGGGCACCGGCAAAGACGTCGTCGCGCGCGCGATCCACGCCGAGTCGGCGCGCGCCAAGGGCCCGTTCGTGCCGATCGACTGCGGCGCGGTCCCGGAGAACCTCTTCGAGAGCGAGCTCTTCGGCCACGTGCGCGGATCGTTCAGCGGCGCCTCCGCCGATCGCAAGGGCGTGTTCGAAGAGGCCGACGGAGGCACGCTCTTCCTCGACGAGATCGGCGAGCTTCCGCTCGCGATGCAGGCCAAGCTCCTCCGCGCGATCGAGACGCGATCGGTCCGGCGCATCGGCGCGAACACCGCGAAGCCGGTCGACGTGCGCATCGTCGCGGCGACGAACCGCCCGCTCGCGCGCGCCGTCAACGAAGGCGTGTTCCGCGAAGATCTCTACTATCGGCTCGCCGTCGTCGAGGTCGCGCTGCCCCCGCTTCGATCGCGCGCCGAAGACATCCCCGTCCTCGCGCGGCACTTCCATCGCGTCCTCGGCGGCGAGGGCGAGCTGCCCGAGAGCTTCGTCGCGCGGCTCGCGCAGCGGAGCTTCCCCGGCAACGTGCGCGAGCTGCGCAACGTGGTCGAGCGCGCGATGCTCCTCGGTACGATCGCGCCGGGGCCGCGAGCGACCCCCGCGGCGGCGCCGCCGGGCCTCGAGGATCTCGCGCCGCTGCACCTGCCGCTCAAGGAAGCGCGCGATCAATGGACGGAGAGCTTCGAGCAGGTCTACGTTCGCGCGGTGCTGAAGCGCGCGCGAGGAAACGTGACGCACGCCGCGGAGCTCGCCGGCGTGAGCCGGCGCTTCCTCCAGCGCCTCGCCGCGCGCCTTGGCGTGCGCGCCTCGGACGTCGGCGCGGATCCGGCGGATCTGGAAGGCGACTGAGAACGAGAGAATGGGGCAAGGGGCGAGCCGCGCGTCCAGCAGGACGCAGCGTCGACGACGATTGCCGCGTCACCAGCGACGCGTCCGAGGCATGGCCAGCGTCTCTTTCCCTCGCTCCTCTCGCTGGCACGCCCGCTGCTGAAGGTGGCCGCATGAGAACGTTGCTCCTCGCAGCAATCGCGCTCGCCGGATGCGGAAGCGCGCCGACGTCGAGCCAGACCACGAGGCCGTGTCCGCCGCGCGCTTCCACCGCCGATTTGCCGGGAGCGGGCGGCGACCTCGAAGAAGTCGCTTCGTTCGGCGAGAACCCCGGGGCGCTCAAGATGTTCGTGCACGTCCCTGCGAGGACGAGCGCGGGCGCCGTCGTCGTCGCCCTCCACGGCTGCACGCAGAGCGCGCGCGCCTACGTCGCGGCCGGGTGGAACGAGGTCGCGGATCGCGCGGGGTTCGTCGTCGTCTACCCCGAGCAGTCTTCGGCCAACAACCTCAACCGATGCTTCAACTGGTTCGAGCCGGGCGACACCGCGCGCGAGGCCGGCGAGGCGCGCTCGATCGCGTCGATGACCGAGCACGCGAAGAGCACGTACGGTGCGAGTCGCGCCTTCGTGACCGGACTCTCCGCGGGCGCGGCGATGACCGCGGTGATGCTCGCGACCTATCCGGATCTCTTCGAAGCAGGCGCGATCATGGCGGGGATCCCCTACGCCTGCGCGAGCTCGATGAACGACGCGTTCTCCTGCATGAGCCCGGGCAAGGATCGCGACCCGACGGCGTGGAGCGCGCTTCTTCCGAACGCGACCGCGTCGTCACCTCCGCGTGTCTCGATATGGCACGGCGCCGCCGACTGGACCGTGCGCCCTTCGAACATGACCCAGCTCGTACGACAGTGGAGCGCCGTCAACGCCGTCAGCGAAGAACCGACGACGACGACCACCGAAGGACGCGCGACCCACGCCGAGCACCGCGACGCGAGCGGCGTCACCCGCGTCGAGAGCTGGTCGATCGAGGGCATGGGCCACGGCGTGGCGCTCGCGCCGAGAGACGGATGCGGCAAGGCCGGCGCGTTCATGGTCGACGCCGGCGTGTGCTCGACGACGCGCGCGGCGACCTTCTTCGGATTGATCGACGGCGCGGACGCGACGGCGACCGAGCCTCCGCCTCGGGGAGGGGCGCCCGCCGCCGGGACCGGCGAGGTGGATTGCGTGCCATAATGGATCGCTCATGCGCTGGGTCGTCGCGTTCGGTCTCGCAGTCGGTGCGACGGCATGTTCCTTGTTCGTCGATCTGAGCGCGCTGCGCGCTGATCCGGAGAGCGCGCCCCCCGACGCGTCGACCGCGGACGCGCCCGACGCGCCCGACGCGCCCGAGATCGGCGTCGGAAGCGGCAAGACAGGGCCGCTCGAAGTGAAGAGCGACGGCGCCGTGATCAACGCGTACGCCGTCGTGACGGCGAACGTTCAGATCGGCGATCGACACCTCGTCGTCGACGACGTGACCGGCTTCACGTCGGGCGACGTCGTCCTCGTCTGGCAAGCGACCGGCGCGACCGGCGTCGTCTCAGGTCAGGCGACGACGACGATCGGTCCGACGGCGAGCGTGGGCCGCTACGAGCTCGCGCGGGTCTCCTCCGTCGAGCCCGCGCGCGTCGCCGTCGATCGCGCGATGATCTCGGCGTACGCCGCGCCCGGAACGCAGATCGTGCGCGTGCCGGAGCTCTCGGAGCTCGTGGTGAGGAGCGGCGGGAGGCTGACGGCCGCGCCATGGGACGGCGCGCGAGGCGGCATCCTCGCCGCGCTCGTCGCCGGCCCCATCCTCGTCGAAGGAACGATCTCGACGGACGGCGCGGGCTTTCGCGGCGGCGCCGCGTTCGCCCCGGACGATCAAACGGGGGGTTGCCCCGACCTCGACGGTCCGCCCATGCTCGGATACGCGCAGAAGGGGCAAGGGATCGCCACGCTGCCGGACGCGAGTCTCGCGGGACGTGGAAACATCGCCAACGGAGGAGGCGGCGGCAACTGCGACGACGCCGGCGGCGGCGGCGGCGGCGGCGCCGGCCGCGGCGGCCGAGGCGGGAAGGACTACTCGTCGCTCGACGTCGGAGGGATGGGCGGCGCTCCGTTGGACGCGCCCGCGCGCGAGAGACTGTTCATGGGCGGCGGCGGCGGCGCCGGATCGGCCGACTTCAACACGCACGGCATCGCTTCGGGCGGATCGGGCGGCGGCATCGTCTTCTTGCGCGGCCGCCTCCTCGATCTCCGCGGGCAGATCAGCGCCGACGGCGCGAACGGAGAGGGTACGCCCTCGATCCTGAACGGCGCCGGCGGTGGCGGTGGCGGGGGAACGGTGTACGTGCAGGTCGAGCAGTCGCCGACCTGCGCGGGACGCCTTGGAGCCCGCGGCGGAAACGGCGGCCACTGCGAGTCGAGGCACGGACCCGGCGGCGGCGGAGGAGGAGGTCGCATCCGTCTCGAGAGCGCGGCGCCCGCCTGCGCGCGCGAAGTCGGGGGCGGTGCTCCCGGATTATCCGGGACGGACCCTCGCGGAGCCACCGGCGGAGAGATCGGGATCGGAGAGCTCTGAGACTAGCTCGCGATCTCGCGGACGCCTTCGAGCAGCACGTCGATCTCTTCGGTCGTGTTGAACAGGTGCGGGCTCGCGCGCACCGTGCCCGGCAGGTGCGCGCGCGCGTGCAAGACGTGCGTGCAATGGAAGCCGGCCGAGACGCACACGCCGAACATGTCGCAGAGCGCGCGCGCGACGCTCTCTTGCGTCATCGCGGGAGCGTCGACCACGAACGTCGCGAGCGCGATCCGCTTCTCGGGCGGGAGCTTCTTCGCGAGCACGCGCACGCCGGGGATCTCGGCGAGGCCGTCGAAGAGGTACTTGCTCATCGCGAGATCGTGCTCGCGGATCGCCTGCATGCCGATCCCGCGCATCCACTTCACGGCCGCGCCGAAGCCGATCGTGGCCTCGATCGCGGGCGTGCCCGCTTCGAACTTGAACGGCGCGTCGCGAGGCACGAAGCCGCCGACGTCGATGTCGTTGTTGAGCGAGATCATGCCGCCGCCCACTTGATAGAGCGGACACTTGGCGAGAAATTCCTTCTTCGACCAGAGGATCCCGACGCCCGAGGGGCCGAACGCCTTGTGGCTGCTCGCGGCGAGGAAGTCGACGCCGAGCCTCGCGACGTCGATCGGGATGTGAGAGAGCGACTGCGCCGCGTCGAGCAGCACGGGCACGCCGCGCGCGCGCGCGACGCGCACCACCTCTTCGACCGGCGCGATCGCGCCCGTCACGTTGGAGACGTGACCGATCGAGACGAGGCGCGTCTTCGGCGTGATGAGCGACTCGATCTGCTCCCACCGCGGCAGGCCGTCTTCGTCGATCGGCACGGGCACGGGCTTGCCGTGGACGCGCCAGGGGATCCAGTTGGCGTGGTGCTCGCTCGCGGGGAAGACGACCTCGTCGTCGGGGCCGAGCTCGAGGCCGTTGGCGACGAAGTTGATCGCCTCGGTGGTGCCGCGCACGAGGACGATCTCGCTCGGGCTCGCGCCGATGAGCGCGCCCACCTCGCGACGCGCGTCGTCGAAGAGGCGTGTCGCCTCTTCGCCGAGCGAGTGGACGCCGCGATGCACGTTCGCCGTCGAGCGCTCGTAGTAGCCGACGACGGCGTCGATCACCGCGCGCGGCTTCGGCGTCGTCGACGCGTTGTCGAGGAAGACGACCGGGCGATCGCAGAGCTCTCGCTGGAGCAGCGGGATCTGCGGGCGAACGGCGGCAGCGTGACGGTCGATCGTCTCCTTCATCGCGCCCTCATGCTCCTTCGGCTCCGCGGAAGAAGGCCGACGCCGCGTGAGGCGTCAGCCTACGTGACGTCCTGTACTTCCCGTTCGGCTCGACCGCAATGGCGGTGGCCTCGCGCGCGGTCACCGACAAGCCGGCGAGCAGATCGGCGAGCGCCGCGGCGACCGCCTGCGTCGAGCCCTGCACGACCTCGACCTCGACCGATGACGCATCGCGCTGCGTGAGCTGGTAGGCGCCTACGCCCGCCTCTGCGATCGCGCGGTCGATCGCGGCGGGCGTCACCAGCGCGCCGTCTGGGCGCACGATCGCGTCGTCGAGCTTGCCCTCGACCGAGACGAGCGGCGGGACCGTGGTGAAGCGCGACGGTGCGCCGGAGACCTGCACGAGATCGCCGAGCACGTAGCGCACGAGCGGCTGCACGTCGCGGTCGAGCGTCGTCACGACGACGAGCGCGACGTCGTTCGCGCCGGGCGTCGGCACCTTCGCGGGCAAGAGCTCGACGTGCGTGGTGAGCGGCGCGTGATGCAAGAGCCCGTCGTCGCCCTCGACGAACAAGATCCCCGCCGCGCGCGCGCCGTAGATCCGAACGATCTTCGCCGGCAAGAGCACGCGCGCGAGCGCCTCGTGATGCGACGCCGTCGGGAGCGCGCGTGTCAGGGCGACGAAGCCGCGCACGTCGAGCCTCCGTCCGAGGAGCGCGGCGTGACGGGCGAGGACGTCGAGGTAGAACGGATCGGCGAGCAGGCCGATCGTCTCGTGGCGCGTGAGCTCGTCGAGCATCCGCGTCATGACCGGCGCAGACCAGAACGTCGGATCTTGCCGCGAGTTGAGGTGGAGGCGATGGCCCTCGAGCCGGTCGTCGTACTCCGGATCGCCGGAGCCGCATGAGCCCGTGCCTCGCTCGGGGATCCACAGGACGGCGTCGCGATAGGTTCCCTGCTCGCCCGCGAGGGCGCTCGCCGCGCGCGGATGAAGCGGCAGCGCGCGCGCTTCTTGCGCGCGCCACCACGCGGCGTCCCAGAGCATGCGCACGCGCGCCTCGCCGAGGCCCGTCTCTCTCACCGAGAGCCTCCCCGACGCCGTCTCGACCTTCACGTCGCGCCCCTCGGGGAGCCACACCTTCGGCAGCGTCGCCCGCATCTTCGCCGCGGTGAGCAGCGGAAGGCGCGCGAGCGCTTCGCCGAGCGCCTCGCCTTCGGCCGGCGGCGCGAGGCCCTGCTTGGCGTAGAACGCGACCTTGCCGAGCGCGTCGCCGATCGCGCGGATCGTGCGCCCTTCGTGCTCGTCGTCGCGCGCCGGCGGTGCCATCTGCGCGGCTTGATTAGCACAAAAGACGGCCGCTTTCGGGGGTGCGCCAATCATCCCGATTGGTATACTGGTGGGAGCGCATGTCTTCCGACGAGCCCCTGCCTCCGCCGCGATCGGCTTCGGTCCCCGGCCTCGCGCCCGGCAGGATCATCGGCGGCAAGTACGAGCTCGTGCGCAAGCTCGGCGCCGGCGCGATGGGCGAGGTCTGGGCCGCGCGACACGAGACGCTCGGCGAGGAGGTCGCGATCAAGCTCGTCGTGCGCGACGTCGACAACGGCGACGGCACGTCGGCGGAGAGCCGCTTCCTCCTCGAAGCGCGCGTGGCCGCGACGCTCTCGCGCAAGACGCGCCACATCGTCGCCGTCACCGATCACGGCAAGGACGGATCGCTCGGCTACCTCGTGATGGAGCTGCTCGCCGGAGAGCCCCTCGACGCGCGCATCGCGCGCACCGGCCCGCAGCCGCTCGCCAAGGTCGTCCCGATCGTGAGCCAGATCGCGCGGGGGCTCTCGATCGCGCACGCCGAGGGCGTGATCCATCGCGATCTCAAGCCGTCGAACGTGTTCGTGACGGTCGACGAGGAGGGTCGCGCGCTCGCCAAGGTCCTCGACTTCGGCATCGCGAAGCTTCGCGAGCAGCTCCGGTCGGGGCGGAGGGGCGCGGCCAAGCCGGCGCTCGACGCGAGCGCCGCGCACGCGACGCAGCGCGGGTTCCTCCTCGGGACGCCGGCGTACATGAGCCCGGAGCAAGCGCGCGGCAAGGCGATCGACCACCGCGCCGACGTCTGGGCGCTCGCGGTGATCGCGTATCACATGCTGACCGGCGAATTTCCGTTCGACGGCGAGAGCGGCGCGGAGCTCTTCGCGCGCATCTGCCGCGTCGAGCCCATTCCGCTCCACGAGCGGCGCCCGGATCTGCCGCCGATCGCCTCCGACTTCTTCGCGCGCGCGTTCGCGCCGCGCCTCGAGGCGCGCTTTCAGTCGGCGATCGCGCTCGCGGGTGCGTTCGAGCAGCTCGAGCCGCTCGCCGAGAGCGCGAAGCTCACGCCCCCGCCTCCCGCGCTCGCGATCCTCGACGCGGACTTCGCGGTCGCAGGCCTCGGGATCGACGACGAGAGGGCGCTCCGCGAACGCACCGGATCGACGCTCGTGGCCGCGGGGATCCCGCGGGGGAGGCTGTGGCCGGCGCTCGTCGCGGGATCGCTCGCGGGGGCTGTGCTCGTCGCGACGGGCGCGCTGCTCGCGATCTATTTCGAGCGCGAGCCTCCGCGGCCCGCGACCGTCGAGGTCGCGGCTCGCGACGGCGCTCGCGAAGAAGCGCGCGACGTCCCGCCGCCCGAGCCCGCGGTCTCCGCGATCGCCGCGCCGATCGCGCCTCCGGAGAGTCTGCCCGCGCCGCCGTCGCGTCCGGCGCGCGCCGCGATGCCGTCGCTCCCCGTGATGCCGCCGATCGCGCCCGCGAGCGTCGCCGCGGAGACGGCTCCTCCGCCGGCGTCGCCGCCCGCGAAGCGCAGCTACGATCGCTCCGAGGTCTTCTGAAGGCGGCCTTCGACGACGAACATCATCGGGGGCACGAGCAAGCCGATGCCGATCGACGCCCAGGCGGCGTCGTCGAGCCCCACGAGGGAATGGTTTGGCAGCTCCGACAAGAACTGCGCGGAGGCGAACGCGCCGAGCGCCGACGCGAGGTGCTGCACCGCTGATTGCACCGACGCGAAGCGCGCCCGCTCGTCGGGCTTCGGCACCTTCGTGGTCAACGTGTTGTAGGCGACGTTGCGGAACGCCATGCCGAGCATGAAGCCGACGAAGATGCCCATGACGGGCATGAGCGGCGGCGTCCGCGCGAAGCCCAGGTAGGTGACGCTCGCGACGACGACCGTTCCGCACGTCGCCACCGGCGCGGCGCCGAATCGATCGACGAGTCCACCGACGAAGCGCATCGCGACGAGGCTCACGATCCCCCCGACGAAGTAGAGGAGGCCGAGCTGCGCGCGGGGATAGCCGAGGTTGTACTGGAGGTAGGCCGAGATGTTGGGGATGAGCACGAAGCCCGCGGCCATGACGAAGAAGCTCAACGCGAGCGAGATCGCGACGTCGAGCCGCGCGAGGGCGAAGATGTCGCCCGCCGCGCGCTTCTTCGCCTGCGCGAGGTGGCCGAACATCGGCGGCAGCACCGCGTGCGCGTAAGTGCCGAGCAGCGCGCCGAGGACCGCGACGGCGATGAACGGCAGGCGCCATCCGCCCGTGCGCGCGAGCTCGAGGCCGGCAGGGACGCCGAGGATCGACGCGAGCGAGAACGCGCCCATCACCGCGCCCATCGCCTTGCCGCGCCGCTCGGCGGGGATGACGTCGGCGATGATCGAGTACGAGAGCGACGTGGCGGGCCCGCCGAACGCTCCGGCGACGATCCGCGCGAGCATCAACGTGCCGAGGCCGCGCGCGAACGCGCCGCCGAGCGTACCGAGCACGAGGCCGAGCATCGCGACCGAGAGCGCCTTGCGGCGATCGAAGCGGTCGAGGAAGAACGCACCCGCGAGCCCCGACACGCACGCCGCCGCGGTGTAGCTCCCGCCGACGTAGCCGAGGTGCGAGAGCGGAATCCCGAGCGCCGTCGCGAAGTCCGGCCCCAGCGGCATCACGATCATGAAGTCGAGGATGTTCACGAACTGCACCGCGCCGACGCAGAAGATGATCGCGCGCTCGGACGGTCGTGACACCGGCGCCACTATACAACACGCCGAGTCGAAAACTTGGCCGCGACGCGTCGGTTTGGATACCCGAAACGACATGGGCAAGCGCGTCTTCGTGGGAGCGTTGGCGCTCGTCGCCGCCTGCGGCGGGAGGGTCGACGGAACGTCGGACTCGGCAGAGAACGTGGGGACGCCGCCGCGCGAGGAAGGGACGAGCTCGTTCCTTCCGACGCCGAGCGGTCCGCAGACCGTCGCCGAAGGGCTCGGCGCGCCGAGCGCGCTCGCGCTGACCGACGACGCGGTGCTCTTCACCACGCGGAACACGATGATCGCCGGCGAGCTCCTCACGGTCGGCGCGCTCTTCGCGTTCGACAAGAAGGTCGGCCCGGCGCTCATGATCGCCGTCGACCGCGAGGGCGCGGCCTACGACGCGGTCGCGACCGACGGATCCACCGCCTTCGTCGCGACGAGCGACGGGCGCATCGTCAAGGTCTCCGTGAGAGGCGGCGCGACGACGCGCGTAGCCTCGCTCGGCGCGCCCGCCAGCGCCATCACGCTGTCCGGCAAATATGTGTATTATGCAGATGACGGCGGCGCGATCGGCCGCGTCGCCGTGGCCGGCGGCGAGCCCGAGATCGTCGGCGCGGTCGCCGGCGTCGTGCGTGGGATCGAGGTCGACGAGGCCGCGGTGTACGTCGCCGTCGGCGCGAGCAAGGAGCGCGAAGACAAGCCCGCGATCGTCAGGCTCGCGCTCGACGGCGGCGAGACGAGGGTGACCGAGGCGAGCGGCGAGCCGTGCGCGATGATCCGAGAGGGCAGACGCCTCTTCTGGACGAGCCTCGGATCCGAGACTTCCGAAGCGGCCCCGGGCGCGGAGAAGGGCAGGGTCCTCCGGATGTCGCTCGACGGCGGTGAGATCGCGACCGTGGCCTCGGGCGCGTTCACCGCCTGCGCGATCGCGAGCGACAAGGAGAGCTTGTACTTCGCGACGACGCTGCCGAACGCGGTGCCCGTCCGGCGCGGCGGCGCGGCCGCGGGCCTCGGCCTCATGCGCGCGCCGATCGCGGGCGGGGAGGCCACGTTGGTCCCTGGTGCGCTCCATGCGCTCGCGCAGCCCGGCGCGGTCAACGTCGATGCGACGCACGTGTACTGGCTGACCGGGACGGCCGTCCTTCGACTCAGGAAGTAGACGGGCGGCGGTGGTAAGCTCCCCGCACCTTGTCCTGGCACATCCATTCCTGGAAGGACCGCCCGCTCTCGCAGGAGGTCGCGTACGACGATCCCGAAGCGGTCGCGGTCGCCGTCGAGCGCCTCAGCCAGCTCCCGCCGCTCGTCACGTCGTGGGAGGTCGAGCGGCTCAAGCAGCACGTCGCAGAGGCGCAGCAGGGCAAGCGTTTCATCCTCCAAGGCGGTGACTGCGCCGAGACGCTCGACGGCTGCCAGCCCGCGATCATCACGAACAAGCTCAAGATCCTCCTCCAGATGTCGCTCGTGCTCGTGCACGCCGCGCAGAAGCCGGTCGTGCGCGTCGGGAGGCTCGCCGGGCAGTACGCCAAGCCGCGATCGAGCGCGACCGAGGCGCGCGACGGCGTCGTCTTGCCGAGCTACTTCGGCGATCTCGTCAACAGACCGAGCTTCACGCCCGAGGCGCGTCGCGCCGATCCGCGCGCGCTGCTCGACGCGTACGGTCACGCGGCGCTCACGCTCAACTTCGTCCGTTCGCTCGCGGCGGCGGGCTTCGCCGACCTGCATCACCCGGAGTATTGGGATCTCGCGTTCCTCTCGCGGGCCGATCTCTCGCTCGATCTGCGCGAGGAGTACATCCGCACCACGAAGAAGCTCTCCGAGGCGCTGCGCTTCATGGAGGCGCTCGGCGAAGGCACGGTCGACGAGCTCACGCGCGTCGACTTCTACACGAGCCACGAAGGGCTGAACCTCCACTACGAAGCCGCGCAGACGCGCAAGGTCCCCCGTCGCGAGGGGCACTACCTCCTCACGACGCACATGCCTTGGATCGGCGAGCGCACGCGCGCGCTCGACGGCGCTCACGTCGAGTTCTTCCGCGGCGTCGAGAACGTCGTCGGCATCAAGCTCGGATCCAAGGTGGAGCCGCAAGAAGCGGTCAAGCTCCTCACGACGCTCAGCCCGACCAACGAGCCCGGCAAGCTCGTCGCGATCACGCGCATGGGCGCCGCCAACGTCGAGCGGTCGCTCCCTCCGCTGGTCGAGGCCGTGAGGAAGGCGGGCCGGCGCGTCTTGTGGATGTGCGATCCGATGCACGGCAACACCCAGACGCTCTCGAGCGGCCTGAAGACGCGGAGCTTCGACGACATCCTGCGGGAGCTCGAGCTCACCTTCGCCGTCCACCGATCGCTCGGTCACGCGCTCGGCGGCGTCCACTTCGAGCTGACGGGCGAAGACGTCACCGAGTGCATCGGCGGAGGCTTGACCGAGTCCGACCTCGACAAGAACTACGCGAGCGTCTGCGATCCGCGGCTGAACTACCGGCAGGCGCTCGAGATGGCGTTTCGCATCGGCGGGTGGATGAGCGGTCCGAAGCCGCGGTGACGCGATCGCGGACTTGCGCGATTTTCAGGGCATCGCATGTTCAGCTGTTGCCCTGAAACGACACCAGCGCCTTGACCGATCCCGAGGGCGCATTGTACCGATGTAGGACACCGATGAAGCGAGCCGCGCATGGGTAGTCGCATGACCTGGCCACAAATCCGGCAGAACGACGCTTATCGAGGTCGTTGGGTGGCCCTCGACGACTGCCGCTACGACGGGCGAACGGCTCAGCCGGTCGAGGGAACGATCATCGACGCCGACGAGGATCTGGTCGAGCTCTGCACGCGGATCCGCCAGAGCGAGAACAAGAACCTCGCGATCCTCTTCTGCGAGGAGGCCACGGAAGAGCCTCCGTCGTCGCGCCGGCGCCCGTCGGTGCCGCCGAGCGCCGCGCACTAGGCTAGTCCTTCTTCTTGCGCGAGATCTGACTCGGCAAGGGGAGCGGCGCGCGCGGTCGTCCGGGCGGAACGCTCCGCGGCCCCATCGAGGGCGGCGGGATCGTGTCTTTTTCGCCCATCGGATCGGACGACGGCGGCGGCGGCGCGGGCGCCCGAGGCGGAGCGGCGACCGGCACTCGCCCCGCCGACGGCGCGGCTACGGGGATCTTCCCGGCGGAGCCTGGGAGCGGCGCGATGCGCGGGCGCACGTTCGGCGCGCGGGAGAGATCGGGGCTCGACCCCGGCCGCGCGTCGTGTCGCTCCGCCGCAGGCACGCGCGGCGCCGAGTGAGGCGGCGGCGTTCGCGTCGAAGGCGGGATCGCGTCTGGCATCGCGCGCTGCGACGCCGGCGCGGCCTCCTCGGGACCGCGGGCGACCTTGCGGAGCACGCGCGGCTTCGCGCCTGCCGGCAGGGCGGCGGGGCGGGCCGCGCGCATGCCCGCCGACTGCGCCGCTTCGGGTTGCGCCGGCGGAGCGGCGCGGCCGGGGACCACGAACGCCGTCCCCGGCGTCGCGACGACGAGGTGCGGAATGTGCCCCACGTCCTCCCGCGTCGACGCGGGAGGCGGCGGGGGCGGCACCGTGTCGGAAGCGTCGTCGCGCTGGTACTCCGCCGCCGCGGCGTCGGCCTCGGCCAGCACCGCGTCGACGTCGAGATCTTCGAAGTCGCCGAGATCGACGTCGATCGAGATGTCGCGCTCGGCCGCGCGCTTGTCGCCGAAGCGCGCGTGCGCCCTGCGCACGTGGCGCTTGTAGGTGCCGTCCTCGATCTGGCGGCAGATGCGCACCCAGTGCATCGAGTACGTGTTGAACTTCTGCGTGACGACGCTCAGGCGGAAGCGCAGCGCCGTGTTGCGGATCTGCTCCTTGCGGAGAATGGCGAAACGGCGGTCGACGTCCTTGCGCGGGACCGTCGGTTCGAGCTTCTCGAAGCCGAGGAAGTACTGCTCGTAGAGCGTTCGCAGGCGGTCTACCCGCTCTTCGAGCTCGCCGATCGCGACTTCTTGCTCCTTCGGGGTCACGTCGATCGCTCCGCGCTGTGCAAGTGTCCTGGAGCTTTCGAGGAGAGTAAAGCGCCAGCTTCGCGTCTCTTCCGCGAATTCAGAGCGGCGTCACCTTGACGTTGTCGAAGCACACCTTCGCCTCCCACTCGTTGAATCCGAAGTGGTCGTGGCCCTGACCGGCGAGCGGCTGGGCGTCGGCCCAGCTCACGTAGTCGACGCCGTCGATCGACCAGCGGACCGTTTTCCCGTCGGTGCGCTCGATCTTGAAGCGATAGACCTGACCCTTGACCACCGCGCGCTGGCGGGGATCGTCGGAGTCCTTGTCGACCTTGATTTCCTTGCGATCGGCGCCGTGCTCGTTCTTCCGGGCGAGGACGTGGGACGTGTTCTTCCAGCCCCCGAAGATCGCGAGGTAGCTCGTGGCGTTCGTGTACGACGTTCCGGTCGCCGCGGACTGACCGTCGCCCCAGACCTCGGCTTTGAGGTCGCCGTCGTCGGTGCCGGCGATCGCGTCGAACTCGATGCGCGCGTTCACCGGGAGCGTCTTGTTGAGCCAGACGCCTTTGTTGCGCGCGTTCTGGACGCAGAGCTGGCCGTTCTCGACGCGCCACGCGTTCGTGCGGATCTGCACCCAATCCGGGCCGAGGTTGCTCGCCGGGCTCGTCGTGGCGTCCCGGAGGATCGCCCCGAGCAGATCGGCGTCTTCGCCGGCGTCGTCTCGGGCTGCCTTCGCGTCGAGCGCGCTCGCGTCGTCGGGACGCGCTGCCGCGCCGGCCTCGGCGCGCGGCGCGACCGCGAGGCCGCCCTCCTGCGACGCGGCGAACGGCGGCCACGTGCCCTCGGCCGCGTCGGGCCGGTCGAAATTGTCCTCGAACACCGAGGTGATGACGTTCAGCGAGGGCTTGAAGGTCGTCGTCGCCGTGGGCGAAACGCCGGCGTCGTAGGGCGGAGCGCTTCCCGTCGGGACGCACGAGAGCGCCAAGACGGCCGAGGTCGTCCACAGTGCGGCTTTTCCGGGGGGGATCACGGGCCGTTTTCTACCATGAAGAGGGGGTCGAGGGGCCGCGGGCGGTCGAGGGCCGTCGGTCTGGGGCGACGCGAGCGCGACACTGGGCCCAGGTTTCGAGCTCGACCCCTAGACCCCTCGACCCCTCGAGCCCTCCGAGGTAGAAACCCGCCCCAAGAGCCATGCATCCGATTCTCTTCCGCATCCCTTTGCCGAAGATGCCCCTCAAGCTTTGGTGGGGCCTCGCGGCGGTCGTCGGCATCGCTCTCGTCTACGCGGTCCTCGGGCTGCGCAAGAAGGATCGAGCCACCGCCGGCACCGCGCTCGTCGTCGCCGCCGCCGCGGGCATCGCCGGCTACGTGTTCCGCGAGACGAAGTACGAAGCGGCGAACCTGCCGATCTACTCGTACGGCGTCATGCTCGGCCTCTCGCTCGTCGTCGGCTGGTATCTCACGCTGACGCTGGCCGAGCGCGACGAGCTGCCGAAGGAGACGATGGCCAACTGCTACGTCGTCACCGCCATCGCCGCGATCGCCGGCTCGCGCATCCTCTACATCCTCACGAACCTCGACGAGTTCCGCGTCAACACGCACGATCCGTCGAGCGCGCTCGACTGGAGCAGCTTCTTCGCCCTCAGGCGCGGCGGCCTCGTCGCGTACGGCGGCTTCCTCGGCGGCTACCTCGGGAGCTGGCTCTATCTCCAACGCCACCGGATCCGCCTGATGCCGTGGGCCGACGTCGCGGTGCCGAGCCTCGCGTCCGGTCTGCTCATCACGCGCATCGGCTGTTACCTCTTCGGATGCGACTTCGGCCAGCGCCTGCCGGAGAACGCGCCGGGCTTCCTGAAGAAGCTGGGCACGTTCCCGCACTGGGCCTCGGGCACGCTCGAAGGCGGCGACGGCGCGCCCGCGTGGGTGAAGCACCTCGACTCCGCGGGCCACGGCACGCCGGCGGCCGCCGAGCTCATGAAGATGAACCATTCGTGGCCGGTTCATCCGACGCAGATCTACGAGTCGCTCGTCGGTCTGACGCTGCTCACGATCCTGATGTGGCAGCGCAAGCACCAGCGCTTCCGCGGACAGATCTTCTTCTTGTTCGCGTTCGCCTACGGCTACTGCCGCTTCCTCATCGAGCTCCTGCGCGACGACTCCGAGCGCGGCGAGTTCGGGACGTTCCCGATGCACCACTTCGTGCCCGGGGCGCTCCTCTTGATGGGCGCCGCGTTCGCCTACGGCATCTCTCTCGGGATCACGAACGCGCGGATGCGAACGGTCGCGCGCGCGCTCGCGTTCGTTCCGCCCGTCGCGGCGTACTTCATCCTCGCGCCCGCGAAGTTCGCGGAGACGCGGCCGGTCCACCCGTCGACGAGCCAGTGGATCGGCCTCCTCACCTCGGTCGCGGTCGCCTACTTCTACGCGAAGTTCTGGGAGGTCGCGCGCAAGAGCCCGAAGGCGGCGATGAGCCTCGAGTCGCTCGGCGACGTGAAAGCGACCGCCGACGATCTGCGCCCGCGGCGCCGCCGCGACGAAGACGAAGACGAAGACGAAGACGAGGGCAGCGACGAGAAGGAGACGGTCCTCGCCGACGCCGAGGCCGACGAGCGCGCGCGCAAGAAGGCCAAGAAAAAGAAGAAGAAGGGCCTCGAGCGCGCCGCGCGTGCGAAGACGAAGGCCGCAGAGAACGACGACGAGAAGGACGAAGCGGAAGGCGACGAGGCGGAAGGCGACGAGCCCGAGGCGACCGACGAGTCGTCCGGCGACGAAGCCGACGAGCCGAAGGCCGCGGCCGCGGGCAACGACAAGCCCAAGGAAAAGGCCGAGAAGAAGGACGAACCGACCGAGAACGCCTGAGCCGGCTCGCGCTTCGCCTCGACAGCGCCACCGAAACCGTAAGACAATCGCGCAGCTCGGACGCGCCGCCTGCCGGTCGCGCTCGAGACTGGAGCGGTCATGCGTGTGCTTCTCGTGATGCCGACGCCGTTCGAAAACGGCAGGCTCGGTCTGGAGAACGTCGTGTGGCTCTCGGAGCCGGTGGCCCTCACCTCCGTCGGCACCGCGATCATGCACGCGCACGAGGTCGAGATCCTCGACCTGCGCCTCGAGGACGAAGAGGCGCTCGCGAAGAAGCTCGTCGCGTTCCGGCCGGACGTCGTCGGCACGACGAGCATGACGACCGACGCCTACCAGGCGAAGGCCGTGCTGCGCGCCGCGCGGAGCATCTGCCCCGACGCGCTCACGGTCGTCGGCGGGCACCACCCGACGCTCTGCCCCGAGGAGTTCGACGCCGACTACATCGACGTCATCGTGCAGGGCGAAGGCGAGCGCACGATCGTCGAGCTCATGGAGCGATGGTCGACGCAGAAGGCCTCGGGCGATCGCACGTTCGCGGGCGTCAAGGGCACGCGCTGGCGCGACCCCGCCGGCGTGCGACGCGTCAACGCGAAGCGCGAGCAGACGGCCTCGCTCGACGATCTGCCGACGCCGCGACGCGAGCTCATCGCCAAGTACCAAGGGCGCTACTTCTTCACCGGCATCCGCCCGATGGCGTCGATCTTCACGAGCCGCGGCTGCTCGTTCGACTGCAACTTCTGCGCGATCTGGGAGTTTTACGAGCGGCGGACGCGCTTTCTGTCGGCCAAGAAGATCGTCGACCAGATGGAGGCGTGCGCCGAGCCCTTCATCTTCGTGCTCGACGACAACTTCCTCACCAACAAGCGCCGCGCCACCGAGCTCTGCGAGGAGCTCGAGAAGCGCGGCGTCCGCAAGTACTGGCTCACGCAGGGGCGCACCGACTTCGCCGCCGACCACCCCGAGCTCATGGAGCGCCTCGCGAAGAACGGCCTCGTGATGGTCCTCTCCGGCTTCGAGTCGAACGACGACGACAACCTCGCCGCGCTCCGCAAGAAGTCGTCGTGGCAGAAGAACCTCCGCGCCAACGAGGTGATGCGCAAGAACGGCATCTTCTCGACGGGCGTGTTCATGGTGCGCGCCGACTGGACCCGCGATCAGTTCGAGCAGCTCTACGAGTACGTGCGGAGCCTCCAGATCGCGATGCCGCTCTTCACCATCCTGACGCCGCTGCCGGGCACCCAGCTCCATCGCGCGTACAAAGAGAAGCTGCTCACGACCGATCACCGCCTGTTCGATCTCTTGCACGCGGTGCTGCCCACGCGCCTGCCGCGCGAAGAGTTCTACAAAGAGTTCGCGCGCTCCTACGACGCCACCGAAGAGAGCGTGCGCAGCGCGTACGACGCGATGATGAAGCGGCGCCCGGGGTTCGTCGCCAAGATCCTCCCCGGGATGATCTGGTTTTACGCGCGCACGTGGCGCTACCAGCGCATCCACCGCGACTATCGCTCGTTCCTCCGCGACGAGGCGGGCTTGCTGAACGGCCCGGGCGCGAAGGCGGGCCTCACGTGGGAAGACGTCGCCTACCCGCGCGGCGACGAGGGCGCCGCCGAGCCGGCCGAGAGCAACCTCGTTCGTCTCCGGATCCCGAAGCGCACGTGGGCCGACGACGTCGCCGACGCCTCGAGCCAGCTCGGAGCCTTCAGCCACCAGGAGGTGGGAGAGTGAGCGACGTCTCTCGAAGATTCATGCGCGAGCTGCGCGTGGAGATCGAGGCGCACCCGGCGGTCAATCATCTCTTCTTGAACCGCTGCGCGACGAGCCCGTTCTCCCGCGAAGACTATCGCGTCTTCGGTGAGAACCACTTCGCGCTCGTGTGCGTCTTCACGAGCTACCTCGAGCGCCTGCTCGTGCGCGCGCCCACCAGCGAGGCGAAGCTGTGGCTCGCGAAGGTGCTCGTCGACGAGTACGGCGAGGGCTCGCACGGCGAAGATCACTCGACGCTCTACGGTCACTTCCTCCGTTCGTGCGGCAGCGCCGTCCCCGACGACGAGAACGGAAAGGTCCCCGGGCCTGCCCTCCGCTTCATCCGCGAGCACCGCCGGATCGTGAACGAAGAGCCGTTCCTCGTCGGCCTCGGCGCCGTGGGGCCGGGCCACGAGTGGGCCATCCCCAAGATGTTCGACGCCGTGATCCCCGGCCTGCGGCGCGCGGGGTTCACCGAAGAGGAGATCAACTACTTCACGCTGCACGTGGCGCAAGACGTCGATCACGGCACGTGGCTCGAAGAGGCGCTCGTGCGCTTCGGCGACACGCACGACGCGCGCGCGCTCATCCGGCGCGGCGCGCTCCTCTCGCTCGAGGCGCGCGGGCGCTTCTGGAGCGGCGTGCAGCGCGCCGTCGTCACGTGGCGCCAGCCGCGCGCGATTCGCCCCGACGGCGTGACGCCCCGCTCCGTGCTCCAGGAGATCCTGATCACGGCGTGGGACGGCGTGCCGCGGCTCCGCGCGCTCGAGGCGCGCTACGACGCGCTCCGGACGCGGATGCGCCCGACGCTCTCGCAGATCGTGGAGCAGGGGAGGCGTTAGCGATGCGCATCACGTTCGTGGCGACGCGCAAGAACCTCGATCCGTCCGAGCGCGAGCTCTACGAGATGGATCTTCTCAACCGCGCGCTCGGCTTCAAGCGCGCCTTCCTCGATCTCGGCATCCAGACGGTGATGGCGTGCACGCCCCGCGACGTCGACGTGCGGATGATCGACGAGTACCTCGAGCCGATCGACTACGACCTCCGCGGCACCGACTACGTCGCGCTCAGCGCGAAGACGTCGTGCGTGACGTACGCCTACGAGGTCGCGCGCAGGTTCAAGGAGCGCGGCGCGCGCGTGATCCTCGGAGGCATCCACGCCTCGCTCCGCCCCGAAGAGGCGCTCGCGCACGTCGACTGCGTCGTCACCGGTGAGGCCGAGACGGTGTGGCGGCGTGTCGTCGAAGACGCGAAGGCCGGCAGGCTCCGCGAGCGCTACGACGCGGTGGGCTTCCCGCCCATGGGCGAGATCCCCGTGCCGACGTGGGACAAGTCCGACGCGAGCCAGTACCTCTTCCACCAGATCCAGACGACGCGCGGCTGCCCCTTCCGCTGCCGCTTTTGCAGCGTCCCCGACATCTCGGGGCAAGACTTCCGCTTCAAGCCCGTCGAGCGCGTCGTCGCCGAGCTGCGCGCGCTGCCGAAGTCGCGCGGCCCGATCGCGGGGAGCAAGCCGCTCTACATCGTCGACGACAACTTCATCTCGCGCACGCGGTACACGAAGGATCTCCTGCGCGCGATGATCCCGCTCGCGCAGGCGGGCGAGATCCCCTCGTGGTCGGCGGAGACGACGCTGAACGTCGCGAGCGACGAGGAGATGCTCGATCTCTTCCGCGACGCGGGCTGCTCGACGCTCATCATCGGCTTCGAATCGGTGACCGAGGCGTCGCTCGCGGCGATGGATAAGCCCGTGAACTTCTGCCTGACGTATCAGGAGGCGATCGATCGCATCCACGCGCGCGGCATGACGATCATCGGCAACTTCATCGTCGGCTTCGACACCGACACGCTCGGCGTCTTCAAGCAGACGCTCGACTTCGTGCAGCGCGCCGGCATCCTCTATCCCTTCTTCAGCATCCTGACGCCGATGCCGGGAACGAAGCTCTTCGACGAGTACAAAGCCGCCGGCCGCCTGGATCACGAAGACTGGCACCTGTACGACACGCGTCACGTCGTCTTCGAGCCGACGCACATGCGCCGCGACGAGCTGATGGACGGCTACGTCTGGCTCTACGAGCAGGCCTACGGCACGCACCTCCTCTACGATCGCATCGAGCGCAACTGGCGGCGCCGCACCAAGGGATCGAACCTCGTCGAGAAGGCGTTCGTCGCGTCGCGACTCGCGCCGGAGATGCTGAGGGGCGACGGCGAGCTGCGTCGCCACTTCAAAGACGGCCTCAAGCTGATGATGCAGCGCGGCCTCCACGCCGACGGCGGTCAGCTCCTCTACTTGCTCGACGCCTACGACTTCGCGGTCTTCATGCGTCGGTTCTCGACCTCGCGCCGCGCGGAGAACTACCAGACGTTCTCCGATCCGTCTCGCTGGGCGCGCGCGCCGAGGCAAGGCGACGCGAGGCCCGAAGCGACGAAGCTCGACGTGATGCAGTGGCAGAACGCCAAGGCCGTGAAGCGCACGAAGACGTCGCTGCCCGTCGTGCGCTGAGGCTCACCGCAGCGGCTTGGTGAACGAGCCTGCCCAGGCGTCGCGATCGTAATCCCAGGAAGCGAGCGTCATCTTCGCGTCGGTGACGTGGACGACGGCGAAGGTGTGCGCGCCGTCCTTGACCGCGCCGGGCTTCCAGACGTCGATGCCTTCCCACTGGTAGTGGCCCGTCGCGTGGTGATGGCCGTGGAAGATCCCGACGACGAAGCGGCCCTTCAGGATCGTCGCGAGGCGCCGCTTGAAGTCGCCGTCGCCGAACCAGTGACCGGTCGACCACGGACCGAGGAGCGCGAGGTGAAAGTAGAGGAAGAGCGGCACGCGCGGCTCGAGGCCCGCGAGATCGCGCTCGAGGAACGCGAGCCCTTCGTCGTCGGGGGCCTCGCCAAGCGCGACGAAGTGCACGTCGTCCCAGTCCCACGCGTAGAAGCGACCGCCGTGCCGGGCGCTCACCTGCTGCTCGACCCACGGGCCGTGGACCTTGTCATGGTTGCCGATCACCTCGAAGACCGGCATGCGAAGCTCGCTCTCGGCTCCGCGCAAGCCGTAGGTCGCGACGAACGGCTCCCACTCTTCGACCTTGCCCCACTCGGTGAGATCCCCCGTGATCAAGAGCCCCCGCGGCGCCGCGACCGTGCCGCCGATCTCGCGCGGATAGCGTTTTCCTCCGATCGCGTTCAGCTTCGACACGAGCGCCGCGTTCGTCTTCGCGATGTCGCCGAAGCCGAAGTGCGTGTCGGAGACCACGACGAACGTCACGTCGGTCCCGCCCTTCACGCCTCGCTTCACGCGCGCGTGCGCGCCGTCGCCGGCGCTCGCGTCGGCGATCGTGCTCGCGTCGGCGCTCACGTTCGCGCTCGCCGCGGTGTCGCGCCGACACGCCGCCGCGCTACACACGAGCAAGGCGGCCGCGATCATCCGCGCCGCGGCGTCAGGGCCAGACACGCATCACCACGACGTCCGCGCCGGCGTTGCCGACGACGACGAGCCTTCCGTCCGGCGCGCGCGCGACCGCGGTGGCGCCGTCGTTCGCGCCGGGCGCCCAATCGAACGTGCGCGCGCCGCGCTTGCCGGTCGCGTCGAGCGCGCCCGCGTCGGTGAGCGAGAGGAGGAACGCGTCCGTCGTGGCGCCGGTGCGCGCGGATCCCACCGCGAGGAAGCCGACGCCGGGCGCGAGCACGAGGCCGCGCGCGACGTCCTCGGTGCCGCCGACGGCGTGCGTGGCCTTGCCGTCGCCGTCGAAGGTGGCGTCGCGCGTGCCGTTCGCGTCGAGGCGGAGGAATGCCGCGCGGCGCGGGTTTCCGCCTTGCCCTGCGGTCACGATCTTCCCGTCGGGCTGGAGCGCGAGCGCGAACGCGCGGTCATCGCCGCCGAACGCCTCGACGTTGACGCCGTCGTTGCCGGCGAAGCTCGGGTCGGGGGTGCCGTTGACGTCGAGGCGGGCCACCATCGTGTCGATGCCGTCGGGGCCGCCGACGTTCGCGTGTCCCGCGACGACGACCTTGCCGTCGGGCTGCACGGCCATGGCGTGCACGCGATCGGCGGCGTTGGCGAAGTCGAGGATGAACCGGCCGTTGAAGGCCCACGACGGATCGGGCGCGCCGCCGGCCGTGTAGCGCACGACCAGGAGATCTTGACCGGGCCCCGCGGCGAAGCGGAAGCCGGCGCCGTAGATCTGACCCGCCGGTGCGAGCGCGACGGCGTAGCCGACGTCGGCGCCGTTCGAGATGTCGTCGGTGCGTTTGCCGGCGCCGGCGAACGTCGTGTCGAGCGTTCCGTTCGCGAGCAAGCGCGCGATCGCGATGTCGTTCGATGCGTCGCCGAAGAGGACGTACCGCCCGAAGCCGTCACGCGCGATCGCGCGCGCGGTCGCCGGCCCGCCGAACTCGACGATCGCGCGACCTCCTTCGCCGAACGTGGGATCGAGCTTGCCCGACGCGTCGAGCCGCGCCGCCACGAACGCGGCGCCGTTCGATCCGGCGACGACGATCTTCCCGTCGGGATCGACGAAGACGGCCTCGGCGACGTCGCTCGCGCCGCCGAGATCGACGCGCGCGATCCCCGCGTCGCCGAAGCTCTCGTCGAGCGCTCCTTCTTCGAGGATGTTCACGCTCACCGTCTGCGAGGCCTCGCGATCGCCGGCGCGCGCGCGGATCTCGAGCACGACCGGACCGATCGCCGCGGCGGCCGAGGGCGAGATCGTGATCGTCGAGCGCCCGGACTCGACCGCGCCGGCGACCACCGTCACGCCGGCGATCGCCGAAGCCATGATCTCGGCCGCGCCTTCGCTCGTGGCGACGATCGCGATCGACGACCCTCTCGCGACGGCGACCGACGGCGGCGCGACGATCGACAGGCCGTCGCCGCCTTCGGCGCCGCCGCCGCCGCCGTCGCGAGGGTCGCACCCCACGCACGGCGCGTTCTCCCCGACGACCTCGAGCGACGACGATCCGTTGAGGAGGTTGCACCCCCCGACGAGGGCGACGAGGGCGACGGAGCGGAGGAGCCCCACAGCGTCGATCGTAACCTCTCGTGGCCGTTCAGGCGAACGTGGTCGGCAGGCCTGCGTTCTTGAACATCGCGAGGAGGCCGTTCTTGTCGACCGCCTTCATCCACGCCTCTTTCGGCTCGACGAGCTTCTTCTGCACGAGCGCGAAGAGCGAGTCGTTCATCGTGACCATGCCGAGCTGCTTCGACGTCTGCATCACGCTCGCGAGCTGGAACGTCTTGCCGTCGCGCACGAGGGTGGAGACCGCGGGCGCGCCGAGGAGGATCTCGTGCGCGGCGACGCGGCCGCCTCCGATCTTCTTGCACAGCACCTGGGCGACGACGCCCTTGAGCGACTCGCTGAGCATCACCCGGATCTGCGCCTGCCGGTCCGTCGGGAACTGATCGATGATGCGATCGACGGTGCTCACCGCGGTGGTCGTGTGGAGCGTGCCGAAGACGAGGTGGCCCGTCTCGGCGGTCTCGATGGCGATCGCGATCGTCTCGAGGTCGCGCATCTCGCCGACGAGCACGATGTCGGGATCCTCACGGAGCGCCGCGCGGAGCGCGTTCTTGAAGGTCTTCGTGTGCTGGCCGACCTCGCGCTGGTTGACGAGGCACCTGACGTTCTTGTGAACGAACTCGACGGGATCTTCGATCGTGATGATGTGATCGGAGCGGTGCTTGTTGATGTGATCGATCATCGCGGCGAGCGTGGTCGACTTGCCCGAGCCCGTCGGTCCGGTCACGACGACGAGGCCCTTCGACAGGTAGCAGAGGTCGATGCAGGCCTTCGGCAGGCCGAGCGCCTCCGCGCTGATGATGTCGATCGGGATCTGGCGGAGCACCGCGCCGATGCCGTTGCGATCCTCGAAGACGTTCACGCGGAAGCGCGCGAGCCCGGGGATCTCGTACGCGAAGTCGGCGTCGTGGAGCTCGTTGAAGTCGTGCGCGGCCTTCTCCGTCATGATCTCGCGCAAGAGACCCTGGATGTCGGACGACGAGAGCGCCGCCTTCTCGGTCGAGAAGTGGATCTCGCCGTGCGTGCGCATCACCGGGTGATTGCCGGCCGAGAGATGAAGGTCGGACGACTTCGTCGCGATCATCTCGCGGAGCAGCTGGTCGATGCGTCGCGGCCCCGAGGTCATGCCGCCGACGTTCGTGAAAGGACCGCTCGCCACCGCCGCGGCCTTGGGGGCGACTTGCGGCTCGGGCGTCGCCCTCGACACGACCGGCGGCGGCTCGGGCGCGCGCTCCGGCGGCGTCTGTCTGACCGTGGCGATCCCTCGCGGGCTCGTCGCGAGCTCGATCTCCAGCGGCGCCTCGGCCGCGGCGCGATCGGGCGCCTTCGGCGGCCGGCTCGGCGCGCGCATCTGGCGGCTCTTCTTCGATTTGTCTTGCGGCGGCTCCGGCGCCGCGTCGCGCGTCGGCCTCTTCGCCGGGCGGATCACGAGGCCGATCCCGGCGCCGCTCCGCGCGATCTCGATGACGTAGAGGACCTCGGCGTGCTCGTGGCGCACGATGCGCGGCCTCTGGCTCGGCAGATCGGCGAGCTCCTCGATGGAGAGCAGATCCGACGCTGCGGCCTGGATGAGCCGGGCGTTCATCGGCTGCGAAGCGACGTCACGCCGCTTGCCGTCGGTCATCACGCACGGCGGCTCTCCCGGCGTGAGACGCAGCTCGTCGGCCTTCGCGTTTTCGAGCATCGAGAACAGAGGGGCGAGATTCGACACCGGAGCAGCATACACGTCGAACGTCGACCCACGCGGCGGACCTCGGATTTGGTGCACAATTTCGAATATTTGCGCGCTGCGGCGGCGGGTGACGAGCAGTCCCGCCGGCGGGGGACTAGACTTCCGCGCGATGGAGCGCCGGATCGGTCGGAGAGGGCTTCTCGCGGGCGTCGCCGCGGGCCTCGGCGCGAGCCTGCTCGAGTACGAGTCGCTCGCCGGTCGCTTCGATCATCGCCGCGCGCGCGGCGCGTCGAGCCCCGCGCGCTACGCGAGCTCGCTCGAGTCGCTCGAGTCGCTCGATCGCGCGGGCGGCGCGTCCGTCGTCCATGTCGGGCACTCGACGCACTTGCTGTCGATCGGAGGCCTTCGCGCGCTCACCGATCCTTGGTTTTACGATCCCGCCTTCGGCGCGCTCTCCCACGAGGTCGCGCCCGCCGCGCTGCCGAGCGAGATCGGACGCCTCGATCTCGTCCTCATCTCGCACGATCACGCCGATCACGCCGATCTCCGCGCGATGGACGAGATGGACAAGCGGGCGCGCGTCTTCGTCGCCACGCACGATCTCGCCGCACGCATCCGCAAGCTCGGCTACCGCGAGGTGACCGTCCTCGCACCGTGGGAGGAGGCGCGCGAGGGCGCCGTCACGATCGCCGCGGTGCCGGCCTTGCACGACATCTACGAGATCGGCTTCGTCGTGCGCGGCGGCGGCACATCCATGTATTTTGCAGGTGATACGCGCCTCCACCCGGACATGGCGGCGATCGCGGAGCGCTACGCGCCCGACGTCGCGATCCTCCCCGTCGACGGCACGCGCCTCATCGGCGGCGCGCTCCACGTCATGACCCCTGGCGACGCGCTCACGGCGGCGCGCGCGCTCGAGTCCAAGGTCGTCATCCCGTCGCACGCGGAGGCCGTCTTCTCCGACGTCCTCGTGGAGCAGGTCCTCGCGTCGACCGTGATCGGCCCGAAAGAGCTCTTCGCCCGCTTCGTCCACGACGCGCTCCCGGGCGTGCGTTGCGTCCTTCCCGCGCCCGGCGAGCTGGTGACGGTGTAGCGTGACGCCCTCGAAGAGAGCCCCTCGGATGCGCCTCCTCACCTTCGCCGTCTCGACGATCGTGCTGCTCTTCGCGGCGCCCGCCTGGGCCGACAAGGTCGCGGTGCTGCCGTTCACCGCGCCGAAAGGCATGCCCAAGCCCGAGCTCGATCAGCCGCGCGCGTGGACGCGCGACGCGGTGCGGGCGATGGGCCACACGCTCCCGAGCGACGCCGAGATGCTCTCGGCCGATCGCGCGGTCGCCGACGGATCGCCCGACACGAGCAGCGAGTACCGCGCCGCGGGCAAGGCCGCGGGCGCGGAGTGGACGCTCACGGCGCAGGTCGAACGGCGCGACGTGCCGCCGGCCAAGGCGCCCGACGGGAGCGAAGAGACGGGCTACACGCTCTATCGCGTCGAGCTCGAGGCGTGTCAGGTCGAGACGGGGCGCGTCGAGTCGCTCGCGCGCGAGATCGATCCCGACGCAGCGACCGCCGAGATCGGCGAGATGCTCGCGCTGCTGCTTCGACCCGAGGGGATCGCGAACGCGCCGATCCCGTGGCGTGATGCGCCGCGCAAGCATCGCCCGAAGCCGAAGGAGCCGCCGCCTCCGCCGCCTCCGCCGCCTCCGCCGGAGCCCGCCAAGCCGGTGATCAAGCACGCGTACGCCGAGGGTCACCCCGCGGCGCTCGGTCTCTCGATCGGCGTCTCCAACGCGCTCGCGAGGCCCGAGACCGCGCGCGGTCCGTCGTGGGCGATGCCCATCGGCGTCGCGTTCGGCTACGCGATCGAGCAGGCGCCCGGGCTCGAGCTCCGCGGCATCTTCACGAGCCAGGTCGTCGGCCCGCGCGCGATCGAGATCGGCGCGGGCGCGCGCTACGCCATCCCGGTCCTCCCGCAGCACCGCGTGTTCATCGGGCCCGAGCTGTTGATCGGCGCGCACGTCGCGCTCGGCGCCGACAAAACGGCGCGCTTCGCCACCCACGGTGCGGCCTTCGTCTCCTGGGGCATCGGCGAGCGCCTCCAGCTCGAGCTCGCCGGCGATCTCGCGACCGCGCTCGGCGGCAGCGGTACGCTCGTGCTCGGCGGCGGCACCGCGCGCGCGATGTTTCGGTTCTGATCGCCCGATGGTCGCGCTTCCTCTCGCGAGTCGGCGTGACACGACGCGCCTCGGCGTGCGCATCGCCGCGGCGCTCGCGCCGGGCGATCTCGTCGTCTTGTCGGGGGATCTCGGCGCGGGAAAGACGTTCCTCGCGCGCGCGATCGCGCGCGCGCTCGGCGTCCCGGCGCACGTGCCCATCGCGAGCCCGACGTTCACGCTGGTGCAAGAGCACGAGACGCCCCGCGCCGTGCTCCTCCACGCGGATCTCTATCGCCTGCGCGGCGACTCCCATGCCGCGACGGAGAAGGAGATCCACCGCCTCGGCGTCCCCGAGCGTCGCGCCGAGGGCGCGATCGCGCTCGTGGAGTGGGGCGAGGGCTTCGAGGCCGCGCTCGGCGGCGACGTCGCGCTCGCCGTCGGCCTCTCGCTCCGCGACGACGGCTCGCGCGTCGCGTCCCTCACCGGCAAGAAGGCCGAAGGTGTTATGATCGACGTGCGTTGACGCCCTCCGAGTCCCTCGACTCACACTCCAAGCGCGACGTCTTCGGCGTCGCCATCGTCGCCGCGCTCATCGCGCTCGCGCTCGCGTTCGGCGCGCAGCGAGGCCGGCGCGCCGTCCCGGTCGCGGCGCGCGCCGGCGAGGTCACCGAGCTCGGCGGCGCCGTCGCGCGCTACTCGTTCTTTCCCACGTCGGGGCGCCTCGCGATCGCGAGCGCCGACGCCCGGAGCCGCGCCGATCTCGAGATGTCGCTCGTCGTCGACGGCGCCGAGCGTCCGCTCGTGATGCGCCGCGGCGACGTGCAGCTCCGCGACAAGACGACGCTCTCCGCGTCGTTCCCGATCGAGATCGGCGAAGAGCGCGCGACCGGCGCGCTCGACCTGAGGATGGATCCGGCGTCGGATCTGTTGGCCGCGAGCCTCGTCGTGACGCCCGAGACGGGAAGCGCCGCGCACACGTACGCGCTGCGGATCGGCCTCGCGCAGGCCGGGCGATCGCTCTTCGTCCCCGGCGCCGGCTCGGTGGCCGACACCACCACCGTCGAGGCGCGCACCGTCGTGGTCGAAGACGAGGTGCACCCGTTCGCGCTCTTCTCCGCGCAAGGCGCGATCTCGATCTCCGAGATCGCGCCCGACGTCGCGCAGCCGGGCGCGCAGCCGCGCATCGTCGTCTCCACGAAGACCGAGACGGCGGCCCAACGATCGCCTGGCGCGGCGCCGAAGCCGGCGCGCCTCGATCTCGGCGTCCTCATCGGGGCGTCGAGCCCGCTCTTGTGGGGCCGCCTCTGGCGCCTCCAGAAAGCGCAGGTGGCGAAGGTCGAAGGTGTGGTGAAGGGTACGACGGAGCGAGCGCACGTGATCGCCCTCGACGAAGAGGGCCACCCGCTCATTCGCGCCGCCACCGACGCGCAGGGCCACTTCGCGCTCGAAGCGCCGACGAGCGCGGTGCAGTGGTTCGCCGCGCTCGAGGCGGCGCACACGAGCGCGCCGGTTCGCTTCGTGCCGGGAACGCCGGCGGAGCTGCGCCTCGACGTGTCGCCGGGCGGCGGTCTCCACGTGAAGGTCATCGACGCCGACACCGGTCAGCGGATCGTCGCGCGACTCTTGGTCAAGGGCGTCGAGGGCACGCTCGATCCGAGCTTCGGCCCCGACTATCGCGCCTCCGGCGCGGGCCCGCTGATGGACGTGCACGACGGCGACGCCGAGACGCCGCTGCCCTCGGGGAAGTACCGCGTCGCGGCGACGAAGGGCATCGAGTGGAGCATCGACGCCGAGGTCGTCGAGGTGCAGAGCGGCCACACGAAGAACGTGGAGCTCGCGCTTCGTCACGTCGTCCCCACGCCGGGCCTCGTCGGATGCGATCTCCACGTGCACGCGCGTCCGAGCTTCGACAGCCCGGTGACCCCGGAAGATCGCGTGCTCTCGCTCGTGTCCGCCGGCATCGACTTCGCCGTGCCGACGGAGCACAACGTCGTCGGCGACTACACCGCGCCGCTCGAGATGCTTCGTCTCTCGAAGCAGCTCTCGCACGTCACCGGCGTGGAGGTGACGACCTACAACCCGCGCTTCGGTCACTTCGGCGTCTTTCCGTATCCGCCGGGCTCGGTGCCGCCGTTCAAGGGAACGACGGCCGGCGCCGTCTTCGCTGCGGGGCGTCGAGGCGATCCCAACCGCGTGATCCAGGTCAACCACCCGCGCCTGCCTTCGGGGATCGGCTACTTCCACATCGTCAACTTCGATCCGAGGGTCCCTCGCATTCCCTCGGGCATGCGGACCGACTTCGACGCGCTCGAGGTCTACAACGGCTACGATCTCGCGAATCGCTCGCGCACCGAGACGGTGCTCGAAGACTGGTTCGCGCTCCTCAACCTCGGCAAGCACATCGCGGCGACGGGGAGCAGCGACTCGCACCGCATCCAGTACCAGTGGGCGGGCTATCCCCGCACGTACGCGCTCGTCGAAGCGAAGGCCGCCGGCGACACCGGTCAGCCGATCGACACCGCCGCCGTCGTCGCGGCGATCAAGAAGGGGAGGACGTTCGTCACGAGCGGTCCGATGATCGAGATCGAGCTCGCCGGTCCCGACGGCCGGCCAGCGAGACCCGGCGACGAGATCCCGGCGCCGCGAGGCGCGCCGCTCCTCGGAAAGCTCCGCGTGCGCGCGGCGCCGTGGGTCGACGTCACGGGCGTCGAGGTGCTCGCCGGCGTTCCCGGGGGGCCGCCCGCGTCGCCCGGCGCTGCGCCTGCGGCGAGCCGCCGCGAGGTGCTCTTCAAGGCAGCGATCCCGTCGCGACCGACGCGCCTCGGCAAGGAAGAGGGCACGCTCGACGACGCCGCCTCACGCACCGTTCGGTTCGACGGCGATCTCTCCCTCACCGTCCCCGAGGGCGCGCGCTGGATCGTGGTCGTCGTGCGCGGCGATCGAAAGCTCGACGATGCGCTGCCCTTCATGCCCGTCCAACCGCTGGCGTTCACGAGCGCGATCTGGCTGACCCGCTGAGCTTCCCTGAGATTCCCGCCGGACGTGCTACGTTATCGCGGGGATCGTGAACACGACGTTCGGGCGGTATCGCCTACTCGAGAGGCTCGGCCAAGGGGGAATGGCCGAAGTCTTCAAGGCCAAGAGCTACGGCGTCGAGGGCTTCGAGAAGGTCGTCGTCATCAAGCGGATCTTGCCGGAGCTCGCCGAGAGCGAGCAGTTCGTGGAGATGTTCATCCACGAGGCCAAGCTCGCGGTGCGTCTCTCGCACGCGAACGTCGTGCAGGTCTTCGATCTCGGCCTCGCGCCGGGAACGGTCGTCGGCGGAATGCCGTCGGCCGACGCGTACTACATGGCGATGGAGTACGTCAGCGGGCTCGATCTCGCGACGCTGCTCGCGCGCTGTCGACGACAGCAGATCCCGATCCCCGTCGAGATGGCGGTGTACGTCGCCGCCGAGGTGGCCAAGGGGCTCGATCACGCGCACCGGAGGCGCGACGAGCAGAACCAGCCGCTCAACATCGTGCACCTCGACGTGTCGCCTCAGAACGTCTTGCTCTCGCTCGAGGGCGAGGTGAAGGTCACCGACTTCGGCATCGCCAAGGCGCGCGGCGTCCTCGAGCCGACCGGGATCGAAGACACGCGGCAGCGCCAGCTCCAGGGCAAGTTCGGCTACATGAGCCCCGAGCACGCCGAGGGCGAAGCGGTCGACGCGCGGAGCGATCTCTTCTCGCTCGGCACGGTGCTCTACGAGATGCTCGCGGGGGTCAACCCGTTCAGCGCGCCGACCTCGTTCGAAACGCTCCGCCGCGTCACGGCGTGCGAGTATCCGCCGGTCGAGCTGCTGCGCGCCGAGGTGCCCGCCGAGCTCGTCGCGCTCCTCAAGACGGCGATGGCGGCCAAGCCCGAAGATCGCTTCGCCGACGCGGGGCGGATGTACGAGGCGCTCCTCGCGTTCCTCTACTCGCAAGGGCGGCGCTTCTCCGCCCATGATCTCGCGGACTTCCTCGCGCGCTTCCGATCGCCCGACGAGGCCGGCCGGCTCGCGCATCCCCACGAGGATCTCGGGGCCCACGTCGTCCTCGACGCCGAGGTCCTGCCTTCGCAGGAGCGAACGCCGGTCGAGGTCCCGGGATCGATGCGCCGTCACTCGGTGACGAAGGTCGAGTCGGTCGCGCCCGTGCTCGACGTCGAGCGCGCCGTCGGCATGGGCGAGCGGCGCGAGGTGACCGCGCTCGTCGTCGAGCTGCCCGGGCGCGACGATCCCGCGCTCGCCGATCGCGCCGCGCAGACGATCACGCGCCACGGCGGGCGCATCCTCTCGCGCGAGCTCGAGCAGGTGACGGCGCTCTTCGGCGTCGACGATCCCGACGGCCGCGACACCGAGATCGCGACGCGCTGCGCGCTCGTCGTCCTCCGCTCGCTCGCGGGCGCGCGGCAGCCGAGCGCCGGCCTCCACGTCGGCCGCATCCACGTGAGCGGCGACGGTGAGCCCACCGAAGACGAGCCGCTCGCGTCGCTCGTCACGACCGCGCGCGATCTCGCGCGCGCGCGCGAAGGCATGTGCGCGATCAGCGCTTCGGCGATGCGCCAGGTGCGGAGCCTCTTCGTCTTCGACGCGCTCGGCGAGTCGCGCACGCCCGGGCTCTCGGCGTCGACGACGCTGCTCGTCAAAGAGGTGCGCGGCGCCGGCGAAGCGTTCGGGCGCTTCGTCGGGCGGCGCGACGAGCTGCGGTCCGTCGGCGAGGTGCTCGCGAGCGCGACGCGGCGGAGCGCGAGCCTGCTCACGGTGCGCGGCGATCACGGCATCGGCAAGACGCGCATGCTCCTCGAGGTCGAGCGCCGGCTCCGCAAGGGCGGCTACAACGTCGGTTGGTACCTCGCGACGTGTCTCCCGCGCGGCACCGATCTCCCGCTCTCCGGCATCCAGTCGATGCTCCAGGTGCTCTGCGGCGTCGCCGAAGGCGATCCCGACGTGCGCATCCGTCAGGTCGTTCCTCGCCTGCGCGCGCTCGGCCTGCACGACGACGAGGTCGGCGCCGTCCTCGCGGCGCTCGGCGCGAGCGCCGGCGTCTCCCAGGGCAACGCGAAGGCGTCGCTCGTCAACGCCTTCACGCGCATGGTGCTCAAGCTCTGCGAAGATCGCCCGCACTCGTTCGCGTGGGACGCGGCGCACTGCATGGACGGAGACAGCTTCGGCGTCCTCGAGGCGGTGATCGGTCGCGTGCCCCAGGCGCGCGCGCTCTTCGTGCTCGCGACGCGCGCCGGCTTCTCTCACCCGCTCGAGAAAGACGGCGTCCACGCGCAGATCGATCTGTCGGATCTCAAACAAGAAGACGCCGAGCGCCTCGTCGCGGTCCGCCTCGAGGTCGATCGCGTCCCCTCCGAGCTGATCCGTTTCGTGCGCGATCGCGCGGGCGGCCACCCGCAGATGATCGAAGAGGTCCTCAAGGCGCTCCTCGAGGCGCGCGCGGTGACGGTCGGCGACGGATCGGTCGTGAGCATGAAGCTCGTGGGGCAAGACCTCGCGCTGCCGAAGACGCTGCGCGGCCTCGTCGCCTCGCGCGTCTCGCGCCTGCTCGCGCCCGATCGCGCGATCCTGCAAGCGGCGGCCGTCCTCGGCGAGCCGGTCGACGCGAACGCCCTCTCGCAGATGACCGGCCTCGATCTCGCTTCCCTCGAGCGCTCGCTCGCGGTGTTGCGCGATCGCGGCTTCCTCGTGCACACCGGGCCCCTCGAGCTGCGCTTCACGTCGCCCATCGTCCGCGAGGTCGTCGTCGACGCGCTCACCGCGGAGGCCGCCCGCGAGATGCACGCCGCGGCGGGCCTCGCGCTCGAGAAGACGCTCGACGCCCAAGCGGTCGAGCACGCCGGGCGCATCGCGCGTCACCTCTTCTCGGCGGGCGAGCGCGAGCGCGCGGGCGCTTGGTTCGCGAAGAGCGCAGCGCGCCGGCTCGACAACGGCCAGCTCGAGGCCGCGACGCGCGACTTCGCCCGCGCGATCGAGCTCTGCGATCCGAAAGAGCGCGAGCCCGCCGAGCTCGCCGGCTGGCTCGCCGGGCTCGCCAAGGCCGTGCGCCTCGTGCGCTCGCTCCCCGAGGCGATGGAGATCTGCGAGCGCGTCATCGCGCACGTCGACGCTTCGCCCGTCGACTACGACGAAGGCCTCGAGCTGCGCGTGAAGGTGCGCATCGACGCCGGGCGCGTGCTCGGCGCCCTGCACATGTTCGACGCCGCGCGAGCGCAGTTCGCGGCCGCCGAGGCGATCGCCCAGGATCGACAGGAGCTCGTGAAGTCGGCCCTCGTCGCCGGCGCCGAGTTCTCCGGCCGCCAGGGAGACTTCAAGCGAAGTCTCTCGCTCCTCGAGCGCATGCAGTCGATCGTCACGACCGGCGGCGACAAGGTCGAAGAGCACAAGCTCGGCGTCAGCCTCGCGCAGACGAACGCCGCGATGGGCGATCGCGCCGCCGCGCTCCGTCATTTCGATCGGCTCGAGAGCCTCGTCGCGAACGAGCCCACCTTCGTGTGCGAGCGCCACAAGCTGCGCGCGCTCATCGACTACTTCTCGCGCGACTTCCGCGCCGCGGCGCTGAGCTCGGAGAAGGCCATCGACATGGCGCGCGAGCTCGGCCTCCAGTACGAGGTCGCCGTCAACCTCCACAACCTCGGCGACATCCTGACCCACCTCGACGACTTCGCGCGCGCGTACGGCGCCTTCAAGCAGTCGCTCGCGCTCTGCGACGAGCTCGGGCACGAGCGCCTCGCGAGCCACAATCGGATGTACCTTGCATTCCTCGACGGCCTCGCCGGCGACGCCGAAGCGGAGAAGGTCCTCATGCAGGGCATCCGCTACGCCGAGGCCAACGAGTTCACGTGGGACGTCCTCGGCGGACGCGTCCTCCTCGCGAAGCTGCTCCGGCATCGCGGCGACGCCGACGGCGCGCGCCTCGAGTTCCAGAAGGTCCGCGATCTCGCGCGCGCCGCGGGCAACCGCCTCGTGGCCGACGACTGTGGGGCGGCGCTCCAGTCGATGGGCGCGCCGCCCTCCCAGCCGCCCGCCTGATCGAGGTGCGAACCTCCGGAGACGCCGCGTCGCGTTTCGCAACGAACTGACGCGTGCGTCGAGCATCCGCGCGGCCCCGTGCGTATACTTCCAGGTCCATGCGCTGGGCGCTCCCGTTCCTCGTGCTCCTCGCCGGATGCGCACATCCGGTGATGGCGCGCGACGGCACGATGGTGTTCCAGGAGAAGGGCGCGAGCGGCGCGTCGGTGCTCACGGCCAACGGCATCGAGTATCGCGACAGCAAGAGCCCGCCGGTCGCGGTCGTGCGTCGCAGCGCCGACGAGCCGTGGCGCGCGCCGATCGGCTTCATCCTCCCGAAAGACGGCCGCTTCACCGAGGCGAGCCGGCCCACGGTGCTCGCGACGCCTGGGCTCGCGATCGTGCTTCGTCCGAGCGACACGCGCGTCCCTGCGTGGGGCGGCGAGGTGCTCGTTCGCGTCGACGTGATCGCGCCCGCCGCCGAAGGCACCGCGCGTTGGGGAGAGAACGTCGCCGTCGTCCTCGACGGCGAGTCGCCCGACGTCCCCGCGCTCGTCGACGCCGCGCTCGCGCAGCTCGCCGGTCGCGACCGCGTGACGATCCTCGACGCGCACGGCAAGCGCGTGGTCGTGCCGATGATGCCGGCGTCGCATCGATCCATGGCGCTCGCGGCGCTGAGGAACCACATCCGCACGCGCGCGCGCGGCCCACGCGACATGCCGGCGACGCTCCGCGCCGCGGGCGCCGCGATCGCGTCGCCCGAGGTCACGCAGCGCGTCCTCGTGCTCACCGACGCGCCGCTCAGCCCGGCCGACGTGAGCGACGTCTCGCGCCTCGCGCAGCGCGGCGTCCAGATCGGCGCGGTGCGCGTGCGCGGGCAAGACGATCTCGACGAGCGCATCGAGGCCGTCCGCACGCAGATCCCGCAGGCGGGCATGACGACCTTCCGCGACGTTCGGCTCACGTTCGAGGGAACGCCGGCGCCGTCGCACGTGCTCGAGGCCTCCGGCGGCGAGGCGCGCTGGGCGCTCGACGCGGGCGAGCTCGTGCTCGGCAACGTGCGCGCGGGCGAAGCGCGCACCGAGGTCGTGCGCGTCACCGTTCCGGCGTGGGTGCCCGGCGAAGACTTCCGCTTCACCGTCACCGCGCACGTCGACGATCTCGCCTGGGGCGGGCCGCGCGACTTCAAGGCCGACGTTCCGTGCACCTACGACGACGACATCGAGCGCATCGCCAAGTCGCGCCACGGCGACGTCATCGCCTACGCGTCGGCGATGGCGACGCTCCGGCGGCTCGACGCGGCGTTCATCGGCGATCACGTCGGGCGCGCGGGCGGCCTCCGCCGCATCGCCGAGATGCACGCGACGTCGATGAAGCTCCTCGCGCGCGACACGAAGGATTTCGCGATCCAGGAGCAGGCCGACATCCTCGTGGCGCTCCTCCAGGCCTCGCGCTGAGCGTTCCGCTCAGCCCCCCCTGGACGCGCGCGTGGCCGCGCTGACGCCTCGTTCGCGCGCCGCACAAGACAGTGCCCACGGGCGCCGGAACACGATAGATCATCGGACGAGGCGGTGGATCCATGCGCAAGGTGCTCTTCATCTTCGGGCAGCTGACCGACGCCGACGTCGAGTGGTTGGCGAAGCACGGCAAGCGCAAGCGCGTCCCGAAGGCGACGGTGCTCATCAACCAGGGCGTGCCCGTGGAGACGCTCTACATCGTCCTCCAGGGCGAGCTCTCCGTCCTCGCGGGCAAGACCAAGAAGGAGATCGCGCGCCTCGGCGTCGGCGAGATCGCGGGCGAGATGTCGTTCGTCGACACGCGACCGCCGAGCGCCACCGTGACCGCCCGTGAAGACAGCGCGGTGTACGCGATCCCCACGCACACGCTCGGCGACGCGCTGACGCGGAACCCTGGCTTCGCCGCGCGCTTCTACAAAGCGGTCGCCACGTTCCTCTCGGATCGCGTGCGCATGGCGACCGATCCCGACTACGACGACGAGCTCGACGACAGCGTCCTCGACAACGTCGATCGCGCAGGCCAGCGCTTCAACATGCTCGGTCGTCAGGTCCACGACGTGGAGTGAGAAGCGCGATGGCTGAGAACGACAAGAAGAACAAGCTGTTCCGGAAGGCGGCGCTCGACCGCCTCAGCTCTCCCGAACAGCTCCACACCCTCATGCGCGTGACCGACGCGAAGGGTTGGCTCGCGCTCGTCGGCTGCACGCTCATCATCGTCACCACCCTCGCGTGGGCCGTCGTCGGGAGCATGCAGACCAAGGTGGCGGCGGCGGGCATCCTCCTCGGCGGCGGCGGGCTCGTCGAGCTCGCGGCGCAGGGCGACGGCGAGATCACATCCATCGAGGTGCAGGCCGGCGATCTCGTCAAGCGCGATCAGGTCGTCGCGAAGATCGCGCAGCCCGCGCTCGTGCAGCAGATCAAGAGCCTCGAGCGGCGCATCGAGGAGCTGAATCAAGACGCCGACGCGGGCACGCTCAGCCCCTCGGCGAGCGGCCGTCGCGATCGCCTCAAGGGCGATCTCGAGCGACTCCAGAAGCAGCTCGAGGAGAACGACGAGATCGTGAGCCACGTCAGCGGGCGCGTCGTCGAGCTGCGCGCCGTCGCCGGCGAGCACGTCGCCGCGGGCAAGCCCATCGTCGCCGTCGAGCGCTCGGGCAACGAGACCGAGCTCGAGGCGCTCCTCTACTTCGATTCCCAGAACGGCAAGTCGCTCAAGCCCGGGATGACGATCGAGATCATGCCGTCCACGGTTCGCAAGGAGCGCCACGGCGTTCTGCTCGGCAAGGTGAAGGTGGTCGATCACTATCCTTCGACGCGGCTCGGCATGATGGGCGCGCTCCGCAACGAGCAGCTCGTCGACTCGTTCATCCAGGCCGCGGGCGGCGCGCCGATCGCGGTGCGCGCGTCGATGCTCCCCGACAAGAGCACGGCGAGCGGCTATCGCTGGTCGAGCGGCGCCGGCCCCGACATCAAGCTCACGAGCGGAACGCAGTGCCGGGGCGCGGTGATCACGCGCACGCACCGGCCGATCGCGCTCGTCTTCCCGGCGCTCGACTGAGGCGAACGGCGCATGGCCCACGACGTTCGCGGCGAGAGCTCGGCGGAGACGACGGAAGCGCGTGAAGCGCCTCCTCCGCCGCCCGCGCAGAAGAAGCGCATACGCACGCCGACGCGCCTCCAGATGGAGGCGACCGAGTGCGGCGCCGCGAGCCTCGCGATCGTGCTCGAGCACTACGGCAGCTTCGTCCCTCTCTCGAAGCTCCGCGAAGAGTGCGGCGTCTCGCGCGACGGCAGCAAGGCGAGCAACGTGCTCAAGGCCGCGCGCAAGTACAACCTCGAGGCGAAGGGCTATCGCAAGGAGCCGCGCGAGGTCGCGGAGCTCGATCTGCCCGTGATCGTCCACTGGAACTTCAACCACTTCCTCGTGGTCGAGGGCTTCGAGAAGGGGCGCGTCTACCTCAACGATCCGGCCGCGGGCCCGACGAGCGTTCCTCTCGAGGAGTTCAATCACGCGTTCACCGGCGTCGTGCTCTCGTTCAAGCCGGGCGAGGGCTACGCGCCGACGGGCCGCCGCCCGTCGATGATCACGATGCTCCGCCGGCGGCTCGAGGGATCGCGCAACGCGGTCTCCTTCATCGCGCTCGCGGGTCTCGGCCTCCTCGTGCCCGGCCTCGTCGTGCCCGTGTTCGGGATGGTCTTCGTCGACGAGATCCTCATCGGCGGTCAGCTCGGGCTCTTGCCGTCGCTCCTCGCCGCGATGGGCCTCACCGCGCTCTTGCGCGCGGCGCTCACGTATCTCCAGCGCACGTACCTCCTGAAGCTGATGACGAAGCTCGGCGTGCGCATGGCGTCCGACTTCCTCTGGCACGCGCTGCGTCTACCCGTCGGCTTCTACCTGGCGCGATCGCCGGGCGATCTCGCGGAGCGCGTGCGCTCGAACGACGCGGTCGCGCACAAGCTGTCGGGCCGCATCTCCGGCATCGTCCTCGATATGGTGCTGGTCTTCTTCTACCTGAGCTTCATGCTCTACATCGATCCGTGGCTCACGCTCATCGGCGTGGCGACGGCGGCGGGGCACCTCGTGCTCCTCCGCGGCGCGGAGCGGATGCGCACGGATCTGAGCCGCCAAGTGGGGCAGCACGCCGGCAAGCTCGCCGGCGTCGCCGGCGGCGGCCTCCAGATGATCGAGACGATCAAGGGCACCGGATCGGAGTCCGAGTTCTTCAGCCAGTGGGCGGGCTATCAGGCGAAGCTGCTCGTCGCCCAGCAAGAGCTCGCGCGCCGCGATCAGCTCATGGTCGTGTTCACCGAGCTGCTCGCGCGCGGAAACTCGCTGCTCGTCTTGTCGATCGGCGCGCTCCGCGTGATGGACGGCCACCTGAGCCTGGGCATGCTCGTCGCGTTCCAGACGTTGATGATGAGCTTCATCCACCCGATCGAGAGCCTCTCTCAGGTGGGCGCGAGCCTCCAACAGCTCCGCGGCGAGCTCGAGCGCCTCGACGACGTGCTCGAGCACGAACGTGATCCGCTCTCGACGGCGCCCGTCGAAGACGAGCCCTCGCCCGTGCGCCTCACGGGCGATCTCGTCCTCGACGACGTGACGTTCGGCTACCTGCCGTTCTCTCCGCCGCTCGTGAGCAACCTGAGTCTCCACCTCTCTCCGGGGCAGCGCGTCGCGCTCGTCGGCGGCAGCGGGAGCGGCAAGTCGACGGTCGCGCGGCTCGTATGCGCGCTCTATCACCCGTGGAGCGGGCGGATCCTCTTCGACGGCAGGGCGCGCGAGGAGCTGCCGCGTTCGGCGCTCACCTCGTCGGTCGCGATCGTCGATCAAGAGGTGACCCTCTTCGAAGGCACCGTGCGCGACAACCTCACGCTCTGGGACTCGACGGTGCCCGAGGCCGACGTCATCCAGGCGGCGAAGGACGCTTGCATCCACGACGACATCGCGAGGCTCCCCGGCGGCTACGACGGCAAGATCCTCGAGGGCGGCGCCAACTTCAGCGGCGGCCAGCGCCAGCGCCTCGAGATCGCGCGCGCGCTCGTGCGCCATCCCGCGCTCGTCGTCCTCGACGAGGCGACGAGCGCGCTCGATCCGGAGACGGAGCAGAAGGTCGATCACAACCTCCGCCGGCGCGGGTGCAGCTGTCTCATCATCGCGCATCGCCTCAGCACCATCCGCGACTCCGACGAGATCATCGTCCTCGAGCGAGGGCACGTCGTTCAGCGCGGCTCGCACGAGGAGCTGCTCGAGCAGGGGGGGCTCTATCGCGAGCTCATCACCACGGCGTGAAGCCCACATGACGACCGCGCTCTCTTCCAGCCCCTCGCTCGACGTCGACGCCGAAGGCGTCGTCGCGGCGGTGCGCGCGGCGTTCGGCGCGGCGTGCGACGAGCTCCAGGTCGAGGGCGACGAGCCGCTCCTCCTCGCCGATCCGGCGTTCTGCTACCTCACGCAGATCTCGCATCATCAGCTCTTCTGCGTCGGGTATCGCGACGGTCGGGCCGTCGGGCGTCGCGAGTACGTGGGCGGCTGTCGCGCCGGTCAGCTCCTCTTCTCGCTGCCGGGCGCGGCGCAAGAGGAGGATCCGGCGGTGCTCCTCCTCACGGGGCCGGTGGGGAGCAAGGTCGTTCGGATCCCCACGCGCCTCGTGATCGAAGCGCTCGCCGATGCGTCGCCCGAGAAGCGAGAGCTCGTCGAGCGTTTGTTCGAAGGGTTCGTCGAGCTCCTGATCTCGACACTGCCGTCCGCGCCCGTGCCCACACGCTGCGACACGGTCGAGCCCGGGATGACGCTCGGCGCGGTCTCGAATCCCCTCCGCGCCAAAGAAGGCGTCGTGTGGATCGCGCTGCCGAACGTGCCGAGCCGCTTCGGCGGCGTGCGCGTCGGCGAGCTCGAGCACGCGGCGCCGCGCCAGTGGCCGCTCACCGACAAGGTCTGGGTCGTCGGCGGTCACGCCGCGGCGCCCTTCTCGCTGCGCGGCTCGTCGGCGGCTCCGCAGGTCTTCGGCGCGAGCGGCGCGCCGGCCGCCGCGCCGAGCTCGATCGCGCCTCCCTCGATCTCCCACAACCGAGAGTGGGCGACGGGCGCGCGCACCGCGAAGAGCGCCGAGCTCGTCGTGCGCCACAAGAGCGCGGGCTTCGCGGAAGAGTTCTACGCGTTCGTCGTCGCGTACCTCGCGCGCCACAAGAGCACCGTGGAGAAGACGCGCCTCGAGCTCGACGCCGCTTCGCGCGTCGCCGAGGGCAACATGGTGGGCGACGCGCTCCGGCGGCTCGCGCTCGTCGGCCGCGGCGAGCGCGGCGCCGCCGTCGACGGCGACGCGTTCGAGCAAGCGGCGCATCACATCGCGAAGTTCATCGGCGTGGCCGATCTGCGCGTTCGCTGGCCGGCGATCAGCCGTCGCGAGCGGCCGAACCTCGGACAGATCAAGACGGCGATCTCACGGATCACCACCGTGCGAACGCGCGCGGTCCTGCTCGAGGGCGAGTGGTACGAGCACGACTCCGGCGCGCTCCTCGGGTTCTTGCTCGACGAAGGCGACGAGGTGAACGCCGACCGGCTGAACCCCGTCGCGCTCATCCCCACGCGATCGGGCTACGAGCTGCACGACGCGCGCAACGGCGACAAGCCGCCGATCGAGATCACCGAGGAGAACGCGGACCGCCTCCACCCGCAGGCCTACCAGTTCTACTCCGCGCTCCCCGACAAGCCGATCGGTCCGCTCGACGTGCTCCGCTTCTCGGGGCGTCGCGCGGTGCGCGACGTCGCGTTCGTGCTCCTCGTCGGCATGGGCCTCGGCGGCCTCGGCACCTTGATCCCGCTCCTCACGGGCGAGGTCTTCGACACGTTGGTGCCCGGCGCCGAGCGCGGGCTGCTCCTTCAGCTCACGATCGTGCTCGCGCTCGTCTACATCGGGCAAGGGCTCTTCGACCTCGCGCGCGGCCTCGCCCTCGTCCGCGTGCAGACGCGCATGGACGCGACGCTCGAGGCCGGCGTCTGGGATCGTCTCCTCAACATGCCGCTCCCGTTCTTCCGCGAGTACTCGGCGGGCGAGCTCGCGTCGCGCGCCGCGGGCATCGGAGGCATTCGCGACGTGCTCGCGGGCACCACGCTCAGCGCGGTGCTCGGCGGCCTCTTCTCGATCTGGAACTTCTTCTTCCTCTTCGCGATCGACACGAGCCTCGCGCTCGTGGCCACGGTGCTCACCGCCGTCGCCACGATCCCGGCGGTCGTCGCGACGCACTTCGCCCTCGCGCGGCAGCGCACGGTCGCCGCGATCGACGGCAAGATCGAAGGCCTGCTCCTCCAGCTCCTCACCGGCATCTCGAAGCTCCGCGTGACGGCCGCGGAGAATCGCGCGTTCTCCGTGTGGGCGACGCTCTTCGCCCGCCGGCGCGACGCCGACGTGGGGGCGGAGAAGGTCAACGTTCGCATCTCCATCGTGCAGACCGTGTATCCGACGCTCTGCGCGATGGCGCTCTACTGGATGCTCGCGGGCACGGGAAAGCAGAAGCTCAGCACCGGCATGTTCCTCGCGTTCAGCACGGCGTTCGCGATGTTCATGAGCTCGACGCTGCAAGTCATCGAGGCGGTGCTCTTCTCGCTCGCCGTCGTCCCGATGTACGAGCGCGCCAAGCCGATCCTCGAGGCGCGCGCGGAGGCTCAGGGCACGGGCGAACAGGTCGACCTCGTCGGCGGCATCGAGGTCAATCACGTCTCCTTCCGCTATTCACCCGAGGGGCCGCTCATCCTCGACGACGTGAGCTTCCAGATCGAGCCCGACGAGTTCGTCGCGCTCGTCGGGCCTTCGGGATCGGGCAAGTCGACGCTCTTGCGCCTGCTCCTCGGATTCGAGGCGTGCACCGAGGGCGGCGTGTTCTACGACGGCCTCCCGCTCTCGAGCCTCGACGCGCGCGCCGTGCGCAAGCAGATCGGCGTCGTGATGCAGAACAGCCGCGTGATGGGCGGCGACATCTTCACCAACATCGTGGGCGCCACCGGCCTCACGCTGGACGACGCCTGGAACGCTGCGCGCAACGCGGCGCTCGACAAGGACGTCGAGGCGATGCCGATGGGCATGCACACGGTGGTCTCCCAGGGCGGCGGGACGCTCTCCGGCGGGCAGAAGCAGCGCCTCCTCATCGCGCGTGCGCTCGCGTCCGATCCGAAGGTCGTCTTCTTCGACGAAGCGACGAGCGCGCTCGACAACGTGACGCAGGCGACCGTGAGCGAGAGCCTCGAGCAGCTCCGCGTGACCCGCGTGGTCATCGCGCATCGGCTCAGCACGATCCGTCACGCCGACAAGATCATCGTGCTCGAGAAGGGGCGCGTGGTGCAGACGGGGCGTTTCGAGGAGCTCGTCGCCGTCGACGGGCCGTTCAAGAAGCTCGCCGAGCGGCAGATGGTCTAGCGCGAGCCTTCGAGCGCGTCGGAACGAGGTTCACATGGCGAAGAGGCCTGCGCTCTCGAGCGCGCCGTCGCGCACGTCGTAGAGGCGCACGCGGGGCGCGTCGCCGTCGTCGACGATGGCGGGCGCGCCGAAGATGCGGGCTTTGCCGAGCTTCACGATCCGATCGACGACGCGGTGCATGTGGCCGTGGAGGATCTGCACGCGCGGATGCTTCGCGAGGATGTCGAGCACGTGCGCGCATCCGCGGAGGCCGTCGATCCACTGCGCGATCGGATTTCGGTGCTGGTCGAACGGCGGGTGATGCATCACCACGACGATGGCCTTGTCGCGGAGCGCGGGATCGTCGATCCGCGACGTGACCGCGCGCGCGGCCTCGGGCGTGAAGAGGCCGCCCGACGAGAGGATCGACTGGAAGCACGTCGTGTCGATGGGGAGGAACGCGACCGGACCGCGGTCGACGATCTTGCCGGGCTCCGCCGCGCTCGCGGCCGCGAAGCGGTGGAGCGGACCTTCGAGCGCGCGCCGCCACGCCGAGCCGGAGGTGTACGCGTCGTGGTTGCCGGGCACGAGGCTCACGCTGCCCTCCGGCATCTTCGCGTCTTCGAGGACGTCGGCGAAGTGCTCGAACTCGGCGCGATCGCCGACCTCGGTGAGGTCGCCCGTGATGACGACGTGATCGGCGCCGCTCGCCTTCGCGGCGCGGAGCGCGCGCGTGAGCTTCTTCGCGCGCGCCTGAGGATCGACGGGCCGGCCGAGGCTCACCGCCTTCGTCGCGAAGCGGTAGCGCGCGCCCCCGCGACGGCGGCACTGGGCGTCGAGCATGTGAACGTCGGAGAGATGGGCGATGCGGCGCACGGTGACACTTTCTCGGTGCGAAGAGATCTTCGCGCCTAGGATTATCCTGAATCGAAAGCGCTATTCGCGCACGCCGAACCCGCGTGATGCGCGCGGCCTACATGCGACCACGTTCACCCTGGCGGCGCGATCGAGAGCGCGGGCGCGTGGGCGAGCTCGTGGAGGAGCGCGTCGTGGATGAGGCCGTTCGTCGCCACGAGGTGGCCGCTCGCGATGGGACCCTCGGGCGTGGGCTCGAGCTCGGTGACCGTGCCGCCCGCCGCCCGGACGATCGCGATGCCGGCCGCGATGTCCCACGGACGAAGCTTGCGTTCCCAGTAGCCCTCGTACGTGCCGTCGGCGACGAGGCAGAGATCGAGCGCCGCCGAGCCGCAACGTCGCACCGCCTGACATCGCTTCTTGATCGCGACGAAGGCGTCGAAGTTGTTGTCGGGGCTCTTGCGGCGGTCGTACGGAAAGCCGGTCGCGAGCAGCGAGTGCTCGAGCTCGGCCGTCGTGCTCACGGCGATCGGCTCGTCGGTCTCGCCCTCGGGGCGCCACGCTGCGTGCATTCGTCGTCGCGCCTCGCGCGCGTCGTCGCCGACGAACGCATACCACTCTTGGCCGAGCGCCGGCGCGAACACGACGCCGAGCGCCGGCTCGCCGTCGATCACGAGCCCGATCGACACGCACCAGAACGGGTGACCGTGCACGAAGTTGGTCGTGCCGTCGATCGGATCGACGAAGAACGCGGGTCGGTCGCGCCGGAAGTCGCCGCCGCCCTCCTCGCCGACGATGTCGAACGCGAACGACGCCGAGAGGCGCTCGCGCAAGAGCGCCTCGCTCTCTCGATCGAAGCGCGTGACGAGCTCGGCGGCGCTCTTGTGCTCGATGACGTGTCTCTTGCGAAAGCCTCCGAGCACGAGCGCCCCCGCCTCGCGCGCGCACGCGCGCATGACGGCGAGGATGGGCTCGAGCTCGGCGCGCTTCACGATCGTTCCTCGACGGAGCCGGCCTCCGAAGACGAGAGCGCGGCGAGCAGACGCGCGTGGATCCCGCCGAAGGCGCCGTTCGAGAGGAGCGCGACGGTGTCGCCGGCGGCGGCGCCGCGCACGACGCGATCGATGATGCCCTCGACGCTGCTCTCCGCGATCGCTCGCGGGCCGATCTCGCCGGCGAGGCGCGCGAGATCGAGGCGCTCGACCTCGGGGACGTTGGTGCGCCCGAGCGGCGCGAAGAGGACGTGATCGGCGGCGGAGAACGCCGAGACGTACTCGTGCTGATGGAGCGCGCGGCAGGCCGTGGCGCTGCGCGGCTCGAAGATCGCCCAGAGCCTCCCCGTCGGATGACGCGCGCGAAGCGCGCGCAGCGTCTCGTCGACGGCCGTGGGGTGATGGGCGAAGTCGTCGTAGACCGAGACGCCGCCGGGCTTGCCGAGCAGGTCTTGCCTCCGGCGCACGCCTTCGAACGACGCGAGCGCCGCGCGCGCGGCCTGCACGCCGACGCCGAAGCCCTCGGCGCACGCGGCGATCGCGCCGACCGCGTTGCGGACGTTGTGCGCGCCCGGCACCTTGAGCGCGAAGCGCCCGCAGAACGAGCCGCCGGCGTACAGATCGAACGGCTGCGCGCCGGTCGCCGGATCCGCGGCGACCATCGCGCCTTGCCACGAGGGCGTCACGTCGCCGGTGTCGTCGCCCTCGAGCGCGTAGAACGTCGTCTGGGCGCGCGCGTTCGCTTTCACGATGCGACGCGCGCGGGCGTCGCGGGCGTCGCACACCAAGAGGCCGCTCTCGGGCACCTTCGCGGCGAACGCTTCGAACTGCGCTTCGTACTTCTCGACCGAGGGATAGATGTCGATGTGATCCTGCTCGACGCTCGTGACGATCGCCACGTCGCCCGGCGAAACGCCGATGTAGTCGAAGAACTTCGGCTCCTTGTGCCAGAAGACGGCGTCGTACTCGTCGCCCTCGACGACGAACGGCGCCGGCTTCGCGCCGTGCGTGAGCTTGCGCTTCGTGCTGCCGATGCGCGCCCCCGAGGGGAAGTTCTTCGGCAGACCGCCGATGAAGAAGCCGGGCTCGAGGCCGGCCTCGGCGAGGATCCAGGCGCACATCGAAGAGGTCGTCGTCTTGCCGTGCGTGCCGGCGACGACGAACGCGCGCCGCCCGGCGAGGAACAGCTCGCGGAGCGCCGCCGACATGCTCGAGCGCTTCCGCCCGAGCGCCTCCGCCTGAACCGCCTCGACGTTGTCTTTGCGGATCGCGTTGCCGACGACGACGAGATCGACGTCGGCCGCGACGTGGTCGGCTGCGTAGCCCTGGAGGCATCGGATCCCCGCGACCTCGAGCGCCGGGCCCATCGGCGGATCGAACGCCATGTCGGATCCGCTCACGTCGTGCCCTGCTTCTTTCAGCAGCGACGCGAGCTGACCCATTCCCGTGCCGCAGACGCCGATCAGATGAACGCGCACGGCACGACTCTAGCGCAAGACCGCGCCCGTCGCGTCACTGCCACACGGCTCGCCGTGCGCGCGTGCCTTTGCAGCCTCCGGCGCGCGCCGGGCACGTGGGTTGCGTCCGTCCGTTGCGGAGGTCCACATCATGTATGTCGTGCTCCTGCTCGGACTCCTCGCGGTGAGCGCCGTCCTCGTGGTGCGTGGCCACATGCGTGGCAGACCACGCATGCTCGCTGCGGGCGCCGCCGTCATGCTCGGCACGATCGGCTTCTTCGGCCTGATGAGCCTTTGGGGTGAGATGCTCTGGTTCGAGGAGGTGGGCTTCGTGCGCCGGTTCTGGACGAGCGTCGTCGCGCGCGTCGTCGTCGCCGGAGCAGGCGCCGCGTTCGCGTCGGGGCTCACGTGGGCGCTGACGCTGTCGGTGAACCCCGACGAGCGCGTCATCAGGCGGCTCGGCGTCACGCTCGCTGCAGTGGTGGGCGCGCTCTGGGGGCTCGCGAGCTGGACCGTCGCGCTTCGCTGGGGCTTCGGCGTTCGAACGCCGGTCGCGGATCCCATCTTCGGGAAGGACACGGGGTTCTATCTCTTCCGCCTCCCGTTCTACGACGCGCTGTTCTGGCTCTTTCTCTTCGCGTCGACGGCGGCGCTGGTCACCGCCGTCCTCGCCGCGTGGCCCCGGCGCGTCGAAGGCGCGGCGATGCGGCGCGAGCCGTCTGCGACGCCGCTCCTCGACGTGCAGGTCGTCGAGGCAGAGCCGAGCGGCGAAGGGCCTCCTCCCGAGGTGCGACCGGAACACGAGCTCGCGAGCACGCTCGTGCGTCGTCATCGCGCCCTCTTCGCGCCTCTCGGCGCCCTCGCGCTCACGCTGGCGTACGGGCGCTTGCTCGCGCCGTACCACCTCATGTACTCGCGACGCGGCGCCGTCGAAGGCGCGGGTTGGACGGACGTGCACGTCCTCTTGCCCGTCTATTACGTGCTCGCCGCGCTGCTCGTGGCGATGGGCATCGTGCTCCTCGTACCCGCCGCGACGAGGGCGTTCTCGCGCGCGCTCGCGAAGCGCGCAGAGCGCGCGAACGATTCGATCGCGGCTCTCGCGACGGCCACGGTCGCGGCGCCTGCCGCGATCGTCGTGGCCGTCGCGCTGCTCGGCCTCGGCGTCGTACCGGCGCTGGTGCAGTGGTTGGTCGTCGAGCCGAACGAGCTCTCGCTCGAGGAGCGCTACCTGCGGAGCAACATCGCGTTCACGCGCGACGGGTTCAACCTCGAGCACGCGGAGGTCGAGGAATTTCCACTCGAGGCCAAGCTGACGCCGGACGTGATCCGCGACAGGCAGTCGATGCTCGAGAACGTTCGCCTCTGGGATCCTCGCGCGTTCAACGAGGTCGTGCGGCAGTTCCAAGAGCTCCGTTTGTACTACGACATCACGGGCACCGACTTCGACCGGTACACCGTGGGAGACGAGTACCGTCAGGTCATGCTCTCGCCCCGCGAGATGGAGGCGTCGAACCTCCCGGTCGAGAGCCAGACGTTCGTGAACCGCCACTTCAAGTACACGCACGGCTTCGGGCTCGTGATGGCGCCCGTCAGCGAGTTCACTCCCACCGGGCTGCCGGAGCTCATCGTTCGCGACATCCCTCCCGTCGCCGACCACCCGTCGCTCCGCATCGAACGACCCGAGATCTACTTCGGCGAGCGGACGAATCACTACGTGGTGGCGAACAGCCGCGCGCCCGAGTTCAACTACCCGATGGGCGGCACGAACGTCTACACGCACTACGCAGGGCGCGGTGGCGTGCCTCTCGAGAGCTTCTGGCGGAAGCTCGTCTACGGCTGGAAGCTCGGAGGCACACGACTCCTCTTCTCCGACTACCCGACGCCCGAGAGTCGCATCCTCTTTCATCGGAACATCGCCGACCGCGTGGCGAAGGCGGCGCCGTTTCTCACGCTCGATCACGATCCCTACCCGGTCATCGTCGAGGGCCGGATCAAGTGGATCGTCGACGCGTACACGACGTCCGACCGCTACCCGTACAGCGAAGCCTACGCGCCACCGTCTCCGAAGCCGGGCGCGCGACGAGGGCCGAAGGACGCCGCCACGGCCGAGCCGTCGACCTCGGAGGTGACCCTCCCCACGAGGCTCGCGGGCGCGAACTACGTCCGCAACTCCGTCAAGGCCGTCGTCGATGCGTACGACGGATCGATCTCACTCTACGTCTTCGAGCCGAACGATCCCGTCGTCCAGGTGTGGTCGCGCATCTATCCCGATCTCTTCCGGCCGAGCGACGCCATGCCCGAGGCGCTGCGCGTTCACGTTCGCTACCCGGAGGCGATGCTCGAGACGCAGGGCCTCGTGTTCGCCAAGTATCACATGACGGATCCGCGCGTGTTCTACAACCGGGAGGATCTGTGGGTCCGCGCGACGGAGAAGTACTCGGAGCATGTCCGGCCGGTCGATCCTTACTACGTGATGTGGCAGGCTCCCGGCTCACGCTCGGCCGAGTTCATCCTGATGCAGCCCTTCACGCCGAAGGGCCGTCAGGTCCTCATCGGGTGGATCGCCGCGCTCTGCGACGGCGCCAACTACGGGCGCCTCATCGCGTATCGCTTCCCCAAAGATCAGTGGGTGCTCGGGCCGCAGCAGGTCGACACGAAGATCGATCAGTCTCCGTCGCTCTCGGCGCAGCTCACGCTCTGGGATCAGCACGGCAAGCGGGTGATCCGAGGCAACGTCCTCGCGATCCCGATCGACACGACGATTCTGTACGTCGAGCCCATCTACATTCAAGCGGAGGCCGCGGCGTACCCGGAGCTGCGGACCGTCGTGCTCATGCACGGCGACGAGATGAGCTATGCGCCGACCTTCGCCGAGGCGCTCGAGGGCTTGGTGACGGGGAGACCGGTCGCCGCGGGCGATCGCGGCGCCATGACGCCTTCGGAGGCCGCGACGGAGGCGAACCGCGCGTTCGACGATTACGTGCGGCTCATGAGCACCGGTGACTTCGCCGAGGCGGGGAAGCAGCTCGAGGTGCTCCGGGACGCGCTGCGAAGCCTCCAGAACGGCCGGCCGCTGCCTTCACGGTGACGGCGGCCGGCGCGGCGAAGATCCGGGTCGACGTGCGGCTCACGTCTTCACGAACTTGAAGCTCTCTCCGTCGACGTCGACCTTCACGGTGCTGCCGTTCGTGTAGCCGCCTGCGAGCAGCTCCTCGGCGAGCGGATCCTGCACCGCCTTCAGGATGGCGCGCTTGAGCGGGCGCGCGCCGAACGCGGGCTCGTAGCCGATGTCGACGAGGCGAAGCTTGGCGGCTTCGGTCAGCTCGAGCTTCAGCTCGCGATCGCCGACGAGCTTCTCCAGGCGGCGAAGCTGGATGTCGACGATGCCTCGCAGGTCGACCTTCGAGAGCGGGCGGAAGATGATGACGTCGTCGATGCGGTTCAAGAACTCCGGACGGAGGAAGTTCTTCATCTCTTCGCGGAGCACGTCGCGGAGCGCGTCGCGGCCTTCTTCGGATTCGAAGAGCTTCGGATCGGTCTCGAGGATGCGCTGCGAGCCGATGTTGCTCGTCATGATGACGACGGTGTTCGAGAAGTCTGCCGTGCGGCCGCGGCCGTCGGTGAGGCGACCGTCGTCGAGCACCTGGAGGAGCAGGTTGAAGACGTCGGCGTGCGCCTTCTCGACCTCGTCGAACAGCAACACGCTGTAAGGCCGCCGGCGCACCGCCTCGGTGAGGAAGCCGCCCTCTTCGCTGTCGACGTAGCCCGGCGGCGCGCCGACGAGGCGCTGCGCCATGTGCTTCTCCATGAACTCGCTCATGTCTAGGCGGGTCATGCTCTGCTCGTCGTCGAAGAGGAACTCGGCGAGCGCCTTGGCGAGCTCGGTCTTTCCGACGCCGGAGGGCCCGAGGTACAAGAAGCTCCCGATCGGCTTGCCCGGATCGCGCAGGCCCACGCGCCCGCGGCGGACGGCCTTCGACACCGCCTTGACCGCTTCGGTCTGACCGACGACGCGCGCCGAGAGGCGCTCTTCCATCTTGAGGAGCTTCTCGCTCTCGGCCTCGAGCATGCGCGAGACGGGGATGCCCGTCCAGTCGCCGAGCACCTGCGCGACGGCCTCTTCGGTGACGACGCGGGAGACGCCCTCTTTCAGGCCGGCCTTCTCGACCGCGGCGTCGGCCGCCTCGAGGCGCCTTCGCACGTCGGGGATCTGCACGTGCTCGAGCTCGCCGAGCTTGGCGAAGTTCTGATCCTTGCGCGCCTGTTCGAGCTGCCCCTGGAGCTTCTGCATCTCCTCTTTGAGCGCGGCCTGCGCGGCGAGCGCGCCGCGGCGCGACTCGAGCTTGAGGCGCATCTCCGCGACCGAGGGCTCGAGATCGGCGATCTCCTTCTCGAGCCGCTCCTTCGTCTTGAGGCTCATCGCGTCGACGTCGTCTTGCAGGCCCGCGATCTGCGCCTTGAGCGACGCCACGCGGCGGATCGCGTCGTCCATGTGCGCAGGCAGGCCGTCGATCTCGACGCGCTTGCGGGCGCACGCCTCGTCGAGGAGATCGATCGCGCTGTCGGGGAGCGCGCGCTCCTGCACGTAGCGTTTCGCGAGGCGCACCGACGCGACGACGGCGGGATCGCCGATCTGCACCTTGTGGTGCGCCTCGTAGCGCGTGGCGATGCCGCGCAGGATCTCGATCGCCTTCTCCGGCGTCGGCGGATCGATCGCGAGCACCGTGAAGCGGCGCAAGAGGTTCGGATCCTTGTCGGCGAGCTTGCGCATGCCCTCGGGCGTCGTCGACGCGAGCAAGCGGATGTCGCCGCGCGCGAGCATGGGCTTGAGCAGATCGCCGACGCCGCTGCCGGCGCCGCCCTGGCCGAGCAGCGACTCGAGCCCGGAGATGTAGAGGAGCGTGTCTTTCTGTTTGATCGCGCCGATCACCTGCTTCAGGCGATCCTCGATCTCGCCGCGGAGCTTCGCGCCGGCGACGAGCTGCCCGATCTCGAGCTCGAGGATCGAGAGGCTCGCGAGGTTCTGCGGGACGTCGCCGGCGGCGATGCGCATCGCGAGCGCGCCGACGATCGCGGTCTTGCCCGTGCCGGGCTCGCCCACGAGGAGCGGGTGGTTCTTCTGGCGGCGCTCGAGGATCTGGAGGAGGCGGCGCACCTCGGTGTCGCGCCCGATGACGGGATCGAAGCCGCTCTCTCTCGCGCGCGCCGTCAAGTCGTGGACGTAGCGGGCCATCGCCTCCGGCCCCGACACGGTGCTCGCGCCCGGCGCCTCGCGGGGAACGCTCTTGAGCGCGGCCATGTGCGGGCGGAGCGATCCAGGCCCGAGGGCGAAGGCCTGGAGGACCACCGCGGCCGGGCCGCGGATCTCCTGCGAGAGCGCGTTGAGGAGGTGCTCGACGCCGACGGCGTTCTTGTCGGCCTCCTTCTCGGCGCGCGAGAGGAGCCCGAGCATCGCCGACGAGAGGTAAGCGAGGCCGGCGCCCGCCTTCGGGAGCTTCGAGAGCTGCGACTCGGCCTCGGCGACGACGTCGGCCGGATCGGCGCCCGCCTTCTTGAAGACCTCGGCCACGCCGCGATCGCGATCGAGCGCGCGCGCGAGCAAATGGACGGGCTCGACCTGGACGTGTTTGCGCTCGTCCGCCAGAGACTGCGCGCCGGCCACGAGGGCCTTCGCGTCGGGGGCATACCGCTCGAGGTGGATCGTCTGCTCGGACGCCATGGGACTCGGGAAGGTACCACGCCGACACGAGCGGCGCAGGGGCTCAAAACTCCCTCCGCCCCGCGCTAGGCTCGGGGGTGTGGCTCGCCCCGTTCGAATGTACTCCACACTCATCTGCCCGTACTGCCTGCGGGCCAAGGCGCTCTTGAAGCTCCGCGGGATCGCCTACGACGACGTCGACGTCACCGGCGACGCGGAGGCGCGCGCGTGGCTCGTGCAGACGACGGGCCGCCGCACCGTTCCGCAGATCTTCATCGGCGAAGAGCCCATCGGCGGCTTCGACGAGCTCCGCGAGCTCGACCGCACGGGTGAGCTCACGAAGAAGCTCGCCGCGTGACGTCAGAGGTGGCCGGCGAGGAGGAACGATCGAACCTGGCGCGCGCGCGGCTCGAGCTCCGCCTCGTGCGCGATCTGTGAGTCCGTGATCGGGACGCGCTCGCCGCGCGCGACGATCGCGAGGCGCCTTCCCGCCTCGGTCGTCTCGATCACGACGTCGTCGACGAGATCGAGCGCGACCCTGCGGCTGAGCGGAGGTCGCGGCCAGTCGTAGCTCGTCGCGACCACGACGCCCCCGTGGGCGACGAGCTCGATCCGAGCGAAGAGCTCGATGAGGCCCTTGATCACGAAGGTCGTGGGAACGAGCGCGAAGATGGCCGCAGGCGCGATGCCCTCCGACGCCCCGTAGAACATGAGGGTGGCGAGCGGCGCGCCGACGAAGAAGAAGACGACGCTCCGAACGGCGCGTTTGGGCCGGAGCACCAAGCGCCTCGGCGGAGGCTGCGCGTCGATCCTGTAGGGGCTCATGAAGACGCGATGGCGTCGACGAGGCGCGGAACGTCTTTCTCCGCGACCGAGCAGAGCGCGACGCGAAGGCACCCCTTCGAGGGGACCACGAAGACGCCCTTCTCCTTCATGCGCGCCGCGCGCTCTTGCGCGTCGTCGACGAAGACCGTGACGAAGAAGCCGCCTTCGTAGCGCGGGTAGACGAGCCCGCGCTCCTTGGCGGCGCGGTTCCACGCCTCGACGCGCGCGGCGAGCAGGGCCTTGAGCTCGGCGCGCTCGGCGTCGGCCGCCTTCGCCATCTCGGGATCGGTGAGCAGGCGCGTGATCGCGCGCATGCCGCCGCGCGTGCAGTTCGACCAGGTGCCGCGGCACGAGTACGAGAACGCAGCGTCGGTCGCGGCGCGCGCTTTGTCGTCGGCGACGCACGCGACGATCGCGCCCACGCGCAGGCCGTAGTGCGTGAACGTCTTCGACGCGCTCCACGCGAACGCGAGACCGACCTTGCCGAGCAGCGGCCGGAGCTCCTCCAAGAACGCGCGCGGATTGGGGTTCGCCGCGTACGCGAAGTACGCGGTGTCGACGAGCAGCGTGACCGGCGCGGCGCTCGCGTGCGAGAGCAGTCGCTCGACGACCGCGCGCCACTCGTCTTTGCGCATCGAGTAGCCGGTCGGGTTGTGGCAAGGATCGTTGAGGAACAGGAGGGCGCGCTTCTGCTCTTTGATCTGCGCGGCGAGCGCGCGATCGAGCGCGGCCGCGTCGAGCTTGCCCTCGGCGTCGAACATCGAGAACGTCGCGAGCTTGCGATCAGACTCGTCGCAGAGCGTCTGGTACGGACCCCAGAAGTAGCTCGTCGTGAGGAGCGACTGCCCCGGCTCGAGGTAGTTCGCGATCGCGTGACGTAGCGCGCCGGTTCCGCCCGGCGTCGCCGCGGCGACCGCGAACCCGCGCATCTCCGGCTCGGTGGCGAACAGATCGTCGGCGACCGCGCTCAAGAAGTCGGGCGCCCCGGCGATCGGCGCGTACGGAGCCCACTCCTCTTGCGGCACCTCGCGGACCGCGCGCGCCGCGGTCGGCAAGATCGCGAGGCGGCCCTCGTCGTCGAGCAGCGCGCCCACGCTCGCGTTCACGATCGACTCGCCGCGCGCCCTGCGCGCGGTCGCCTCCTTGTTCAAGGCGAAGATCGGATCGTCGGACGGCCTACCTTGGTGCGAGGGAATGACGTGGAGCATGAGCGCCCGTGGTAGCTCTCGCGTGCGGCCGCGTAAAGTCCGTCAGAGCGGCGGCCCGCACGTCCCGAGGGTGTTCGGGCCCGCCGGGGGCGGCTTGTTGCACTTGGGGCCGTTGATGGCGGCCCGATCGAGCCCACCGTCGAGGTCGGCGACGACTCCGCAGTCGCCGTCGGCGCAGCAGTACTTGGGACTGCTCGCCTTGCACGCCGCCGCGCCGTTCACACACTGGACGCCGGTGTCCGCGAGCACGTCGCAGCAGTAGAGGAGCTTGCCGCTGCACGGGCCGGGGCACTGGAGCGCACCCGCGACGCAGCTGACGCCGGGAGGTGCGTCGAACGGCGCGTCGGTGGGCGCGTCGACGGGGCCGTCGACGTCGCTGCCGTCGGGGATCGACGAATCGGCGTCTCCTCCCGTGTCGGGCAAGCCGCCTTCGGGGATCACGATGCCGCCCTCGTCGGTGCCGCCGTCGGGCAGCGCGCCCGGCTCGGGCGGAACGACGTCGCCCTCGATGACGACCTCGGACGAGTAGCAGTTTCCCTTGCGGCACGTCGAGAGCGCGTCGCATGGAACGTCCTTGCAGTCGGGATCGATCGTGATCGGCATGCGCAGCTTCTTGAACGTCGAGAACGAGAAGCGCCGGCGCGCGACGATGCATCCCTTGAAGAGCGGCGGCTTGCACGCCGCGGGCGATCCGAGCGACGGATCGTAGGCGACGACGACGACGACCGAGGCCTGGTCGTCGTCGCTCGGCGTCACGACGAGCGTGCCGACCGAACGCGTGCGCGCGTCGCATTCGTTCGTCGTCGCCGTCACGTACTCCGCGGCGACGCGCGATTCGGTGTCGATCGCGTCGACCCCGACGGTGATCGCCGTGCCCTTCATCTCGCTGCAGACGACCTTGTCTGCGAGTCCGATCTCGAGGGTCATCTGCGTCGCGTCTCGGCACCCCGGTGCGAAGCCGGCGAAGCCGCACGCGCCGGCGACGGCGAGCACGGCGATCTGCGTGGAGCGACGCACGTTCGAGAGAATACGCGCGGAAGGCTCGCGGCGGAAGCAGGGCTCAGGCGAGGTCTTTCAAGACCTCGTCGGCCTTGTCGACCGTGAAATACAAGCCGCGCGCGTAGAGTCGAAGTCTGTCGGCCTCGGACAGATCGCCCGCTCGATCGCGCGTGGCATGCGCGAGGAGGATCGCCGCCGTCACGCTCACGTTGAGGCTCTCGACGAAGCCACGCATCGGCACGCGCACGCGCTTGGTGCACGAAGCCGCAAGCGCCGCGGCGATGCCGTCGCGCTCGTTGCCGAGGACCAAGGCGAGGCGCGGGATCGAGGCGAGATCGTGGGGCAAGAGATCGCCCTCGGCTTCGGCGGCGACGAGCTCGAGGCCGTCGGCGCGGAGGCTCGCGACGGCCTCGTCGACGGAGCTCCAGCGCTTCAGATCGACCCACTTCTCCGACCCGCGCGCGACGCTCGGCGCGGCGAGGAACTTCTCTTTGCGCTCGACGACGTGCACGAACTGAACGCCGAACGCCTCGCATGATCGCACCACCGCGGCGCCGTTGTGGGGATCGTGCGGCGCGTCGAACACGACCTGCACGCTCGCGAGGCGGCGGTCGATGACCGAGCGCAGCCGCTCGGCGCGTCGATCGAGCACGAGCGGCTCGAGCAGACGCACCACGCGCGCCGCGTCGTGCCGTTCGACGCGGGCAATGAGGGCGGGCAGCAGTTGGTTACCAGGGACGACCCCGGCGGTGGTTCGGCGCACGCTCGTGCTTCCTAACGTTGCGGACTTTGGCCACAAATGGGCGATTTTCGGGGGGTGCGGCTAGAGTAACGGGTCCGGCGCCCGCCGTGCATCGAACGAACCCGGGCGCCCGCACGTCGAATCCAAGAAGAATCGAGAACGATCCGCAAGACCCAGATGAGTGACTCCGGACCGACGACGATGCTTCCGCCCGTCCGGCGCGCCAGGCGCCGCGACTGGGGGCGCGTCGTTGCGCGGATCGTCTGCGTCGTCTTCGCGGTCCTCGGGCTCCTGCCGGTCGGCGTCGGGCTCCTCGTGCGCACGAGCTGGGCGCGCGGTCACGCGACGAACGAGACGCGCAAGGTGCTCAAGGGCTTCGGCGTCGACGCTCGCTACGAGCTCGAGCTCGGCCTCTGGCCCCTCAGCGTGACGATGCGCAACGTCCGCGTCGAGGCGAGCGACGGCGGAACGCCCTTCCTCACCGCGCGTCGCGCGAGCGCGCGGCCGAAGATCTTCGGACTGCTCGCGGGCAAGCTCATGATCGACCAGATCGAGGTCGAGCAGCCGCGCGCCCGTGTGGTCTTGAAGAACGGGAAGATCGACAACCTCGCGCTCGATCTGCCGGACACGCCGAAGCAAGAAGGCCCCTTCAAGCCGCCGTTCTCCGTCGTGTCGACGAGCGAGGCCGACGTCGATCTCGACATCGACGGCGTGAGGGTGGTCGCCCACGAGATCGACGCCGACGTGACCGTCGACGACGCCGAGGGGGGCGGCGCCGCCTTCGAGGTCGCGCTCCGCGTGGGTGAGGCGAAGTCGCGTGTGGTGAGGACGCTCCGCGAAGGCGACGCGAACGGCCCTGCCGAGTACTCCGTCGACGAAGACGTCGTCTGCCGCGTCGATGCGCGCGCGCGCATCGAGCCCAAGCGCGTCCTCGTGCGGCGATTCTCGGCTTACGGCGCCGTCGATCTCGATCCTGCGGAGGAGACGGCGCTCGGCTGCGACGTGTGGAAGGGAGACAAGCGCTTCGTCGATCTCTCGCTCGGCCACCTCTCCGTGACCTTCCCGAAGACGGCGGGGGAGCTGCCCAACCTCGACGGTCACGTGAAGGTGCGCGCGCCGCTCGGCGTCCTCAGCCGCGTGCCGAACACGCCCGACGTCGACGGCTGGCTCTCGCTCGACGCCGAGCTGCGCTACACGCCGGAGACGCCGATCCCCGACGTCGCGGGAAGGCTCGAGGCCGGCGGCATCCGCGTCGATCGCTACTCCTTCGCCAACAAGATCACGAGCGACTTCGTCGTGCGGCGGAGCGTGGTCACGAGCTCGCTCACGCGCCTCGAGATCGCCGAGGGCGTCGCCATGCTCCGCGACGTCGAGGTGCAGCCGCTCGCCAAGGGTGTTCCCCTGAAGGCATCGCTCGTCGACATCACCGACGTGAGCTTCACCGCGCTCATGCGCGATCTCGGCGTGAGCAAGCACCCGCACGTCGCGTGGGATCTGAGCTCGGTCAAGGTCTCGAGCTTCAAGGGGACGATCGAGCCGCTCCACCTCGACGGTGACATCGTGGGGCGCACCGCGAACTTCACCGTCTACGACGCCGCGGTCGACGACCCCGCGAAGACGCGCGCGATCGGGGTCAAGGAGGGCAACTTCTCGGGGAAGATCGCGGTGAGGCCCGCCGCGCTCGAGTTCCAGCACATGAGCGTCAAGACGACGCACAGCACGATCGACGACCTGCTCGTGTCGATCGGCTTTCACGAGGTGCTGCGCGTCGAGGTCCCGCACGCGAAGATCGACATCGCGGACGTCTCGCCGCTCGGCAACGTCCCGATGGGCGGCGTCGCCGACGTGAAGGTGAGCGTCTCCGGCCAGTTCAGCGATCCCAAGCTCGAGGGAGAGATCGCGAGCATCACGAACTACACGATCGGGGATCTCCCGTTCGGCAACGTGACGCAAGGCAGGGTCTCGCTCCGCGGGCTCACCCTCGATCTACGCGACATCAAGGCGCAGAAGGGCAAGAGCAACTACGAGATGCCCACGGGGCAGCTCGACTTCGGCGGCGCCGCGAGCATGCGCATGGACGGCCACGTCACCACGAAGAACCTCGACGTCCGCGACTTCTTCTCCGTCTTCAAGATGGAAGACGACCCGCGCTTCCTCGAGATCGAGGGCGTGCTCGAGACGAGCGCGCGCATGCACCTCTCGCTCGGCGGCCCCGAAGACGTGTGCAAGGGCGGCTACCTCGACGTGCAGGCGACGACCAACGCGCGCAACATCAACCTCATGGGCGAGAAGTTCGACGAAGGCCACGCCGACTTCGAATACCGCTGGATCGATCGCGAAGCGGGGATCGACGGCGCCGAGATCGAGGTGAGCTCGCTCTCGCTCTCGAAGGTGAAGAAGGAGGGGAGAGCCGCGGTCGGCACGGTCCTCGGATCGCTCGTCGTCCACCGCGGCGGAGATCTGCGCGGGAGCATGGTCGTTCAGGGCTTTCCGCTCGCGCGCACCGACATGCTCGGCGCCTTCGCGCCGAAGCTCGAGGGCAACGCCTCCGGCGTCGCGCGCCTCGGCGGCAAGCTCAGCGCGTACGTGATCGACGCCGACATCAACATGACGCCCGTGCGCATCATGGGCGCGCCGTTCGGCGGCTCCGATCTCCACGTCACGATGACGCAGGATCCCAAGCCGCCGAAGGTGATCGGCAAGACGCCGTGCGGCGCTCCGGTCACGGCGCTCTTCGACAAGGACGCCTACCTCCGTGACGCGTCGGTGCAGGGCGCGTTCAAGATCGACGGCGCGCTCTTCGGCGGACAGGTGAAGCTCGACAACGTCGTCGTGACCCGGCAAAAGTCGCCCGTCGCGACCGGCACCATCGGCCTCGAGCGGTTCGATCTCGGACCGGTCGGGCGCATCCTCGTGCCGCCCGACGAGACCGAGCCGGCGGGCACGACGCCGGTGGGCGGCGAGCTCACCGGCGACATCCACCTCGATCGCGTCGCGACCGACGACATCGCGCGCGCCAAGGTGAAGCTCGTGCCTCGCGCGATGCGCGTCACGCGCGCGGGGCAGACGCTCTCGCTCCGAAGGTCTCCTTCGAGCGCGCCGAACGCCCCGCAGAGCCCGCCCCCGATCATCACGCTCGCCGACGACGAGGTGAAGCTCCCGCCGATCACCTTCGATCTCCAGGCGCCGAACGGGTTCAAGGGCGCCTTCGCCGTCGCCGGCTCGGTCAAGCACGTCACGCGCGACGCCGAGCTCGCGCTCGAGGCGGAGCTGTCGCCTATCGACCTCGGGATCCTCGTCGGCATCGTGCCGCGGATGACCCGCGCGCTCGGAACGCTCAGCGGCTCCGTGCGCCTGCGCGGCCGCGCCGCCCAGCCCGAGTTCGACGGCACGCTCAAGGTGCGAGGCGGAGAGTTCGGCTTCAAGGGGCTGCCCGGCGGCATCACCGACGTCGAGGTCGACGTCGTCGCCGACGAGAACGAGGCCCGCATCACGCGCGGCGTCGGTCACTTCCTCGGCGGCGACGTCAGCATGACGGCGCGCATGCCGCTCAAGGGCGGTCAGCTCGGCGTCGCGGAGGCGACGCTGACGGGCCGGCAGCTCTACGTCTCGCCGATCGAAGGCGTGAAGGCGACGGTCGACGCCGATCTGCGGCTCTCGCTCAACGCCGCGGCGACGACGCCGAGCGGCAGGCTCCCGTTCGTCGGCGGCGAGGTGACGATCACCTCGTTCGAGTACTCGCGCCCCATCACGATCGACCTCACGGGCTTCCGCGGTTCGAAGCGCACCGTCGTCGAGGCGTACGATCCCTCGCTCGACGCGATCAACCTCGGCTTCGACGTGAGGTCGCGCGTGCCGCTGCGCATCCGCAACAACCTCGTCGACGCGCAGCTCGCGATCGACCCGAGGGGCATCCGCGTCAGCGGAACGAACCAGCGCATCGGCCTTCGCGGGGAGCTGAACACGATGCCTGGCGGCCGCTTCCGCGTCTTCGCGAACGACTTCGAAGTGCAGAAGGGCGCCATCCGCTTCGACGATCCGACGCGCATCGCGCCCCACGTCGACATCAGCGCCCTCACCGAGTACCGGCGATACTCGAACACGCTCGCGACCGGCGCCGGCGGATCGGGCGCGAACACGACGGGCGGCGCGGGCGCCGTCGCCGGCGGCATCTCGAGCGGCGGGCGCGGCGGCGGCCTCTGGCGCATCACGCTCCACGCCTACGGCGACACCGAGGATCTGAAGGTCGACATGACGAGCGATCCCGCGCTCTCGCGTGAGGACATCTTCTTCCTCCTCACGATCGGCCTCACGCGCGCCGAGGTCGATCAGGTGCGCTCGGGATCGGTGTGGGAGAGCGCGGCGTTCGAAGCGATCGGCACCGTCAGCGGCGTCGACCGCGCGGTCAAGCAGGCGATCCCCGTCATCGACGACTTCCGTCCGGGCACGGCGTACTCGCCGCGCACCGGCCGCGTCGAGCCCAACATCACCGTCGGCCGGCGCCTCGGCGAGAACCTGCGCGCGCGCCTCACGAGCGGCCTCGCCGAGGATCCGCAGCTCCGGTCGACGATCGAGTGGCGCCTCGGGCGAGCGTTCAGCGTCGAGCCGTCGTACGACCGCATCAACACGGTGTCGTCGAGCAACGTCGGCAACTTCGGCGTCGACTTCCGCTGGCGCCTCGAATTCGACTGACCGGGCCTCCGTTTCGCCCGTTTTCAACGATTGCGACGTCTACTAGACTGCGCGGTCATGTGGGGGCGGGCTGTCTTCTTCGTGTTCGTGCTCTCGGCGCTGTCGATCGGCGCGGCCGGCTGCGGGGGCCGCGGCGTTCCCGACGCGCAGGTCCCGATCAACATCGCCTTCACGACCGACGTCTTCAGTCTCGACAACGGTCTCCGCGTCGTCCTCCACCAGGAGAGCAGCGCGTCGTCGGCGGTCATCCACGTGCGCTACTACGTCGGCGGCAAGGACGACCCGATGGGGCGCGCCGGCATGGCGCACTTCTTCGAACATTTGATGTTCCGCGGCTCGCGGCACACGCAGGGCAAAGACTTCACGCAGTGGCTCGCGGAGCTCGGCGGCGACGGCAACGCGACCACCGACCACGACACCACCGACTACTTCGAGGCCGTCCCCGTCGGCGCGCTCCGGCGCGCGCTCTGGCTCGAGTCGGATCGCATGGCCTATCCGCTCGACGGTCTCGACGAGGAGGGCTTCGAGAACGAGCGGCGCGTCGTCAAGAACGAGCGTCGCGAGCGCTACGAGAACGTTCCCTTCGGATCGATCGGCATCGTCGCCCACGAGGAGGTCTTCCGAGGTCACCCCTACGCGGCTCCCGTCATCGGCTACGCCGCGGCGCTCGACAGGATCACGCTCGACGAGGTGCGCGCGTTCGGTCGTCGCTACTATTCGCCGAGCAACGCCACGCTCGTCGTCGCGAGCCCGCTGCCGCTCGCGAGCGTCCGCAAGATGGTCGACGAGTGGTTCTCGTCGATCCCGCCCGCCGCGCCGATCCCGAGCACGCGCGTCCCGCTCGCCTTCGTTCGCGTGGCGACCGCCGAGAGGCCCATCGAGCTCGAGGCCGACGTCGAAGGGCCTGCCGTCGCGCTCGCGTGGCCGGCGCCGCCCGTGCACACGGACGGATGGCTCGAGCTCCGCTACGCCGTCGGGCTCGTCGAGGGGGAGATCTACCGCCGGCTCGTCACCAACCGCAAGGTCGCCTACGACGCCGACGTCGATCTCGAAGACGGGCTGCTCGAGAGCATGGTGCTCGCCATGGTGAAGCTCAAACCGAGAGCGTCGATGAACGAAGCCATCCAGGAGATCGACGACGCGCTCAAGGAAGTCGCGCGCTACGGCAGCGATCTCTTCTGGGAGGGGTTCGCCGACTACCGCACGCGCGTCGCGCTCACCGATCTACGTCACCTCGAGACGCTCGAGGGCCGCGCAGAGAGGATGCTCCACGACGTCGACTATCACGGCGCCACCGCGGCCGCGCAAGACGACCTGCGGCAGCTCCTTCGCGTTCCGCTCGTCGACGTCGGCGGCGCCGTTCGCCAGCTCCTCCTCGATCGACGTCACGTCACCATCATCGTGAGGCCGAGGCCGAGCGCGCCGCCGGCGGGAAGGCGCATCGCGGAATGACGCGCACGTTCGCTTCGCTGATCTCCCTCGCGTGCGCGTGCGCGATCTCCGGGTGCGTGAGCAGTCGCACGTTCAAGTTCCCGCCGGACGCGGAGACGTGGCGACCTCCGGTCGAGGTGCGGGCCTCCGTGGGCGACGCGATCGACGACGAGCCGCGCAAGTCGCCGCCGCCGCTCGTGGCGACGCGGACGCGACCCATCGGGATGCCGGTCGAAGTGCGACTCACGAACGGGATCCGCGCGATCCTCTTGCAGCGACGCGACTTTCCCGCGGTGAGCGCCGTGCTCACGCTCGATCGCGGCGCCGCGGCGTCCGCGCCCGGGGCCGTCGCGACGTACGCGCGCGCGATGTTCGGCAAGTCGGACGAATACGACAGCGGCGAAGCCTTCTCCTATCTCCAGTTCGTCGGCGCGTTCGTGGGCGCGTCCGTCGACGAGGAGAGCATGATGATGAGCGTGACCGCGCTCAGCCCGTTCTTCGGCTCGGCGATGTCGCGCGCCGCGCCGATGTTCGTCGCGCCCTCGCTCGACAGCGACTCGGTGGAGTGGGCGCATCGCGCGATCCAGGCGCGCCGGGCCGCCGCGCGCGAAGATCCGTTTCTGATCGCCGACGAGGCGCTCGGCCGAGCGCTGTTCCCGTCGCCGCATCCGTGGGGCGTCCCCGTCGACGGCGAGTCATCGACGTTCCGTCGCGCGAAGAAGGGAACTGAGCTGCGCGAGCGCGTGGAGCTTCGCAAGCTCGACGAGGCGATGGAGAGGTTCCGCGACGGCCAGGTCGTGGCCGAGCGCATCACGGTGGTCTGCGTCGGCGACATGCCCGTCGATTCGATGGAGCGCATCCTCGAGCGCGACCTCGCGAAGGCGCCGACGCGCGCGTCGGCGCCGACCCCCGCGATCGGGGCCGTGACACCGCGACCTGGCGAGCCGATCCTGATCGTCGATCGTCCAGGAGCCCCGCAATCGAACCTCGCCATCGGATGGGCGGGCCCGCGCGCCACGGATGACGACGTCGTCCCCGTGGAGGTGCTCGCCGCGGCGACGGGGAGCGATCTCGGCAGCCGCTTGAACGTGATCGTGCGGCGCGACTACGGGGCGACGTACGGCGTCCGCACGACGGTCCACGCCGGCCGCGACATCGGCACGATCACCATTCGAGCGGCGATCGAGACCGATCGCACCGCGGAGTCGGTGAGGAGGCTGCTCGTGGAGATCGAGCGCACCCGCGCCGAGGAGATGACGCCCGACGCGCTCGCGAGCGGCAAGCTCAAGGCCCACTACGCGCTCGAGCAGGGCACGGCGCATGGCCTCGCGCGGCTCTTTGCCCACGCGATCGCGCGCGGGCGCTCCGTCGCGTCGGTCGTGAAGCACGACGCGGACGTCGAACGCGTCACCGCCGCAGAAGTCCGCGCCGCCGCGAACAAGTATCTGTGGCGCGACGCGATGCGCCTCGTGATCGTCGGCGACGCCAGGCGGATCGCCGAGCCGATCCGCGCGCTCGGTATCTCCGACGTCGTGATCTATAAGCCCTGAGTGCGCTTCGTTCCGCTCGCCGTCTTCGTTTGTGCAGCTTGCGTGACCGTCACGCAGGCGGCGCGCGCCGAGCAGGGAGCGGAGAGCGAAGAGGAGCTGCTCCGGCAGATCGACGCGCAGCGGGGCAAGGCCGTCGGGCCGCCGCCCGCTCGCGCCGGCGGTCTCATGGTGTTCGCCGTCATCGGCCTCGCCACGGGTAAGGTGCGTTTCGACGACGACCTGCACGGCGATCTCACCGGCGCGGAGCTGCTCTTCGGCGGCGGCTATCGCTGGGCGGTGACGCCGATCGTCGACATGCGCGTGGCGACGACGATCGCGTTCACGTTTCCCAACGCGAAGCCGCGCGGCACCGAGCTGGGCCTCGACGCGTCGGGGAACCAGGTGATCGTCGATCGGCTCGGCGCCGAGCCTTCGATGACCACGCTCGGCGGCGAGCTCGTCGCGCGCACCCACTTCACGCGCGAGTCGCACTTCTTCGCCGGCCTCGGGCCTCGCCTGGGGGCCCGCCTGTCGTCGACCGACGTGCGGAGCACGTCGCGGTCGAATCCATCCGGAGCGTCGGCGGTCTCGACGACGCGGCGCACCGACTTCGTCGGGCAAGGCCTCGTCGAGCTCGGCGCGGAGATCGGCGCCGGGCGGCACTTCGAGCTCACGCTTCGCTTCGCCGCAGGCGTCGCCTCGAGCGGCGCCGATCTCTTCGGCTTCGGGCTCGGCGCGGGCGTCGTCTTCTGACGACGCGCGGGCTTCACAGCGTCACGTCGGCGCAGGTCGCGGCGGCTCGGTTGTTCACGAACGACCAGCCGTAGGTGCTCTCGGTCGTCTTCGGATCGAACTGGCGATCCGTGCGGATGAGCCCGGCCGCGTTGAACGAGATGTCCATCCTCGTCTCGGCGCCGCCCGCGCTGAAGCTCACGTGCTTGACGGACGCGTGGCACGCGTTCCACGAGGTCGACTCGCGCGCCTTCGTGCCGGCCGGCGCGGCGCCGACGCCGATCCCGAGCGTCGGAATGCTCGAGCCGCGCGCGAGGTAGTAGGCGGCGCACACGCCGCTCTTGTCGAGCGCGCGCCCGATCTCGATCCCGTCGAGGGTGGCCTTCGCGCTCTGCGCGCCGGTCGGCGAGCCCACGATCTCGTTGCGGATGTTGACCGACGCGAAGTCGATGCGCGTCGCCTTGGTCTCGATCGGGATCGACATGGGCGCTTGCACGTAGCGACCGAGAGCCCCGTCGTTGCCGCCCGTGAGGACGCAAGGGCAGGGCTCCTTGCACGACGTCTTGTTCTTGATCTGATCGAACGTGACGGTGGCGTCCTCGTGCTTCAGCGTGATGGCGCCGGCGTACACGACGTAGCTCTCGACGACGCCGCCGTCGGCCGCGTTCGCGCCGAGCGCCCCGACCGCCGCGGTCTCGAGGATCGCGAGCTCGGTCAGCTTGCCGCTCGCGCCCGGCTGGGAAAGGACCATCTTGGGGAAGGTCGTTCCGACGAAGAGGGCCTTGCGGAGCGCGCCCGCGTTCGCCTGGGGTTTGACGACGAGCGACATCGGCCGGATCGAGGGCTTGGGGCTCTGCGCGCCGGCCGTCGCGGCCAGGTCGGCGCCGCCGTCGAGGCCGAGGTCGAACGCGAGCACGTCGTAGCTCTCCGTCGTCTTCTCGCCGTCGAGCGTCAGGACGGCCACGACGGGGACGGCGCTGCCCGCCAGCGTCTTGCCGACGAAGCCGGTCACGGGGTTCTGCGCGGGCTTGTCGCCCGACTCGCCGGAGAGGACGTCGGCAACCTCGTCGCCGGCGACGTCGCGGCCGGCGGTCTCGTGCGAGGGCATGTCGGGCGACTCGGCGGGAGCCGCGCAAGCGACGGAGCCGAGCGAGCCGAGGGCGAGGGCGAAGACGAGAGCGAGGTTCGAGGAGCGGTTCATGCCGTCCCACCTTGCGCGGATCGTGCCGGCCCGCTCGAGCCCAGAAATACGGCAGATCCGAGGGGTGTATCGGAGATCGTCGACGCCGGCGGAGGGGGTGTATCGAGGGCCCGTATCGGGCTGTCTCGATCGTCACCGCGGAGACATCTCCGAACGGGTGACAGTATGATGCGCGCCGGATGGCGAGACGGCACAGGCGGATCCTGCAGCTCGTGCTCGCCCTGTGGATGCTCTTCGGGGTGATCACGGCGGCCGCGGCTCAGGTCGTCAAGCCGACCGCCGACGAAGAGGTCACGGTGCTCACGCCGCCTCCTCTCGCGACGGGGCCTTCCCCGGCGCCTGTTCTCTCGGCTCCGCCCGATCTCACGCCCTTCCTCGGGGAGCCCCTCGTCGCCGTCGACGTCGAGCTCGACGACGACCGCTGGCCCGACGTGAGGCCGCCCACGATCACGAAGATGCGGCCGGGCGATCGCGTCACGGAGGTCTTGGTTCGTCGCACGCTCGACGAAGCGCTCGCGAGCGGGCACTTCGCCGACGCGCGCGTGCTGCTCGTCAAGGAGGGCGCCGGCGTTCACGCGACGTTGCGCGTGATGCCGCGCAAGATCATCGACGGCATCCGCATCGACTTCCACAACGCGCCCGTCAACGGCGACGAGCTGGTTCGCGACGCCGATCTCGCGGTCGAGGGCGAGCTCGTCGCCGGCGACATGGAGAAGCACAAGGCGCGCATCGAGTCGATCCTCCAGCGACGCGGTTTTCCCTCGCCGACGGTCATGATGTACACGCGCGGAACGGACGATCCGCTGCGGGTCGTGCTCGTCGTCGACGTTCAGGTCGGCGCGCCGCGCATGATCGAGCGTCGCGTCCTCTATCCGATCCGCGGGACGAAGGAAGCGATCGAAGACGCCGAGAAGCAGTACTCCATGCGCCTCGGGATGCGCGCCGACGAGGTGCCGCTCGACGCCGCCGACGCGGCGCTCCAGACCCACATCCGCGGCAAGGGCTGGCACCGCGCCGAGGTCTCTCACGACGTCGTGCTCCACAAAGGGTTCATCGTCCTGCGCGTGCGCGTCGACTTCGGAATGCGCTACGAGACGCGCTACGAGGGAAACGACCACTTCGACAAGTCCACGCTCGACGAGGCGCTCGAGCTCGAGACCGAGACCGATCGATCGCCCACGCACCTCGTCCAAAAGATCCGCGATTACTACGTCAAGCACGGGTTCCTCGACGCCGACGTTCACCTCGAGCAGCGCGGCACGCCTGCCGACGCGGTGAACTACCTCGTCTTCCACGTCAAGGAGGAGTCACGCGTCGGCGTCGCCGCGCGCTCGTACCCGTGCCTGCGCGAAGCCGACGTGAAGAAGCTCTCCGAGGGTGGTCCGCCTTCGGCGAAGGACATCGGCAGCGAGATCGACAGCTACCTCGCCGAGGAGCTGCCCGGCGGCGAGATCCTGGTGGCGCCTCGACCGCGCGGCGTCGACGACACGTTCGGACCACTCGAGCATCGCGGCGCGCGCCCTGCGCCTCTCGAGCTCGATCCCGACAGCGTCTACGCGCCCGAGACGTACGAGCGCGCGGTGCAGCACGTCCAGGAGCTCTATCGCTCCGAGGGTTTCCTCGCCGCGCAGGTCGGACCGGTGCAAGTGATGCGACGGCGCTGCCACCCGCGCTCGCCGCCGGGCGACTGCATCCCCATGCCGATCCCCCGGCAGGCGCCCGACGTCTGCACGTACGACGCCGCGGGGCTGCCGCTGCCCGTTCCTCCGCTCGAGCAGGGGTCGACCTGCGTGCCCGATCCTGCGCGCGGCATCGAGTGCGAGCCGCGCGTCTGGCTGCGCATCCCGGTGAAGCTCGGGCCGCGAACGCAGCTCTGGGACATCGCGTTCACCGGCGCCAAGGCGATCTCCCCGAGCCAGCTCGCCGACGCCGCCGACGTGAAGCTCGGCTCCTACGTCAGCACCGTGAAGCTCGAGGAGGCGCGCCGGCGCATCGGCGACGCCTACAAAGAGGAGGGCTACGCGTTCGTCGACGTCAAGTACACGCTGGAGCAATCGCCCGACCGCACGCGCGCGCGCGTTCGCTTCATCATCACCGAGGGTGAGCAGGTCTTCGTCAGGGAGTTCGTCATCCGGGGCAACCAGTACACGAACGCCTCGACGATCATGCGTCGCGTCGCGCTCGAGGTCGGGCAGCCCTATCGCGCGAGCCTCGTGCGCAAGACCGAAGAGCGCATCGCGACGCTCGGCGCGTTCGCCAGCATCAGCGTCGGCCTCGAGAACCCCTACGTTCCTCAGCGGAACAAGGTCGTCGTCATCACCGTGGTCGAGCGGCCGCGGCAATACACCGAGGTCGCGCCCGGCTTCTCCACCGGCGAAGGTTTCCGCCTCGCGACCGAGTACGGCCATCGAAACCTCTGGGGCAACGCGGTGCAGCTCACGATGCGCCTCCAGCTCGCGTACATCCCGACGCCCTTCATCATCGACCCGACGGCGCGCACCAACTACCGCGATCTGAACATCATCGCCCGCCTCGGCTTGCGCGCGACCGGCAGCCTCGTGTTCCCCGAGGTCGGCCTCGGTCCGCTCGTGCGCGTCGGCGTCGACGGCATCTTGGTCCACGACCTCCAGCGCGACTTCTACATCACGAAGGTCGCCGCGATCCCCAACATCAACTACCGCCCGACGAACGACTTCCAGATCACGCTCTTCCAGAGCTTCGAGTTCAACAACGTGCGCATCTTCCAGGAGGGCAACATCACCGATTACCTCCTGTCGCGCGCGCAGCAAGGCGTGAACACGACCGATCTCGTGCGCCAGCTCCTCGTCCCCGACGGCGAGAGCTACGTCTTCGCGCAGAGAGTCCTCATCAGCTGGGATCGCCGCGACAACGCGTTCAACGCCTCGCGCGGGACCTACTTCGTCAGCGGCGTCGAGCACGTCGACGGCTACCCGATCGAAGACACGCGGGGCCGCGTGCTCGGCGTCGCGCCACCCGCGGAGAGCCACTTCTTCAAGCTCACGGAGACGTTCGGCGGCTACATCCCGCTGCCGAAGGGCATGCGCATCGCGGCGCTCACGCGCATCGGGACGAACATCCAGATCACGCCCGACTCGGCGACCTACCCCGACCGCCTCTTCTTCATGGGCGGCGTCGACTCGATGCGCGGTTGGAACCTCAACAGCTTCATCCCGCAAGACGACGCCGACCGCATCTTCGCCGACAGGGATCTCCCCGACTTCGTCGAAAGCCCGACGCAGCCCGGCACGCAGGTCCCCAACACCGCGAAGTTCACCTCGGCGACCAAGCCGATCCGCGGCGGCAACCTGATGGTCAACCAGCGGATCGAGCTGCGCATCCCGATCCGCGGTCCTTTCGAGACCGTCTTCTTCACCGACATCGGCAACCTCTGGGTCGATCCCGCGTATCCCTTCCGCACGGGCAAATTCCCCATGCGCGCCGACGTCGGCAGCGGCGTCCGCGTGCAGACGCCCGTCGGTCCGCTCGCGGTCGACTACGGCTTCAACGTGACGCGCGAGGCCTACGAAGACGTCGGCGCGATCAACTTCGCGATCGGCCTCTTCTAGTCCTTCTCTCTACAGAGAGACGGCCGAGGCTCGGGGAGCGTATCGACCGGCGATCCCTCGAAGACGAGCCCGAGCGAGAGCGCGTCGCAAGGGAGCGTGGCGTCGCCGTCGGCGCGCATGTCGCTCACCTGACGAAAGAAGCTCTCGATCGTGACGAGCGCCGCCGCGGGGCAGAGGTCGGCGTCGATCGCTCTCGCGTCTTCGCGGAACAGCTCGACGAGCCGGCCTGTGGGGATCACTGCGGTGAGCGTCTGGCCCTCGTCGGTCTCTGCGATGCGCGCGTGCGTGAGAGGGATGCGGACCATCGTGCCCTTCGGCTCGAGGAGGAACAGCGTCCCGTCGCCGCTCTCGTCGACGTCGAGCACGCTGGCGCCCGACCACTTCTCGTTCGAACGTCCGTAGAGGAGATCGAACGCGGGCAGCAGGTGCTTGCCGAACGCGTTGTCGACGCCGCCCTCGGCGTCGAATTGCAGCGAGGCCGGCGCGCCTTCAGGCGCCCGGCACGCGAGGCGGTCGGGGCCGGTCGTGCAGACGCCGTCGAGGTCGCGGCCGACGGTGCGCGCGTGGCCTGCCGCGTCGCGTCCGCCGAAGTCGACGCGCGAGAGGCGGAGGCGCGCGGCGGCCGCTTGGGTCACGGGCTGAGGGCCGGGGCAGGGCGGCTCTTCGCGCTGACCGCCGCATCCGATGACGAGCGCGAGGCTCGTCGCGATTCCGAAGGCTCCGAAGCAAGTGAGGAGGTTCATGGCCTTCCTCCAGCGCAAGCGCCGCGCCATCGCGGGGCGGACCAGTTATCGAATGGTTGAACCAATTGTGGGCGCCGGGCTTCCTCCGAAGTGTCGTGATCGAACGACACTTGGCCGGCTCGGCGTTCACGCGATCCACCAAGGGACGCTGGCGGGCTCACGAGGATCCCCCTCGACATCGAGAAAACCGCGGTGATCTGCCCAGCGCCGATGTGGCCTGATGTGTGCAAATGATGCAGGCATGAGCCACCGGCACCTTCTTGTTGGACTGATCGGTACGTGCATCCTCGCCATCGGGGTCGGCTGCGGGAGCCGCGCCGAAGAAGAGGAGGCCGCGCAAGGCGAAGACGCGTTCAGCCAGCGCGAGGTCGACAACGACGAGGTGCTGAAGGCGCTCCAGGCCGCCGCGTCGAACGTGAACCAATACGAGATCAGCGTGAAGGACATCGGCGTCCCGGTGCCGAGCGCGTCGGTGGGCGCGAGCGTCAACGGCTTCTCGACGCGCGGCCTCGACTGGTTCCAGAACCCCGCGGTCTCGTATCCCGACAACAAGCGTTGGGAGCAGGGCACCGACACGGGCAAGAAGTGTCAGTGGGCGGCGGTCTTCCGCTTCCAGGCGATCTTCGAGAACCCGCCGGAGGAAGCGAAGCAGATGCGCGAGCTCGAAGGCGGCATGTGGCGCGGCAGCTTCTGGAGCTGGGTCGACGATCACGCGTCGACCGAGCGCGTCGCCGATCCGAGCCCGAGCTACGCGTGGAGCTCGGGCCTCTGGAAGTGGATCTCGGCGTCGGGCAAGAACGGCATCTGCCGCATCCCGACGCGCACGATGGTCGCGCGCATGATGAAGTCGTGCATGGCGCAAGCGCAGTCGAACAACGGCGATCCCAAGGGATGCCGGATGCCGCGCTACGACGCGTCGCTCGAGCCGCGCGCAGACGAAGACGCGGGCTCGCCGGAAGCGGGCTCGCCGGAGGCCGGCGCGCGCGACGGCGGCGCCGACGCTCCGTCCGAGTGACCGAAGCTCAGAACGACTTGAGATCGCTGATGAGGCGCTTCGAGATCACGATGCGCTGGATCTGCCCCGTGCCTTCGAAGATGTCGTAGACCTTGATGTCGCGGAACCACTTCTCGAGGAGCTGGTGGTCACGCGCGATCGAGCCCTCGGCGCCGCAGATCTCGATCGCCTCGATGCACGCGCGGATGGCGGCCTGGCCCGCGAGCGCCTTCGACATGCTCGCCTCCTTCGCGTTGGCGAGACCGTTGTCGGCCATCCACGCGGCGCGCCAGGTGAGCGTGCGCGCGGCGTCGAGCGAGCGGCCGACCTTCGCGAGGCGCTCGACGATCGCCGCGTAGCGCGGGATCGGACGCGAGAGGACGTAGTTGTCTTTCACGAAGTCGCACGCGTAGTCGTACGCCGCGCGGCCGATGCCGCACGCCATCGCGCCGACGAGAGGACGCGTGTTGTCGAAGGTCTTCATCGCGGTCATGAAGCCTTCCTTGGAGACGTACTTCTCTTCGCCGCCGAGGAGGTTCTCCTCGGGGACACGGCAGTCTTCGAGCACGAGCTCGGCCGTCTCGCTCGCGCGGAGGCCCATCTTCTCCTCGATGCGCCCGACGGCGAAGCCGGGCGTGCCCTTCTCGACGACGAACGCGCGATGCCCCGCGCGGCCGAGGCCGGGATCGATCGTCGCGAAGATGACCGTCCACGACGCGCGCGCGCCGTTCGTGATGTAGCACTTGCGCCCGTTGAGCACCCAGTGCTTGCCGTCCTTGCGGCAGCTCGTGCGGATGCCGGCGACGTCGCTGCCGGCGGCGGGCTCGGTGAGGCCGTACGCGCCCCACTTCAGCGGGCCTTCGATGTCTTGGAAGACTTCGAAGAAGCGCTTCTTCTGCTCGGGCGTGCCCGAAGCGCGCACCGGCGGACCGCCGAGGCCCGGCCCCGGTAGGCACAAGAGGAAGCCGCCGTCGCCCCACGCGAGCTCTTCGGAGGCGAGCACGCCGAAGAGGTTTCCGCCGCCCTTCGCGCGGGACTTCTCCTCGTTCTTCTTGTCGTCGTCTTCGCCGAGGCCCGAGCGCATGGCGTTCGATCCCATCGACGTCGCCATGCGCGCCATGTTGCGGAGGAAGTCTTCGGGGATGCCCCCTTCGCGATCCCACGCGAGCGCCTGCGGGCGGATGACGTTCTTCGCGAGCGCGCGAATGCCTTCGCGCATCTCGAGGTGCTTCTTGCCGAGAGAAAATTCGATGGCCATGGCTTCCTCTTCTTCTCTCTTCAGACGAACGCGTTCTGGGTCTCGGGCGTCGGGAGCACGAGGCCGGGATCGACGGATGCGACGGGGACGCCGAGCGCCATCGCGCCGGCGAGCTGATCGGCGTGCTCCGCCGTCATCGCGCAGAGGCCGAGCTGCTTGGCGTCGCGCATGAATTTCTCGACGGGGTAGTCGCGCATGAAGCCGGCGCCGCCGTGGAGCTGCACGCCGTCGTCGCCGCAGCGCATCGCCGCCTCGTGCGCGTACGCGACCGCCTGCGCGGTGGTGAGCAGGCACTCGCGCTCGTCGCCCTCGCCCTTGTCGAAGGCGTCCCACGCGGCGGCGGCGCGCCACACGAGGCCGCGGCTCGCGTCGACGTCCATCGCGCGATCGGCGACGGTGAACGCGACCGCCTGGAAGTGGCCGATCGGCTTTCCGAACGCCTTGCGGCCGTCGACGTACTCGCGCGTGACCTCGAAGGCCGCGCGCGAGAGGCCGACGCTGCGTGCGGCGACGACGAGCGCCTGGCGCGCGAAGAAGCGAACGAGCGCGGCGTTGAAGTCGTTCGCCGCTCCATGCAGGCGCGCGCCGTCGGGGACGATCACGCCGTCGAGCGCGATGCCGCCGAAGCTCGCGGCGTCGAGGCCGAGCGTCGTCTCGCGCGGAGCGACCGAGAGGCCTTTGGCGTCTTTGTCGACGAGGAACGCGCCGAGGCCGCGCCATCCGGCGCTCGCGTCGACCTGCGCGAACACGACGAAGTGCTTCGCGCGATCGGCGTTGACGACGTAGGCCTTCTTGCCGTCGAGCTTCCATTCGCCGCCGTTCTTCGTGGCGGTGGTGGAGAGGCCCGCGCGATCGGGGTGAGGTTTGCGCTCGCCCCACGCGACGGCGCCGAAGAGCGACGCGTCGGCGGCGAACGGCTCGAGCGCCTTCTTTGCTTGCTCGGCGGTCGCGAGCTCCTGGAGCGCGAAGCCGAACGCGCCCGGTCCTGCGAACGCGAAGCCCGCGGCGGGATCGCCGAACGCGATCTCTTCTTCGAGCATGACCGCGGTCGTGAGACCGAGGCCCGCGCCGCCGATCGCCTCGGGGAGCGCGACCAGGCCGAGCCCGAGCTCGTGCGCCGTGCGGCGGATGGCCTCGGGGACCTCCCTGGCCTTCTCGAGCTCGCGGATCTTCGGGCGGAGGGTGGTGCGCGCGAACTGGGCCACCGACTCCACCATCAGCTTCTGGTCGTCCGTCGGATCGAAAGAAATCATTGAGGTTCCTCGGGCTGGGGCGAGCTGCTCTGGAGGCGAAACGTTTTACGTGCGAAGCATCTCAGCCGCAAGAATGAATCGCCGTTCAGTCATTTGTGTCGAGCCCCGCGAAAGCCCTTCGAGAGGCCGCCGGCTAACGTTGCGTTTCCGCGGCGGGAACGCTTGACGAACGGACCTCGTCCTCGTAAGTTCCCGCGCCCTTGCCCCCAGGAGCCCTCACCGCGGGGGACCAGGGCAGCAAGTTCTAGAACGATATCGAGAGGAAGCCATGGCGACGCCCGAGGCCGAAAAGAAGGCCACCGCACGACGAAACCCCAACAAGAGCTACTCGGCCACGACCGAGCAGGGCGCCGCGAACCGCGGCTGGTGGGTCGTCGACGCGACGGACAAGCCGCTCGGCCGCCTCGCGAGCGAGGTCGCGGCGCGACTCCGCGGCAAGCACAAGCCGACGTACACGCCGCACGTCGACACCGGTGACTTCGTCATCGTCGTCAACGCTGCGAAGGTGAAGCTCACCGGCCAGAAGCTCGACAAGAAGTTCTGGAACCGCCACTCGGGCATCCCCGGCGGCTTCAAGGCCGACAGCTACCGCAGCCTCCTCGAGAACAAGCCCACCTTCCCGGTCGAGAAGGCCGTGAAGGGCATGCTCCCGAAGAACGTCCTCGGCCGCGAGATGTTCGGCAAGCTGAAGGTCTACGCCACGCCGGATCACCCGCACGCCGCGCAGAAGCCCCAGGCTCTGGAGATCAAATGAGCACCGCCACGAACCGCACGTACGCCACGGGCAAGCGCAAGACCGCCATCGCCCGCGTCTGGCTCTCGGCCGGCACCGGCCAGGTCACCGTCAACCAGCGCCCCGCCGACCAGTACTTCGAGCGCGAGACCTCGATCATGGTCATGAAGCAGGCGCTCGAGCTGCTCGAGGCCATCGACCAGTTCGACGTCTGGGCCACGGTCAAGGGCGGCGGCCACTCGGCGCAGGCCGAAGCGATGCGCCACGGCATCTCGCGCGCGCTCATCGCGATGGATCCCGAGAAGCGCAGCGTCCTCAAGCGCGCCGGCTTCCTCACGCGCGACGCGCGCAAGAAGGAGCGCAAGAAGTACGGCCAGCCGGGCGCCCGCAAGCGCTTCCAGTACTCGAAGCGCTGATCGCGCCACCGAGTCGCTCACGAGGCCGAACCCCTCCCGGGGTTCGGCCTTCGTGCATTTCGGCGGCGGCTACGGGAACTGGTTCGCGTTCGAGGTCTTGATGAACTCGTTGTAGCGGAAGACGACGTCGCGCGGCCGCCCGTCGGGGCACGGCGGCAGCTTCTCGAGGTCGACCTTTCCGCTGGGCGCCTTGGCCTTCGCGGGCGCGTCGCGCAGGCAGCGGAGGTACTCGCGCGACTTCTTCCGGTACTCGTTCGCGGCGCGGATGAAGGAGTCCATGTGCGGGGCCGCGAGCGGCCAGGCCGGGTTCGTCCGCGCGTCGAGATCCTTGCGGTGCAAGGTGCCGTACGTCTCGAGGCCGGTGAGCGCGCTGTCGAACTCGGTGAACGCGGCGTTGTAGAGCGCGAAGTCGATGTCGTCGTCGTCGCCGACGGGATCGCCCGCCTCCACCAGCTCGCGCGCGTGGATGAGCGTGGCCTTGCGGTGGTAGCGGAACTTCCGTCCCTCTTCGCGCTCGATGCGCCCGAGCGTGCGCTGCGCGAGCGGCTTCGTGATGCTGTCGAGCGTCGCGTGCAGGTTGCTGTCGGCTTTGGAGAACTTCGCGAACGCCGCCATGAGCTGCGGGTGGAGGGCCTTGCCCTTCGCGAACTTGTCGTCACGGAAGTTCTTGTTCTCATAGTAGACGTGCGCGTCGTCGACGAGCGCGTCGAGGCCGACGATCGCCTGGGAGAACTCCTCTCCCGCCGCCTCGAGCTTCGGGTTCGCCGGGGGCATGAGCTTCGCCTTGGCGACGCCCGCGCTGCACTCCTCGGCTTCACCCTTCGCGATCTCGTGGATCCCGAGCGGGAACTTCTCGTTGCCCGTCGGTCCCGTCTTGGGCACCCACTGGAAGTAGCGCGCGCGCGACCGGTGCGCCGACGAGGAGAGCGAGTTGAGGCAGTCGATGTAGGCGTCGAGCTTCTGCGTGAGCTGCTCGTCGGCGTCGTCTTGCGCCGTCGCCGCCGTCTCGCCGCCGCCCGCGGCGCCCGCGTCCTTCTTTCCCTTCAGCAGTTTCTTGCACCCCGTGGTGCCTGCGATGGCGCACGCGAGAGCGCCCGCCAAGATCACAGTGCCAAAACGTCCCGAGAGCACGTTGCGCATCCGCTCCTCCGTGAGATCGAGGAGGATAGACCTCTTCCCGCGACCTCCGGAAGTGGTAAGAAAACGGATGTGACACGTCGCTCGACCCGCCTCTCCGCCTTCGCCAAGATCGCTGGCGTCGCCCTCGGCATCGGTCTCGCGGGTGGGCTCGCGCGCCCCGCGGAGGCGGCCATCGTCGAGCGCATCGTCGCGGTGGTGGGCGAGCGTCCGATCCTGCTCTCCGAGCTCCGGCATCGCGCGCGGCCGCACCTCTATCGCATCGCGGCGTCGACGCCGAACCCGACGCAGCAGGCGGCGCAAGAGAGCGAGATGTTTCGCGAGCTCTTGAACCGGATGATCGACGAGCGCCTCGAGGAGACGGCGGCCGACAAGGCGCACCTCACGGTCAGCCCCGACGAGGTCGACAACGGCATCCGGCAGGTCGCCGCGCAGACGAAGCTGACGCCCAAGGACGTGATCGCCGAGGCGAAGCGCCAGGGGCTCACCGAGCAAGACTACCGCGACGAGATCCGGCGGCAGGTGCTCGAGGGAAAGCTCATCCAGCTTCGCGTCCGCGGGCGCGTGCGCGTGACGGAGCAAGACGCGCGCGCGGCCTACACGCACTGGCTGAAAGACATCGCGGCGCAGTCGCCGGTCGATCTCAAGATCCTCGTCCTCCAGGTGCCGCCCGGCTCTTCGGCCCAAACGGCGGCGGCGCGACAGGTGCTCGCCGAGGATCTCACGACGCGCGCGCGCGCCGGCGAAGACTTCTGCAAGCTGGTCGAGCAGTACAGCGAGGATCCGACGACGAAGCAGACCTGCGGCTCGCGCGGGCCCGTGCCGCTCCAGATCCTCTTCCCCGAGCTCCAGCAGCTCGCGACCACGCTCAAGCCGGGCGAGACGGCCGCGCCGCTGCCGTTCCGCGATCCGATGGGCAACTCGGCGATCCTGATCGTGCAGCTCGCGAGCGAGCAGCCGAAGATTCCGCCGTACGACCAAGTCAAAGATCAGATGATGGAGCGCGCGTTCGTCGAAGCCACGGATCGCCAGCGCAAGCTGTGGCTGACCGAGCTGCGCCGCGGCGTCTACATCGACGTCCGCCTCTGAGAGACGCCGGTTCAGGGACCGCGCGGCTAGGAGTCCGCGCGGTCCCTGTTCGCCGACGGCTTCACTGCATCAGAGGTAGGGCGTGACGCCCCAGAAGGGGAACGTCTGGAACATGCGCTGCTGGAAGTACGGATCGACTCCGAACTGCGCGTTGTTCCCGACGCCGAAGCCGTTGTTCGCGATGTTGGCCACGCCGTAGATCGACTCGGGCGTGGTGTGCGAGAGGCCGTTCCACCCGAAGCGGTCGAAGGCGTTCGTGGGGAACGTCTGCGATACCTGCTGCGGGAAGACCGTGTTGCCGCCGAACCACGGCGACACCTGGCCGAACGGCACCTGGCCGAACGGCACCTGGCCGACGCCCGCGACCGGCGCGGTGTGGCTGAGACCGAACCCGGGGAAGCCGATGCCGAAGCCGGAGATCGGCGACGGCGTACCGACCGCGTGAACGGAGAGACGGACCTGATTCAGGGCGTCCAGCGTCTGCGCGATACGGTCGTTCAGCATCTGCAGTCTACGGATATCCACTTTGGCTTCCATGATCACTCCTTCGTTATCGTTACTTGGATGACTACCGATTCGATTTCTCAGCGATGAAGCTCGATGCGAGGGCGTACGATCCCCTGCGAGCGGCGGCGCCGCCCGTGGAGCTCCGACGTGCCCGGCCAGGGACTACGAGGAGACCGAGATCGCGCGCCGCGGCGCCGCGGCGCTGTCGTGCGGCAGATGGATCTCGAGGACGCCGTCGTGCAGGCGCGCGTTGATCTCCTCCACGCGACAGGTCGGCGGGAGGGGAATGCGGCGGACGAACGCACCGAAGGCGTGCTCGCTCATCATCACGCGGTGCGACCCTTCCGTCGGCCGGAACGGCGTCGTCGGATCGGAGATCGAGCGCCGCGCGCCCGCGATGACGAGGACGCGGCCCTCGATGGTGAGCTGGAGATCCTCGCGGCGCACGCCGGGGAGGTCGATCAGCAGCGCGTGCTCGTGCGGCCCCATCCACACGCTCATCGGCGGCGTGAAGAACTGACGCATCGGCGCCGGCGCAGCGCCGCCGAGCGCGCGCGCGAGCAGCTCCATCTGCTCGTTCACGTGCTCGATCGGATCTTTCTCCGCCGGGATGGCCGCGTACACACCGGTCAGCTCTGGAGCATCTCGTCCCGTCACTGCGCGATAGAGCCGATCGACTGTGCCGATCGCGTGATCGATCTCGTTCATGGATTCCTCCGGCGACGTGAACCGGCGCACGTACGCGCCCGTTCGACGCGCAGTGAACTAAGTTCGTCGCGCGCGTCGGTCAATACGCAAATAGCGCGATGATTACGAATTACCTGGATTGGGGCCGTGCGCCGCTCGCGCGTGCGGCATGGCGTGGCGAATCGGTAACGGTGTGTCGCGGCGCCGCCGCATCGTGCCGCTTCGCACGGGAGACGCAGCGGTTTCCTCGCTCGCGTGCGGCGCAGCGCCGGAGAAGAGAAAGCCCCCGCGCAGCGCGCGCGGGGGCATTCTTCGAATCGTAAATATCGGTGTTGGGAATTGCCGACTACGAGAGTCATTCTTCCCAGTCGTCGCCGGAGCCGTCGCCCTCGTGGCTGTCTTCGCCGCCGCCGGAGCGCTCGGGCTTGGGCTCCTCCTTGGGCGGAGGAGTCTCCTTCTTCGGCGGCTCGGGGGCAGGCTCCGCCTTCTTCGGCCCCGCGTCGTGATCCGCGGGGGGCGGGAGCACGTAAGGGCCGCGGAACGGTTCTTCGGGCGCTCCGACCCGGCTGCGCTCGACGTCGGGGTCCGCCGGCGGGGGCAGAGGCACGCCCACGCCTGGAGGTGGAACGGGATCCACGAGCGCGTCGGCCGCGCAGCGGAGCGTGATCTCGCTCGCGCACTCGGCCATGCAGTTCGCAGAGACCTTCGCGCTGCACGCGACGCGCGCGTTGGCCGCGCAGCGGAGCCGGCAGCCGACCCTCGCTTCGACGCTGCACGTCGCCTGACACGACGCGGCGCACTTGCTGTCGCACGACGACGACGAGTCGGCGCCGCATCGCGACGAACACTCGCCTGTGCACTGGTCTCGACAGAACGACCCGCACGCGTTGCGGTTGAAGGCGCCTTGGCAGAGCGTGCTGCAGTTGCCGTCGCACCGCTGTTGACAGAGCGCGCCGCACTCGGCGCGCGCGTTCGCCTGGCAGTCGATCGCGCAGTCAGCACCGCAGTCGGCCAGACAGTTCCCCGTGGCGGCGGCTTCGCAGTCCGCGTCGCACGACGCGCCCACTTCGCCGCCGCATACCGCGTCGACGTCGATGGCCGCGCAGGCGAGCGGGCACTGGAATCGCGCCGTGAGCACGCAACGCTCACGGGCGGCCGCGAGCGCCGCTTGCGACTCGTCGAGGCCGTCGCCGGCGTCGGAGCCGCATCCGACGAGCAAAGCGAGGCCGATGAGCACGGCGCAGATCGCTCGCTCGAATTTCGACAGAAGCACTCTCTCGATGGATTCGAATCTCATGACGACGTCCTCCGGTAGTGCGCCGGCGGAGGGACCGCGGTGAGCGCGGCCCCTCCGCCTTGCGCGTTCTCGTTGGTGCGCTCGTCGGAATCGTTACGGGATCGCCGGAACTCCGACGCCGAACCCGCCGACGCCGACGCCGACACCCGCTCCGCACGCCGGGAACGCGGTGTTGAAGTCAGCCCAGCCGGTGACGCCGAACTGGTTGCCCGCGAAGACGCGGAGCAGCGAGTTCTGCTGCATCGCGCTCGAGACCGCGTTCACCTGGAGGATGGCGCGGTTCGACGCGAACTGGCTGAGGTTGTTGAACACGAACGTGCTCGCGCGCGAGGCCGCGTACTGCGCCTGATTCGTCGACGCCTGGGCGGCGACCTGGTTGAAGGTCATCGCGTTCGCCTGCTGCACCGCGAACGCCGCCGTCGCCGTGCGATTGGCGAGGAACGTGCGCAGGAAGCTGTTCGAGACCACGAGCGAGTCGGTGTGGTTCGCTTGCGCGAAGTCGGTGTGGACCGCCGTCTGGTTGAAGGCGCTCGTCGACGCCGCGTTGTTCAGGAACGACCCGGAGTTGACGAAGTTGTTGTTGAAGAACGAGCCGCCACCCGCGGCGCCCCCGCCGAGCCACGGCCCGCCGGCGAAGCTGCCGAAGTCACGAGCGCCGAAGGCGCTCTGGTTGGCCCACGCGTTCTGGCTCGCCACGTTCGCGGTGTCGGCGCGCGCGATGTTCGTGGTGATCGTGTTCGCCGAGCCGGCCGAGCGCTGGTTCGCGACGGTCTGCACGGAGTTGAACTGCTGGACCTCGGACTGCTGCCAGTTCTCCGCGACCGCGCTCTGCTGGCTCGCGATGAGCGAGGCCGTCTGCGCGGCGTTGATGCTGTTCGTGACCGTGTTGATCATCGACTGGAACGCCTCGTCCGCCTGGACCATGCTCTGGTTGAGAGCCGTCTGCTGGCCGAAGCTGTCGACCAACGAGAGGCTGCTGTTGAGGCTGGCAAAGTCCGAACGGTCGACGGCGATGAAGTTCAGGAAATCGTTGGCGCCGTTGAAGACGTCGAACGAGCCCGACGCGGCGCAACCCATCGCGCCCCAGCCAAGCGGGACGATCTTCGCTTCCGCCGTGCCGGTGTTCTCGCCCGCGTTCCCCGCTTCGTCCCCGGGAGAGGCGGCGCAGCCTGCGGCGAGCATCGCCAGCAAGCCGAGACCAACCGCGCCCAGCGAACCCGTGACACCAAAGTTCGTTTTCATGACAATCTCTCCTTGAAAGGATCAAAAGGATCCATGTGAAGAGCGCTTGCCGCACAAGCGCGACGAGCGCCGCGCTGCGTCCAGCAACGCACGTACCGCGGCGCGAGAGCGACACGACGCCTCCCGCGCGGTGCGCGCACGGCGCGCGACCGTTCGCCCGCCGTGGCCCGTAACGAACGCGCCGCGAGCGAGGACGACCGCTGCGGCGAACCTCGGGCGCAGCGCACGAGACCTCCAGCGAGGCACTTTCATCGTCGCGTTCAGTCTTGGGCGCACGTTTCGACCCGTGCAGCCGAGCCGTAGAGCGCGAGGCGCGAGCGTGGGGGCGCGAGGGCGGAGCTCGTCGCGCTCGCGCCGTGCGCGCACCTCGTCGGTGACGCGGTGCGCGAGCTCGACCGTTCGTCGGGCCGCATGGATGTATGATGCATGCATGTAGTGTGCATATTGACGCTTCGCGCTCTCGCGCGCGCCGATCGCGCGATCGCCCGAGTGCAGCGCCACGTCGCGCGCGGCGTCGCGCGGGCAACGTCGGAGGGCATGCCCCGTGCTCCTCCACCAGCCGAAGTGAAGGCCGCCCACAGGAAGCACGCGGCCTCCCTCGTCGCAGCGGCGATGCTCGCCGCTGGTCGCGCGGAGGCCTACCACGAAGGCGAAGAGCGGCTCGTCGACTCGACGGCCCACACGTTGCGCGCCCGCGAGGCGCGCATCGGCATCTGGGACATCGAGTACGGCCCCGTGGCATTCGCGACCGTCGGCACGGACACCGCGCCGTGGATCGCGAGCTTCTTCGTCGACTCGGTCGTGGTGAACGGTCACGCCAAGGTGCGCCTGCTCCGCACGGAGCCGCTCACCCTCAGCGTCATGGCGGCGGCGTATCACACGCAGCTCCCCGCCTCGGGCCCGCTGGTGGCGGGCGGCGGATCGCTCCTTCTCGTCCCCATCTCCGTGTTCGCGTCGAGCGATCTCACGCCCTCCGCTTCGTTGCATCTCGGCATCACGTACGCGGATGCCACCCTCGGAGGGAGCCCGCCCGAGTCGAGCCCGCTGCGCGAGAGCACGGCGATCGCCGCGAGCGCGCTCCAACTCCACGCGATCGGCGAGTACCGCGTCAGCCGCGTCGTCGCCGTCGTCGTTCGTCTCCACGGGCAGGCGTACGCCACGCCGATGACGTTCGACAACAGCGCGATCGACGAGCGAGGCAAACGGAGCCAGTTCGTCGGCGCGATCGAGCCGGTCAACCGAACGAACGTGGCCGCCGTCGCCGGCGTCGCGGTCTCGGGGAGTCACTTCAACGTGCGCGTCGGCCTCGGCTACGGCGCGCTCTTCCTGCCCTCGATGGGGATCAAGCTCCCCATCGAGACCGTCATTCCGGAGCTCGATGCCTATGTCCGCTTCTGATCCGCGCGCCTTCGCGCGCGCCGCGGCGCTCTCGGCGTTCTCGATCCTCGTCGTGACCTGCTCGCGTCCCGCCGAGCCGCCCACGCCGCCCGACGTCTCGTCGCTGCTCGCCGCGTACGCGGAGCCCGGCGGTACGCTGGATCCCGCGCGGCCGGCCGCGTGGCTGGAGGCGGCGCAAGATCAGCTCGACGTCCTCGGCGGCGGCGAGGCCGACATGATCGTCGGCGATCTCGTCGCGCGGACGTTCGAGCGCGCGGAGCGCGCCGTCGCGTCGCTGCCGAGCCGCGAGAGCGGTCTCGTGCCCGCGCGCGCCTCGGGCGTCGTCGAGCTCGAGACGGCGTGCGGCGATCGCCCAGACGAGACCGCGGAGGTGGCCGTCGCGATCGTCGACGGAACCGTGTCGCCGCTCTTGTGGGGCACGGCGCACGCGTGCCCCTTGTGGCGCCGCAAGAACGCCCGCGGCGTCTACTCGGGCCGCTTCACGATCTATCGCTACCCGAGCGGCGATCTCTTGATCGGCGTCGACGGAACGATGGCCGGCCTGCGCATACCGGTCGTCCTCGACTTTCGACTCGTCGACGGTCACGTGGAGAAGCGCGTGGCGACGACGACGGGCGACGTGATCGCGGCGCGCGACGGCCTCGACGTCTTGGCGCGCGCGGCGAACGGCGTCTTCCGCTGCGACGCCAATCTGCGCCGGTGCCGCTGATCGCGCTGACGCAAGCCGCCGCCCACGACCTTTGCATCGAAACCCACAAGCCGGAGGAGGCTTCCAATGCTCGAGACGAAGATGTTCACCCTGGCGAGTGCCATGTCGATCATGGGGCTCGTCGTCACTGCGACCTCGTCGGGTTGCACCGGCAAAGAGAACGAGCCCGGCGCGGGCGTAGCGGTCGACGGCGGCGGCCCCAACGCCCGCAGCGACGGCGGCATCGACAACAACGCGACGTGCCCGACGACGGAGGAGATCGACGCCAAGAAGCTCCCCTGGAAGCCGCCGACCATCGCGCCCGGCGCGTGCACCGACAAGGATCTCGCCGCCTTCGTCAAGTTCGTCGATAGCGCCGACAACAACGACTACAAGCAGTGGAAGGGCTCGGTGCAGAACACCAGGTGCCGCGACTGCATCTTCGGCAAAGACGGCCAGACATGGTCGCCGATGGTCGAGAACGCGCAAGGAGACCTCGCCGTGCTCAACGTCGGCGGCTGCGTCGCCATCGCCACGGGCAACGAGGCGTGCGGCAAGGCCTACCAGAACTGGGTCGACTGCCGCATCTCGGCCTGCTCGACGTGCCCCGGCGGAGAACCGAGGGCGGTCCAGAGCTGCCTGAGCAAGGCCAACGATGGGGCCTGCAAGGCGGCCTTCACCGAGGTCGGCACCGTCTGCGGCGAGGACAAAGTCGCCGACGCGGAGAAGGCCTGCAAGGGCTCGAAGTACATCTTCGAGGGGCCGATCAAGGCCCAGTGCATCGGCAGCGGCGGCGGTGAGGCGACCGACGCCGGCAGTAACCCGTTCCCGCTCCCGAACCCTTGACGCCCTTGACGGCGGAGCCCCGGAGGGCGGAAGCTGTGTGAAGGACGCGACGGCGTCCGCAGGTTCGCGGAGAGGGAGAGGAAGAGGAGAGGAGGAGCCCGCGTGGTGCAAGCCACGCGGGCTTCGACTTTAATCGCGGCGCGATTATTCCGTCTGCGCGTCGGCGACCTGGACGCTGCCGCCGCCGATGATCTCGGCGAGGCGGCGCACCGCGCGGTTCGCGTTCGACTTCGTCGAGTACGTCTCGCCACGCGCGATGATCTCGCCGTTGCGCGCGACGAGCCGGATGCCCCAGCCGCCGTCGTACGCCTCGAAGACCTGGAACGCGTCGACCGCGCTGCCGTTCTCGCGCACCGACGCGATGCCCTTACGCGCGCTCGCCGCCGTGGTGTAGCCCTGCGACGCGAGCATGATCTCGCCGTTGCCCGCGCGGAGGCGGAAGTACGACTTGCCGTCTTCGCCCTTGAAGAGCTCGAAGGCCTCGCGGCGGGGAGCGTCCTGCCAGCCGGCGCGCGCGACGCCGACGAGCCGGCGGACCGTGCTCGCGCCGCGCGTCGCGTTCGACTTCGTGACGTAGAGCTCGCTCGTCGCGATGATCTGGCCGTTCGGCGCCTTCAGGTTGAAGTACCACTCGCCGTTCTTCGCCTGGCGAACGTCGAAGTTGCTCGCCGAGAGGCCGTTCGCGATGACCGAGGCGACGCCGTTCTGCGCCGACGCGAGCCGCGTGTAGCCCTGCGAGCGGAGAACGTTCTCGCCGTTGCCGGCGATGAGGTGGAAGTAGTAGCGGCCGTCGACCGACTCGAACGTCTCGAAGTACGCGCTTCGGGACGAGACCTCTTGAGAAGTCTCCTCGACCTCGACTCCTTGCTCATCCTGCTCGGTGGGCGCCACGCAGGCGACGGTGGAGAGCGACAGGGCAACGAGGGCGGCAAGCGCGCGGATGTGACGGATCATGATTTCGACGGCTCCAGACTTCCTTTCTCTCAATCGGCACCGCCTGGCCCGGCCGGAACGGCGCGGGAGACGATGGGGCGCCCGAAGGCACCTTTCGCGCGAACGTCGTCGGCGGACCAACGATCTCTCGCGACGCAGGCGGCGCTCTATCACCTGCCCGTGTGTGCGCAAGTCGTTTCTTTTCTCCCCAAGTTGCCACCATCTCGGGCCCGCGCCGTAGGCCTCGGAAACGAAAGATGATTCCTCGTCTTCGGAAATGACGCACTGCGGCTTCGTCCCCAAGCGGCGCGTTATCCCACTTTTCATGCCTGTCACATACCCGACGCTTCGGCGTCGAATGACGCCTGCTGCGCATCGCGGTAAGCGGGCCCCATGCGCCTCAGGCTCGACGCCCTCCTCTTGTTGTCTCCGTGTGTCCTCTCCGCGGTCGCGTGCGCGAGCGCACCGCAACCTCCCCCGAAGCGCCAGAGCGTGATCTCCGCCATCGCCAGCGCGGATCCCAAGCCGCTGCCGCCGCCGCGAGAGCCGCCCCGCGCAGATCCCGCGCTGCTCGCGCGCACGGTGCTCTTCTCGAACCCCGATCGCGCGCTCCCGCTCCTCTCGCCCGACGGCAAGCGCATCGCCTACCTCTCGAGCGTCGACGGCGTGCTCAACGTGTGGGTCGCGCCCGTGGGCGAGCTCGCGAAGGCCAAGCCCGTCACGCAGGACAAGAAGCGAGGCATCCGGACGTATCGCTGGTCGTTCACCAACGATCACATCCTCTACATGCAGGACAAGGACGGCGACGAAAACTGGCACCTCCACGCGGTCGACCTGAAGAGCGGCGCCGACAAAGACCTCACGCCGGTGGAAGGCGCTCAGGCTCGCCTCGAGGCCATCTCGCATCGCATCCCGACCGACGTGCTCGTCGGGCTCAACGATCGCGACAAGAAGTTCCACGATCTGCATCGCGTCAACGTCGTCACCGGAGCGCGGACGCTCGTCCAGAAGAACGAAGGCTTCTCGTCATTCAGCGTCGATCACGACTTCAAGCTGCGCTTCGGCTTGAAGCCGGAGAAGGACGGCAGCACCTCGATCATGGAGCCCGACGGCAAGGGCGCGTTCAAGGACGCCGGCAAGATCCCCCTCGCCGACGCGCTGACGACGCAGATCGTCGGCTACGACAAGGAAGGGAAGAAGGCCTTCCTCGTCGACAGCCGAGAGCGCGACACCGCCGCGCTCGTCGAGATGGATCTCGCGACGAAGAAGACGAAGGTGATCCTCGACGACGGTCAGGCCGACGTCAGCGACGTCGTCCAGCACCCGACGGAGAAGAAGGTGCAGGCCGCGCTCGCCTCGTACGACCGGCTCCGGTGGCACGCCATCGATCCGGGCTTGCGCGCGGATCTCGACACGATCCAGCACGCGGCGCCGGGCGACATTCGCCTCTTGAGCCGCTCGCTCGACGATTCGAAGTGGATCGTCTCCTCGATCGTCAGCGACGGACCGATCAAGTTCTGGCTCTACGACCGTCCGAAGAAGAAGCTCGACTTCCTCTTCACGAACGTGAAGGCGCTCGAAGACGTCAAGCTCGCCAAGATGCACCCCGTGGTCGTGAAGTCGCGCGACGGCCTCGATCTGGTGAGCTACCTCACGCTGCCGCGCGAAGCCGACGCCGACGGCGACGCGCGGCCCGACAAGGCGCCGCTGCCGATGGTGCTGCTGGTGCACGGCGGGCCGTGGAGCCGCGACATCTGGAGCCTCAACGCGCACCATCAGTGGCTCGCGTCGCGCGGCTACGCCGTGCTCAGCGTGAACTACCGGGGCTCGACGGGCTTCGGGAAGAAGTTCGTCAACGCCGCCGACAAGGAGTGGGCCGGCAAGATGCACACCGATCTGCTCGACGCCGTCGCGTGGGCGGTCGAGGCGAAGATCGCGCAGCCCAGCAACGTCGCGATCATGGGCGGCAGCTACGGCGGCTACGCGACGCTCGTCGGCCTCACGTTCACGCCCGAGGCGTTCGCGTGCGGCGTCGACATCGTCGGTCCGTCGAACCTCGTCACGCTCCTCGGCTCGATTCCTCCTTACTGGGAGTCGGAGGTCGAGCAGTTCACGAAGCGCATCGGCGATCACCGCACCGATGACGGGAAGAAGTTCCTCGAGTCGCGCTCGCCGCTCACGCGCGTGCAGAGCATCAAGCGACCTCTGCTCATCGGCCAGGGGGCGAACGATCCACGCGTGAAGCAGGCGGAGAGCGATCAGATCGTGAAGGCGATGCAGGCCAAGAGCATCCCGGTCACGTACGTGCTCTACCCCGACGAGGGTCACGGCTTCGCCCGCCCCGAGAACCGCAAGTCGTTCAACGCCGTCGCCGAGGTCTTCCTCGCGCAGTGCCTCGGCGGCCCGTACGAGCCGATCGGCAACGACTTCAAGGGCGCGTCGATCACCGTGCCCTCGGGCAAGGAGCACGTCACGACGCTCGGCGAGGTCTTGAAGTAGCTACTTCTTGCGCACGTCGCCCTTGGAGAGGTGCGTGATCGCCTCTCCGAGGCCGTCGAGCGTGAGGTGGAACATCGAGAACACGCGCCCGATCTGCTCGGCGGTGCCGCCTCGCCAGTACGACGGCGGATCGGGGTTGAGCCACGCCGCTCGGCGGAAGTGATCGGCGAGCTTCTGGAGCCACTTCATGCCCGTCTGCGCCGGGCCGTGATGCCCGGTCGCGTAGTACTCGTAGTCGCCCGCGCCGAGGAGCTCGGCGGGGTGCATCGCCGCGTCGCCCACCACCACGAGCTTCCACTCGGGGCCGATCTCGTGGAGCAGATCGTCGACCTGCCGCGGCTCGCTGAAGCTCTCCGTCTCGTAGAGCCGGCCGTAGACGCAGTTGTGGAAGTAGTACGTCTTGAGGGCGCGGAGGTTCGACGCGCGCTTCGCCGCGGAGAAGAGGCGCGAGACGAGCTGCGCGTGGGGATCCATCGAGCCTCCCACGTCCATGAGGAGCATGACGCGGACGTTCGACTTGCGCGGCGCGCGCGTGACGATCTCGAGCTCGCCCGCGTTCTTCGCCGTGGCGTCGATCGTTCCGTCGATGTCGAGCTCGTCGGGCTGACCTTCGCGCTGGAAGGCGCGGAGCTTGCGCAGCGCGACCTCGATCTGACGAACGTCGAGCAAGAGATCCGAGCGATAGGGCCGGTACTTGCGTGCGTCGGCGATCCCCATCGCGCTGCGGCCGCCGCCCGCGGAGCCGACGCGGAGGCCCGATGGGTTCGCGCCGAACTGACCGAAGGGGCTCGTGCCCTCCGTGCCGATCCAGCGGTTGCCTCCGCGGTGGCGCTCCTGCTGCTCCTTCATCCGCTCCTCGAACATCTTCTTGAGCGCCTCCATGTCGAGGCTCTCGAGGGCGGCGAGCTCTTCCGGGCTGAGCTCCTTGCGGTTCATCGGATCCGCGAGCCACGCCTCGAGCTCGTCGACGAGCTCGAGGCTCTCGGCGCTCACGCCCTTGAAGTAGGAGAGGAAGGCCTCGTCGAACTTGTCGAGGTCGCTCTCGCGGTGGACGCAGATCGCGCGCGCGAGGTGATAGAAGCCGTCGAGCGAGCTGTCGTGCAGGCCGAGCGCGAGCGCCTTGGCGAGCGCGACCGCTTCTTGCGCGCCGACCTTCACCTTGCGCGCGCGAAGCTCGTAGAGGAAAGGAACGAAGGCGCCGCTCATCTCTCCTCTACTTACTCTACCTACTCTTACTTCGAATAGCCGATGCCGCAGCGGCCGTCGCCCAGCGTTCGCGCTTGGAGATCGTAGTCGCCGAGCGGAACCGATGACGGAAGCACGAGCGCGCCGTCGTAATTGCCGCGCTCGTCGGTCGCGAGGGTTCCGATCGTGGCGTCGTTACGCTGCCGGCTCTTCAGCACGATCTCGACCGTGACGTGGCCGCAGGGCTCGCCCTCGGCGACGACCTGACCGCGGATCTTGAACGGCGCGCCGCGGTGCGCTTCGCTACCGGTGAGGTTGACCGTGATCGTCGAGGGCGGCCGCTCGTCGGGCGTCGCCTTGTGTGGCCGTCCCGTCGAGCCGCTCGACCCGAAACCGCTCGAGCCGCTCGAGCCGCTCGACCCGAAACCGCTCGAGCCGCTCGACCCGAAACCGCTCGAACCGCTCGAACCACCGGGATCGCCCGGGTCGCCCGGCGTCGGATCGCCCGGCGCCTGACTCCCCGGCGCGCCTGCGTCGGCGCCGCTGCTCGGAGGCGGCGGTCGTCGCGCGCGATCGGCGAGATCGTCGCCGCGGGTCGATCCTTGCGGCCAGGCGAACGGATCGGGCGGCGGGTCGTAGGGAACGTTGGTCGAGAGCGGATCGTGGAGCGTTCGCCCGGCGCCGCCGAGATCGATCCGCCTCCAGAGCCGGCCGTCGTTCACCTCGACCCACGCGTGGGCTTCGTTCACCACGACGCGCGTCGGGATCCCGAGCGAGAGCGAGGTGACCATGAACGCGAATGCGCGGTGGCGGCACACGCCCTTTCGCGAGAGCGCGAGATCGAGGTAGATGTCGCGCGACGACGCGGGCGGATCCTCCGACTCGGTGAACCCGCGGAAATACGTGACGAGCTTCGTGACGTTCTCGCGCGGGCTCAGCCGGCGCGAGACGCCGATCCTCGCGGAGACCTCGGCGGCCGATCGCTGCACCGAAGGGGGCAGCGGCGCGACCGGCAACAGCTCGGCCCACGAGGGCGTCCCGAAGTCTCCGCCGAAGGCCGCGCGGGGGATCGAGAGCTCCATCACGACGCGCGCGCGCGTGGAGGTCTCGCTCTCGATGAACCAGTTCTCGGCGCCGTCGCGCGAGAGGCTGAACTTCACGTCCTGCGTGCCCACGCCGGCGCGCGCGCGAAGGACGCGCGCGCCTGGGCCGACGCTCGGGATGCGCACCTTCTGTCCGGAGACGAGGTCGACGACCATGTCGGCGTAGAACTGCTCGTCGCTCCCGTCGGGCGCAGGGTAGGGCGAGACCGCCATCGGGAGCGCGTGCGCGTCGCGCACCAGAAGTGTGTAAGATGCATCGACTGTGTCGAACGCGCTCAGGCGCTTGAACGGCGCGGTCGAGGGGACGAACGGATCGTCGTAGGGAAGGACGTCCGGGCGCCGCGTGTCGCGGTCGGGGTGGAACGAGCCGTCGGGGACGTCGCTCCGCGGCTTGTTGTTGTACGGGCTCTCGCCGCTCCCGATGGGCCGCGCCGGATCGGGCGCCGACACGGGCCCGCGCGGCGTGTCGATCGCGGCGGGCAGATCGCCGTCGAGCGACACGGAGAGCGCGATGTCTTCGCGCGCGTCGGGGGCGATCCGCTCGTGCAGCACGGCGGCGCGGCGCTGCGCCCCCGCGGGAGGCGCAGCCGCGACGCTCAACATGGCGGGGATCGCGAGCAGCCAGCGACGCATCGACAACCGATTGTACGGGCTAGGGCCTGTCTTCAAAAGGAAGCCGAAGACGGCGCGGACTACAGACGCCCGGGACCCGGCGAAGTTTCCTCAGCGGATCGCGTTTCGCCAGCCGCCGCTCTCGTAGAAGTACTTGCCCTCGCGGACGGAGTAGACCGGCGCGGCCCAGGTCGCGCCCGGCGGCGGCGCGTCCCAGTGACCCGGGACCCAGGTGTACTGCATTCCCGTCCAGTGCCAGTACCCCGAGATCCAGACCGCTTGAGGTCCGGGCGCGGCGGGTTTCTCTTCGCGCACCGGCGCGGGCGGGGGCCCGCTCACGACGACGCCGCGGGTCGGCAGCTCGGGCTCGTTGAGGACGCAGCCAACCGCGGTCGCACAAAGCGCGATCCAGAGGCCGACCATCATCGCCGTTCGCATCCTCGAACCCACGGCCTACCCCCGATGCTGCTGAGTGTTGCACCGCGCGCGGCGTAATCAAGCCGGGCGCCGTCCAGTCTACGCCTCCAATCTACACCTGCTTCCCAACAGAAAGAACAGCGCCATAACCGCCGCTCTCGACGTGTTATTTTGCCGCCCGCATGGCTACCTCCACCGACCTCGCCCGCGCGCTCGCGTCGCTCGATCCCGAGCTCGCGCGACGCCTCGCCCAAGCCGGGTTCGACGAAGCGCGATTTCTCGACCTCGCCGCGACGCTGAACGAGGGCGACGCGGAGGCCCGCCGCCGAACGCGCAACATCGTGAAAGGCAAGGTCGAAGCGCCGCGGCCGGGGGAGATCGAGGCGCTCCCGCCCGAAGGATCGCCCGAGCGCGAGGCGCTGAAGGCCCGAGGCGAGCGCGCGATGCAGAACGGCGAGCTCGCCTTCTGCACGATGGCCGGAGGCATGGCGACGCGCATGGGCGGGATCGTGAAGGCGCTCGCGGAGGTGATGCCGGGGCACACCTTCCTCTCGATGCGCCTCGCCGAGAACGCGACCGCGAGCCGGCGCGCCGGCCGCCCCGTTCCGCTCTGGCTCATGACGAGCGACGCCACGCACGCGCCGATCGTCTCCGCGCTCGCCGCGGCCGGCGCGCCGCGCCACGTCGCAGCGTTTCAACAAAACCTCTCGCTCCGGCTCGATCCCGACGGCGGGCTCTTCATCGGCGACGACGGCAAGCCGAGCGAGCACGCGACCGGCCACGGCGATCTCGTCGACGCGCTCCGGCGGAGCAAGCTCCTCGACGCTTTCGTGAACGGCGGCGGAAAGTACGTGTGGATCACCAACGTCGACAACCTCGGCGCGTCGATCGATCCGGCGCTGCTCGGTCACTTCCTCGCGTCGGTCGAGAACGGCATCGACGTGCAGACCGAGGTCTGCCGCAAGGAGGGCGACAAGGGCGGCATCCCCGTGCACGCCGAAGGCAAGCTCCAGGTCCTCGAGGAGTTCAGGCTCCCTCCCGATTTCGATCCGGCGACGGTCGACGTCTTCAACACGAACACGTTCCTCGTTCGCGCCGAGCCGCTCTTGCGCGCGCCGCTCACGTGGACGTACTTCGAGGTCGAGAAGAAGGTCGACGGTCGACCCGCGATCCAGTTCGAACGCCTGCTCCAAGAGATCACCGCGCAGATGCCGTCACGCTACGTCGAGGTGCCGCGCGACGGCGCGGCGTCGCGCTTTCTGCCGGTCAAAGATTTCGACGAGCTGGCGAAGCGGCGGCCGACCATCGAGGTGGTCGCACGTGCGCGTGGCATGGTGTAGCCTCGCCGGCCCGTGCACTTCGAGATCGTCCACGAGTTCGACATCCCGCTCGACGCGCTGGAGCTCGCGGTCATCTCGCCGAACCTCGCCCACGAGCTCTCGACGCGCCTGCCGAGCATCGAGAGCGTGCAGCAGAAGGAGCACGTGTTGAAGGACGGGCGTCTGGAGCGGCTATGGAGCTACCGCGCCAACGTGAAGATCCCCGCGTTCGCGAGGAGCTACGTCACCCCGGAGATGTGCGCGTGGGACGAGAAGTCGACCTACGACATCAAGCGGCACGCCTCGGAGTGGACGATCGCTCCGCACGTGAAGCCGGAGTGGCGCAAGTTCTTCAGCGCGAAGGGAACGTACGCGCTCGCCGAGCTCGGGAGCGGGCGCACGCGCCGAACCGTCACCGGCAGCGTCGAGCTGCGCGTTCCCCTCGTCCGCCAGGTCGCCGAGAAGCTGATCGTGGGCGAGGTGCGAAAGACGTTCGACGCCGAGGCCGACACGCTCCGCGACCTCGCGACGCTCGTCTGACCTGCACCCCCTCGACGCCAATGGTGTAGGCTCGTCCCCGTGATTGAACCGACGAGGACGCGAAGGCTCGGATCCATCGCAGCGTTGATCGCGATCGCTTCGGCGACCGGGCTCGCATCGCCGCCCGCTCGCGCCGACGAGCCCTTTCCCACGCGGGGCGAGCGCCTCCTCTCGCCCGGGCGGAGCGCGGTCGCCGAAGACTCGTCCGAGGCGCTCGTCCTCAACCCCGCGAACATCGCGCGCATGCCCGGCCCCGAGCTGCGATGGACCGGCGTGCGCTGCCCCGACACGCGCCGCGTCGCGTGCGGCCACGCGATCGGCTTCGCGACGCCGGTCATCTGGGGCCTCGCGACCGGCCTCCGCCTCGACTACGTGATGCCGCCCGGCGGCCCGCAAGGCGCTGGCTTCCCATACAACGGGACGGACTACGCCTGGCTCACCTGGGGCCTCGCCTATCGCATCTCCGATCGCATCTCGTTCGGCGCTTCGCTCCAGTGGTCGTACTCGTCGAACCTCTACACCGACGGGCTCTTCGGCATCACCGCGGGCCTCTCCTATCGGCCCAACTCGCACTTCGGCTTCGCGCTGGTCGCCGACAACTTCAACGGTCCGAGCACGCAGCCGCTCCCGCCGCACGGGTATCCGGTCCTCGGGCGGACGTTCACGGCGGGCATGGCGTTTCGCCCGCTCGGAACGCGCGCGGTGGAGCTCGATCTCGAGGCGCGTTACTTCGACATCGTCGATCAGGGTCGCCCGCGCGCCGTGCTCGCGTTCGACGTGCCCGGCGTGGGCCGCATCCGTGGCGACGTCGAGCTCCAGAACCTCGCCAACGACTCGACGCGCGGCGTCCTCGCGACCGCCGGCGCCGAGATCTACTTCAGCGCGTTCTCCGCGGGCGGCGGCGCGCTCTTCGGCAGCGCGCTCGGCCGCGACACCGCGGTCGGTCAGTACGCGACCGCGTCGATCGCGGGCTTCATCCAGCCCGGCGTTCCCCGCAGCGAGACCGCGGTGCACATCCGCGTCGAGAGCACGCCGGGCACGCGCAACCACGTCAAGCTCCTCCGGCGCCTCTGGAAGATCGCCGAAGACCCCGAGATCGTCGGCGTCACGATGGTCGTGCGCGCCGAGCCCGCGAGCAGCTACGCCCACGCCGAAGAGCTCGCCGACGCGTTCCGCGTGCTCAAGGCGCACGGCAAGAAGGTCGTGTGCAGCTTCGAAGACGCGGGGGCGAAGGCGCTCTACGCCTGCGCGAGCGCCGACCGCATCGTCGTCAACCCCGCCGGCGGCGTGCGCTTCGCCGGCCTGAAGACGACGCACGTCTACCTCGCCGGCCTCCTGAGCAAGATCGGCGTGAAGGCGGAGTTCGTCCGCATCGGCGCGCACAAAGCCGCGCCGGAGCAGTTCATGAACGAGCACGCGAGCGACGTCGCGCGCGCCGATCAGGAAGATCTCCTGCGCCAGCACGAGGCGGTGTTCGCGCGCAACATGGCGCTCTACCGCAACATCCCCGAGGATCGCTTCCGCGAGGTCTCCGCGAAGGGCCCGTTCATCGCCAGCGAGGCGCGCGACGCCAAGCTCGTCGACGGCTTCGCCTTCGACGACGAGCTCGAGCGCGTCACGCGCGACGTCGTCGGGCGCAAGGTCGGCTACACGAAGTACAACGACGAGACGCGCGCGCCGAAGTACTTCGGGCCGCGCTCGAAGATCGGCCTCCTCTACATCGACGGCGACATCGTCGACGGGCGCTCGCAGGCGATCCCGCTCGTCGGGATGAAGCTCGTGGGCTCGTACACGATCGCCGAGTCGATCAAGAAGCTGCGCGAGAACGACGACATCAGGGCGGTCGTCGTGCGCATCGAGAGCCCCGGCGGCTCGTCGATGGCGTCCGACGTGATGTGGCGCGAGCTGAAGAAGCTCGGCGAGAAGAAGCCGGTCATCGTCTCGATGGGATCCATCGCGGCGAGCGGCGGCTACTACGTCGCCGCGCCCGCGAAGCGGATCTTCGCGCTGCCCCTCACGATCACCGGATCGATCGGCATCTTCTACGGCAAGGCCGACGTCAGCGGCTTGCTCGGGATGCTCGGCGTCAACGTCGAGGTCCGCAAGACGACGGGGCGCGCCGACGCCGAGTCGCTCTTCCGCCCGTTCACCGACGACGAGCGCCAGGAGCTCCGCCGCAAGGTGCAGCAGTTCTACGACGTGTTCCTCGATCGCGTCTCCCAGGGGCGCCACATGTCGAAGGAAGAGGTCGACGCCGTCGGCCAGGGCCGCGTCTGGGCCGGGCAGCAGGCGCTCGAGCACAAGCTCGTCGATCAGATGGGCGGCCTGCGCCACGCGCTCGACGCGGCGCGCGACGCCGCGCACCTCCCCGCCGATTGCCCGATCGAAGAGCACCCGCCCGTGACGCGCTCGCTGCTCGACTTCGCGCTCGGGCTCGTCGGGCTCAAGGCCAACGCGGGCATGAAGGTCGACGGGATCCCCGTGCAGGCCAAGGAGATCCTCCGCGGCGTCGCGCCCCTCACCGTCTACGGCGACGGCAAGGCGCTCGCGAGGATGGAGTGGGTCCCGCTCGAAGACACGATCGGCGACGACGACGACGTCGAAGCCGAAGACTGACGGCGCTCGAGGCGCTCAGCGAAGGCACGGTACGCGCGGATCGGCGGCGTACGCGTTGAAGATGCGCAGGCGCTTCTCTTCCTTCGTCTCGAGGACACCGCGCGCGAGGATCCTCATCACCTCGGGCGAAAAGCCGGCGACGAAGACGACCGTCCGATCCGCGACGGCGATGAGGATGTTCTCTCCGCGGATCGTCAGATAGACGTCGGCGTCGGACTCGGGAACGTGAACGGCACCGTGCACACGTTGCAGTGTTGCGCCGGCCTCGCTCGCCGCAGAGGCCATGATCCACTGCGAGCTCCAGAGCACGCCGCGCTCTCGCCCCTGCTTCGGCGGAATCGAGAGGTCGCGTTCGCGCAAGACGACGAGCTGGTCGCCTTCCCAGTTGGGCGCCACGCGCTCGAACCCGCCGAAGGGCAGGAGCGGGTGGAAGAGCAAGTATGTGTACCATGCACCCAATCGGTCGACGGTCTCGACCTCGTGGGAGGCGGCGAGCTCCGGGGGCAGCTTGGCCAAGCCGACGGGAGCGGGCTCGAACGCCGTAGCGCCGCCCATCAAGACTTCCTTGGTCGTCGAAGGAGGTCGGGCGCGGAAGGTGTCGTCGACTTCGGAGGTCGACCACCGCCCGCTCGCGATGCGGAGGCGGTTGGCGACGAAGGCGGCGCCGAAGGTATAGGCGAACGCAGGATACGCCTTGAAGAAGGCCGGGCCCGCGACCGAATCGAGCACGCGTTCGCTGAACCGCCGCGCATCGTTCGCCGTGATCTGGCGTGCGAGCGTCGTCGTCGGCTCGCCGCCCTCGGCCCACACCTCGTGGCGGTACTCCGCCATCGTCGCGTCTCCCTCGACGAGGCCGCGGATCGCCATCCTTTCGTCGGACGAGAGCTCCTGATCGTAGAGCCCGCGAAGATCGAAGTGTTCGTCTTGGAGCGCATGGACGAGCTCGTGCACGACGACGGGCTCCTTGGGCGATCCGATCAAGGTGATCTGCTTCGTGGTCGAGCTGTAGTAGGCCGCGACGAGCGCCGCTTGACTGCCGCGCACCCCGCGCATGTCGTGCTCCGGCGGAAAGAAGCCGAGGCGGCCGTAGGTGTCGTGCATGAAGCCGACGTACTCGTTCGAGACGCCGCGACCGGCGGCTTCTTCTTCCGCGAGAAATTCCTCCGACGTCACGGTCCGGACCACGGGCGCTTGGCGGAACGCGAGCTCGCGGGCGCGCTCCGCCTCCGGCACCGGCACGCGCAGCTCGTCGGCCGCGCAGCCCGCGAGCGAGAGCACGAGCGCGAAGACGACGCGGATCTTCACGCGGCTCTCAGCGTGATGAGGGCGATGGCCGGCGCGACGCCGAGGCGCATCGGCGGGCCCGTCGTGCCGAGGCCCGGGTGAACGTAGAGCGTCGCGTCGCCTTCCTTGTAGACGCCGATGTGGTAGCGGTGCGCGAGCTTCGACGCGTTGACGTAGCGCCCGAAGAAGGGGACGGCGATCTGCCCGCCGTGCGTGTGGCCGCTCAGCACGAGCGCGACGTCGCGCTTGGCCGCCTGGGGGAATCGATCGGGATCGTGCTGGAGGAGCACCGTGGGCATGCCGTCGGGGCGCTCTTCGAGCGCGGCGTCGAGGTTCGCGCGCTTCGTCCACGTGTCGTCGGTGCCCGCGAGGTAGAGCTTCGCGCCCTCGCGCTCGATCACGGTGCCTTGGTTGCGGAGCACGTGCGCGCCGCGCTCGCGCAGCAGCGTGACGAGCGGCTCGCCCTCGCCGAAGTAGTCGTGGTTGCCCATGATGACGAAGACGCCGTCTTTGCCGCGGAGCCCGCCGACGAGCTCGGCGATGTCGCCGTGGAACTCGACGCCGCTCGTCACCATGTCGCCGGTGATCGCGACGAGATCGGGCGAGAGCGCGTTCGACGCCTTCACCCAGCGCATGCCCCACCAGAGCGGCGTGAGCGCGCCGATGTGCAGATCCGAGAGCTGAGCGATCGTGTACCCGTCGAGCTTGGGGTCGAGGCCGCGGATGGGAACCTCGACGTTGCGCGTGACGAACCACCATCGACGGAGCGTGACGCCGTAGCCGCACACGACGAGCCCCGTCGCGTACGTCCACATGAAGAAGCCGGGCGACGGCCCGACGGGCTCACCTCGCGCGAGATCGACGAGCGGCTCGACGAGGCAGTACACGATCGACGGGATGAGCGAGTAGAGGCACGCGCACCAGTGCACGTAGTAAGGAACGTCGACGAGGAAGGTGCTCCACCACGGACGGTGCGCGTCGTTCATTCCGCGCTTCGCGCGCCCGACGAACATCCAGATCCCGATCGGCGCGAGCGCGCCGGCGATCGACCAGGCGACCACCGGCGAGACGCCGAACCGTCGCATCGCCTCGGCGGCGGCCACGACGAAGGGCACGTGGATGATCGTCGTGATCGTCACGAGGAAGCGCATGAAGCGCGACATGCGCGGGCGCTTGCCGATCGCGCGCACGTTCGGCGGCGGGATGCTCGAGTACGAAGGCGAAGAGGAGCGCGGAGGAGAAGCGGAAGACATCGGCGCGAAGACGACGGTGTACTACGCGATCCGGCCTTCGACCACCGCCCCGTCGTCGGACGCGGCGCGAACGGCGGAGGAGCGCCCCGGCGCCGCCCAGACCGCGATCATGCTCGAGGTCACGCCGATGTCGCCGCTCATGCGCACCCAGCTCGCGTTCGAGCGGCGCAAGAGGCGCGCCTGCGCCGAGCCGGCCCACGCCTGACCGTCTTCGGTGGTCGCGAGAGCCAGCAGGTCGCGCGTCGTCTGCACCGCCTCGAGCTGCGACTCGAGCTTCGGCGTGAGCGACAGGGCATGACCGCCGACGCCCACGGTGACCGCGCCGCCGTCGGGCAGCGCGCCGATGTTCATGAGGTGACCGCCGCAGATCGAGCCCACGTGCTCGACGACGCCCATCTCGACGCGAACGATCGCGCCCCAGTCGCCGCACGCGACGAGCGCCCCGCCCGCGAGGCGGCACACCGATCGAAGGCGCGTGCAGTTGATCGCGTCGCTCACCACGGTCACGCGCTCGCCGGAGAACTGCGCGACGACGCCGGCGGTCGTTCCTTGGACGGATCTCGCCGCCGCGCCGCGATACGGCCGCTCGCCGACGAGCGTCGTCGTGCCGTTCGGCTCGGCGAGCGCGCCGAGGAAGGTGATCTCGCTGTCGGGGACGCGCCAGAGCGACGCGGCGCCGTTCGGCGCCACGCGCGCGACGAGCCCGCCCTCGCCGAAGAGGAGGACGCCGCCGTCGGGCAGCCATCGCACGCCGCGGATCGACGCGCGCGGGACGTGGCCGGGGAGGGAGATCGGAGCCCACGCCCCGCGCTCCCATCGCATCAGGCCAGAGGTCGAGATCGCGACGGCCGCGTCGCCGCCCTGACGGAACGTGATGGCGCGCATCGAGCCGGGGCCGAGCGGCATCGTGAGGACGGTCCACGCCCAGGCCGCGGGGTTCGAGGCTTGCGCCTCCGAGACGCGTTCGGCGAGGGGCGCGGTCGAAGGCGCGGCCGGCGCGGCCCCTTGCCCGCCCATGCGCACCTGCACCCCCGATCCGCCGGGCGTCGCCGCGGGCAGGTTGCCTTCGCTCGAGACGCGGGCGGTCGCTTCGTACGGCGACACCTGGCTCCGCGGCGCCGGCCCGCCCGTGCGCTCCTCCGCGGCCGCGCGGAGCGGGGGCTCGATCGCCTTCCAGTAGTCCATCACCGAGTCGTGGCGCGCGGTCGGATCGGCGGCGAGCGCGCGCGTGAGCTCGCGATCGAGCGCCTCGAGCAGCGGCGTCGCGGTCGCGAGCTCGGGCGCGAGCGCGCTCCGGACCTTCATCAACGTCGGTCGCGGTCCGTTGAGGATCCGCGTGACGATGAGGAGCGGGTTCTCGCCCTCGTTGAAGGGGAAGGCGGGCTTGCCCGAGAGCATCTCGTACGTCACCGCCGCGAGCGAGAAGACGTCGGTGCGCGGCGAGACGCGCTGGTTGCCTTGCTCGTATTGCTCCGGCGGCGCGTAGCCGAGCGACGCGCCGGCGAGCGCCGTCGTTCGCTGGAGGTTCACGTCGACGAGCTTCACGAGGCCGAAGTCGGTCACCTTTGCGACCTCGGTGCCGGCTTCCGTCGCGAGGAGGATGTTCGAGGGCTTGAGATCGCGGTGCACGACCTTCTGCGCGTGCACCACGTCGAGCGCCTGCGCGATCATCCGCAAGATGCGGCGCGCCCGCTCCGGGGGCATGCCCCGGCCCTTCTGATCGACGAGCACCTTCTCGAGCGTCATGCCGTCGACGTACTCGAGGACCGTGAAGGCCAGCGTGAGCGGCTCCGGTCCGTAAGGCGACGGCACCTGCGCCACGGCGTGATCGTAGAAGCGTACGATGTAGGGGTTCGGGCGCCCCTGCGTCGAGAGCATGCGGAGGACCTCCGCCTCGCGGCGAAAGCGCTGCATGGCTTCGGTCGCGACGACGTCGGGGCGCAGCACCTTGACGATCACGACGTGTCCGGAAGGATCGTCCCAGTTCGCGCGGAACACCCAGCCCTGGCCACCCTCGCCGATGCACTCGCGGAGGTAGTAGCTGACGTTGCCCGAGCCTCGGAGCACACGTCCCGCGAGCGAGTCGCGGAGCGGCACGAGCCGGGGATCCTGAGCGTGCGTCATGACGGGCTTCCGGGGGTCAGGCTACAGGGAAATCCCCCAAATGCAGAGAGGCACCGCGCGCTGCGCGGCGCCTCTCCTCGAAGCGCGTTTCGCCGTTTTTTTCAGGTCTCGAGCATCTTGATCAGCGTGTCCTTGTTGGTCACGCCGACGTGCTGCGCCTTCTTCTCGCCGCCCTTGAAGACCATGACGGTCGGGACGCCGCGGACGCCGTACTTCTGCGTGACGCCCGGAGCGTCGTCGATGTCGAGCTTGCCGACCTTGTACTTGCCGGCGAACTCGTCGGCGAGGCCCTCGACGATCGGGGCGAGCACCTTGCAGGGCCCGCACCACGTCGCGGTGAAGTCGACGAGGACCGGGACCTGCGACTTGAGGACCTCGGCGTCGAAGTTGGCGTCCGTGAGCTCGATGACGTTCTTGCCGGCCATGGCGGCCTCCTCTGGAGATCGGGTGACGAGTCGGCGGTGTGCCGCTCCTCTTGGGATGGCGGCGCCGGCTGCGCGGTTGCGAAGGGATGTGAGCGTAGAGCAGGACCGCGCCCGAGATCCAGCGGCACGGAACGACGGCGTTTCAGGGCTTGGCGGGGATGGTCTCGTGGGGACTGCGATCGCGCGAGGCAGGGGGCGGCGACGGAGGAGGCGCGTCTTTCGGGCGCGATCGCAGCTTGAGGATGCGTTCGATCGTCGAGGTGAAGCCTGCTGCGTCGACCGACGCCGTGGCGCGGAGGCGCGTTTCGTGGCGCTTCGTTTCGAGCGAGTCGATGAGCGGGCCGAGGCCGACGAGCCGCAGCGAAAGCTCCTTCGACCACTCGAGGCGCTTTCTCTGGACGAGCTTGTCGACGGCGTCGCAGGCCTCGGCGCTCTCGCAGACGATCTCGACGGCGGCGTCGACGTTCTGGCCCGGACCGCCCGCGCGGATCGCGACGCCGAGCGACGAGACGTCGAGCACCCCGGCCCACATCGCGTTTTCCGCGTCGTGGCCGCCGAGCTCCGCGCCCATCTCGCCCTTGAGCCGCTCGCGGAGGGCGCGCGGCAAGATGATGCTCGCGACGAGCGTGGGCGAACGAAAGCCTTCCTTGCTCGTGAGCGACGCGCGCATCGCGACGTGCTCGGGCGCGTCGCGGAGGCCGGGCTTGGTCTTGTCGGCGGCGCCGAGCATCGCGTCGAACCACGCGCCCTTGCCCACCACGAGGAGGCCGCCGCTGCCGTACCCGAGCTTCGCTTGCGATCCGCCGGAGTCGACGACGGCGAAGCTCCCGACCTCGCGCGCCTCCGACTTGGCGCCGCGCTTCTCGGCGAGCGCGCTCGTGCACTTCTCGAGCTCGGCGCGCGTGACCTCGACGCGCGCGACGAGGCCGAACTCTCCGCGTTCGCCCTCTTCGGGCACGGCGATCGCGAGGCGCTGCACGCGCGCGAGCGGGTCGAAGCCGCACGCCGCGGCGAGCGGACCGATGCCGAGCGCGGATTGAAGCGGGCCGCTGCCGCTCGCAGGTTGCGCGCCGGATCGCGGCGCGATGAGCTCGTGGAGCGGCGACTGCCGGAGCTCGGCCATGTCGACGGTGACGGCGATGAAGCTCCCCTTCGGCACGGCGTCGACGGGCTCGCCCGGTCCCCGCATCGCGCCGCGAAAGAGGCCCGACGAGAGCCCGCCGAACACGAAGAAAGCCATCACCGTGCCCGCCGCGCCGATCGACGCGACGCGCATGTTGTCGGAGAGTCCTCGTTTTCCCATCGGGAGGAGCCGAGTCTAAACCGCCCGGCGCCCAAACCGCGTTAGGATGTCATCGTGGGGCTTCGCTCGCTCGCTCGTGCACTCGCGGTCGCTGCGTGCGCCGGTTGCACGCTCCTCGCCGGCCTGGACGATCCGGTGAGCCCGGGCGACGACGGGGGGACCGACAACCCGACGCCGCCGCGCGCCGACGCGAGCGTCGACGCGGCCGACGCCGCGCCTTGCCAAGCTCGAGTGTCGCCGCTCGCGGGGAGCACGCTGAAGGCGTTCCGCGCCGAGGTCGAGCCCACGATCGACGGCGTCTTCTCCGACTGGGAGTGCGTCGATCGCGTTGACGTCGGCGAGGGCGACTTCACGAAGGGCATCGCGCCCGGAGGCCCGCAGGCGGTCCAGTTCGGCTTCGTGTGGAGCCCGACCGCGCTCTACTTCCACGCGCGCGTGACGACGACCGCGCCTGGTCTCGAGCACACGCCCGCCGATCAGTTCTTCCGGAACGACAGCGTGCACCTCGTCCTCGGGCCGTCGCCGGTGGCGGGCGACGGGCGCTACCGGCCCGTCGACTACCAGTTCGTCTTCGATCATCGCGGCAGCGCGGGCGCCTATCGCGGCGGCATGCTCCTGAATCAGATCGTCATCGAAGCGAAGGTCACGCCGATCCCCGAGGGGCCCGGCCTCACGTTCCACGTGGAGGCGCGCTTCCCTCCGGCGTTCTTCCAGCTCCCGGTCTTCGAGAGGGGCAACCGCTTCGCGTTCAACGTCCAGTTCTTCGATCCGTCGACGCTCGGCGGCGCGCAGGTCTATCGCGTCTGGCGCCTCGGCGCGTGCTCGTGCCGCATCTGCTGCACGAACGATCCGAAGGGCTCGCCGACGTGCGACATGGGCTGCACCGAGACCCTCGAGCTCGACTGACGCGGCTCGTTCAGCGCAGGCAGAAGAACGAGAGGGGCTCCGCGCCGAGCGAAGCCCGCCCGATCGCGGCGCCGCCGATCGCGGCGTCGACGCCGCCGTCGACGGGCTCGGTCACGGGCGTGAGGAGCTCTTGTCCGCGATCCGTCGTCACGCTCCAGCGCGGGTCGGTGCTCGTGAACGCGAAGCGCGCGCTGGCTTCTCGGCCGTCGAGCAAGAAGGCGACGTTGAGCGAGCCTCCCGGGCTCACGCTCGTGATCGGCCGCTCGACCACGCGATCCGCGGGGCCGTAAAAGAGGCGGTAGTCGTCGGCGGTGGGGTCGACGTCGGGGAGCGTCGCGAGGACGTGGCGGCCGTCGGCCGTGACGCCGTGCGCCTGGAGGTTCATTCGCGCGGGAAGGTTCTCGACCGGCAGCCCGGCGATCTCGCCCTGTCCGACGATCTCGAGCACGTCACCGTCGACGCCGATCTCGAAGGTCTTGGCGTTCGTGAGCGCGCCGCGAAAGATGCCCATCCTCGTCGCGCCGCCGGAGAGGTCGAGCCTCAAGGTGAACGGATCCGCTGCGTCGTCGACCCTGAGCGAGAGATCCGACGGTCCCATGCTGCTCGAGCCCGCGACGTTCTTGCGCCGGAGCGCGCCTCGCTCGGTGACGAAGACGCGCGCCGTCGTCATCGGTCCGTCGACGACATAGATCGTCCCGTCGGCGTGCCGGCCGACGGCGAGGACGCTCTCGAGCGCGATCGGCGTCGACTTGCCTTCGAGCGGTGAGCAAGCCTGAAGGGCCGCGTTCGTCGACGCGCCGTCGTCGGGCGGCGCGACCGATCGCTCGTCGCTGCAGTTGACGACGGCACCGGCGACCACCGCCGCCGCCGCGAGGCTGGCGATGCGCGAAGAGAGCGACCCCACGCGTGAAGTGTAGCCTTTCTCTTGGAAGCCGCGAGGGCCTCGTCAGATCGACACGACGCGGACGTCCCGGAAGCGGCTTCTGCATTTCAATTCCGTAGCGGGTCGTCACGATCGCCAGCCCGAGAGCTCGATCGCGGTCGCCACGACGAGCGCATGGCGGGGTGACCACGTGGAGGCTGCGACATGGCTGCACCGAGACCCTCGACTGACGCGACGCGAGTACCGGGAGAACGCGGTATCCTCGACCTCGAGCCGATGGACACAGGTGACTTCGACGAGGAGGCGTTCTTTCGAGCGATCGCGTCCTCCGGCGCGCGCGCGCTCCTCATCGGTCGCCGCGCCATGGCCGTGCTGGCGCTCCCCGTCCTCACGGCGGACTACGACTTCTGGATCGCGTTCGACGACGTCGAGCTTCTGAACGCGGCGCTCGAGCCCCTCGACTTCGTCCCGAACAAGACGCCGGAGGGCGCGCGGCGAACGGGGATGTACGCGCTCGAGAACAGCGAGCACGTCGACGTGCTCATCGCCCGATCGATTCCGACCGTCGACGGCGTGGCCGTCGCGTTCGAGGACGTATGGCCGCGCCGGCAATCGGTCGCGTACGCGAGCGGCGTCGAGATCGTGCTCCCGAGCCTGGACGACCTCATCCTCACCAAGCGCTTCGGCGCGCGGACCCGCGACGTGGCCGACATCTCGCTTCTCGAGGCCCTGAAGAGAGGTGGCCCGTCATGACGGTGAAGCAGCGCGTGCCCCCCGCGATCGAGGAGCTCTACAACCGGCGCCTGTCGGCAGCCGAGCTCTCGCGCATGCTGATGCCCGTGACCGACGAGGAGGTCGCCTCGACGATGGAGCTCGTCCGCTGGTTTCGCCGCCGCTACCCGACCGCCAAGGAGCGCCTGGCGTACGTCCGGCGCGCTTACGAACGCTGGGCGAGCGGCCCGACCCTGACCGTGACCGCCCGTACCCGCTGACGGTGGCGTCATGAGACCGAGATCTCATGGCGCTCGGCGTGAAGCGTAGCCTTCCTCCCGGACGGAGCGAGGGCTCCGTCAGATCGATACGACGCGGACGTCCCGGAAGCCCGCCGCGAGCTTCTTCATGTCGTCGCGGTCGTGGGTCGCCACGATCGCCGGTCCGAGCTCGATCGCGGTCGCCACGACGAACGCGTCGACCGCATGTGCGCTCGAGAGCTTGGCTCGCGCGAGGAGGAAGCCAGCTCGCCGCGAGATGCTCGCGGTGAGCGGCGCGACGACGATCCCTCGGTCCGAGAGCACGTGATCGATCGGCGCGTCACGCGGCCCGCCGCGACACACCTCGGCGAGGACGGGCGCAGGAACGCGGACGAGCGCGCGTTCTTCGTGAGCCACCGCGAGAACGGCGCGAGCGCGGAGGGCGAGGACAGGACGCTCTCGTGCGCGCGCGAGCGCGTTCAACGCTTCCGAGTCGAGGATCAGCGTCCTCGCCACGTTCGTCGTGCTTCCTTCAGGACGCGGGCAGGCACGGGGCCGAGCTCACGATCCAGCTCCTCGAGATACGCACCGAGCTGCTCGCGCTCGAGCTCGTGCTGCATGGCGCGCGCGACGAAGCCCGACAGACCGCGCGGCCCGACCCGACGTCGAACCGAACGCGCGAGGTCGCTCGGCACGCTCACGGACAGCTTCTCCGCCGGCTTGGTCATCGCAAATTCCTACCATAGTAGGAATCTTCGCGCCATCGCCGCGCGGATCAGCCGCCGTCGCCGCGGCGGGCGGGCGCGATGACGTCGGGGAGCTCGGGCTCGATGCGCCAGAGCGAAGCCTCGCGCGTGCAGTGCACCGTCGCGCGCTCGTCGGGGCCGTCGCCGCGGACCTCGACGAAGGCGTCGTCGCCCTCGACGCGCGTCGACATCTGCTTCGGCCTGAACTTCAAGCCGAAGCGGCCCTCGGCGAGCATCTCGTGCGGCTCGTGGCGCCGGCCCTGGCTCTTGCTCGCGCGATCGGCGCGCTCCTTGAGGTTCGCGCGCGCGCGCGGCCCGAGGAGCTGATACGCGTCGCGCATCGCGCGGGGATCGTCGGCGCCGCTCTCCATCTTCTCGACGAAGAGGCGGACGGCGCCTTCGGGCGTCGCGTCGGGCGCCGCGCGCGAGCAGGCCGCGAGCGCGAGCGCGAGCGTGATCGCGAGCCGCTTCACGTCGTCACGTCGAGAGGCTGCCGAGGCCCATCGCGGAGCGGACCTCCTTCATCGTCTCGACGGCGATGCGCCGCGCCTTCGACGCGCCGTCGCCGAGCGCCTGGCGCACGTGGTCCATCGAGAGCGCTTCGCGCTTCGTGCGCAGCGGGACGAGCTCTTTGTCGAAGTTCTCGAAGAGGACCTTCTTGCACTCGACGCACCCCCACTTGGCGCCGGTGCAGTTGGCGACCACCTCGTCCTGCGTCTCCTTCGGGCTGACCGCCTTGTGCATCGTGTAGATGTTGCAGATCTCCGGCCGCCCGGGATCGCTCTTGCGGAGCCGCTGCGGATCGGTGAACGCCGTGCGGAGCTTGTTCCAGAACTCTTCCTTGGGCTCGAAGAGCGAGATGGTGTTGCCCTTCGACTTCGACATCTTCGAGTCGCCGTCGAGGCCCATGATGCGCGGCGTGTTCGAGAGGCGCGGCTTGGGCTCGGGGAAGAGCTCGCCGAACCGGTGGTTGAAGCGTCGCGCCGTCTCGCGCGCGAGCTCGAGGTGCTGCACCTGATCCTCGCCGACGGGGACGACCGTCGCCTTGTAGAGGAGGATGTCGGCGCTCATCAGCACCGGATAGGTGAAGAGCGCGGCGGAGACGAACTCCTTGCCCTCGCCCTTGTCTTTGAACTGCGTCATGCGGCCGAGGTCGCCGTAGGGCGTCACCGAGGCGAGGTACCAGGCGAGCTCGGTGTGCTCGCGCACGTCGCTCTGCACGAAGAGCGTCGTCTTCTCCGGGTCGATCCCGCACGCGATGAGGTCGATCGCGAAGGCGTCGATCTTCGCCCGAAGCTCCGCAGCCTCGTACGGCACGGTGATCGCGTGGGCGTCGACGATGCAGAACATCGTCTCGTCTTTGCCCTCCTCGACCTGCGCCCGCCACGTGCGGACGGCGCCGAGGTAGTTGCCGAGGTGGAGCTCACCCGTCGGCTGGATGCCCGAGAAGACCCGCGCGGGCTTCTTCGTCATGTCGAGCGTGCTGGCGAGGGGGCTCTGCTGACTCACGCGCGCAGTCTAGATCCGAAGCAGGAATTTTGCGTTCGCTCGGAGCGACTAAATACCATTTGGTCCGATGAGAGTGCTCGAGGCCGCGGGCGGACGCGGGAGGCTCGTCGAGGGCGACAACCGGCAGGCCTTGGTCGAAATGGCCTCGGATTTGCGGGAAAAGGTCACCCTCGCGTATCTCGACCCGCCGTTTCTGACCAACCGGACGCACGAGGCGATCGTCCGCACCGGCGCCCGCGCGCGCGATCGCGCCGGCCCGCTCAAGGCGCGGGCGAAGCGCTTCGCCTTCGACGATCGCTGGAGCAGCCGCGACGAATACCTCGACGCTCTCCGCCAGCGCCTCGTGCCCATCCGCGATCTGCTCGCGCCCCATGGCTCGGTCGTCGTTCACGTCGACACGAAGACGAGCCACTACGTCAAGGTGATGGGCGACGAGATCTTCGGCGACGACGCGTTCGCGAGCGAGATCATCTGGCGCTACCGCCGCTGGCCGAGCAAGACGCCGAACTTCCAGCGCGTCCACGACGTGTTGCTGCGCTGGCGCAAGGATCCGAAGACGAAGCCGCGCTTCAACACGCCCTACGAGCCGCTCGCCGCCTCGACGCTCGCCACGTGGGGCACGGGCAAGCAGCGCGCGGTCTTCGAGAGCGACGGCCGTCGCGCGCGCTCGTCGGTCGGCGAGGAGAAGACGTTGGGCGTCCCCATGGGCGACGTCTGGGAGATCGGCGTGATCGCGCCGGTGTCGCGCGAGCGCACGGGCTACCCCTCGCAGAAGCCCGAGGCCCTGCTCGAGCGGCTCATCCTCGCGCTGAGCGACGAGGGCGAGGTCGTGCTCGATCCCTACGCCGGCAGCGGCACGACGCTCGCGGTCGCGGCGCGTCTCGGCCGCGTCTTCGTGGGCATCGACCAGAGCGACGTCGCGCTCGGGATCGCCACCGAACGCCTGCAAGCTGCAGGGATCCGCTTCGCCCCGGCCTCTCGGCCGCGCCTCGTCGGCTGACGTCGCCGTTGGCAACGGGGGCGGCCCCGCGTACGCTCGGTTCGCACAGCTCCTCGATGAACTTCAATTTATCCGGCAACCGCGTTCTCGCCCTCCTCCTTGCCGTCGCTGCGGGCTTCGTCGCGTACAAGAAGGTCCCCGACGCCGACATGGCGGCCTTCCTCGCGGGCGTGCTCGCCGTCGCCGGCGTCTTCCTCGCCACGATGGGAGGCGGGATGCAAGACGTCTCTGCCATCGCCGACGGCGTGCGCCGCGCGCGCCGCGGCGATCGCCCGGTCGTCCCGAGCGGGGCCACCGCCGACGTCGCGCGGGTGTTCGACGAGCTCGCGCGCGTCGCCGACGACGAAGACAAGCGCACGCGGAGCCAGCGCGAGACGCAGGAAGATCTCGAGGGCCTGTCGAAGAAGCTGCAAGACGGCATCGCCGCGCAGCTCGCGGCCGCCGACGAGACGTCGCGGCTCATCAAGGAGATCAGCGGCGCGATGCGCGACTTCGCGTCGAGCGTCGAGGCGCTCACGCAGAACGCCGAGGAGTCGAGCTCGTCGATCCTCGAGATGACCGCGACGAGCTCGGAGGTCGCCGACAACCTCGGCGAGCTCGCCGGCAGCGTGCGCGAGACCGTCTCTTCGATCGAGGAGATGGCGTACTCGATCAAAGAGGTCGCCAAGAACGTCGACGCGCTCTCCCTCACGGCCGAGGAGACGAGCTCGTCGATGAACCAGATGGACGTCTCGATCGACCAGGTGCAGTCGAACGCGAACGAGACGGCGCGCCTCTCCGAAGAGGTCGCGCTCGACGCCGAGAAGGGCGCCGAGGCGATCCTCAAGACGATCAGCGAGATCTACCGCATCAAGGAGAGCTCGGGCGACGCCGTGAGCGCGATCAGCGCGCTCGGCTCGCGCATCGACGCGATCGGCCAGATCGTCAACGTCATCGACGACGTCGCCGAGCAGACGAACCTCCTCGCGCTGAACGCCGCGATCATCGCGGCGCAAGCGGGCGAGCAGGGCAAGGGCTTCGCGGTCGTCGCCGACGAGATCAAGGATCTCGCCGAGCGCGCGGGCGCGAGCACGCGCGAGATCACCGATCTCATCAAGACGGTGCAGGGCGAGAGCAAGAACGCGATCACCGCGGTCGAGCGCGGCGCGCACAACGTCGATCGCGGCGTCGAGGTCTCGAACGAGGCCGAGCGCGCGCTCAAGAAGATCCTCGAGTCGAGCCAGAAGTCGACCAACATGGTGCGCGCGATCGCGCGCGCGACGGTGGAGCAGGCGAAGGGCTCGAAGCAGGTCACCGACGCGATCGGGCGCATCGCCGAGACCGTCCAGCAGATCGCCGCGGCGACGGCGCAGCAGGCGCGCGGCTCCGAGCTCATCATGAAGAGCGCGGAGAAGATGCGGCTCATCACGCAGCACGTCGAGCGCAGCGCGCAGGAGCAGGCCAAGGGCGGGCGTCAGATCACGAGCGCGATCGAGAACATCTCGCACATGGTCACGGACCTCAACGCCGGTCACAAGTCGCAGGCCGACGGCACGCGGCACCTGCTCACGTCGGCGAGCCGCATCGAGGAGACGGCGCGCGCGCAGGAGAGCGCGCTCCGCCAGCTCACGAGCGCCGTCGCTTCGATGCGCCGCTGATCACCGATCTTCGGTCGGTCGATTGCGGAGCTTCTTGTGGAAGCCCGGCTCGGTCGGGGCCTCCGTCGCGATCGCCTTGATCGCGCTCGCGGCGCCCATCGGCGTCGGCTCCGTGGTCGCGATCTCGGCGGGCGCGGTCGTCGCCTGCGGCGCCGCCGACGACGGGGGCTCTGCGGTCGCCGTCGCGATCGTGGTGGTGGTCGCCGTCGTGGTGATGGTCGGCACCGTCGGCGTGGCCGCGGGCTTCGGCGTCGCCTCGCGGCCACCGAGCCCTCCGCTCAGGAAGACGGCGACGGCGAGCGCGCCCAGCGCCGCCACGCCCCACACGACCTTGCTCCGCTTCGCGTCCGTCACTTCGCTTCGAAGAGGCTACCCACGGGATTGGGGTCGCCGCCTGGTATAGCGTCGATCCAGGGGATGGGCAATTCTGGTATCACGCGATTCCGCGTACAGCGGATCGCTCGAGAGCGCGCCTGCGGAAACGTGATGTTTCCTGGCGCGGCGGGCAAGTCGGCGAGAAGATGGAGCTTGGCACTCTGGTTGCTCGGTGATCCACCGTGTCTGATCCTCCGGAGGACGCTCCCGCGTCCCTCCAAAACCTGAAGAACCTCGTCTGGGCATTGGTGCTCGGGCTGATGGTCCTCGTGCTCGTCGTGTCGACCGCGCGCGGGCGAGGTCCGCGCGACGCGGCGGCGGCCGAGACGGATCCGCCGCCCGGTGAGCTGACGCCGGTACCCATGAGCGTCGAGCCGACGGGCCCGACGAAGCCGCCGACCGTGTTCGCTTCGGTCTTCAACACCGCCGCGCCGCGCTCGTCGCTCACGCGCGACGAAGAGAAGGCCATCGTCACGCGCGCGCGGCTCGAGCTCGACAAGGTCACGATCTACGACGCCACGTGGGCGCAGACGTCGAGCTACCCGATGGGCGACGTCCCCGAGAATCGCGGCGCGTGCACCGACGTCGTCGTCCGCTCGCTGCGCGAGATCGGCGTCGATCTCCAGGAGCTCGTCCACGACGACATCGTGCGCGACATGGGCGCGTACGGCCTCACGTCGATCGACGCGAACATCGATCACCGGCGCGTGTCGACGATGTTCACGTTCTTCCAGCGCAACGCGCTCTCGCTCAACACGGACATCCGCGACAAAGCCTCGTTCCGTCCGGGCGACATCCTGTTCATCGCGTGGCAGTGGAGCCGCCTCGCGATGCCCGAGCACGCGGGCATCGTCAGCGACCGCATCGGCCCGCGCGGCTTCCCGCTCATCATCGAGAACGGCGGGCCGTTCCCCGTCGAGCGAGACTCGATGGGCAAGGGCAAGATCGTCGGCCACTTCCGCGCGCTTCGTAAGCCGTAGCTCGGTCAGCGCGAGCCGCAGTCGAGGGGCGGGAGCTCGTTCGGGGCGAGGCCGTCGGAGATGAGGCGCGCGTGCGCGAACACGAGGCGGTACGCGTCGACGCGCGCCATCACCGAAGGGCCGCGCGTGCGCTCGTCGTGATCCATCGCCGAGAGGCTCACGACGCCGACGATGTCGCGCGTGCCCTGCGCGAAGACGGGCCCGCCGGAGTCGCCCGGGCAGACCGACGCGTCGAGGTGCATCGTCTCGCCGGTGATCGCGCGGATGTTGCCGCCTGCGCGCTCCTTGCGGCGGATGCCGTCGGGCGAGAGCGCGCAGCGGCCGAAGCCGACCGGGTGCACCTCTTCGCCGACCTTCGGCGGCGCCTCGAGGCGCGGCTTCATCGTCGAGAGGCCGACGAGCTTGCGCGAAAGCACGATGACCGCGACGTCGCCCGCGCCGCCTGCTTCGCCGCACGGAGGCGCCACGATCGCGCGCGACGACACCTCGCCCCACGCGAAGTGGCCGCCGCCGAGCTCGACGCGCACCTGCGAAGGATCGAGGAGGCGCTTGGTGAACTCGCCGCGCGGCCCGCGATCGACGAGGCAGTGGTGCGCCGTGAGGATCAGATCGTCTTCGATCACCGTGCCCGTGCACGTCATGTTGGGGCCGACGACGCGCACGATCGCGTCTTCGGGGACTGCGAGCGCGAACGGCTGCTGGAGGAGGCGCTCTTCGCTGGCGATCTCGGTCGCCGACGGGCGCACGCTCACCCGCGTTCGGCCTTGGGTCGCGCAGCCGGTGGCCGTCGACGCCGCGACGAGGGCGGCGCTCGAGAGGACCAGGCGTGCGCGCGAACGGTTCAACGGACCTCCTCGAGAGTCATACGGGGCGCTGCTGCACGAGGCCACGAAAACGAGGTCGAGAGACGCGAACGAAATTACATGTATAATGCACGCTTTGCGCGAATCAGCGCGCGGCGGAGAAGCTCACCTGCCGGGTCGCGTTCTGGTAGGCGAGGCTCGAGGCCTCCGGGTGGGCGTTGGCGTCCTCGACGCCGAGCGACACGAGCTGCTCGAGGATCTCCGCGCGGCGCGTGGCCGAGGCGATGAGATACGTGGAGCAGACCGGCGCGTCGAGCGCAGGATCGGCGCACCGGGCGAGGACGCGGCGCTCGGCCGCGAGCGCCTCGGCCGCGCGGCCCTGATCGAGAAGGGCACGTGCGTAAAGGTGGTCGACCGCCGGCTCGGCGCGGACGGCCTCGGGCGCGCGCTCGATCGCAGCGAGGGCCATGCCGGGGGCCCGAGCGTCGAGGTACGCCTGCGCGAGCTCGCGCACGCGAGCCGGATCGGAGGGGCTCGCGGCGGCCTGCGCCTCGAGGAGGGCGACGCGGTCGGTGTGGGCGTCGCCGACGACGCGCTTTTCGCGCTGCGTCGAGCCGGCGAGCCAGATGGCGCCGATGGCCAAGAGAACCGCGACGTTCCAACCCCTGAGCCCCATCTGCGTCGTCATCCTCCGGAAGGCGGCGAGCCTGTTGGACGGGCTCGGGGGACAAAAGTTTCCCCCAAAGCCTAGCCGCCAGACAGATCTACGCCACAGAAGTTCCCGCTCTTCGCGGCGTCACCCTTTTATGTGACAAGGAGGGGACGCGGGAGGGGCCGAGTGTCAGATGGTCCGGCGTCCGACACGGCTGGGCCCGGCCGCCTTGGGGGTGATTTTCCGAAAACGCTTCATCGGGCACCCAGCTCGGCGAGGACCCAATCGGCGACCTCGGTGGTGCCCTTGGCGCCTCCGGCGTCGGGCGTCACGTTGCCCGACTCGACGGCCTTCGCGCACGCCGCCTCGATGCGCGCTTCTTCTTCGGCGTAGCCGAGGTGCGAGAGCATCATCCCCACCGTGAGGAAGCTCGCGATGGGGTTCGCGAGGTTCTTGCCCACGAGCGGCGGCGCCGAGCCGTGGACCGGCTCGAACATCGCGACGCGCTTCGGATCGGCGTAGTGCACGTTGGCGGAAGCCGCCATGCCGAGCCCGCCTTGGAGGCCGGCGCCGAGATCGGTGACGATGTCGCCGAAGAGGTTGTTGGTGACGACGACCTCGAAGGGCCGCGGATCTTGCACGAGGTAGAGGCAGAGCGCGTCGACGTAGACGTGCTTGGCCTCGATGCCCGGGTACTCCTTCGCGACCTCGAAGAAGCACCGGTACCAGAGCTCGTGCGCGTGCTTCATGGCGTTCGACTTGTCGGCCATGTGCACGGTCTTCTTGCCGTGCCGCTTCGCGTGCTCGAAGCCCGCGCGAATGAGGCGCTCGACGCCCTTGCGCGTGTTGATGTCTTCGTTGATCGCGATCTCGTCGGCCGTGCCCTTCTTGAACTGACCGCCGACGCCGACGTAGATGCCCTCGGTGTTCTCGCGGAAGACGACGAAGTCGACGTCTCTCGCGCTACGGTTCTTGAGCGGCACGAGGCGATCGGAGAGCGCCTTCACGGGCCGCACGTTCGCGTAGAGATCGAGCCCGAAGCGCAACCCGAACAGGATGTCGCGCGCGTACTCGAGGTTCGGCACGCGCGGATCGCCGAGCGCGCCGAGGAGCACCGCGCGCGCCTCTTCGTGGATGCGCTTCGCGACGTCGGCGGGGAACGTCGTGCCGTCGCGGAGGAAGCGATCGGCGCCGAGGTCGAGCTGCCACAGCTCGAGCGGCAGCTTTCGAGCGTCGCGGTAGTGCTCGAGCAGGCGGCGGGCGTGCCCCATCACCTCGGGGCCGATCCCGTCGCCGGGGATGATCGCGATGAGCGCCATTTCGCGGCCTACGCTACCATGGGCCGGCGATGGGCTGGTCCGTTCGGAGCGCGCTCCTCTCGATCTTGTCGTCGTGCGCGATCGCGTGCGCGGCCCCTTCCGAGGGGTCGCACGCCGCGACGCCCGGCGCGCCGATCGCGCCGGGGGCGCCGCTGGCCGCTGCGCCGGCGGATCCCGCGGCGAGCGCGGCGCTCGACGCGTGGCCGTTCGCGCCCGCGCCCTCGCTGGAGGAGAAGGCCGCGCAGATCGAGCGCCTCAGGAGAGACCCGGGGCCGATCCGCACGAACTGGACGCCGCCGGGCAAGACCGAGCGCTACGGCCACGCCGAAGGCTTCGTCGGCGCGCCGTACGACGTCGTACGCACGCGCCTCTCCGACTTCGGTCACTACAAGGATCTCGCGGGGCCGAAGTTCAAGAAGGTGAGCGTCGTCGACAAGAGCCGCGCGGGCACCGACGTCTACTTCCAGCTCCCGATCATGAAGGGCCTCGTGACGATCTGGTACGTCACGCGCTTCTCCGCCGCGCAGAAGGCGCAGGGCGGCGGCGAGGTCATCGAAGGCCACTTCGTGAAGGGCAACATCAAGGGGATGCACATCGCGTTCACCGTGCGGCCGGGGCCCGACGAGGCGAACACGGTGATGGTCTGCGATCTCGTCCTCTCGCTGAACATCCCCGCGCCGCAGTCGAACCTCGACGAAGAGCTGCGCGACGCGTGCGGCGACGCCGTCAACGCGCTTCGGCGGACGACCGCGCCGCCTCCGCCTCCTTGAGGGTCACTCGAACGCGGTGGTGCACGTGCGCTTTGCGCTCGCGCCCTCGACGCGCTTGAACTGCGCGACGGCGGTTCCGTCGGTGAAGGCGTCGGGCGGATCGAGCTTCAGGACCGCGCGTTCTTCGGCGAGCGAGAACTTCCGCCTGTCGGAAGAAGATCCGTGACGGAGCTCGACGCTCGCGCCCTCGACGACGTAGCGCGCCTCGGCGGTGACCGCGCACGTGTCGCGCGGTGAACCGCCGATCGTCTCGCGGACGACCCGGCCCCATGAGCCGTCGTCGCTGAACCAGTAGCGCATCGTCGACGAGTCGCCCGCCGATCGGGGCTGCACGGCTTCGAATACCCCGACGAGCCCGACGTCGCTCGCACCGTCCGTTCCACAGCTCGCGAGGGCCGCGATCGAGAGGAGGGAAGCGAGATAGGTACGCAACATCCCTTGCGATTACTCCCGCCGTCTCCGGCGCGCAACCTCCGTGATGTCCGCTGGCAGCGTACGCGTACCGGGAAGGTGCGCGACGTCGACGCCGTAGCAAGGGCGTCCCCTGGAGGTTCTTAGGTCATGAAGCTTCGCTTTCTCTCTTCTTCGTTCGCTTTGCTCGCCGGTGTGATGGTCGTCGCGTGCGCGTCTTCGTCGCAGACGATCGTCGGCAACCCCAACGACCCCAACGGCCTGCCCACGGGCGAGACGTCGCCCGAAGAAGAGGACGACGATCCGGCCAACCAGCCGCCGCACTCGCTCGGAAGCATCGTGCTCGGCGAGTCGCACGCCTCCGTCGCGACCGGGGCGACCAGGTCGACGCCCGTCGTTCACGCGAGCTTCCTCCCCGACGCGATGCTCGGACGCGCGTGCAAGACCAAGCTCGAAGGCTGCGAGATCGTCAAGGCGCCCAAGTGCAACAAGGTCACGACGTCGGCCAACGGCTGCGGCGAGGGCGAGGCGTGTAGCTGGGACACCGCGTGCAAGGCGGTGTGCAAGAAGGTCGCGATCTGCGACAAGGCTTGCGACGCGGACGAAGTCTGTACGCTCCCGTCGAGCGGCACCAGCACGAAGGCCACGTGCGTGAAGCGCGAATCGTTCGACGCCGGACCGCTCGCGTTCAGCGGGACGACGACGCCGATCACGCTCTTTCCGCCGTACGCCTACGAGAGCGACGGCAAGGGCGCGCCCTTCCTCGCGGGCGCCGAGATCCACGTGCAGGCGTCGGGCGCCACCGAGGCGGGCTTCGAAGCCTTCGACGAGAAGTTCAAGGCGACGAAGTTCCTCCAGACGACGCCGACGCTCGCGAAGATCCCGCGCGAGAAGATCTTCGGCACCGGCTCGATCCCGATCGCGTGGGCGGCGGGCGAGGACACGATCCTCGTCACCGTCAGCGGCATCGGCGGCAGCGCCACGTGCAAGGTGAAGGACGCGCTCGGCAAGTTCGACGTGCCGCGCGCCGTCGTGAAGGCCGTGCAGACGACCGACGCGGAGCGCGAGGTGAGCACGCAGTCGCTCTCCATCACCGTCACACGCCAGCGCAAAGAGACGCGCAAGGACAAGAAGGCCAAGGGCACGCTCGAGATCGCCGAGGTGCAGCCCGACGGCTGGCTCGATCTCGTCACGTTCTCGACCGAGTCGGCCTCGTTCCAGGGATGCCCGGGCACGCAGTCGATCTGCGGAGACACCTGCGCCGATCTCAAGACCGATCCCGAGAACTGCGGAACGTGCGGCAACGTCTGCCCCGGCAGCCAGTCGTGCAACGCGGGCAAGTGCGGCGGCTCGCAGGCCGCGTGCGAGTCGTGCATCTCGAGCGCCTCGAGCGGGACGTGCAACAGCTCACGCGCGGCCTGCCAAGCCGACGCGGCGTGCTCGAACCTCGTGAGCTGCCTCGGCGGATGCGGCACGAACACCACCTGCCAGAACAACTGCAGGACGACACACGCGGCGGGCGTCGCGAAGTTCAATGCTTTCGATAGCTGCCTCGCGTCGGTGTGCGCTTCGGCCTGCGAGTAGTCAGCGCGGTGAAGCCTCGATCGCGCGCGCGACCTCGACGACGCCGGGGACGCGCGCGACGTCGAGGTGACGCCCCTCGTAGTGCCCGTACGGATCGATGAGCGCGTGGCGGATCCCCGCCGCGCGCGCGCCGAGGATGTCGGTCGCGAAGACGTCGCCGAGGTGGAGCGTGCGCGAAGGCGCGGCGCCGAAGCGATCCATCGCGACGCGGAAGATCGCCGGATCGGGCTTCTCGACGCCGACCTTGCCGCTGTCGACGACGAGATCGAAGTGATCGAGGATGCCGAGATCGCGAAAGAGGCGATCGAGCATCCCCTCGGAGTTGGAGATGATCGCCACCTTGACGCCTCGCGCGCGAACCGCGTCGAGCGCGGGGCCGAGGCCGCCCGGCACCTTGCACCAGAGGTTCTTCACCTCGTGGACGCGCCACGCGGCGTCGAGGAGCGCCGGGACGTGCGCGTGATCGAGGCCGGCGCGCGCGGCGATGGTGCCGACCATCCTTCCCCACGCGATGGCGCCGGGGCGATCGCGGTGGCGCCAATCGACGTCGAGGAGCGCGCCCGTCTCGGCGAGGCGCTTCGCTTCGCCTTCGGTGCGCACGAGCGCATCGGCGTCGACGACGACGCCCGCGTCGCGGACGAGATCCGCGAGGCGGGCGTGATCGAGGAAGATGACGGTGTTGCCGGCGTCGAGGCAGAGGAGGTCGACGCCGGCCGTGTCGATCATCCGAGGAGCTTCGCCGCGGGCACGTACTCCATCTTGTGCGCCTGCGCGACCGGCTCGTAGGTGACGTGACCGCCGTAGGTGTTGATGCCCTTGAGGAGCGCGCGATCGGCCTTCGCCGCCGCGACGATGCCCATCTCGGCGATCTTCACGCCGTACGACATCGTCGTGTTGGTGAGCGCCCAGGTGCTCGTCTGCGGAACGGCGCCGGGCATGTTGGCGACGCAGTAATGGACGACGCCGTGAACCTCGTAGGTCGGGTTGTCGTGCGTCGTCGGGCGGCACGTCTCGATGCAGCCGCCTTGATCGACGGCGACGTCGACGACGACGCTGCCCTTCTCCATCTTGCTGATCAGATCTTCGGTGACGAGCTTGGGCGCGCGCGCGCCGGCGACGAGCACGCCGCCGACGACGAGATCGGCGCGCGTCACGGCCGTCTCGATGTTGATCGGGTTCGAGTAGAGCGTCTCGACCGCGCCGCCGAAGATGTCTTCGAGGTACCCCATCGTCGAGGCCTGCACGTCGAGGACGGTGACCTGCGCCCCCATGCCGATCGCGATCGTCGCCGCGTTGCGGCCGACGACGCCGCCGCCGAGGATGACGACGCGCCCGCGGCGCGTTCCGGGGACGCCGCCGAGGAGGACGCCCTTGCCGCCGTGCTCCTTCTCGAGGCAGTTGGCGCCGACCTGGATCGCCATGCGGCCGGCGACCTCGCTCATCGGGCGGAGGAGCGGGAGCGAGCCGTCGTCGAGCTCGATCGTCTCGTACGCCACGCCGGTGACCTTCTTGGCCGCGAGCTGCTTGGTGAGCTCGGGCTCGGGGGCGAGGTGGAGATACGTGTAGATGATCAGGTTCTCGCGGAAGAAGCCGTACTCCGCGGCGAGCGGCTCCTTGACCTTGACGACCATCTCCGCGCCCCACGCGTCGGCCGCCGTCGGGACGATCTGCGCGCCGGCCGCGACGTAATCCGCGTCCTTGATCTGCGCGCCTTCTCCCGCGCTCTTCTCGACGAGGACCTTGTGACCACGAGAGGTGAGGGCACGAACGCCCGCGGGCGTCATTCCGACGCGATACTCACGGGTCTTGATCTCCTTGGGCACTCCGATGATCACGGCAACGCTCCTTTTTTGCGGGAGCGCGGACCATAGTCGAGCGTTTTCGGGCCGTCGAGCGCCTGCGCGGACGTGCTTCTCGACGGCGTGCGTCAAAAGTCGAGAGCGCGTCGGACAGCCGAGCTCGGCGCCTCGAGCGCGCGCGAAGAGGAGAAAATTAAGTTGCGCACAATTGAATTGTGCATAATCTGTCTGGGCGGCCGGCGAGGTCGCGAAACCAAGGAGAGCCCGTCATGAACGCGTCCCCCGCCGTCCTCGAGAAGCGCCTCTACACCGCCACCGCCACGGCGACCTCCGGCCGCGACGGTCGCGCGAAGAGCGACGACGGCTTGCTCGACGTCGCCCTCGCGCCGCCCCCTGCGCTCGGGGGCAGCGGCGCGGGAACGAACCCGGAGCAGCTCTTCGCGGCCGGCTACGCCGCGTGCTTCGGCAGCGCGGCGAGCCACGTCGCGCGCGCGCAGAAGATCAAGAGCGGCCCGATCGCGGTCACGGCGCGCGTGTCGCTCGGCCCCGTCGGCCAGGCGTTCGGGCTCGCCGTCGAGCTCGTCGTCGACATCCCCGAGCTGCCTCGCGAGCAGGCCGAGGCGCTCGTTCGCGCGGCGCACGAGGTGTGTCCCTACTCGAACGCGACGCGCGGCAACATCGCCGTGGAGGTCCGGCTCGCCGGGACGTGAACGAATGGCCACCGCCGACGACGCTCTCCTCCTCGACAAGCAGCTCTGCTTCGCGCTCTACAGCGCGTCGCGCGCGATGACCCGCGCGTACGGTCCCGTGCTCGAGCCGCTCGGGCTGACGTACCCGCAGTATCTCGCGCTCTTGATCTTGTGGGAGGAGAAGAGGGCGTCGGTGAAGGAGCTCGGCGAACGCTTGTCGCTCGACTCGGGCACGCTCACGCCGCTCCTCAAGCGCCTCGAGCAGCGCGGCCTCGTCACGCGTCGCCGCGATCCCGACGACGAGCGCGTCGTTCGGATCGAGCTCACCGCCGAGGGGCAGAAGCTTCGCGGCAGGGCGCGGAGCGTGCCCGGCGAGATCGCGTGTCGAGCCGGGCTCGACGTGAGCGACGAGCGAAAGCGAGCGCGCCTCGAGCGCCTCCGCGAAGAGCTCGTCGCGCTCGCGGAGCGCATCGAGGCGACGTCCGCGAAGATCAGTCGATGAGGCTCGCGCGTCGCACGGCGACGAGGACGCCGAGGCACATCTCGTCGAGCGTCTGCTCGCCGAGGGAGATGTCGGTCGGCGCCGCCTGCTGCATCTCGGCGAGCGCCTTGCGCACGTGACGGTTGTTGGTCGTGTTGTCGTACTTGCAGCTGAAGCGGATCTTGTCGCCCGCGCCGATGGCCGGGAGCTTCTCCATCGGCGCGTCGTACGCGTAGGCCCGCTGCCAGTTGAAGTCGTACTTGGGCGTGCCGAGCAGGCACTCCTTCGCCGGCTGATCGGCCGTCGCCGTCTTGCGCTCGATCTCGATCTTCATGTCGACGCCGGCCCAGTGCATGTGGGCGCCCGTCGCGATGAGGCTCGCTTGAGGGAAGGGGAAGCCGCCGATGTTGTCGGGGACGACGACTTCCATCGTCTCTGTGTGCGCGGGCGCGTTCGCGGGGATCTTGAACTCGGGCCCGCTCGGCGGATCGGCAGGGCCGGGCAGGAGCTTGATGATGCCGTCGGGGCCTTCCGCGTTGCCCGCGAGGATCACCTGCGCGACCCACGAGGGCTTGCCCTGCATCACGCGGAGCTCGAACTGCGTCTGATCCGACTGCGTCGTCTGCGCGGGGTGATAGTGGACCTGCACGATGAGGTGCGAGCTCTTCGCGATCTTGAGGCCGGTGTCTTCGGGCAGCACGTTCGGCGGAACGCCGGGCGCCCACGCGAGGACGAGGTTCGGGTTCGACACCTCGGGCCCGCCGAAGCACGGATAGCTCCCCGCGGCGCCCGCCTTGACGACGCCCTCGCGGTTCGGATCCGAGTAGACGATGACGTGATGCACGATGCGCGGGTTGCCCGGCGCGACGTTGGTGCCGCTCACCCACGTGTCTTCGGCGAAGCCGGGATCGACCGGGAAGCAGCGGATGTCGTCTTTGCCGCCGGCCATGACCTCGTGCGGCGCCTTCATGCCGATCGTGTGCGTCTTGCTCGGCAGGCCCGAAGGCGGGAACGTCTTCGGCGACGGACGATCCGCCTCGTTGCCGTACGGCTTGCCTGCGGCGACCCACTTGGCGAACGCCTCGATCTCTTCGGGCGTGGCGCGCAGGTCGTCCTTCCACTTGTGATTGACCTTGCACGTCTCGTCGTCGAACGCGCCCCACGGCGGCATCTCGCGCGTCGCCATCTTCTCGGCGGCGAGGCTCGCGAGGCCCTTGACCTCTTCATACGAGACGAGCGGAAACGGCGCGATGCCGCCCTCGGAGTGGCAGCGCTGGCAGCGGTCTTGGAGGATCCACGCGATCGTTCCCGTGAAGGTCGGGTTCGTCTCGACCGGGCGCGAAGGCGAGACGACGCCGGGCTCGGACGTCTGCGGCTCGGAAGAGGAGCACGCGGCGACCGAAGCCGCGACGACGGTGGTGAACGCGACGGTCGCGACGCAGCTGCGCAATGAAAGCATCGAAGTCATCGTAGCCCTTATACGGAGTAAAGTGCCCTGCTGGCTCTAGGACCGTGCGTTGAGACGCGGTAAGGATGCTGGACGCCGGCCGCGCATTCCGTCATGTACACGCTGTTGAAAAGACTCCTCTTCGGCCTCGAGCCGGCTCGAGCGCACAATGTAGCCATGAAGGCGCTCGGCCCCGCCGAGCACCTCGGCGCCGTTCGAACGCTCATGCGCGGCGCCCTCTGCCCGACCGATCCGCGACTTCGGGTGCGGAAGATGGGGCTCGAGTTCCCGACCCCTGTAGGGCTCGCGGCCGGCTTCGACAAGAACGCAGAGCGCGCGCGCGCCCTCGCGTCGCTCGGCTTCGGCCACGTCGAGCTCGGCACGGTGACGGCCGAGGCCCAGGCGCCGAACCCCGCGCCGAACCTCTTTCGTCTCCCGAAGGATCGCGCGCTCGTCAATCGCCTCGGCTTCCCCAACGAGGGCGCGGCGCGCGTCGCCGAGCGGATCGCCGAGCGCCGCAAGTCGGTGAAGGTGCCGATCGGGATCTCGATCGGCAAGAGCCGGAGCGTTCCCCTCGAGCCGCTCTCGGGCGTGCTCGACGACTATCGCAAGAGCTTCAACGCCGTGCGCGGCGTCGCCGACTTCGTCGTGATCAACGTCTCGTCGCCGAACACGAAGGATCTGCGCGCGATGCAGGCGGCGGAGACGGCGCGGCCGCTCTTCGAGGCGCTGCGCAAGGAAGACGGCGCGATGCCGATCCTCGTGAAGATCGCGCCCGATCTGACCGACGAAGCGATCGACGCCATCGTCGACGAGGCGAAGCGCGCCGGGCTCGCGGGCGTCGTCGCGACCAACACGACGATCTCGCGCGAGCACCTGCTCACGCCGCCCGACGTCGTCGAGAAGATCGGCCCCGGCGGCTTGAGCGGCTGGCCGCTCTTCGCGCGTTCGGTCTCCGTCGTGCGCCGCGTGCGCGCGCGCATCGGTCCCGACGCGTGCGTGATCGGCGTCGGCGGCGTCGACGGCGCGGAGACGACGCTGGCGATGCTGCGCGTCGGCGCCGATCTCGTGCAGGTCTACACGGGCTTCATCTATCGAGGCCCGATGCTCCCGCGGAAGATCGCGCAAGGCCTCGTGCGCGAGATGAACAAAGAAGGCGCGACCTCGCTCGCGGATCTCGTGCGCGGCGCCGCGCACACCACGAACGGCGCCGCCGCCGCGCACGCGTAGCCGCTCACGGCGGCAAGTTGTCGTAGAGCGCGGCGACGTCGAGGCGCGCGCCGCCGCGGAGCACGAGGGTGCCTTCGGTCACGAGCTGACGCGCCCACCCGCCTGCCGCTCTCGTCCAGAGCTCGAGCTCGCGGCGCTCGTGAGAGACGATGAGGTACTCTCGAAGGGCATCGATGCGGAGATAGTCGTCGAGCTTCACGCCGCGATCTTTTCGCTCGGCGCTCTTGCTCGTCACCTCGACTAGCAGCGCCGGGTGGATGCGCGTCTCTGCGTCGAGAGGGTGCACGTCGTCGGCGCAATAGACGGCGAGATCGGGGTAGTAGCCGACCCAACCTTTGTCTGCCGTTTGGACCGCCATCCTTTGATCCGAGCGCTCGAGGATGCACGGCCCCGACCCCAACGGCGCTCGGATCGCGTCGTGCAGCCTGCCGCAGAGCAGGTTGTGACGTCGCGTCGCGCCCGCCATCGCGACGATCTCGCCGCCGATGAGCTCGTGCCGCTCCGCCGCCTCGCGCTCGAAGCGGAGGTACTCGGCGAAGTCGACGCCCCAGCGCGACGGATCGGCGCTCACGCTTCGAGATCTAGCAACGCGCCCGGTGCTCGTCGACCCGATCTCGCTCGCGCGCGGCGTCAGGGGGCGACGCGGGCGAGGATCATCGAGACGATGTGCTTCTTGCGCTCGTCGAGGAACTTCTCGCCGTGCACAGGCGAGTTCCATATCGCCTCGACGAAGGGCTCCTCCTGGAAGGGGAACGCGACCATCGCGACGCACGACAGGACGAGGTGGCGCGCGTCGACGTCCTTCTTCACGTCGCCGCGCGCGCGCATCGCGTCGAGGCGCGCGACGATGCCGTCGAAGATGGGGCCGACGTTGTCGGCGACGATCTTCGCCGCCGACGGCCCGTCGCGGCGCGCCTCGTGGCGCAAGATCGCGAGGAACGAGCCGTTCGTGGCGAAGAAGCGGAGGAGCAGATCGACGAACGCCGTCGCGAGCGCGCCGAGCTCGGCGGCCGCCTGCTTCTTCGACTTCGCCTTCGCGCGCGTCTTCGGATCGCGAGGCGCGTCCATGCGCGAGAGGAGCTCCCACACGCCTTCGGTCATCGCCGTGAGGCCGCTTCGAACGACCTCGCCGTGGAGGCCCTCCTTGTCGCCGAAGTAGTGATGGATGAGCGCTTGCTGAACGCCCGCGGCGCGCGCGATCGATCCGAGGCGCGCGCCGTCGAAGCCCTTCGCCGCGAACTCGGCCCCCGAGGCCTCGAGGATGCGTCGCTTCGTCTCGAGCGCGTTGCGCTCCTTCTTGCGAGGGCGGGACGCCAGCACGTCGCCTGCGGGATCCGAGGTTTCTGGCATCGATCGCATCGTGCGCAGCCCCGAAGGTAGATCACCCTGGCCCCGGCGGCGAACCGAAGACTGCGGGACGGCCTCCGGCGCCTCGATCCTCCGTGTCGTCGACGTCAGACCGAGCTTCATTCGATCGAGACTAGCGCACGCGCGCGCCGGCGCGTCACGCGCTCGCTTCCCAGCTCTCGTATTCGATGACCTCGAGATCCTCGAAGCCGCGTCTCACGCGGGGCGTCAAAAGGCCCAAGCGCTTGACGTTCGGGACGATCTTGCTGAAGAGGAGCTTCCGGAACATCTGCATCATCACCGAGCTCTGGGCCGCCGCTTCGCACTCGGCCTGCGGCAAACCGACGGTGGCCCACACCTCCTGCGCGAGGAAGCGGTCGCGCAAGAGGCGCGAGCTCTCGACGATGAACTCCTCGCGATCGCGCAGCTCGCTCTCGGGCATCTCCGTGTAGTGGCCCTTGAGCTGCATCACGCCGAAGGCCACGTGGCGCGCTTCGTCTTGCATGATCATGTGCGTGATCTGCTTGATGAGCGGCTCCTGCGCCGTCTGATGGATGAGGCCGAACGCGCCGAGGGCGACGCCCTCGATCAAGATCTGCATGCCGAGGAACTTGAAGTCCCAGCGCGAGTCGGTGAGCACGGTGTCGAGCAGCTGCTTGAGGTGCGGGCTCGGCGGGTAGACGAGCTCCACCTTCTCGGTCAGGTAGCGGTTGTACGCCTCGACGTGGCGCGCCTCGTCGAAGACCTGCGCCGCGGCGTAGAGCTTCGCGTCGGTCGTCTTCGCGCCCTCGACGATCTGCGAGGTCGCGAGCAGCGCGCCCTGCTCGCCGTGGAGGAAGTTCGAGAGGATGTAGCTCGTCATGTGACGGCGCAGGCGCGGCACCTCCGTCTTGGGATCGAGCTTCTTCCAGACGTCGGTCCCGTAGATCGGGTTGAACGCGTCGCTCACGATCTCGCGCTCCGGATCCACGTCGGTGTCCCACGCGAGATCCTTCTTCGCGTTCCACATCAGATCTTTCGACTTCTCGTAGAGCGTGCGGAGGTCGGCGCGCTTCTCGCCGTACTCCCAGTCGTACGCGACGTCGTGCGCCGCCGTCAGGACCTCCGGCGGGAGCGTCGCGACGTACTCGACCGGGCGCGCCTCGCGCCGCCGCATCACTTGGCTCTCGGCCGGCGCTTTGGCGTCGTCGGTCTGGACCGCGCGCGCGGCGGCCTCACGGAGGGATTGCTTGAGCCACTGCCTCAGGGACATCGGTGGGCCTCCAGAACTTACTTTTTAGTAAATTCTCAATTCGGTCAAGGAGGCGCCTCTTCGCACCACGTTTTCCCGGGCTTTCAGCGCCGGGTGATCCGCAGGTTCCGCGCGAGGGCGGTGCCGCCGCCCGCTGCGCCTCGGAGGCCCACCGAGATGCGCGCGCCCTGCGGCAGCTCGGTGGGGCACTCGCGCAGCTCGCCGTCGTCGACGCGCACGCGCACGTGCTTGCCGGTTCGCTCCACGTAGATCGCCTGCGTCCCGCTGCGGGTGAGCGGGCACGCGGCGCCGCCGATCTCGAGCTCGCGGCCGCCGTCTTGGCGCAGCACGATCGAGGGCGCGGCGCCGAGGACCTCGAGCTCGATCGTGACGTTCGCGAACGTGAAGTCGGTGACGAAGGCGGCCGCGCCGGGGCCGAGCTCGAGCCCCTGGCCCGTCACGAAGCGGATCGCGCTCGACACGAAGCCGGCCACGCGATCGGGCGCGAGGCCGCCGGGCCCGTCGACGAGCATCGGCGAAGGCACGGTGCCGAAGCGAGAGCGCGTCGCGAAGCGGAACCCGGTGACGTTCATGCCCGCGCCGCCTCGGTCGTCGAGCCAGAGCGCGAGCCCGTCGTCGCCGCTCGCGATCGGCGGGATGCGATGGCTGTCGGGAGGCGCGTCGTCCGCGGGCGGCGTCGGCCCGTCTTGCTGCGCGTCGGCGATCGGGAGAAAGACGCTGAACCACGGATCCCAGCGCATCCAGCGGCGACCGGTCCAGAGCACGGGCGCGCCCTCGGTGCCGGGGAAGAGGCGCACCATGTCGAGCGTCGCCGGATCGATCGGGTTGCCCGGCTCGGGCGTGCCGTCGGCGGAGATGACCCACACGGTCGGGAACGTCGGCGTCGGCGTCTTCGGCTTGATGACGACGAGCACGCCGCCGCCGGGCAGCGCGACGAAGCCGCGCTCGGCGCCGGTCACGAGATCCTGCGACTTGCGCGAGCGCGCCGTGAGGTCGGGTGAGAACCACTCGAGCGTCGTGATCTCTTCGCCGCGCGCGTCGGTGCCGCCGGCGACGAAGATCTCCCCCGAAGCGAGGCGGAGCACCGTGGGGAACGCGCGCGGGACTTGAAGGAGCTGGACGCGGCCCGTGCGGTAGTCGCGGGTGACGGGGTCGATGATCTCCATCGTCGGGAGGCGCTTGCCGTCGCTGCCGACGCCGCCGACGAGGACGGTCTCGCCGGTCGAGAGCACCGCGGCGCCGTGCTTGGTGCGCGGCTCGGAGAGCTCGACGCGGACGCGATCGAAGTCGCCGAGATCGCCCGGCTGGCCGGCCTTCGGGACGTAGACCTCCGCGTTTCCGATCGGCGACTCGCGATCCGGATCTTCTCCGCCGGCGACGAGCGCCGGCGCCGGATCTTGATCCGGGCTCGAGCGAAACGCCGTGACCGTCGCGCGCGCGCGCCGCGTTCCGAGGCCGAGCTTCAGATCTTCGATGATGCCGGTCGAGAGATCGCCGACCCACGTGCTCGGCACCTGCGCGCCGCCGAGGAGGCGGCCGCCGACGACCATGAAGTGCCGCCCGAAGACGCC
>JAHBWD010000029.1 GCA_019637175.1 Labilithrix sp. | reverse complement strand
GATCTTCCCGCCACACCCCACGACCCCGACGACGACCGCGACGACTAGAGCGGTGATGGCGAATCGCATCTGAATAGGCCCTGACACATCCATCGTATTGCCTGGGCCGCATCGTTCCGTCGAACGCGATTGCGCGGTTGGTTGACTTCTGAACGGATGGTCACCACCATCCGACGATGCCGAGAGTCGTCCGCACGCCTCGCACTTGCAGTCGTTGTGGTCGGCCAGAGGGGGTCGTCGGATTCTATGAACACTCGCGAGGCGGGCGTCGGGGCCGGTGTCGTGAGTGCATGCGTCTGGAACGCAAGGCGCATCACGCCACCTTCGTCGAAGCTCACCCCAAACATGTTCTCCTCATCAACGCGCGCGCACGTGCGCGAGCCGCCGGAGTGCCTTTCGAGCTAACGGAGGACGACTTCGAGATTCCGTCTCATTGCCCCGTGCTTGGTTTGGCACTCGTGCCCGGAAAGGGTCGACGTGGACCCAGGGCGTGCAGTCCGACGCTCGACCGGATCGTGCCTTCGCTTGGCTACGTTCGCGGAAACGTCGCCGTCGTTTCCTGGCGAGCGAACCGGATCAAGAGTGACGCCACGCTGGAGGAGCTTCGGAGGATCGTGGCTTGGTACGAGGCCGTTGCGTCGGATGAGCGCCCCCGGCAGGAGTCGGACCTGCGACCTTTCGCTTAGGAAGCGACTGCTCTATCCACTGAGCTACGAGGGCTGACGGGAGAATCCTTAGCGCATGCGGCGTTCGGCGAGCAAGCCGAGTGGGGCTCTTCAGTCCGAGCCGCGGGGCCGCGGCCCCTCGGCGGCGCGAGGAATGAACTCGACGCGACCGACCCGCGGGAGCGTCTCCGACGCGAGCGGCGCGCCGTAGCGCTCGTGAAAGAGCGCGACGCAGGGCTCGGGCAGGAGGTCGACGTAGAGCTGAATCCCTGCGAAATCATGGCGCGTGTAGAGCTCGTCGAAGCGCGCCCACTGCGCCGCGTCGAAGCAGCGCGACTCCTTCTTGGCGTGCCTTCGCTTCGGATCGTCGGGCGAGAACATGTCCTCCCACCCGCCGTCGAGCCAGCTCTGGAACTGCGTCGGGTGCACGCGGCTCAAGTAGACGCTGATGGTCGACTTGCCGTGGAACCGACGATACGCGTACGCCGTCGAGAGGCGCTCGAAGTAGGGGCAGAGCTCTCGCTCCATCACGGAGTTCGCGCTCGAGATGCAGAACGGCCACTCGAGGATCCCCTTGCCCGGCGCGGCCGCGACGGTCTCGAAGTAGCGCCGGTGTCGCGGCTCGAGCCGCTCGGGGTGGAACTCGCTCACGAGGAGCCAGCCGGTCGCGATCTCGGCGACGCCGAAGAAGATCAAGACGCGCTTGGCGAGCCGCGGCCACTCGTCGACCGAGGCCGCGATGAGCGCGAGAAGCACCGGGAGCACGACGGTGCCGCGGCCCGCGACGCGGTAGTACGCGAACCACGGGAAGATCTGGAGCGACTTGCACCACCGCGGATGGAACGCGAAGATCAGGATCGCCGTGACGAGCAGCGGCTTCACGTCGACGCGGCCTCGCTTGTGGGCCATCCAGAGGCCCACGCCGGCGCCGAAGAGCAACGTGAAGCCGGGCGCGTACTCGCCGATCCCCTCGTCGTCGCCGAAGATCGCGTGCACGAGCCGCGAGCCCGGGTGAACGCCGGGCAGATACGGGAAGAGCGCGTGGAACTGGCTCGCCCAGAAATTGCCGCCCGCGTCGGTCATCGGATACGCGGTCGTGTCGCGGACGACGGCCGCCACGAAGGGCACGTAGACGGCCGCGCCGAACGCGAAGAGCGCGCACGCCGCGACGAACCGGCCCTTGTGCGCGGCGATCTCCGCGCGCGGCGCCTCCGGGAGCGCGAGCGACAAGCGCCCGAGGATGCGCTTGTCGCGCCGCCCGAGGTGGGCCCACACGCAGTACACCGTCACGACGAGCGACGTGAGGGCGTGACCGGCGATGTAGCCGAGGTCGAGGCCGACGGCGCACACGACCAGCGCGGCGCGCAGCGCGAGGAAGTCGACGCGGAGTCGATCGCCGCGCGCGACGACGCGCATCGTCACGGCGTCGGCCGCGATGCTCATCGTCACCCAGTGGAGCGCGCAGATGTTGAGGTGGTACGGATACTTGTACCATGCATAGAACGACATGAACGACGCGGCGAAGCCGACGAGCGACGCGCGCAGGAGGCCGTATTCGCGCTTCAGGATGGCCGTGACGCCGGCGGCGCCGAGCGCGGCGCCGAGCGTGAGATACGTCTGGATCCACGGGCCGGGCCCGAACAGCTTCAGCATCGCCGCGTGGAACAGATCGCGCTCGGCGCACCAAGAGAGGAGGCCGATGTGCGTGCCTCCCGGGAACGCGACGTCGTCGGTGAGAAACGAGATGGGTCTGAGGCCGAACGCGTAGTGATCGCGAACGTAGTAGCCCAAGAACTCGAAGTAGTTCGCGTCGCCGCGGTAGGCGCCGTCGTAGTCGCGACCGCCGATGAGCGGGCCCGAGAAGTCTTGGATCACGAAGCGCGCGTAGGCGATCGTTCCCACGGCGAGGAGGAGCGACGCGAGGATCCACGTGACGCGGCGCTCTCGAGCCTCCGCGCTCTCCGTCTTCGGCGTCGCTTCCATCGTCCGTTTCAGCCCGTCAGATAGCGCGTCGCGCGCACGCTGTCAGCTATCGGTCGTTCGCGACCCGCTCCGCCGGGCCAGATGCACACGCCGACGCGTCAGACGCGCTCGACGCGCAGGGTGGGATCGAGACGCAGCAGATCGCGGGGATCCGAAGTGAGGACGGGCCATCCCCGCTCGCGAGCAAGAAACACGACGTGGGCATCGACCGCGTCGACGGCGCGCGTCGCCCCGAGCATTCGGCCGAGCAGAAGCGCCACCTTGTAGGTGAGGTCGACCACGCGCGTGTGCCTGAGGAGGTAGGCGACGGGGACCTGCCGATGTCCGCCTCCACGCCAAACCTGCGCGACGACCCCCGCCGACGTCACGAGCGGAGTCTTCGTCGTCGTGAGGCGCTGCGCGAGCGCGACCATCGTCCCGTCACGCCGCTCGGCTGCGATGAACGCCCCGGCGTCGAGGACCACGCCGGAGGTCACGCGGCGCCTCGCCTCCGCGGAGGCTTCAAGAGGCGCTCGTACATGGCGTGGGCCCGGCGCGCCTCCTCGCGCGTCGGCTTCACGTCTCGCACGAAGGCAGCCCACGCTCGCTCGAGCTCGGCGTCTTCGAGGCGGTCCTCGATTGCGTCGGTGACCCACGCGGACACTGGCGCGCTTCCCGCCGCCTTCTTGATGCGCGCGGCGACGCGCTCGGGGACGCTGATGGTGATCCGCTTGATCGCCATAACAACAGCATAACACGACGCGCTCGCGGAGCTACCGAGAGAGAGGGGGCTCGCCCGGAGCGCGCTCGGGGCGGCGACGGTGGACGAGCGGCGGCGAGCGGTTATGCTCCCCTTCGTGGCCGCCCGTCCCTCACCCTTCACGGCTCCGGTGCCCGAACCGGACGGACGTGTCCTCATCCACAACGTGTCCTGGGAGGCCTACGTCTCGATGAGCGAGACGCTCGGGCGGTCGGGCTCGCGCGCGCGGCTCACCTACCTCGAGGGGGCGCTGGAGATCATGACGAACTCGCGAGACCACGAGCTGTTGAAGAAGCTGCTCGCGCGCCTCCTCGAGGCCTGGGCGGACGAGAGGAGCGTGGAGCTCGAGGGCTACGGGAGCACGACCTTCCGAAAGGAGGCCAAGGAGCGCGGGCTCGAGCCCGACGAGTGCTACTCCGTCGGCGAGATGCAGGACGTACCCGACATCGCGATCGAGGTCGTGGTCTCCAGCGGTCTCCTCGACAAGCTCGAGGTCTACCGCGGCCTCGGGGTGCTCGAGGTCTGGGTCTTCGAGCGGAGCGTGCTCACGGTTTACCGCCTCGTGGACGGCGTCTACCGCGCCGAGCGGTCGAGCGAAGTATTGCCCGCTCTCGATCTCGCGCACCTCGCTTCGTTCGTCCGCCTCGACGCAAAGCAGTCCCTCGCGGTCCGCACGTACCGAGCGGAGCTCCGCGAGCGCGACGCCTAGCGCGATCGCGCTCGCTATCGGTCCAGGGCCGGCTTGCGGCGCCAGAGCTGCCAAGGGCCCGACGCGGCGACGAGATCCGCCGCGCGTAGGGCCGCCGCGTCGCGCGCCTCCTCCGGCGGCCATCCGTACGCGAGCACGAGCGGGTAGTGCGACCACAGACCTTCCCGCAGCGGCCATCGCGCGTCGCCGCGGAGCTTGACGAGCGGCGACGGCGGCCCTGCCCTGTAGCGGATCGGCAGGTTGGTCTCTCGCGTCGAAGAGTGAAAAACGATCTCGACGCGACGCTCCGCGCCCACCCATCCGTGCGCGTGGAACATCGGGTTCCAGCGCCACGTCGCCGACGGCTCGTCGACGGACGCGTACGCGAGCGGTCCTTCGCCCTCACGCAAGTGCTGCCCCACGGCGGCGAGGCCGGACGCCTCCGCGTCGAACCGCGAGACGGCGATCAACAAGACGACGAGGCGCGCCGCCGTCGGAAGCGCGAGCCCCGCGACCGCGGCGCGCTCCCACGCCGGCGCGCGCGCCAGAAGCGGCGCGCGAACGTCGACGAGCAGCGGCGCGAGCCACATGCCCATCTCCCAGTGGCGCGCCGCGATGAGCTGATCGGAGAGCGTGTCCGGAAGGACGAAGAACGAGGCGAGGCTCGCGAGCGCACACCCACGAAGAAATCCGACGGCGCGTGAAGACGCCGCGAGCCGGCGACCGATCATCCACGACGCCGCGACCGCGACGAACGTGACCATCAACGTCACGTCGTCCATCGACGAGCGGACGGCGTGCGCCGCGTCGAGCACGCCCTCGAGCGGGTTGAGCTTCCACCACGCCGGCCGCCAGTACGCGCCCATGAGCGGCGCGCCCTGGAACCGCTCGAGCACCTCGTCGCTCCCGTGGACGCGGCCGCGCCCATACGTCGTCGCCGCCCAATGGATCGCGAGGGCGAGGCTCGGCGCGCTCGCGACGAGGAGCCCGCGCACGCGCGAGAAGCCTGCGCGAACGCCTTCGCGACGCGCGTACGCGACGATCCCCGCGGCGATGAGCGCGCCCGCCCAGAGCCAGACGTGCGCGTGCAGCAAGAACAGCGCGACGAGGATCACGCCCAGCGCGACGAGCGATCGTCGCCCCGCGTCCTGCAAGGCGAGCGCGGTCAGCACGAGCGCGGCGACGAAGAGCGGCGCGGCCACGCGAAACGCGAGAAAGCCACCGGCGTAGCTCTCGGAGAACACGAACGAGCACGCGATCACGGCGCCCCAGCGGCCGGCGCGCAAGCGACCGAGCGCCCAGAGCGTGACGAGGGGAAGCCCGATCTGCCCGAGCGCGACGACGAGCTGAAGGCCCATCACCGGCCCCACGACGAGCCCCGCGAGCGCGGCGACGACGTAGAGCAGCGTATTGGGCTCGTAGAGGTGCACCGGCTCGTAGAGATCGCCGGCGCCGCGGAGCTGGTCGATGACGACGGCGACGTAGCGCGCGTGGTAGGGCGCGTCTTGACCGGGCGAGTAGCGGTGGCCGAACGAGAGCGCGAAGACGAGGCCGAGCAGCCCGACGAACACGATCGTGAAGGCGCTCGTGCCGCGCAGGCGCCGGGCGAGCTGCATGAGCTCGGATTCCTATCGCAAGTCACGGCCCCCTTCCATCCGCATCTGGTAGTGTCCGGAGCCGGAGTGCTGCGCCGCCTGCTCGATCTCGCGCTCGGGCCCATTCGGGACCTCGGCACGCCGGAGCGAATCGTCCTCTTCGGCGTCTCCGTCCTTCACGTCGCCGCGATCGGCTGGGGCCTCCCCGCCTCAGACTGCTGGGACGTCGACGGGATCTCGCCCCGCGACTTCTTGCCTGGCCTCGTCAAGACGTTCACGCCCGGCGATCACTTCACCTATCCGCCGCTCCACCTCGCGCTCCTGACGCTGCTCACGCTGCCCATCACGATCGCCACGCTGGTGAAGGCGCCCTCGCTCGCGCCTCCCGACCTCATCGCGACGTTCCTCGCCGTCCCGGTGATGACCTCGTTCGCGCTCGCCGCCCGGCTCGTGAACTTCCTCATGTCGCTCGGCATCGTGCTCGCGGTCGGCCGCATGTCGAGCGCGATCTTCGGCCGGCGCGCGCGCGTGTGGGCGATGGCGGTCTCCGGCGTCGAGGTGGCGGGCACGTACTACGCGCACACGACGAACCTCGACATCCCGGCGCTCTTCTGGTCGTCGCTCGCGCTCCTCGCGTTGATCTTCGCGCTCGAGGCCGACGATCCGAAGAAGCTCCGCCGCGTCGCGATCCTCGCGGCGTGCGGGATCGCGTCGAAGGATCAGGCGTACGCGATCTTCGCCGTCTCCGTCCCGATCGTCCTCTCGCTCTGGATCGCCCGGCGTCATCGGAGCGGAGGCGAGGTCAGGCCGCTCGTCCGCCAGAGCATCCTCTTCGCGGTCACCGGCGTCGGCCTCGTGCTCCTCTTCGACGGCGCGCTCTTCAACCCCACCGGCTTCGCCGCGCGCGTGCGCTTCTTGGCAGGGCCCGCGAGCCAGGACTTCGCGCAGTATTCGCGCGACTGGTCGGGTCGCCTCTCCACGTTCCAAGACGCGGTCGCGTTCCTCCCCCATCACTACCCGACGTTCGTCGCGCCCGTTCTCGTCGCCGGCGCGATCTTCGCGGTCGCGCGCGCGAAGGGCAACGCGCGCATCGCCGCGCTCGTGCCGCTCTTGGGCGCGCTCTCGTTCACGCTCGCCTTCAACTGCGTCGCGAGGCGCGTCGAAGAGCGCTTCATGCTTCCGCAGATGCAGCTCATGGCCGTCTACGCCGGCGCCGTGGGCGTCGTGCTCGAGCGCTGGGCCGCGAGCGCGCGCCTCCTGCACCGCGCGGGCGCCGCGGCCCTCCGCGTCTACGCGGTGATCTGCGTGCTCGGCGGCGTGCGCCTCTCGACGTGCGTCGTGCTCACGATGGCCTCCGACCCGCGCTACGACGCCGAGCGCTTCGTCCGCGAGCACGTGCGACCCGAGGACGTCGTCGAGGTCTACGGCAGCAACGTGTATCTTCCACGTTTCCCGCCGACCGCGACGGTGCACCGCATCGACGAGAGGCCGCCGGCGAAGCGAAATCCGATGCCCGGCCTCATCGAGAAGCAAGATCGCCTCGGCACGATCGAGGCCCGCAAGCCGCGCTGGGTCATCGTGAGCATGGGCTACGCTTGGCGCTACCTCCAGGAGTCGCACGGGCCCGAAGACGGGCGCGTCTTGCCCGCGATCCAGCTCGCGACGCTCGCCGACGCCGACGCGCGCGATCACTTCCGCTCGCTCTTCCACCAGCGAGCCGGCTACTTCATCGCGCACGTCTCCCACTACGACGGCACCAAGCTGTTGCCGGCGCGCCCGATGCACGCGAGCCTCGCGGCCGACGTGTTCATCTTCGAGCGCCGATGATCGCCGTGGTACGTTCTCGAGCGCCATGTCGATCGCCAAGATCCTCCCCTCGAAGCCCGTCGCGTCGGAGCACGCCGACGCCATCCTCGAGATCGCGTACCTCATGACCGCGGTCGACGGCCGCCTGGGCGACGACGAGCTCGAGGCCTACCGCGAGGTCGTCGCCGGCGTCCGGGGCAAGGCGTCGAGCGCCGACGTCGACGCGCTCCTCTCGCGCTTCGCCGGCAACGTCGCGCACCAGGAGATCGCCGAGCGCGTGCGCGCGATCGGGCCCACGCTGCCCGACGATCTCCGCGGGCTCGCCTTCAAGATCGCGACGGCGCTCTCGCTCGTCGATCTCGACTCGAGCCGCGACGAAGAGGAGCTGAAGGACGTGCTCATCGACGCGCTCGGCCTCGACGACGAGCGCACCGACGCGCTCACGCAAGAGGTCTACATGGCCTTCGACGCCGACGCGTGATCGCTAGAAGGTCACGCCCGTCGTCACGCCGAGGCGGTTGACGCCCTCGACGTCGGGCACGAAGAAGACGTGCACGGGCGTGTAGAGGCTGCCGACCTTCGGCGTCCAGCCCGCGGCGACGATCGTGTGCGCCTCGCTGCCCTTCAGGGGCGCGAGGTGAGCGCCGACCCCGAGCTGGAACGAGTTCGCGAGCTCGGCGCCGATGAGGAGGTTGCCCGTCGGGAGCACGCGGCTCTGCTCGAGGCCGGCGATCATCACGTTGCCGAGCAAGAGCACGTTGAGCCACGAGTGCCCCACGACGCGATACACGACCTCGTAGCCGATGATGAAGTGCGACGGCGACTTGAGGCGCAGCTTCTCCTTGAGCGACTGGCCGTCGAGGTCGGCGAGCGGCTGGTCGTAGTTCATCACCATCGCGTAGCCGAGGCGGAAGCCGTGGAGCACGATCGCGTCGTCTTGCGTGCGCGCGCGACGCGCGACGACCTCGGCGGGACGCTCGGCGCTCTGCGTCGACTCGAACGTGAGCTTCACCGACTGCGCAGGCGACGACGCGGCGCCCGCCGGCGGGGTCGCGGCCGGAGTCGGCGTCGGAGGAGGCGGAGGCTCGCTCGGCGGCGAGAGCTCGCCGAGGCTCTCGTCGGCGAAGGCGGATCGCTCGATCGCGATCGCCAGACAGCAGACACACGCCAGCGCGACGCACGGGTGAGACGGCGTTCTCATGGGAGCCTCCTTGTGGTTCATCCACTCACTGGATGAGTGGTTGAACCATTTTGCAAAAGAGGGGCCCCGGCAGACGCGCCGGCAAGCGCGCGATCTCACGTGCGGCCGCGCCGCGAAGCGCGGCCCGGCCGACGCGCTTCGTGCGCAGGCGGGTTCGCGTCGCTCGCGTGGCGCGTTACGGGTGCGTCGCTTCGCGGCGCCGCTTGCGCGCCTTGAGCTCGGGCGACTCGGCGACCGCCATCCCGATGAGGCGCATGCCCTCGGCGAAGTGCTTCGCGCCGAGCGTGATGAGCTCGGGGTTGGCCTCGCCCACGTCCGGGAAGCCGCGCTCGTCGGCCTTCACCTTGCCCCAGTTGGCGAAGAGCTTGCCCCACGGGCTCTCGAGCACCGGGGCCATCTTCTCCTTCGCGAACCGCGGGTACCAGAACATGTCGTGGTACGTGACGCTCGCCACGTACGCCCAGGGCGCGAGCCACGTCTTGAGCGACCACTCGATCGGCTTCTTGAGCGGGCCCCAGTAGATCCGGTGCTGGTTCTTGGAGGCGAACGTCATCTCCTTGAACGGCCCGTCGAAGCGCCAGTTCTCGCTCGCCGCGTCGACGTCGCCGACGATCTCGATGTCGCGCGGATCGCCGACGCCGAGCCCTTGCTCGTGCGCGAGGCGCACGAACTTGCAGTCTCTCATCGGATCCATGCCCATCAGCTTGGCGGCGACCGCGTCGATCGCGACCTGATCGTCGGACGCGAGGAGCACGTTCTTGACGTGCGGGATCATGCAGCGCGGGCCGGGGCCGTCGCCGGCGAACGTGCCGTCCATGACCGCGAAGACCCCGCGGTGGATCTTCTTCTGGATCATGAGGAGGTCGACGAGCGTCTCGTGGATGACCGGGTGGGTCCAGTGACGATGCTCGTTGAGCAGGCCGCCGAAGGCGTTCTTCATCGCGCCCGTCGTCGTCGTGAAGATGTGCGTCTTCACGGTCGGCAGGTGGATGATGTTCTCGCCGATGAAGCGCTTCGGGATCGAGAAGCCCTTGGGGTAGACCTCGTTGAGGCAGAGGAACTTCTTCGTCAGATCGCCGACCGCGTCGCGGATGTCGATCCACTCCTCGCCTTCGTAGAGGTGCACGTTGCGCAGCCCGTGCGCCTGCACGACGTCGATCTGCTTGTTCTCACGCTCGCCGAGGTGCGCGTCGATCACGACGGTGCGGTTGTGGCACGCGTGGATCAGGTTCGGGTCGTAGCCGTCCTTCTTCATCGCGCGGATGACGCCGTCGAGCTGCCACGGCACCGTCGACGAGCCCGGGTAGAAGAAGTGCCACGAGATGTTGACCTTCAGCGCGGTGTCGGCCGTCTTGTCGACGAACGACTGGTAGTTCGCGAGGTTCAGGAGCCGGTGGTAGTCCTCGAGGACGGTGGCCGGTTTCGTGCGCAGGAGGGCGACTCGGGACTTGGGCATTTGGCCTCTATATAGTGCAAGTGGATGCGTCGAGGGAGGCCTCTGAGACGCACAATCGTCCTGGCGCATTCCGCCGCCTGCGCGCGCTCGAGCTCTCGCGTCGCGCGACGAAATTCGTGAGCCGATCGGGCCGCCCAGCGGCCACGCGCTATTGGGAGAGCTGCGTGCTCTCGAGCAGCCGCGCGTCGCTGAGGCAATCCTGACCAATGAGGACGGCCTCGGGGCTGCGGATCAGCGTGCTCGCGTACTTCTTCGCGCCTGCGGCCGTCTCCACCGCCGCGTGCATCGCGCACTTCTCGTTCGTGCAGTGCTTGCCGCTCTCGTCGACGTGACCTTTGTTCGCCTCGCCGACGGGGACGCCGTTGTCGACGAAGCCGACCGCGTGACCGAACGCGTGGATGAGCGCGAGCTGCTCGATGAGCGGAGACTCGATCGCCGGCTTGAAGACGCCGATGACGCCGGTGCCGCCGACCGAAACGCTGATGATGTCTTGTTGCTCGGCGCCGCTGTCGTCGATCCAGTAGCCGTTGACGAAGACGACGTAGAAGCTCGCCGTGTCGGCGGTCGACGCCTCGTTGCGATGCGCGGCGGCGACGTCGAGCAGATCCTGATTCGAGAAGCTCTTCGCCGGCACGTCGCCGAGCTTCTCCATCGCCGAGACCTTCGTGGGGAACGAGACGGTCTTCTTGCCGTCGAACACCGCGAGCACGTTGGCGTTGAAGAGGCTCCAGACCGGGCCGAAGTTCTTGAGCTCGCCCTCCGCGGGCGCGGCGCCGTCGGCATAGTCGATCTCGATCGCGACGTTGGTGATCGATCGGGCGAAGAGCTTCGTGACGTCGGGCTTGCCCGACGCCGCGGGCGCGCCGGAGCTGCCCGCCGGCGTCGGCTCCGAGCTGCACGACAGAAGGAAGAGCGCCATCGACGCGAGGCGAATCGAAGCCTTCAGCCAAGAGGTGTTGCGAGCCGAGCGAGTCGACATGGGGCGCATCCTGGTCCGGCGGGAGGCGCGGCGCAAGCTCTCGGTTCAGCGATCGACGGCGCGCAGGCTCGGGATCCGACCGGCGGCGCCCGCGGGGACCGCGGCGACGACGGTGAAGCCGGTCCCGTCGGCGAACGAGGTCGGCGCGGGGGCGAAGAGCGTGAGGCCGTCGAGGCCGGCTGCCTTCACCGGGGGCGACGAGCCGTCGGCCGGCGCGCGATGGAGGGTCGTGTGCCCGTCGGGGTTCGCGACCCACTCGAGCATGCCGCCCGACGCGGCCGGACGCACGTGCTCGCGCGACGTGTACGTCACCGTCGCGATCGTGCGATCGGCGACCGGATCGGCGACGACGCCGCCGCTCTTGAGGACGTACTCGACGAGCTTCGGCTCCGGATGCACCTCACCCCAATGCAGGTACGCGAGCCGATCGCCGTCGACCAGGATCGGGAACGCCTGCTTGCCCGGCGCGCGACGATGGGTGATCGCCCCGCTCGCGCGATCGAAGACGACGATGTCGGAGAGATCGTTGCCCGAGCCGTCGTAGCGCCCGTCGGGATCTTCGCTGAAGTCGCTCGCGACGACCCAGCGGCTCGACACGTCGGCGAAGCGCTGCTGTCCGGGGCCGCCGACGATCATCCGCGCTTGCCGCGTCGTCGCGTCGTAAATCCAGACGTCGGCGTCGTCGGCGGGCGCAGGCGGCCATCCGGTGAAGACGACCGCCGATCCGCTGACGCGCGGCTCGGTCGCGATCGCGGGACCTTCGATCTTTTGGACGACGCCGCCGGCGCGCACGAAGACGGCCGGCCCTGCCGAAGAGCCCGCCTCCCACGCGATGACATCGCCGGAGATCGCGGGCCGGCGCGGCGCGGCGCTCGCGTCGGCGATCGTCGTCTCGACGCCGGTCGCGAGATCGCGGAGCACCAGCGCGCCGGCGCGGCTCACGTAGACGAGCGAGCAGCCCGACGTCGCGTACGGAGGAAAGCCGTTCAGATCGTTGCTCGAGACCTCGATGTCGGCCGCCGCCGACGGTTTGCACGAGCCCGCGACCGGCGCGCCGGGCGGCGTGACGTGCGCAGGCTCTCCTTCTCTACTGCCCCCGCACGCGATCGCCATCGAGGCGAAGAGGGCCCATCTCGATCCGCTCATGACTCCTCCCCAGCTCTGGCACGAAGTCCGAGCCTGAGCATCCTCTTCTTGAGGCCGTGTCGCGAGAGGCCGAGCATGACCGCGGCCCGACTGATATTTCCGGCGGTTCGCGCCAGCGCCCGCTCCACCTCTTCGCGCTGCGCATCCGGGTCGGCCGGCGCGCTCATGGCGGGAGCCGCGGCGCTGCCCGCCCGGATCGCGCGCGGCAGGTGGGCGAGGTCGACGCGCTCGACCCGCCCGGCGGCGAGCCGCTGCGCGACGTGGAAGAGCTCGCGGACGTTGCCGGGAAAGGGATGCGCCTCGAGCGCATCGAGGGCCGCGGGCGTGAGCGTCGCGCGCGATCCCGCCTTCACGAGGAGCTGCTTCGTCAAGATCGCGACGTCGCCCGCGCGGTCACGCAGCGGCGGCACGGCGATCTCGAGGACGCGAAGGCGATAGAGAAGATCACGCCGGAACGTTCCTTCTTCCACGGCGGCGTCGAGATCGCGGTTCGTCGCCGCGACGACGCGGACGTCGAACGTGCGCTCGTCGTCGGCGCCGACTGCGCGATACTTCTTCGTCTCGAGCGCGCGGAGGAGCGTCGCCTGACGCGGCAGCGGCAGCTCGCCGATCTCGTCGAAGAGCAACGTGCCTCCTTCCGCGCGCGCGAGCAGGCCCGGGCGCGCGCGATCGGCGCCGGTGAACGCGCCGCGCGCGTGGCCGAAGAGCTCGGCTTCGAAGAGCGCGTCGGCGATCGCCGCGCAGTTGACCGCCACGAACGCGCGCGCGCTGCGCGCGCCGTGGTCGTGGATCGCACGGGCGAAGAGCTCCTTGCCCGTGCCGGTCTCGCCGTGCACGAGCACCGGCAGATCGGTGTCGACCGCGGCGTCGAGCTGCGCGAGCGCCCTCCGGAGCGCGGGGCTCCGGCCCACGATCTCGGGGTAGTCACGCTGCGCATCTCGCACGGGGAGCGCCGTCGACATTCCCGGCGCCCGAGGCGGCGCGCGTGACGGAGCCACGCTCGCGCTGGCGCTCGCCGACGCGCTCGACGGATCCGCGCTCGTCCGCGCGGCGAGCTCCGCGAGCACGCCCCAGCGCGCCGCGGTCTCCTGCGCGACGTGATCGAAAGCGCCCCTCACGAACCGATGCTCGACGAGGATCGCCGCGCGCGCGCCCGAGGCCGCGAGCCTCGAGCCTCGGCCCGCCTTGGTCGCGACGTCGGCGAGATAGATCGGCGCGCCGCGCCTGCGCGCCGACATCGCGCTCTCGACGTCGACGCGCTCCTCGGCGCGCGCGATCGGCAGCCCGTCGACGTCGCTCCCCCACGCGCGATCCACGCCGCCGGTCGCGTCGATGAGCGCGACGATCGCGCGCTCGCCGCGCGCGATCGCGAGGACGACGGCGCAGAGCTTGGCCATCACCTCGTCTTGCGCCGCGCCCGAAGCGATCGCCTCGACGACGGACCACGCGCCTTCGTCGATCGCCGCGGGCTGCCGTTCCCGCGGTTCGACCTTGCGTTCATGCTCGACCATGGCCCTCGCCTCCCTCAACGCGCGCACCGCTTCCGCCTCCGCCTCGGCGATGCCCCCGCTGCGCGCACGCCGGAGCGCCGCGATCGCCTCGCGCGCAGCGCCCCGGCGATCCGCGGGCAGCGACGCCATCAGGCTCCGCGCGACGATGACGCGCGCGCGCGCGTCGACCATCGCGTCGTCTCGACGAAGCGCGGGATCGATCGCGTCGACCGCCGCGCGCGCGGCGCGACCGTCGCCCTCGAGCAGCGCGATCTGCCCGCGGAGGAGCGCGAGGTCCGCGCGCACCGGCGACGGCAGCGCGTCACCGATGGCGCTCGCCTCCGCGACCAGGCTCTCGGCCTCTCGCCCGCGACCGCGCCGCACCGCGAGATCCGCGAGCGCGGTCAGGCACCACCCGCGCCCCGCCGCCTGACCGAGCGCCTCGGCGAGCGACGTCGCCTCGCGGAGCATGCGCTCGGCCTCGTCGAATCGTTCGGCGCGCGCGAGCGCGAGCCCGAGGTTGAGCGCGCACGCGCGGACCCCTGCGCGATCGCCGAGCGCGCGCTTGATCGCGACCGATCGATCGAACGCGAGGATCGCTTCGTCGACGCGCCCGCGATAGAGCGCGACGACGCCGACGTTGTGCTCGAGGCGCGCGTGCTCCTCGCGATCCGCGCCGTCGCCGTCCGCGACGATCTCGGCGCGCGCGGATTCGAACGCCACGGCCGCGCCGGCCCAGTCGGCGGCGAAGAGCGCGATCGCGCCCTTGGTGGAGAGCGCGTAGCCGCGCTCGGCGCGCGCCGGCGACGTCGCCGCGTGCGCGACCGCGCGATCGGCGTGCGCGCGCGCGCCGGCGTGATCGCCCGCGCGCGCGCGCTCCTCGGCGCGACGCCGCGACGCGAGCGCCGCGATCGCCGGATCGCGCGCGGCTGCCTCCTCGAGCCACGCGAGCACCTGAGGGTGAGCGCGCGCCGTGCCAGCGTCGCGCGTGAGGCGCTCGAGGCGCGCGAGGCGCTCGGGCGTTCGCTCCGCGGGCGAGGCCACGAGCGCGAGGAGCGCGTCGATCTCGATCGCCCGCGCGCCTTCGCGCCGCGCGCGTGTCGCGGCGACGGCGAGGACCTCGGAGCGCCGCGCCGGAGGCGAAGGCGCGGCGCCGGCCGCGAGCGCCGTCGACGCGGGCACGCCGTCGTCGCCGAGGACGATCTCCGCGGCGCGATCGCTCACGCCGAACGTCGCGAGCGCCTCCGCGACGTCGCGCGCGAGCTGCGGCGAAGAGAGCCTGACGAGGTCGCGCTCGCGCTCGAGGAGCCCCGCGACGAAGAGCGACGCGGCCTCGGCGTCGCTCACGAGCCGCGCGGGGACGATCCCGCCCATCGTCGCGACCACGGCGAAGAGCTCGCGCGCGCCCGGCGGGGCGCCCTCGAGCCGATCGAGGACCGCGTCGCGCGTCAGCGGCACGCGCCCCGACGCGGCGACCGCCCAGCCGGGCAGACCGCCGCTCTCGCGATGCATCGAGGCGACGTCGGCGGGCGCGACACCGATCTCGATCGCGAGAGCGGCGAAGCTCTCGCGATCGAGTGGTCCGAGCGCGATGGTCTCGGCGCCCTCGGAGGCCTCACGCGCGGTCGCGATGACGACGATCGGCGACGCGGCGGGGTGCGCGCGACATCGGAACGCGTCGAGCGCCTCGACGACTTCCGCCGGCGCCGCGTGGAGATCGTCGAGGAAGACGAGCAGCGTCTCGCGTGCGTCGTGCTGCCAAGGGCAAGCGCGCTCGTCGCCGCGCAGAAATGCGACGAGGCGCGCGGCGTCGATCTCCGCGTCGGGGAAGCGGACGTGTCGGCACGCGCGCCCGGCGATCATCGCGCGCGTCGCCGCTTCGCGCGCGACGTGGCTCTTGCCCGCGCCGGTCGGTCCGATGACGTAGACGACGCGGCGCCCGCGATCGCGGGAGGCGAGCGCGAGGAGATCGTCGATCACGCGCTCGCGCACGTGAGGGCCTCGGCTCGCGCTCTCGAGCGCGCCGCGCGACGTCTGCCCGAGCATGGCGAGGAGATCGCGCGCGGAGCGCGGGCGATCGGAGGGGTGCGCGGCGAGGAGCACCTCGTAGATCGTCGCGGCGCTCGGCGTGATCCAAGGCGCCGGATCGCGGAGCGGCGGCCGCGCCGTCGCCGCGGGCGGATCGCCCGTCGCGACCGCCCACAGCGTCGCGCCGAGCGCGAACAGATCGCTCGCGACCGACGGCCGCGCGCCGGCGCGGAGCTCGGGCGCGGCGAACGCCGGCGTGAAGACGGACGGCGAGGCAGCGCCGCGGAGCGGCGAGGCGGCGCCGAGATCGAGCAGCATCGCGCGCCCGCTCGCGGGGATGCGCACGTTGTCGGGCTTGACGTCGCCGTGCGCGAAGCCGGCGTCGTGCAGGCCCGCGAGCGTCTCGGCGAGATCGCGCGCGAGCGCCGAGAGACGCTCGTCGCGCCGACCCACCCATCGCGACGGATCGCTCCCGTCGACGAAGTCTTCGACGATGAACGGCGTGCCCGCGGCGTCACGCGCGAAGTCGTGGACACGGACGAGGCCGGGAACGCGGAGGCGCGCGAGGAGCGCGAACTCGCCCTCGAGCGAGCGATCGCGCGCGACCTTCGCGACGAGCGCCGCCTCGGGGCGCTCGCGATCGACGACCCGCGCGACGAGGCCCTGGGCGCCTTCGCCCAAGACCTCGCCGATCGCGTAGCGCGGGTGATCGATCATGGCGGTCTACTCGCCGGCCCTGACGTTCACGTCGGCGCCTGACATGGCGTCGAGCAGCTGCGTCGCCTCCAAGGGAGCGTCCGCGAGCGTGATCGCGCGGCGGAGGCGCGGCTCGGCGAAGCGCCCGAGCCCGCGGAAGTGCGCCTCGCCTTCGGCGCGCGCGGCGCCGGCGAGCTTCGCGACGGCGGCGACGTCGGCGTCTTCTTGCGCGCGCGTGAGCGCCTCGACGCGGATCACCATCACGCGCACGAGCTCCGCCGGCTTCGGCGCGACGTCGAGCGGGATCTGTCGATCGGTCCACGCTTGCGGCGCGAGGTAGAGGACGCGGACGCCCGGCGTGCGAAACCATTGGCGCGCCCACGTCTTCACCATCGCGATCGACTCGTCGTGATAGAGGCCCGCCGCGTCGAGCTCCTTCACCATCGCCTTCGCGAGATCGTTCGCGTAGGCGTCGAGCGGCTGCGTGGCCCGCGGCGCCGTCTCGGCGAGCGAAGCGCCCGCCGCGATCCCTCCGGATCGCACGGTGAACGCAGCCTTGTCCTGCTCGACGCGCAAGACGAACACCGCGCCCACGGCGCTGTTCGCGTCGAGGTTCGTGAGCGTGAGACCGCCGTCGCGACCGGCTTCGCCCGCCTGCGCCGCGACCTTCACGTCGATCGGGAAGTTGCCGAGGCCTCGATAGAAGAGGAAGCGCTCGTCTTGCGCCGCCCCGTTGGCGACGCGGATCGCGTTCGCGCCGACGGCGCGCGCGTGCGACCAGGTGAAGCGATCGAGCGGCGCCTCGGGCACGCTCGGCTGGGCGTCGCGCGCGAGCACGTCGACGCTTCCCCACGCGAGCACGCCGTCTCGAAGACGCGAGAACTGCTCGCGACACGCCGCGTTGGTGAAGGGGAACCTCGGATCGAGCGCGGGATCGCCCTTCCCCTTCAGCGTGAGCGGCGCGAACGACTGCACCGCGGGGTACCACTGCGTGAGGACGCCGTGCGGAAAGCGCACCGTGACGTCCGTCTTCATCGGCGTGTCCGAATAGAAGTAGGTGACCGGCGTCTCCATCTTCACTTCGACCGGATCCTGCGCGAGCTCCGCGCGGCGGCGGTCGTAGACGAACGACGGGAGATCTTCCTCCTCGTGCTGGAGCCCGCGCTGGAGCGATCCGTCGGAGCCGACGACGATCGTGTTCGTGCCCCACTCGTGCACGCGGAAGCCCGTGCCGGGGTACTGCGGCCCGGTCCCGCCGGGCTCGACCGTGTCGGGCGGCAGCGCGATCGCGTGACCGGACGGCGGCTCGGGGCTCGTGCTCCGGCCGCTGCACGCGGCGATGAACGCGACCCCGATTGCGCCGACGCCCGCCATGAGCTTGGTTACCATTTTCGTGACCTCCACGCACGCCGCTGAGCATGCGCGGTGCCACGGGCACTCAAGCCTGATTTAATTATCTTTTTCTAGTGACTGCGCGTTCGAGTTGCCATTCGTCGCGGTGGAGTTACCACCTTGTTGCCAGCGAAGGGTCACTCGCCGAGCGTCGCGTGCAGGAACCAGGCGTCCTTCTCGAGGTCGCTGATGATCTGCGTCAGCATGTCGTCGGTGTCGATGTCGCCCTTCTGCTCGGCGACCGTGCGCGAGGCGCGGAGGCCGTCGAGGTGCTGGCCGTAGCGCGAGACGAGGAGCTTGACGTGCTCGAGGTCGCGCGTCGTGTCGGCGACGTACTCGGTGAGGGTCGACGTCTTCGCGACGTGACGCGCCGTTCCGTGAGCGCGGCCGCCGAGCGTGACGGCGCGCTCGGCGAGCGTGTCGTTCTGCTCCGAGAGCCGATCGGCGAACGTGTCGAAGAGCGGGTGGAGCGCGGCGAAGTGCGGACCGCGGATGTTCCAGTGGGCGACCTTCACCTGCGTGTAGAGATCGATCCCGTCGGAGAGTCGGGCGTTGAGCTCGCCGATGACGGCGACACGAGCCTCGGACGGCAACTTGCTAGGCGATGAGTGCATGACGTTCCTCCCTACCTCAAGCTGCGCTCAACGTCTTGTCGCCGGGGACCCAATCGCACGGCGTGAGCTCACCGGTGCGGAGTGCGTCGAGGATCCGCAGCACCTCGTCGACGTTGCGCCCGACCGCGAGATCGTTGACGGACACCCAGCGGATGATCCCCTCGGGATCGACGATGAAGGTCGCGCGGAGCGGCACGCCCTCCTCCTTGTGGAGGATGCCGAGCGCGTTCGACAGCTCGCGCTTGGTGTCCGCGAGCATCGGCATCGACAGATCGCGGAGGCCGGGGTGCGCCTCGCGCCAGCCGAGGTGCACGTACTGCGTGTCGGTGCTCGCGCCCAGCACGACGGCGTCGCGCTGCGCGAAGTCGGCGACGCGCTGCCCGAAGCCGATGATCTCCGTCGGGCAAACGAACGTGAAGTCCATCGGCCAGAAAAAGAAGACGCGCCACTTGCCGGGGTAGCTCTCGTGGGTGAGCTTCGCGAACTCCTTGCCCGGTTGGCGGGAGATCGAAGCCTGGAGCTCGAACGCGGGAAACTTGTCTCCGATGGTCAGCATGGCTCTTCCTGGTCCCTTCTCGATTGTGAATTTCGTCTAACGTTGGACACTGTCTAACACTTGGGCAAGCGAAAAGCGCCGGACTTCCGAGGGCGAGCCCTCAGCTCGTTCGCGACTTCCGGCGCGGGCGCCGGCCGGGCTCGAGCCGGCCGCGGACGACGACCTGATACTCGTGCACGTCGACGCCGGAGAGCCCCTCGACGCCGGAGACGCGGAGCGCTTCCCACGGGATGTCGCGGATCGCGCCGCTCTGTTCGTCGACGAAGTGATGGTGCGCCACGGTCATCGGGTCGAAGACGACGCGGCCCTCGGCGAGGACGAGCTGGCGGAGCAGGCCCTTCTCCACGAAGAGGTTCAGCGTGTTGTAGACGGTGGCGCGCGAGAGCATCGGGAAGGCGCGCTTGACGCTCGCGAACACCTGATCGGCGGAGGGATGCGCGTCGGTCAGCAGGACGAACTCGGCCACGGCGAGGCGCTGCGCGGAGGGGGCGACGCCGTGCTGGCGGAGCTTCTCGATGACCTCGTCCCTGCGCATGGAATTTAGACTAAGTCTAAACTTCGACCTGGTCAAGGCGTGCGCAGCTGTGCAGCGGACCCGCCGGCGCGCGTGCAGCGAGCTACACAGCGCGCCGCGCGCGCCTGGATTTCCGGCGCGGATGCGCTGGCCCGCGTCCTGCTGAGGTCGCGCGTGGAGGTTCCGACATGAAACGAACGATGATCCTCGCCGCGCTCTCGACGGCGACGGCGATGGGGTGCAGCGCGGAAGTGACCGTCCCCGAGGATGACGCCTCGACGGCGATGAGCGTCTCGAGCCCCTGCCGGCTCGACGACGCGCGCCTCACGGTGATGACCCAGAACGTCTACCTCGGGATGGACGTCGATCCCGTCCTCGGCGCGCCGAGCGAGGAGGCCGTGCCCGTCGCCGTCGCCGCCGCCTGGCGGACGCTCGAGGCCAACCGCTTCGAAGATCGCGCGGCGGCGATCGCCGCGTCGATCGGCGGCGCACGACCGGAGCTCGTCGCGCTCCAAGAGGTCGCGCTCTACCGGCGCTTCCCCGGCGGCGGCGGCGCGCCGACCGAGATCGACTTCCTCGCGATCCTCCGGAAGGCGCTCGCGAAGCGCGCGCTCCCCTACCGGGTCGCGGTCGTGGAGAACGCCACCGACGTGATGGTGCCGATGTTCGCGGGCTTCGACGCGTCGGGCGCGCCGATCCTCGACGGCGTCCAGGTGCTCGATCGCGACGCGATCCTCGTACGCGCAGACGTCGAGATCTCCGAGCCACGAGCGGCGCGATACGAAGCGAGCCTCCCCGTCGCCGTGGGGAGCGCGAGCCTCGAGATCGTCCGCGGCTGGGCGTCGGTGATCGTGAAGGCGGCCGGCGGCTCGTATCGCTTCATGACGACGCACCTCGAGGATCATGTCCCCGAGATCCAGGCGGCGCAGGCCGCCGAGCTGCTCGCGATCGTGAACGCGGAGAAGCGTCCGATCGTCGTGGCGGGCGATTTCAACTCGCCGGCGGACGGCAGCGGCACGCCGACGTACGCCGCGCTCGCCGCGGCGGGCCTTCGCGACGCCTGGAGCGCGGCGCACCCGAAGAAGCCGGGGTTCACGTGCTGCCGCGCTTCGGATCTGCGCCTCGCCGCGCCGCTCACCGAGCGCCTCGACCTGATCTTCGCGCGCGGCCGCACGGCGCGGCCGATCCCCGGCGCGGTGAGCGCCGAGCTCGTCGGCGAAGAGCGGCGCGATCGGACGCCCTCCGGCCTCTGGCCGTCGGATCACGCCGGCGTCGTCGCGACGTTCCGCGCGCCGACGCTGTGGTGACGAGCGACCGTAGCGACCGCGCAGCGGGCCGTGTATGAACTCGGGTCGTGAGCGGCAGCATCCTCGTCAGCCCGAGCGCCCAGGCGCGGCTCGACCGCGCGGCGACATGGCTGGCGGCGAGGCCTGAGCGCCACGTCACGGTCATGGGCGCGTCGATCGAGGGCGCGGCCGAGGTCTGCCGCCGCGCGCTCGCGTCGTCGGCGAAGGCAGCGTCGTTCGGCTGGCAGCGCACGACGCTCGGCGTCCTCGCGGTCTCGATCGCGCGGCCCGAGCTCGCGCGCCTCGGCCTCGTGCCCGCCTCCGGCCTCGCGCTCGAGGCCGTCTGCGCGCGCGTCGTGCACGAGCATCACCACCCGACGTCCGCGAAGAGCAGGCTCGGCCGCTTCGCGCCGATCGGCGATCTGCCGGGCCTGCCGCGCGCGCTCGCACGAACGCTCGCCGAGCTCAGGCTCGCGGGCGATCCGGGGGTCGACGATCCTGATCTGAAGCGCCTCTCGAAGGCGTTCGCGGCGGCGCTCGAGAGCGCGGGGCTCGCCGATCGCGCACGCACGCTGGCGATCGCGGCCGAGGCCGCGAAGGCGATCGATCCCGACGAGGTCGGCGCGCTCCTCCTCGTCGACGTGCCGGTTCGATCGGCCGCGGAGCGGAGCTTCCTCGGCGCCGTCGCGCAGCGCGCGCGCGCCGCGTACGCGGTCGCACCGGCGGGCGACGAGCGCGCAGCCCTCCACACGCGCGCGGCGTTCGGACCGAGCGCGCAGGTCGCACGGACGGAGGCGTCGTCATCGTCGTTGCTCGCGCGGCTCAAGGAGGGGCTCTTCGAAGACGGCGAAGGCGCGCGACCTCCGGCGGGCGACGACGACGAGGTCACGATCCTCTCGGCGCCGGGCGAGAGCCGCGAGTGCGTCGAGATCGCGCGCGCGATCTGCGCCGAGGCCGCGAAGGGCACGCCGCTCGATCGCATCGCCGTGCTCCTCCGCGCGCCGCAGTACGCGCCTCACCTCGAGGAGGCGCTCCATCGCGCGAAGGTGCCCGCCCACTTCGCGCGCGGGACGCGCAAGCCCGATCCCGCAGGGCGCGCGATGCTCGCGCTCCTCGCGTGCGCCGCCGAGGGCCTCTCGGCGCGACGCTTCGCCGAGTATCTCTCGCTCGGCGAGGTCCCCGAGGAGACGCCCGACGGCGCGCCGCCTCCGGCTCCCCCGCCGGGCGATCGCGTCGCGCCGCCCGACGAAGAGGCGCTCGGCGCGCTCCTCGGCGACGCCGCGAGCGCGCTCGAAGAAGGAGAAGAAGAGGAGAGCGACGAGGTCGCTCCGCCGATCGCAGAGGAAGATCGCGGCGCTGCGTTCGGCACGCTGCGCGCGCCGCGCCACTGGGAGCGCCTGCTCGTCGACGCGGCGGTGATCGGCGGAAGAGATCGTTGGGAGAAGCGGCTCGCAGGCCTTTCCGCCAAGCTCACCGCCGATCACGCGGCGTACGTCGCCAAGGCCGAAGATCACCTCGCCGACGGCGTGAAGAAGGATCTCGTCGCGCTCGACACGCTGCGCCGCTTCGCGCTCCCGCTCGTCGCCGATCTCGCGGCGCTCCCGAGCGAGGCGCCGTGGGGAGCGTGGATCGACGCGCTCTCGAAGCTCGCCACGCGCGCCATCCGCAGGCCCGAGCGCGTCCTCGCCGTGCTCGCCGAGCTCCAGCCGATGGATCGCGTCGGCCCCGTCGACGTGACCGAGGTGCGCCTCGTGCTCGAGCGGCGCCTCTCGCAGCTCGTCGTGCGCCCCTCGAGCCGGCGCTACGGTCGCGTGTATATTGCAACCATCGACGAGGCGCGCGGGCTCGCCTTCGACGTGGTCTTCGTGCCCGGCCTCGCGGAGAAGATCTTCCCCCAGAAGGTCGTCGAAGATCCGCTCTTGCTCGACGGCGCGCGCAAGAAGCTCGACGCGGGCCTGCCGACCACGAAGGAACGCACGGAAGACGAGCGTCTCGCGCTGCGGCTCGCCGTCGGCGCCGCGAACCGGCGCGTCGTGCTCTCGTACCCTCGCCTCGATGTCGAGCAGGCGCGGCCGCGCACGCCCTCGTTCTACGGCCTCGAGGTCTTGCGCGTCGCCGAGGGCGAGCTCCGCGACTTCGAGTACCTCGCGGAGAAGGCCGCGCGACGCGTCGACGCGCGCATCGGCTGGCCGGCCCCCGCTTCGCCGGCGCAGGCCATCGACGAGGCCGAGTACGATCTCGCGATCCTCCAGGCGCTCCTCGAGAAGAAGGAAGACGAGTGCGTGGGCGAAGCGCACTATCTCCTCGCCTCGAACGATCACCTCGCGCGGGCGCTCCGCTTCCGCGGGCGCCGATGGCTCAGGGTGTGGAAGGCCGCCGACGGGCTCGTCGATCCGCCGGAAGAGGCGCTCGCCGCGATCCGCGAGCACGCGCTCGACAAGCGATCGTTCTCGCCGACGGCGCTCCAGAACTTCGCCTCCTGCCCGTATCGCTTCCTCCTCTCGGCGGTGCACAAGCTCGCGCCGCGCGACGAGCCGACGGCGATCGAGGATCTCGATCCGCTGACGCGAGGCTCGCTCGTGCACGAGGTGCAGTTCGTCCTCCTCACGAAGCTCCGCGACGCGGGGCTCCTGCCGGTCACCAAACCGCGCCTCGACGCCGCGCGCGCGATGCTCGACGAGGTCCTCGCCGAGGTCGCAGCCGAAGAGCACGAGAAGCTCAGCCCTGCGATCGAGCGCGTGTGGAAGGACGCGATCGAGGGCATCGCCGCCGATCTGCGCGAATGGCTCCGCCTCATGGCCGACGAGCCCGGGTGGACGCCGGCGCACTTCGAGCTCTCCTTCGGGCTCAAGGATCGTCGCGCGCAAGACGTCCTCAGCAAGGACGAGCCCGTCGCGCTCGACGCGGGCATCCAGCTCCGCGGCTCGATCGATCTCGTCGAGAAAGACGACGCCGGGCGCCTCCGCGCGACCGACCACAAGACGGGCAAGGTGCGCGCGAAGGAGGGCGAGACGGTCATCGGCAAGGGCGAGATCCTCCAGCCGGTGCTCTACGCGCTCACGATCGAGAAGCTCTTTCCGAAGCAGCCGATCGAGGGCGGTCGCCTCTACTACTGCACCGCCGCAGGCGGCTTCACCAAGGTCGACATTCCCCTCGGCGAGTCTGCGCGCGTCGCCGCGCGCCTCGTCGCCAAGACGATCGGCGAGTCGATCGCCAACGGCTTCCTCCCCGCGGCGCCCGCGAAGGACGCGTGCCGCTACTGCGACTACAAGAGCGTGTGCGGTCCGTACGAGGAGATCCGCACGAAGCGAAAGCAAGGCGAACGCCTCAAGGGCCTCGTCGAGCTGCGGAGGCATCGATGAGCGCGCTCGTCGACGCGGAGGCGCGCGCGCGGATCGCGAACGATCTCGACTGCACGCTCGTGGTCGAGGCCGCGGCGGGCACGGGCAAGACCACGGCGCTCGTCGAGCGGATCCTCTCGCTCCTTCGAACGGGGAAGGCCACGCTCGCGAGCCTCGTCGCCGTCACCTTCACCGAGAAGGCCGCCGGTGAGATGAAGCTCCGCCTCCGGACGGAGATCGAGAAGGCGCGACGCGCCGAGCGCGACGACGCGGCGCGAGCGCGCCTCGACGACGCCCTGCGCGAGCTCGAGGCCGCGCACATCGGCACCATCCACGCGTTCTGCGCCGACATGCTCCGCGAGCGCCCGGTCGAAGCGAAGGTCGATCCGCTCTTCGAAGTCGCCTCGGAAGACGAGTCGGAGCGCCTCTACGACGAGGCCTTCACGCGATGGTTCCAAGAGACGCTCCAGGCGCCGGGCGAGGGCACCTCCCGCGTCCTCCGGCGCGCGACGCGCGAGCGCGATCAAGACGGTCCGCGGCAGGCGCTGCGCAAGGCCGGGCGGAACCTCATCGAGCAGCGCGACTTCCCCACGCCCTACGAGCGGCCGGCGTTCGATCGCAAGACGGCGATCGACGGCGTCATCGAGCGCCTCCGCGCGCTCGCCGCGTACGCGCCCAAGGGCTACCAAGACAACTGGCTCACGAAGAGCCTCGTCGAGATCTCGCGCGTCGTGTTCGAGACCGATCGCCGCGAGGAGATGGCGGGCGAAGCCGGTGCCGGGCGCGATCACGACGCGATCGAGGCGCAGCTCCGCGCGCTCCAACGCTACAAGGGCTGGAAGTACACCGGCGGACGCGGGCAGTGGTTCAATCGCGCCGAGGGCATCACGATGCAAGCGGTGCGCGACGAGCGCGACGCCGCGCGCGTCGAGCTCGATCGCGTGCTCGACGCCGCCGACGCCGATCTCGCGGCGCTGCTCTTCGTCGAGCTCGGAGGTTCGGCGGAGCGCCGCGGCCTCGTGCGCCACTACGAAGAGCTCAAAGAGCGCGCCGGCAAGCTCGACTTCCTCGACCTGCTCGTGCTCACGCGCAAGCTCGTCGCGGAGGACGCGACCGTGCGTCACGAGCTGCAGGGGCGCTTCACGCACCTCCTCGTCGACGAGTTCCAAGACACCGATCCGCTCCAGGCGGAGATCCTCCTCTTGCTCGCCGCCGACGATCCCGCCGAAGCCGAGGGGATGCGCGCGCGCGTCGTGCCGGGCAAGCTCTTCGTCGTCGGCGATCCGAAGCAGTCGATCTACCGCTTCCGCCGCGCCGACGTCTCGCTCTACGAGAAGATCAAGGAGCGCCTCGCGTCGGAGGGCGCGAGCGTCGTGCAGCTTCGCACGAGCTTCCGCAGCGCGCCGTCGATCCAGCGCTTCGTGAACGCCGCCTTCGAGCCCGTCATGAAGTCGAACGAGCATCGCTCGCAAGCGGCGTACGTTCCGCTCGCGGCGCACCGCGACGATCCGGAAGGGCGCCCGACGGTCGTGGCCTTGCCGGTGCCTCGCCCGTACTCCGACTTCGGTCGCGTCACGAGCTGGAAGATCGAAGAGTCGCTCCCCGACGCGGTGGGCGCGTTCGTCGACTGGCTCGTGAACGAGAGCGGCTGGACGATCACCGAGCGCGGATCGCCGAAGCCAGTCAAGCTCGCGACGCGCCACGTCTGCCTGCTCTTCAAGCGCCTCCAGAGCTTCGGCAACGACGTCACACGGCCCTACGTGCGCGCGCTCGAGGTGCGGAGGCTGCCGCACGTGCTCGTGGGAGGCCGGAGCTTCCACGAGCGCGAGGAGGTGATCGCGCTCCGGAACGCGCTCGCCGCCATCGAGTGGCCTGACGACGCGATGAGCGTGTACGCCGCGCTGCGCGGCCCGTTCTTCGCGCTCTCCGACGACGCGCTCCTCGCGTTTCGCCACGGGCAGCGGCATCTGCACCCGCTCCGCAAGCGCGACGAAGCGAAGCTCACCGAGCTCACGCGGCCGGTGAGCGACGCGCTCGGCGTGCTCGCGCGCCTCCACGTCGCGCGCAACCGGCACACGATCGCCGACACGATCGCGCAGTTCCTCGAGGCGACGCGCGCGCATGCCGGCGTCGCGATCTGGCCGGCGGGCGAGCAAGCGCTCGGCAACATCCTTCGCGTGCTCGACATGGCGCGACGCTTCGAGCAAGGATCGGTGACGTCGTTCCGCGCGTTCACGACGCGCCTCGAGGAAGACGCCGAGCGCGGAGGCGTCAACGAGGCGCCGGTCGTCGAAGAGGGCACCGACGGCGTGCGCGTCATGACGGTGCACAAGGCCAAGGGCCTCGAGTTCCCCGTCGTGATCCTGGTCGACCCGACCGCGAACGCCACGTTCCGCGAGCCTTCGCGCTACGTCGACAACGACAAGAAGCTTTGGGCCGTTCCGCTCTGCGGCGCGAGCCCGAAGGAGCTGCTCGATCGGCGCGACGAGATCCTGGCGCAGGATCGCGAGGAGGCGGTGCGCCTCCTCTACGTCGCGACGACGCGCGCGCGCGATCTGCTCGTCGTGCCGGTCGTGGGCGACGAGCGCGACGCGTCTTCCGGCGCAGGCCAGGGCTGGCTCGATCTGCTCGATCCGGTGCTCTACCCCAGCCAGGCCAATCGGCGCGCGTCGCGGCCGGCCGCGGGATGTCCCGCGTTCGGCGAAGACACGGTGCTCGAGCGATCCGAGGAGGCCTCGCGCGGCACCGCCTCGGCGGTGCGCCCCGGTCAGCATCGACCGAGCGTCGGAGAGCACGACGTCGTGTTCTGGGATCCGCGCGCGCTGAAGCTCGATCGCGAAGACGACGCGGGGCAGCGGCAGCAGAAGATCCTCGCGCTCGACGACAAGGGCGTCGTCGCCAAGGAGGGCATCGAGCAGCACGCCGCGTGGCAGCTCGCGCGCAGCGCGTCGACCACCACGGCGAGCGCGCCCACGCTCGTCGTGCGCACGGTGACGGAGGAGAAGAACATCGTCGGCGAGAACGCGGCGCCCTCGGTCGAGATCGCCTCGACCGAGGCCGCGCGCCACGCGCGGCCTCACGGCAAGCGCTTCGGCATCCTCGTCCACGCGATGCTCGCGTCGGTTCCGCTCGACGGAGACGCCGCCGCGATCGCCGACGCAGCGAAGATCCAGGCGCGCATCGTCGGCGCGAGCGCGGAAGAGGCTTCGGCGGCGCGAGACGTGGTCGCGGCCGCGCTCGCGCATCCCCTCCTCGCGCGCGCGCGAGCCGCCGCGCGCGTCGAGCGGGAGACCGCGGTGATGGCGAAGAACGACGACGGATCGATCACCGAAGGCGTCGTCGATCTCGCGTTCCTCGAGGACGCAGGCTGGACGGTGGTCGACTTCAAGACCGACGTGGAGATCGCCGGGCGGCAGGAGGGCTACGTGCGTCAGATCGCCGCCTACGCGCGCGCGATCGCGGCCGCCACCGGGAAGCCGGCGACGGGCGCGCTCCTGGCGGTGTAGAGTCCGCCGCGCATGATCCGCGCTTCCCTCGTCGTGCTCGGGCTCGCCTTCTCGTCTCTGCTCGGGGCTTGCGGTCCCGAAGCTCCGCCGCCGGTCTCGCCTTCGCCGCTGCGGGCCGCGGAGGCGCCGCCCGCGCCCGCGCCGCCGCGGGCTCTGACGCCCGCGTCGTTCGAGATCGATCCGGTCGCGATCGGCCTCGAGCCCGACGGGGTGACGAAGCTCTGCGACGCGAGCCTCGCGCGCGCCTACGCGACGCTCGACGAGCTCCGCGCGATGGACGGCAAGCCCGACGCCGAGCTCACGTGGGAGAGCACGGTGGGCAAGCTCGACTGGGCGAGGCTCGCCCTCCGCAACGCGGGCGACTTCCCCGGCTTGATGGCCGTCGCGCACCCGGACGAGAAGGTGCGAGAGAAGGCCAAGGCGTGCGAGCCGAAGATCGACAGGTTCGAGACGAGCCTCTGGCTCGACGCGGTGATCGCGCGCGTGGTCAAGCGGTACGCAGACAAGGGGGATCCGGGCTCGTCGAACGTCGCGCGCGCGCGCCTGCTCTCGCATGTGCTGCGCGACTTCCGGCGCAACGGCCTCGATCTCGACGCCGCGGGCCAGGCGCGCTTGCGCGCGCTCAACGAGGAGCTCACGAAGCTCGGTCAAGACTTCGACTCGAACCTCGCCGCGTCGCACCTGTCGATCGACGCGACGCCGGCGCAGCTCGAGGGCCTTCCGAAGGAGTGGCTCGCGTCGCACCCGCCCGGCAAGGACGGCAAGGTCCGGGTCACGACCGACTATCCCGACTACTTCCCGGTCCTCACGTACGCCAAGGATCGCAAGGTGGCGCTCGAGCTCTACAAGCAGTTCGACAACCGCGCCGCCGACAAGAACGTCGCCGTCATCGAGAAGATCCTCGCGCTCCGCACGGAGAAGGCGAAGCTGCTCGGATACGCGACGTGGGCCGACTACGTGCTCGAGCCGCGCATGGCGAAGAACGCCAAGACGGTCGACGCCTTCCTCGAGGGACTGAAGAAGCACCTCGCGAAGAAGGGCGACGCCGAGATGGCCGAATTCCGCGCGATGCACGTCAAGCTCGGAGGCAAGGCGAACGACCCGATCCCGCCTTCGGATCGCCTGTACCTGGAAGACCAGGTGCGCAAAGCGAAGTACGGCCTCGACTCGAAGGAGGTCAGTCAGTACTTCGAAGTGCAGAAGGTCAAAGAGGGCCTCCTCACGATCACCTCGAAGCTCTTCGGGATCAGCTACCGGCCGGTGCAGACGGCGACGTGGCACGCCGACGTCGAGGCGAAGGAAGTATTCGACGCGAGCGGCAAGCTCCTCGGGCGCTTCTACTTCGACCTCTACCCGCGCGACGGCAAGTACAAGCACGCCGCCGTCTTCAGCATCCGCGACACCATCAAGAAGGCCGACGGCACGCGGCTCGTGCCGATCGCGGCGATCGAGTGCAATTTCCCGCGCCCGTCGCCGGGCGGCCCGCCGGCGCTCATGAGCCATCAAGACGCGGTCACGTTCTTCCACGAGTTCGGCCACGTCTTGCATCACCTCCTGAGCGAGTCGGAGCTCACGAGCTTCGCCGGCACGAGCGTCGCGCGGGACTTCGTCGAGTCGCCGTCGCAGATGCTCGAAGAGTGGGCGTGGGCGAAGGAGACGCTCGATCTGTTCGCGGTGCACCACGAGACGGGCAAGCCGCTCCCCGCGCCGCTCCACGCCTCGATGTTGCGGTCGCGCGGCTTCGGGCGCGCGATCGCGACGCAGCGCCAGCTCTTCCTCGCCGCGCTCGATCAGCGCTACCACACGCGCCCGCCGCCATTCGACACGACCCAGGTGCTCAAGGAGACGCACGACGCCTACACGCCGTTCAAGTACGTCGAGGGCACGCACTTCCAAGCGAGCTTCGGCCATCTGATCGGCTACGACGCGGGCTACTACGGCTACCAGTGGGCGCTGTCGATCGCGCAGGATCTCTTCACGCGCTTCAAGAAGGAGGGCCTCATGAACGCGAAGACGGCCGCCGACTACCGCGCGTCGATCCTCGCGGCGGGCGCGTCCGACGACGAGGCCAAGCTCGTCGCGCGCTTCCTCGGCCGCGCGCCGAGCGACGCGGCGTACCGCGCGTTCCTCCTCGAATGAGCATCACGGCGCTTCGCGCGCGCGCGCTCGACGTCCCGATGAAGAAGGCTTTCGGGATCGCCGGGGGCGCGCAGGAGATCGCGCGCAACGTCCTCGTCGAGATCGAGCTCGCTTCGGGCGAGCGCGGGTGGGGCGAGGCCGCGCCGCTCCCTGCGTTCAACGGCGAGACGCAGGCGGGCGCGCTCGCGACCGCTCTCGCGTTGGTCGAGGAGATGGTGGGTCGCGACGCCGGACACTGGCGCGATCTCGCCGCGCGCGCGTTCTCCGCCGGATCGGCGTGCGGCGCATGCGCGGTCGAGACGGCGATCGTCGACGCCTTCGCGCGATCGCGCGGGACCTCTCTCCGCGCGCTCTTCGGCGGCGCCGAGACGGAGCTCGTGACCGACATCACGATCACGACGGGCAGCGTCGACGACGCCTCGCGCGAGGCACGCGCGTTCGCCGCGTTCGACACGCTCAAGATCAAGGTCGGCGGCGCCGCCGATCACGACGTCGACCTCGACGTTCAGCGCGTCCTCGCGGTGAGCGAAGCACGACCCGACGCGCGCCTCTTGCTCGACGCCAACGGCGGCCTCTCGATCCACGCGGCGCTGCACCTCACGAGCGCGCTCCGCGCGCGCGGCGTTCCGCTCGCGCTCTTCGAGCAACCCGTCGCCCCCGGGAGCTGGGACGCGCTCGCGGAGATCCGCGCGAAGTGCGGGATCCCCGTCGCGATCGACGAATCGGTCACGCACCCCGACGACATCCACGCGGCCCACGCCGCGCGCGCCGCCGACGCGGCGAACATCAAGATCATGAAGTCGGGCGTCGCCCGCGCCCTCGAGATCGCGGCCGCAGCGCGCGCCTGCGGCATGCTCCCGATGATCGGCGGCATGGTCGAGACCCGCCTCGCGATGGGCACGTCGGCGTCGATCGCCGCAGGCCTCGGCGGCTTCGCCTTCATCGATCTCGATACGCCTCTCTTCCTCGCCGAAGATCCCTTCGACGGCGGCTACGTTCAGCGCGACGCGCGCCTCGACCTGCGGCCCATCACGCTCGGCCACGGCTGCGTCCCTCACGCTCGTCATCGTTAGCGCGCGCCGCTTCGCGCCTCGATTCGAGATTCGACGGAGACGCAACAGCACCGCCGAACCCGCCGAACGGGTCGACGTCCATCACCCACCGCAAACGGCCCCGAACTGCCGCCAACCGCCGCGACCACCGCGCACCACCGCGCACCGCCGCGAACCGCCGCGCACCGCCGCGAACCGCCGCGCACCGCCACAAGCGACGGCGAACCGGACCTCCCTCGCAAGAATCGACCACGGTCAACCAGTTGCCAACCCCGCGCCCTCGAGGCCTTCGATGACCATTCCACGGCGGTTTTCGCGGGGCCCCCGAGCCCCAGTCAACCGGTTGACCTCGTCGCGCCCCCTGCACGCGGCTTCCCGTCGCCTCATCCCGCTCACTTCCGTTCCGCTCACTTCAGCGCTCGTCGTCCCCGATCACGGAGTCAACCGGTTGACCGCCGGCTCTCCTTGGAGAACACCAATGAATTCCGCCGCGCCGTCACGTCAGGATCTCAGTCAACCGGTTGACTCCATCGAGTTTCGCAGAGAGACCGCCGCGGTCCCGATCGCGAACGCGAGCGCGAACGCGAACGCGAACGCGAACGCGAACGCGAACGCGAACGCGAACGCGAGCGCGAGCGCGAACGCGAGCGCGAGCGCGAACGCGAACGCGACGGAGAACGCGCACGAGCCCGAGGCGAGGGCGGCACCGGCGAACGCCCGGCCGCTTCCTCGGTCACTCGAGCACCTCCGCTTGCTGCTCCTCGAGAAGGTGCTGCGCGTCGCGCGCGAGATCGAAGCTCACCTCGACTGCATCATGCTCGATCTCTCGGATCGCTCCTTCGCCGAAGTGCGCATCCTGCGGGCGATCGGCGACTCGCCGGGGCCGCTCGCGGCCGTCGATCTGGCGAGGGAGCTCCGGTGCTCGCGCGCGAACACGAGCAAGATCGTGCGTCGGCTCGAGAGGGTCGGCGCGCTTCGGACCGAGCGCCGGCAGGTCGTCGCCAAGAGACGAGGACGACGACCGCTCTATCTCACGACGATGGGATACGAGACGTACAAGCGCGCGAAGGCACAGATGCTCGACCAGGCCGAGCACCTCTTCGGGATGCTCGAGCGGCGCGAGATCGAGGCGATGGTCACGCTCGTCGAGCGGGTCGCACGCGAGTCACTTCTCCGGATTGAAGAACAGGCCTAGGACCCGCTTGCCGAAGTTCTCGAAGGCGTCGGTGCCCATCGCTTCGTAGACCTTCTCCTCGGCCGCGCCCGGGGGAGGAACGTCGTCGCCCTGGAGCTGGCCGAGCGCCGCCATCTTGAAGACGTCGTGCTTGTACTTGAGCGGCTTGGCGTCGCCCGGGATCACGAAGAGCGCCTCGAACGGGAGGCTCAAGCCCACGTAGCTGCCGCGCGGGCGCTGGCTCACGTAGGTGTGACCGGACCACTCCGCCGAGTACGTGATGAAGAGCGTCGGGACCTTGACGTCGGGGAGCGCGTCGGCGTCGACCGGAACTTGCGCACCGCTCACCACGTCGAACAGCTCCGCGCTGAGACCGGCGTCGAGCCTCGCGGTGAGCGTCTTGCCGAGCGCCTGCTCGCGACGCGTCGAGTGTTTCTCGTCGAAATAGCGCGAGGGATACGAGACCTCGCCCATGAACGTCGGCGTCTTGGCGACGAACTGGTCGGCGCGGCCGAGCGACTCGCTCTTCTTCCGGCGGAAGCGGACCTCGATCGTGGGGCCGCGCTTCTCCGCCCACGCGAAGAGGCGCTCGACGAAAGGAACGACCGCTTTGTCCTTGTTCGGCGCGTGCTTCTTGTAGGCGTCTAGCTCACGCGTGTAGACTGCATGGATCGCCTCGCGGAGCTCGGGCTCGACGCCGTGCTCGGGGTAGCGCTTGGCGAAGTCGTCGAGCGCGGCGAGCGTGCCCGCGGCCTTCGCCTTCTCGAGCTCCGCGAGCATCGCGGTTCGGATCGACACCGCGACCTCGTTCGCGATCTTCGAAGCGGGGTGCGCGTTCTTGTACGCGAGGAGCGCGTCGACCGTGCCCGCCGCCTCGGCGTCGCGAAGCTCGGCGCGCGGCAGGAGAACGCCGGCGACCTCCGCCTTGAACTTCGCGCCGCGCTGGAGGTAGTCGCGATACGACTTGCTGTCGTTCGCCTTCGTCGCGTGCGCGTACATCGTCTTGTCGCTGCCGTTGTTGCGGAGCGCCCAGAGCGTCGGCGCGAAGATCGCCGCGAGGCCGAGGGCGACCGCCCAGCCGTGCTTCTTCCACGGCGGGCGCCGTAGATCGTACGGCTCGCGCGGACCGACGGGGCTCGAGAAGCGCGGGTTGTGGAGCGGATCGACGGCGACGAGCTCCTTCGGATCCTCGGTCGCCTTCGCGTGCATGGCGCGATCGCGCGCCGCATTGATCTCGGTCGCCATCGCCGGCGCCTGCGCGGCGTCGGCGCACGTGAACATGAACTGAGCGCCCCCGGCAAAGGCGACGCGGATCGACGCGCCCTGCGCGTCGACGCCCGACAGATCCTGCGTGAGATAGACCTTGAACTGATCGTCGCGCGCGTCGATGAGGCAGGCGGGGAAGAGATAGACCCCGGCGGTGTACGGCAGCGCGCGCTCGCGAACCACGCGAGCGAAGGCCTGGACCAACCCGAAGCCGACGCCGAAGATCAGCAGCGCGTAGAGCGAGAGCACGGCCCAGCCGTGGAGGGAGAGCGCGCTCTCGAGCGAGCCGTAGCCCACACGCGTGACGACGACCAACGCGATCATGCAGCCGACGGAGACGCCGAGCCACAGGAGCTTCGTCGGCGTGCCGCCCTTGGAGGCGAGCAGCGGCGCCGGCGGAAAGCCGCTCATCACGGAGCCGACGAATCGGTCCTGAATCGCGCGTGGAAGCTTATAGAAGTCGACCGCCTTCATTCGAGGTGGGTTACGCCCAGCCCCGCATCGTATCAGGCACTCTCGAGACGTACGAGGTTACGTGCAAGCGCGCCCAGGCCGACGAGATCCTCGACCGCGCCCCCGAGATGCGGCGTCGCAATGGCCGAGCCCGAGGCCGTCTCCATGCGCAGGCGCGCGAGGAGGTCCCGGTCGCGCTGGGCACGCCAGCGCTCGCCGTCGGCGAGCTGGCCGAGCTTCTTCAGCGCCACACGCTCGACCTCACCCGCGCCGGCCGGGAGCGCGATCGACTCCGGACCGGTGAAGCCGCGCGTGTAAGCCCAGCTGCGATTGAGCACGTAGCCGGCGAACGGGAGGCCGAGATCTTTGATCTTCGCCTGGAAGAACGACGCCTCCGCGAGCGCGGCCGGCTCGGGGCTCGTGACGAGGAGGAACGCCGCCTCGTCGGACGTGAGCAGCGTGCGCACCGCCTCGGCGTGCGCGCGCATCCCGCCGAACATCCCGGAGAAGGCGCCGAGGAAGCCCTGGAGCTCCTGGTAGAAGCCCTCGCCGAACGCGCGCGTGAAGACGCGCTCGATCAGATCCGACGCCGCGCGCATGATCGCGCCCTTCTTCGGCATGAAGACGCCGATGATCCGCTCGTCGAGGAACATCGAGAGCTTGCGCGGCGCCTCGAGGAACTCGAGCGCGTTGCGCGACGGCGGCGTGTCGAGCACGACGAGGTCGTAGCGACCCTCGGTCGAGAGCGTGTAGAGCGCCTCGGCGGCGGTGTACTCCTGCATGCCGGCGACGATCTTCGACAGGTGTTGATAGAGGCGGTTCGAGAGGATCTCCTTCACCCGGTCTTCGTCGCTCGCGAGGCGGCGCACCATCGATTCGAAGACGACCTCGGGCGCGAGCATCCACGCGCAGAGCTCGCCTTGCACCGGGATGTCGAGCTGATCGAGCTTCGCCCGCGGAACGGGCGCGGGCGCGCGCGCCGCCTCCGGGATCCCCATCGCCTCGGCGAGGCGCCGCGCCGGATCGATCGTCAAGACGAGCACACGCCGCCCCGCGGCCGCGGCGGCGACGCCGATCGCCGCCGCCGTGGTCGTCTTGCCGACGCCGCCCGCGCCGCAGCACACGATCACCTTCTTCTCGCGCACGAGCGGATCGATGAAGGTCATCGCGTCACGCAGGCCGGGGACCAGATCCGGCGGGCGCGAGCTCGGGCCGCGCGAGCTCGGAGGATGCGAGCTCATGCTTCTCCGACCGCCATGAGCGAGGCCATCTCCTCGGCGAGCCGCGGGCCTTCGAGCCACACGTCTTGAAGCGTGGCGATCGGCACCTTCACCTCGCGCTCGAGGCGCGCGAGGGCGACGCGCGCGCGATCGATGCGCTCGAGGGTGCGCCCACCGAGCGTCGGGGGGCGATCGGCGAGCACGGCGCGGACGACCTCGCGCTCCTCGTCGCTGAACGGATCGAAGGGGACGCGGTTGACGAAGACCTGCGCCAGCGGGATCTCGTGCTGCTCGATCCCTCGGGCGAGCTCGAGGGCCTCGCTCACCGGGAGCGTCTCGGGCAGCGTGACGACGAGCGCGCCGGTCTTCTCCGGATCCATCAGGAGCGCCAAGCCCTCCTTCACCGCCGACGCGATGGGCCCCGTCGGGATCACGCGGAGCAGCGACTGCGGGATCTGCGCGAGCGCCAGCGCGTGACCCGTCGCCGGCAGGTCGACGATGATCATCTCGTGCAGATCCGAGCCGTCGCGCTGCTTGGCGCGCACGAGGTCGAGAAGCCTGTAAAGTACACCCATCTCGGGGAACGTCGGCGCCGCCGCGAGGAACCGGCGGATCGCGGCCGAGCGCATGGCCGCGTCGGCCAGGAGGCGCATCGGCAGCACGTCGCGCAGGAATCGCTGGTGGCCGAGGGTGGGCGCGAGGAGCACCGCCTTGAGGTTCGGTCCGACGTCGACGGGCTCGACGTCGAGGCGCGGCACGCCTAGCGCGTCGGCGAGCGCCGACGCCGTCTCGGCGTCGCCCACCATCTCGGCGCAAAGGACGCGCTTGCCCTGCGCTGCGGCGTAGCGCGCGAGCGAGGCCGCCACGGTCGTCTTGCCGACGCCTCCCTTGCCCGTCACGAGCACCGCGCGTAGCGGAAGCAGCCTCTTCAACGCGACCATGCGTATCACGGGTGCTACGCTCTCGCCCATGGCGAAGGACGAGGAGCACATCGAGGTTCGCTGCCCGGAATGTGGCGCACAGGTACGAGTGCCCGTGAAGGAAGCGGAGGAGAAGTTCAAAGCGACCTGCCCGAACGGGCACGTCGTGCCGCTCGCGAAGGCGCTGGGCTGAAGGTGCTTCGCGGCAAGCGCGGTCCGGCCGCGCTCGCAGTCTCGACGGTCGCGCTCTTGATGGTGGCGGTCTCTCACGCCGGTTGCGGGGCCGACAGCCCGCCCGAGCTCTTCGTGCGCCCCGCCGACGGAGGCGACGCCGCCGACGTCGGGGCCGAGGCCGATCCCGAGGTCGATCCGACGCTCGGCGGGCCGTGCAACGAAGACGCGCAGTGCGACGACGGCATCCCCTGCACGTTCGACCGTTGCGACATGACGCTGCTCCGCTGCCGCAACACTCCCGACGACACCAAGTGCAGCGACGATCGGTACTGCAACGGGCAGGAGAAGTGCGTGCTCCGCATCGGATGCGCGCAAGGTCCGGTCGTGACGTGCCAAGACGACAACCCTTGCACCTCCGATCGATGCGTCGAGGCGACGAGGAGCTGCGAGCGAAAGCCGCGTGACCTCGACGGCGACGGCGATCCCGACGATCACTGCTTTCCGAACCGAGACTGCGACGACCTCGATCCCAACGTCAGCAGCACGCACAGCGAGGTCTGCGCGAACGGCAAGGACGACGACTGCGACGGCCTCGTCGACGAGCAGCCGTGCGCGACGCCGGCGAACGACGTCTGCGCGACGGCGTTCCCGGTCTCCGCGCCCGGCACGTACGTGATCACGACGCTCGCCGCGCGAAAAGACTACGCGACGACGTGCTCGGTGAGGACGCCCTCGGCCGCGAAGGACGTCGTCGTGGCGGTCACCGTGCCCGGCGCGCCCGCCGACGGAGCGAAGGACGTCGAGCTCTGGGCGACGGCGCAGGTCGCGGGCGCGAACGAGCTCGCGATCGCGCTCCAGACGACGTGTGGGCAGGCGGCGAGCGAGATCGCGTGCGCCGCGATCGAAGGATCGGCGGCGGCGCGCGCGATCGCCCGCGGCGTCACGCCGGGGACGATCGTCTACGCCATCGTGACGACGTTGACCGAGAGCCCCGTCGATCTGAAGGTCGACGTGCGGGCCGCGACGCCGAAGCCCGCGAACGAAGGATGCGGAGCGCCCGAGCCCGTCCTCGTCGACGTTCCCTTCACCGTGTCGCTGATCGATCCGGCGAAGGATCTCGCGAGCACGTGCGACAGGGCGAAGACCGGCGAGCTCACGTACGCGTTCACCCTCGACGCGCCGCGAGACGTGAAGATCTTCGCCTCGACGCTCAGCGGCAGCGGCCTCCCCGTCGTCACCTTGCGTGAGCCCGGGAGCTGCAACGACGAGATGCGCTGCCGCGTCGGGCAGACGCCGCCGCTCTTCGCGCGCAGCCTGCCGGCGGGGACGCACGTCTTCTCGGTCGCGGGCACGAGGCAGATCGACGCGAACATCCTCGTCAAGACGTACCCGCCGACGCCCACGCCCCCGAACCAGAGCTGCGCGACGGCGCCCACGCCTCCGGCGACGACGTTCCTCGTCGATCTCTCGACGCAAGAAGACGCGCTCAACGACTGCCTGCCGGGCGGCCTCGCGGCGGCGTACGACCTCGATCTGACGACCGCGAGCGACGTGCTGCTCATCGGACGCTTCCCGCTCAACGAGAACGGCGCGGTGTCGCTGAGCGGCCCGCTCTGCACCGCCGGCGACACGCTCAGGTGCTCGATGGGCGCGAGCCCGCAGCGCGCCTCGCGACGCAACGTACCGGCGGGCAGCCATCGCGCGATCATCGCCGACGAGCTCGGCCAGAACGGGCAGCTCTCCGTGCTCGTGCGGCCGCACCTGCCGCCGACGAACGTCACCGGATCCGACGGGTGCGTGTCGCCCGTGGTCATCCCGGCGACGGGCGGCTTCTTCACCGGCGACACGACGTCGATGACGGCCGACTTCAACGCGGGGTGCGACGCGCCGGGGCAGCCGATCGGCGGCGCGCGCGATCAGATGCTGCGCCTCGATCTCGCGCAGCAGCGGCGCGTCGTCTTCGACATGTCGGGATCGTTCTACACGACGCTCCTCGACATCCGCACGGGCCCGACGTGCCCCGGAATCGAGGTGCCCGACGCGTGCCACGTCGGCTTCGGGCCGAACAAGAGCTTCCTCGACGTCACGCTGCCCGCGGGGACGTACTGGGTGCAGATCGACGGCTTCAGCGGCGATCGGGGCGCGTGGAACCTCGACGTCCGCGTGCTCCCGCCGTGACGCGAGGCCTGAGGACGACCTCGACCGCGCTCAGGCGGCCTTCGCGATCTTGCGCGACACCGGCGTCGAAGACGTCTCGCGCGCGAGGTTCTTCGCGGTGAGACCGGAGACGCGGCGCATGACCGCGTCGACGAGGCGCGTCGGCAGGATCGCGAGGAAGAAGAACATCAGCGCGAGGTAGCCCGGCGCGACGTAGCGAACGCGCGGGCGGCGCGCGAGGCTCGCGTGGACGATCGCGCGCGTCGTGACCTCGGGACCCGAGGCGTTCGACTCGAACTGCTTGCGGAAGTCGTCGGCCGCGGCGACGACGGGCGCGTAGGGCGATCCGTCGACGACGTCGATCGTCTCCATCGCGCGATCGTTGAACTCCGTGGCGATGGGACCGGGCTCGACGATGCTGACGTCGACGCCGAAGGGCTTCACCTCGTTGCGGAGCGCGTCGGAGATCGACTCGAGCGCGTACTTCGTCGCGTTGTAGATGCCCATGAGCGGGAACGTGACGCGCCCGCCGATGCTGCCGACGTTGACGACGCGCCCGCGGCCGCGCTCGCGCATCTTCGGGAGGAACGCGCGCGTCATGGCGAGGAGCCCGAACACGTTGGTGTCGAACTGCCTGCGGACGACCGCGTCGCTCACCTCTTCGATCGGCCCCATCTGACCGTAGCCGGCGTTGTTGACGAGGACGTCGAGGCCGTAGCCGTCGGTGAGCGCGTCGACGGCCGAGACGGCGGCGGCGATCGAGCTCTCGCTCGTCACGTCGAGGACGACGACGTCGAGCCGCCCCGCGAGGGATCCGGCTTCTTTCGCCAGCGTGTCGAGGGCGGCCTTGCGACGACCGGTGGCGATCACGTGGTGCCCCTTGCGAGCCAGATCGAGCGCCGCGTGCCTGCCGATCCCTGCCGTCGCGCCCGTGATGAGGATGGTCTTCATTCGATTTCCTTCACTGATGATTCGGAATGAACGTTCATTCCGCTTTACGTCGCAAGAAGACGCCGGCTTCCCTCCGTGGCTCACGCGAGGGCAGCTAGCGCCGAATCGCCTCCCAGACGCACTCTTCCGCCTGGGAAATAACCTTTTCAGTCATATCGATACGCCCCTCGACCCCGCCCTGGACGAGCCCCCGAAAAGCGCCCCACACGAGCGCGAGGAGCACCGGCGGGGGGACGTCTTTGAAGACCTGACGGGCCGTGGCCGCGGCGATGAAGTCGTGCGCCATCGCGAGGAGCTGGTCTTCGAGCCCCCGGCTCGTGGCGTCGAGGTACGGGGCGTGGTGGTGGAGCTCCAGGAACTGGAACGCGAGCGGGTGCTTCTGCGCGAAAACGAAGGCCTGGCGCCAGAAGTGGTGGAAGGCCGCGCGCGGAGGAGCCGCCGGATCGAAGCCCCCGAGCAGCGTCTGCCCGAGGACGTGCTTGTACTGCTGGTAGAGGGCGTTCACGAGGCCCTCTTTGTTCTCGAAATACCGATAGATCGTGCCGGCGCCGACGCTCGCGCGCTGGGCGATGTCGGGCACCGCCGCGCCGTGGAACCCACGCTCGGCGAACAGCGCGAGGGCTGCCTCCAGAATGGCTTCTCGTTTGTCGACGGCGACCATGGTTTCGGAATGAACATTCATTCCGTAGCACGACCGAGGAGGCTGTCAATCGACCGCAAGCACGCTAACGATCGCGGCTCTCCATGCCGCTGACGCCTCGCCCTCAGTCTCAGAGCCTCACCCAGATGACGGAGTACGTCCTGCCCCAACACGCCAACGCGCTCGGCGGCGTCTTCGGCGGACAGATCATGGCGTGGATCGATCTCTGCGCGGCGATCTCGGCGCAGCGCCACTGCGGGAACATGGCCGTCACCGCGTTCGTCGACGATCTGCGGTTCGAGCAGCCGGTGCGGATCGGACAGGTGGTGCGCCTCGAGGCCAAGGTCACGGCGGCGTTCCACACGTCGATGGAGATCGAGGTCATCGTCGAGGGCGAGGACGCGACGACCGGACGGCGATGGCCTTGCGTCGACGCGCGGGTCACGTTCGTGGCGATCGACGCGAACCGAAAGCCCACCGCGGTCCCGCCGCTGGTGCTCGATACGGACGAGGTCCGCGCGTCGCAGGCAGCGGGCGAGGCGCGGCGGGGCGCGCGTCTTTTGCAAAAGCGTGGTAACCCCGGGGGCCCTCAGCAACCGGGAAAGACGTCATGACGATCTCCATCGCGCATCTGGCCGACCACGTCGGAGAAGAAGTCACCATCAAGGGCTGGCTCTACAACCGGCGCTCGAGCGGCAAGCTCCACTTCCTCGAGGTGCGCGACGGCAGCGGCATCGTGCAGGCCGTCGTCTTCAAGGGCGACGTGTCGCCCGAGCTGTTCGCGCAGGCCGACCACGTGCAGCAGGAGGCGAGCCTCGAGATCCTCGGCACGGTGAAGGAGCACGGCAAGATCAAGGGAACCTACGAGCTCCAGGTCAAAGACCTGAAGGTCGTCGCGGCCCCCGCGCGCGAGTACCCGATCTCGCCCAAGGAGCACGGCACCGACTTCTTGATGGATAACCGCCACCTCTGGCTGCGCTCGAAGCGGCAGCACGCGATCGTGCGCGTGCGCCACGCCATCATCAAGGCGGTGCGCGACTTCTTCGACGAAAGCGAGTTCACGCTCGTCGACGCGCCGATCTTCACGCCGAACGCGTGCGAAGGAACCTCGACGCTCTTCCAGACCGACTACCACGGCGAGCCCGCCTTCCTCACCCAGTCGGGCCAGCTCTACATGGAGGCCGCGGCCGCGGCGTTCGGCAAGGTCTACTGCTTCGGCCCGACCTTCCGCGCGGAGAAGTCGAAGACGCGCCGCCACCTCGCCGAGTTCTGGATGGTCGAGCCCGAGGTCGCCTTCATGGACCTCGAGGGCGACATGATCCTCGCGGAGCAGTTCCTCTCGTTCGTCGTCCAGCGCGTCCTCGAGACGCGGCGAAGCGAGCTCGCGATCCTCGAGCGCGACACCAAGATGCTCGAGAACGTGAAGGCCCCCTTCCCTCGCATCACCTACCACGAGGCGATCAAGCTCCTCCAAGAGAAGGGCCACCCCGAGGCGAAGGTCGGCGACGACTTCGGCGGCGACGAAGAGACGGTCATCTCGAACGAGTTCGACCGCCCCGTCATCGTGCATCGCTACCCGATGGAGCTGAAGGCGTTCTACTTCGCGCGCGACCCGAGCGATCCGCGCCTCGCGCTCAACATGGACGTGCTCGCCCCCGAGGGCTACGGCGAGATCGTCGGCGGCGGCCAGCGCGAAGAAGATCTCGCGCGGCTCGAAGGCGCGATCGCCGAGCACCGCCTCCCGCGCGAGGCCTTCGAGTGGTACCTCGATCTCCGCCGCTACGGCACCTTCCCGCACGCCGGCTTCGGCTTGGGCATCGAGCGCACGGTCTCGTGGCTCTGCGGCCTGCCTCACGTGCGCGAGACGATCCCGTTCCCGCGCATGCTCAATCGCCTCGCGCCGTGAGCTGGACGCACGCGCAGACGCGCGCTGAGCTGGACGCACGCGCAGACGCGCGCTGAGCGCATCCGCGGAGAGGAGCGTCAGCGACAGGCCACGTTCTGCACCTTCGCCGGCTCCGCGCCGTCGGCGAGGAGCTTCGCCTGCGCGAGCAGCTCGCGGGCGTGCGTCGTGTCGAGGCGCGCGATCGTCGTCGTGCGGAGCGGTGAGCCCTCGGGATCGTCGCGGTGGGAGATGAGGCCGACGACGTCGCCGTCGCGGCCGTCGACCACCGGGCCGCCGGTGTCGCCCCTGCAGAGCGGCACGTCGATGACGACCGCCTCGGAGACGCGCGAGCGGACGATGCCGACGCGATCCTTCATCGAGCGGCTCTGCCCCGCGCAGTGGCCGTAGCCGAGCGCTTGCACGCGCGCGCCCGGGCCCGGGGCGCTCACGATGTTGAGCGGCTGCACGTACTGCGCGGGCTCGGCGAGGACGAGCACGCCGATGTCGAGCTCGTTCCAGTCGCACTGCGGGAGCAGCACGAACTTGGCGATGCGGTTGGTCCACGTGAGCGTGCTCGACGCGACCTCCACGCGATACTCGCGGCTCGCGCCGAGCGTCGTGACGCCCTTCGTCTCGCCCTTGAGGCACTGCTGCGCCGTCGCGACGATGCGCGGGCCGAGCACCACGCCGGAGCAGACGACGCCCCCCGGGCCGTGGATGTGGACGAGCGCGCGCTCCTGCTTCGAATCGGCCGCCGGGCGCTCGGGCTCGATGAGCTCATCGTCGTTCGGCAGCTCGCGGCTGACGCCGTTCGGATTCTCCGCGTGCGCGGCCGCGGGCGAGAGGCCCACCTGCGGCGCGCCCTGCGCGGACGGGCGCTCGTTGCTCACGAAGGAGACCTGACCCGGCGCCCCGCAAGCGACGACTGCCGTTGCGACGACCAACGACGAGAAACGGCCCAGCATTCCTTCAGCGTAGCCGAGCGCGGGAGGTCAAGTCACGCTCCGGTAGAGCGCCGCGTAGTCGGCGGCGGGCGCCGCCCAGGAGAAGCTCTTCCTCATCGCGGACGCGCGGGCGGCCGCCATGGCGGGGCCGTCGGCGTGCAGATCGAACGCCGCGAGCGTCACCTTCTTCAGCGCCTCGACGTCGGCCCACGGCGCGACGAGTCCCGTACCCGTACGCGTACCCGTACCTCGGCCCGTGCCTCGCTCCGACGTGATCGGCTCGACGGTGTCGTGGAGGCCTCCCACGTCGGTCACGATCGGGATCGCGCCGTAGCGCATCGCGTACATCTGGGTGAGGCCGCACGGCTCGAAGCGCGACGGGACGAAGAAGAAGTCGACGCCCGAGTACACCCGGCGCGAGAGCGGCGGATCGAAGGCGATGCGCACCGCGACGCGACCGGGGAAGCGCCTCGCCGCGGCGGCGAGCTCCGCCTCGATGTCGGCGTCGCCCTGGCCGACGAGGAGCACGCGGCCCCCGCGCTCGACGATGTCGCCCAAGAGCGGGATCAAGAGATCGATCCCCTTCTGCCACGTCAGGCGGCTCACCGCGCCGAACAGCGGCCCGGCGCCGGCGTCGAGGCCGACCTCCGCGGCGAGCGTGTCTTTGCACTCGGCGCGGCCGAGCCCGGCGCCGGCGAGATCGTACTGCGCGGCGAGCGCGACGTCGGTGCGCGGATCGAAGAGCGTTTCGTCGATCCCGTTGATGATCCCGACGAGCTTCGATTGATGCGCGCGCAGGTGGAGATCGAGCCCGAAGCCGAACTCGGGCGTCAGGATCTCGCGGGCGTACGTCGGGCTCACGGTGGTGATCCGATCCGCGAGCGCCGTCGCGCCCTTCATCAGGTTCACGTTGCCTTCGTGCCGGAGGATCTCGGGAACGTACGCGACGCGCGGCAGGTGCAGGCGGTCGAGCGCGCCGTCGTCGAGCACCCCCTGGAACGCGAGGTTGTGGATCGTGAAGACGACGGGTTTGTTCGCCCAGTGCTCACCCATCACGAGCTTCGCGTAGAGCACGGCGAACGTCGCGTGCCAGTCGTGGGCGTGGATGACGTCGGGCCCGCCGTCCCACGCGCGCGCGGCGATCTCGAGCGCGCCGCGCGACATCACCGCGAAGCGGAGATCGTTGTCGCCGAACGCGCCCGCCGCGTCGCCGTAGATGCCGGCGCGGCCGAAGAGCCCAGGATCGTCGAGCAGGCACACGCGGCGGCTCCCGCCCGAGTCGAAGCGCGACGTCTCGAGCTCGACGACGCCGCCGTGGCGCACGTCGGCGGGGCCCCAGCCCCATCGCACGACGACCTCGCCGGGCCAGCGGTGCGTCGCGCGCGGGAGGCGCGTGACGCCGTAGAGCGGCGTCACGACCATGACCTGCGCGCCGCGCTCGGCGAGGGCGAGAGACAGCGCGTCGACGACGTCTCCGAGGCCGCCCGTCCGCGCGAGCGACTCGACCTCGGACGAGATCATCAGGATGCGCGGCCTCATTCCCTCGAAGGGAACGATTGTGCCACGACGCTCTCACCTCATGCGCAGGAGAATGGCCCCGAGCGCGGCGCCGACCGCGGACAGCACCAGCGTCGGCAGGACGTGCGCGATCAGGCAGTGCGCCCCGTCGGGGTGCGGACACCGGAGGTAGGCCATCATCACGGTCCATCCGCCCGCGGTCATTCCCAGCGCGGCGCCGGTGATCGCGGGGTGCACCGGATCCGTGCCCCGCTTGGGAATGAGCATCGCGACGAGCGGCAGCGCCCCTTGCGCGAGCGTCATGGCCCCGCACGCGAGGTGGACGCGCCCGCCGACCTCGTCTGCGGGATCGTGAGGCCAGACGAGCCCCGCCGCGAGGACGACGAGCGCGAGCACCGGCGCCGCGATGACCGTGGCCGTGACGAGCACCGAGCGCGGGCGCCCGAGCATCGAGGGCACGCGCTTCGAAGGCGAAGAGAGCCGCGTCAAGACGGCCGCGGCGAAGAGGCCGAAGCCGGCGGTGAACGCGACGAGCTCCGCGGGCCGGCTCCCCGCCTTGACGCCTCCCATCGCGAAGAACATCGAGGCCGTCGCGAGCGCGCCGATCGCAGAGACGAGCGCGACGCGCCGCCTTTGCGTCGCGCGGGTGACCGACGGCGCCTTCTTCACCTCGGCGAGGATGCGCGCGCGGAGATCGCTCGTGTGGGTCGTCATCTCAATGGTCCTTCCTGTCGAGATCGGCGAGCACGGCGCGCATCGCCTCGTAGGCGCGGTGCGCGCGGAGCTTCACCGCCGCCACGGTCGTCCCGAGCACCTGCGCGGCCTCGGCGACGCTCAACCCGTCTTGCTTGATCAGCTCGAACGCCACCCGCTGGTTCTCGGGGAGGCGCCCGAGCTCTTCGGTCAGCCGCGCGGCGACCTCCTTCGCGATCGCCACGTCGTCCGCGCGCGCGTCGATCGCCTCGAGGAGCTGCGCCGAAGCGCCGTCGTCGTCGCGCGAGAGGACCTCGCGGCCGCCGCGGCGATGCTGATCGATGAGCAGCCGCCGCGCGATCGCGAACGCCCAGGGCACGACCTGCGCGCCCGCGATGAAGCGACCGCGGTGACGATGGATCTGGAGCATCGTGTTCTGCACGACGTCCTCGACGCGCGCGCGGTCGGACGTCTGGCGGAGCAAGAACCCCTCGAGCCGCGGGACGAGACCGTCGTAGAGCTCTTCGAACGCGGCGTCGTCGCCCGTGGCGTACCGATCCATCGCGGCGTCGAGAAGCGCGCCGTGCCGCTCACGATCGCTCCCGCGGCTCACGCGGACGCTCTTATCACTCTCGGTCGGCGCAGCGAACATCCCTGGTCGCACTACGCGGCGGCGACGCGCGGGTTTCGCTCGTCGCGCCTGGGTCGGGCACCGCCCACCCGAGGACATCCGGCCTCAGGCCGCTGGGCCGCCAGATGCCCAAAAATCCCGACAAACGCGGATTATCCCACATGAGCTACACGGCACGTCGATTGCTCCCGTTCTGCGGCCGGCCGCGCGGAGACCGACGCACGACCTCCCACGGAATCCCACGGAAATGCGCGCGAATGCTTCCAGACCTCCCGCCCGCCCGATAGGTGTTAAGGGAATGCGTCTGACTGCGGCCCTGGGTGCGGCGCTCTTCGCGACGACCGTCGCCACGAGCGCGAGCGCAGATCCGTCGGCGCCCGACTGGGGACGCGTGCTCACGGAGCTCGACGTCATCGCGCGCAAGGGAACCGATGTCCTCGACACGCCGCGCTGCACGGCGGCGGGCTGCTTCGTCGAGACCAACGCCGCCGCGCTCCACCCTTCCGAGCGTCACGGCGAGCTCAACGTCCAGAACGTGGGCAACGCGTGGTTCGGCGTCGCGCCGCGCGTGTCGCTCGTCGCGCGCGACTGGTTCAATGCGTACAAGGTCGCCGGCGATCGACTCTCGATCGCCGACGCGATGCGCCTCTCGGCGTCGACGCGCATGGTCCTCTCGCGCGTTCGGTTGAACCAGGCGCGCTTCACGCCGTTCGCGCAGGTCGGCTTCGGGCAGTGGCGCACCGACACCGATCTCCTCCCCCACTTCCGCCGCGAGATGGAGGTCGCGGCGCAGATCGGCGGCGGCTTCGAGCTCCGGATCACGCGCGCCTGGCAGATGGCCTTCGAATCGACGACGACCGCGCTCTACCGCGAGGTGCACGGTCAGGGCGACATCCCCGCGCTCCGGATGTGGAGCACGATGGTCGCCTCTCGCCTCGAGTTCTGAAGCGCCGAGCTAGAGCAGGAGCGGGTTCGCGCTCGGCGCGGGCTTCGCGGCCGGCTTCGGCTCCACGGGCTTCGCCGGCGCCGCGGGCTTCGCCGGCGCCGCCGTCGGACGCCGCGCCGACGCGCTCGCGCTGACGGCGGGCTGTCCCGTCACCGGAGGCGCAGGGATCGAGGGAGGCACGGGATCGACGAACGGCTCGCTCGTCTTCTCCGCGCTCGGAGGTGAGCTCGGCGGCCCGGTCGGGGCAGCCGCGTGCTCGCGCGATCGGAGATAGAAGAGCGCGCCGCCCCCGAGCGAGAGCACGCCGCCGACGAACGCGATCGCGAAGCCGATGAGCAGCGTGCGGCTGCGCAACGCCGGCTGGCTGTGCTGCGACCAGCCGGGCGCGGTGCCTCCTTCGCCGCGCCCTCGCATGCGCGCCTCGCTCACCGCGGCGACCTGCACGACGGTCGAAGCCTCGTCGATCCGCGCGCCCGGCCGCATCGATCCGCGGAAGGCCACGCCGGGAGACCCGCTGAGCAGCCCGTCGGCGATCAAGCGCCCCGCGCCCGTCGACGACGCGAGCGGCGCGAGCGCGAGCGCGAGCGCGCGCACGTCGTCGAAGCGGCCGGAGGCCTCGCGCTGGAGCGCCTTCGTCACGATCGCGACGAGCTCCGCCGGCGCGTCGCACTGCCCGCGCAGATCGGGAGGGTCTTCGCTCACGATCGCCGCCGCGACCTGCGTGGGCGTGCCCACGAAGGGCGGACGCCCGCACAGGAGCTCGTACAGAATCACGCCGAGCGACCAGATGTCGGAGCGCGCGTCGACGTTCTTCGACGAGCGCACCTGCTCCGGCGCCATGTACATCGCCGTGCCCATCACGGCCTCGGCGGCGGTGAGCTTCGCGTCGCCTTCGCTCTGGACCTTCGAGATCCCGAAGTCGAGCACCTTGATCACCCGCGCCTCGCCGTCGATCGCGAGGTAGAGGTTCGAGGGTTTCAGGTCGCGGTGAACGATCCCGAGCTGATGCGCCTCGATCATCGCGGCGCACGCTTGCAGCACGTAGTCGACGGATTCGTCCCACGGGAGGCGCCCGCGCCGCTCGATCTCGATCTGGAGATCGTGGCCCTCGAGGAACTCCATGACCATGTACGGCAAGCCTTCGGGCGTGGTGTCGACGTCCATCACCCGGGCGACGTGACGGCTGCGGAGCTGCCCTGCCGCGCGCGCCTCACGCTCGAAGCGCGACACGATCACCTCGTGCGCCATCATGTCCGGCAGGAGCATCTTCACCGCGACCCGTTGCCGGAGCTTGAGGTGGGTGGCCTCGTAGACGATCCCCATTCCGCCCTCGCCCAGCACCTTCTCGATCGCGTACTTGCCGGCGATGACGTGACCGGGCGACGGGAGCGCCGCCGGAGCCCCCGCGGGAGCCGTGGCCTGATCACTTCGCGAGCTGGACATGCGGGCCTCGAGACTCGACGAGAGCGTATCCCCTTCCGGTCCCACCCTCCAACTCGTGTAACCTGGACGCTCGCATGCCGTCGCGCGAGGACAGAACGACGCCGAACGAGAGCGCGCTGCTCGCGCAGCTGCCTCGCGCCGGCTCGCCGAGCGACGAGGTCGCCGGGCAGCGGGTCGTGTGCGAGCACGCCGATCGGTGCGGAGGTTGTCCCATCATCGGCCTCCCCTACGGCGAGCAGCTCGCGATGAAGCGCGGTCGCGTGGTGCAGTCCGTCTCGCGCTATCCGACGCTCGAGCTCGTGTACACCGAGCCCGTCTCCGCCGCCGCGCCGATCGTCGAGTACCGCACGCGGGCGAAGCTCATCGTCTCCGGCGGAGGCAAGCTCGGGCTCTACGCGAAGGGGGGCGGCCACCAGGTGGTCGACATCCCGCGCTGTCGCGTGCTCTCGCCCGTGGTCGCCGAGATCGCGTCGGTGCTCCGCGCGCGGATCGCGGAAGACGAGAAGACGACCGGCGCGCTCGCGCCCTTCGAGCCCAACGGCGGCGGCGCGCTCCGCGCGGTCGATCTCCGCGAGGTGCGCACCGAGGAAGGCTCGAGCGTGCTCGTCACGCTCGTCATGCAGCGTGGCCGCTCCGCGACGCGCGAGGCGCTCGAGGCGACGGCGCGGAGCCTCGCGGCGACCGTCCCTTCGATCGCCGGCGTCGCGGTCAACTTCCACGAAGGTGAGTCTCCGCAGATCCTCGGGAGCGAGACGATCGTCCTCCACGGCGCGACCGCCGCCGACGATCGCGTCGGCAGGGCGCGCCATCGCGCGACCTACGGCTCGTTCGTCCAGGCGCACCGCGGGCAGGCCGAGCGGGTTCACACGACCCTCATCGATCTGCTCGGCATCGCCCGCGCCGACCGCCGCCGGCCGCGCGTGCTCGATCTCTACGGAGGCTCGGGCGCGATCTCGCTCGCGCTCGCGCAGTCGGGCGCCGAGGTGCACCTCGTCGAGTCGTTCGCCCCCGCCGCGGCCCACGCCGAGCAGGCGGCGAAGAGCCAAGGGCTCCCGGTGCGCGCGGAGGCGGCCGACGTCGCTTCGGCGCTGAGGCGGCTCGACGAGCAGCGCGCGACGCTCGACGCCGTCGTGGTCAATCCTCCACGCCGGGGCATGAGCCCGGTCGCGCGCGAGCTCGTCGCGCGCATCGACGTCGCCACCATCGCGTACGTCTCCTGCGATCCCGACACGCTCGCGCGCGATCTCGATCACTTCTCGCGCCTCGGCTTCGGGTGTCAGACGCTCCGCCCGCTCGACATGATCCCGCTCACCGACGAGGTGGAGACGATCGCGGTGCTGCGTCGCATCGGCGTGCCTACGCCGAAGGTCGCGTACGAAGACGAGGAGATCCTCGTCGTCGAGAAGGGCGCCCACGAGCCCACGTCGCCCCAGGGCGAGTACGCCTCCTCGCTCGTGCAGCGCGCGCGCAAGCTCCCCGACGCGGCCGACGTCGTGCCGGTGCACCGCATCGACGTGGGCACGTCCGGGCTCGTGATGCTCGCGAAGAAGCCGGAGCTCGTGCCCCGCTGGCAGCAGGTCTTGGGCGCCGAGACGGCGCGCAAGATCTTCGTCGCGGGCGCGCGCGGCGTGACCCCGAGCAAGGGCGCCATCACGCGCGACCTGCGCGAAGACGGAAAGATGTATCCTGCACGCACTCGCTACCGCCGCCTCGCGGTCGCGAGCGGGCACTCGGTCCTCCGCGTCGTGCCCGAGCAGGGCCGCACCCACCAGGTGCGCCGCCACCTCGCGGCGATCGGCCACCCCGTGCTGGGCGACGACCGCTACGGCCACGCGCCGACCAACCGCTTCTTCGAGGAGAAGAACGCGCTCGACCGGACCTTCCTCCACTGCGTGCGCCTCGAGTTCGATCACCCGACGAAGAACCAGCGGCTCATCGTCGAGGCGGCGATGCCCGGCGATCTGCGCGGCGTGCTCGAGCGCACGAGCGGACCAGGAACGCTGCGCTTCCTCGATCACAAGAACGCGCTCGGCCACAGCGGCCAGTCGAGCCTGCCGCCGCCGCCCGACTCGGCGCACGACCGCGGCAGCGCGCTCGACGTCGACGGCAGCTCGCCGTCGGTGCACGCGGAGCTGACCTCGGACGACGACGACGTCGGCAGCCGCCCGTCGAACGTCTAGCCGATCGCGGAAGCGGCGAGGCCGAGCGCGAGTCGCGCCTGCGTCGACCACGGGAGCGACGCGCCGTGATACCAGCGCATCGCCGCGTCGCGCGCGAAGTCGGAGCGCAGCAAGAGGCGGCGCGCGGGCAAGCCGGAGCGCCGGTAGACGCGACGCGCGAGCCACGCGCTCTGGAGCATGTGGCGGCCGATCGTGGAGGCGCGCACGTCGCGCGCGTACCGCTCGAAGCAGCTCCCGCCGGTGCGCAGCGCGCGCATCAAGTGGCGCGCGGCGATCTTCCCCATGACGATCGCCTGCGCGATGCCCTCGCCCGTCGTGCGGTCGATGCCGGCGGCCTCGCCGACGAGGACGACGCCCGGCTCGGCGACGCGCGAGCCGGGCACGTAGGGCCGCGTGCTGAAGGGCTTGAGCTTCACCTTCTCGATGTCGACGCCGCGACGGCGTAGGGCGCGGCCGAGCGCCTTCTTCACGTCGGAGCTCGGCGACAGGTTGGCGTGGTAGATGCCGCGGCTCACGCCGGGGGCGCCGCCGACGATGACGGGGAAGTCCCAGTAGTAGCCTTGCAGGCCGTCCTCGAGCACCGACAGATCGAAGTCGATGAGCCCGCGCGTGGTGCCGGTGTCGGCCGCGCTCGGCTCCGTCTCGAGGACGTAGAGGTGGCCCTTGCGCTCCGTCTCGCGCATGCCGAGGAGCTTGCGCGTCGTGCTCCCCGCGCCGTCGGCCGCGGCGAGGAAGCGCGCCGTGATCGCCCCCTCGGCGGTCGTGACGCGGAACCCGCCGGGCACGCGCTCGATCGCCGTGACGCCCGCGCCCTCGCGCACCTCGACGCCCACCGCGCGCGCCTCGTCGACGAGCTGGGCGTCGAGCTCGATGCGACGGACGACGATGCCCATCGCGCATCGCGTCTCGCCGATCTCGCCGCCCAGAATCACGCGCACGCCCTGCATCGCCACCGCGGGGACGCGCACGCTGACGCCGACGTCGCGGAGCGCGTCGACGCCGAGCTGGCTGATCGCGCCGGCGCAGGGCTTGTCGCGCGGGAAGCGTGCCTTGTCGAGCACGACGACGCGATCGGCGCGGATCCCTTCGGCGCGTACGAGGTGGATCGCGGTGCTCGTTCCCGCCGGACCGCCGCCGACGATCGCGACGTCGCGATCGAAGCTCACGGCTCTGCCTCGAGATCCGGACGCTCCGGCTCGAGGACGCCGCCGAGCTCTTCCGCGAGATCGCGCACGAGCTCCGCCAGATCCGCTTCGCGATCCGCGGGCGAAGCGATGGTGAGATCTCCCCCCGCTTCGGCGAAGACCTGCGCGAGGCCGTCGTGCGCCTCCACGACGCCCTTGAGGAACGCGACGTCTTTCGCGCGGACGACGAGCCGCCGCGTGACCATGCCCTCGCCGACGAGGGGTGGGACGGGGCGACGCGGCATGCCGCTCTTGTAGCGGACTCGCCGCGCGACTCAACGGTAGAGTGCCGCGGCGACCGCGACCTCTTCCCTGGAGGCTCAGACGAGGGGGTCGTCGACCTCGGCGTCGCGGGCGCGCTTCTCGCGCAAGCGGTGCTGCACGTACTCGACGAGGCCGTCGACGTAGCTCTCGAGCGGCGGGCAGCGCACGTCTGTGTCGGCGAGCAGCTCGGTGGTGTTGGCGAAGCTGTACGTCACCGGCGTCGCCAGCGCGTCGATGAACGCGCGCGGGCTCTTCGCCAAGCGATCGATCCCCGGCGTGCGAAGGAGCGCCTTCGTGAGGTTCGCCGGGATGAAGCCGCGCGGCGTTCGCCTCCCGCCGGCGGCGGCGACGAGCTCGAAGACCCGCTTGGTCGTGAGCGGAGACGGATCACCGATGTGGAACGTGCGACCTCGCGCGCGCGGATCGCGCCCGATCGCGCACGCGGCGCGCACGTAGTAGTCGGCGGGCACGAGGTGGAGGAGCGTGTCGGCGCGGCCGGGGAGCGGCATCGGGAAGTCGGGCGGCGACGTGACGATGAGCAGGATGAGGAAGTACGGTCCGTCGAAGCGGTCGACCTCACCCGTCTGCGAGTCGCCGACGACGATCGTGGGACGAACGACGGCGATCGGCACCTTCGACATCGCCCCGCGCATCATCTTCTCGGCGCGCGCCATCGTCTCCTCGACGACGTTGCGAAACGTCTGCCCCTTGTCGAGCTCGGCCTCGAGGACGAGCCCGGTTCGATCGCCCGACACGTGCGCCGTCGAGTGGAAGACGAGACACTGGAGCGATCGCGCCACCGACGCGAGCTCGAGGATCTCGCGCGCGCCGCCGACGTTCACGTGCTCGGCGAGCTTTCGATCGGCGCCGAGGTACGAGACCTGCGCCATGTGGTGGATGCGGTCGATCTCCGACGCGACCGCCTTCAGCTCGCTGCCCGACAGACCGAGGTCCATCGCCGCGGCGTCGCCTTCGAGCAGGTTCACCCGCCCGCGCTGCTCGAGCGGGAGCGCGTCGAGCGCCTCGCGCGCGTCGGCCTCGAACTTCTTCTGCACGACGGCGTGCACGAGCGTGCGCGCGTGCGACGCGACGAGATGCTCGCAGAGCTTGCGCGCGCCGAACGAGGGAAACCCCGTGAGAAGAACGACCTCGTCATACCCCGGCCGCGCCATCGCGCGACCGTCTTAGCACAGCCCTCGGGTCACGGGCCGTTGCCGCAGAAGTGATCGCCGACCGCACGGAACCAGCGACTGAAGAGCGCCGTGTCCGCGATCGGCGGATACGTGAGCGGGCTGCAGAGGTCGCCCGGATCGACCGCGCCTTGCGTCTGGATGCACGAGGTCTGCGCGATGAGCCCGAAGCACTGACCGCCGTTGGCGCCGACCTGGCTGCGGCATTGCTCGGTCGACGCCGGAGGACACTGGCTGCAGCTCGTCGTCTGACAGTGCATCGCGCAGCCCGTCGATCGGTTGCAATCGACGTCGACGAACGGCGCGACGCAGGCGTAGATGCCCGAGAGCTGCCCGAGCGGCACGTTGAACGGCGCGAGGCACGCCGCGCACGGCGCTTTCACCGCCGCGAGGAGCGCGAACGCGGCCGCGCACGTGCCCGTCTCCTGGCCCCCGGCGCAGGCGCCCTGGAGGCCGTCGAGATCGAGGTCGTCGCAATGGTTCTGGAGCGAGGGCGTGATCGGCGTCGTCACGCCGTCGGGGCACGCGCCGTAGGGCGCGGGGCAGGTGTTCTGCTGGTTGTTGCAGACGCGCGGGTTGACGAGGCCGTTGCACGTCGAGCCGGCGCCGGTGCAGTTGACGCACGCGGCGCCTCCGGAGCCGCACGCGCCGTTGGCGAAGCCGAGGGCGCACGCGTTGCTCGTCGTGCAGCAGCCCGCGCAGTTCGCCGGACCGCATCGATCGCGGCACTGACCCGCGGTGCAGACTTGCGCGCCCTGCGTGCAGTCGTTGCACTGCTGGCCGCCGCCGCCGCACGCGTTGTCTTGGACGCCGATCACGCACGTGTTGCCCTGGCAGCAGCCCGCGCAGTTCGCCGGACCGCACGCGGGCACCTGGCACGCGCCGCCCTGACACACGCGGCCCTGACCCGCGCAGTTGAGGCACTGGACGCCGGCCGCGCCGCACGCCGTGTTCTGATTTCCGACGGCGCAGATGTCGTTGCCGATGCAGCAGCCCGCGCAGTTCGCCGGTCCGCAGTTCGGCGCCGGAATGCAGACGCCCGCGTTGCACGCCTCGTTGAGGCCGCAGCCCCTGCACACCTCGCCGTTGCGTCCGCACGCGGCCGGCGTCGTCGCGACGACGCACTCGTTGCCCACGCAGCAGCCGGGGCAGTTGGCGGGGCCGCACGTGACCGGGAGCTGGCAGGTGCGCTCGTTGGGCTGCCCTTGAGGAACGCAGACGCGCCCGTTCGCCTGGCAGTTCGAGCACGCGAGCCCTTGGCGGCCGCACGCCGTCGAGTCGGTGCCGCTCACGCAGGTCGTGCCGAGACAGCAGCCTCCGCAGTTGGCCGGGCCGCACGTCGGCGTGCCCTGGCACTGGCCGCCGCCGCCGGGCGTCGACTGACAGACCTGGCCGGTGGCGGTGCAGCTCCGGCACTGCTCGCCGCGCGCTCCGCAGGCGCCGCTGTCGGAGCCGGGCAGACATTGATCGCCGACGCAGCAGCCGGGGCAGTTCGAAGCGTCGCAGCGACCGACGCTGCAGGCCCGTGTGCCGAAGTCGCACGAGCGGCCCTGCCTCGCGCAGTCGATGCAGCTCTGGCCGCTCCGCCCGCACGCGCCGGGATCGGTGCCCGCGAGGCAGGTGGATCGACCCGCCTCGGTCGAGCAGCACCCCGTCGGGCACTCGCCCGGGCCGCAGTTGGTGACGTCGCGACCGCAGACCCGCCGGCCGTCGCAGAACGTGAAGCCGTTCGCGACGCAGTCGAGACATCGGATGCCGCGGGTGCCGCACGCGCGCGTATCCGACCCGACGCGGCAGATCCCGTTCGCGTCGCAGCACCCGCTCGGGCAGTTCGAAGGCCCGCAGTTGCCCGGGGTGATCCCCCCCTCGACGGTCTCGATCTCGAGGCTCGAGCGACCGCAACCCGCCGCGAGGACGACGAGGAAGAGCGCGGCGACGAGCGACACCGCGAAGAAGCGTGCAAGCGAAGGCAGGCGCATGCGAGAGGCCTTTCGGATCCAGCGTAGCGGAAGGGTGCGAAGGGCGGTAGCTTCTGGCGTCGCGAGACAGTGCTCGACTCGTTCGCCTACCTCGGCATCCCCATCTTCCAGCGCGCGCTGCTCGCCGGATCCGTCCTCGCCGCGCTCCTCGCGCTGCTCGGGGTGCTCGTCACGGCGCGCGGGCTCGCCTACCTCGGCGACGGCCTCTCCCACGCGGCGTTCGGCGGCATCGCCCTCGGCATGTTCCTCGGCCTGAGCTCGCCGCTCGTCGTCGCGATCCCCTTCACCGCGGTCGCGGCGATGGCGATCGGGACGCTCCGCCGCCGGGGCGGCCTCCGATCCGACGTCGCGATGGCGATCCTGTTCGCCGTCTGCTTCGCCGCCGGCGTGATCTTCTTGCGGAAGGCGAAGCGCACGCAGCAAACGTTCGATCCCGAGCAGCTCCTCTTCGGCAACATCGTGCTCGTCGGCGCCGACGATCTCTGGATCGTCCTCGGCATCGCGGCGGTGACGCTCTCCTTCGTGGTCTTCGCCTGGACGCGCATCGCGTACGCGACCTTCGACGAAGAGCTCGCGCGCCTCTCCGGGATCGAGGTCGGCTGGCTCGAGAGCGCGCTGCTCGCGCTGCTGGCCGCCGTCGTCGTCGCCGCCATCCGCCTCGCGGGCGTCGTGCTCGTGAGCGCGTTCCTCGTGATCCCCGCGGCGACGGGGCGCCTGCTCGGCCGCTCGCTCCTCGGCGTCGTCGGCTGGGCCATGCTCGCCGGCGTCACGTCGGTGCTGCTCGGGTTCATGGTCGCGGTGCGGCTCGGCTGGCCCGAGGGCGCGTCGATCGTCCTGACGCTCGCCACGCTGTTCGCCGCGGGCGCGGCGCGTCGGGTGAGGAGAGCGTGAGCTTCGCGTACGACGAGGTTCCTTACGACACCGAGGCGAACCCGGAGGCGCATCCGCGATCGATGGCGACGCTCGGCCGGCTCTTCGGGATCGAGACGGCGCCGCCGAGCACCGCGCGCGTCCTCGAGATCGGATGCGGCGACGGCGAGCACATGATCGGCGCCGCGTCGTACCTGCCCGGCGCGGCGTTCGTGGGCTTCGATCTCTCGCGCGAGGCGGTCGCGCGAGGCGTCGCGATCGCGGAGGCGAGCGGCGCGCAGAACGTCGCGATCCACGCGCGCGACGTGCGCGACGTGCGCGCGACGAGCGCGTTCGGCGTGTTCGACTACGTCGTGGCGCACGGCGTGTACTCGTGGGTGCCCGAGCCGATCCGCGCCGACGTCCTCGCGGTGATCCGCGCGTCGCTCGCGCCCTCGGGCGTCGCCTTCCTCAGCGTCAACGCGCTCCCGGGCTGGGAGCTCCGGCGCGCGCTGCGCGTCTTGATGCGCGAGGCCGCGGCCGCGCACGCCGATCCCGCCGCGAAGGTGACCGCCGCGCTCGCGCTCGTCGACGATCTCGCCGCGCTGACGGGCGAAGGCTTCACCGCCGTGCTGGCCGAGGCCGCGCGCGAGTACCGCGCGCACGTGACGCGCGCCACGCCGCCCGACGCCCCGTTCAGCCGCTACGTGTTCCACGATTTGCTTGCATACTGCAACGATCCGTTCTCCGCCGCGGAGCTCGAGGCGCGCGCGCGCGGCGCGGGCCTCGCGATCGTCTGCGAGACGCCGCTGTTCGCCTCGCGCGCGAGGGCGCCCGCGCTCCCCGGCGGGATCGCGGCCGAAATGGAGCGGACCGGATCGCCCTTCCTCCAGGTTCTCCTCTGCCGCGACGACGTCGCGCGCCGCGCGGAGCCCGACGTCGCCGCGATCGAGGCGATGCACCTCTGGGCGGATCTCGCGCCGGCGGACGCCGGCGTCCATCGCACGACGACCGGCGCGCTCCTTCGCGCGGCCGAGGGCTCGGCGCTCGCGCGCGCGGCGCTCGCGGCGCCGGGCTTCGTCGCCGTGCGCGATCTCGCCGACGGCGAAGAGCGCACGAAGCTCGCGCACGACCTGTTCGTCGCCTCGTGCGAGGGGATCTTGTCGATCGCGACCGAGCCCGCGCCGATCGCCGGCGCCGGCGAGAAGCCCCGCGTCGCGCCTCACGTCCGCGCGCGCGCCGCCAGCGCGGTCGCGCGCGGGGCCGAGAGCGCCGTCCTCACGAGCGCGCTCCATCGCAGCTTTCGCGTCCCGCGCGGCGAGCTCGCCGTGATCGCCGCGCTCGACGGCGCGACGAGTCCGAGCCCGCGCGACGCCGGCGTCGTGGATCGCTTCGCGCGCCACGGCTTCTTCCTCGCGGGTGACGGCTCGTGATCGCGCGCGAGACGCTGGCGCATCGCGCGGTGACCGCGGCGCATCTCGCGGGCGTGCTCGGCCGCTCACCCGAGGGCGTTCGCGTGCGCTTCGCCGGCGATGCGCGCGAAGCCGACGTCGTGCTCGTGACCGACGTGTGGGACGCCGATCCTGGCGCGATCACGGCGGCGTTCGCCCGCGCCCCGCGCGTCGCGGCCGTCGCGTCGCCCGCGGCGCTCGTCTCCGGCGAGTGGCTCTCCGGGCTCGAAGAAGCGGCGAGGGCGATCGGCTCGATCCTGGTGGAGCCGGAGCTCCCGCCGGGCCTCGCGAAGGTGCGCGGCCTCTCCGGCGCGCGCGGGCGCGCGCTGCTCGCGACGATCGCCGGCGGCGCCGCCGCGCGCCCGCTCCTGTTCGTGCCCGCGGCGCGCGCGCCGAAGAACGGCCTCGCGAAGGTGAAGGTCGATCGCGTCGCCGGCGGATGGGTGGAGGCGACCGGAGCGACGCTGTCGTCTGCGAACGCGCTCGTCGGCGCGGCCCTCGACGTCCTCGGCGAGCGCGCCGAGCCCGTTCGCTTCGACGCGCTCCTCCGCGAGGCGCGCGCCCGCGTCACCGCGAGCACCGGCGACACGAGCAAGCTCGCCGAGGCGCTCCTTCGCTTCGCGGCGCGCGAGGAGATCGAGCTCTACGCCGTCGATCCGGCCACGCGCCTCCTCGTCTGAAGCGGAGGCCTCACTCGCACGCGCCGTTCGGCAGCTGCGGGCACGACGTGCACCCCGGATCGAGCCCCGGGCCGTCCGAGTCCGGCCAGTCGGCGGGCGCCGAAGCGTCGCAGCGATACCACTTGCCGTCGTCGTTGCGTCGCACGCACGTGCCGCCAGGCACCGATCGGCCCAGCGTGAAGCTCGGGCAGAGCGCGGCCGGCGGCACGTAGTCTCCGCCGCCGCCGCCGACGACGACAGGCTCGCCGATCGCGCTCGCGATCTGCGGCGCATCGGTGAGCGGCACGAAGCGAACGCTCCCCTCGAGCGACTCGACGATCGTCTTCGTCATGTCGACCGATCGACCGTGCGAGTCGTGGATGAGGATGATGCCGCGCCCCTTCGCGCGCATCTCGCTCATGTATCGGTTCGCGCAGTCGTCCACGGCGAGGCCGTTGCCCCAACAGGCCCAGTCGGCGCCCGTCGTGGCGCTCAGCGCCCCGCCGACGTTCCAGAAGATGCTGCCGACGTACTTGCTCATGGCGGTCGCGTTGAGCTCGCCGGAGACGCGCCCGTCCCACGCGCCGTAGGGCGCGCGGAGGAGCCACGGCCCCGCGGGCTGATGCCGCGCGATGACGGCGTCGGTGTCGGCGACCGCGCGATAGAGCGCGCCGCTCTGGAGCGTGCGCATGTCTTCGTGGTTCTGCGTGTGGTTCGCGAGGATGTGACCTCGCGCCTTGATCGCCACGAGCGCGGACTCGTAGGCGGGCGCGTTCCTTCCGTTGATGAAGAAGGTGCCGACGATGCCGCGATCGCCGAGGTAGTTCGCGAGCTCCTCGGTCCGGGGGCCCGGTCCGTCGTCGAAGGTGAGCGCGTAGCTGCCCGCGGGCATGTCCGATCCGCCGAGCTGACCGGCGCTCGTCACCTCGTCGGCGCTCGATCCCGTCTCCTCCTCCGGCGCGCCTCCACAGGCGGCGCCGCCGCACGCCATCGCCACCCCGACGATCCCCACCGCCCACGCTCGCTGCTGGTTCATGAGCGAGACGTCCAGCAAACGCGGGACCACATCCCCACACAGCAGATCCTCGCTATTTTCCCCGCGAGTCGAGGGGGCTCACGGACGATCCCTGGGCGGGATCAGAGTCCCATCTGCCAGCGCGCGAGCTCACGGAGCACGCCGTTGGCGACGTCGATCCGGAGGAAGGCGTCTTTGTCGCGACGCCCGAGGGCGACGACGACCGGCGCCGCGGGGAGCTCCGCGCGTCTCGGATCGAAGCGAAGCGGCTGGATGACGAGCACCGAGCTCGCATTCGATCCGAGCGCCTTCAGCGGGCGCACGAGGGCGGGCTCGTCGCCGATCTTCTTGTCCGGCTTGATCCCGCCGCGCAAGATCGGGAGCGGCTCCTCGCCGGCGCCGATCGAGAAGGCCTTCGCGCCGTCGGCGAGCCACGCGATCGCCGCGCTCTCCTTCTTCGTCGCGGGCGCGCCCGCGTCGTCCGCGACGCGGCGGCGGCCGCCCTTGTCGTCGTCGCGCTTCGGCTCGCGCAAGAGCGTCGCGACCGACACCTTGCCCACGCCGCTCACGTCTTCGTTCGCGGTCGCGATCTCTTTGAGCTGGAGCCCGTCTTTGAACGGCGACGCGCGCAGGAGATCGAGCGCGCCCTTCATCGCGATCGCTGCCGCGTCGGCGTCGCGCACGGCGGCGCGGAGGAAGAGGCCGCGCGGCTCGTCCCAGAAGAGCGACGCGGAGAGCGTCGAGGGCCCCGCCTTGATCCAGCCTTCGACGACGTCGTGGAGCTTCTTGCCGTCGGCCTCCGCGAGGCGCGCCCCGAGCGACGACGCGATCCCCTTTTCGAAGCCGCGGAGGCCCTCGACGCGCTGCGCTTCGCCGTCGCGCAGGAGCGCCGCCACCGCGGACGTCGCGGGCAGCGAGACGATCGGCGCCGTGTCGCCCGTCGTCATCGCGTCGGTCCACACGCGCGCGGGCCCGCCCGACGCGAGCGGGACCATGCGCGCGTCGATCACGACGCCGTCGTCGACGACGTCGATGTCGATGCGCATCTTCTCGAGATCGGCGAGGACGGCGATGCGCTCGACCGCGTACGCGTCGACCGCGGCGACGATCGCCGCGGGATCGCCGAAGTCGGGCGCGCGGCCTCGATCGCGGCGCACCCGCGCGTCTTCGGCGAGCAGGTACGCCTTCGCGCCCTCCCACAGCTCCTCGACCTTCGGCTTGAGGACGGACGCGATCGACGCGCGCGGCACGTCGACGACGATCGCGCCGCCCTCGGGCAAGGGCCGCGTCGGGAGCGTACGCGTGACGTACGGCCCGAGCTTCGCGAGCTCGTCGGCGTTGCTCGCGACGACGAGGTAGCTCCCCTTGGTGACACCGATCGCGAGGCGAGGCGCGTCCTTCGACGGAGCCTCTTCGCCCTTCGGCACGAGCTCGGTGAGCCCGGCGACCTCGCGCGGCGAATAGCGCGCGGTGTCACCGTCGACGAGCAGGGCCCGCGCCTTGCGCAGATCGGAGAGCTTCATCGCGAGCGCGAAGCCGGGCGCGGCGGGATCCCCCGCGACGACGCCGAAGAGCGGCGCGGTGCCGTCGACCTCGTTCGCGACCGCCGGCTCGAGGCCGACCATCGCGCAGACGATCCCGCCCGCCGACGCGGGCAGGATGCCGACGGCGCCGCCGACGCCGCGCTGGATCTTCGACCACGAGCTGTTCGGCGACGTGACGTACACGTCGGCGAGCAGGCTCGCGGGCGCGGGCACCGGGGGCTCGAGCGCGCGCGCGCCGGCGTCTTCGCCCGCTTGCTCGCCGCACTTGCTGCACGCGGCGCCGGCGAGCGCGAGGGCAAAGGCGAGAGCGGAGAGCGCGCGGAGCGGAGACCTCACGCGCGATTTGATAGCACGCCTCCCGCGTTCACTGCGCGCAACGCGCGCCCTGCTCGTCGGCGATGCACCGGGTGAGGCCCACCGACTTGCAGAGGTACGAGCGCGGCTGCCCCCACGCGCACCATTTCAACGTCGCGCCGTCGCAGCGCGCGGGGCTCGACGGATCGCACGCGCCCGTCGCGGGCGCGCTCGCGGCGCACGCGCCGACCTCGTGCGTGACGCCGGCGTCGGACTTCGCGTGGCCCGCGCGACAGACGAGCCCGCGCGCGCCGCAATCGATCCGCACCTCGTGCCCGTGCCAGCAGCCGACCGCCTGCGCGCCTTCGCACCGCGTGCTCCCGTCGTTGCACGAGGGCCCCTGCGTCGCGCACCTCGGTCCTTCGCTCGACGACACGCAGCGGAGCCCGAACGCGCCGCAGTCGAGGCTCACCAGCTTGCCCTTCTTGCACTCGAGGATGCGCGTGCCCGAGGGCGAGCACGCCGGAGGACCGTCCTTTTCGCACGCGCCGAGCGCGCAGATCGCCTTGCCTTCGCGCACGACGCACTGCTCGCCTCCGCGAGGGCAGTCGCGAACGAGCGCGACGCGCTCGCCACTGCACGTGATCGCGCGGCCGTCGCCGTCGCACATGTCGACCGGGCCCGTCTTCCCGCGCCCGGCGCAGACGTCCGCGCGCGCGCCGCGAAGCGCGCACGTGCGGAGCTCGCCGCACGAGCTCGCGCGGAGCCCGCAGTCGCGGAGGGTGAGCGAGAACGAGACGGCCGCGGGCGACGCGAGCTCGGCGTGGAGCGTCCGCGTGCACCCGATGAAGTCGCGAGGCACGAGGCCGGCAGGCAGCGGGAGCTTGTCGCACGCGGTCAGGAGCGCGCACATGTGCTCGACGTCTTCGAGGTGGGCAGGCGTCACGCGCGCGGATCGAGCGGCGGGAGCGGGGTCGGCGCCGCTGCCCGCGTCGTCCGCCCAGGCGCGCGACCCCTCGGCCGAGGCCGCGACCACGCCGAGCGCGACGACTGCGGCCGCGATGCCTCGGCGCCGGTCTCGGGGTGGAGCGAAGCCCGCCATACGAGCAGAAGGATAGACGTCCCGCGGCCTGGGGCTATTCGCCATCGGCGTCACGTCCACCCTTCCTGCGGAAGGCGAGTGCGGCTAAGGTTCGGCGCGAAAGAGCGAGAACCCGGAGTACGGAGCACCAGATGCTTGACGACGTACAGAAAGAGTTGGTCTCGTCGATCGCCAAGGCGCACGAAGTGCTCAAGCGCGACCTCGGCAAGCTGCGCGCCGGCAGGGCCAACCCGAGCCTCCTCGACGGCATCCGCGTCGACTACTACGGAACGATGACGCCGCTCGGCCAGATGGCGCACGTCAACGTTCCCGAGCCGCGCCTCATCACGGTCAAACCGTGGGACAAGACGCAGGTGAAGCCGGTCGAGAAGGCGCTCCGCGAGAGCGACCTGAACCTGAACCCGCAGACCGACGGTGACCTCATCCGAATCCCGCTCCCGCCCCTCACCGAAGAGCGGCGCAAGGAGTTCGTCAAGATCGCCCGCAGGTACGGCGAGGAGTGCAAGGTCACGATCCGCAAGGCCCGCCACGAGGCGCTCGACATGCTGAACGAGATCGACGCCGAGGGCGGCGCCGGAGGCGACGACGTCGACCGCGCCAAGAAGAAGACCGAGGAGACCGTCTCCGACGCGGTGAAGACCGTGGACGGCATCATCGGCCAAAAAGAGAAGGATATCATGGAGGTATGATCTCTCCGTCTTCTCTTGGTCTCCGTTTTGCGGAAATCATCGATAAAATGAATATTTCTTCGCTCCCCACCGGCCAGAGCCGGCGGCTGGGCTTGACACCCCGGGACGTTGCGGGCGAGCCTCATTTCATTGTCATTGCGGAGCCGTTGACTTGATGCGGGCAATCGCAGCGGGCGTGAGCGACGTGGGACTCCAGCGGGAGCACAACGAAGACTCCTTCGTGGTGCTCAAGGAGTACGATCTCTTCGTCGTGGCCGACGGGATGGGCGGGCATCGCGCAGGCGACGTCGCCTCCAAGCTCGCCACCGAGACGATCAGCGAGTTCTTCAAGTCGACGGCGAACGACGACGTGACCTGGCCGTTCCACTTCGACACGAACCTGTCGGAAGAGGAAAACCGCCTGCTCACCGGCATCCGCGTCGCGAACCGGCAGATCTTCGAGCGCTCGACGCGCTCGCGCGAGTACCACGGCATGGGCACCACGGTCGTGGGCGCGATGTTCAGCCCGCGCAAGAACCGGATGTACATCGGTCACGTGGGCGATTCGCGCTGCTACCGCGTGCGCGACGGGGCGATCCAGCTCCTCACGCGCGATCACTCGCTCATCAACGACTACCTGCTCGCGATGCCGGATCTGACCGAAGAGCAGCGGAGCGAGCTGCCGAAGAACGTCATCACCCGCGCGCTCGGGATGCAGGATCAGGTCGTCGTCGACATCCAGCACGACGATCCGCGGCCGGGCGACGTCTACTGCCTCTGCTCCGACGGCCTCTCGGGCATGGTGACCGACGAGGAGATCCTCAAGGTCGTCACGACGTCGGCCGACATCCGCGTGGCCTGCCAGGCGCTCATCACTCGAGCGAACGAGCACGGCGGCGAAGACAACATCACGGCCGTCCTCATCAAGATCGAGGAGCACCTCGACGCGCCGACCGAAGAGATCCCCGCGGCGCGCCGGAGCGCGGCGCCGCGTGAAGGCGGCGGCGCGGCGGCCGAAGGCGAAGGCGACGACGACCTCGGCATGAGCGACGAGCCCACCGCGCCGGGGATCCCGGGCACGGCGGGCGGCCCGCGCCCCAAGCCGCAACCGAGCTGATCGCTCGCTCCGCTTGACCGGCTTCCGCAACGAAGCCAGAGTGCGCGGCACTTTCCATGGTCAAGAAGATCTTCTTCGTCCTCGGCATCTTCTGCGTCTACGTGATGTCGTGGATGTCGTACGGCGGCATCGCGATCCTGATGGGGATCGAGAGCGCCTGCATCCCGCTGCCGAGCGAGCTCATCATGCCGTACGCGGGCGCGATGAGCATCCCCGAGGTCAACGCGGAGCTGTCGCGCCAGTACGGCGTCGCGCTGCCGCAGTTCAACCTCTGGCTCGCGGGCCTCGCCGGCGCGATCGGATGCAACCTCGGCAGCGAGGTCGCCTACTGGGTCGGCGCCAAGGGCGGCCGCAGGGCGATCGAGAAGTACGGCCGCTACGTGCTCATGAGCAAGCACGAGCTCGCCATCGCCGATCGCTGGTTCGAAAAGCGCGGCGACATCATCATCCTCGTCGCGCGCCTCTTGCCGGTCATCCGTACGTTCATCGCCTTCCCCGCCGGCGTCGCGCGGATGAACCGCCCGAAGTTCCACATCTACACGTTCGTCGGTTCGTTCCCGTGGTGCCTCGGCCTCGCGTGGGTCGGGCAGAAGCTCGGGCACGAGCTGATGAGCGACCACTCGCCGCTCAAGGCGGTGATGCACAAGCTCGACGCGGCCATCGCCGTCGTCATCGTGGTCGTCGGCGTCTGGTTCGTCCGCTCGCGCCTGAAGGCGTTCAAGCAGTATCGCGAAGACGACAAGAAGGCGGCCGAGGCGAGCGAGAAGAGCGGCTCGAGCGACAAGAGCGACAAGACCGCCAAGGGCGACGCGAAGAAGGCCGCGGAAGACGCCGCCGAGTGAGCGCGGCCGGGACAGGCCGAGAGCCGTGGAGTAGATTGTGGTCATGGCCAACGAAGCACGTCCGCTGACGAGCACGAACGGACACGCGGCGGAGGGCTCTTCGCCCGAAGGCGAGGTCCCGGGCGACGTGGCCGCGCTCCGCGCCGCGGTGCAGGCGTGGCGCGAAGGCCCGGTGAAGAAGACGCTCGCGAAGATGCCCGCGCGCAAGGAGCGCTTCTCGACCTGGAGCGATCTCGAGATCCCCGACGTCGTGACGCCCGCCGAGGCGCGCTTCGACTACCTGAAAGACCTCGGCCTGCCCGGCGAGTATCCGTTCACGCGCGGCGTGCAGCCGACGATGTACCGCGGCCGCCTGTGGACGATGCGCATGTTCGCCGGCTTCGGCACGCCCGAGCAGACGAACGAGCGCTTCAAGTACCTGCTCGCCGAGGGGCAGACGGGCCTCTCGACCGCCTTCGATTTCCCGACGCTCATGGGCTACGACTCCGACAGCCCGCGATCGCTCGGCGAGGTCGGCATGTGCGGCGTCGCCGTCGACACGCTGCGCGACATGGAGGTCCTCTTCGAGGGCATCCCGCTCGACCGGGTCACGACGTCGATGACGATCAACGGCCCGGCGATCGTCTTGCTCGCGTTCTACATCGCGCTCGCCGACGTGCGCGGCATCCCCCGCGACAAGATCGGCGGCACCGTCCAGAACGACTGCCTCAAGGAGTTCATCGCCCAGCACGCCTGGCTCGTCCCGCCGCGGCCGGCGATGCGCATCGTGACCGACATGATCGAGTTCTGCGCGACCGAGGTCCCGCGCTGGAACACGGTGTCGATCAGCGGCTATCACATCCGCGAAGCCGGAGCGACGGCGGCGCAGGAGCTCGCCTTCACGCTCGCCGACGGCGTCGGCTACGTCGAGTCGTGCCTCGAGCGCGGGCTCGACGTCGACTCCTTCGCCCCTCGCCTCTCGTTCTTCTTCGACGTCCACAACGACTTCTTCGAGGAGATCGCCAAGTTCCGCGCCGCGCGGCGCCTGTGGGCGCGCCTCATGAAGGAGCGCTTCGGCGCGAAGAAGGCCGAGAGCATGAAGCTCCGCACGCACGCGCAGACCGCCGGCGTGTCGCTCACCGCGCAGCAGCCGTACAACAACGTCGTGCGCGTCGCGCTGCAAGCGCTCGCCGCCGTGCTCGGCGGAACGCAGTCGCTCCACACCAACTCGCTCGACGAGACGTACGCGCTGCCGACCGAAGACGCGGTGAAGATCGCGCTCCGCACGCAGCAGATCATCGCCGAAGAGAGCGGCGTCACGAACACGATCGATCCGCTCGGCGGCGCCTGGTTCATCGAGGAGCTGACGACGCGCCTCGAGAACGAGGCCGCTCAGTACATCAAGCGCATCGACGAGATGGGCGGCATGGTCGCGGCCATCGAGAAGGGCTACCCCCAGCGCGAGATCGCGGCGAGCGCCTATCGCTTCCAGCGACAGCTCGAGGCGGGCGAGCGCGTGATGGTCGGCGTCAACAAGTACGGCGACACGACCGAGGGCGACGCGGGCATTCCGCTCCTCAGGATCGACGAGGCCGTGCAAAAGAAGCAAGTCGAGAACCTCCACGCGGTGAAGGCCTCGCGCGACGCCTCGAAGGTGACGGCTTCGCTCGGCGCGGTGCGTGAGGCGGCCAAGGCCAAGAAGAACCTCATGCCGCCGATCATCGAGGCGGCCAAGGCCTACGCCACGCAGCAGGAGATCTGCGACGTGCTCCGCGACGTCTTCGGGACGTACACCGATCCCGCCGAGTTCTGACGCCCCCGTCGGGAAGACGCCGTCGGCCCAACGCGCATGAACGCGCCCACCCTCTACGAGCCGCCGAAGACCGACCACGATCCGCGACCTCGCGCGATCTTCTGGTATCGCGTGTACGCGGGCTTCATGGCGATCTTCTCGATGGCGTCGCTCGGCCTCGCGATCGTGATGCTCCAGAAGGCGCACGATCTGCTCTACGGCGCGGGCCCCGCGATCGGGCCGCTCGAGCTCGCGATCATGGTGGCGATCGCCTCCGCGCTCGCGCTCTTCTACGTCGTCGCGACGTTCGTCCCGTTCAAGCCGTGGGGCTGGACGCTGGCGCTCGCCGCGATCGCGCTCGGCGCCGCCGGGTGCACGATCTTCATCGCGCTGCCGCTCTTGCTCCAGTGGACGAAGCCCACGGTGAAGGCGGCGTTCGGCAGGCTCTAGTCACTCGCCGATGAGCTTCAGGCGATACGCGTACTGCACGATCTCGCCGTTGGACTTCAGACCGAGCTTCTCGCGTACGCGCGCCGTATAGGTGCTCACCGTGCTCGCTCCGAGCGAGAGCTCGTGGGCGATCGCCGACGGCGCGCGGCCCTGCGCGAGCAAGAGGAAGATCTGATGCTCGCGGGGGCTGAGCGCCTCGTGCGGAGCCTCGCGCGTGTCGGTCTTGACGAGCCCCCGTGCGACGTCGCTCGTGACGTAGACCTTCCCCGTCACGACTTGGCGAACGGCGTCGATGACCTCGTGGGACGACCGGCCCTTCGAAGGGTAGGCGGCGCCGGCGCGCAAGAGGCGCGGACCGTGCTGATCTTCGGGATACATCGACAGGATCACGATCGGAAGCTTCGGCTTCGTGCTCTTGATGCGCTTGACCACCTCGATCGTCGCGGCGGCCGGTTGAGGCACGAAGAAGGCGCCCGCGGACGCGACGACGACGAGCACGCACACCGCGATCCGAGGCACGAGACGCACCTGGAGCGTCAGCGTCATGAACGGCAACGCGTAGACGGCGCCGAACCATGGCGTGCTCGCGTCGCCGAGCGCGCCGAGCGCGTACGAGAACAGCGCGCAACCGAGCGTGATCGCCGTCGTCATCACGGGGACCGCCGCGCCCCAGCCCCACTTCGAGCGCGTGATCAAGAGGGCCAGCGGCCCAGTGAAGAGGACCGTGCCGATGGGCAGCATGAGGAACTTGGCGCCTGTCGCTCCCTCGTCGACCGAGAAGACGAAGTGAGCCACCGTCCATCAGACGCACGCCGCGAACAACACGGTGAAGAGGACGATGGCGCTGAGGCTGGCGGTGACGTCGCTGGCGTGGCGGAGGAAAGCGCGCTCGTCTTCAGGAGCCTGCCGCTTCGGCTTCAATGCGCGGCATGCGGTCGCCCAGAAGCCGGCAGCGAACGGCAGATCCATGGGGCGTGGTTCCAACGCCAGGGAGCGGAGGAACGGCTCGCTCGAAGCTCAGAGAGGAACGATCAGGATTCGGCGATTGCCCGAGTCCGTGATGAATGCACGGGTGGGTTCGAGGGCGATCCCCACAGGGACGTCAAGCGACGCGCTGGATGGCGGTCCGCCCGCGTTGGCGAGATTCGAGGTGAAGCTCGCTTGACCGAGCACCGAGGTCGCGGGCGCTCCGCCCGTCGTCGGAAGCGACGACCACACGAGGACGCGGTTGTTCGACGAGTCGACGACGAACAGTCGAGTGCCGTCGCTGCCGATCGCGAAGGGGTAGCCCATCGAGCTCGCCGATACACCCGCCGCGTTCGCGCCGCTGCTCGTCAGGTTGTTCGGCCCCGCCGGCTGGCCCAGCGCGAAGTCGGGAGGCTCGCCGCCCGCCGTCGGAGCCGTGTTCCAACCGACCACGCGACTCTTCATGTCGCTGACGTAGAGCTTCCCGCCGACCGCCACGACCGCGGTGGGGCTGGTGAGGGTGCTCGAGCCGTTCGACGTCAGGTTGCTCGCTCCCGCCGGCGGACCGACCGCGAAGTCGGCGGGCTGGCCGCCCGTCGTGGGGATCGTGCTCCACACGAGCACGCGATTGTTGCCGTAGTCCGTGACGAAGAGCTTCGTGCCCGAGATGGACACCGACTGAGGGTAAGACATCGCCGAGCCGCTCACCCCGCCTTCGTTCGCCGCGCCAGAGGTCAGGTTGTTCGGTCCCGCAGGGTGGCCGAGCGCGAAGTTGGCGGGCTGCCCGCCGGCGGTCGGGATCAGGTTCCAAACGAGCACGCGACTGTTGTACTGGTCGGTGACGAAGAGACGCGTGCCGTCCGTGCGAACGTCCGTCGGGTTGTTCAGCGAAGAGCCGCTGATCCCGCCGTTGTTCGCGAGACCGCTGACGAGGTTGTCAGGCCCTGCAGGCTGGCCGAGCGCGAACGAGGGCGGATCGTTCGGCGACTTCGGCATCGTGTTCCAGACGAGGACCCGATGATTCCGCGCGTCGACCGCAAAGAGCCGCGTGCCGTCGCTCGCGACGCCTCCTTCGAACATGACGTCGCTCGAGGGCCCGAGGCCGAGCCGGTAATACTCGTTCGTCGTGAGGTTCGTCGGCCCGCTCTGCTGACCGAGCGCGAAGGAAGCGCTTTGCCCTCCCGACGTCGGGAAGGAATTCCACACGAGCGCACGGCAGTTGCTCCTGTCACCGACCACGAACCGCGTCGCGTCGAACGCAACGCCCCAGGGGTCCCGAACGCTCGACCCCGACACGCCCCCGTGGTTCTCCGCGTTCGATGTCAGGTTCGCGGCGCCCGCGGGTTGCCCGAGCGCAAAGTCCGCGGGCTGCCCGGGCGAAGGGAACGTCGACCAGACCAACACACGATGGTTCATCTCCTCCACGATCGCGAGGCGTGTTCCGTCGGTCGCCATCTGCATGGGTCGGCTCATGCTCGTCCCGGAGACGCCGCCGTTGTTCTCCGCGTTGGCAAAGAGGTTGGCTGCGCCAGGGGGCTGCCCGAGCGCGAAGTCTGCCGACTGCCCTCCGCTCGTCGGCAGCGTGTTCCACACGAGGACGCGGTTGTTCAAGAGATCGGAGACGAGGAGCCTCGTGCCGCTTCCCGCGACCATCCTGGGGAGGAAGAGGCTCGAGCCGGAGACCCCTTCCGCGTTTGGGGTATCCGACGTGAGATTGCCTGGCCCCGGAGGCTGCCCTAGCGCGAAGCTCGCGGGCTGTCCGCCCGTCGTGGGAAAGGTGCTCCACACGAGGACGCGATGGTTGGAGCCGTCCGCGACGAAGAGGCGTGTGCCGTCGCTGTAGACTCCGGACGGATAGAACATCGACGAGGCCGAGAGGCCGCCGTTGTTGGCCATGTTCGACGTGAGGTTCGCCGCGCCCGCGGGTTGGCCGAGCGCGAAGCTCGCGGGCGTTCCGTGGGCCGTCGGGAACGTGTTCCATACGAGGACGCGATGGTTGTACCCGTCGGCCACCACGACCCTCGTCCCGTCGCTCCAGACGTCGTAGGCCTGCCCCATCGACGAGCCCGTGACGCCGCCGACGTTGAAGGCATACGAGCTCGCGCTCGGCTGCCCGAGCACGATCGACGCAGGCTGGTCAGGCGCGGTCGGGAACGTGTTCCAGATGCGAACGCGGTTGTCGTCGGCGACCAAGAGCTTGGTGCCAACGATGAACGTGCCCGCGACGCCGCCGGAGCCCCTCACGACGCCTTTGATCGTCCGCGGATCGGGCTGCCCGACGGTCAGGAACACTTGGGGGCTGAACGTGAGGGTTCCGCGACCGAAGCTCGCGGTGGCGTCGAGCGTGACCGCACCCTCGGAGGCGGTGCGCACGAAGAACGATTTCGTCATCTCACCGAGCGCGACGGGGACGGCGCCGGTCGCAGTCGCGGCTCCCGACTTGCAATCGGCTTCGTTCGCGAACACCTTCGTCGATGGATCGCTCGCGATCGCGACGCTCTCTGCGGCGGGGAAGGCGATCGGCGCGCCCGACTCGTCCTTCATGCTCAACGTGAACGTGCCGCACAAGTGACTCACGAGCGGCGTCGAGGGCGCCGTCAGGATCAAGGGCCCGCTCCCCGTCGGCGCGTCGCCGCCCTTTCCGTCGGGAGCGCTCCCGTCGATGCCCCCCGCGTCGGAGCGCGCTCCGTCTTGCTGCCCATCGTCCGGTGTTGCGTCGAGGATCGCGTCGTCGCCGCCGCAGGCGAGCATCGCGGTAGGGAGCAGGAGCACGATCGCCGTCGCCAGACCGGGTGCAGAGAGCCGCATCGTTCGAGTATCGGCGAGCGCGAAGCCTTGTTGTCGAAATAAATCGACAGAGACGCTCCTTCGCGCTCGCGGTGTGTTCGCCGGCCTCCGCGTGGAGCTCGACGGCACGCCAACGGACGGTCGGATCCTTTCCACGCCGCGGTAGAATCGGGCGGTGAGCTCGGTCGCGAGGGTGCCGCATCCGCCGCCGTTTCACGGCGACGTCTTCACCGTCGGCGTGACCGGAACGAACGGCAAGACGACGACGACGGCCTGGATCGCCGCCGCGCTCCGCGCGCTCTCGCGCCCGGTGGCGCGCGCGACGACGGTGGGCTTCTTCCTCGACGACGAGGAGCTCCCGGTCGAGAAGAGCTACGACGGGTTCATCGAGGCGATGCGCGCGGCGCACGCGCGCGGCGGGCGCCACGCGTCGATCGAGCTCACGAGCGAAGCGCTCGCGCGCGGCTTCGCGCGCGCGTGGCCGTGCAGGGTCGGCGTCTTCACGAACCTCACGCACGATCACCTCGACGCGCACGGGAGCGCGGAGCACTACCTCGCGAGCAAGGCGCAGCTCTTCGTGACGCTCCCCGAGGGCGGGCGCGCCGTCCTCAACGCGGCCGATCCGGTCTTCGATCTGTTGCGCGAGATCACACCTCCGCACGTGACGACGACGACGTACGCGGTCCCGGCGCGCGGCGAGGTGCAGGGCGCGCCCGATCTCGTCGCGCGCTCGGTCTCGGTCTCGTGGGAGGGCACGAGCGTCGAATGCGACGTCTCGAAGGCGCTGCGCGACGCGGGCGTTCCTTCACGCGTCGCGGTGCGCGCGATCGGCGACGTGTACGCGGAGAACGCGCTCGCGGCGCTCCTCGGCGCGATCGCGGCCGGCGTCGCTCCCGCGGCGGCGGCCTCCGCGCTCGCCGCGGCGGAGGCGCCTCCAGGTCGCTTCGAAGTGATCCATCGACGCCCGTGGGTGGTCGTCGACTACGCGCACAGCCCCGACGCGCTCGCGCGCACCGTGGCGACGGCGCGCGCGCTCGCGAAGGCGCGCCTCTTCGTGATCTTCGGCGCGGGCGGCAAGCGCGACAAGGCCAAGCGCGGCGCGATGGGCGAGGCGGCGCGCCCGGCCGACGTCGTCGTCCTCACGACGGACAACCCGCGCGACGAGGATCCCGCCGACATCGCGCGCGCGCTCGCGAGCGGCCTCGCGGGCCACGGCGGCGTGCGCACCGAGCTCGATCGCGCGAAGGCGGTCGAGGCGGCGCTGCTCGATGCGGGCGACGACGACGTCGTCCTCGTCGCCGGCAAGGGCCACGAGACGGAGCAGATCGTGGGCTCGGAGGTGCGCCGCTTCTCCGACGTCGAGGTCGCGCGCGCCGCGCTCGCGCGCCGGTGACGGCGCCGACGCCCCCGCGCCGCGTCGCGCTCAGCGCGTCGCCGGCTCGTCGAGCGCGCTCGAGAGGCTCGCGCCCGCGATCCGCTCGGCGATCTCCTCGCCCTGGCGAATCGCGTCCGGGATCCCCGTGCCTACGTAGCCGTTGCCGCCGACATGCAGCCCCGGGTGCGCGTCGACGTTCGCCAGGATCCGCCGCATGCGCGCGAGGTGACCGACCGTCGGCTGCGGGCTCGCGCGATCGAACCGAAACACCCGTGAGAAGACCGGCGGGCGCTCGATGCCGAGCAGATCCGAGAGCTGCTCGCGCGCGAGCCGCGTGAGCGCGTCGTCGTCGCGCGCGAGCCAGTGCTCGCCGGCGGCGCCGCCGAAGAAGACCCGCAAGAGCGCCTGCCCCGAGGGGGCGCGGTGATCCCATTTGCTGGAGACGAACGTGCACGCGAGGATCGGACGGTTCTCCGCGCGCGGCACGAGGAACCCCGCGGCGTCGAGCGGGTGCCGCACGTCGTAGGTGCGGTACGCGAGGAAGACCGTCGCCGTCGAGACGTAAGCGACCTCGGCGAGCTTCGCCGACAGCGAGGGATCGAGATCGGCGACCAAGCGAGACGCGGCGCGCGCGGGGACCGTGAGCGCGACGTGATCGGCGTAGAGCGTTTCGGTCGGCGTCTCGATCGCCCAGCGGCCGCGCGGATCGTCGTCGAGGCGTACGACGCGCGTGGCCGCTCGGCCCGTCATGATCTCGGCGTCGCGCAGGCGATGGGCGACCGTCGTCACGAAGTCGCCGAGGCCGCGCTTCACGGAGAGGAACGTGCTCGCCGCCGCGTCGCTCCTCGCGCCCGCCTCCTGCCGCGCGCGGCGGAGCTCGCGCATCGCCATCACCAGCGAGCCGTGCTTGGCCTCCGCCTCGACGAGCTGCGGCACGCACGCCCTCACCGACAGCGACTCGGGGTCGCCCGCGAAGATGCCTCCGAGGAGCGGACCGGCGATCCGCTCGGCGATGTCGGAGCCAAGGCGGCGTGACACGAACGACGCGATGGTCTCGTCGTCGTCGCCGCTGAACGTCTTCTTCGGAACCAGCGGCTCGAGCAGCGCGCGAAGCTTCGTGTCGAGGCCGAAGAGCTCCGTCTGCGCGAACGGTCGCCACTCCGTCGGGATGCCGAGGACGAGGCCCTCGGGCATCGGGTGGAGGCGCCTCTGCCACACGATGTAGACCTTGCGGCTGTCAGGCCGCGTGCCGATCAGCTCGTCGCCGAGACCGACCGCCTTCGCGAGCCGCGTGGCGTGAGGCTTGGTCGCGACCCACGAGTCGGGACCGCCGTCGATGGTGAAGCCGTTGTGACGGATCGTCACGATGTTGCCGCCGAGGCCCGGCCCGGCCTCGATGATCCGCACCTGGCACGGCTCGCGCGACTTCTCGAGGGCGTGCGCGGTCGCGAGCCCCGTGATGCCGCCGCCGACGATGACGACCCGCTTCATACAGACGTCGCCCCCTCCTTCGGCTCCAGCGCCTTCGCCACGACGGCGAGCACGTCGACGAGCGCGTCGCTCGCGTTGAGCGAACGCGTTCGCCGCAGCGCGATCCCGAGCTCGTCGGCCCAAGCGCGCGCCTCGATGTCGAGGTCATAGAGGATCTCGACGTGATCGGCCAGAAAGCCGATCGGCGCGACCACGACCGTCCGGTGCCCGTGCGCGGCGAGCTCTTCCATCTGATGCCTGAGATCGGGCCCGAGCCAGGGCATCGGTCTGCCGCCGGCCCCCGTCGACATCCCCTGGCTCTGGAACGCGACCGCGTGCGCGACGATCACGCCGGGCGCGAGCGCTCTCGCGCGCGCGGCCACGTCCTCCGCGCTCGCGCGGAACTCCTCCTCGTACGGATCGCCCGCTTCGACGACGCTCATGGGCAAGCTGTGAGCCGTCATCAAGAGCGCCGCGCCCCCCTCCCCCGCGCCCTCGCGCACGCTCGCGACGATCGCGCGCGCGAACGCGTCCGTCAGCGCGGGCGTGCGGCCCCAGTTCGGCGCCGCCGTCACCTCGATGCCGCGATCCCGCGCCGCTTCGCGCACCGCCTCTCCGTAGACGTGCGCCGAGTGCTGCGCGAGCGGGACCACGCGCACGCGCGTCACGCCCGAGGCCGCGAGCGCGCCGAGGACGTCGCGCGGGTACGGCGCGAACAGCCGGTTCGAGAGCCGCACCGGAAGGCCCAAGCGCGCCTCGAGCTTTCGGGCGAGCTCGCGGTTGATCGCGTTGAGCGGCGACTGCCCGCCGATCGCCTCGTAGCGCCGGCGCACCTCGGCCAAGAGCTCGGCGGGGGCCGGGTGCCCGCGGCGGATGTTCGTGAGAAACTCCGGCAGGTCGTCGAGCGAGTCGACGGTGCCGTGAGCCACGAGCACCACCGCCTCGCTCGTCATGATCGCGCGGACGTCCGATGCACGTAGTCGATGACGGCCTCGACCGTCGCCACCGGCGTCTCCGGCAGGATGCCGTGCCCGAGGTTGAAGATGTGCCCGGGCTTGCCGCCCGCCTGCTCGAGGATCCGCCCCGCGCGCTTCTCGGCGAGCTCGCGCGGACCGAGCAGCGTGATCGGATCGAGGTTGCCTTGCACCGCGCGATCGCTCCCGACGCGCGCCCACCCTTCGGGCAGCGGCGTGCGCCAGTCGAGGCCGATGACCGTGCCGCCGGCTTCGCGCTGCACCTCGAGGAGGTGATACGTGCCCGTGCCGAAGTGGATGACCGGGACGCCGCGCTTCTCGACGTCCTTCAATATGTGCGCGACGTGCGGCTGCACGTACTGCCTGTAGTCGTCGGCCGAGAGCTGGCCCACCCACGAGTCGAAGAGCTGCACCGCGTCGGCGCCTGCGTCGATCTGCGCGTGGAGGAACTTGCGCACGACCTCGGCGAGCCTGCCCATGAGGACGTTCCACGTCTCCGGCTCGGCGTACATGAAGCGCTTGGCCTTCGCGAACTGCGAGCTCTTGCCGCCTTCGATGAGGTAGCTCGCGAGCGTGAACGGCGCGCCGGCGAAGCCGATGAGCGGGACCTTCAGCTCCTTCTTGAGCAAGCGGATGGCCTGGAGCACGTAGCCGAGACCCTCCTCCACGTCGATGTCGTGCAGCTTCTCGACGTCGGCCTTGCTCGCCACCGGCGAGTGGATGACAGGGCCTTCGCCCTTCGCGAATTCGAAAGGCGCGCCCATCGGCTCGAGGGGTAAGAGGATGTCGGCGAAGAGGATCGCCGCGTCCATCCCGTACTTGAGCGGCTGGAGCGTGACCTCGAGCGCGAGCTCGGGCGTGCGGCACAGCTCGAGCATCGTGTACTTCTCGCGGAGCGCGCGATACTCGGCCATGTAGCGGCCGGCCTGGCGCATCATCCAGACCGGCGTGCAGTCCACCGGCTCGCGGCGACACGCCTTGAGGAACCGATCGTTCATCGGTCCGAGCGTATCGCAACTCGCCGAGGATTACTTGGGGACGACGACGTCGACCTTGCACTTCGACGAGCAGCCGTCGCCGTCGACGAGGTTGCCGTCGTCGCACTGCTCGCCGTGCTCGGCCTGGATCTGCCCGTCGCCGCAGCGAGGGCCGAAGACGCAACCGGGCGCGCACTTGCCGTAGCCGCCGGCGTTGACGCCGTCGTCGCACGCCTCGTTCTTCGTCTTGATGCCGTCGCCGCAGATCGGCGCGCACTCGGTGCGCGCCTTCACGAAGCCGCGGAGCGTGAGCTTGTAGTTGCTGTCGACGGTGTGGCGCTCCGCCTGGAAGACGTCGAGCTCGTACATGCCGTTGACCGCGAGACCGAGCTCGGTCGCCTTCGCCGCGTCGAGCGTCACGCCGCCGGGGAGCGCGCCGTGGACGCCGCCGATGTCGACCGCGAGCTTGCCGTTGATGAAGACGAACACGTCGTCGTCGCCGCGGAAGTCGAGGATCTCGCCGCCCTTGTACGTGAAGTAGTAACGAAGCTCGCTCGTGAAGTGATAGTTGTGCGAGTTGCCCTCGTTGCCGTAGCCGAGGCCGTCGAGCGGGAAGAAGGCGCCGTCGTCGTAGACGTACGCGTCGTCGGGCTGCTTCGTGAGCGTGAGCTTCGACACGATGACCTGGCTGCGCGCGCTGTCGTGGTACCAGTCGAAGAAGTCCGCCGCGCTCGTCAGCATCTGCGTGGAGCCGATGGAGAGAAACTCCGGCGTGCCGTCCATCGCGAGGCTCGGCTTCACGAGGCCCGTCACGAGACCGCAGCAGTAGCTCTGGAAGTCGGGATGCGTCGTCGGCTGGAAGTCGCGATAGACGACCGGCACGTCGATCGTCCCCGGCAGATCCGACGTGATGACCTGACAGGTGAAGCCGGGCTCGAGCGTGCACGTCGCGCTGCATCCGTCGCCCGAGCGGCGGTTGCCGTCGTCGCACTGCTCGCCGGGGAACTTCACGCCGTCGCCGCACACCGCGGTGCACGTGCCGCCGGCGCACGTCGGCTCGATCTTGCAGTCGGGGGAGCAGCCGTCGTACGGGCGCTGGTTGCCGTCGTCACACTGCTCGGTGCCCTCGATCTTCTTGTCGCCGCACGTCGTCGCGACGCACGCCGCGTTCGGGACCGGGCACTTGAACCCCTCCTCGAGCACGCAGACCGAGCTGCATCCGTCGAGCGAGGTCGTGTTGCCGTCGTCGCAGTCTTCGTCGCCCGCGACGATGCCGTCACCGCAGCCCGCGGCGACGCACGCGGCGCCGACCGTGGGGCAATTCCATCCCGGCTCGAGCTGGCAGGTCGCGCTGCACCCGTCGCCGGGCGTCGCGTTGCCGTCGTCGCACGTCTCGGCGCCTTCCTTGACGGAGTTGCCGCAACCCGAGCCCGAAGGGCCCGCCTCGCTCGGGCCGAGCGGATTGCTCGGCCCGAAGCCGGAGCCCGGATCCGGCCCTTCGTTCAGCGTGACCTCGGGAGGAAACTCGCCGCCGGTCGGCGGCTGCTCTCCTCCACACCCGTAAGCGACGATCACACCGACGAGCGAGACGAGCACGGCCGCGGGACGGCGCATCGACATGCGAGGACCTCCAGCATCTACTTAGAGCAGACGCTCGCGATAGCGGGCAAGGAGGTGTCGCGCGCCGCGTGTGGGCGAAAGCGCGTGGGGTGTGCGCTACTTGACCTGACAGAACGATTGGCCGCTGCAGCGACCGGTGAAGATCGTCGCGTCGGCGCAAGCCGGATCGCCGTCGGTGCCCGGCATCGTGCAGGGGATCGTGCAGAAGGTCCCCGCGCGGGCCCCGCCGCCGCCGCCGCCTCCGCCTCCGCCGCCTTGCTGCCGGCAGGCGTTGCTCTGGCAGTCTTCGTTCGCCGTGCAGTCTTGACCGTTCGCCTTCTTGGCGCCGCCATCACCGCCGCTCGATCCGGCGTCGCCGCTCGATCCGGCGTCGCCGCTCGATCCGGCGTCGCCGCTCGAACCACTCGAACCACTCGAACCGCTCGAACCGCTCGAACCGGCATCGCCGTTCGATCCGCTCGACGATCCCGTGTCGTCGCTGCAAGCCGCGATCAGCACGGCGCCCGCGGCGAGAAGCACAACCCCGACGACTTTGAATGAAGCCTGCATGCTTCTTCCTCCGACGTCGATTATTGACGACGGCACCGCGACGCGCCTGAAGCAATTGTTACAGCGCCGTCAATTCTGCTCAGCCACAGTTCACGAAAGTGTGAGCACCCGCATCGCGCGCAGCGTGACAGCGTTACGGACCATGCGAGCAAAGATTCTCGTCGCGCTCACGATCGTCACGCTCGGCGCAACGCAGGAAGCATCCGCGGCCCCGTGCTCGACCCTCGGCGCCCAGCCGGTCGTCTACATCGAAAACGGCGATACCCAAGAGGGGCTCGTGAAGCGCCTCGGGTTCCGCCTCGTCAACTCGGCCACGCCGATCCGCCTCGTCTACAAGAACCTGCCGACGTGCACGCTGGGAGCGGATCTCTACAACGGCAACAACATGGTGACCGATCTGACGGGCGCGCGGCCGATCCGCTACATCCCGTCGCTCACCGAGGATGCCGCGTGGAACCCGAACCTCCCCGCCCCCACCTGCGAAGCCGACGATCCCGGAGGCAACGAGATCGGCCTCGGCATCGGCGCGACGTACCTGTCGAGCTGTACCGCGCTGCCCGCGAAGCCCGCCGATCTCGCGGTCGTCAACGGGCCCGTCCAGGCATACGGGTTCATCGTTCCCTTCGGCAGCTCGCAGGTCGCGATCACCGCCGAAGAGGGCTACTTCGCCTGGGGGTTCGCGGGCAACACCGGCATGGCGACGCCGTGGATCGATCAGGCGCTCCGCTTCAGCCGCGGCGCGACCGCGAGCACGGCGCTCACCAACGCGGCCAACATCGGCCTCCGCGCCAACCAGCTCAAGGGCACGATCCCGACGAACAACACGTCGACCGAGGTGCTCAACCTCGTCGCGACGTCGATCAACCCCGAGCCGACGATCGGCCTCATGGGCGTCGACGTCTACGACTCGAACCGCAATCAGGTGAAGTTTCTCGCGTTCAAGGCGTTCGGTCAGAAGTTCGCCTACTTCCCCGACAAGACGTCGACGAGCTTCGACAAGCAGAACGTCCGCGACGGTCACTACGTCCCGTGGTCGCCGACGCCGTACATCACGCGCGTCGACGGAACGGGCAAGGCGACCGATCCGAACGTGCAGCGGATCATCGATCTCGTCTTCGGTCACCGCGTCGATCCCGACGTCAACGGCCTCGATCAGGTCATCGCGAGCGGCCTCGTTCCCGAGTGCGCGATGAAGGTGAAGCGCGGCTTCGACGGCGACGTCCTCTCCCTCTACGCCGATCCCGAGCCGTGCACCTGTTACTTCGAGGCGAAGGTCCCGCAAGGGAGCACGAAGTGCACGCCGTGCACGGACGACACTCCCTGCGGCAGCGGCAAGTGCCGGCGCAACTTCTGCGAGGTGCGGTGATGAAGCGCTCCCGATCGACCTTCCTGCTCGTCGGCCTCTTCGCGGCCTCGGCCCTCAGCTACGTCGCGTGCGACAGCGACTCGGGCGTGGTGAAGGAGCCGCAGATCACCCCGGACGCGGGCCCCCTCAACCCTGTCGACGGCGGACCAAACGCGCAGAACGACGGCGGGCCCCAGCCCGACGGCGGACCCGGCGACTGCGTCCTCAACCCGACGACGCACCTCGAGATCCTCAACGCATGCACCGACGCCGTTCAGATCACGAAGAACCCCGTCCTCCCGCTGAAGCTCGCCGACGGTGGTCTTCCGCCGGTGCCGTGAAGTAGAGTGACGCGCGTGCGCGCACGTCGCGTTCACTTCCTCGTCGCTCGGGCGCTCGCGGCCGGCATCGCCTTCGGCGCCGGCCGCGCGAGCGCCGCCGATCCGCCCGCCGCGCCCGCTTCGCAGGCTGCGCCCGTCGCGCGCGACGGCGAGCTCGCGCGCCTGCGCGAAGAGCTCGAGGCCCAGAAGCGCGCGCACGCCGATCTCGAGGCGCGCGTCACGGCGCAGAAGAGCCTCACGGTCTCGGGCTACGTCCACGGCGACTGGACCGTCTTCCGGCAATCGTCGCAGAACGAGCTCGATCCCGCGACGCGCGCGCCGCTCAACGAAGATCGCTTTTCGATCCGGCGCGCGCGTATCCGCCTCGAGAGCGATCAAGGCCTCGTTCACGGCGCGCTCGAGCTCGACGCCAACACCGTCAACGGGCCGCAGGTGAGACCGTGGAACGCCGAGGCGTCGATCAAGTGGCCGGCCTCGGCGCCTTACCGCGCCGTCGCGCAGGTGATGCGCGAGACGTTCGACGAGCCGTTCATCATGGTCTCTGCCGGCCTGCTGATGACGCCGTTCGGCTACGACGTGCCCGAGCGCGAGAACCAGCGCCCGTTCCTCGAGCGAACGACGATGGCCAACGAGCTCTTCCCCCAGTCGTACGATCTGGGCCTGCGCGTGCTCGGCGGATACAAGTTCGTCAACTACGCGCTCGCGATCGTCAACGGCGACCCCATCGGCGAGCGCACCTTCCCCGGCCGCGATCCCGACAAGAGCAAGGATCTCGTCTTCCGCGTCGGCGCCTCGTCGGAGGTGACGACGGGCGTGCGCTTCGACGCCGGCTTCTCCGGCCTCACCGGCCGCGGCTTTCACGAGGGCACGCCGCCGACGAAGGATCAGATCGTGTGGCGCGACGGCAACGGCGACGGCGCCGTCGATCCCGTCGAGCTCGAGGTGCTCGCAGGCTCCGCCGCGACGCCCTCCGAGGGCTTTCAGCGCTTCGCGCTCGGCGCCGACGTCCGCGCGCACGTCACGATGCCCGTGCTCGGTGAGCTGCAAGTCCGCGGCGAGCTCGTTCGCGCCAAGAACTTGAGCCGCGGGATCTTCAAGGCCGATCCGGTCGCCGCGTCGCGCGATCTCCGCGAGCTCGGCTGGTACGTGAGCGTGACGCAGGAGATCACGAAGTGGGCCATCGTCGGCGTCCGCTACGACGTTTTCGATCCCGACGCCGACGCGCTCGATCAGAGGCCCTTCGCCCGCGTCCCCAACGACACGAGCCTCTCGACGTGGGCGTTCATGGCGACGGCGCGCTGGAAGAAGGCGCGCCTCGTCGCCGAGTACGACAAACGCAAGAACGCGCTCGGCCGCGACGTCACCGGCGCGCCGACGACGCTCGCCGACGACTCGTTCACCCTCCGCGCGGTGGTCGGGTTCTGATGCGTCGCCTCTCGACGATGCTCGGCGCCGCCGTCGCCCTCGCGCTCACCGCGTCGTGCGAAGACGTCGTCGTCGACGCCGGTCTCGACGCCGGTCTGCGCGTCGACGGCGCGCAGTTCTTCCGCCGCGCGATGCCCGCGGAGACCTCGGGGCCCGGCGTGCGCAACGTCGTGCTCGCGCCCACGGTCCTCGCGGGCTCGGCGACGAAGGTCTCCGGCGATCTCGAGCCCACGGCGACCGCGATCGCCGTCGGCCTCGACGGCGATCCCGGCTACTGGGTCGTTCCCGCGGGCCTCCCCGACGTGACGGCGCCCGGCTTTCCCACGTTCGTCGCCGGCGTCTCCTTCGCGCCGATGCTCCGCGCCGGCGCGAAGAGCTTCGTCGCCCGCGCGATCGACGCCGGCGGCAACTTCGGTCCTCCGCTCGTGCGTCCGCTGAACGTGAACGCGCGCGTGCCGCCTCCGGGCAAGCTCGTCGTCTCCCTCACGTGGATGAATCAAGCGGACCTCGATCTGCACGTCGTCGATCCCAACGGCACCGAGATCTGGAAGCGAAACGTGACCTCGTACCAGCCGCCTCCGCCGGGATCGCCGCCCGAGCCTCCGGGAACCGTGCGCCAAGGAGGCGTGCTCGACTTCGACTCCAACGCGAGCTGCGTGCAAGACGGCCGTCGCGCGGAGAACGTCGTTTGGACGACGGCGCCCCCGCCCGGCCGCTACGTCGCGCGCGTCGACACCTTTTCGCTCTGCGGCCAAGTGAACGCGTATTGGCGCGTCGAAGTGTTCGTCGACGGCGTCTCCGTGAAGGCGGCCGAGGGGCTCGCCACCGAGATCGACTCCCGCGCGCCGCACGATCGCGGCGCGGGCGTGCTCGCGCTCGAGATCGACATCCCCGCGAGCGCGCCGGGACGTTGATGCGCTCGACGCGAGGCATCGCGCACGCGCTCGCGATCCTCCTCGCGCTGACGTGCACGACGTCGTCGACCTTCGCGCAGCAGCGCGGCACCGACGTGGGCGGCCAGCCCGCGCGCCGCCAGGTCACGAAGATGCCGAAGCTCGTGAAGTTCGTCGAAGCGGAGCATCCCAAGGATCGCGAGGGTGTCGCGGCTTCGGTCATCCTCACGATCGAGATCTCCGCGACCGGCGAGGTGGCGAACGTCACCGTCGCCTCCTCCACCGATCCCGCGTTCGACGCCGCGGCCGTCGCCGCCGCCCGCCAGTTCGTCTTCGAGCCCGCGGAGGTCGACGACAAGCCCGCGCCTTCGAAGATCACCTACCGCTACAGCTTCACGATCCAAGAAGCTCCCGCACCCGCTCCCGCTCCCGCGCCCGCTCCCCCTCCCGCTCCCGCTCCCCCTCCCGCTCCCGCGCCCGCCGGCGAAGTCGACGTCGAAGTCCGCGGCCGCCCGCGCGCCCGCCAAGAGACCCACCAGACGACCATCCGCGCGGAACAAGCCCGCAAGGTCGCCGGCACCCAAGGCGACGTCCTCAAGGTCGTCCAGAACCTCCCGGGCGTCTCTCGTCCTCCGGTCGCCTCGGGTCAGATCGTCGTCTGGGGATCGGCGCCGCGCGAGACGCGCATCTACGTCGACGGCGTCGACGTCCCCGCGCTCTATCACGGCAGCGGGCTTCGCTCCGTCATCAGCTCCGATCTCGTCTCCTCGATCGATCTGGTGCCCGGCGCGTTCGGCGCCGAGTACGGCCGCGGCCTCGGCGGCCTCGTGCGCGTCGAGACGCGCACGCTCCCGCGCGGCACGCACGGCTACGTCGGCGCCGACACGCTCGACGGATCCGCGCTCGTCTCCGCCGAGCTCGGCGACCGCGCGCGCGTCGCGATCGCCGCGCGCCAGAGCTGGCTCGATCGCGTGCTCGCGTGGACGAGCGCGCCCGACGTCGGCGACTTCTTCCCCATCCCTCGCTATCGCGACGGTCAGATCAAGGCGACGATCGATCTGCGCCGGCGCGAAGCGGTCGACCTCGTGCTCCTCGGCGCGACCGACGATCTGACGCGCACGGTGCCCTCGCCCGATCCCGCGAGCGTGCGCTCGGAGAAGACCTTCACGGGCTTCTGGCGCACGTACGCGCGCTACACCAAGGTCGCCGAGGGCGGCGACACGACCATCGTGACGCCCTTCTTCGGCCGCGACACGAGCGAGCTGCTCCAGCGCTTCGGCCCGACGCCTGCGCGCCTCGACGTCGACTCCCATCGCTACGGCGCGCGCGCGTCGTTCCGCACGCGCCTCGGCTCGCGCGTCGCGCTCACGACGGGCCTCGACACGCTCGGCACGTCGTCGAAGGTCGATCGCGAGGGTTCGCTCACGCTCCCGCCGCGCGAAGGCGACATCGCCGTCTTCGGGCAACCTCCCGGCGACGAGTACGCCGCCGACACGTGGCGCACCAACGTCGTCGACGTCGGCCCTCACGCGTACGCGGACGTGCGCCTGGGTCCGGTCACGTTCACCCCCGGCGTGCGGTTCGACGCGTACCTCGTCGAGGGCAGCCGCAAGACGCCGCGCGTCGGCTTGACGCCGTCGATCGGCTTCTCGCGCCTCGAGACCGCGCTCGCGCCGCGCGCCTCCGCCCGCTGGGAGGTCACGCCTCGCCTCGCGCTCACCACCGCCTACGGCACCTATCATCAGGCGCCCGAGCCCGAAGATCTCTCCGCGGTGTTCGGAACGCCGGATCTCGCGCTCTCTCGCGCGACGCACGTGACCGTGGGCGAGTCGCTCAAGATCACGCAGACGCTCTCCGCCGACGTGGTCGCGTTCCAGAAGTCGATGAAGGATCTGGTGGTGCGGAGCCGCCTGAGCAACCCGATCCTCGCGCGCGCGCTCACCCAGAACGGCGAAGGCCGGAGCTACGGCGTGCAGTTCCTCCTCCGCCAGGAGCTGTGGAAGGGCTTCTTCGGATGGATCTCGTACGCGATCACGCGCAGCGAGCGGCGCAACGAGGGCGACGAGAGCTGGCGCGCGTTCGACTTCGATCAGCCGCACGTGCTCTCGATCGTCGCCAGCCAGGACATCGGACGCTGGGGCTTCGGCGCGCGCTTCCGCTACGCGTCGGGCAACCCGCGCACGCCCGTCGACGGCAGCGTCTACGACGCGCGGACCGATCGCTACGATCCCGTCTTCGGGCCGCAGAACTCGATCCGCATCCCCGCGTTCTGGCAGCTCGACGTGCGCGTCGAGCGATCCTTTCCGCTCGGCGAGTCGTCGCGCGTGCTCGTCTTCGCCGACGTCCAGAACGTGACCAACCGCGAGAACGCCGAAGAGATCGTCTACTCCGCGAGCTTCCGCCGAAGGAGCGTCATCACGGGCCTGCCCACCATCGCCGTCGTCGGCGCGAGGTTCGAGTTTTGATGCGGCTCCTCCCTGTTTCGTTCCTCGTCGTCGCCGCGATCCCGTCGTGCAAGCCCGACTTCGGCGAGCGCGAGTCGTTCGTCGATCGCCCCGTGGTCCTCGCCGTGCGGATGGATCCGCCCGAGGTCACGCCGGGCGCGCCCGTGACGACGTCGATCCTGGTCGCGTCACCCGACGGACCGATCGCGTTCCCGCCCACCTCGTGGGCGTTCTGCGCTTCGCCGAAGCTGCTCAGCGAGAACGGCGCGGTGAGCGTGCGATGCACGCGCGGCGGCGTCGCGCCCATCGGCGACGCTCGAGGCGGCCTCACCGCGCCCGTCCCTGCCGACGCGTGCTTCCTCTTCGGGCCCGAGATCCAGTCGACCGAGCTCCGGCCGCGCGATCCCGACGTCACGGGCGGCTTCTACCAGCCGATCCGCGCGACGGTCGCCGCCGGCGGCGACACGCTGATGGCGTTCGGCTTCGCGCGCATCACGTGCAAGCTCGCGAGCATCCCGGCCGACGCCGCGACGATCATGGGCCGCGACTACGCGCCGAACCGAAATCCGTCGCTCCTGCCGATCGAGGTCATCGCCGACGGCGTTCCGCGCGAGAAGAGAGTGCCGCGAGGCGCGCGCGTCGTCTTGCGCGCCTCGTGGTCAGAGGGCGACGCCGAGAGCTACCTCATGTTCGACGTCCGCGCGCAGGCGGTGGTCACGCGCCGCGAGAGCTTGCGCGCGTCGTGGTTCACCACCGCGGGCAGCTTCGAGAGCGATCGCACCGGCCGCGACGAGATGGAGCCCGAGAGCTTCACCGAGAACGTCTGGACGGCGCCCACCGAGGCGCGCGACGTCTACCTCTGGGTCGTGCTGCGCGACTCGCGCGGCGGCACGGCGTTCGCGAGCACGGAGCTGACGACCGAGTGAAGCCGCGTTGGGTCACGCGCGGGGTCGTCGGCATCGTCCTCGCGACCTTCTTCTCCGACGTCGGCCACGAGATGGTGACGGCGGTGCTGCCGCTCTACCTCGTGAGCGTCGGGCTCGGCCCTGCGGCGCTCGGCTTGCTCGAGGGAGCGGCCGACCTGCTCTTCAGCCTCTCGAAGCTCGCGGGCGGGATCGTGGGCCATCGCCTGGAGAAGAAGAAGCCGTTGGCGACGGTCGGATACTCACTCACGACGGTCGCGTCGGCCGCGATGGCGCTCGTGACCTCGGCGATCGCGCTCGGCGCGCTCCGCGGCGTCGCCTGGATCGGCCGCGGCCTGCGCTCGCCGCTGCGCGACTTCCTCCTCGCCGACGAGGTCGGGCCCACGCACTTCGGGCGCGCGTACGGGATCGAGCGATCCGCCGACATGCTGGGCGCGGTCGCCGGGCCGCTCGTCGCCGTCGCGCTCGTCGCCGCGGGGGCGCCGCTCCGCGTCGTCATCCTCGTCAGCATCGTCCCCGCGCTCGTCTCGGTGCTCGCGATCGCGCTCATGACGCGTGACCGCTCGCAGCCCGCAGAAGCCAGCGAAGCGAGGTCCGAGAAGGCGAAGCGCGCGCCGCTCCCTCGACGCTACTGGCTCTTCCTCGGCGGCGTGCTCTTGTTCGGGCTCGGCGACTTCTCGCGGAGCTTCCTCATTCTCCTCGCCGCGCGGGCAGTCGCGCCCGGGAGCGAGGCGTCGCACGGCGCGCTCTCGATCCCCGTCCTGCTCTACGTCTTGCACAACCTCGTGAGCGCGGTCGCCGCCTATCCTGTGGGCCGCCTCGGCGATCGGCGCTCCAAGCTCGGCATCTTGCTCGGCGGCTACGTGCTGGGCGTCGTCACCAACGCGACCCTCGCGTGGTCGAGCGACGCGATCGCGTGGCTCGTGCCCGCGATCGTCCTCTCGGGGATCTACGTCGCGATAGAAGAGACGATCGAGAAGGCGGCGTGCGCCGAGATGCTCGAGCGCGAGCAGCGCACGTTGGGCCTCGGCATCCTCGCGTCGGCGAACGCCGTCGGCGACATGCTCTCGAGCATCTTCGTGGGCGTCATGCTGGCGAGCGGTCACACGCGCCTCGCGTTCGGTCTGCCCGCGGCGTGCGGCGCGCTCGGCGTCGCGTGGCTCGTCGCGTTCGCGCCCTCGATCCGACCTCGAGCGAGCGGCTGACCGACGTCTCACGGCGAGATCGGTTGCGTTTTACTTCGAATGAAGTAGAACAATCGAATGAACCGCAAGCTGGAGGCGCACGCGGAGCAGCTCGGCGCGCTCGGGCACCCAGTGCGGCTCGCGATCCTGCGACACGTCGTACAGGCAGGGCCCGCGGGCGCCGCTGCGGGCGAGATCCAAGCGAAGCTCGACGTCCCGGCGTCGACCCTGAGCCACCACATCGATCGCCTCGCGCGAACGGGCTTGCTCGAGGCGAAGCGGGAGGGCACGTTCATCTACTACAGCGCGGTCTTCCCGGCCCTTCGAGCGCTCACCGACTACCTCTGGGAGGATTGCTGCAAGGCCGGCAAGGGCTGCTGCTGACCTCGCGCGCTTTATTTCGATATTACTCGAATCATAGAAATAGGAGCCGACATGAACATCCTCAAACCGCACGTGTCACTCAACGTCGCCGACATCGACGCCTCGATCGCGTTCTACGAGAAGGCCTTCGGCGTCGGAGTGACGAAGCGCCGCCCTGGATACGCCAAGTTCGACTTGAACGCGCCCTCGCTCAACCTGTCGATGGTCGAGGCGCCTCGCACCGGCCTGAACGCGAGCCACTTCGGCATTCAGGTCGCGAGCCCGGGCGACGTCGACGAGGCCAAGGCGCGGTTCGAAGCGGCGGGGCTGCGGACCGTGGTCGAAGAGGCGACCTCCTGCTGCTACGCCGTCCAGAACAAGGTCTGGGTCGAAGATCCCGACGGCAACTCGTGGGAGGTGTTCGTCGTCCTCGCCGACGCCGCGACCATGGGCGACGGACAGCCCGCCGCTTCGAAGCGCTCCTCTTGCTGCGGGCCAGGCGCCTGCGCCCCGAAGACGCCCGATGCGACGGGTTGATCGCGCGCGCAAGATCGTCGCCGAGGCGCTGGGAACCTGCCTGCTGCTCACCGCGATCGTCGGATCGGGGATCATGGGCGAGCGTCTCGCCGGCGGCAACGCGGCGATCGCGCTGCTCGCGAACACGCTCGCGACCGGCGCCGTCCTCGTGGCGCTCATCCTCACGTTGGGTCCGGTCTCCGGCGCTCATTTCAATCCGGCGGTGACCCTCGCAGACGCGACGTGCGGGCGTCTCGCTTGGCGCGAGGTACCCGGCTACGTCGCCGCGCAAGTCGGCGGAGCTTTCGCGGGCGTCGCGATCGCGCACGTCATGTTCGAGGAGCGGGCGCTCTTCTTCGCGTCACGACACGTCCGGAGCGGCAGAGCTCAGCTCTTGAGCGAGCTCGTCGCGACGTTCGGTCTCCTCGCCGTCATCGCCGCCTGCTCGAGACGCCGGCCCGGATCCGTTCCCTTCGCGGTGGGCGCGTACATCACGGCGGCCTACTGGTTCACCGCGTCCACCTCGTTCGCGAATCCCGCCGTCACGCTCGCGCGGTCGGCGAGCGACACGTTCGCGGGCATCCGTCCCGCCGACACCCCCGGATTCATCGTGGCGCAGCTGCTCGGCGCGGGCGCGGCGACCGCGACCCTTCGATGGCTCGTCCCGGAGGCGGAGGGCTAGATGTTCACCGTACTCTTCGCGTGCGTGCACAACGCCGGTCGGTCACAGATGGCCGCCGCTCTGTTCAATGCGACCGTCGACGGGTCGAGGGCTCGAGCGATCTCCGCCGGCACCCAGCCAGGCCCGCGGGTGCATCCCGAGGTCGTGCAGGCCATGCGGGAGGTCGGCGTCGACCTCGGTCACGCGAAGCCAGCGCTGCTCACCGATGAGCTCGCGCGAAGCGCGAGCTTGCTCGTCACGATGGGGTGCGGCGAAGCGTGCCCCGTCGTGCCCGGCTCGAAACGCGAGGACTGGCCGCTCGAGGACCCGAAGGGGCGTCCTCTCGACGAAGTGCGACGCATTCGCGACGAGATCGCCGCGCGCGTTCGAATTCTTGCGTCCATCGTGATCGAACAGCGTCTTGATGACTGTCGCTGCCGATAGCTCAGTCCGCGTCGACGCAGCGCCTGACGTCGAGGTAGGCGCCGCACGAGCCGAGATCTTTCTCCGCCGGCGCCTTCGAAGCGATGCACGCCGCGACCGCGGGCTTGCACCCCTGCGCGGGCCACGCGATCTCGGCGCCCTGCTTCGTGAGGCCGACGCGCGTGACGGCGAGATCGATCTCGGCGGTCTTCGTGAGGCGGGCGCCGCGGAAGGTGCCGGTGTGCTCGACCGCGTTCGCGAGGCCGATGCCGCGCTCGAAGCGCTCGTGGCTCCAGTTCGCCTGGAAGCGGCCGGTCGCGATGCCGAGGGGCGTGAGGAGCACGCTCGGCTGCCCGCCGATGTACACGCCCATCGCCTGCGCGCCCGTGGCGCGGATGTCGTAGCGGTAGCGCAGGCTCGAGACGCGGGGATCGCGCCAATAGACGCGCGCGATGTCGCGATCGACGAGCACCGAAGTCGAACCCACGAAGCGGGCGAAGCGCGGGGCGAGATCGAGGCGCACGTCGTAGTCGCGATCGGCGCCGCTCGCGGCGCGGAGGCGCACGATCAGAGGCTCGCCGCCGAGCGTCGTGCTCAAATCTTCACCGCGAAGATCGACCTCGACGACGCGAGGGCTGACGAGGCGCGCCTCGCCGACGCCGCGATCGGCGGCGCTCGCGAGCGAGCGGCTCGTGCGGAAGCGCACGGTGGCGACGAGACCCTCCGCGCGCTTCGTGACCGCGAGCGGATCGACCCACGCCGTGAGCCCGCCCGCGCGCACGCGGAACGCCGACGTGCCGCTGACGTCGGCGAGGACGGTGGGCGGCCCGGCGGTCGCCGCCTCTTCCGCCGACTCGACGTCTTCGAGTTCCCCTTCGCCTTCGCCGGCCGGAGCCGCGCAGGCGCAAACGAGGAGCACGGAGGCGAGGCAGAGGGCGAGGCGCATCGAGCGGCAGAGGTCTAGCGCCGCGACGCGCAGCGTCAAGGACGCCGCTCAGGATTTCTGGTTGTAGTTCGTGTTCTCGAGCAGGATCACGTTCGTTTTCGAGCGGCTCTCGCCGACGCTCGTGATGTAGACGGCCGGCTGATCCTGCACCGGGCAGACCTTCTCGCACGCGCCGCAGCCGATGCAGAGGCTCGGATCGACGTGAGGCCGCTGGAGCTTCACCATCTTCATCGCAGGCTGTTCGCCTTCGGGGCCGGGCTTGCTGTCGCGCATCGGCCACTCGCCCTCTTCGACCCAGATGGCCTTGGGCGACGTCGGGCAGAACTCTTCGCACACGATGCACGGCGTGCCCATGCTCCACGGCAGGCAGCGGCCGTGATCGTAGAACGCCGTCCCGATCTTCACGGGGGGCACGCCCTGCCCGAGCTTCTCCTTCTCGGTGATCTTCTGGATCGCGCCGGTCGGGCAGACCTGGCCGCAGAGCACGCACGAGTGCTCGCAGTAGCCGACGCGCGCGATGAGGATCGGCGTCCACAGGCCTTCGATGCCCGCCTCGAAGAGCGCCGGATGGAGCGCGTTGTTCGGGCACACCTTCATGCACTCGGCGCAGCGGATGCAGCGCTCGAGGAACTCGCGCTCCTCGACCGCGCCCGGCGGCCGGATGACCTTGGAGTGGTAGTTGACGTCGAGCGCGTCGGCGATGCGCGCCGCGGGGATGAACGCCGCGCCCGCCGCGGTCGTCGCGAGGAGGGTGCGCCGCTGGAGCGCGGGCGCGCCGAGGCGGCTCTTGCGGTTCGGCAGGAACCTGAACTTGATGACGTCTTCGGGGCACGAAGACTCGCAGTTCAGGCACATGTGACACTCGTCTTGCCGCCACTTCACGCCGCCCTGCGGGCTGTCGGCGCCCTGGCAGTTGACGAGGCAAAGGTTGCAGTCGGTGCACTTCGCGTGATCCTTCTCCATCCCGAAGAGCGCGAACTTGGCGAAGACGCCGAGGAACGCGCCGAGCGGGCAGAGCACGCGGCACCAGAACCGCGGCACGAAGCGGTTCATGAAGAGGATCGCGATGAGCAAGACGACGATGAGCCACGTCTGGTGGAAGTAGAACTGGTGCGAGCCCCACACCGCGCTCGCCAGCGCGTCTTGCGTGTGATCGGCGGCCGACTGGACGGGCCGAACCGGCACGTCTTGCACCGCGCCGAGGCCGCGGTGCGTGATGTACTGGACGCCGGGGATGACGCCGAGGCCGATCGCGCGCACCGCGACGCAGATCGGATCGAAGAGCCCGCCGATCGCGCTGCCCGCGACCGCCGCGAGGAGCGACGCGTACATCAGGTAGTACTTGACGTTCTGCCGGCGCTCGCTCGTCCTGTTCGCCTCGACGCGCGCCGCGCCGCGGCCCTTGCGCGAAGGCAGGATCCACCCGAAGAAGTGGTGGAGCGTTCCGAACGGGCAGATCCACCCGCAGAAGACGCGCCCGAACACGAGCGTGATCGCGAGCAGGCCCACGCTCCAGAGCAGGCCGCGATAGACCGTGTGCGTCGAGAGCACGGTCATGCCGCTCACGAACGGATCCGCGAGGAGGAACGCCTCGACCGGCCACGGCAGGCGCACGGGCGTGTCGGCCTTCGCCGCGAAGCTCCCGCGGAAGCCCGTCTGGAAGAGGAAGTACATGAAGACGGAGAAGAAGAAGATCTGCGACGCCCTCCGCACCCACACGAGCGTGCGGATGCTCTTGCGCGCGGGGATCCCCGAGCCCGGGAGCTTGGGATCGACCTTCTTCTTCTTCCCGCCCGCGCCGGCGCCGGCGCCCGGCGCGCCGATCCCCACGGCCGCCTCGATCGCCGCCGTCGCTCGCTTCTCGGCGGCGGCCATCGCGCGCGCGTCTTTCTTCGCGCTCGCGCTCGCGCTCGCGATCGCAGGCGCCGCGCGATCGATCGGCCCGACCGCGCCGACCTCGCCCGTCTTCCACGGGATCGGCTCGACGCTCTCGTGCGCGTGATCGTGCGCGCGCTCGATCCCCTTCACGTCGAGCGACACGCCCGCGTGAGGCCGCGCGCTCTGCGCGTTGGGCGAGGGCTCGTTCATCAGACTTCCCGCACCCTCAAGTTCTCCCAGTACATCGTCCCGAGCCCGCGCTCGTGGCCCATCTTGACGAACGGGAGGTTGTCGCGGTGCTGCCCGATGAGCGTCGCGCCGAACGCGTCGGCGGCGACCTGATCGACGGTCGCGAAGACCGTGTTCATCACCTTCGTGTCGTCGATGTTGCCGCCCTGCGGGCCGTTGCGCATGAGCACGCGCAGCGCGTCGACCACGACGAGCGTGGGGCGCATGAACGTCGCGAGATCGGCGATCGACACGTCGATGTTCTGGTGGAGCCGGTTGCGGCGCCCGCCGAGCACGCCGTACCAGTTCTTCATCGCCGCCGTGTACTTCGCGAGGTTGTGGTGCTTCGCGACCGGGACGTTGATCACCTTGTCGGCGTCGACGAGCGTGGTGAAGATCGGCCACTCGTCGAGGATCTCGCCCTTCATCCGCGTCGTGCGATAGCGATGCTCGGCCGGCAGCACGACCTCGGCGCCGAGGGCGTGCGCCTTGCGCCAGATGCCCGAGCGCTGAAAGCAGCGGTGCGCGTCGTTGCACGAGCCGTCGGCGACGACGACGCGCTTCGCGCCGGCCTCGAACGCGAGCTGCACGACCGTGCCGACGACGTCGGGGTTGGTGTTGGCCGCGTGGATCGGCATCCGATCCCACCCGATGTTGGGCTTGATCACGACGACGTCGCCGCGGCTGACGAAGCGCTTCATCCCGCCCATCGCGTCGACCGCGCGACGCACGAGCTGATCGGCCGAAGGCGGCGGGTCGCCCTCCTTGCCGCGCGCGATCGCGAGCTCGGCGTGCTCGGGCGACCGCTCGGCGAGCCGGTAGTCGCGCACCTGGCGAGCCGCGGTGGAGGTGGCAGCGCCGAAGCCGCCTTTGTCCCAGAGCGCGCGGCCGAGGACCGCGGAGCCCGCGAGCACGCCGCCCGCGAGGCCGACACGCTTCAGCACGTCGCGGCGCGAAGGAGGCTCGAACATCGGCGAAACCGCCGAATCCGGGCTTTTGCGAGACGGCGGGGCGGGCATGACCCTGATCTCTTAGCCTCTTCCGTCGCCGAAAGACAACTCCGCGGGACACTTCGGCTTAATGCCCACCAACATCCGTCTATTTAGGCGGCCCGGGGCACACACGGGCGTCGCGGCGCCCGGCGGAGCCACGACCCCTGGAGGATCTGATCTTGCGTCCGCTTCACGCGCGCAATGACGACGTTTTCTCCGCACCGTCGCGCGCCCTCCCCGGTCGCCTCGGCTCGGTCGATCATGAGCCGCTCGGCCGTGCAGGTGGCGGCGCTCGTCGTCGTCTACGTCGTCGCCGGCCGGCTCGGCTTGCTCTTCGGCGCCGTGAACGGCGTCGCCACGTCGGTCTGGCCGCCCTCGGGGATCGCCCTCGCCGCCCTGCTTCTGCGCGGCTACCGCCTGTGGCCTGGCGTCGCAGCGGGCGCCTTCGCGCTCAACGCGTGGATCGGCGTGCCGCCGCTCGCCGCGCTGGGCATCGCGTTCGGCAGCACGACGGAGGCGCTGCTCGGGGCGTACGCGCTCCGGCGCTTCGGCGGGTTCTGCACCGAGCTCGATCGCTTGAGGCACGTCATCGTGCTCCTCATCTTCCCCGGCGTGCTCTGCTCGCTGCTCGGCGCGACGATCGGGACGACGAGCCTCTTGCTCGCCGGCGTGATCGACGCCGCCGACGTGCTCCCCACCGGGCGCACGTGGTGGCTCGGCGACGCGGCGAGCAACGTGATCGTCGCCCCGCTCGTCCTCACGTGGTCGAAGGCGCGAAGCCTCAGGCTCGCGCGCGCGCAGGTCGCCGAGATCAGCGCGCTCGGCGCCCTGATGGGCACGCTCTCGGGCGTCATCTTCTTCCTCCCTCGCTGGCCGGAGAACCCGCTGGGGCTGCCGCACTTCCTCTTCCCCGTGTTCGTCTGGGCGGGGCTGCGCTTCGGCGTCCTCGGCGGCGTGACGTCGGTCGCCGTCGGCTGCTTCGTCGCGAGCTGGGCGACGGTGCACGGCTACGGCCCCTTCGTCCACGCGACGCTGGTCGACGGCTTCACGCGGCTGCAGCTCTTCATCGCCACCTCGGCCCTGACGATCCTGATCGTGGGCATGGCCAACGCCGAGCGCCAGCGCGCGATCCGCGCGCGCCAGGAGCTGCTCGCGATCGTGTCGCACGATCTCCGGAACCCGCTCGGCGCGATCAAGCTGAGCGCCGACGTCTTGCGCACGCGGCTCCCCGACGTGGCGTCGGTCCACGTCGAGCGTCACTGCGCGCTCGTCGGGCGATCGCTCGATCGGATGACGCGCCTGCTCGGCGATCTCCTCGACGCCGCCGCGATCACGTCGGGCCGCATCTCCGTCGCGCCTCACGTGGAGCGCGTGCAGCCGATCGTGCACGAGGCCGTCGACGATCTGCTCGCGCAGGCGACGGCGAAGAAGGTGCAGATTCGCGTCGTCGCCGTCGAAGACTTCGAGTGGAGCTGCGATCGCGCGCGGGTCGTCCAGGTGCTCGCGAACCTGATCGGAAACGCGATCAAGTTCACGGGCCCAGGCGGCACGGTCACCATCAAGGCGGATCACGACGAGACCGACGCGCGCTTCTCCGTCACCGACGAAGGCATCGGGATCGAGCGCGCCGCGCTGCGCCACGTCTTCGATCGCTACTGGCACGGCGCCGGCGCGGGCGCGGGCACCGGGCTCGGGCTCGCGATCGCCAAGGCGATCGTCGAGGGCCACGGCGGCAAGATCTGCGTGCGGAGCACCGTCGGAACGGGGAGCACCTTCTCGTTCACCCTGCCCGCGCGGCGATCGACCGATCGCGGCGCCGACGAGGAGATCGCGACCGAGGAGCCGCCGCCGCCTCCGAGCGGCGAGGGCGAGCTCTTCCGATCGCTGCCGTCGCTCATCCTGTCGCTGGTCAACGCGCCCGACGTCGACTCGGGGCTCGGCCTCGTGCTCGAGCGGATCGGCGCCGCCACCGGCTGGGTGTGCGGGCAAGCGTGGCTCCCCGGCGCCGACGGCGCGCTCCACTGCAGCCCCACGTGGTACGAGGGCGCGCCGGGCCTCGGGCCGTTCCGCGAGCGGAGCGAGCGAACGACGTTCCTGCCCGGCGTCGGGCTGCCGGGGCGCGCGTGGCAGGCGAAGGAGCACGTGTGGATCGTCGATCTGCCTTCGGAGCCGCAGGCGCCGCGGCGCGCGGAGGCCGAAGCGGCCGGCCTCAAGACGGGCATCGCGATGCCGATCTGCGAAGGCGGCGAGGTCCTCGCCGTCATCGAGCTCTTCATGCGCGACGCGATCGACGAGAGCGCGCGCCTCGTCGAGGTGCTGAGCGCGATGGCGGCGCAGCTCGGCCAGGTCATCCGGCGCAAGATGATGGAAGAGCAGCGCCGCGAGAGCGAAGCGCGCTTTCGCCGCGTCGTCGACGCGATCACCGACTACGGCATCGTCATGCTCGACCTCGACGGGAACGTGACGACGTGGAACGCGGGCGCCGAGGCGATGACGGGCTACCGCGCCGAGGAGGTGATCGGCCGACACTTCACGACGTTCTACACGCGAGAGGAGCGCGATCGCGGAACGCCGGAGCGAGAGCTCGAGGCGGCGCGCATCGAAGGGCGCGCAGAGATCGACGGCTGGCGCACGCGCAAGGACGGCTCGCGCTTCTGGGCGAGCTGCATCATCACCGCGATCCGCGACGAGCGCGCCGAGCTGCACGGCTTCGCCAAGATCGTGCGCGAGGAGCGGTGAGGCTTTGACCGCGCGGCGAAACCCTGACAAATAAGGCCCCCCCGGATGGCGGAAACGAAGGCCGACACGCGCATCCTCAGCGGGCCACTCGGGCTCGAGGTCGCGCGTTTCGGCACGCCGCTCGCCGTCGGGATGGCGCTCCAGACGACGTTCAACCTCGTCGACGCGTACCTCATCGCGCGCCTCCCCGCGGCGGAGGTCGGCGCCGCGGTCGGCGCGATCGGGATCTGCGATCAGGTCTCGGCGCTCGGCACGATCGTGAGCTACGGCGTCTCGACGGCGGCGGGCGCGATCCTCGCGCAGCGCCAGGGCAGCGGCGACAAGGCCGGCATCCAGCAAGCCGCGTGGCAGTCGATGCTGATCATCACGGGGCTGAGCCTCTTGCTCGGCCTCGTCGGCGGCTTCGGCGCCGGGTTCATCGTGCGCGATCTCATCGGCGCCAAGGGCGAGGTCGCGACCGTGGCGACGAGCTACCTCCGCGTCATCACCGGCGGCAGCTTCTCGATCTTCTTCCTCCTCCAGCTCACGAACATCCAGCGCGCGCTCGGCTCTTCGAAGACGCCGGTGACGCTGCTCGTGACGGGCAACGCCATCAACGTCGTCTTGGCCGTGCTCTTGATGTTCGGGTCCGGGCCGGCGCCGACGGGCTTCGGCTGGCTCACGCCCGTCGCCGAGGCGCTGCACGTCCCGCGCATGGGGATGGTCGGGGCGGCGTGGGCCTCGATCTTCGCGCGCTGCATCGTGCTCGTCCCGAACATCTGGATCCTCGCGCGCCGCTTCGACGTGATCCCGCCGCGGGGCGCGCGGCGGCCCGACAAGGAGATGCTCCTCCGCATCGCGTCGATCGCGTGGCCCTCGAGCGCGCAGTTCTTCATTCGCATCTCGGCGATGCTCTTCGTCAACTCGATCGTGGCGCGCGTCTTCACGACCGCGACCGATCAGACGGCGACGACGGCGATGGGCCTCGTCTTCCGCCTCGACACGATGGCGCTCTTCGTCGCGATGGGTTGGGGCACGGCGGCGCAGACGTTCGTGGGTCAGAACCTCGGCGCCCAGCAAGACGCGCGCGCGAAGAAGAGCGGCTGGATCACGGCGGCCTACGACGCGATCACGAACGTGATCCTGCTCATGGTGATCTACCGGTACGGCGAGGAGATCCTCCACATCTTCGATCCCGAGCCGGGGCCGGTCGCGATCGCGCTCCAGTACCTCCACATCGTCGCGCCGAGCTACTTCGGCCTCGGCGCGGGGATCGTCCTCGGCAACGCGATGGCCGGCGCGGGCGCGACGCGCACGACGTTCGCGATCGACGCGACGGTCATCGCGCTCGTGCAGGTGCCGATCTGTCTCGTCGCCGCGCGCTACTGGCCCGACTCGCTGCCGACGCTCTTCCGCTGCGTCGCCGTGACCAACTTCGTGAGCGCGATGGCGTACGCCTTCATCTACGGGCGCGGCCGCTGGACGGGCGCGGTCTCGCGCATCGCGTGAGATCGCCGGTGGCGTAATTTTCCTCGCAATTCGTGGATCTTCCTCGAATCTCTGGTCGCGGGGGCTGGATCGGCGCCGCCCGGAGCCGGCCGCGAGCCCCCGCGTCGCCCGCCCGGCGAGCATCGCGCAGACGCCTATTTTCAAGGCACATCATACGTCTACCGACAGGTCGGCATACACTTTGCTGAAAGGTAGGCAATGCTCGCCCTCCGAAAGCTGCTCGTCTGTCTCGCGCTCGGCGTCTCTTCTCTCCCTCTCCTCGCGGGATGCACCGCCGAGATGGGCGACGAAGACGACGACGAGCACGAAGAGGAGCCGGTCGGCGAGACGAGCGACGAGCTCCGCTCGGCGGTGAGCTGCAAGGAGCGAACGGACACCGCGTACAAGAGCGGCGCGCCGTACTCGATCCAGGTGATTCACATCGGCGGAAAGCCGGTCTCGAAGGCGACCGGCCACGCATTCCTCCGCATGCAGGCCGCCGCGCACGACGCCGGCGTTCGTCTCTCGCTCACGAGCGGCTTCCGCACGATGGCGGAGCAGCGCTACCTCTACAACTGCTACCAGACGAAGCGCTGCAACAACGGCAACCTCGCCGCGCGCCCGGGCTACTCGAACCACCAGAACGGTCTCGCGCTCGATCTCTCGACGTCGTCGTGGCTCTCGAGGAACGCCTCGCGCTTCGGGTTCGTGCGCACCGTCCCGAAGGAGCCGTGGCACTACGAGTTCCGCGGCAAGGATCCCGGCGGCCCGTGCTCGCGCGGCGCGACCACCACGGTGCCCGGCGACGAAGAGGCGCGCGACGACGGCCCGCTGCCGAACCCGATCAACGGCAAGATCAAGTGGGTCGCGCCGAGCCAAGACGCCACGCTCAAGAACGGCTTCACCGTGAAGTCGCGCGCCTACGCGTCGAACATCGCGAAGGTCGTCTACAGCCAGGGCACGTTCGTGTTCGGCGAGTCGACCGACAAAGACGACGACTTCGCGCTCGCCTACACGTTCAAGTACATGGGCGACAAGACCCTGACCGTCGCCGCGTACGACGCCAGCGACGCCCTCGTCTCCCGCGACAACGTCGATTTCGTCCTTCAGCCCTGAGCGGGCTCCGCCCCCTCTCCCGCGCGGTTTGCCCACCCTTTGAGGGCAAACCCGTCTAGTGTACGAGCGCGAGAGGATGGCGAAGGTCTCGCAGGCGGCCAAAATCGGCCTCTTCGTCGTCGTCACGGCGGCCGCGGGATACCTCGTCTTTCGCACGGTCGGCTCGCAAGTGGGCGGCGGCAAAGGATATGTCGTGCACGCGTACCTGAAGGACGCGACCGGCATCGCCAAGCACTCGCGCGTCACGATCGCCGGCATCCCCGTCGGCAGCGTCGAGGACATCCGCCTCGAGAAGGGGCTCGCGCGCATCGACGTCCGCATCAACCAGGACGTGAAGCTCCATCAGACGGCCCGGCTCGGCGTCCGGAGCGCCTCGCTCCTCGGCGAGAACATCGTCATCCTCGCCGAAGGCACCGGAGAGCCTGACAAGAAGGACGGCGACGAGATCGAGACCATGGCCGAGGCGCGCTCGGTCGAGGATCTCAAGGAGACCGTCGGCCGCATCGCCGATCTCGTCGAGAAGGTCGCCCAGCAGCTCGCCGCGTCGGTCGGCAGCGAAGAGGGCGGCCGCAACATGAAGGCGATCCTCAAGAACCTCGCCGACGCGACGGAGGCGATCAACCTCACCGTCCGCGAGAACCGCACGGTCATCAAGGAGACGCTCGAGAACATCGACCGCATCACCCTGACGGGCGGCCCGGAGCTCCAGAAGATCCTCGTCAACGTCCGGATCATCACCGACGACGTCAAGGAGCTGCTCGCGCAGCAGGCGGGCAAAGACGGGCAGCCGGGCGAGCTCCGCAGCACGATGGAGCGCATCAACCGCGCGAGCCAGAGCCTCGAGAGCGCGCTCGGTCACGCCGACAACATCGCCGCGCGCATCGATCGCGGCGAGGGCACCGTCGGCCGCCTCACCAAAGACGAGACGCTCATCAACGAGGTGCAAGGCGTCGCCGAGGGCGTCAACGACTACGTCGACAGCCTGCGGCGCCTCCAGACGATCGTCGGCCTCCGCTCCGACTACAACTTCCTCGCGAACACCATCAAGAGCTACGTCGAGATCCGCCTCCAGCCGCGCGAAGACAAGTACTACCTCATCGAGCTCATCAACGATCCGCGCGGCAGGACGAGCTTCACGCAGACCGACGTCGACACCACCAACCCGAACGATCCGGCGCACTACCGCACCGTCACGACGACCACGACGGACGCGTTCCGCTTCACCATCCAGTTCGCGCGGCGCCTCGGCCCGTTCACCGGCCGCTTCGGCATCAAGGAGTCGACGGGCGGCATCGGCGTCGACACGCACCTGCTCTCGAACCGCTTCGAGATCGTGCAAGACCTCTTCGGCTTCGGCGAGGAGATCCGCCCGCGCTACCGCCTCTGGGTCGGCTACGAGTTCATCCACCGCCTCTGGCTCATCGGCGGCGTCGACCACATCTTCCTGCCGAACCGGCGCGACTACTTCCTCGGCCTCCAGCTGCGGTTCACCGACGAAGACCTCAAGACGATCCTCCCCTTCTCCGGCGCGGCCGGCGGGCGATAGACCGTGCGGGCGCTCGCACCGCTCCTCGCGTTCGTCCTCCGCGAGAAGGGGCTCCGCCAGAACCTTCGCGCGTTCGCGAAGTTCCTCGTCGTGATCGCCTCGACCGTCGTGGCGTTCTCCTTCGGCTTCCGCGCGATCATGTGGTTCGTCGAGGGCCGCGAGTACTCGTGGATCACGAGCCTCTACTGGACGCTCACGGTGATGAGCACGCTCGGCTTCGGCGACATCACCTTCCACACCGACGTCGGGCGCCTCTTCAGCATCCTCGTGCTGATGACCGGCCTCGTCATGTTCGTCATCGTCCTGCCCTTCGCGTTCATTCGCTTCTTCTACGCGCCGTGGCTCGAGGCGCAGATCCGCCTGCGCGTGCCGCGCGAGGTGCCGCCGGAGACGACGGGCCACGTCATCATCTGCCGCTGGGACACCATCGCCCGCGGGCTCGTCGAGCGGCTCCAGCCGCTCGGGATCCCGTACTTCGTCATCGAGCCCGATCCGACGGTCGCCGGGACGCTGCACGCCGACGGCATCTCCGTCGTCGCCGGCGAGATCGACAGCCGCGCCACGTACGCGTCGCTCCGCGCGGAGAAAGCCCGCCTCGTCTTCGCGAACCTCGACGACGCCACCAACACGAACATCACGCTCACCGTGCGCGAGCACGCGCCGGACGTGCGCGTCGCGGCGCTCGCCGACAGCGACGACGCGGTCGACGTCCTCGAGCTGAGCGGCGTCACGACGGTGCTCCCGCTCAAGCACCGCCTCGGCGAGCACCTCGCCGCGCGCGTCGACGCGGGGCACATCCGCGCGCATGTCGTCGGGCGCTACCGCGACCTCGTGATCGCCGAGTTCCCCGTCCACAACACGGGCCTGGCGGGCAAGTCGATCCGCGACACGAAGCTCCGCGAGGTCACGGGGCTCACCGTCGTCGCCTACTGGGAGGGCGGCGTCCTCCGGCCCGCGCTCGCCGACGCGGTGCTCGGCTCGTACAGCGTCGTGGTCGTCGCGGGCACCGAGGAGCAGATCATCCTGCTCGACTCGCTCTTCGTCATCTACGAGCCGAACGACAACCCGGTCGTCGTGATCGGCGGCGGCCGCGTCGGCGTCGCCGCCGCGCGCGCGCTCCGGGCGCGCGAGGTCGCCGTTCACCTCGTCGAGAAGAGCGCCGGGAGCGCGTCGCTCGAGGGCGTCGCCGACGAGGTCTTCATCGGCGACGCGGCCGATCGCGATCTGCTCATGCGCGCGGGGCTCGCGCGCGCGCCTTCGGTCGTCGTCACGACCAACGACGACGCGACGAACATCTTCCTCGCGATCTACTGCCGGCGCCTCAACCCCGACGTGCGCATCGTGAGCCGCATCACCCACGAGCGAAACCTCGAGGCGATCCACCGCGCCGGCGCCGACTCGGTGCTGAGCTACGGCTCGCTCGGCGTGAAGTCGGTGCTCGCGTTCCTCCGCGGGCACGAGCTCGTCGTGCTCGAGGAGGGGGCCGACATCGTCGTCGTCCCCGTCGCGGCGACGCTCGCGGGCAAGACGCTCGCCGAGAGCGACATCCGCGCGCGCACGGGGCTCAACGTGATCGCCATCCAGAAGGGCGACGACGTCGTCACCAACCCGCCTGCGTCGGCGATCTTCCCCGAGGGCGGAGAGATCATCGCGATCGGATCGATCGAGCAGCGGCAGACGTTCGTCCGCGCGTACGAGGCGTAGCGGATCACTCCTCGTAGCGAACGAGGCGCGCGGCGAGCAGGATCTCGAGGCCGCGCAGCACCTCGCCGGCCGTGAGGCCGCCGGCGCGCGCGGCGGCCTGCAAGACCTCGCGGAGCTTCATCGGCTGCTTGACGAGCGTCTGCACCCGCGCGACGAGCGGCGGCCAGATCACGCCGTCGAGCAACGGCGCCTCGCTGCTGCTGCTCGACGGGCCGAGCGTGCGATCGACGTTCTGCCGGTGCTCGTCCATCGGCGCGTCGCCCGGCTTGGCGGCCTCGAGGCCCGCGAGCATGAGCGTCGGCAGCTCGAGATCGAGGGGGAACTCGACGTGGGGCGCGGTGTGGCCGCGATAGAACGTGGCCTCGCCGCCGCGCCACAAGAACAGATCGGCGACGCGATCGCGGCCCTGCTCGCGGATCGCGCGGAAGATGTCGACGGGACCGACGAGGCCCATCGAGATGAGCGTGTCGCCCATGCGCCCGCTGTAACGGGGCAGCACGGCGAGCGCGAGATCGAGCTCTTCGCGCTCGAGCTTGCCGCGGCGCACGAGGTACTCGCCGAGCAGCTCGCTGGCGTTGCTCGACGCGACGTGATGGAGCCTCCCGCCGACGAAGTAGAGCTCCTTGCGGCCGCCCTCGCCCGTCTCGTCGGCGCGCTCGGCGAAGAGCACGCCTGTCTCTCGCTGCGCGAGCACGCGCATCAAGATGGAGAGCATCGACGCCGCGCCGATCTGCTCGTGGAAGTCGGGCTGGCCCGGGCCTGCGAGCTTGCCCGTCGTCGCCGTGATCGCGGGGAAGAAGCGCTTGAGCTCCTCGATGTCGTCGACGGCTTGCATGCCGCGCCCGACGAAGTCGATGCGATCGCCGCGCTGGAGCTGCCCGGTCGCGAGCGCCTCCATCAAGCGCGCGAACGTCCACGGCCCGAGCTTCTCGCCCGAGGCCTTGAGCACGTACGAAGGCAGGAGCTCGTACTCCTCGGTCTTGTGCTCGGAGCCTTCGTCGACGCCGGGCGCGTCGGGGATCGCCTCGTCCGCGCGCGG
>JAHBWD010000028.1 GCA_019637175.1 Labilithrix sp. | reverse complement strand
TCGAGGATCTTCTTCTTGGCGTCGGGCGGTACGCGCGCTCGCTCGTAGAAGCCGAAAGCCCGCGCCGCCCAACGAACGGTCCAGTGGTCATGTGCTGCAGCACATACGATCAGGTCTGCGCCCAGAAGAGGTCGTTGATGTCCACGGCGATTCTCAGTGCCTTGTTCCTGCGGAGCGCCGACGCCGGCCCCACCACCTGCGCGTCAGGGAAACGCGTCGCCGGCGCCGGCGTCCCAAGGTGATGCCAGCAATTCGGAACGACCAACCAGCGCACGGGGCCAAGCGCTCGTAGCTGCTCGGCGAGCTCATCGACGGGAGGCGCCGGGCTGTGGACGAGCAAGCTGCCGTCGTCGAGGCGCACGACCGTCGTGCGCGCACGCTGCCGTACCCCGCTGAACCGCACCGGCCGATCGAAGGTCCAGAGCTTGCGATCGACGATGGGCGTGAGAGCGCTCAGCGGCATTCGGCCCCTCGGCTCCTTTCTCGGCGCCCGCGCATCGTGCAGACCTCTTCGTGGACCTTCGAGTCACATGAAGCCACGGCGCTTCTCCGATGACACCTCGTCGTTGTCGTTGGAAGAGGTGAGCTCGCGGGTGGGCTATGGCGACGCGAACGCGCTTCGTCGCGTCATGCGCAACCACATCGGCGCGTCGCCCCGCGAGCTTCGCCGGCGACGAGGCATCCGTTCGTGAGACGTCACCGGCATTCGTGATCCAATGAAGGCAGGCACGTCAGACTTCGCAGTCTCTCGAGTCCGTGATGACCAAGAGCGCTCTGCGCTCTAGCGGAGCGCGGCGAGCAGGGCGCACGCGGTCGCAAGCCGCTGATGCGTGAGCTCGAGCGTCGCGAGGCCGTCGCGGACGGTGACCGTCGGCGGCTGCTCGTTCGCGATCCGGCAAAACGCGCTGCGGACTTCCGGCGTGAAGAAGGCGCGAAGCGCGCGATCTTCACCTGCGACGAAGTAGGTTGCGTCGAATAGGTCGTCGTCGAAGGTCATGTCTTTTCGGAACCCGAAGGTCGCGAGCAAGTCGTCGCCCATCGTTTGCGGGCGAACGGCGATCGCGACGGGCTTCGCTTCTCCGATCAGCGCAGACGAGACCGTCGTCGACTCGCCATCGAAGCGCGCGATCAGGTCGAGGCGGAACGGCCGCGCGTCCGAGTGGAAGAAGAGCGCCATGCCGTCTGGAATGGGGTCGACGAGCGGAAGCTCCGGCATCTGCTTCACCCATCGCGCGGCCACTTCGCGGAGCGCCGCCGCGACTTCGCTCTTGCGGACTGCGCTCGGGATGCCCGCGTAGAGGAAGCGCGTGAACGGCTCGGCGTAGATCGCGGCGTCCGTCGAGACGTCGCCGACCGGCGCGAACGCTGCGGCATGTCGGGCCTGCTTCTCTGCCGCGTCGACGAAGGCTTCGACGGCTTGCTCGAGAGCCTCGATCGCCGCCTCGGTGCGCTCGAGCGCATCGAACGATTCATCGAGGACGATGGCCTCGAGCGCCGTCACGCTCTCGGTGACGGCGCCGCGCGCCGAGAGGCCGTAACGCGCGTCGAGCGCGCGACGGGCGGCGTCGACGGCCTCGCGCCGGCGCTCTTCGACGCGCGCGCGTCGCTCGCCCCGATCTTCACGGTACATGGGTCAAGCCTAGTCGCACGCTTCACCGCATGGGAGATCGTTCAGCGGGGCTGCTCAGGGTGCTGATCGATGGCAGGTCGCGCCTTCCACCGTCATCTTCCACGCGCCGTCGTCGTCGGAGGGTGGGCTGCCCACGTGGACGAGAAGCACCTCCCCCGAACCGCTCGTTCGCACCTTCCACTGAACCCAGGCAGGTCAGGACGTCAATCGGCCAACGAGTACTCGGAATAGCGGCCGGGCCGCGTCATCGCGAGGCTGCGTTTTTCGGGGAGGTAGCGGTGCTCGGAAGTAGACTTCGGTTGACTCTCGTCGACGCTGTCGAGTCGTCCCCTGCCGGCCATCCAGACGCAGTCGTTCTGCAGCGTCAGTGCCGTATCGCTTGTCGTGATGGTACCCGTCGTGCGGATAGTCACCTCGCCCGCTTCGCTATTGACCAATTCGTAGCGGCCGTTGCTGACGCGAAATGTGACAGCGCCAGGAGGGCTCCCAGAGGAGTCCGTCACGATTGCCTTTGTCAGCACGAAGTCGCCATTCGGCACCTCCGTAGTGTCACCAGGGCCGGTGATGCTAGGCAGGGTTGCTTGCTGTTTTTCGGTCACGTCGGCCCCACGTTGCGGCAGCGCGTTGCAGTCACGTGGGGACAGTGGAACGCGGAGGCTTGCTCCTGACGGGAGCTTGTAGGCGATCGACTTCGCCGTTCCGGCTTTCGCCACGAACACGGCGACGCAGGACAGCTTCCCACCGGTGTCGAGAAGCCCGCCGCCCGCGCACGCCTGCTTCACGGTCAGCGACTCGGCGTCGGCAGGCACGATGAGCGCGTCTGTCGTCACGAGCGAGAGCTGTAAACTAGTGACCGCGATCGGTGCCGCAGCCGCCACATTCCTTGCCGTCAACCAGACATAAATGCGCTCCATGCCGTCGGCGGCCGTCACTGGCAGCATCTTGGACACGGCGATCTCGATGCCTTCCGCCGTGTTGCTGAACGCATCCCCCGACGACGAGCCCGCATCGTTTGGGTTCTGCGAAGGGTTCGTTCCGGCATCGTCGGTAGGGTTAGCGGAGGTTGCGCAGGACGCAGAAACGAGTCCAGCGGCAACAGCTACGAGAACGATGGCCAGCGACTTGCTCATGGTGAACGGCGACACTGGTAGCACGATGTGCGCTCGTCGCAAGCAAGCCGGGTGCTCGCCCTTCTGACGACTTCTGGCGCGTTTCGGTCGCTCAAGAACGCGTGCGTCGCGCCGGGAGGAGAAAGCCTGGCGCGTGTGCTGGTTCCGAGGTCGGAGCGAACCAGCGCCAGCTACGGCGGCGATGATGTGCGAGCGTCGTCGTCAGTTCGGGCACGGCGGCGGTGAGGGGCACGCCCCCGCGGCGGGCTTCGGGAACGTCTGCCAGCAGCGGGAGACCCCGACGAACTCGTTCGTGCTCGAGAAATCGACCGGCTCGCCCGTCCAGCCGCGCACGATGCCGTCCTGGGCGCTGTTCTCGATGCGCGTGTGGGCGATGAACGGCGTCGCGGCCTGGCCGCCGAAGAGGATCACCGCCGCATGGTTCGAGAAGCCGCGCTCGTCGGGGGTGACGAAGCAGTCGTAGCTCGAGATGCCGGAGTCGCCGCCGGCGTACGCGATCGTCGCGTGCTCGATGCGGTTGTTCGGCGAGGGCGTGCCCTTGAACGTGATGCCGACCCAGTCCCCCGGCGCCGGCGTCGCGGCGTCGGACGTGAACACGATCGCCTTGTCGGGCGTGCCGATCGCGCGCAGCGTTCCCGTGGCGCTCTCGCTCGTCGTATACGCTTCGACGTTCACCCCTGACCCCGGCTGGAAGCGGAGCGTGACGCCAGGCTCGACGACGAGCGTGCCGGGCTTCCGGTCGTTGTCGGTGCCGCCGACGCGCAGCGGGGGGCTGATCACGTGGTACGAGAGGCCGCGAGCGCGCAGCGTGACCTCGCCCACGACCGGGGAGCCTCCCGCCTCGAGCAGGATCTGATCGTCCTGGTTGCCGGCGTACGCGCCCGTGGGCAGGCTCGAGGCGGCGCTCACCCAGGTGCGGATCGGCGCCGAGCCGCTGCCGGTGACAGTGAGGTCGCGCGAGTCGTCGGTGAACGCGCCGTTCTCGGTCAAGAGCACGCCGAGCGTCTGCGACCCCTCGATGGTGACGTGGTCCACGCGTACGAGCGGCTGGGCGCCTGCAGGCGAAGATGCCCTTCCGTGGACGTAGAGCGTCGCCGTCTCGTTCGGACGGTTGTTGCGCAGGTGCCCGCCGCCCGCGAGCGTCGCGTAGGCGAAGCGTGCGCGCCCGGTGTCGGAGACGCGGATGTACTCCCACGGCTCAGCCCCCGCACGCTCGAGCGAGATTCGCTGGTCGGCCGCGCCTTCGGCGATGAGCTCACCGTCGACGAGCAGGCTCATTTTGCCGTCGAGGCGAACCACGGCGCACGGCTCGATCGTGAGCTTCTGTCCGGCGCGGATCGAGACCGGAAACGTGACGACGTGCGGGCTGCCCGCGGCGGTCCACACCTCGTCGTCCGAGGCGAGCGCGGACGAGGAGTGGACCGTCCCGTCACCCGTCGGGGCGACGCACTTCGACGGCGCGTCGCCGCCGTCGGGCGCAGGGCCGGCGTCCGGAACGACGGGCTCGGTCTTCGCGGAGCTGCTGTCGCAAGCAGCGAGGCCGGCCAAGCAAATCGCAACCATGCACACCGAATCGTTCCGTCTCATGTGAACCTCGTCGTCGCGTTCGGACTCTGCCACAGGCAGACGGGTGTCACGCACGAGCGTTTGTAAACGTAAACACTTCCGTGCAGGTCAATCCTGCGTCTGACCCATCACTCGGTGCGCCGACGGTACTTCACCGAGTCTTCGGTGATCTCGCCTTCCTCCGCGATGAGGTATTCACCGTATTCATCGGTGCCAATGACGTACAGCTCCTCCCAGCTCTGCGTGGCTGACGGTGCCCATGCACTCCAGGTCTTCCCTTGATCCTTGCTGGTCTGGGAGACGGCGTCGGAGTAGTAGATTCGACCGCCCTCTGCCCGGTAGTTGCCTTTCCGTGCGACGTCGATGTCGGAGATGGAGCCGCGAGCCACCACGACGATCAACCAAGTGCCGTCTTCGTAATAGGTAGTTTGGCTGGCGGCACCCGTCGTCACCAGAGACCAAGTGCCCACGAGCTGCGGGTCGATCGCCGTGGGTGTCACCGTCGGATCCGTGCCGCCATCGACTCCTTCGCCGCCGTTGCCCGTCCCGTCCGTCTTGGTGGCCCTCTCGTCGTCGTTCGAAGTCACGGCCTTACAGCCGATGGCGGCGGTCCCCACTACCGCGACCGAGGCAGCGATCGCCACAGTGAACAGCGCGAACTTCTTCGGACTCGTCATGCTCTACTCCTCGGGCGCACGCTTGCCATCGCGTCTCTTGTGACGGCGCGCACGCTAGATACTTCATAAGCGCGCTCGAGAATTCCAGAGAGGAAGTCAGAGAATTGTTTACGTTTACAAGCGCATGGGTCGTGATCTGAACGATTTCGGCCGGACAGCTCGTCGGGACCCCGCTCGCGGTTGGCGCGACCTCGACCCGGGCTCTCTCCGTTCCGCTGGGCCTTGGCCCCGTCGGCACGTTCGGTGAGCGCATGGTCTGGTGCTGGGTGCCCTTGGTCTCGGAGGCGATCGTCTTCGGTTGTTGCCTCGCGTATTGGAACCTCAGCGGTCTTCGTCGCGAAGCGGAACGACAGCGCCAGTCACGGCGGCGATGATCGGCTACGCAGTCACGGACGAAGACGACGAGCTTCTCGATCGATGAGCGGACGTTGAGGAACCTGAGGGATCGTTCAGCGGGGCTGCTCAGGGTGCTGATCGATAGTAGGTCGCGCCTTCCACCGTCATCTTCCACGCGCCGTCGTCGTCGGAGGGTGGGCTGCTCACGTGGACGAGAAGCACCTCCCCCGAAGCGCTCGTTCGCACCTTCATGTCGTTGCCTTCGAACCCGACGATGTCGCCCTCGATGAGGCGCTGGTGACGTGGCGTTTGGTCGGTGGAGCGATACCCGCCGTGAGGGCCGATGTCGATGTAGCGGGGGCGAGAGAAGTCCGCGTCGACCCACTGCCCGACCCATGCTTTGCGCGGACCGCACAGTTCGAGCGATACCGAATCGGTCGCGTCGCATGCGGCCCTTCGCTTGCAAGCGTTGGTGGCGATCGCGGCCACGAGCACGACGATGGCGACGCCGAGGCGCATTCCCTCGAGGTTACGCGATATCTCCGCGGCGTCGATCGTCTGGGCGGCCCGGCGCATCTCGCGGGCCGCGGACGTGAGCAAGATGTTGCAGGTGGCCGAGGTCACGCTCCGCTTTCAGGCCGACCCGCGGTACTTCGATCGCAAGAGCCCGTCGTTCTTCACCCGCGAGGGGCGGGCGCAGGCGGCCCGTGGCGCGCCTACGCGCCCCCGGAGTCGTGGTCCGGGATCTTGCTCATGCAGCGCTCCGCCATCGCGGCGATCGTCAGGCTGGGCGCCGTTCCGGGGTTTACCGGGATCACCGACCCGTCGCAGATGAGGAGGTTCTCGTAGCCGAAGACGCGGTGGTCGACGTCGACCACTCCCTCGTCGGGTCCGCGACCGATGACGCAACCTCCGAAGAGGTGCGCGGTCGTCGTCACGCCGAACGCCGCTGGAACGAGCGTCTGCATCACCCCGTCGGTGCGGTCTGCGAGCTTCTGGGCGAGCGCCCGCACCTCGGCGAGCTCGCGCGGAACGGCGCGTTCGACGACCGGCTCGCTCACGAGACCGCGTCGGAAGAGCGTGAGGAGCCCGCGTCCACGTCGGACGCGCAGCGCGCCCTCCGCTCGCTGCATGCCGATGAGACCGATCGACCGCTCCGCCCATCGACGCTTGAGGAGCAGGGCCAGCGTCGTGATCGGTCTTCGAAGGAGCCAGCCGATCATGCGACCCGCGGCGCCCCACCAGCGCGTCGCGCCGGTCGAGGGAACCGCGAGGAGGCTCATGAACGAAGACCCGCGAGAGAACCGAGCCGCGAGCGCGTTCGTCTGAGAAGGAAGCGCGACGCGCGCGCTCCCCGCCGGGGCGCGCGTGTGGTCGGCGTCTCTTCGCGTGGTCACGAACACGATGTCCTCGTTGTTGATCCGGATCTCGGCGCCGAGGCGCTCCGATAAGAAGGGAAGCGCGCCTTCGTCGCGACAGCGTTGGAGCAGCGCCTGGGTGCCCAGCGCGCCGGCCGCGAAGACGACTCCGCGCGCGCGAAGCTCCCCTCGCGACGTCGTGACGCGATAGCCGGCGCCGCCGTCGCGTTCGATCGGCTCGACGCGGGTCACCTCGGTCTCGGTGCGAATCTCGGTGCCCATCTGCTCGGCGAGATGGAGGTAGTTCCGATCGAGGGTGTTCTTCGCGTCGAAGCGGCAGCCGACCATGCAACCGCCGCACAGCGTGCAGTTGCGCCGCGCGGGCCCGCGACCGCCGAAGTACGGATCGTCGACGACGCGCCCCTCTTCTCCCGGCGCACCGAGGAGGATCCCCATCGGCACGTCGTGGACGACGGCGCCGTCGCCACGCTCGCGGACGAGCTCTTCGAGACGTACGTCGGGCTCGGTTCGGTGGGGCGTGACGGTCACGCCGATCGTCTTGCGCACGGTTTCGAAGTGAGGCGCGAGCTCGGTCGGCCAATCGCAGAGGTCGCGCCAGACGGGCGCGTCGAAGAAGCCGGCGGGCGGCTCGACGAGCACGCCGGCGTAGACGAGGCTGCCTCCGCCGAGCCCGACGCCGTGGAAGAGGAGGACGTGACGGAGGAGCGTGAACCCTTGCGGGCCACGGCACCCGAGCTCGGGGAGCCACAGGTATCGACGGAGCGACCAGTTCGTCTCGGGAAAGTCCTCTCCCCGGAACCGGCGGCCCTTCTCGACGACGCACACGCGATAGCCCTTTTCACGCAGTCGGAGCGCAGCCACGCTGCCGCCGAATCCCGAGCCGATGACGAGCCAATCGTACTCCAACGGTTCCTGCGCAGCCGACGCGCGCAGGTCGCTCACGGCGTGCCGCCCATCGAAGGCCCCATCGCGGGGTGGCGTATCACGGTTCGGCGAGCTCGGTTGCTAGACTCGAAGACCGCGATGACGTTCTACATCTCGAACGGTCTCGGAGATTCGATCGATTCGCCCTCACGCGAGCAGATGCGAGCGTTCTTGGCCGCGCTCGATCCGTCCGACGAAGAGCACGGCGCTGCGTGGCTCGCCACGGCGGACGGGCACGCGCTGGAATGGAACGTCGACGGGCGCCTCGTGCTCGACACGCCCGGGGATCGCGGCGTGCGCCATCTCGCGAAAGTGAGTCACGATCAGACGATCGATCTTTGGTGCGCGCTCGCGCGCGGCGATCTCGTGTACGTGAACGAGCAGCGGTGGCAGGACGGGAACGGCTTCGTGCGGACGCCTGAGCGCCAAGCGGAGATCGAGCGCTCGCAGCTGGCGTGGGATCGCGAGTTCTACGATGGGCTCGGCGCCGAGCGCGGCGATGCGCACTGTCGCCGCGACGCTTGCACGCGCGGCCCCGTCACGCACAGCGTCCTTTGCCGCATCCACCACTTCGAGTCGATCAAGGGACGCCGCTGTCCCTTCGAGCATTAGCTCGACGGGAGGCGGGCTGACGAACGTGCTCGATCCGGAGTCGCCGACGAGCAGGCGCTCCGCGATCCGGAGCACCCTCGCTCACGTCGTTGACGAGGGGGGGAGCTACGTGTTGAGGATGCCGCCGATGCTCTGACCATACCGAGGCTCCGACTCGGGCAGTTGGTTCAGCGCGCTCTCCAGGTTCGTGCGTGCGGCGATCACGACGCACTTCTCGCCGTTCGAAAGGTTGTACAGCGCGACGCGGTAGACCCCCGCCTCGACCTCGACTTCGAGGCACTCGTCACGCTTCGCGAGCGGTTGCCCGAGACGGAGCCGTCCAGAAGGAAGCGCGAGTAAGACCGGGGCGGAGCTCGAAGTCAGGTTCTTGTACTCGCGTGAACCCAACGCCAGGTCGTCGCGATCGACGACCCGAACCTCGTGGCGTGTCGTGCCGTCGGCGCCGGTGTAGATGAAGAGGCCAAGACCGGCCTGCACGGTGGCCCTCATCCCCTCGTCATCAGCCCACCGGCTGTCGTCGTGCGAGATCGTGTCGAAGCTCGTTTCGTCACTGACGAGATACAGGGCGACATGGGTGAAGACGCTCTTCGCCTTCTTCGTCAGGATCTCGGGCTCCGAGATGCCGCCTGCAGCTCGAAGCTCGTTGATGATGCGGGCTTCGGTGGCTTGGAGTTGCAACGGGAAGCACTGCTTGGCCTGCGCTTCGCGAAACAAGGCGAGGTACGTGGTGAGCCTCGCCGTGTCTCGCTCTCCGGCTTTGAATCCACGTCCGGCGAAAAGGGCGGCCATCGCCAGGTGCTGCTTCACTTGCTTGGCGTCGCCTCCTCCTTCCGCCAGCGAAGCGCGTCTCGTCACGAGGAGCCAGAGCTCGTCGGGGGTGCCCTTCGCCTTGGGCGCTAGGAGGCGGCGTTCGAGCGCGTCGAGGTCGGACATGTCAAAGGCAGCCGCTGGGGACGTCATCACCGCAGCTCGAAGAGCGACGCGCGCGGGTGGGGGATGGCGTCGTCTTGCTGCGGCTTGGGCGGAGGCATGCTGTTCAGCTGCGCGTCGAGCTGACGGAGCATGTCGCTTATCGCGGGCTGAAAGAGCTTGCTCGAATCGTTGCCCATCGAAAAACCGAGCCAATGCCTCCACTCGAAGCAGCGCACCGCGCGCGCTTGTGCGAAGGAGCCTCCGGGATGGGTGAGCCGTCCCGTCATCTCTAGACAGGCTTCAGGCGAGAAGCCCTCCGGGGCCTCCCTCGGATGCGCGATGATCACCGAGAGGTCGTTCGGCGAGTCTGATTGAACGACGACCGAAGCGCGTCTCAGCGTCTCCGCGATCGCCGAGCGGACGGCCGCCGAGGTCTCTTCCGTGTCGTCGGGTGTCGGCGAGCGATGATCGAGCACGACGAGCCGCACCGTGCGCGGAGCGACCCCGGGCAAAGCCGGCCGATGCAACTCGTCGGGGCGCAGCGTGGGCACGGCTCCGCCACAACCGCCGAGAGCGAAGATGAAACCCACGAGCGCCAGGGTGTCGAGCCGCGAGCACATGGTCCTTACCGGCGAGGATCGACTGTTCCGCCCAAACCGTCAATCGACCCCTCGTTACCCGCTCACGCAGCGGAGATCACCGACGCGCTCCGCGTGAGAAAGAACCACGCATCGCGCGCAGCTCGAGCTCGTCCGACGGCGTATATCCGCCCGAGCGAAGGAGCCCGATCGATGAAGACGACCTGCATGCGCGCCTGCCTCCTTTCCTAGCGCCCTCGCCGCGGCGAGCGCTTTCGTCCTAGCCGCCGCGACGCGCGGGTCTACGACGACGGGCCATCGCTCTGTCGGAGGCGATATTCGCGATGAATCATGAAGAGCGGAAAGGTGATGGCGATGGCCGTCACGATTCCGCCGACGATGTAGAGCCAAGCATGCCTGATTCTCAATCGCTTGGCCTCGCGCAGCATCCAAATGCAAGCGCTGACACTGAGGAGAAGCAGGTCGAGAGACATCGACCGCGCGGCATGATTGCTGGAAGCGTCCTTCACGAAGTCGGTCACGAAGACGACGATGTTCCCGCTCATGTAGTGGGCATTCTCTCGAAAGATGAGGACGGCCGAGCAGAACGACACGGCGGCGTAGACCTTGACGAGTGAGCCTTGGGCCATGCCCCGAGTCTGCGCAGACAGCGGCGCGCTGCACAAGCTCGGAACCATCGTTGCTTCGCGCGCGTGAGCCCCGGAGGCGTTGTTCGGGGCGAACGCTTGGGCTACACGTCTCGTCATGCCGACACAGCGGTTCCCTCTCGATCCTGGTGGGCCGCCCCGCGTGGAGCTGACCTGGCGAGGAATCTTCAAGGACGTGCGCGTCGTCGTCGACGGGAAGGAGTTGGGCTCGTTCCCGAACAAGGCGGCGCTCGAGCGAGGGCAGACCTTCGACCTCGGCGAAGGCGACGAGCTCAGGGTGGCCTACGACAGCACATTCGGCTCTCAGGGACTGAACGTGTCACGCAACGGCAAGCCACTCTCCGGCTCCGCTGACGATCCAGCAACGCGGCTGAAGACGGCCGTGGGGATGGTCTACTTCGTAGCGGGCCTGAACGTCGTTCTGGGCTTGATCGCCGTGGTCGTCGAATCCGAGCTCTTGGCGCGGATTGGCGTCGGTTGGGGAAGCGCCGTCGAAGGCGCGCTCTACGCCGTGCTTGGGTGGTTCGCCTCGCGTCGACACACGTGGGCGCTCGTCGTCGCCGTGGCGCTGTTCGCCATCGACGGCATCTTCTCGGTCACGGCGAGCATCGGTGCGGGAGCATCCCCACCCGTGGGCGGTCTCGTCGCGCGCGTGTTCTTCATCCTTCCAATGATCCGGGGCATCCCGGCGATCAAGAAGCTCAAGAACGCCGACTCCGCCACGCGCTCGTAGCGCATCGCCACCGCCCCGGAGCCGAGCTCCAGCCGGCTCACGACGCCATCGGTCTCGAGGACGCTCGCTGCACGTCACACGTCGCCTGGTAGATCGAGGGCGCCGGCGAAGACGTCGTCGACGCGGAGGACCGTCCCCGTCGTGAGACGAACTTCGCCGCCGGCGCCCGCGACGCGGTACCGCCACGAGCCGTCCGCCTCGCGCGCGAAGTGCTCGATGCGCGCCAGGCGCTGCGAGACGAGGACGTAGTCCGTCAGCGATGCGACGCTCCGGTAGTCGCTCCACTTGTCGCCACGGTCGTGCTGCTCCGTGCTCTTCGAGAGGACTTCGAATACCACCCTGGGGTTGTCGATGACGTCCGCCGTGCCCTCGTGGAGCGCGACTTCGCCGCAGACGACGCTCCCGTCCGGATAGACGAAGTTCCCTGTAACGGGAATGAAGACCTTCTGGTCGGATGAGAACGGACCGCACGGGCCGCCCCGGAGTGCGACATCGAGCAGCGCGAGCACGCGCGCCGAGAGACGGTTGTGAAGTGGGCTCCCTCCGGCTATCGCGAAGACAGCGCCGTCCAGGAGCTGGTGTTTTCCCGGCTGCTCGCGCTCCCACGCGAGATACTCCGTCGGGCTCATCCTCGCGGGGACCGGTGCGGAGACGCTCACGTCGGAAGGCTACCACGGCGCGCTCCACGAGCATCGCAGGCGGCTTGCGCCGGGGCGCGGCTCACTGCGGGCAGGGGCTCCCGTTGATGTCGACGCTGCGCGGATGGGGTTGCCAGCAGCTCGCGACGCCGACGAACTGCCCGTGTACGTGCCGGCGGCAGCGTCGCGGTCCGGTCGGGCTGCGTGGTGCTGGCGAAGCCGCCGCCCACGAGACGAGCTCGCGTTCGGTAACGGCCTGTGAAGAGGCCTCTCTCCGCGCGATCAGCTCTCCGGCTCGTCGCGCTTGCGATCGGTCGTGAGCGCGTCGAAACGCGCGAGCGCCTCCTCACGCGTCGACGCACCGAGCTTCTGCGCGGCTCGATGAAGGAGGACGCGAACCGTGGAGTCCGAGAGCCCGAGCTCGTACGCGATGACCTTCGTCGATCGACCCATGTGCGCTTGGGTCAACACCTGGTGCTCACGCTCGCTGAGATCGTTGCGCGGCGGTCGCGTCGGCGGCGGGTTGGCGACGGCCACGACGAAGCGCCGTCCGTCCGAGTCGAAGTCGTCCAAGAGCGACCAGCGCGAGACGACGAGCGGACGCCAACGACGCGTCGCGAGATCGACGTCGTCGCGCATCCTCTTCGTGCGCGCCTCGTCGAACGCGAGGGTCGCGCGCCTCAGCTCCTCGCGCGCGTCGACCACACCGTCATCGCCTTCCTCGGCGTGGAGCAGCGCACCGCTCGGCGCGAGGACGGCCGCTGGCTTCGGCTTCGCGGCGCTCCTGCGGAGGCGCACGGCGGAGGTGAGGTGCGCCGCGAATCGGGTGAAGAGGGTGAATTGCTCGGGCGGCTCCGTCACCGTGGACGGCAAGGGGGCCGCGAGCCAGAGCCCTTGCCCGCTCGCGTCGAGCGCGTTGATCGCGAAGGCGTCGCGCGCGCCACCGAGGTGAGCGAAGAGCGGGAGGAAGGGGCGCATCTTCGGGACCGCGCTCGCCTGCCCGCACAACATGTGCTCCCACACGTGGAAGCCCGCCGGGTGCGATGGGCTCCCGATGTCGAGCGCGGCGGCCTCGACGGCGGCGTCGAACGCCGGGAGCCAGCTCGGATCGAAGCGCTTCGAGACCGCGAAGTGGTCGATCGTGGGGCGCGCGCGATCGCGCGCATCGTACGTGTAAGCGATGACGCCGAGCCCGCGATCGAGCAGCGGCGCGGTCGCCTCGGCGATCTGGGTCACGTACTCCGCGCCGTCGAGGTCGAGCCGATAGGCGGCCGCGAGGCAGTCGAGAAGGCACGCCGTGTCGCTCATACCGCTCGATGGGTCTCCACGACGAAGCATGAGGGAGCGCCCGGACGCCTGCAACGACATTGAGGCTCGTCGGTTCGGGCTACGCGCCGGATGTCACTGACGCGCGATGTCCGCTACCATCGAGCGGTGTCGACGATCGCGAGCGGAAGCGGGAGCCGCACGAAGCGAGCGTGCGCGCTCGCGCTGATCGTCGCGGCGCCCGCCTTGGCCACGCCGGCGTGCGGCAGGCCCCTCACGGTCGAAGACGACGAGACGTCTTCGGACGCCGCGCCTGCGGATCTCGCGGATCTCGCCATCGACGCCGCCGCGAGCCCCCTGTCGCCGCTTGCAGACGACGAGGTGACGCTCCGCGTTCGCGTGCGAAACAAGGGGCCCGGCCCGGCGGCGAATCTGGTGGTGAAGGTCCCCGTCGCTCCCGCGGAGGTGCGGGTTCCCATCGAGCCGCCGCAAGGCTGGACGTGCGACGCGCCCCCATCGGGGACGACGGGCGAGGTCGTCTGTCGAACGCCGTCGTTGGCGAGAGGAGCCTCCGTCACCACCCGCATCGTGCTGACGTGGCGAGGAGGGGGCTCGACGAGGAGCATCCGTGTGGAGGTCGCGTCGGACACACCGGATCCGCAGTCGAACAACGACACGGCCGTCCCGCAGTCGACCCTTCCGTGAAGGCGGCGCAAGACCTCGTCCTGCACGGCGGCGTACGTGCGCGCGCCCTCAGCGCCGCAGAGACCGGGATCCCGCGACGCCACACGCGTGCGAGGCGTCCGCCTTCGGGGGGATGACGTCCGCGAAGGACTAGGCTCCGCTCTGCACGGGCGAGCGCTACGCTCGCGATCGACCATGCTCGCGCGTGTCCTCTCCTTGCTCGCCGGCGTTCTGTGGATCGCCTTCCCGTCGCGGGCCCTGGCCGGGACGTGGTCGGTGCAGCCCGCGCCTGCGTGGGTGAAGGCCGTCGAGCCCGCCGACCCGGCGTCGCCCGCGGCCGCCGTCGCGCCGAACGGAGGGCGGTATCTCCTCTTCGATCGACAGATCCGGGTGGGCGCGGTGGTCGGCCAGCAGGTCGAGTCGTACACGCGCTGGTCACGGCAGATCACCAACGAGGCCGGCCTCCAGGGATCCTCGCAGGTGCGCATCGACTTCGACCCGACGTACGAGACGCTCGCGATCCATTCGGTGTCGGTGCGGCGAGGCTCCGAGACACGGAGCCGTCTCGTCGCCGATGCCGTCAAGATCGTCCAGCGGGAGCCCAACCTCGAAGCGCAGATCTTCGACGGCCGTCAGTCGGCGGTGCTCTTCGTCGACGATCTGCGCGTCGGCGACATCGTCGAGGCCGCCTTCACCCTCACCGACGCGGATCCTACCGCGCTGGGACACTTCGCCGACGCGATCCCCCTGGGGACTCCCGAGCCCATCGCGCGACTCCATTCGCGCCTCGTCATGACCGGCGGCAGGCCGGTGCGGCTCCTCGTCCACGCTCCCGACGGAGATCGAAGCCCCTTCGGGGCGCCGCCCGTCGCGACGCCGGCGGGGACGGAGTACGAGTGGGATCTTCGCGACATCCGCGCGTACGTCACCGATCCCGTCGTGCCTGCATGGTACGTCGCGTTCCCGTGGATCCAGGCGTCGGACTTCGAGTCATGGTCCGCCGTCGCGGCGTGGGCGGCGCGCCTCTTCCGCGTCGAATCGGCGGGGCAGGGCAAGCTGAACGAATGGGTCAAGGCCACACGGAGAAGCCTGTCGTCCGACGACGAGTTTCTCCTGCGCGCGATTCGTTTCGTCCAAGACGAGATCCGCTACGTCGGAATCGAAACCGGCGTGGGACGACGCCGTCCGACCGACCCCGCGACGGTGTTCGATCGGCGTTACGGCGACTGCAAGGACAAGGCGACGCTGCTCATCACGCTCTTGCGCCAGGCCGGCATCGACGCCCAGCCCGCGCTCGTGAGCACGAACCAGGGGCACGTCCTCGACGAGATGCTCCCGTCGAGCCTCGCGTTCGACCACGTGATCGTGCGGGTCGTCCGGCCGGGGCAAGAAGCTCTCTGGGTCGACGCGACCAGCGCACTCCAGGGCGGAGGGCTCGATCGCCTCCGGTACTCCACCTACGAGCGCGCGCTCGTCGTCGGTGATCGAGGTGGGCTCGTCGCGTTGACACGTGAGCCGGAGGAACGACCGTCGCCCTCGATTCGCGATCGCTATTCGGTGTCGTCGCCGACGTCGCCCGAAGAGACGAAGCTCGAGTCCGAGCGCGTGTACGAGGGCGCGAGCGCCGACGCGATGCGCAATCAGCTCCGCGGCAAGACGAGCGAGCAGGTCTCCAAGCTGTTCATGGCGAGCTATCAGGTGGACTTCTCCACCATCCGCGAGGTGAAGCCCCCGGACCAGGAGGACGAGCGCCAGCGAAACCTCCTGCGCGTGCATCTTCACTTCGCGATCCCGAAGTTCTGGACCTTCGAGGCGAGTCGAGGTCGCTACGAAGCGCCGTTGCGCTCGCGCGTCATGGAGTCGGTGCTCAACCGGCCTCCGACCGTGAAGCGCTCGGCTCCGCTCGGCGTCGCCCATCCGCTCCGAATGGCGGTGACCATCGACGTCGACGTTCCGTTCGATCTCAGGCTCTCGCCCGAAGAGTCGGTCACCGAGAGTCGTGCGTTCGAGCTCCGGTTCGAGTCCTCCTCTTCGAGTCGACGCCTCTCGTATGCGTTCGGGCTGAGCACCCGAACGCCGGCGCTCGCCGCGGCCGAGGTCGACGCTCACCTCGAGAAGGTGGACGAGGCGCATGGGGTCTTGTCGCGAACACTCAGCTATCGACCGCCGGCGCCGGAAGGGCTGAATTGGGCGGGGCTCGTCGTCTTGCTCGCGACGGTTCCCTTGATCTGCTGGGGCTCGTATCGCGCATACCGCTACGAGCCGAAGTCGTCGAGGCGACCGGCGGCTCCGGTGGACCCGCGGGCTCCGCCGGACCCGCGCTTCACGAGCATCGGCGGATGGCTCATCCTCCTTTCGCTCGGCATCGTCCTCAACCCGGTCTCGAACCTCGTCACGCTCGTGGGGACGAGCCGGGTCGTGTTGTCTCTCGCGACGTGGCGCGCCCTCACTTCGCCGGATCTTCCGACCTACAACCCGGCGCTCGCGCTCGTGATGATGGTCGAGGCCGTCGGGCTCGCCGCATGCGTGACCTACGGCTGTGCGGTCGCCTTTCTCTTCTTTCGAAGGCGCCGCTCGTTCCCGTTTCACTTCACGATTTACGCGATCGCGATCGTGTTCTTCGCCTTGATCGACCCGATCGCGGCGCGTGCGCTCAGCAAGGTCGCGACGACCGGTGGCGAGGCAGGCTTCACGGCTCTTCGCGTGATGATCTGGGCGGCGATCTGGGTCACGTACGTCCGAACGTCGCAACGCGCCGCCGCGACCTTCGTCACTCGGCCGCCGCGGCGCCGATCTCGGCGGCCCGGCGCGCTCTAGCGGCCGGCCCTTTCGGCGAATATCGCTGGGCGTGGCGAGCTTCGGTTCGCGCGTCGCCTGCGAAGTTCCGCGGCTCGACAATGGGTCGCGCCGACGTATCCTTCGAACATGCCGGTCACGTTTGCCGTCGATGAGGTGCCCGTCGCGACCGAGCGGCTGCCCACACGACGATTCGGCGACGTTCTGGGCGACGCTGCCGTCTGCGTCGGGGCCGACGAGGAGGCTCGGGTGGTGGCCATGCCGGGCGTGCATCCCCTCCTCGGGGCGGTGCACCTCGCCTTCGCCGAGCATCGACCTCTCGTCCTCTCACCGGATGCGATCTGGATGACGATCGTCCAAGGCGTGACGCAGCACGTTCGGCTCCACGCGGAGGCGTTGCGTTCGCGCCTGGTTCGCCACAGCGGTCGCGAGGCGGTCGAGGTGAAATGGCTGGGCGAGCTGCCGTCTACGAGCACCGGGTGGCGAGACCTCGTCGACGCGTTTCGCATGAAGGTGGCCGAGCACACGGGCCCGGGATTGGCGCGCCTCCTCGTCTGCGATTTCTCGACGAGCACCTATGTCGATCGCGTCGCCAGCGAGATCGCTCTCATGGACGCCGTCTCTCCCTACTTCGACTTCTTCGTTGCGTGCGTGTGCGGCATTCCGAAGGTGACGCTCACGGGAACTCCCGAGGATTGGCGAAGGATACGCGAGCGAGTCGATGTCATCGAAGAGCTCGATCTCGGCCAATGGGCGGAGTCGTTGAAGCCGATCGCAGACGAGCTCGTTCGCGCATCGGAGGGCCGACCCGACATCGCAGTCTGGCAGCGGATCTACAAGCCGCGGCGGGCTTACGGATGGGAGCGCGTGACCGGATGGGCCGCGCGACTCTTCCCGTACGTGAAATCCGCCGGCACCGCGTCGGCGCCCAATCCGTTGCTGGCGCTCCACTTCTCGCAACCGGACGACAACGGCTCGCCGAACGAGTGGTACGACGGTCCCGGCATCGCGCTCGAAGATGCGCCGTGCGGCTCTTCCTCGGTGCTCGTTCGGGTGGATGACGCGATCCGTGGGAGCAAGGAGGAGATCGAAGCGAGTGGAGGCTTGATGGGCATCGAACAGGATGCCCACGGGGCGCTCCGGCCGGTGTCGGCCTACGTGATTCGCCGTCGAGGCATCGGTATGTTGGATGTCATCGAGCGGATCGTTCGCGAGCATCGGCATGCGCCCGAGGAGCGTGATTCGCAGGATCGCTTGGTCTGCGGGACAGCCGAGCAGATTGCGTTGGCGGAACGGATCGGAACCGCGACGCTCATTTTTTCGGCTGAGCGCGTGTGGCGGCTCCGAGGGCGGCGTGATCGCGAGCACGTCGTCGTGAAGCTGTCCGATGGCATGACGGAGTACATCGAGCGCTGGTGGGACTTGCCGAACGGCCTCTTCATCGCGCACGCATCGACCAGGCGGGGCCACGTCTACGTGCTCGGCGACGAGCAGTATCTCGTGCGGCCACCTCCATCGAAGCCTCTGGACGGCACTGACCCGGTGACGGGGCTTCCGTATCCGGATCTGCCGATGATGGTCCTGCCCGAGACACTCGAGACGACCCAACGCGGGAGGGACGTTCCGGTCCTCGGCTCGTCGCTCGCCGCCATCCTTCATCACGCGCTCGAGCACGACGGCGAGCTTCCGCCCCGCGAGGCATCGACGCTGGACGACCATGCGGTGCTCCCGATTCTCCCACAGCGCGACCCGCCAAACCGCCGCCCCGTCTGATGAGCGATTCTCGATCAGAGGAGTCTCCTTCGGGTGACGCGGGGGAGATGGCCGCCTCAATCGACCGGCGCCGCGACTCGAAGTAACCTCACGCGATGTCGACCTACTACGAATTCGTCGGATCGCTCTCGTTCGCCACGCCGGCAGACGCCGCGAAAGCGCTCGCGAAGCTTCGCGGCGACGGAACCGAGGACACCGTCTTCTGGCTTCCGAAGGGCGCGCAGAAGAAGGCGAAGGACCTCGTCTTGGAGGGCCGCTCGATCACCTTCGCCAGCAAGGGCTGGGCGGGCGCCGAACCGTTCTACAGCGCGCGCGCGTTGGTCGGAGAGATCGTCCAGAACGCAGTCGCCGGACACGTCCGCGTCCAGGAAGGCGATGGCGGTCCCGGCACGCAAGTCGACCGCTACGGCTTCAAGCCGAAGAAGGCCGCCGCCACGAAGAAGGCCGCCGTCACGAAGAAAGCGCCGGTGAAGAAGAAGCGTGCCGCAACGAAAGCCGCGCCGCCGAAGGCGAAGAAGAAGCAAGCGGCGAGGAAGAAGCGCTGATCGCCGGATCCTCGCGCGAGCCTCGCAGCGCGCCATGACGCCCGAGCGCGCGAGTCACCACGGAAGCGGCGGCACCCTCTCGAGGTCGAGCTCGTCCGCGGCGCCGGGCTTCGAGGCGAGGCTCTTCGAGACACAGGCCGGCCCCTCCGGACCGAGCGCGCATCGCAGCTCGGTGAGCGCGCGCAGGCTCCGCCCGGGTGAGCCCGTGACGCCACCGTCTTCGTCGGTGATCATCACCGGGTCGTCTCTCGACCAGGAGTAGATCACGAACACGCCGACGGACGGGTCGCCGTCTTCGATGGATGCATCCTGCACATGTGCCCCGCTGGCGCCGTGAGGGCAGGGATTCCAGTGGGGATCGTCTTCGATCCGCGGACCGAAGACGTGCGTGCGGCCGCCGTAGCGCGCTCCCAACCGTCGAAAGCGGCTCTGCTCGTCGCTGAACGTGAACACGAGGAGCGTCACGCCGCCGCCTGCGTCCGAGGCGACGGCGACCTCGCTCGCAGAGCACGCGAGCGGCGGAAGATCGCCGAAGTGATCGCCCCTCTCGATGGCCTCGCGGGTCGACGCGGATCTGCTGGAGCTCGCGGCGGTTCGGGTCGAGCGCCTTCTCGAGCAGCGTCTCGTCGCCGCGGCGAACACGAACGCGGGCGATGCGGTGATTCGCCGTGAACAGATCGTCTCCCTTCTTCGACTTCGCGACGAAGCCGACCGTGAGCTCGATGAGACGCACGCGAGCGGCCTTCGGCACGCGGAAGCCGAACCACGCGCCGACCAGATCGCCGGTCTTGCCGTTCCATGCCGTCTCGAGCCGGCCGTCGGCGACGTGCTCCGGATGGTCGTGAGGGTTGGCGACCGCCGACGACACGCCGATGCGCGCGTCCGTCGTGTGCAAGAGATCATCGAGCGGGGCTTCTCTGCGGGCGGCGTCGACGAGTGGAGCCTCCGAAGAAGCGTCGGACGGCTCGACGGAGCGCGAGCTCGCGCACCGATCGCAGGCCCCTAGCAGCGACGCCGTGAGAACGAAGAGCACGGCCCGTCGCGACATGCCGATCCATTGGAGCCGCCGCTCGCGACGAAGTCGCAAATTTCTTCAACGCGGCTCCAGACCCGGTGTTAACAGGCGATGATGGGCCGGATCGTGCCGCTTCTTTCGCCACGTAAGGCGCCCGATCGCCTCGAGGATCGCGCCGACGAGGAGCTGATGGCCCTCGTGCGCATCGGGACGCGGGCGGCGTTCCGCCAGCTCGTCGTGCGGCACGCGGAGCGGGTCGCCGGGTTCTGTGTCCGCGTCTCCGGCGACCGATCGCGAGCGCCGGAGATCGCGCAAGAGGTCTGGCTCGCGGTGTGGGACGGCCGCGAGCGATGGGAGCCTCGGTCCACATTTCGAGCGTATCTCTATACGGTCGCGTTCACCCGCGCGCGCAATCACGCGCGGTCGCGGCGACGGCAAGCGGCCGTCTTCGCGGCGGAGGCCGTCGACGTGGAGTCGGTCCCGGGGATGGCGGCGACGGAGGTCGATCGCCTGCTCGACCTCGAACGACGCGAGCGGGTCTTCCAGGCGGTCTCCGAGCTGCCGGAGGCCATGCGCACGGCGGTGATCCTGCGGTTCGTCGACGAGCTCTCGTACGAGGAGATGGAGAAGGTCCTGTCGACCAACGCGTCGACGTTGCGTTCGCGCGTACACCACGCGCTCGCGCGCTTGAAGGAGCGGCTGGGAAAGGAACGGCCATGACCTGTCCGGAAGGCGACGTGCTCATCGCGCTCAGCGACGGTGAGCTCGGCGAGAAACGAGCACGTGCGGTGCGGTCGCACGTGGACCAATGTTCGCGCTGTCGCGCGGAGCTCGCGGAGCTCTCGACGATCGCCGGAGATCTGCGCGCGCCCATCCCCGGCGCGCTCGGAGGAAAGAGCGCGGAGTCGTTCGCCGACGACGTTCTCGCAGAGCTCGATCGACCGCGGGCTGTTCCGGCGTCGCGCTGGACGCGATGGGCGATGATGCTCGCGGCGGCCGCGGCGCTGCCCCTCGCGGCGACCGCAGCCGTTCACTGGACGCGACCGTCGGAGACGTGGACGGCGCGGGGCGCCGAGATCTCGCCGGTGAAGCGCACGGCCCTCCGTTTCGGACGGGTGACCGAGTCGTTCGAGCCGATCGCGGAGGGCGCGGTCGTCGAAGCGGACGCGCTGCTCGCGGCAGAGGTCGCCGGCACCGAAGGCGCGCCGCGGTTCTTGCTCGCGTTCCTCGTGGATGCGGCGGGCGAACGGCACTGGATCTATCCGGTGTACGAGCCGGGAGCGCAGCCGCCGTCGTCGGTCGTGCTGCCGGTCACGGCGGGGCCACGCGTCCTCGGATCGATGGTGCGACTCGATCATCCGGCGCCGGGCCCGGCGACGCTCGTCGCGATCGTCCTCTCGCGGAGCGAGACCGTCGAGCACGTCGAGCGCGCTCCGCTCGAGCAGCTCTCGCGCGAGCGACTCGGCGCGCACTACGAAGGCTCTCTCGTCGTCACTACCCGTGTGGAGATTCGCCCGTGATGAAGCGTCGTTTCGAATATCGTCTTCTTGCCTTCGTGCTCGGCTTCGTCTTGACCTTCTGCGCGTCGGCGAGCGCGTGGGCCAAGGAAGCGCGTCTCGCGATCGTCGTCGGCAACAACGGGAGCGCGACCCTCGGGCGCGCCGAGCTGCGCTACGCCGACGACGACGCGGCCAAGTACGCCGCGCTGTTCGCGTCGAACAGCCAGGAACAGGACGTCGAGCTCCTCGCGCGCTTCGATGCCGACACGACGCGCCTCTTTCCCGCGCAAGCGAAGAGGGCCGTCGCGCCGACGCGCGCGGCGCTCGAGGCCGCGGTCGGGCGAATCGCCGCGCGCGCGCGGGCCGCGCGCGAACGTGGCGATCAGGTCGTCTTCACGTTCGCGTTCGCCGGTCATGGCGACGTCGAAGAGGGGCGGGGCTTTCTCGAGCTCGAAGACGGCCGCTTCTTTCGAGAAGATCTCGAGGCGCTCTTGACGCGGATCCCCGCGGTTCGCGCGCACGTGCTGCTCGACGCGTGCAACTCGGTCTACATGCTCGTCGCGCGAAAGCCGGGCGGCACGCGGTTCACGACCCCGGAGGAGATCGAACGCTCGATGGCGGCGCGGCTCGCGCACGTGGGCACGTTCGTCTCGACGAGCGCAGACGCGCAGGTCTACGAGTGGTCACGCATCGAGAGCGGCGTCTTCTCGCACAGCGTTCGTTCGGGCCTCTCGGGGGCCGCCGACCTCGACGGCGACGGGCGCGTCACCTACGGCGAGCTCCGCGCGTTCGTGCGCATCGCCGCGGCGGGCGTCCCCAACGCTCGGTTTCGCCCGCGCATCTACGCGCGCGGGCCGGGCGGCAAGGACGACGAGGTCGTCTTCGAGCCGAGCGCGGCCGGACCGGGGCGCAAGGTCGCGCTCGCGGCGGGCGCCGAGCGCCGCGTGACGATCCTCGACGCCGACGAAGTGCCGCTCATCGACGTGAAGCTCGAGCGAGGCTTCGGAACGAACGTGTTCGTACCGAAGGTCGAAGACTCGGGGGACACCCGCGCGTTCACGCTCGTCGAGCAGGAGGACGGACACGCCGAGCGTCGCGTCGAGCTCGCGTTCTCCGACGACGGACAGGTCGGGGAATCCGACGCGCGCGCTCCGCTCGCGGCGCGGGCCGCGGGACGTCCCTTCGAGCTGCTCTTCGCCGTCGCGTTCGGCCCTCGCGCCGTCGCTCAGCTGCCCGCCGAACGCGGGGGCTCGGACGACGTCTACGGCGTCTCGAACGAAGACGGCGAGCGCATGAGGCGCCTCCTCGACGCGGCGGCCGGCAATCGCCGCGATCTACGGATCCTCGAGGGCGCGGGCGCCCTCGCGTTCGGCGTCACGGCGGTCGGCGCGGGGATCGCGGCGTGGGTGACGCCGTCCGATCCCGACACGCGTGTCACGAAGGACGTCGTCGGCGGAGTGTTCATGGGCGTCGGCGTGCTCGGCCTCGCGGCGTCGACCCAACTCTTTGCGCGAAGCACGATGGAAGAACGTCGCGACGCCTACCTCCTCGCGCTCCGGGGCAAACCCGAGGAGAGGGAGCTCGCGGTGCGCGACGCCGAGCGCGAGATCTTCGAGATGGAGGCCGTCGCGCGCCGCAACCGGATCGGCGAAGGGGTCTTCTCGTTCGTGTTCGGCGCGCTCGAGCTCGGCGGCGCCATCACGCTGTTCGTGGCGTCCGACAATCCGGATCTCCACTGGCTCGGCGGAGGGCTCGTCGCCGCGAGCGTCGGCTCGATCGCCACCGGCACGGGCCGACTCGCGGTGCGGAGCGAAGAAGAGCGGCTCGCCGATCTCTGGCGCAACGAGCGGGGAACGGCGTCGCCGCGATCGTCCAAGCTCCGTCTCGACTTCGGCCTCGGCGGCATCTCCGGAACGTTCTGAGCGCACCTAGGCGCCGCCAGCGAATCACACGGTCGCGACTGGCCTCCGGCGAGGAGTCGTCGGCAAGACGAGTCCGCTGGTATATGATGAGTGAGGTTCATGGGGGGAAGCGTGCGCGAAGACCGAAGGGCGCTCGTCCCTTCATCGCCGCCGGCGTGGGCGTCGTCCGGCGTGCTCGTCGTGCTCGTCGTGCTCGCGATCGCGCTGCTCGTGGTGCTGCATCATCGCGGCGAAACACCGCCGCCGTCGCTCGTCGATGCGCGCTGCGCTGCCGTGCGCGAGTGGCGCGCAGAGCATCGCGATGCTCGCGACCTCTACGTGCTCTCCACCGAAGTGTCGTTCCGAGCCGGACCGGCCGACTTCGCGCTGGGAGAAGGCGTCGTGGTCGCGCCGCTCGCGACGGCGCTCGACGGCGTGCAAGAGGTCGTGGACGTCCGAGCGACGCCTGCGCCGAGCCGGATCATGCGCGTCGACGGCAACGTCGTCGTGGCATGGGAGTATGCCGGCACGATCCATCGAGAGATGCGCTATTCGGCTCACGCGCTCGTCCGGAGTCCCAGCGCGTCGAAGGTCGCGATGCCCGAAGCGCCGTCGTTCGCATCGCTCGAACGAGAAGCGATGCTGGATGCCACGGCGACGGCGCGCGAGGTCGGCGGTCACGGCCTCGAGCGCTGCAAGGAGCTCGAACGATGGGCGACGGAGACCGCCGGTGCACCGCCGCACACCGAGCAGCTCCTGCGGATCGTCCGGCGCGTCGCCGCAGGTGTTCAACCGACCGGCGAGAAGCGCAACCGCGCCGACGATACGTGCGCGTCGATCCGCGACGGCGTCTACACCTCCCATCGCGCGCACGTCGTCGCCGTCATGGCGGCACGTCAGGTCGGAATCCCCGCGTACGGTCTCGTCTCGGCGGCCGGTCACCACTACGCGGCCACCTTCATCGACGGCGTGGGCTGGGCGACGATCGATCTCGCGGCGCCCGCGTCGGGGTTCGAACGCCCGGCGCCGGGGCTCCTCACGCGCGCGCCGCTCGTGGCCGAGTTCGAAGCCGTCCAGGACGGGTTCTGGGTGCCGAATGGTGCCGCCTATCACGACCAGATGGGATCGTTGAGGCCGCTCTCGTGGACGGAGTGGATTCCGTCCACGGAGAGCAAGCCGGAAACCGACGCCACGAGGACATGGACGATCTCCCTGGCGGAGGCATGTCGATGAGCGCCATCGGCCGCTGGCAGGCGTGGCGCCTTCGTCGCGCGACCCGTGTCGACGTCGCGGCGGGCGTCGTTCTCGTCGTCCTCGCTGCCCTGTGCATCTCGTTCGGGCGCAAAGCGCGTTCGTCGCCGACGCCGAGAGCGAGCGTCGAAAACGCTCGCGTCCTCGACGAGCTCGAGCTGCCTCCGCGCCTTCCGAACGCGCCCGTCACCGACGCGACGGGCACCACCGTTCCTCTCCTCGATCGCATGAAGAATTCGCGTGCGGCCGTCGCCTTCTACGCGCCGTGGTGCGGTCCCTGTCAGGAGGAGCTTCCCGAGCTCGTCGGGATGATCGGGCCCTCCGTCGAGCTCTTCGTCGTCATCTCCGCGGATGAGGATCGGGAGCACACGGCTCGCCAGCTCGCGAACATCGGCCTCTCCCACCTCGGCTTCTACGTCGATACGACCGGCGCGCTCCAGCGTGAGGGCCGCGTCACGTCGCTCCCGACGACGTTCGCGATCTCCAAGCGCGGGCAGGTCCTCGTACGTGCGAAGGGCTACTCGTTCGGAGGGATCTTCCGCATCAGGCAGAAGCTCGGCGCGGCGCGCGATTTCCCGGAGGACGATTGAGCCCGGCCGATTCGATCCTGGCGTTCGACGACGTCCACCTCGTGTTCCGCGGCGGGCTTCGCGCGCCGGTCTGGGCGCTGCGTGGCCTGACGCTGGAGGTGCCCGCCGGCGCTGTCATGGGGCTCCTCGGGCCGAACGGAGCGGGGAAGACGACGGCCATCTCGTGCATGCTCGGCCTCCTCGAGCCCACGGTCGGATCAGTGCATCTCTGGGGACAGCGAGTCTCCTCCACGACCCCGCGGCATGGATCGCGCTGCGGCGTTCTCCTCGAAGACACGCGACTGCCGCCGTTTCTGTCGGTCGACGCGGCGCTTCGGTCGACGTGCGCGCTCCGCGGGATCGAGGAGGTCGCTGCCGAGATCGAGCGCGTCGTGGCGCTCGCCGGCGTCGGCGATCTCTTGACGCGGAGGGTGGCCGTCTTGAGCAAGGGCCAAGCGCGCCGTGTCGGGCTCGCGGCGGCGCTCGTCGGCGACCCTCCGCTCCTCGTCCTCGACGAGCCTTCGGCGGGTCTCGACGCGGAGGCGCGCATCGAGTTCGAAACGTTGATACGGACGCTTCGCAGTGAACGGCGGACGATGTTGATCGCATCGCACCTCCTCGGAGACGTCGAAGCGACCTGTAGTCACATCGCCGTGATCGTCGATGGCCGTGTCGCGCTCGCAGGCCGCGCGCTCGACCTCCTGGAGGAGGCTCGTCGTGGACAGGCGAGCGATGTGCACGTCGACGCGTCGTGCGCCGCCCAGCTCGACGCGAGCGCCATCGGGCACGAGAGCTCTCGGTTCCCCGGGTTGGTGCTCATACGGTGCCCGCTCTCGGACGAAGAGCTCTTCGCGAAGCTCGCGAGCCTCCGTGTCGTTCCGAGGCGGGTCGAGCCTCGCGCCTCCGTCGTATCGCTCTATCTCGAAGCGACTCGGAAGGAGCCCGCCGCGTGACCCTGCGCGCCCTCCTGAGCCTGTTTCTGCGCGATCTCGTGCGCCGGCGCATGCTGTGGGCGATCGTCCTGGTCACGCTGGCCGTGCTGGCGCTGAACTACGGCATCCGGCGAACGATGGAGAGCGCGCTCGGCGAGGGAGCGAGCTGGGACATGGCGACTCGTCGTGCGACGTCGAACCTCGAACAGCTCGCTGCGCAAGCTCGCAGGTGGCTGCCGGTGTCGACCGTGCTGCTCGCGGCGGTCGTCGCGCCCGAGTCGCGTCGAAATGGCACCACGCAGTTCGCGCTCTCGTGCGGCGTGCGGCGCGAGGCGATCGCAGCGGCGCAGTTCCTTGCTTTCGCGATCATCGACGGCCTCGTCGTGGCGATCGTTCACGTGGGCTTTGCGATCCCGGGGATCACGACCGGCGCCATCTCGGCGTCGGAGGTCGCATTGGCGTGGGTCGGCTTGCTCGTTCCCATCCTCGCGCTCGGGGCGGCTGTCTTCGCGTTCTCCCTCACGGCCACGGCCTTCGAGACTTATCTCCTCTTTCTCGGCGTGCCCTTCGCCGTGCAGACGATCCCGGCGCTGATTCGAGGGCTGCCCCGATGGCTTCCTCGCCCGGTCGTGACCGGGATCGACAACGTCAGCCTCCTCTTCCCCGAGATCGACGCGATCATCCCGTGGCCGCACCTGTCGTACGGTCGACTCGACGGGCTTCCCCATCCGCAGTGGCAATGGCCGGTCGCCCATCAATGCGCCGTGATCGCTTTCTGGCTCGTGCTGGGGCTCTGGCGCTATCGACGCCACGACTTCGGCTCTCGCACCGCGGTGAAATAGTCGGAGCCGAACGCGTCGGCGCGGCGACCGACGTGATTGGGGGCCGTCGTTCGGCGCGCCTTCTTGCCGGTCGTGATTCGTGATCAAGGGAAGTCGAAGAGCGGCTCCGCCGTCGCCGCCGCCTGCGGCGTCGGAGAAGCATCGGTCTTCATCTGCTCGCGAAGCGTCTGGAGCTGCGAGTCGAGGACCGTGGCCATCGCACATTCTTCACGCGTCTTGATCCAGCGCATCATCGAGGAGAGGAAGAGCTCCTTGAGATAAGCGAACGAGAAGCCTTCCGTGCTCGCCACCAAGGCCTCGACCTGCGCGTCTTCGATGCGCATCGCCGGATCGAGGCGCTCCCTCCATTGCGTGATGTACCTGCCCCGTTCGGCGGCTCGTGGCAGAGCGAAGTGATACTTCCGATCGAAGCGGCTAGGGCGGTCAAGGATCGCGGGATCGAGGCGTTCGGGATGGTTCGTCGTCGCGAGGGTGAGCATCCCGGATGCATTGGCGAAGCCGTCGAGCTGGTTGAGGAAGAGCGAACGGTTGTCGGCCGTGATCAACGCGTCGAGATCTTCGAACACGAGGCAGCAGGGTGTCACCTCCCGCGCGCGATCGAAGACGCGGGCGATGTTGGCGTCGTCGGTCTCGTAGCGCGACTTGAGACTCTGAACGTACAGGCACGGCACATCGAGCATCTTGATCGTCGCGCGCAGGCAGTGGGTCTTGCCGTTGCCGGGCGGACCGACGAACAGCACGCCGCGCTTCCACGGCACCTGGTACTTCGCGTATTCCGCCTTCGCCGCGAGGAAGCTCGCGAAGTCGTCGCGGATCTCCCGGGCCATGTCACCGCTGAGGACGAGGTCTTCGAAGGAGGCGGCCTGGATCGCCTTGTAGATCTCGCCGTCTCTCTGCCAGCATCCACCTCGAAACGCGAGCACCGCCTCGCGAGGCTCGTTGCAGAATTCGCATGTGGCGCTCGTGAAGTCGTCGACGACGGCACGATCGCCACCGATGACGAACCAGCTCGTGGTCGGCCGGTAGCCTTCGACCCACCGGGCATGGGCGACGACGAGATCGTGCTCCTTCCAGCGCACGTCGAAGACGCCGCTGACCACCGAATGCCAGAGCCCCTGATTCCTCCGCCAGCCGGCCTCGATCTGCGCGTGCGGCGTCGCGCGTGGCGTCGCCGTGCAGCCGCCCGCGCGGGCGTATGTCTCGAGATCGAACGTCTCGGCGATCGCGACGACAGCCTTTCCTGGAAAGGCCGATGCGAGCGCCAGGCTCAGGCGGTAGCTCGTTCCGCTTTCGGGGCCATAGGCTTCGAAGATCTGCTCCTCTTGCATGGTCAACGAACGATAGCGCTGCGCGTCTCCACGACAAGGAGCCCGCGCGTGCCTTTCGAGGGCCTCCGCGGCTCGAGCGAATTACATTCATGCCGATGAAGCGCACCCACGTCTGCCCCAAGTGCCAGTCGCGAAAATTCCTCGTGCAGGGCGAGTTCCAGGTCCCCGATCAGGACTCGAGCAACGGCGTCGACCCGTTCCCCGCGTTCACGTTCAGCGTCAGCACGTTCGACCGCTCGATGATCGGAGCCTTCGAGACATGGACGTGCGCCGGCTGCGGCTTCACCGAGTTCTACGCGCGTGACTTCCAGGCCCTCGACATCTCGCAGTCGCACGGCAAAGTCCGATACTTCGACGCCGCGGCGCCGCCGGGTCCGGTCTATCGCTGAGCCGCTCCGAACGAGCGACCAGTTGCGGTAGGCTTGCGCCGTGGGACGCGGCGTGAGCTGCCATCGATGCGGAGCGAGCACGCCGATGCCGGACGATCTGCGCGTGCCCGTCTTCGCGTGCGCGTTCTGTCGCGCCGAGCTCGCGACCGCCTCGTACGCGGGCGCGGCCGCCGTCTCCGCCGACGCGCTCATCGGGCACCTCGGTCAGGCCATGGACGGCACCGTACCGGTCGCGCAGGCGGCGGTCACCGCGCCGCGCTTCGAGGGCGGGAGCACGGACGCCCGCGCCGCGAACTGTCAGCACTGCGCCGCGCCGATCGCCGTGCCGCTCGATCTCCAGGTCCGTGAGCTGACCTGCACGGGCTGCGGCCGCGTACAAGCCGTGAACCGCTACGTCTCCGACGACGAGCGATTCGCGCTCGACATGCAGCGCCAGGTCGCGGGCAACGAGGCCTTCAAGCGCCTCTGCGCCGACGGCGTTCCCTGCTCGCGCTGCGGCGCGAAGAACGCGGTCCCCGAGGACGGCTCCGTGCAGCTTCCGTGCACGTTCTGCAAGGCGACGATCCTCCTCTCCGATCACGTCGACGCGAGCGCGATCGCCCGAGCTCGCCTGAAGCACGGCGTGTTCGCGCTCCGCGACGCGGCGATCCAGCAGCAAACGAGCCGAGACCGCCGGACGACGACGATCATCGTCGGCTGCGTCGTAGGCGGGATCGTCGTCTCCCTCATCCTCGGCCTCGTGCTGTCGACGCGCTGATCGTGCGAGCGTCGCTGCTGCTCATCGCTCCGCTGCTCGCATGTGGTGCGCCGCTTCGCGCTGCGCATCCGGCGGCGGGCGAGGAGCTCCGGCCGGTCATCGACCCTCGTTCCTTCTCCGCGAAGCCCCCCGACGCGTGGACCGCCTGCGAGAGCGCCTCCGAGTGCGTGCTCGTCGGCCGGTTCGATCGCGCGAAACCTCGAGGGATGAACGACTGGTGCTACACCTTGATCGTCAACGAGGCGTTCGCCGAAGCGGCGCGAGCCTCGGTCAAAGACGCGCCGTCGATGGAAGAAGGCGGCTGCCAGGGGTTCGCCGAGCCGGCGCCACCTCGGTGCGAGCGTCACCGGTGCACGCGATGAGCGAGCGTCACTCGGGCGCGGCGCGCACGAAGCGGAGCGTGGTCGAGTCTCGTTCGCCCTTGGCCTTGGCGTACACGCTCGTCTGATCGAAGCCGTCGCCGCGGAGCGCGAACGAGAGCCGGTGCATCACGCCTTGCTCGTCGCTCACGTTCGTCGCGTCGAGGAAGTCGAACACGACGCGATCGTCGCGCGCCTCCGTGGCCTTCAGGCGCGCCTGGTTTCCCTGCGCGCAGTAGTGCGTGAGCATCAGCTCGCGCCCGCTCCTGTGATAGACGCTGAGCGTCTCTTTTCCGCTCGCGGTCGTGAACGTCTCGACGAGCGCCGAGCCGTTCGAGACGAGACGGTAGCTCACCGTGATCGTCTTGTTGCTCGCGGTCGTGCTCGTCCACCTGCCCGGCAGCGACGTCGCGAGCGCGGTCCACGCCTTCTCCGTGTCGGTCGACCACGCGTTCGACGCCGACGCGGGGCCTCCGTCGAACGACGGGGTGCATCCTGCGAGCGTCGCGGCCGCGCATGCCAGGAGAACCGCCTTCATCGCGCTCAGCGTACAACGGGAGACGTCGTGTTGTTCCCTCTCACAAGATTTCGTCGGACCGCGAAAGAGGGGTGGCGCGAGCTCATCCGCCATGTCACTCGTGAAGATACGAGGCGCGCGCTCTTCGCAGCGCGCAGACCCCGCACGGCTACGCATCGCGAACCCACGAAGGAGTTTCGATGTCGTTTCAGGCGAGAGCGCGGGCGGATCCGTCCCGCCACGCACGTTGAGGGACGAGCACGGCGATCGAACGGCGTGACCGGCTGCGGCCACGCTCCGAAGATCTTCGCCTCGCCCCGCATCCGGGAGGGTCGTCGGCCCCGCGGATGAAAACCAGGAGCCACGGGCGTCGGGGTGCACCTCGACCTCCCGTGGCTCTTTCCATTTAACATCCGTCAGCGGCGCGACCGCATGTCGCGCGTGCGCATCGTGCCGCAGTGATATAGCTGCGGGCCGTCGAAATGGACGTGAACCCGATCACCAAGCTGTGGTCCTTCGGCACCACGGGGGAACCGCCGGAGCGCGCGCGGCAGATCAAGTACGCGAACCAGATCGCTCTCCTCGCGGGGGCGGTGACGATCCCGTACCAGATCTTCTACCTCGTTCACGATCCGCGTTCGTGTCTTTGGCTCATCCTCGCGAACCTCCTCTTCATGGGGGCCTACGCCGCGGGCCTCGCCCTCAACCACATCGGGCGTCACGTCGCGGCTCGTACGCTGGTCGTGTCCACGGTCTACGTGCAGCTCTTCGTGGTCACCTCGTTCATCAGCACCGGCGCGGGGGTGCACCTCTTCTATCTGGTCCAGGGCGTCGGGGTCTTGAGCTACAGCCGTCGCTGGCCGATGTTGCTCCTCTTCGGCGGGGTGGCCACCGCGCTCTTCCTCGTCTGTCATTTCGCGTTCCCGCCGGGGAGCACGGCGCTTCGGTTTCCCCCGAACGCGCTGGAAGTGATGTACGCCGGCAGCGCCGCCGGGACCGTGTTCCTCACCGGGATCTTCCCGTACCTATTTCAGCTCGAGATCGATCGCGCCGAAGCGGCGCTGCTGGCGAGCAACCGCGAGCTCGAGCGACTCAACGCGATCGATCCCCTGACCGGCCTCGGGAACCGCCGCTCGCTCGACGCGTGCCTCGATCGCGAATGGCGGCGCTGCCGGCGGCAGCCGGGCGCGTGGCTGTCCGTCTTGCTGTGCGACGTCGACTGCTTCAAGCCGTACAACGATTCCTACGGCCACCTCGCCGGCGACGAGTGCCTCCGCAAGGTGGCGGCCGCGCTGAACCGAGCGCCGCGCCGAGCCGGCGACCTCGTCGCTCGCTACGGCGGCGAGGAGTTTGCGTTCGTGCTGCCGTCGACCGACGCGGCAGGAGCCCGAGCGGTCGCCGAGCGCGCGCGCGCGCTCGTCTCGGGGCTCGAGATCCCTCACGGCGCTTCGGTCGCCGCCGAGGTGGTGACGCTCAGCATCGGCGTCGCGAGCATCGAAGTGGTGGCCGGCGCCGATCCGGCGGATCTGCTGCGCCAGGCCGACGTGGCGCTCTACGAGGCGAAGGAAGGCGGTCGTAACCGCGTCGCCGTCTGGGCCGCTTCGAACTGACGACGCGATCAACCCGCGTCGGGACCGAGCGGCGCGAAAGGCGCGAGCGACGCCGCGAGCTCGGTTCGTGATCGAAGCCCCAGCTTCGCGACCGCGTTGCGCGCGTCGCGCGCGACGGCCGACGGCGAGATGCCGAGCTCGGCGTTCGCGTCCGCCTCGCGCTCGAGACCGCCGCGCCGATTCGACGATGAGCCGTGCTCGCGGTAGTCTGCGTGCTCGATGGCGAGCCGACCCACGCGCGACCTGCGGCGCGCGATCTTGGATCGGAGCCTCGAGCTCGTCGACAAGAAGGGGCTCGACGCGCTCAGCATGCGCGAGGTCGCGCGGCGCCTCGGGGTGACGCACGGCGCTCCATACTACCACTTCAAGGATCGGTCCTCGATCGTCGCCGCGCTCGTCGAGGAGGGGCTCGCGATCCTCGCGGGCATGCTCGAGGCGGCGGCGCGAGAGCACGAGGATCCGCGCGCGGCGTTCGAGGCCTGTGGACGTCGCTACGTGGCGTTCGCGATCGCGCATCCGGCGTACTTCCGCGTGATGTTCCGGCCGGAGCTCGTCGGTCGCGAGCATCGCGCGTCGATCGACCGCGCGGCGACCCAGGCGTTCGCCGTGCTCCAAGGCGTCGTCGTTCGCTGTCACGCGGCCGGCCTCTCGACCGGCGTCGACGCGCGCGCGCTCGCCCTCACCGGCTGGTCGACGGCGCACGGGCTCGCGGCGCTATGCCTCGACGGGCCGCTCGCGTCGAAGGGGGATCCGAAGGCGCTCGCCGAGACCGTCGGCGCGACGCTGGGCGCGCTCGTGGCTAGCGGGCCGAAGCGCGGAGATGCTCGACGAGGTGCGGGAGCAAGGCGTCGGGGGCCTCGCGATGGCAAAAGTGCCCGCCGGGGATCGACGCGACGGTGAGCCCTCCCGGAAAGTGCGATCGCGTCCCTTCGAAGTCTCTCGCGCTCACCGCGGGATCGTCCGCGCCGACGACGTAGAGCGTCGGCGCGCGCACGGGCTCCTTCATGAACGGCGGCGTGGTCACGCGCGCCGCGCGATAGTAGCCGAGCGCGCCGTGGACGCTGCCGGGACGGCGGAAGCAATCCTTGATCGGCGCGAGCTCGGCCGCGCTCGGCGTCCACGTGGGCGACCATCGTCGAATGAGCTCGTCGACCTTCGCGAAGTCGTTCGAAGGAAACCGCGCCTCCGCCCCAGGCAGCGACAGCTCCACGACGTGACGCAGCCCCCAGAGCATGCGCGCGGTGAAGCGAAGGCGCGCGCGATGCGGGATCGCGATCCCGGTGAGCGTCTCGACGCGCGCGGGCGCGAGGCCTGCCGCGGCGTAGACCGCCTCGGCGCCCCAGTCGTGACCGACGAGGTGCGCGCGCTCGGCGCCGAGCGCCTCGACGAGCGCGAGGACGTCGCGCCCGAGATCTTCGATCGAGGTGTCGCGCTCCGGGATCTGCGTCGGCGCATAGCCGCGCAGGAACGGCGCGACGACGCGAAAGCCCGCGTCGGCCAGCGCCGGTCCGAGGACGCTCCACGTGTGCGGCGTGTCGGGGAAGCCGTGGACGGCGAGCACGAGCGGACCGTCCTTCGCCTCGAGGCCCCATCCGAGGTACGCGAAGCGCAGCCCGTTCGCGTCCACGTACCTCACGCCCGCCTCGCCGTCGTTCGTCATCGTGCCTCTCTGCTGAACACTGTCTAGCGCACGAATGGACAATGTCTAGTGGGCCACCGCTTCACGCCGGCGCGCCCGATGCCTCGAGCGCGTGTCGCGACGTGTCTTCGGACGAGCGTCAGGCGTTGAGCACGAACCAGAACGCCGCTCCGCTGCCGGGCTGCGATTCAGCCCAGATGCGGCCGCCGTGGTGCCGGATGATCCGGTCGACGATGGCGAGGCCGATGCCCGTGCCCTCGAACTCGTCCACGGTGTGAAGGCGCTGGAACGGCTTGAACAGCTTCGCCGCGTACGTGGGATCGAACCCCACGCCGTCGTCGGCGATGCCGTACGCGCGGCCGTCGGGAGTGTCGCGCACGCGGAGCTCGATGCGGGCGGTCTCCTTCGTTCGCGTGAACTTCCACGCGTTGCGAAGGAGGTTGTCGAGCGCGATGCGCATGAGCCGCTCGTCGACGTCGACGACGGCTTCGTTCGTCTCGACGTCGACGACGCGCGCGGGCTCCGCTCGGGCGAGCTCGGAGACGATGGCCCTCACCATCGCGGCGAGGTCGACGCGTGACGTCGTCACGCTCGCGCGGGAGATCTGCGAGAGCCGCAAGAGATCGTCGATGAGCGCGCCCATGTTGCGCGCCGCGGCGGAGATTCGACGAACGTAGCCTTGCCCGTCCTCGTCGAGCTGGCTCGCGCACTCCGCGAGGAGAATGTCGCTGAAGCCGCCGACGGCGCGGAGCGGCGCTCGGAGATCGTGCGACACCGAGTAGTTGAACGCCTCGAGCTCCGCGAGCGTGTCTTCGTGGGCCGCGACCTCACGCGCGAGCTTCCGGCGCGCCTCGTAGAGCTCGAGGAACACGCGGAGCTTGCTCCGGAGGATCTCCGGGTTGAGCGGCTTGAACAGCACGTCGACGGCGCCGGTCCCGTATCCGCGCAGGGCGGCGTCCTCGCTGCTGTGCGAGGCGGTGAGGAAGATGATCGGCACTTCCCGCGTCGCCGGGTTCTGCCGAGCGAGGCGCGCGACCTCGAAGCCGTCGATCTCCGGCATCTGCACGTCGAGGAGCATGACGGCGTAGTCGCGCTTCAGCAGCTGCTTGAGCGCGTCGTTGCCGCTCTTCGCGCGCACGAGGCTGCACGGCATGTCGCCGAGCACCGCCTCGAGCGCCACGAGGTTGGCCTCGAGGTCGTCGACGATCAAGACGTTGGGGGTGGTGTCTTTCACGGGTCACCCTGGTAGCGGTAGATGGGGAGCGCGTCGGGCGCGCCGTCGAACGGCTCGAACGGCGCCATCGACGAATCCGGCAGGCGCTCGTCTTTGCCGAGGCACAGAAAGCCGCCCGGGCAGAGCGAACGGGCGAGCTTCGCGACCACGCGCTCGCGAAGGGGCGCGTCGAAGTACATGAGGACGTTCCGACAGAAGACGACGTTCATCTCGCCGAACACGTCGTCGGTGACGAGATCGTGCTGGAAGAAGCAGATCTTCTTCGCGAGCTGCTCGCGAAACGCGACGCGACCGTAGGCGGCGGTGTAGTACGCCGACAGCGACGCGCGACCGCCGGACGCGGCGTAGTCGGCGGAGAACTTCGCGATGCGGTCGTCGTCGTAGAGGCCTTGCTTCGCGACCTCGAGCGATCTCCGGCTCAGATCGGTCGCGAAGATCGTCGTTCGCTCGAAGAGCTCCTCTTCGAGGAGCAGGATGGCGTTCGAGAACACCTCCTCACCCGTCGCGCAGCCCGCGTGCCACATCTTGAGCCTCGGGTAGGTGGAGAGCAGCGGGACGACGCGCTGGCGCAGCGCGCGGTAGAAGTCCGGATCGCGGAACATCGCCGTCGCGGGAACGGTGAGATCCGCGAGGACGTTCGCGAAGAGATCGGGATCGCGGAGGACACGGTGCTGCAGCTCCCCGAGGTGCTGAGCGCCCGAAGCGAGGAGAGCCGCCGACACGCGCCGACTGATCGACGCGGGCACGTACTCGCGGAGATCGTAGCCGTAGCGCGCGTGGATCGCCTCGAGGAGGAGGCGCACTTCGATCCGGTCGAGGCATCCGTCCGGTCGCTCAGCCCCCATGCGCGACCTCGCGTGCGGCTTCGGGCTCGGAGAGCAGCGCGCGCTGGAGGAGCGCGAGGAGCTTCGCCGCGTCGACGGGCTTCGGCAGGTAGTCCGTGGCGCCGGCCTCGATGCATTTGTCGCGATCGTCCCTCATCGCTTTCGCCGTGAGCGCGATGATCGGCAGCACGCGGAACTGCGGCTGCGCGCGGATGCGCCGCATCGCCTCGTAGCCGTCCATCTCCGGCATCATGATGTCCATCAAGACCGCGTCGACGTTCGGGGTCGCGGCGAGGGTCTCGAGCGCGGCGATCCCGTTGTCGGCGACGACGACGTCGACGCCCTTCGCGCGCAGCGCCGCCGAGAGCGCGTAGACCGTTCGCATGTCGTCGTCGACGACCAAGACGACGCGGCCGTCGAAGCGGACGTTCGCCGGCAGCGCCAGCGGCGGCGTGGTTCGAGGATTCACGCCGTCGCGCAGGCGGCGCGCGAAGAGGCGCACCTCCTCGAGCAATCGCTCCCCCGCCGAGCCGCCCTCGAGGACGATCGCCTCCGCGTACGTCTCCAGGCGCGCGATCTCGGCCTTGTCGAGCGGACGGCTCGCGTAGACGCAGATCGGCGGGATCGCGGCGCCGCACGTCTCTCGCAGGGATTCGAGCAGATCGAGGCCTCGCATGTCTGGCAGCGCGACGTCGACGATCACGCAGCTGAAGCGCTTGCCTCGAATGGCCTCGAGCGCCTCGGCCGTGGTCGAGGCCCGCTCGACGGCGCCGATGCGGCGCTCGACGAGCATCGAGGCGATGGTCGTCGCGTCGTCGCTCGGTCTCTCGAGCACGAGGATGGGCGGGCCGCTCTCGGCCGTGGGCGCGAGCGAGCGGACCATCGTGGAGAGCTCGGCGTGCGTCGCAGGCTTCGCGAGATAGCCGACCGCGCCCATCGCGAGGCCGCGCTCCGCCGCGTCGAGCGCCGAGACGAAGTGAACCGGCACGTTCCGGAGGATCGCGTCGCGGCGCAGCTCTTCCATCACGGTCCAGCCGTCGATGTCGGGTAGCTTCACGTCGAGCACGACGCCGGCGGGAGGACGGGCGCGCGCCTTCGTGAGCGCGGACCTTCCGTCGGTGGCCACGAGGTACCTGAGGCCCTGGCCGTGGATGGCGTCGCCGACGCGCGCGGCGAAGTGTGGATCGTCCTCTACCACGAGCAGGTAGGCTTCGTCGGGGAGGAGACGGCCTCGATCGTCGTCGACGTCGTGCGCGCTCGCGGGCTCGCTGGATCCGTCTCGACCTCTCGCACCTCTCGCGGCGTTCGCGGAGAGCGGGAGGTAGCACGTGAACTTGCTTCCCTTCGACGGCGCGCTCTCGAGCGACAGCTCTCCGCCGAGGAGGCTCGCGAGCTCCTTCGAGATGCTGAGGCCGAGCCCGGTGCCGCTGTGGCTCCGATCCGTCGCCCCGTCGACCTGCTCGAAGGGAGCGAAGACGCGCTCCTGGTGCTCGGGCGCGATGCCCACGCCGGTGTCGATGACCTCGAAGGCGATGGTCGAGCCCAGGTCGAGCCCGCTGCGCGCGAAGCGAACGTCGGGCCGAGGACGCCGGATGCGCAGGCGCACGCCGCCCGTCGTCGAGAACTTGATCGCGTTGCCGACGAGGTTGTTCAAGATCTGCGTGAGCCGCTGGCCGTCCGTCGCGATCGCGGGCGGGAGGCCGGGCTCCATCTCGACGTCGAGCGCGAGGTCTTTGCGCCGCGCGAGCGGACCGAAGACGTTCGTGACGTGCGACACGACGCCGGCGAGCGCGACGTCCGAGATCCGCACGGCTTGCTTTCCCGCTTCGACCTTGGCGAGGTCGAGCACCTGGTTGATCAGCCCCAAGAGATCGGTGCCTGCGCCGTGGATCGTCCGCGCGAACTCGACCTGCTTCTCCGTGAGGTGGCGACCTTCGTTCTCCGCGAGGAGGTTCGAAAGGAGGAGCATGCTGTTCAGCGGAGTTCGCAGCTCGTGCGACATGTTCGCGAGGAACTGGGACTTGTATGCGCTGACGCGCGCGAGCTCACCCGCCTTCTGCTCGAGCCGACCGCGGGCCTCGGCGAGCTCGACGTTCTTCTCTTCGAGCACGACGCGCTGCGCTTCGAGCTCGTGCGTGTGACGCTTCAAGTCGACGTTCGTTCGGCGAAGCTCGTTCTGCTGCACCTCGAGCTCCTCGTTCGTCGTGCGGAGCTCTTCTTCCTGGGTGGCGAGGCGCTTCGCGAGGGCTTGGCTCTGCGCCAAGAGTCGACTCGTCGCCGCCGCCGAGCGCGCCATCTCCATCGCGACCGCGATCTCCTCGGCGAGCCCGACGAGGAGCTCCGCGTCCGCGCTCTCCCAAGGTCGGAAGAACGCGAGCTCGAGGACGCCGTGCGTGCGCTCGCCGCGGCGCAGAGGGGCGAGCACGATCGCGCGCGGCGCACCTTCGCCGACGCCCGACTTCACCCGCAGGTAGTCGGGCGGCGGCTCGCTCACGACGGTGAGGGTCGAGGAGAGCGCAGCTTGGCCGACGAGGCCGCTGCCCTTCTCGAACGACCTCACGGCGCCCTCGGCGCACGCATAGTGGCCCGCGAGCTCCAACGTCGTGTCGTTCTCGAGCCAGTAGATCGCGCCGCACACCGCGCCGAGGTCGACGGCGACGTGCGCCACCGCCCTCTCTGCGACCTCTCCGGGCTCGAGCTTCCCCCGGAGCTCGGCGGCGAGGCCGGCGTGGCCGACCTTCACGCGCTCCGCGCGCTCGCGATCTCTCGTCAACTGCGCGAGGCTCTTCGCCATCGCGTTCGCGTGCTCGCCGAGATCGGCGAGCTCGTCGCGCGTCTCGACGCGGATCTCCTGATCGAACTGCCCGCGACCCACGCGATGGAAGCCCGCGGTCAGCGCCTCGAGCGAGCGCAGCGTGCCACGGCTCAAACGCAGGGAGAGGAGGATCACGACCGCCAGGCACGTGATGCTCACCGCGAGCCGCAGCCGCGCGCCTGCGGCCTGCGCGCGCTGCGCGTCGTCGAACGCTCGCGCGAGCTCGGCCCGATCGACCGCGCTCGCCTCGCGGATCGCCGCGAGCGCGTCTGCTCGTTTGGCCTGCATGCGCGCCATCGCGTCGACGACGTCTTCGCCGGTCTCGCCGAGGAGCATGCGGCGCGCGACTTCGTGGGCGGCGCTGAAGTAGGCGTCGAGCGTCACGTGAACGTGCGCGATCGCCGCAGCGTCGACCGACGGCGCTCCTCCGCGAAGATCCGCGTAGAGCCTGTCGCGGAGCGCCTTCGTCTGCTCGAGCGCGTCGGCGTCGTGGGCGGCGACGGCGTCTTGGAAGGCTCTGCTCAGCTGCTCGAAGTCTGCCTCGAGCTTCGGCTGGAGGCCGACGCGAGGGAGATGGCGCTCCTGCACCGAGGCGAGCTGCGCGGCGACGCGCGAGGAGATGACTGCGCTCGCGACCAAGAGCACGAGGAACGCGATCGCGGCGGTACCGACGATCGCGAACAGCTTGGAGCGGAGCGTCAGCCGCACGACGCGCTCACTCCACGACGACGGCTTTGGCGCCGTCGAGCGCTTGGGTTGCCGAGACGTAGCCGAGCGCGCCTTCGTGCGTGCTCACGAACTTGACGACGTCGGCGTCGGTGCCGAGCTCGGGGGGAGGCACGTCGCGTCCGGCGAAGACGATCTGCTGCCAATACGCGCGCACCGCCTCGACCGAGCGCTTCAAGACTTCCTGGGTGAACGTGCGACGCACCGGAGAGTCGGGCGGGAGATCGACGGGCTTGACGACCCTGCCGTCGGGCCAACGCGTCGTCTTCTTCAGCATCGCGTCGGTCACGAACTTGCGCGAGAGCCGACCTCCGGGGTTCTTCGCGTTGACGATCACGACATACGGCGGCGGCGCCGCGAACGCGATCGGCGCCGTCGCCCGAACGACGAGCACGATCGCGACGAGCGCGACGAGCCAGCTGAGTCCTGTGCGCATGAGCGATCGCACGCGGCCTCAGAAGTAGACGGTCGTCTTCGCCAGGAAGACGCCCCAGTTCGGCTCGAGCTCCCCGAGCGGTCGATTGGAGTTGAGCGCCGACGAGAGACCCGCCGTTCCGCTCATGAAGTGCCCTTCCAGCTTCAAGAGCCAGTGGGCGTTGAGGTCGAAGCGGAGCGTCGCCGCGATGTCGTGCTGCACGTTCGCGCGACCTTCGCGACGGCGGGTGTCGGGGAAGAAGAGCGAGTAGTACGCGCCCGGCACGAACCACGGCGCGACGCGATACGAGGTCATGAGGTAGGCGCGCTCGTTCGTCGTCTCACCGGTCGGGAGGAGCGCGGGATCGGAGCTGCGATAACGCCCGTACCAACGCCCGTACTCGGCGGCCACGAGGAGATCGTGCGCCGCGTATTCGAGCGAGCCCGTCCACAAAACGACGGGGAGCTCGAAGTCGACGGGCTTGCCCTCGTGGAGGAACCTCGCGTCGAGGCGAAGCGCCTGGAGGCTCCCCGCGGCGCGGAGCCCTTCGATCGGCGTCTCCCACACGAGCCGCTCGCCGGCGACGTACGGAATGTCGATCTCCTCGACGCGCGTCGTGAGGCTCGTCTGCGAGCTCGTGTCGAGGAAGATGGTGCCGACGTAGTGGCGGTACTCGAGCGCGCCGGCTGCGCGAAGGTCGAGGCGCCCGTAGATCTCGAAGCCGGTCTGCGCGAGGAGGAAGTCTCGGTTCTGGATCGGATACGTCGATTGCGGCAGCAGGATCGGCACGCGCGCCGAGTCTGCGTCGCTGCTGTCGTTGTAGAGCCCGAAGGGCAGCTTGACCCGTCCCGCGCGGAAGCCGAGCCAATCGGCGAAGCGGTAGTCGAGGTAGAACCAGTCCGCGCGCGGAACGTAGTTGCCGATGGGCCCGAGATCGCGAGAGAAGAGCTGCAAGCCGGCCCGCAGGCGGTCGGTGAGCGGCACCGTGAAGTTGATCCCGACCTCCGTGAGCTCGAAGCTGCCCCGCTTCGACTTCGCGAGGTAGTTGTTGCCCGTCGAGAGGATCGCGCCTTGGCTGACGAAGCCGTGAATGTCGACCGAGCCGGGCGCTCCGCTCGGACCGATCTCCACGGCCTGCGCGGGTCGCGCGAACGCCGCGCTCACGAGCGCCGCCGACGCGACGATGAAGGTGCGTAACGAGTCGCGGCCCATCGAATCGACGAAATATACCGATCGACACAGTCGCGTCCATACGCCCTAGGGCGTATGGACGCGCCGCTCGCCGGCGCAGAGGTTCGTCTGGTCCTCCGATTGCAGCGTGGTGGGGGGAGGACAATCTCATGAGCCCTTCGCGCTGGAAGCTCTTCGCGGTGATGGCGACCCTGCTCGGATCGGCGTGCTACGCGCGGCTCGACGACAACGGCCGCGCGGGCGTGAGCACGACTGGAGCGATCACGTCCGCGGCAGGGCACGAACGAGCTGCCGGGACGCGAGGCGTGCTCAAGAACGGCTTCGTCGGAAACATCGAGCAGCTCACCGAGAGAAACACCGACTTTCGGCGGGTCGTCTACACGGCGCCGAGCATGCAGCTCGTCTTGATGAGCATCCCGCCCGGCGAGCACATCGGCGCCGAGACGCACGGCGTCGATCAATTCTTTCGCATCGAGTCCGGCACCGGACGCGTGGAGATCGACGGATCGCGGCGCGCGGTCGGCCCCGGCAGCGCCGTGGTGGTTCCGGCCGGAGCGCTCCACGACGTCGTGGCCGATGAAGGAAAACCTCTCCAGCTCTATACGCTCTACGCGCCGCCGAAGCATCGCGACGGCGTCGTCCACCGCACGCGCGCGGAGGCCGAGCGCGACGACGAGACGTTCGACGGGCGAACGACGGAGTGAGGACCGGCGTTCGCACGGGTCGTGCACGGGTCGAAGGAGACCCGGTCGAAACGACCTTCGGTGTCATCGATGACTCACGGCTCTCGTCGAGAGATCGCGACGTTGGCGAACGTGGCGGGGCGATCCGCCATGGCGCGCGACGTGCGTAGCGGAGGGCATGGACACCTTTCCCCCGGTCTCGTCGCGGTCCTTTCCCTACGCAGAGGGCTCCGAGACGCCCTCGGAGGCGCGGCGGCGGACGTACATCGACTGGCCGATGCACACGCCGAACGCGGAGCTTCGGTCGGCGTCGCCCGCGTCGCCGGAGGTGATGAGCGAGGCTGGCGTCGGCGTGCAGGCTCGATAGGCGAACAACGAGCTAATAAGAGGAGAGGGCCCTCGACGGGCGATCTCCGCGAAACGACTCCGATCGCACGGCAATGGCGAAGTCAAGATGTGGGTGATCGTACGACGCGTCGTCGTTCACGTCTCTGGATCGATCGCGCGTGTACGATGACGACGGAGCATGAAGAACGCGTTCCTCGTCGTCGGGTTGTCGGTGGCGCTGGGCTGCAGCGCCGCGACGCCGAGCGCCTCGCCGTCCGGCGAGCCCGTCGCGGCGCCGCAGGGAGACCGCATCTTCGTCGAGGCCGCGACGCTCGACGGCGCCGCGCCGACGACGAGCGTGCACATGCTCGTGCGCGATGACGTCCCGTCGCACCTCTCGATTCCGCCGACGGTGCTCGACGTCCGCGCGCGCGTCGTCGACCCGACGCACGTGCGGCTCGAGCTCTCCCTCGTGCTCGAAGGCGCGGAGCCGATGACGACGACCGTGATCGTCGCCGACAAACAGTCGCTCGTGCTCAGAGAGCCGAAGCCGAGCGAGCGCGAGGGCCGCGCCGTCGTGGTCCGGTCGACGATCGTTCGGAGCGACGCGGATCTCGAGGCGTTGCTCGCGGAGAAGATCGCGGCGCGCGCGAGCGCGAACTGAGCGCCGCTCATCGGCGTCGCGTCGCCTCGAGGAGGATCGCCGCGACCTCCGGCCGGCTCAGCTCGGGCGGAGGCAGCTTCCCGTCGCGCAGCAGCGCGCGCACCTCCGTCCCCGAGAGCACGAGGCGCGTCGACGCGTCGCCCGGCGCCGTCTTGTCGGTCGCCATGCCGCCTACGACGGTCGACCAGAAGGCGTCGTCGAACGCGAGAGGCTCGATGCCGAGCTCGCCCGGAGAGAAGTCGTCGAATGCTCGCTGCGCGTCGTACCTCCCGTAGTAGCGGCCGACGCCCGCGTGATCGCGTCCGACGATGAAGTGCGAGCAGCCGTAGTTCTTCCGAACGAGCGCGTGGAAGATCGCCTCGCGTGGCCCGGCGTAGCGCATGGCGGCCGGGTTCACCGCGAGCACCACGCGTTCGGCGGGGTAGTACCGCTCGAGGAGCACCTCGTAGCAGCGCATGCGGACCTCGGGCGGAACGTCGTCGCTCTTCGTCGCGCCGACGATCGGATGAAGGAGGAGGCCGTCCATGATCTCGAGCGCGCACTTGGTGATGTACTCGTGGGCTCGATGGAGCGGGTTGCGCGTCTGGAAGGCCACGACGCGGCGCCACCCTCGCGACTCGAAGATCGCGCGCGTCGCCGCAGGATCGGCGGGATAGTCGGGGAAGCGCGGAACGAGGGGACGATCGACGAGCCACACCTCGCCTCCGAGGTACACGTCGCCGGACGCCCTCAAGTACGCGACGCCCGGGTGAGCCTCCTCGGTCGTGCGGTAGACCTCCCGCGCCTCGAGCTCCTTGTCGGGGATCCAGCGATCGGCGAGCTCGAGCACGCCGACGACGCGACCGTCCGGAGACTCCAGCGCGACCTCGCCGCCGAACGTCAGGGCTTCGGCTCGCTCGACCGACACCGCGAGGGTGATGGGGATCGACCACACGAGGCCGCTCTCGAGGCGGCGCTCACGGACGACGCGGAGGTAATCGTGTCGCGTCATGAAGCCCCGGAGCGGCGAGTATGCGCCGGTGCCGAGCAGCTCCAGATCGCTCGCCGCGCGATCGTCGAGCCTGAGCCGAGGAAGGCGCGTCGCTCGCTCGAGGAGCCGCTCGCGCGCCTCGCCGCGAACGAACCGATCGACGAGCTCGCCGCCGTGAGGCGAGGGGAGGCCGCGTCGATTCGGCGCGATCGGACCGGCGCCGCGCGGGAGGTAACCGAGCGCCTCGAGCTTCGCGACGATCGCGGCGAGGCTCTCTGGAGGCGACTCGCGATCGGTGTGAACGACGACCTCCGGCGCGATCGGCGCCTCGTAGGGATCGTCGATCCCCGTGAAGCCCTTGATCTCGCCGCGCGCGGCGCGCGCGTAGAGCCCCTTCACGTCTCGGCGCTTCAAGACGTCGAGCGAGCAGTCGCAGTAGACCTCGCAGAAGCGACCGATGGTCCGCCGTTGTTCGTCGCGGATCTCGCGGTAGGGGCTGATGGCTGCGGTGATCGCGCACCCTCCCGATCGGGCGACGAGCTTGGCGACGAACCCGATCCGCCGGATGTTCGTGTCGCGATCCTCGCGCGAGAAGCCGAGGCCCTTGGAGAGGTAGGTCCGCACGACGTCGCCGTCGAGCGACTCGACGTGCACGCCGCGTCGCGTGAGCTCGGCGGCGAGCATGGAGGCGAGCGTCGACTTGCCCGAGCCCGAGAGCCCGGTGAACCACACGACGAACCCCGCGGACGTGGCGCTCTCGAGCGGGGCGCGCCCTGTCTCGAGCCAGCGGGCACACTCTCCGCCGAGCGCGTTCACGGCCGCGCGATCGAAGCGCGCGATCTGCGCGGCGGTGAGCTCGGCGCGGAAGTCGCGGCGCGGTCCCTTCTGGAAGAACGCGCTCGGATCGGACATGTGTCGGCCGCCGAAGGGCACCATCCGCTCCGGCCGGCGGCTCATGTAGCCGTAGGAGCAGTGCTCGACGATCGTGTCCATCCGTAGCGCGGCGGGGTCGAGGCCGAGGAAGCGCGCGATCCGCGCGATCTGCCCGCCGAGGTCGTCTTTGAGCGCGGCGTAGTGCACGAGCAAGACGTTCGGCGCGCTCCGTTGCTGCCACCAAGAGCGCACCACGTCGAACAGGTCGCAGCAGCCGAGGCCTTCGGTCTCGAGCCAGCGATCGAAGAACTCGCGAGCGTCGTGGGGGATGACGAGCGGCGATGCGCTCCCGGACCACGCCGTGTGGATCCGGTTGATCGTCGCCATCGTGTCGGCGGAGAAGTGCTCGAGGTAGTCGTGGAAGCTGAGCCCGATTTCCTTGCCGTTCCTTCCGACGAAGAGATAGCGCGCGCGAGCGTCCATCGGCAGAGCGTCCGCCGGGACGTGCGATTTGATCACACGTCGCACTCCGCGACGCGCTTGCTCCTCCAGCGTCGCGAGCATGCGCTCGTGATCGCCCCAGCTCGAATCGAGCCACGGCGAGGCGTCGGCGAGCGCTTGCTCGCGCTCTTCGCCGTCGTCGAGCAGCTGTTGCACGATGCGCTGCGTCCACGTCGTGCCTGCCTTGAAGGGATCGGCGACGACGATGTCGCCGTCGACGAAGCCGCCTCGAGCGATGAAGTCTCGCCAGACGAGCGAGCTCGAGAGGTAGTCCCTCACGACGCGCGCGGGCATGATCAGGTCGGCGCTCATGCTGCGGCCGCGATGCAACGCGCGCACCTCGATCAGGTCGCGCTCCGTGCTAGGCGATGACGTAGCGGTGCTCGCCCACCACGCCCTCTCGCGCGAACCAGCGACGCGCGGCTTCGACGTGGAGCGGAAACGCGAAGACGTCGTCGAGCCCGTCCGGGCCGAAGACGAGGCCGCGCTCCGACGTCTCCGCGTTCGGCGCGTACGTCCCGAGTGTGCTCCCGTCGACGGGCGCCGCGACCGAGAAGAGGAGCACGCGGTTCGGGCGCGGCGCGGTCGACGTGAACCAGAAGCTCGTGAGCTTCGACGCGTCGACGACGACGCCCGTCTCTTCTCGGATCTCGCGCGCGCCGCCCTCTTGCCAGGTCTCGTGATCCTCGAGGAACCCGCCGACGAGCGCGAGCTTGCTCTTGCGCGGCTCGATCGCGCGTCGCACGACGAGCAGGCCCGTGCGTCGTTCGTGCACGACGGGGACGAGCACCACCGATACGGGGATCGGGTTGGCCCACACCTGCGTCTTGCAGCCCTCGCACGTGCGCGGATAGCGCGTCGCGTCGCGGTAGGCCGTGCCACAAAACGAACAGAAGGTGTCACGCGCCGGCGGCGTCATCGCCATCGTCGATGCTCCATCGCGGCCGATCAGTGTAGCGCGCGCCGCTGCGACGTCGAGCGGACGCCTCGCGCGGAGGCTTCTACGGCCGTCCGTCTTGCGCGGTGACGGGCGTCCTCTACTCTCGATCCATGAGCCGCGCGCGAATCGTGCTCCTCGTCGTCTCTTCGATGGGCTCCGTCGCCGCGTGCATCGCCGCGTCGGAAGACACGCCGCCCGTCGGAGCGGACCTCGACGCGTCGCTCGACGACACGCCCGTGGACGGAGCGCAGGTGGACGGCGCTTCGTCGACGGACGCCGGCGCCGTCGACGCCACGGACGATGCGCTCTCCGATGCCGGCTCCGACGCGGCGAAGGAGGCGGGGCCCCCGGTCCTCGTCGCGACCGGCTATGGCCACGTCCTCGCCGTCGCCGCCAACGAAGCCGACGTCTACTTCTCGACCTACGGGACGAGCACCGGTGGGACGTACAACATGGACGGCACGGTCGTGCGCTGTCCGATCGCCGGCGGCTGCGCGGCGTCGGCGACCGTCGTGGCGACGGATCTCGACAACCCGATGTTCCTCGCCATCGACGGCAGCAAGCTCGTCATCGGCGCGCAAGGGAAGTACGGGAGCGGCAACCCCGACGGGCACGTCTACTCGTGCCCGCTCGCGGGCTGCGGCGCGGGCGCCGTCGATCGCATCACGCTTTCGCCGGGGCTGCGGAACCTCGACGGGCTCGCTCTGAAGGGTGGGTATGCCTACTGGGTCCAGACGGATCCGACGGAGAGCTGCGCGCGCGCTCGCACCGACGGGAGCGGTTACCGCGTGCTCGGCGGGGCGAACACGGTCTCGAGCACCGGCGTCACCGTCGACGACAAAGCGGCCTACTGGACCCACACGTACGCGCCGCCCGCGATCCACGTCGCGGAATTCGTCGGCGACGGTGGGCGGGTGCTCCTCGACCTCGGCCCCGTCGACGGCGGCCGCGCGCCGGTGAACCTCACGCACGACAACGGCTACCTCTACTTCGCGTCGGTGTTCGACAACCACGTGAGCCGCGTCCTCGTCAACGGGACGGCGCTCACGGTGCTCGCGGGTGGGATGCACGGTCCGTCGTGGATCGTCGTCGACGCGACCCACGTCTACGTCGGCGACTATTACGAGCCTTGGCCGATTCGCCGCCTCCCGAAGAGCGGCGGCGCGGCGACGATCGTCGCGCACGCGAACAAGCAGCTCTCGTCGCTCGCGCAGAATTCGAGCTCGCTGTTCTGGTCGACCGGCGCCGGCGGCGGCGAGGTGTGGCGCCTCGAGAAGTGACCGCCGCGCGCGACCCCGAGAAAAAAGAATCGAGGCCCTTCACACGCGCGGTCATCCGGCGACTACCGCGAGACCATGCACGCTCGTTACGTTCGTCGTCTTGTCCTCGCGGCCTTCGTCCTCGCGGCCTTCGTCCTCGGTTGCTCCTCGTCACCTCCGGGCGACGGGGCGGCGCAGTCGGGATCCTCCTCGGACGGCGGCGTCGACGCCGCGCCCGCGTATCCGACGGAGAACCTCGGCTGGCAGCCCCGCATCGGCGCGCGACGGGGCCAGATCATCCCCGACCTCTCGCTTCGAGGTTACGCGCCAGGCTCGCGCACGATGCAGCCCGTGTCGATCGACGTCGTCTACGATCCCGACGGCGCGCGTCACGATCTCGCCGTCTTCGTGGTGGGCGGACTCTGGGAGGGCCTCTCCGCGCAGATGCTCGACGAGCTCGAAGCGGCGCCGCCGCCTCGCGTCGCGATCGTCGGCGTCCTCGTCCACGGCACCCCAGCGGGCACGCCGTCGACCGACGCGGATCTCGATCGGTGGCGTTCGACGCGAGGCGCCTCGTGGGCGCTCCTCGATCCCGCCGGAGTCGCAGGCTTCGCTCGAGCCTTCGACCTCGCCGCGCTGCCCGCGGTGATCATGGTCGACGCGCGCACGATGGAGATCGTGTTCGCCGGCACCGGCGCGCTCGACCGAGCGGCGATCGAGCGCGAAGCCGGCGCCGTGCGCGCGCGGTCCCCCGCGTATCCATGAGCGATCAGACGGTCGCCGTGCCCAGCTCATCGCGAGCTCGTTCGGGTGGGCGTCGCCCGACGCCCGCCTCGATCCTCGAACGTGCTATTGGCGTGAACCCAATGAGAGTGGAGGCTGCCTCATGGGCAGGGTGTGCCCTCAGTATCGTCATCGCCGTGTCGGCGTGTCGGGGAGGGCCGAGCGCTTCTTCTTCGAGTACGCCCGCCGCGGAGACCGCTCCTGGTTCTTCTTCGAGGACGCCGGCCACGGCGAGCGCAGGGCGCTGTCCCGCCCCTGCAGTCGGTCCTCGAGAGCCGGTGACTGCCGCTGCACGCGATGACTTCGAGCGCGCTCGAGAGGGGATCGCTGCGGCGGGCGACTGCAAGACTGCATGTGCGAACCTCGGATCGGCCCGGCGTGCTTTCGAACGATTGTGCGCGATCGATCCCCTTCACGAGTGCACACGGTTCGAGCTCGAGGATTCTGCATCCCGTGTTCGCGCGCGATGCAGCGCAGACGGTTCTCGTTGCGTCGACGCGAACAAGGTCTGCCAACTGCTCCCGGCCGATTCTGATCATGTCGAGCTCTCGCGGGCGGTGATACGTCGCTTGAACGGGAAATGGCTCTTCTGCGAGAGTCCACGGCAACCGCCTGGTAGCGGCGAGTGGGGTGGTGACCATGGTGCCGGCGGCATCGAGATCTACACGCAAGACGACGAGCTTCACTTCGCCTACCTGCGCGACGTGCATGGCAGTCGTCTCGTTCGATCGACGAATCCCGCCGAACGTGGGCGTGCGTCGGTCGCGATGACGAGCGGCTGCGACTTCGAGGTGCGCCTGGAATTCGAAGCTGCACCCGGCGCCGCGTCTGCCGAGCGCGTGAGCTTCGGCGCCGACGGAAAGACGATGAGCTTTTGGGCGGCGACGTGGTTCGATTTCGTGCGGGTCGAGAGATGAGCATCGAAGCGGAGGTCGTCGGGATCAGCGAACGCGCTCCCGGTCAAGCACGCGCGGCGTGGTCATATGCAACGCTCCCGAGCGCTCGCCGTAACGGCGTTGCCACCCGATGCGCCACCTCCTAGAGTTCCGTACCTGGTGCCCGCCGCCCGCCTCCCACGAAGCTCGAGCGCGCTGACGTGACCCTCATGTTTCGATCGATGCGACGCCGCGCCGGAGAAGCCTTCACGCACGCCGTGGGCCGCCTCGTCGACATCGGCGGCCAATACCCGTTTCTCGTCCTCGGCATCGCCCTCGCCGTCATGGCGGCGTCGTGGACGTACGCGACGAAGCTCGAGCTCCGGTCCGACTTTCTCGAGCTCTTGCCGCGAGACAGCCCGGGATTCAAGGCGTTCGAGCATCAGCTCGGCCGCGTCGGCGGAGGCGCCACGCTCGTCGTGATCGCGGAGTCTCCGGAGCGCGCCGCGAACGAGCGCTTCATCGACGCGCTCGCCGACGACCTCGAACGAGAGGAAGCCACGCGCAAGGCGTGCGTCGCCGCGTGCGCCGACGACGCGTGCCGCAAGAAGTGCGGGCCCGATCTCGTCGGCATCATCGAGCGCGGAACGAAAGACGTTCGACAGTTCTTCGAAGACAACAAGTGGCTCTACGCCGATCTCCCCGAGCTCGAGGACGCCGATCACACGCTCGACAACCAGATCGCGATCCGCAGCGGCCTCGTCGAAGATCTCGAGGCGCCCGACGAGCCGCCTCCGGCGCCGAGCCCGTCTCCGAGCGCCGCGCCGGGCGAGCCAGGCGAGAGCCCGGCGCCGAACGCCGCGGCGCCGCCGAAGAAGGAGAAGAAGAAGTCCGCGCTCGGTCTCGACGAGCACCGCGAGAAGTGGGACGCGCGCTCGAAGAAGCACGACGACTTTCCGACGGGGTACTTCGCCGCCCCTGACGGAACGATGCTCGGCCTCCGCATCGTGTCGAACACGAACGGCACCGGCGACGCAGGCGGCGACGCGCTCCTCGCGCGCGTCAAAGATCACGTCGCGCGGACGGATCCCGCGAAGTTCCACGCCGCGATGAAGGTCGGCTACGCCGGCGACATCCCCAACGCGGTGGCGGAGAAGGAGTCGCTGCTCGGTGAAGCGGCGATCGCGACGGGCGTCGCGATGGTGCTCATCCTCGGCGGCATCGCCTACTTCTATCGATCGATGTGGTCGATCCCGCTCGTCGGGTTCCCGCCGCTCTTCGGCATCGGCTGCGCCTACGCCTTCGCGACCTATCGCTACGGCTTCGTCAACACGTCGGGCGCCTTCCTCGGCGCGATCATCCTCGGCAACGGCGTCAACTACCCGATCGTCCTCTACTCTCGCTACCGCGAGTTCCGGGCTCGCGGCATGGTGCCCGACGTGGCGCGCCGAGAGGCCGTCTTCAACGCCTTCCGCGCCGAGCTCGTCGGCGCGAGCGTCGCCTCGATCGCGTACGGCTCGCTCACGATCACGCGGTTCCGCGGCTTCAGCCAGTTCGGCACCATCGGCTTCGTCGGGATGCTCCTCGTGTGGATCGCGATGATCCCCGTCATGCCGGCGATGATCGTCTTGCTCGAGGCGCTCCAAGAGCGCCTGCCGCCGGGGTTCCGCCAGCCGCCTCCGGTGCTCGAGGGCGACGGCAGCCGAGGATCGATCTCGCGCTTCGTGGGCAACCTCACCGAGCGGAACCCGAAGATCTTCGTCGGCATCGCCGTCGTGCTCACGGTGTTCGCCGTCTGGCGGCTGCCCACGTTCCTCAAGGACCCCTGGGAGTACAACTTCTCCAAGCTCGGCTCTCGCGCCTCGAAGCACGGCGGAGCAGGGGAGTGGTCCAACAAGGCCGAGCAGGTGTTCGGCGGCAAGATGAACATGGCGGGCGCGCTCATGCTCGCCGATCGCGCCGATCAGGTCCCCGCGCTCAAGGCGAAGATCCTCGCCAACGACGCCGCCGATCGCGAGGGCACGCTCATCGCCGAGATCTCGACGATCGCGGATCTGCTGCCGGGCACGGCCCAGGAGCAGAAAGACAAGCTCGCCGTCCTCGAGCGCATCCGCGAGCGCCTCACGCCGCGCGTGATGCACGATCTCGACGACGACGAGCGCAAGCGCGTCGAGGAGATCCGGCCGCCCGACCGTCTGCGCGTCTTGACGGCGGAAGACGTGCCCGGCCTCCTCCGCCGGCGCTTCGAGGAGCGCGACGGCACCGTCGGGACGGTGCTCTACGTCAAGTACAAGGAGATCTCGCTCTCCGACGGACACAACCTGCTCCGGATCGCGAAGACGACCGACAACGTGCAGCTCGACGACGGCACGGTCGTCCAGACGGCGAGCCGCTCGACGATCTTCGCCGAGATGATCCGCTCCATGGAGCGCGACGGACCGATCGCGACGTTCGCGTCGTTCGCCGCGGTCGCGGTCGTCGTGATGTTGGCGACGAGCAATCGGCGCGGGACGGTCGCCGTCCTCCTCGCGCTCATCCTCGGCGTCGTGTGGATGCTCGGCATCGCGAACGCGTCGGGCGAGAAGCTCAACTTCTTGAACTTCATCGCGCTGCCGATCACGTTCGGCATCGGATCGGAGTATCCGTTCAACATCTACGATCGCTCGCGCCTGCTCGGCGGCGACGTCACGCAGGCGGTGAAGCTGCACCTCGGAGCCGTCGTGCTCTGCAGCTACACGACGACCATCGGCTACGGCTCACTCATCCTCGCCGACAACCAGGCGCTCCAGTCGTTCGGGCGCCTCGCGATGGTGGGCGAGGTCGCGTGCCTGTTCGGCGCCCTGCTCTTCTTGCCCTCGCTCCTCCACTTGATGGCGAAGCGTCGGCCGCTGCACTGAGCCGCGATCCCGCCTGGCCGTGGACCTGGCGAGGTTGACGACGAGCGTGTGCCCTCTGCTCTTGACCCGGATCACGCCGGGCACGCGAGCTTGGCGATGACCTCGCGCAGCTGCTCCGCGTCGAACGGCTTGTCGATGACGGTCGCGACCCCGAGGGCGATCGCGCGATCGACGAGCTCGTGGTCGAGGAAGCTCGTGATGAGGACGACGGGCACGGTCGAGCCCGCGCTCCGCGCGGCGCGAAGGACCTCGAGGCCCGTCATGACGGGCATCCGGTTGTCGAGGACGACCGCGTCGAAGTCGCTCCCCTCGCGCTGGATTTCTTCGAGCGCTTCGCGTCCGTTCGTGACCGCGACCACCGACGCGCCGTCGGATCGCAGCACGCCCGAGAGCAGCTCGCGAAGATCCCGATCGTCCTCGGCGAGCAAGAGCCGCCTGGGGGATAGGCGACTCCGAAGCGCCGAGGACGTCGGGAGTGCAGGAGGCGGGGATGCGACCCGATGCACGAGGGCGAGCCGTAGCAACGCGCGGACCACCAGCGCCCGAGGATGGGCGGTGGCGCGCTTGCTTCACAACGGATCTTTCTTCGGCACGCGGCGGCGCGTATGTGGTGAATCGTTACAGGTCGCGACGCGTGTAGTGACCAGTGACAGGGATTTTTCGCGTGCGGTCAGCGTAAACCGAAGCGGTCGAGCATGCGATAGAGCGTCGTACGGTCGAGCCCGAGGACGCGCGCGGCGCTGCTCTTGTTCCCTCCGACGGCGTCGAGCACGCGCGCGACGTAGCGTCGTTCGAGCTCGTCGAGCGGAACGAGCTCGTCGGCGTCGGCCGCGACGACGAGAGGCGTGTGTTTGTACGCGCGGATGCGATCGGGCAGATCGTCGACGCTGATCTCTTCGAAGCGCGCGAGCGCGACGGCGCGCTCGACGCAGTTGAGCAGCTCGCGCACGTTCCCCGGCCAGGTGTAGGCGAGGAATCGCTCGGCGACTGCGGACGAGATGCCCGTGACGGGCTTGCGCTGTCGGTCGGCCGAGCGGCGGAGAAAGTACTGCGCGAGCTCCAGGATGTCGCCGCCGCGCGCGCGCAGCGGCGGCACCTCGATGTGGACGACGTGGATGCGGTAGTACAGGTCTTCGCGGAACGTCTTCTCTTCGACCGCGGCTTCGAGGTTCTTGTTGGTCGCGGCGACGAGGCGCGCTTCGAACGGAACGGCCACGTTGCCGCCGATCGGGCGCACGCTCTTTTCGTCGAGCGCGCGAAGGAGCTTCACCTGCATTCCCAGCGGCATTTCGCCGATTTCGTCGAGGAAGAGGGTGCCGCCGTGCGCCTCGGCGAAGAGGCCGCGCCGCGAGAGCTTGGCGTCGGTGAAGGCGCCTTTCGCGTGTCCGAACAGCTCGCTCTCGAGCAGCGCCTCGGGGATCGCGGCGCAGTTGACCGCGACGAACGGGCCGGCGGGCGTGGGCCCGCGGCGGTGAATGGCGCGCGCCACGAGCTCCTTGCCCGTTCCGCTCTCGCCCGTCACGAGGACGCCCACGTCGGAGGAGGCGACGCGCGCGATGAGATCGTGGACGGTCCGCATCACCGAGCTGCTGCCGACGAGCTCGGCGTCTTCCGCGGGGCGCTCGAGCGCCGTCTGCAGGCGCCGCACTTCTTCCCGCAGCGATCGGTCCCGCACCGCGCGCTCGACGGCGACGAGGATGTCCTCGATGTCGAACGGCTTGGTGATGAAGTCGAACGCGCCCGCGCGGATGGTGGCGATCGCGGTCTCGAGCGAGCCGAACGCGGTGACGACGATCACCGGCACGTCGCGCCGGTTCTCCGCCACGCGGCGGCAGAGGTCGATCCCGTTCATTCCTCGCATGTTGAGGTCGGTGATGACGACGTCGAACTCCTCGTGCGTCATGAGCTCGAAGGCCTCGTCGGCCGCGCAGCGCCAGGCGACCTGGAGGCCGTAGCCCTCGAGCTCGGACGACATCGCCTCGCACATCGCACGGTCGTCGTCGACGAAGAGAACGCGCGTCATGAAAGCTCCTTCGGGAGATAGACGGCGAATGTCGTGCCTTCGCGGACCGCGGTCTTCACGTCAATCCACCCCCCGTGATCGCGGACGATGCCATAGCAGACGGCGAGCCCGAGACCGGTGCCTTCTCCCACGTCTTTCGTCGTGAAGAACGGCTCGAAGATGTGCGGCAGCGTCTCTTCCGTGATCCCGTTGCCCTCGTCTCGGACCGAGATCTCGATCCAAGAGCCCTTCTTTCCGCCGTGATCCGCCGGCGGCGTCTTGGTCACCAAGGTCGTCGCCACGTGGATGGCTCCGCCCCCGGGCATCGCGTGGATGGCGTTGACGAAGAGGTTCGTGAGCACCTGTTCGAGCTGGCTCGCGTCGCCCTGCACTTTCGGAACGCCGCCGCCGACCCGCACGTCGAAGCGCACCTTCGACTTGGCGGCGACGGTCTCGACGAGATCGGCCGTTCGCTTGGCGAGCTCCTCGACGTTGACGACGTCGCGATGAGGCGCCTTTCTTCGTGCAAAATCGAGCAGTTGGCGAACGAGGTTGGTCATCTTGGAGGTCTGCTCGCCGATGCTCTTGGCGGCCTCCTGGGCGCCCGGCCCGGCGGCGCGGCCCTGGGCGATGGCTTTCGCCCTCAGCGTGATGACGTTGAGGGGGGTACCCAGCTCGTGAGCGAGGCCGGAGGCCAGCTTGCCGACGGTGCTGAGGCGCTCGGCCCGGCGGAGCTGATCGAGGGCGACGAGCTTCGCTTCCTGAGCGTCGGCGAGCTGCGCGCACATCGCGTTCATTTCGCGTCCGAGCTCGGAGATCTCGTCGCGGCGCGGAGAGGCGGGCATCGGCGAGAGATCGCCCTTTCCGATGCGCCGCGCGTGCTCCACGATCCGTCGCATCGGACGCCCGACGAGGAAGATCCCGAGCAGGGCCGCCGCGATGCCGACGGCGATCGCCACGGTGGCGACGGCGCGCACCTCGCGCAGGATCGCGTCGCGCACGACCGTTCGCTCTCCGTCGAGCGACGCCGACAGCTCGAGGGCCGAGAGGGGGCGACCCTCGATGTGCACGGGGACATACGAGAAGAGCTTTCCGTCGGCCTTGTCGTGCACCTCCTGATCGGCGCGGAGCGGCGCGAGCTTGGCGAGGGGGGCGTTCGGCTTCCGATCCTCGGGGGCGTCCACTTCGAGGTGCACCCAGCGGATGTCGACGAGCCGAATGTGCTTGTCGGTGTAGTCGAGCACCGAGACCGCGCGGGCCTCGCCGTCGGTGTCCATCACCTCGGCAAATGCCGCGCGAAGCACGAGGCCGATCACGACGTGGCGGGCGGCGGCGTCGGACTCGAATCGTTCGAGCTCGCTACGCACCGCCAAATATCCGTTGATCCCGACGGCAAAGACGACGCATAAAAAGAACCAAACGACGAGTCGTACCGTGAGCCTCATTGGTGGCACACGTTATGCATCGTGCGCGCCGCCCTTTCCAGGGCGACGATCAGGAGACGAAATGAAAATCGCGTACCTCGCTGTGGCGTTCGTAGCAGTTTTCTCGCTGAATTGCGGCGGCGACATCACCCCGCCCGTTGACCCCTCGGCCGCCGTGCCGACCCCGCCGACCGGAGACGCCGACGCGGCGGCGCCGCCGCAGGATCCCGCGCAGCCCGCCAAATAGGTCGTGCTCAAGCCGTCGCGATGGAGCGAGGCGCCGGCTCTGCTGGCGTCGGGCGCCATGGCTGCGCTGGTCCTGTGGACGGTCGACCTCATTTCCTGGCCGAGCGTCCGCAGACCGGAGCCGATCGTCGTCTCCGCTGCGCTCAGCATTGCAGTGGGGATCGCGGGCGGCGCGTTGCTCCTTCCTCTATGGCTTGCGGTTGGCCTGGCGCGCGCGCGACGGAGGTATCTCGTCGCGGGCGCGCCTTGCGCGCTCGTCGTCGGTCTCGCGGCCTGGCAAGGCCTCGAGACCGGCGCGAGCTCGCGACCGGCGACGGCCACGGTCGCGCTCGCGGCATGCGCGAGCCTCGCGATGACGGCGGTGTGGGCGTGGGGCCTCTGTTCGGCGGCCACGCTCGCGCGGCGTCGGCGCGTCTGGGCTCCAGCGCTCGTGCTCGCGCTCGCGTCGGCCGCGCTCCTCGCGATCGATCGAGGGCCGATCGTCGAAAAGAAGTATTCGTTTCTCGAGGGCCTCGCTCAGCTCGGCTTGACGCTCTCGTTCGCGCTCGTCCTCCGCGCGCCGCGCGCCGCGCGGACGCGCTCGCGCATCACGACCGCCGTCCGCGGGATCGCGATCGCGGGGATCGCGTGGGTCGTGGTCTTCGGCTTCTCGAGGTCGCTCCGCGATCGGGTCGAGCGAACGCTGCCCGCCGTGTGGGAGGAGCCGGTCTACGCCGCGCGATGGCTCCGTCGGATCCGTCGCGTCGAGACGCTCGTCGGCGCGTCGACGCACGACCGCCTCGCGCAGAAGTTCGAGCTCCCCGAGACGCTCCTCATCGACGATGTATGGAACGCGGCGACCGCCGCACGTGACGATGCTCCGGCGCTTCCGCCGAACGTCGTCGTGTTCTTCGTCGACGCCCTTCGATCCGACGTCGCCCACGATCCGTCGGTGATGCCCGAGACGCTCGCGTGGATGCGCGACAACCTCTGGTTCTCACGCGCGTACGCGTCGGGCTCGAGCACGCTCCTCACGCTCGCGCCGATGATGGGCTGTCGCTACGACGCGACCCCGGCGGATCAGCCGCGGCTGCTCGACGCGGCGCGCGCCGCCGACATGAAGGCGAAGCTCGTCATTCCCTCGTCGGCCGCCGACTATCATCGCAACTCGTTCCCCGCGTTCCGCTTCGATGAGGAAGAGGTCGTCGACGACGCCGAGCGCGTCGCGCCGACGGCGAACGCGCTCGTCGATCGATCGCTCACGTGGCTGCGGAGTGAGCGGCCCGAGCGCTTTTTCTTGTGGCTCTACCAGTACGACGTTCATAGCTGGAGCGATCTCGAGGAGGCGTACGTCGACCGGCACGCCACCGAAGCCGGCTTCTCCAAGGTCGACGGCCTCCCGCGTCAGTACCTCGCCGCGGCGCGCGGCGTCGATCAGGCGTTCACCCGCCTCCGCGCCGGGCTCCACGAGCTCGGCCTCACCGATCGCACCGTCATCCTCTTCGTGTCGGATCACGGTGAGGGCCTCGGCCAGCAGAGCTTCTGGGCGCACACGACCTACCTCTGGGAGTCGCTGCTCCGCGTGCCGCTCGCGCTCCAGGTCCCGGGGGCCGCGGCGCGCGCGTCGCACGATCCGGTCTCGACGATCGACGTCGGCGCGACGCTGATGGGCCTGATGCAGCCTCCGTCGACGCCGACGCGGTGTCACGGCAAGGATCTCCTCTCGCCCGAGACCCTCGAGCCGCGGCGCCATCCGATCCTCTTCTCGGCCGTCGTCGACGGCGAGCTCGCGCGCGTCGGCATGCTCGGCGGGGCGGAGCGCAAAGTCGTCCTCGATTTGCGCGATCACGACGCTCGCCTCCTTCGCGTCGGCGATCAGACGCTCGAAGAGGACGTGTCGTCGGTCGAGCGCGACGTGCTCGCCTTTCACCTCGGCCAGCTCATTCGAACGCCGATCTACCCCCGGCAATGACACCCATGCGTCGGAACGCCCTGCTCATCGCAACGCTGTTCTCGGTCGGGTGTCGCGGCTCGCTGTCTTCGCCGCGCGGCGCGCAGGCGATCTCCGAGGAGACGCGCAGCGCCATCCAGCTCCTCTGTAGCGACATCGGTGAGTCGGCTTGCGTCGCGGCGTGCCCGGGCGAGCGTGCGACGCGGGAGCACGTCGAGTGTCTCTTGAGCCTCCGCTTCGGCACCGATCCCGAAGCGCTCGAGATGGCGCGCGCGCTCTACGCGGGCACCAACGCCGTCGTCGGCGTCGAGGTGCGCGGATCGATCGAGGGATACGCCGGCGAAGAGGTCGAGCTCTACCCCGCGCTGCCCGTCGGAGAGCATCGCCATCACCTCCGCTGGCTCCACTCGAGCCTCGTCGCCTTCGACGGCTTCGTCGGCGCGCTGGGCTCGCGCACCGAAAAGACCGTGACGTTCACGCCGCGCCCGCGGGGCTTCGCGTTCTTCCAGACCGCGTCGCCGGCTTACCCGTCGGCGTACTGCTGGGAGGGCGTCATCGCGTACAACATCCAGGGCCCTCTGCACGGAGACCATCGCGAGGTGCACGAGACGCTCTTCCACGAGCTCTTCCACATGAACGACGCCGCGCGCAGCATGTGGTCGACGAGCGCGCTCGGCCCCTTGTTCGATTCGATCGTCGAGCGCTGCGCCGACGAGCACGAGTGCCTCGCCCCGTTCGCGCCGCACGGCACGGTCGTGCCCGACGGCACGTACTACGCGTTCGATCCGCGGACGCGCGACGTGCGCGAGTACGCCGCGGAGCTCGCGGTGCGCTACTTCCTCGAGCACGAGACGATCCTCGCGGGCGAGGCGGCGAGGCTCCCGCCGTTCAAGTGCGCCACGGCGGAGAACCAGATCGCGTGGAGCCGCCTCGTCGACGAGTTCTTCGGCGGCGTGGATCTCTCGCCTTCGTGCGATGAGACTTAGCGGCGGTCGGTCGCGAGCCTGACCGCCGCGTAGATCGCCGCGCAGAAGAGCCAGGCGATCAGGATCAACGCCGCCGTTCCCCAGCTCGAGCCGCTCTCCTTGCTCACGAGCAGCACGAGAGCCGCGAACGGGAGGAGGACGATCGACGAAGCGGCGAGCGCCGCGCGACGCGCGCGGCGCGGCGTGGCGTTCGGCCGCGCGCGCGCGACGCAGTCGACGCCGCCGACGAGCAGGCCCTGCCCGAGGAGGCCGCGGAGCAGCATGCCCCAGCCCTCGAGCGCGTTGTTCGTGGGCGCGGCGACGATCGACCCGAGGCCGGCGACGACGAGCACGATGCCGAGGGCGACGAGCGCGGGGCGAGGCACAGAGAGAGTCTAGCCGACCTTCGCGTACGTCTCGCTGCGCGCGCGATAGAGGTCCCAGAATTTCTGGGCGATGTCTTTTGGATCGAGCGTCGCGCTGCCGGTGTCGAACGCGGTGCCTTTCACCGCACCGGTGACCATGATCTCACCGACGTAGATCCCGTCGCCCTTCAGCTTCTGCGCGAGGAGGCCCACGGTCTTGTGCTTCGCGGCGTTGCCGACGGCGATGCCCATCAGGTCGTACTGCGCGGCCATCGCGTCGACCGCGGGATCGAAGTAGCCGAGGCCGCCGTTCGTGACGAGGATCGCGGTGTCCTTACCGCTGCGCAGATCGGCGAGCGACGCCTGCACGGCGGCGACGAGCCCGCCGACCGCGAGATCGAACGCGCTGTGGAGAGCGGCAGGGTCTGCGGTGAGCAGATCGCCCGCCGTGACGGGGTAGGCGTTCCAGTGAAGCACCGTGATCGGACCGAGCTTCTCGCGGACGTTCGCGACGAGCGCGCGCACCGCGGTGACGTCGCCTAGATCGGTGGGGAACGCCGCCGCCTTCACCCCCTTCGACGCGAGCGCGCTCACCCCGGCCGCGAGGCGGCCTTCGTTGCGCGCGACGAGCGCCACCGAGAATCCTTCGGCGCCGAACCTCTCCGCGACGGCGTTCGAAATCCCCGGCCCAAAGCCGCCCACGATGATCGTCTTCGACATTTCGACTCCTTGGACTCACCCGCGTCGGCCTTCGATGCCGCTCGCGCGCGTGCGGTTTTTCTTAAAGGACCTCGGCCGGACGGCAAAGAAGGGGATGACCAGGAGAACACCCCATGAAATTCTTTGCGATCACGTTCTTTGCTTCCGCCCTCTTCGCGACCGCCTGCGGCGGCGTGGTCGGCGACGCCCCCGACCTCGCGCGCGACCCCTCGAACGGAAGCGCCTCCGAAGGCGCGCCGGTCTCGGCGGGCGCAGGCCGAGACACGGCGCCTTGCGCCTACCTCTACGGCCGCGCGTCGATGACGAGCCGGCGCGGTCACGACGACTACGCCTCTTCGTCGTTCAGCTTCGAATACGCGTCGCAGGACGCCGAGCTCACCCGCAACGAGTTCGACGTCCAGTACGCGGGCAACCTCTTCATCGTGAACATGATCACCGACGACCGGTCGTTCATCGTCGATCTCGGCAAGATCGCGCTCCGCGACGTGCCGCGCACGGTCGATCCGAGCGAGCACCCCGTCGGCCAGTGGGGCGAGCACGACGCCATCCAGGCGCACCTCGATCACACGTACTTCGTGCGCTCGGTCGACGGCGCCGGTCGCTTCGTCTCCGCGTTTCGCGTGATCGATCTCGAGCCCGGGCGGCGCGTCGACATCGAGTGGATCCGCTCCACCGAAGCCGACGTGATGGTGCCGCCGCTCGCGTGCCTTCGCTGATCGCGATCGGCTCGCTACGCGAGCGGCCAGCGGAGCACGGCGGCGAGGCGAGCGGGGAGACCGGCGCGGCGTCGCGCGGCGTCGTAGACCGCCGTCGCCGTCGCTCCCATCTCGTCGAGATCGCTCTCCTCGACGCGCACGCCGTGACGCACGCGCTCGAGGATGGTCGCGCAGGTCGACATGCCGTCGATGCCCACGCGGCGCGCGAGCGCGAGCGGTTGCTCGTCGCGCCCCGGTCGGACGCCGGCGTCGCGGAGCCCGATGAGGATCCGCTGCCAGTGGTTCGAGATGCGCTGGTCGATCGTCTCGCGCCAGAACGGGCGGGTCAGGTGGCGCAGCGTGAGCTGCCTGCGCAGAGCGCGCATCATCACGTGGAGCCCCATCGCGGACACGCACAACGCGAGCGCGAGACGGCCGGGCGCGCCGGCGTCGAGCGGCGGGGCCGACGGCGCCAGAACGATCGCGGTCGGGATCGGCGCGCTCGGCGCGTCGGGCGCCTTCGCGATCGGCGCAGGCGTCGTCGCCGGCGCGTCCGGTTGGGGGTTCGGCGAAGCCTGCGGCGCGACCGGCTGCGGAGGCACCGGAAGCACCGGCGCGTCCCACGCGGCAGCCGGCGGTGAGGGCGAAGGCCTCCAGTCGTCGGCCTGCGCGGTCTCGGTCGCCGCCGTCGCGGTGGTCGCGGGCTCGTCGCTCGGTCCCGCGCCGCCGATCTCGCGTTCTCCGGTCGCGCTGCTCTCGTCGGCGCACGTCATGCAAACCAGAGAGAGATCGCGCGTCTGCTCCTCGTTCGCGCGGAGCGGGAGGTACTCGCGCACGCGCGCGCGATCGTGCTCGGCCGGCACTCGAGGGCAGCAAGGCAAGCCGCCCGCCGCTTCGCGCTGCGCGACGCTCGCCACGCGCGCGGCCCGCAGCGCCTCGTGCTTCGCGTGCTCCTTTCTCCACAGATGCGGCGCGATCCACGCCGCGATCACGAGCGCGAAGGAGGCGACGATCGCCGTCCACGCGAGCTGCGAGGTCGCGCGGAGGGGCGAGGCGCGCAGCACCGTGCGCGAGACCGGCGTCGCGAGGCGAGGCATGCCGTGCGTGCGCCAGATCTCCGCGCGTCGTGTCTCTCGTGCGCGCAGGAACGCGACGAAGAGCGCCGCGAGACCCACGAGCATCGGGAGCGACGAGCGCGCGTCGAAGCTGCCGGGCTTGGGCCCGTCGAGGATCGCGACGACCCACAGCACCGCCGGGTACCAGAACGCGACGAGCCCTGCGCGCTCGGACAGCGAGAGGTAGCCGCAGATCGCCGCCGGGAAGAACGCGAGCAAGAACGTATCGGTCGTCGACCCGAACGCGCCGTACGCGAGGAAGACGGCGAAGGGCCCGACCCACGCGCACGCCATCGCGAGCACGCCGAGCACCCAGAGACGCACGCGCAGGTGAGCGACGATCTGTCCGAGCGCGACCCCGAGGATCGTGCCGATCCAGAGCGGCGGGAGGCCGGTCGGCTCGTCGAGGCGCAAGAACGTGACGCCTGTGAGCCCGCACATGACGAGCAGCCAGTAGACGAGCGGCGCGGTGCCGGAGGCGCGCGGCGTCATCGGATCTCCTCCAGGCGGACGGTGCCCTGCGCCGTCGGGGTCGCGAGGAAGCTCCCCGGCGGCGGCCTCGCGATGTCGGTGCGCATCGCGACGAGCGCGCGCGTGTGATCGCGCCGCGCGGTCGCGATGCGTTCGACCTCGCGCCGTCGCTCCGACCAGCGGTTCTCCGAAGAGCCCATGGGGAAGGCGAAGCGCACCTCCGATGGGAGCGTCCAGCGCTGCTCGGTGGTGTTCGTGGGCATCGCCACGATCCAGCGAACGTTTGCGTTCTCCGGCGGCGTCGCGACCACCGCGCGCGAGACGACGAGCGTCGCTTCGTCGGTGAGGAGCTGGCTCACGAGGAGCCGGCCCTGCCACGTCACCTTCGCGGCGATGCGGCGCGCGGCGTCGATCGACGTCGGAGCGCGCGTGAGCTCGCGCCGGATCGGCTCGACGTTCGCGCCGCTCGCGATCGCCGTCACCAGCGTGACGCGCGCGCCCGACTCGACGAGCGAGCGGCCCACGGCGAGCCACACGTTGACGAGCCAGTCGAGCTGCTCGCCCGGCGTCTCGCACGCGAAGGCGTGCGCCTCGGGGAAGTAAGTGTCGAGCACGAGGCGCACGTGCGGCCGATCGGGCGGGATCTCGTCGGGGAGGCGGACGACGAGCTCGCCGGCCGCGAGCGAGCGGACCCAGTGGATGCGGCGAACGTCGTCGCCTGGCTCGTACTCGCGGAGGTGGAAGCTCCCTTCGGTCGGGAGGCGAGTCGCGGCGCGAGGCGCGCGAGGCCCTTGGCCACGATCCAAGAGCGGCGCCGTCTTCTCCGCGACGACGCCGCGCGGCAAGACGCTCATGCGCGCGGGCGCGACGCGCGCGCGCATCGATCGGCAGAGGCCGAAGATGTCCTCGAGCCAGACCTCGACGAGCTCGGCCTCGTGCTCGCCGCGGACGGCGGGCCCGATCTCGCTCTCGACGACGACCTCGGCGCCCGACTCGGCGGCCTCGAGGACGTGGCGGCTCGTCGCCCATCGCGGGCCGACGCGCCCGCTCGCGAACAGGCGGAAGCCGATCGGGATGCGCGCGCCGGCGAACCGGAGCTCCTCGATCACGCCGTCGCCCTCGGTGACGACCTCGGGCGAGAAGCGGCGCGTGATCGAAGCGCCGTTCACCGGATCGACGCCGCGCGCGGCGAAGAACGTGAGGAGCACGACGACGTGGAAGATCGCCGTTCCGAACAGGCCCACGACGGCGAGGCTCGGCCATCCGAGCCAGACGGCGCTCATGATCGCGACCGACGAGAGCCAGGCGAGCGCGCTGCCGCCGCCGGTGAGCACGTCGACCTGCGCGAGCGCGTCGCGCTCGCCGGCGAAGAAGAGCACGAACGCGCGAACGACGAGCACGAGCGCGATGAGCGCCCAGAGCGGCGCGAGCGCCCACGTCACCGCGTGGAAGAGCCCGCTCGAGGGCGGCGCGGAGAAGGCGACCGCCCAGGCGAGCCACGTCGGCGCGACGAGGGTCGCGATGCGGAACGCGCGCTTCGGCCACGATCGCTTCGTCATGGCTTCACCTCACCGCCGTGAGCGCGCGCAGGCGATCGCGGACCTCGGGCGCGGAGATCCACAGGCGGTGGCGCAGCACGTCGGGCGCCATGTCGAGGAGATCTTCGATCGTGACGAACTCGCGCCCTGCGAGGAGCGCGCGCGCCTGCGCCGCGCGCATCCACGCGAGCGTCGCGCGCGGGCTCACCGTGTGACCGTGCGTCGCGCCACGCCGCAGCCCGTCGACGTAGGCGACCGCGGCGTGCTTCACCTCGGGCGACGCGTGGATGAGGGGCACGGTTCGCTGCCACTCGACGAACGCGTCGGGCGCGACCACCGCGGCGATCGCCCCGGCCGACGGATCCGACGCCGCGAGGTGAGTGTCGAGCACGCGCACCTCGTCGTGAGGCGACGGATAGCCGAGCTCGAGCATCACCATGAAGCGATCGATCTGCGCGGCCGGCAGCGCGAAGGTGCCGTCGTGATCCTGCGGGTTCATCGTCGCGAGCACCTGGAACGGATCGGCCGTGCGGTGCGTCGTTCCGTCGACCGTGACGGTGCGCTCCTCCATCACCTCGAGGAGCGCCGACTGCGTCTTCGGCGTCGCGCGGTTGATCTCGTCGGCGAGCAAGATGTTGGTGAACACCGGGCCCGGTCGGAACACGAACTTCCCCGCGTGAGCGTCGTAGATCGTCGCGCCCGTGACATCCATCGGCATCAGATCAGGCGTGAGCTGCACGCGCCCGAAGCGCAGGCCGAGCGCGGCGGCGATCGTCTTGCACAAGAGCGTCTTGCCGACGCCCGGCGCGTCGACGACGAGCACGTGACCGCGCGCCGCCATCGCGGTGATGACGCGGCTCACGACGTCGTGCTTGCCGATCACCACGCGGTCGACGGCCGCGATCACCTCGCTCATCTCCGCGCGGACGCGCGCGACGCGCGCGCGCAAGGGATCGGTCACCGGCGGAGCGTGACGCGCGAAATCGTCCCTCGAACGGTAGGCCTCTTGGACCACGGCTCTCTCCTCGTTGATGTCGTCGACCGCTTGATGGCGTGGGAGTGGACCGATCACGGCGCGGGCGATCCGCTCGGTGACGGTCGGTGGAGTTCGGGGCGTCGCGCTGCCTGCGCCGAGCCCCCAGAGCCCGAGGTACGCGAGCGCGATGCGCCGGCGGAGCGGCTCGTCGCCGGCGACGTCGAGGAGCAGATCCGCGAGCGCGTGACGGAGCGGGTGAGGAATGAGCGGCGCGAGCTCCTCGGGCGTGGAGACGACGAAGTCGTGCTCCGTGAGCGGCGCGAGCGAGAGGCGCACGAGCCCCTGGCTCGCGTGCTCGACGAGCGCGGGCGGGACGCTGCCGCCGGCCGCGAGCAAGACGCCGGCGACGACGCGACCCGACTCACGAGCGTCGAACGGCGCCCCCTCTCGCTCCATTCCCATTTCCATAAGGACAAGTGACACCGATGACCACTCTTCCGTTCCGGTTGGACGATCGAAGGGGGCGAATGGTCCGAAAGGCGGCGCGACTCGCTTCGGCGCGCACATTGTCGGGTCAACGTCCGTTCACGAGGCGGCGTCTCGACGCTGAAAACGAGGGGAAACTTCGCTAGCACGCGCCTTGCTTGAACGCGCGCCGCACTGCCTGCATCCAACCGGCCTGCATCGAATGACCTTCCGACGGGACAGCGAGCGACGCCGTGCCCTCGTCGTCGCGGTGGCGGCCGTCGTCATCCACGGGGCCGTCGTCTTCGGCGTGACGCGACCGACGATCGGGCGAGTGAGCACGCCGGTGGAAGAGATCGCCGTCGAGGCGACGCTGGACGTCGATCCGGCGGAGGTGACGCCTCTCGTGGAGCGGCCCGCGGAGCCGTCCGCGGGAGCCTCGTCGCCGAACGAGCCGCTGCGCGCGTCGGTCGCTGGCGGCCCCTCTCGGCCAACGACCCGCGAAGCTCCGGTCGAGACGAGCGCGCCTTCGATCGGGAGCAGCGCGCCCGTGATGCTCTTCGCGCCGTCGCCCGCCGGCAGCGCCGATCTGCGCCTCGATTCGCTCGCGATCGGCGCGAGCGCGGAGCGGTCGCGCGCGTCGTCGACGGGATTTCGTTCCGCGGCGCCGGAGGCGCCGACGCCCGCGGAGGCGAAGCGATCCGTCGAGCATTCGCTTCGTCAAGGTGCTGCGGGCCGGGACGCCGAGCTCGGGCTCGGGCCCGAAGGGCCGGTGCTCACCGCGATCCGTGACGCCGCGCGAGGCGGTCTCGCACCGGAGCGCGGCAACGCGACGTTCCTCGCCGTCGTCGACGGAAGCGGCGTCGTCGTGAGCCTTCGCCTCGTGGCGTCGACGGGGGGCGAGGCCGGGTGGGTCGACGCGCGCGATCGCGCCGCCCGCGCGCTCGCGGCCGCGAAGCTCACGCTCCGCGGCGCCGGCAAGGGCGCGGAGCTGAAGATCTACGTCGAGTCGGACGTCTTGCTGCCGAGCGGGAGCAACGCTCCGGTGCGCCCGACGCTCGAGGAGAGCAAGGTCGTGATCAACCCGAACGTCCCCGGCGGAGGCACGTCCGACGTCGTGCAGACGTACACGCTCTCACGCTTCGATCTCGCAGACGTCGGCGCCAAGCCCAAGCGCGTCGTCCACGCGCGCCTCGTCTCGATGTCGGTATTCTGACGGCGTGGCGAGCGTTCGCGAGATCGAGGTGCAGCTCCGGGCGCTCGGCGTTCGCGCCGGCGGCGTGCTCGTCGTGCACACGTCGTTTCGCGAGGTGAGGCCGGTGGAGGGAGGGCCCAGCGGGCTCATCGGCGCGCTCCGCGGCGCGATCGGGCCGAGCGGCACGCTCGTGATGCCGACGATGACCGACGGCGAGAGCGTCTTCGATCCGAGATCGACGCCGACGTGCGACATGGGGATCACCGCGGAGACCTTCTGGCGTCAGCCCGGCGTCCTGCGAAGCACGCACCCCGGCGGATCGTTCGCCGCCGAAGGGCCGCTCGCCGAGCGCATTTGCGCGCCGCAGCCGCTCGAGCCGCCTCACGGCATCGAGAGCCCGCCGGGCCGCGCGTACGAGCTCGGCGCGCAGATCCTGCTCCTCGGCGTCACCCACGGCGAAGACACGACGCTCCACGTCGCCGAGAGCCTCGCGTGCGTCCCCTATCGGATCGAGCATCCTTGCGTCGTCGCGATCGACGGCGCGCCTCGGCGCGTCATGATCGGCGAGACCGATCACTGCTGTCGCGGCTTCCGCAAGATGGACGCGTGGCTCGGCGATCGCCAGCGCGAAGGGACGGTCGGGAGCGCCCTCGCGAAGCTCGCCGACGCGCGCGACATCGTCGCGATCGCGCTCGCGCGCTTGGCGGAAGATCCGTTCGTGTTCCTCTGCGCGCCCAGTGAACGATGCGAAGAGTGCGATGCGGCGCGCGCGTCAGCGAAGGAGTCGAGCGCGTAGGCGCGCGAGATCGTCTTCGGTGAGCCCGCCGTCGCGCATCCACGCTTCGTGGTCGAGGTCGGCGAGCGTCTTCGCGATCACCGCCGACGCCGACGTCGCCTGCTCGGCGAAGAACGCCTCGATGAGCGGTCCTTGATCGGGCTCGCCGCGACGCGCGAAGAGCGGTGGCAGGCGCGCGGTGCTGAGCGCGTAGTCGGCGGCGATCTCTTCGACGCTCACGCCGAGCAGCGCGAGCAGGAGCATCGTGACGAGCCCGGTGCGATCGCGCCCGACGCCGCAATGCACCACGACGCCTCCGGGCGCCGCGCGCGCGATCGCGGCGATCACGCCGGCGCTCCGTCGAGGGAACCGCGCGATGTGCGGACCGTAGTAGAGCGGCGTGCCGAACTGCCAGCCGCTGCTCCAGTACGCCCAGAACTCGGTGTCTTCGACTTGGTCGAGCGGCATCCGGAGCGTGGTGAGCTCTTCGGGCCTCGGCGCGGCGTCGGCGCCGAGCTCGTCGTCGTTGCGAAGGTCGATGATCGTCGTGACGCCGTGCGCGACGACCGCCTCCCAACCTCGCGCCGTGAGCGCGTCGAGCGCGTCGGCCCTGACGGCGGCGCCGCGGCGGATCTCGTCGCCCGCCGCCGTTTTCAAGCCGCCGAGGTCGCGGGCGTTGAAGCAACCTTCCCAGTCGAGGTGCCTCGCCATCGGGCCTCTCTTCCTTCGTCTTCGTCGTCGTCGTGGAGCTCGAAACGAAGAGAGGCACGCCGCGCGAGACGGCGTGCCTCTCGAAGACGCGCTCAGCGCGGCTGGGGAACGATGCGGAGGTACGGCTTCGGCGACTTCCACCCGTCGGGGTAGATCTTCTTCGCGTCGTCGTCGGAGACCGAGCCGGCGATGATGACGTCGTCGCCCTGCTTCCAGTTCACGGGCGTCGCGACCTTGTGCTTCGCGGTGAGCTGGATCGAGTCGACGACGCGGAGCACCTCGTCGAAGTTGCGGCCGGTCGTCATCGGGTAGGAGATGAGGAGCTTCACCTTCTTGTCCGGACCGATCACGATGACGGTGCGCACCGTGGCGTTGTCGGCCGGCGTGCGCCCCTCGGCGGTGCCCGGCGTGCTCGCGGGGAGCATGCCGAAGGCCTTGGCGACCTTGAGCTCGGGATCGCCGATGAGCGGATAGTTGACCGCGGTGCCCTGGGTCTCTTCGATGTCCTTCGACCAGCGCTTGTGGCTGTCGACCGAGTCGACCGACAGGCCGATGATCTTCACGTTGCGCTTGTCGAACTCGGGCTTGAGCTTCGCCATGTAGCCGAGCTCGGTCGTGCACACCGGCGTGAAGTCTTTCGGATGCGAGAAGAGGACGGCCCACTTGTCTCCGATCCACTCGTGGAAGCGGATCGTGCCCTCGGTCGTCTCGGCCTCGAAGTCGGGAACCGTATCGTTGATTTGCAGACCCATCGTGTTCCTCCGTTTTTCGGGACATCACTCGTACGCGGGCTTCGGGGCGACGTCGAGTGACAGCGCGACTTCGCCGCGATTTTAGCGAGATTTGCCGCATCGCGCGCGTCGCAGCGACCCTTCTCCGGTCGCGCGCTCGATCTCCGGGCCCCACGTTGAGTTCATGCGGTCGTGGGCGCTCTCGAGCTTCATGGTCGTCGCGCTGGCGAGCTGCTCGCGCGACGACGCCGGTCCGTCGCTCGCCTGGCCGGTGTGGTCTCGCGACGACGGCTCCGATGAGCCCGAGGCCCTCGACGTTGCGCGCAATCGCGCCCCCGCGCGCGAGGTGACGGCGCGCCTCGACGCGGCCGGTACGTGCACCGGCCCGGAGGGCCGCACGCTTCGCGCGCTCGTCGTCGGAAACAGCCAGATCGACTACCAAGACCTGCCCAAGCTCGTCGGCGATCTCTCGCAGAGCGCGCCCGCGATCTGTCCGCGGATCGCGGCCGAGCCCTTCACCCGCAACGGGCAGAACCTCCGTGGGCTCTGGCTCGACGGCGACGCGCGCGGGCGCAAGCTCGAGGCCGTGCTCGCCGCGACGAAGTTCGACGTCGTCGTCCTCGCCGAGTCGATCGATCTGGTCGAGCTCCCGCCGCCGAAGACGCAGTTCGTCACGTACGCGACCTTGATGATCGACGCCGCGCGCGCGGCCGGCGCGCGGCCCGTGCTCTACGCGACGCCCTACGCCGAGCGCGAAGATCGCTACGGCTTCGTCGAGATGGCCGAGCCGCAGATCGCGCTCGGCAAGGAGCGCTCGGTCACCGTCGCCGCAGGAGGTCTCGCGTGGCTCCGCGTGTGGAGGGAGCTGCCGTCGATCGTCCTTCACCACCCCGATCATTCCCACCCCGGCTGGAAGGGGAGCGTGATCTCGGCGATGGTCATCTACGCGGCGATCACCGGGGCGACGCCGTCGACGCTCACGCCTCCGTCGCGATGCTGGGCTCCACCGTGCGAGGCGACGACGCCCGCCGAGCTCGACGTCTTCCGTCGCGCCGCGTGGGACGAAGCCCGCGCGACCTCGCTCGCGCGGTAGTCAGTTCGGCAAGTACTTGTGCACGATCTCCCAAACGCGATCGAGCGAGACGCCGGTTCGCTGCTCGAGCGCGAGCGGGTGATCGGTCGGCTCGAGCTCGACGAGCGGACGCCGCCCGCCGTCGCGGAAGCACACGCGCACCTTCAAGAGCCACGTGGGCTCGGTGTAGTGCGCGATCTCGTTGACGAGCCAGCCGAAGGTGTCGCTCATCTCCTCGTCGCGCTCGTAGCGCTCGTAGTTCGCGCGCGACTGCGAGACCCAGACGCCGAGGCCGAAGAAGTCGTCGTGGCCGTGGATGGGGATCTCGATGACGCCGCGGATGAAGTAGTGCATCTCTCCGTCCGGATCGCGCACGGTGCATCGATCGAGCGTGAAGGTCGTCCGTTCGGCGCGCTCGGCCTCGGGGACCTCGAGGTACGGATCGGGCGCGTGCATTCCGAGATCGGGGATGCCCTCGTGATCGTCCTCGCAGAGCGTGCAGCGGTACTTCATCGCGACGGCGTCTACAACGCCTCCGCCTCGATGTACACGTGTGCAGGCGCGGAACTTTCAGCGCCTCCGCGTGTCGTCTCGGGGCATGAGCCGATCGCCCTACCGACGCGGCGTCCCCGTCCTGCTCATCGGAGCCGCGATCGTGGCGGTCACCACGGGTGCGCTGGGGTGGGTGTCGACGGTCCCGCGGCCCACGCCGCGGGAGCGCGAGGCGTTCGCGCCCTACGCACCTCCGCCGCCGGACGATCCCTTCGGCATCGGTGCGCTCGTGAACCCGCCGCGAAGGCCTCCGGAGATGATCCAGATCCCGGTCGAGACGACGCCGCCGGGCGCGAGCGTTCACCGCCTCGACCGCGGGTTCCACGCGCGCTTGTGCGCGCCGACGCCGTGCGAGATCACCGTCGATCGAAATGACCTCGACGGCATGGTCGTCTCGCTCGAGCTCCCCGGCTACGCGAGCGGTCAGGCCCACGTGAAAGACGTCGCCGACGTGCCCGGCGGCACCTTGATGCTCGACTTCGGTCCTCGAACCTCCGCGTCGCCGCCCGCGCCGCGCTCGTTTCCGAAGCTTCGTCAGGGCTCGATGCAGGTCAGCGGCGGGCTCCCGCCGGAGGTCATCCAGCGCATCGTGCGACAGAATTTCGGGCGCTTTCGCCTCTGCTACGAGAAGGGCCTCGGCGCGCGAGCCGATCTCCGCGGTCGCGTCGCGACGAAGATCACGATCGACGCGAGCGGCGCCGTGGCCTCGGCGGTCGACGCAGGCTCGGATCTCCCCGACGCGAGCACCGTCTCCTGCGTCGTTCGCGCGTTCGACAGCCTCTCGTTCCCCCAGCCCGAGGGCGGATCCGTCACCGTCGTCTATCCGATCATCTTCGACCCCGCCGAGTGACTAGCCGCCGCCGAGCCAGAGCTCGGCTTCGTCGAGGCTCGCGAAGATGCGGGCGTGCTTCGGCGCGTGCTCGGTGACGAGGCGATTGAATTGGAGCTTCTTGATGGCGTCGTCGCTGACGACGACGGCGACGCGCGTGCGCGCGGCTTCCCACGAGCGCAGCATTCCGGCGACCGCCTCGGTCGACTTGGGGCCTGCGACTGCCGGAGCGTCGCGGATGTCGAACAGGATCTCGCGGACGCCGCGCGCCGGGAGCTTCGCGCCTTCGGCCGCGAGATCGATCGCGCCTTGCGCGCCGGTCGCCGAGTCGATGCTCGGGTTCTTCACGATCCGGATCTCGGCGCGCGGCGCCCCGATGATCATCGTGAACATGTCGCCCTTGATCGTCGTCATGCCCGGTCTCACAGCATAGCGGATCGGCCCGACGGCGCCCGAGGTAGACTCGCCTCCGATGACGAGGCTGCCCGTCCTCGACGCGCGCATCGACGAGCGCGTTCGCGCGACGCGCGACGCAAACCCGTGGTGGCCGTGCGCCCGCGGCTGCGACCACTGCTGCCGATCGCTGCCGCGGCTCCCCGAGATCACCGAGGCCGAGTGGGCGCGCCTCGCCGCCGCCGTCGCCCAGCTCGGTCGTTCGACGAGCGTGGAGGTCGTGGAGCGCGTCCGTCGCGCGGCGAGTGACGAAGCTCCGCTCGTCTGCCCGCTGCTCGACCGCGAGCGCGGCGCCTGCCTCGTCTACGAAGCGCGTCCGATCGCGTGCCGGACCTACGGCTTCTATACCGAGCGCGACGGCTCGCTTTGTTGCAGCAAAGTCACCGAGGCGGTGCGCGCCAACGCGAGCGATCCCGAAGGCGTCGTCTGGGGCAACGGCGAGGCCGTCAAGCACGACATGAGAGAGCTCGGGCTCGTGCGATCGCTCGCCGACTGGCTCGACATCCGGCCGCCGGGAAAATAGAGTGCGACCCCGATGACCACCCCGAACACGCTCGGTCCGCAGGCCGCACGCCAGCTCGCCAACACCACGAAGACGCCGCCGATCTGGAAGGGCACGACGCCGCGCTGGCTCGTGAGCCTCCTCCCGTGGACGCCGGTGGAAGCCGGCACCTACCGCGTGAACAAGGTCAAAGACGGCGACGCGGCGGTGGTCGCGATCGAGTGCGGCGCCGATCCGGCCCCCAAGCTGCCCGCGAGCGGCGTCGACTACGAGGAGCACCCGCGCGAGTACACGCTCTGCACGGTGACGACGACGATCGAGGTGCTCACGCGCATCTCGGATCTGTATCGCAGCCCGATGGACCAGGTGCGCGAGCAGCTCGGCGTCCTCATCGAGATGGTGAAGGAGCGCCAGGAGAACGAGCTCCTCAACAACGAGAACTACGGCCTTCTCAACAGCGCCGCGCCGTCGCAGAAGATCGCGACGCGCAGCGGCCCGCCGACCCCCGACGATCTCGACGAGCTCATCACGAAGGTGTGGAAGGAGCCGGCGTTCTTCGTCGCGCATCCGCGCGCGATCGCGGCGTTCGGGCGCGAGTGCACGCGTCGCGGCGTTCCGCCGCCGACGGTCACGCTCTTCGGCTCGCCGTTCCTCACGTGGCGCGGGCTCCCGCTCGTGCCCTCCGACAAGGTCGGGATCGACAAGAACGGCAAGACGAGCATCCTCTTGATGCGCACCGGCGAGAAGAAGCGCGGCGTCATCGGTCTCTTCCAGCCGGGCGTCCCCGGCGAGGTCGCGCCGAGCCTCTCCGTGCGCCTGATGGGCATCAACCAGAAGGGCGCGGCCGAGTATCTCGTCTCGCTCTATTGCTCGGCGGCGGTGCTCACCGAAGACGCGCTCGGCATCCTCGAGGGCGTCGACGTCGGCAAGTACCATGAATACAAGTGACACGACCTTCTCCGAGGCGCAGCTCGCGAAGGAGATCGAGCGGCTGGCGAACGAGATGTTCACGGCGCCGTTGCCGGCTTCGCCGGGGATCTCTCCCGAGGCGGCGATCGCTGCGATCCCGCTCGTCGAGACCACGGCGATCGAGCCTCCGGCGGCGGACGCGCCGGCGACGCCGTACTTCCTCGAGCTCGCCGGCCCGCCCGCGATCTCGAACGCGCCTCCTGCGTCGCCGGCGTTCGCCTACGCGATCGAGCCCGAGGTCGTGCCTCAGGTTGCGGCCTCGCCGGGGATCTTCGACGCGCACGCGGTGAAGCGTGACTTTCCGATCCTCGATCAAGAGGTCCACGGGCGCCCGCTCGTGTGGCTCGACAACGCGGCGACGACGCAGAAGCCGAACGCGGTCATCCAGCGTCTCGTGCGCTACTACGAGCACGAGAACTCGAACGTGCATCGCGGCGCGCACACGCTCGCCGCGCGCGCGACCGACGCGTACGAAGGCGCGCGTCAAGAGGCGCGGCGCTTCCTGAACGCGGGCACCGCGGAGGAGATCGTCTTCGTGCGCGGCGCGACCGAGGCGATCAACCTCGTCGCGCAGAGCTGGGGCCGGCGCAACGTGCAGGCGGGCGACGAGATCGTCGTCACGTGGCTCGAGCACCACGCGAACATCGTCCCGTGGCAACAGCTCTGCTCGGAGAAGGGCGCGCGCCTCCGCGTCGCGCCGGTCGACGCGCGCGGCCAGGTGATCCTCGAGGAGTACGAGCGGCTGCTGAGCGACAAGACGAAGATCGTCGCGTTCACGCAGGTGTCGAACGCGCTCGGCACGATCGTGCCCGCGCGCGAGATGGTGGAGATGGCGCATCGCTGGGGCGCGCGCGTGCTCGTCGACGGCGCGCAGGCCGTCTCGCACATGCCCGTCGACGTGCAGCTCCTCGACTGCGACTTCTACGTCTTCTCCGGGCACAAGATCTTCGCGCCGACGGGCATCGGCGTGCTCTACGGGAAGAAGGATCTGCTCGCGACGATGCCGCCCTGGCAGGGCGGCGGCAACATGATCGCCGACGTCACCTTCGAGAAGACGGTCTACCAGCCGCCGCCGTGGCGCTTCGAAGCGGGCACGGGCAACATCGCCGACGCGGTGGGCCTCGGCGCCGCGCTCCAGTACGTGACCGCGCTCGGGCTTCCGAACATCGCGCGTCACGAGCACGAGCTGCGCGTCTACGCCGAGGATTGCCTGAAGACGATCCCGGGGCTTCGCCTCGTCGGCACCGCGCCGGAGAAGGCGGGCGTCATCTCGTTCGTGCTCGACGGCGTGCGCACCGAAGACGTCGGCGGCGCGCTCGATCTCGAGGGCATCGCCGTTCGAAGCGGCCACCACTGCGCGCAGCCGATCCTCCGCCGCTTCGGGCTCGAGGCCACGGTCCGCGCGTCGCTCGCGCCGTACAACACGCGAGACGACATCGACGCTCTGGTAGCGGCCGTCCGTCGCCTCCAGCTCGGCCGTCCGGGCTCATTTCGTACAGTGTAGCTAAGTAAAAACAAACACTTATGGCCGGGCCAACGCCGGGTCCAAGATAGCGGACACCCTTGCGCCTTAGCGGATGTCCGTTATAGTGGATCTCATGTTCGCTCGCGTGAACCCGTCCGAAGCGCAGGCCCTCATCGCGAGCGGAGCGGTCGAGGTCGTCGACGTGCGCGATCCGTCGGAGTGGGCGCGAGGGCACGTGCCCGGCGCGCGCCTCTGCACGCTCGCGTCGCTCCGCGCCGAGCCGCGCGCGAACCTGCCGCGCGACGGCGTGCTCTTCGTGTGCGCCGGCGGCGTGCGCAGCCAGACCGCGGCGCGCATCGCGAGCGACTTCGGCCTCACGCGCGTCTACAGCCTCGTCGGCGGCACGCAGTCGTGGGTCAAGGCCGGGCTCCCGCTGGCGAACGAGCTCAGCGTCGCGGTCTGAGTCGAGGGCTACCCGTCAACCCGGCTTCGGCTGCATCAGCTCCTGCAGGAGGCGCGGAGCTTCTCGCGCGAAGTACGTGCGCACCTCCTTCCAGAGCGTCGGCGTCATGCCGCGCGGGAAGATCGGGTCGGCCTCGGCGTCATCGAAATAGGTGAGCGCACGGACCACGTGATAGAGGTCGCTCGCCTCCTTGCCGAACTTCGCACGGAAGTCGGCGGCCATCTGCGCGAGCGAGTGGCCGCTCTTGGCGATGACGAAGGCGTCCCAGAAGTCACGACGGATGCCGCGCGTCGCGATGGCGGCGAGCTTCATCGCACCGAGATCTCGCACCGAAGCGAGCAACACGCCGCCCGGACCGGGCGTCGGAGGTACGAGCGGCATGTACGGATAGCGGACGAAGTCGATGATGGCGCCGTCGGCCGTGACCTTCAGCGTGACGTCCGTTTCGCCTCGCACGACGAGCGAAGGGACACTCTTCGCGAACGAGGCACGCACCGCGTGGAGATCGACGTCGGGGATCAGCGAAAAGATGTCGAGATCTTCCGAACGCCGATGCCCGAAGTGAACGCTGATGGCGGAGCCGCCGACGAGGTGGAGGGTTTTCGCCTGCGGAAGCTTCCCTACACGACCCAAAGCGCGGAGCTGCTGCTGCGAAAGTCCGGTGGCGCCGCCCATGTCTCGTTCTCCGCCTCGAAGAATGCTCGCCAGAACGCACGCGTCCGCTCGTTGACTTCGGGTGCCCAGACGTCACGGAAGAAGGCGTGGATGCGCTCGAGTCCGTAGGTCTGGATGAGCCACCTCACGTCCTCCAAGCAGCCGCGCTCCAAGACCCGCGCGAGCACACCGTTCGCGTCACGCTCGAGATCGACGGCGTCGGGATCGACGTCCCAGAAGATCCATCGAGAGTCGGCGGGGATGGCGCCCATGACCACCCGAAGCGTAGCACGACGCAGTCGCGTGTGAGCCTGCCGACAGAATGATCTACTCTGTCGAGCGATGGGGACCAAGTACGAGCGCTGGCTCGTGGCGAAGGGGAAGATGTTCGCGCCGGGCAGCGAGGCGGTGGCCAAGCTCGTCGCGAAGCTGATCAAGGATCAGTGGATCGCGCCGGAGTCGCGCGGCCACGCGGTGAAGACCGTCGCCGCGGGCGAAGACGGCAAGGAGGAGCTGCCGGGCGAGATCACGGCGGCGTGGCTCGACGCGTCCGATCGCGAGGAGGTGCGCCTCGTGTGGCCGGGCGTGCCCGCGATGAAGTATCCGCTCTCGATCGCGCCCGACGGCGAGCGGAGCTTCGCGCTCGAGATCCATCGGTGCGCCGAGTACGTCTACCCGACGTCGAAGCACGTCGGCGCGCTGCCGACCGAGTGCGCGTGCGGCGAAGACCTCGAGTTCGAATGGGACGAAGACGAGCTCGCGCCCGCGTTCGCTCGCGCGAGCGGCATCTTCGCCGAGTGCGAAGAGTGCAGCCGCACGTTCGATCCCTTCAAGGGCACGGCCACGCTCACCAATCCCTTCGACGGCTCGACCGAGGAGCGCGCAGGCGGCGGCGCGTACCTCTTCGGCCTCAAGATCGCGTGCGAGAGCTTCGCGCGCGATCCGAGGCTCGCGTTCGCCAAGGAGCTCGCCGCGCTCGTCGAAGAGCACTTCGGCCGCGCGTTCTGCGAGTACGGCACGGAGCGTTAGTCGTCGCTCGCGAAGACGACCTTGCCGAGGCGCGCCTCGGCGTCGCTCGCGCGGCGCCGCTCTTCCTCGAGCGCTTCGGCGTCGGCCTCGAGATCGGCGAAGCGATAGCGGACCTCGCCTTCGGGGCCGACGTCGACGTCGCCTCCGAGATCGACCACGCGCTTCGTGATCTCCTTCGACGTCGGCTCCTCGCCCGTCGCCACGCGGTAGACCTTGCGCAGCACCTCGTCGGAGACAGGCTCCTTCTTCGGCGCGCGCGTCAGCACCTCGCGGAGGATCGCGAGGCGCGCCGTCTCCTTCGCGACGTTGCGCGCCGTCCAGCGCCGCGTGAGCGAGCGCGCGATCGGCAGGACGAAGATCGCCAGCGAGAAGAGGAAGGGCACGAGCCCGAGCGCGATCGGCAGACCGTCGTCGGGCAAGACGATCGGCGCGCCGCGAGGGTGCACCTCGCGCGCCGCGAAGAGCAGCCGGCCGATGTTCGCGAGCGTGAGCCCTCCGGCCATCACGAACGCGCTCGCGACGAGGTTGAACCCGTTGAGCAGCGCGATGCCGACGTTCGCGCCGCCCGAGTTGCCGGTGAGCGGCGCGAGCTTCGGCGGCGAATCCCACGCGGCGGCGCGCCGCCGGTAGGGCCGCGGCGGATCGTCGCTCGCCGTTCGGCGGATCGCCTCGAAGCGGTAGACGATGCCGCCTTGGTCTCCGACCTCGACCGACCCGTCGTAGTCGAGCATCAGCCGCGCCATGAGCGGATCGGCCTCGTCGCGCGGCAGCCCGGTGACGCGCATCACGTCGGCGAGGCCGATGCGCCCCTTCTGCGCGCGGATCTCCTCGAGGATGCGGGTGCGCGTCGCTTGCGGATCGGGCGGCGGCGCCGTCGGGCCGAAGACGAAGCGGTTGACCTTCTCGTAGAACGGAACGCCGTCGGGCTCGTGATGACGCGCGCGCCGGTGGTGGAACGTCTCGTACCTGCCCCCGATGTAGAGGGGCGACCACGGATGGAACGTCCAGAAGAGCGCGTCGGCGAGCGCGCGGAAGATCCCGCCGAGGATGTGCACGCCGGTGTCGCCCTCGCGATCGCTCGAGCCCTGCCGCGCGAAGGTGAGGCCGATCACGATCCCGACGAACACGAGCGCGTACGCCACCATCGCGATGAGCAGCCACGCGCGGACGATGAAGCGCCCCGCGGCGGCGACGCCGCGGCCGATCGCGCCGATCGCGCGCGAGAAGGCCTCCTTTGTCTCCCAGGGCTTTTCGAACCCGTGCGGGAACACATGGACGAGGTCGCCGTCTTCGGTCACGCGGAGGTGACCGCGGTACTCCTGAGTCAGGTGGTGGAGCCCGACCTCGGCGTCATGGAGCGAGAGGCCGCTCTCGACCGAAGCGTCGGCCACCGACAGCGGCTTCTTGGGATCGGTGAGCCGACGACGAAGCACGTCCGCGGCGGCGGGCGGATCCATCAAGCGAGGCGTTTCCACGTGGCGACAACGTAGTCATCGCCGTCGCGCTTCGCTAACCGGACCGTGTCACGCGCTCGTGACGGAAGAGCTTCAGCGCGCGACGCGGCGCGCTTCGCCTTTGCGGAGCGCGTCGAGGATCTGGTGGCCGAAGGCGTTCGTGTCGAGCGGCCGGCGGATCGTGACGAGCTCCGCGCCGCACGCGCCCGCGAGCTCGACGAGCTCGGGGTGCGCGTCGGCGTTCTCGTCGAGGACGACGATGAGCGGGAGCACGTCCGACATCTTCTTGCACGCGTCGCGCACCTCCGGAACGACGACGGCCTCGAGCGGACGTATCGCGTTCTTGCACTCGCGGGCCGTCTTGTCGTCGAGCCCGACGAGCATGCAGCGATAGAGCGTCGATCCGTCGAGCGTCGGATGCTCCGGCTTCATGGGATCGACGAGCCTAACACCGGCGCTCTCCGCTGTCTTCGGAGCGGCCGTCCGTCGCGGGGCTTCTCAGCGGGCGAAATCGACCCTCGCACCGCCTGGTTCCGTCGTGCACCCCGGGGTCGCTCCGATTTCCTTCCGTCTCGATGGGCCGCCCGGCATCGCGAGCGTGATCGCGCACGTGTCGGCGGTGTTGCTGCTCGTCATTTCTCCCTCCCAGAGAACGCAACCGGTGCCTGCTTCCGGGCAGGGGTCCTGTACCGTGCGGCACTGAGCACAGGTCACTCCCGTGCAGGCGCCCTCGGTCGTCACGATTCCTTCGGCGAGCTCCGCCGTGACCACGACTCGCAGCGTCGCGTTGGGCCGACACTCGGACTCGACGTCGCGAACGTCACACGCGGAAGGAGTAGCCCCGATCATCGCGATTGCCCAAGTCGTCGAGATTCGAAGTCTGCCCATTCGGCCCCCTTTCACTCGCCTTCTTCGACTACCGCCGGCGGAAGTCGACTCCTTGACTCTGCGGCGCTCCGCACTGTGGCGTCGCGAGCACACTCTCTTTCCTCTGCCGCCCGTCAGGCAATGTCAGAGTCACCTCGCAGCGTGAGACCACGTCGGCGCTCGTCATCTCACCGACCCAGAAAACGCACCCTTCGCCTCCGTCGCGGCATGGGTAATGGAACATCCTGCACTCCGCGCAGCTCACCTGGGTGCAAACCCCCTCCGTCGTCACGACGCCCAGGGCTTCCTCCGGCGCCACGTAGACCACCAGCGTCGAGTCTGGCGTGCACTTCGACTCGACTCGCTTCCCCGGCAACCAAGGTAAGAGAGGGCTGCGAGCGCAGCCGAAGGGACGACGACGCGAAGAGCCGTCATCGAACCAAGCCTACCGCGGGCGGCCGGCTCGTCAACGCGCGGGCGAGGACGAGGAACGTCGCAGGGCATCGCCGCGTGAGACGTGAGCACGTGCCCTTCGCGTTGATCGTGCCCGAGCCGAACGCGCTCCGCGGCGTGCTGCCCGCGGCGCACGGATACGTCGCGTTGACGTCGATCGACGCGTCTCAGACGCCGCGCGCCGACGGCGTCGTCGGTGCGCCGAGCGCCTGCTCGAGCTCACGAAGGGCCTGGGGCGTGTCTTCTCGTACTGCGAGGCGCGCGACGAGCTCGAAATCGAGGCCTTCGAGGAGCGCGCTCCCGGAGCGAGCGCGGTAGGTGCTCGTGGCGGCGTCGAAGCCGTAGATCGAGAATGCGCCGTTCTTGAAGACCCACACCTCGAGAACGCCGAAGGCCGCGTAGACATCGAGCTTGTCGATCAGCGGCGTCGTGTGGACGACTTCGAGGACGATCTCGGGATAGTCCGCGAGCTTCTTGCCGACGAGGTAGCACTCGTCAGGCTCTGCGCCGCGCTCGCGCGCCTCCTTCCTGAACGTCGTCGAGCCATAGCCGTAGAGGTCGATGCGTCGGACGTGCGCGAACAGCTCGACGAGTCGTGCGATGTTCTTCTTCCACAGCTCGTGCTCCGGCGACGGGCTCAGGACCTCGAGGACCCCCTTCACGTAGGTCAACCGAACGCCCGGCCCATCGAGCAGATCTCTGAGCAGCACGTACTGCTTCCAAGAGACGTTTTGCAGCAGCATCCGCTGCTCTGCCGGCGGGCAGGTCACTTCGAGCGAAGCCGCAGCGACCATGTCTCACAGCTTAGTCTCGTCGCTCCGAATACGCGAGCGGGCCCCTCGGGCGAGCCGACGCGGTGCCGCATCGCCTTCAGCCGTCGAGCGTCGCGACTTCGAACGCGCCGCGCGCGGCTATTCGCAGTGGAAGCCGGCGTAGAAGCGGTCGTCGTCGTTGACGTCGCCGTCGGTGTTCAGACCGTACAGGCTCACTTGGCTGTCGAGGGTCGTCGGTACGCACGTGCCGTTCACCCCGAGACCGTCGAGGCACGCTCCGTCGCGCGCGACGCCCCACTTCGAGGGAGCGAGCGTGCAAGCGGCGCACTGATCGCGCCAGCCGAGGTAGACGCCGCAGCGGTCGCGGAACGTGGTGAGCGAGTGGGGGTCGGGGCTCTTGCAGACGACCTGGCCCGCCGCGGGGACGCCGGCGACGAGCTGACCGGCGGGGCACAGGCCCGCGCCCGTCGACTCGGCCGGGAGCGCGGCCTCGCACCGGAGGCCGACGTGGAACTTGTCGTCGTCGTTCACGTCGCCGCCCGTGTTCACGCCGAGGAGCTGCACCGTCGACGCGCCGAGCGTCGCGGCCGTGCACGTGTTCGTCGCGCCGAGCCCGTTCACGCAGGTCGTGGAACCGACGCGTCCCCATCGCGTCGGCGGATCCACACAGCCGGAGCAGCTGTCGCGCCACCCCACGTAGAGGTTGCAGCTCTGACGCACGTACGCGAGCGCGAGGGCGGCCGCCGAAACGCACTTCGTCGGCTGACCTGCCTGGATCTCGCTCACGAACGCGCCCGGACCGCACGGCGCGGTGGTCGGCGTCGCGTCGACCGCGTCGCAGTAGAACGAAGCGTAGAACTTGTCGTCGCTGTTCACGTCGCCGCCGGTGTTCAACCCGTAGAGGTTGACGTCGCGCCCTCCGAGCGACGCCGTCGAGCAGGTGCCGTTCACGCCGAGGCCGTTCTCGCAGGCGCCCGTGCGGGCCGAGCCCCACTTGGTCGGCGCGAGCGCGCAGCCCGAGCAGGAGTCTCGCCAGCCGAGGTACACGCGACAGCTCGCGCGCATCGCGGCGAGCGCCAGATCGGCGAACGGGCTGCACACGAGGCCGGTCGCGTCGACGCCCGTGACGAACTGCCCCGCGGGGCACGTTCCCGTGACGGCAGACGGTGCATCGGAGCCGTCCGACGTGACGTCCGCGTCGGAGGGGGCCGGCGGAACGCGCGTCGAGCTCGCGTCGTCGGCGCCGGCGTCGGCGCCGGGCGTGACGTCCTGCTCCGCCACGTCCAGGATGCTTCCGTCGGCGCACGCGGCCGCGGCGACGATCGAGAACCCCACGAGCCCCACGAGCACAGCGGGCGATCGCATGTCTTTAGAGTAGGTGGCGGCTCGGGCCTCGACAACTTGCGAGGTCGTGGCTCGCGTCGGATTCACCGGTACTGCCAGGTGTCGCCCGAGGGGTTGTAGGCGAAGCCGCCGAAGAGGAGCACGACGTCGCGCTTGTCGTCGTACGTCAGGCCGAACGTCGCGCGCCTGTAGGGGCGCGCGCACGCCGCGCACGCCGCCGCCTTCCAGTCGACGCCGTCCCACTCCCACGTCTCGGCGTCGGCGCTGTTCGAAACGTAGCCGCCGAAGACGACGACGCGCTTCCGCGCGGCGTGGAAGGTCATGCCGTGCTCCCAGCGCCCGGGCGGGTGCGTCGCGGGCGCCTTCTGCGTCCATGACGCGCCGTCGTACTCCCACGTCTCGTCGGACGCCGATCCCGACGCCGTCATGCCGCCGAAGAGGACGACGCGACCGCGCGCGGCGTCGTACGCGAGGCGATGGGCGTAGCGGCCCGACGGTCCGGGGATCTGGCGATCGATCCACGCCGCGCCGTCCCACTCCCACGTGTCGCCGTAGAGCGTGCTGCCGTGCTTGCCTCCGAAGAGCACGGCGCGACCGCGCTTGTCGTCGAACGCCATCGCGTGATCGTGACGCATCGGCGGTCCAGAGGCGGCGCGATCGGTCCACGTCGATCCGTTCCATTCCCACGTGTCGAAGAGGAAGCTCGCGCTCCCGATGCCCGCGAAGAGGAGCGTCGTCTTCCGCGCGGCGTCGTAGACCATCGCGTGGCCGGTGCGCGGCGAGGGGCCCGTCTTCGAAACGAGGTTCCATCGATCGCCGTCGAGCTCCCACGTGTCGCCGAGCGCGGGCGCCTGTCGTCCGCCGAAGAGGACGACCTTGTCGCGATCGCGATCGTAGACCATCGCGTGGTTGGTGAGGTTCGAGGGGCCGGGGAAGACGCGCTGCGTCCACGTCGCGCCGTCCCACTCCCACGTGTCGCCGAGGTAGTCGAAGCCGCCGCGCCCGCCCGTCAGCACCGTGCGCGCGCGCGTCGGATCGTAGACGAGGCGCACGTCGTCGCGCGGCGAAGGGCCCGTCGCGCTCTTCTTGGTCCACGACGATCCGTCCCACTCCCACGTCTCGCCGTGCGCGTTGAAGTCGATCGAGCCGCCGAAGAGCACGGCGCGGCTGCGCGCGGCGTCCCACGCGAGGCCGCTCGCCTTCGCGCGCGGAGGAAGCGGCGCCGCCGGCGCTCTCTCGATCCAGCTCGCGCCGTCCCACTCCCACGTGTCGTTGGCTTCGCCGCCGGACATGCGATTGCCGCCGAAGAGCAGCGTGCGCTTGCGCACGGGATCGAACGTCATCATCGCGCGCGTGCGCGCGGGCGGTCCGATCGTCGCGCGCTGCGACCACGTCGCGCCGTCCCACTCCCACGTGTCGCCGAAGAAGCTCGAGAGATCGTGGCCGCCGAAGAGAACCACGCGCTTGCGTACAGCGTCGTACGCGACGGCGGCGTCGGCGCGCGGCGTCGGCGACGTCGCGGGCTTCTTCTCCGTCCACACCGCGCCGTCGAGCTGCCACGTGTCGGCGAAGTACGTCGTGGTGCTCTGACCGCCGAAGAGCACGAGCGCGCCGCGCGCTTCGTCGAAGATCATCGGCGCGCCTCTTCGGATCGGAGGGCCCTTCGCGAAGATCTCGCGCCAGCTCGCGCCGTCCCAGCGCCACGTGTCGCCGAGCACCTCGTTCTGGATGTTGCTCCCGCCGAAGAGGGCGACGCGTTGATGCTTGCCGTCCCAGGCCATCGACTGGCCCCCGCGCGGGCCGAGCAAGAGCTGCGACCACCCGGGCGGCGTCGCCGCGCTCGCGTCCGGCCTCGCGTCGACCGAGCCGTCGCTCGGCGCGTCGCTTCGCGCGTCTTCGGCTCCGGCGTCGGGCGTCACGCCAGGATCGGGCGCTTCGAGCGGACCGCCTCCGGGATCGACCGACGGGTCCGAGCCGCAAGCGAAGAGCATCCCCAGCGCGCACATGCAGGCGAAGAACGAGAGCGAGCGAGCCATCGATCTTCGTGAGCCCGCGAGTCGAGCAGAGTCGCAACAAAACGATGGTCAGCCGCCGGACCAGTGGCAACGCCCCGCGCGGCTGATACCATTATCTCGATGGGGATAGACGTCCGCATCGGTCGCGTCCTCGGCGCGTGGCGGCTCGAGTCCGTCCTCGGCAGCGGCGGCACGTCGACCGTCTACGCGGCGACGCACCTGAAAGACGGCACGCGCGCGGCGGTGAAGCTCCTCGATCGCGAGCTCTCGCAGCGGCCGAACGTGCTCCGCGTGCTGCTCGCGGAGGCGCGCCTCGTCGCCGCGATCGATCACCCCGGCACGGTGAAGGTCCTCGACGACGGCGTCGCCGAAGACGGCTGCGCGTATCTCGTCTTCGAGCTGCTCGTCGGCCGATCGCTCGAGGATCTGCGCCAGGCGCACGGCGGGCGAGTGCCCCTCGACGAGATGATGCCGATCGGCGACGCGGTGATGGACGCGCTCCGCGCCGTGCACGACGCGGGCGTCGTGCATCGCGATCTCAAGCCTCACAACATCTACGTCCTCGAGGGCGGCGGCGTGAAGCTGCTCGACTTCGGTCTCGCCAAGCTCCGCGGCTACACCGCCGACGCGGCGCAAGACGTCTTCGGCACGCCTTCGTTCATGCCGCCGGAGCAGGCGCTCGGGCTCACGAAGAAGGTCGACGCGCAGAGCGACGTCTGGTCGCTCGGCGCCACGCTGTTCCTCGCGCTGTCGGGGCAGCCGGTGCACGTCGCGAAGGGGATCGACGCGATGCTGCTGACGGCGAAGTCGGCGCGCCCGCGCTCGCTCGCCGACGCCGCGCCCGAGCTCGGGAGCAAGATCGTCGCCGTCATCGATCGCGCGCTCTCGTACCACAAGGCCGAGCGCTGGCCCGACATGCGCGCGATGCGCGCCGCGTGGCAAGAGGCGCATCCTCACTGGCTCGACACGCTGCCTCCGCCGAAGTTCGACGCCGATCCGAGCTTCGTCGACGCGTCGGCGCTCGCCGAGATCGCGCCGCCGCGCCCCGGCTCGCTCTTCGATCCGCGCGAGCTCGTGAGCGACTCGCTGCAAGGCGTGCCCGCGCACCCGGGCGCGATCCCCGCGCGCTCGATCCGAACGCCGTCGATGACGCGCGACGCGCGTCGGCGCCTCGTGATGCACGTCGCGATCGCGATCGCGGCCGTCGTCTTCCTCGTCCTCACGGTCGTTTCGGCGCTCTCGGTGAGCTGATCCCCCGGCTGGAAAGATTCGCCGGCGCTGGATCGGCCGTTCGTCATCGGCCGGCTCCGCGGCCGCTCGACGAAGCACTAACCCTATGAATTTACGAAGATCGGACCGAGCGCAGCCGTGCGGTACAAGGTGTGCAGATGTAGGACGACATGTCGCCCCTCACGCTTCTCCGGCTCGTCACCGTCGCCTGCCTCTCGGTCTTCACGGTCACGGCCGTCGGATGCAGCTCCGACGCGAGCGTCGGCGAAGAGGAAGACGAAGACGAGGAGGGCGTGGGCGCGACGGAAGATCCGCTCTCGGTCCCCGCCGCGACCGGGCCGCTCCAGTTCCGCGACGCGTGTCGCGCGGGGACGAAGATCACGATCGCCGCCGTCGGCGACGTCTTGCTCCACGCCGGCCTCCAGCGTCAGGCGTACGCGGCCGAGAACGGTCACCACACGCTCTGGAGAGACGTCGAGCCGATGCTCGCGAAGGCCGACCTCACGTACGGCAACCTCGAAGGTCCTTGCGCCGAAGGCGTCACGACGAGCGGTCAGGCGCGCGATCCCGGCAAGGTGTTCGACGGGAGCGTGTATTCGAGCTACCCGCAGTTCAACTATCACCCTTCGCTCATCGGCGATCTCAAGAGCTCCGGCTTCGACGTCGTGTCGACGGCCAACAACCACGCGCTCGATCGACGCGCGCTCGGCGCGGATCGCACGATCACGAACCTGAAGGCCGCCGGCATGCCGTTCACCGGCACGCGCCCCTCGGACGATCAGAGCGCGCCCTGGTACACGATCACCGAGTCGCGCGGCGTCAAGGTCGCGTGGGTCGCGTGCACGTTCTCGACCAACGGCATCCCGGATCCGAAGAAGCAGGTCCTCATGTGCTACGAGAACCGCGAGACCGTGCTCTCCACGATCCGCGGGCTCGCGGCGCGCACCGGCGAGGTCGACGCGGTGATCGTGACGCCGCACTGGGGCGCCGAGTACACGCACACGCCTTCGGCGCAGGAGAAGCGGCTCGCGAAAGACATGCTCGACGCCGGCGCGCTCGCCGTCTTCGGCGGCCACCCGCACGTCGTGCAGCCGTGGGAGAAGCACGTGACGCCCGACGGACGCGAGGCGTTCGTGATCTACTCGCTAGGCAACTTCGTCAGCGGCCAGAACGGCCTCGCCAAGCGCTCTTCGCTCATCCTCTACGTCGGGCTCACGAAGGGCAGCGATGGCAAGGTCTCGATCAACGGCGTTCGTCACGTGCCGATCCAGATGCACCCCTCGCCGTGGACGGCCAAGCACGCGACCGGCGAGAGCCTCGCGCTCACGACCCGCATCCTCGGCCAGTGGAACCGCCTCGGCGCCGACGAGCCGCTCGTGACGAACCCCGAGTGCAGCCGCTGAAAGAGCGACCGTGATACTTTCGGGCTCATGATCGATCCCGAGGTCGCGCGCGCGATCGACTCGCTCCCCAACAAGGTGAACGAGCTCGGGTACGACGCCTGGGGCTTCCACCGCGAGCGCTCGAAGCTCTGGTACTCGGTCGGCAAGAAGATCCTCACGCCGTACTTTCGCCCCGAGGTCACCGGGCTCGAGCACCTGCCCGAGGGCCGCATGCTCATCGTCCCGAACCACTCGGGGCAGCTCCCGGTCGACGGGATGATCATCGCGATGGCGTGCCTTCTCCACGGGAAGCCGCCGCGCCTCGTGCGCGCGATGGTCGAGCGGTGGTTCCCGAAGCTCCCGTTCATCAACGAGCTGTTCGTGCGCTGCGGCGCCGTGCTCGGCGATCCGGTCAACTGCAAGAACCTCCTCCTCGACGATCAGGTCATCGTCGTCTTCCCCGAAGGGGTGAAGGGGAGCGGCAAGACGTGGCAGCACCGCTACAAGCTCCAGAACTTCGGGCGCGGCTTCATGCGCCTCGCGCTCCAGACGAACACGCCGATCGTTCCCTGCGCGGTCATCGGCGGCGAGGAGTCGATCATCAGCGTGTACAACTGGAAGAGCATGGCGCGCGTGCTCGGGATGCCCTACCTGCCGATCACGCCGATCCCGTTTCCCTTGCCGGTGAAGTTCCACGTCCACTTCGGCGAGCCGCTCACGTTCGAGGGCCCCTTCGACGACGAAGACGCGACGATCGACCGGAAGGTGAGGGACGTCACCCGCGCGATCGAGAAGCTCATCGAGCGCGGCCTCGACGCGCGGAGGTCGATCTTCTGACATGGCGACGCTCATCACAGGCATCGCCGGCGGTCTCGCGCAGCGCGTCGCGGAGAAGCTCAACGCCGGCGGCGAGCACGTCGTCGGCGTCGACTACCGGCACGTCGACGGCATCGAGCAGCGCATCCCCGGCGTGAGCGTGTACCGCGCGAGCTACAACAAGACGGCGATCGAAGACGTCTTCCGCCGCCACGACGTCCGCGCGCTGCTGCACCTCGGCCGCGTGGGCAACCTCTCGGAGAGCATCGACAAGCGCTTCGAGCTCAACGTGATCGGCTCGCAGAAGCTGATGAGCCTCTGCCTCCAGCACGAGGTCGAGTCGCTCGTCGTGCTCTCGACGTTCCACATCTACGGCGCGCACCCGCGCAACCACGTCCCGATCTCCGAAGACGATCCCCTCCGCGCGGGCACGGAGTTTCCTCAGATCGCCGACGCCATCCAGCTCGACAACATGGCGACGACGTGGATCTACCAGCACCGCGCGGTGCGCACGGTGGTGCTGCGCGCGACCAACGTCGTCGGGCCGCACATCGACAACACGATGTGCAAGTTCCTCCGCCGAAAGCGGATCCCGACGCTCATCGGCTACAACCCGATGACGCAGTTCGTCCACGAAGACGATCTCGCCGACGCCGTCATCGCCGCGCGGTTCGGCTCGGCCGCCGGCGTCTACAACATCGCCGGCGGCGCGGTGATCCCGTGGCGTACGGCGCTCGAGATCGCCGGCGCGCGCGCGCTGCCGCTCCCTTCTTCGGTGGCGAAGGCGTACGTGAAGGCGTTCTCTCCGTTCCCGGAGTACCTCGTGAACTTCTTCAAGTACGCCTGCGTGATCAGCGACGCGCGCGCGCGGGCGGAGCTCGACTGGGCGCCGAAGGTCGACGTCCGCGAGACCGTGACGAGCACGCTCTCCTGAGGGGGCGTCACTCGAGCGTCGCGAGGAGATCCTCGAGGCGGTCGTAGCTGATGCCCGCGCCGTGCGACATGCCGCTCCCGAGGACCATGTCACGCACGTCCTTCGACGGGTAGCGCACGGTCGCGATCAAGCGCGTCTTCTTCGGCCCCTCTTCGACGAGCACCGACGTGACGACCGAGACGGTGTCGGGGAACTCTTCGAAGATCTCGGTGAAGACGACGCGCTCGGGCGGGACGATCTCCTGGTACTCGCCGTGGAACGCGGCCTCGCCTCCGGGGTGGCGGTTGACGAAGCGCCACTTGCCGCCGACGCGGAAGTCGATCTCGCAGACCGGCACGGAGTAGCCCTCGCCGAGGCGGCCCCACCACTGCTTGACGTGCTCCGGCTTGCTCATCGCCTCGAAGACGAGGCGCCTCGGCGCGTTGAAGAGGCGCGTCATGCGGATCTCGTCGTCGCTCGGCGTCGAGCATTCGAAGCTCCCGCTATTTGCGGCGTTGCTTGCGACCATGGCTCTTCTCCTTCTTCTGCAGTTCTTCGAGGTACGTGTCGAGGCGGTCGAGCCGCTCTTCCCAGATGTGGCGGTAGCGGTTCGCGAAGTCGGCGACCTCCTCGAGCGGGCCCGCTTCGATGCGGCACCAGCGCCACTGCGCCTCGGCGCGCCGCGTGACGAGGCCGGCGCGCTCGAGCACGCGCAGGTGCTTCGAGACGGCGGGCATGCTCATGTCGAACGGCTCGGCGAGCTCGCTCACGGAGCGTTCGCCGGCCATGAGGCGGCCGAGGATGGCGCGTCGCGTGGGATCGGCGAGGGCTGCGAACGTGGCGCTCAGGGTGTCGGTCATATCGCTGAACCGTTCAGTTAATTAACCTGTTGGTTCAATAGCGGACGAACGACGGCCGCGCAACCGGAAAGCGCCGGCGCGTCAGGTCGAGATCAGCATTTCGCCGCGATGCACTCGGCTTGCTTCGTGGCGCTGCACGGATGATCGTAGATGCACCCGGCCCGGCATCGATCGACCTCGGCGCAGTCGTCCTCGAACGACGGCAGCTCCGCGTCTTTGCAGTGGGCCGCCACGCGCGCGCGGGCTTCGAGGCAGACCGGCTGATTCCCGGAGACCTCGGTCGCGTCGCCTTCGGCGGCGGGCGGATCGGCGGCGCATCCGGCGACGGCACCGAGCAAGAGGAGGCAGAGCAGGCGCATGCGAGGCTCTTCTACGGCCTCGCGGGGCCTATCCTTCCCTCGCCACGCGCTCAGGGAAGGCGCTCGAGGCGCGCCTTCATGCGCGGCACGAGATCGCGGTGGCGCTCGGCGAAGACCGCGAGCCAGGGGATGACCTGCACGTTGCGAACGAGCGCGAGGTCGCGCGCGAGATCGCGATCGTGGTCGCCGTACGCGCGCGTCATCGCGTCGATGGGCTCGATCTCTTCGCCGAACAGGTCGGCCTTCGATCGAAGGCAGGCGACGTCGAACTCGATGGGGCCGACGAACGCGTCTTCCCAGTCGGTCCAGACGGCGCCGCGCGAGGTGGCGAGAACGTTGCCGATGTGCGCGTCGCCGTGGATGGCCTGGAACGATCGCGTGCGCGAGCGCGCCGACGCGACGATCTCCTCGGCGCGATCCCACGCGCGCTCGAGGCGGAGGCGCTCCGCGGCGTCGAACAGCGGGCTCGTCTTCGCGCGCGCGACGACGACGCGCGCTTCTTCGAAGCCGCCCCACGTGGGGAGGCTCTCGACGGGATAGCCCGCGAGCAGGCGATGCGCGCGCGCGAGGCCCTCGCCGGCGGCGCGCGGATCGGCGCGCTCGCCGTCGATCGCCTCGAGCTCCCAGAACGAGATGACGAGGCCGCCGCGCTCGTGAGGACCGGGATCGAACCGCGACGAAGGTCGCGTGACGAGCGCGCCGCGCGCGTCGAGCCAGCGCGTGAGCTCGACCTCGCGCCGCAGCCACTCCATGCCGACGCGAACGAGCGACGTCGCCATCGCGACGCGCGCGACGACCGGCAGCGGATCGAGGCGGAGCACGAGGTTGCTCCGGTCGGCGAGGATCGCGGGCTCGCCTTCGACGCCGAGCTCGCGCGCGAGCGCGCGCGTCTCGGCGATCGCCGCGTCGGCGGAGAGGGTCATCGGGTTCCTCGATTCGAGCCCACGTCGACGCGAGCGCTCACGGCCGCCGAGCGTATAGGATCGAAACGTTGGTCGCGCGTCGTTTCCTCCACGGAATCGCCGGGGGCGGATCGGCTCCGCGGGCAAAGACGTGATCGACGCGAAGATGGGCTGTCGCGCGTACCGAGGGTGCAAGTCGCCCGTCGTCTTTTGCGAAGACACGCACCACGACGCGTCGTGGCCGGCGGCGTGGAACCACACCGTTCGCAAGGAGTACCGCGACCTCACCTCGCGCTGGCTCGCAGACCTTCCGTGAGCGCGAGGCCTTCGCGCGCGGCCCATCGCGCGAGGACTTCGCGCTCGGTCTCCCCGGGGAGGGCGTTGCACTTGCGCCGCGCCTGGAGCACGCGCCGAGCTCCGAGGTCGACCTCGATGGTGAGGACGCGACGAACGCCGCGCTCGGTCTCGACGCGCATCGTCCAGATCGATCGTCGCCGCTGGACGCACGGCTCGAGGTAGGTCGCGACGCAGTGACGCATCGCGCGACCCTCGGCGACGAGGTCTTCGCTCGCGACGATCTCCGAGATCGTCCACGCGCGCGCGTCGTGATCCCTCTTCTCGAGCCAGTAGAGCTCGCCGATCCGCGATCGGCGCCACGAGATCGAAGGACCGCCGTGCTGTCCTAGCTCACGATGCCACGCTTCGACGAGGCGCAAGAGCGAGGCGTTGGTTCGCCCTTTCATCGAGAAGTCGGGCTGCGGGGCGCGTCGAGCGAGCTTCTGGTGGTGAACGAAGTCGACGATCGGGCCCACGTGAGCGAGATCCAGATCCGCGTGACGCACGAAGTGATCGATGACGGTCGTCCAGAAGTCCTCGTGCTCCAGCGTTCTTCCGAGCCGCGTCTCTGCGACGGCACGCGCGAGATCGTCGCCGCCGCCGCGCGAGGCGACCTGCGCCCAGCGCAGCCCCGCGATCGTCGTGAGGTGGACGGGCACGCTCGAGAGCCGATGCGCCATCGCGCGCGTGATCGGCATCGGCACCGCCGCTTCGCGGATGCTGCGGCCGCGGCCGACGAGCTTGTACCAATCTTGTGCGGCGGTGACCTTGCCGAGCTCGCCCTCGAGCCACGCCGACGTCATGAAGCGAGGCATCGGGTAGAGCGCGAACAGGTGCTCCGCGAGCGACGCGATCGCGCGGCGCCAGCCGTCGTCGAGCGGGCGCCAGGTGTCCGGGAGCCGATGCCAGTCACGGTGGTGGAGGGCGAACGCCGCGAGCGCGCCATTGACGGCGAGCGCGACGTCGAGCGAACGCGGCGTCGACTGCGCGCGTCGCGACAACATGGACGTGCGCGTGCGCACCGCGAGGAGCAGCTCGTCGTAAGAGCGGAGCATGTCGCCGCGCCGCGCGAAGCACGCGCGCGCGGAGCGAATGGCGGCGTCGAGGCGCAGCTTCGCGACTTCGCCGAAGGACGATTCCATGATTCACCGACCCCTGAGGATGGAGAGACGATCGACCCGCGCGAGCGGGGATCACCAACCGTGGGGGCGCGTGAGCGAAATCATCGGCGGCAAGCTGCGCATCCGCGCGTGAGCGCGCAAGGGCTCTGGCGCCGGGCGGCGGGGACCCGTGCATCGACTTCTCGCAGCTCGCGGAGGACGTGTCGCGCTTCTCGGACTCGGCGAGCGAGCGTTTCGTCGGGCTGGTGCGAATCGCGTGTCCCTGCGAACCGGCTGCGATGGCTCACCCTTTACCCGGCAGACGCTTCCTGCGAAGATCGGGTGTCGAGGATCCGCGAGGACGCATGGCCGACACCGGGGAGGACAGCGTCGAACGGCGTGCTCGTGAGCGAGTCGGTCGGACACTGCGCGGCAAGTACCGGCTCGAGCGACTCCTCGGGGTGGGCGGCATGGCCGCCGTTTACGCTGCGGTGAACACCACAGTCGAGCGCGCCTGCGCGGTAAAGATGCTCCACAACGAGCTCTCCGTCATCCCGGAGATCCATTCGCGGTTCCTCCGCGAGGGGCGGGCGGCCAACCTCGTGAAACATCGGGGCGTCGTCGATGTTTTCGACACTGACGTTTCCGAGGACGGTGCCGCGTTCCTCGTCATGGAGATGCTCGAGGGCGAGCCGCTCGACAGCATGGTCGTGCACGCGGGCGGTCGCCTCGATGTGAGACTGAGCCTGCTCGTCGGACACGAGCTGTGTAGTGTCTTGGCCGCAGCTCACGCGGGCGGCGTCGTGCACCGAGACATCAAGCCTGCCAATCTATTCGTGACCAACGACCGCCGGCTGAAGGTGCTCGACTTCGGCATCGCACGCGTTCGCGACGCACACTCCGCGAGCGGCAAGGCGACCCAAGCGGGGGCGACGCTCGGTACGCCCGCGTTCATGGCGCCGGAGCAAGCCCTCGGCGCGACGAGCGAGGTCGGCCCGCGAACCGACATCTGGGCGGTGGGCGCCACGCTGTTTTCCCTGATCACCGGCGTCGAGGTGCATGAAGCGAGGAGCGTCCAGGAGCTCGTCATCTTTGCGGCGACCCGCCCCGCGCGATCGCTGGCGGCCGTCGCCCCGAGCGCGCCCCGCGAGGTCGTGGCCGTCGTCGACCGCGCGCTCGCATTCGAGACGAGCAACCGATGGGACAGCGCCACGGCGATGCGCGATGCGCTCGCTGCCGCATTCCAGGCGATCTATCGCGAGCCGATCCCCGCGGGGCTCGTGTCGTCGCCCGCAAGCACCGCTGACGAGGCGACCGCGTCGACGCTTCCCGAGGGCCACACGGCACCGTTGACTGGATCCGCACGCACGGTGCCGCTCGAGCCGCCTCGGGTCGCTTCGAGTCCCGAGCTCGATGCATCGGAAACCAGACTCTCGCCGCACGTCTCGCGCCGTGCCGGATCGACCACTGCCCAGCCGATCTCGTCGGATCCCCAAGCACGACCTCCGATGCGATCGCCGTGGCCCGTCGTGGGCGGGGTAGCGCTCGTCGCCGTCATCGTGACCTTCGGGATCATGGCTGCGCGCTTTGGCACGAGCACTCGCCCCGCTGAACATGCGATCGGCGCTGCGAGCTCCATCGCGAGCGATCCGACACCTCTCGCGAGTGCGAGTGCGAGTGCGAGCGCGAGCGCGAGCGCAGGTGCGACCGCGCCCTCGTCCGCGATCGCCTCGACCTCGAGTGCCGCTTCGCCGAGTGTCGACGGCCCTGTGCGCGACGCGTCGGTCGCAGCGGTTCCTGCGAAGACTTCGGGCCGCCCAGCGAGCGTCAAGCCGAACGCTTCACCACCGCCGTCGGCGGTTGCTCCGACGGTGCGCCCCGGTTGCACTCCGAACTACACGTTGGACGCGGACGGGAACAAGAGGTTCAAGCCAGAATGCTTTTAGGAAGCAGATCGTCGCTCCTCGGGCTGCTGATTCTCTCCCTGAGTACGGTGAGTGTATCCGCGCGGGCCGACGATCCGACGACGGCCGAGTGTCTGAGCGCGAGCGAACGTACCCTTCAGCTGAGAGGGCAACGCAAGCTTCGCGCGGCGCGCGAGCAAGCCCTCGTATGCGCGGCCACGAGCTGCCCCGCCGACGTGCGGGTCGAATGCGAGCGCCGGATCCATGGCCTCAACGATGCCATCCCGACCGTGGTCTTCGAGGTACGCGACAAGGACGGAACGGACCTCACGGGTGTCCGCGTATCGATGGATGGGACCAGGCTCACAGAACGGCTCGAAGGGAGCGCGATCTCGATCGATCCGGGCGAGCACACGTTCCTGTTCGAAGCCGAAGGCCGCGGCAGGCTCGAAAAGAAGATTCTCATTCGCGAAGGCGAGAAGAATCGCCACGAGACGATCGTTCTCGAGGGAGCGAGCCACCCCGGGAGCGCACCGGCGCTCGTTCCGACGCCGGCGCCGGCGCCGTCACCACAGCCACCGCCGCCGGAGCACGCCGAACAGAGCACGGGCGGCACGCAGCGGGTAGTAGGACTGGTCATCGCGGGGGTGGGCCTCGCGGGTCTCGGCGTCGGCACCGCACTCGGGTTCGCGGCCAAATCGCGGTACGACGACTCCGCGGGCTATTGCACCGGCAACTTCTGCGATCCCGACGGCGGCGCGATACGCGACGACGCCCGCGGCACGGGTAACGTCGGGACCGCGGTCTTCATCGTGGGCGCGGCCGCGCTGGTCGGAGGCCTTGCTCTTTGGCTCACCGCGCCGAGTGCGAAGACCTCGTCAACAGCGATTTCCCCGCGACTCGGCAGCAGGACGCTTCTTCGAGAGGGAGGGCGATGATGGGCTCGAGCCGTCGTCGCCTGGCTGCGTTCGTGGTCTCTGTGGTTGGCGCCGTGGGGTGCAACGCGATCTTCGGGCTCGACGATTGGGAGCGAGCGAACGTCGGTCCCGATGCCTCCGACGCCGCGAGCGAGGACGGCAACGCCGTCGATGCCGTCGATGCTGCTCCAGCCGAGGACGCGGGGGACGCCTCGAGGCCCACGGCGCTGGCGATAGGCGCAGTATCCTCCAACGGCTGCGTTCTCCTGAGCGACGCGTCCGTGTGGTGCTTCGGTCTGAACGTCGTCGGCGGGGTCGGCGTGTCTCCACCTTCGTCGGACGGCGTCCCACCGACGCGGGTTCTGGGGCTCCCGCCGGCTGCGGTCCTCGCGTCGGGCTCCAACTTTGCGTGCGTGATCGCGAAGGGTGACGCCTCCGTATGGTGCTGGGGGAGGAACACCCTGGGGCAGCTGGGGCACGACCCCTCGACCGATCTCCTCTGTCAGACGAGCGATCGTTGCACCCCAACGCCGCAGAAAATTCCCGGGCTCGTCGCCAAGTACATTTCAGCCGGTCTCGGCGTTGCTTGCGCGATCTCGACGACGAACGCCGTCTTTTGCTGGGGCACCGACGCAAGCGCCGTCCTGCGTGGGTCGAGCGCGACGACAACCGGCGATTCGTTCACGCCGGTCGCCATCGCGGGGATCTCGTCGACGGCCGGGCAGCGGATGGTGGAGGTCTCCGTCTCCAAGGCCGCGCCGACGGTCGTATGCGGCGTCGATGAAACGAAGAAGGCCTGGTGCTGGGGGAGCAACTCGCAGGGGCGGCTCGGACACGCGCAGAACACCGAAGGTGACGTCGACTGCGCTGGCGAACCGTGCAACGGCGTGCCGAAACTGGTGGTCACGGACGTCGGCACGCCGCTGGAGGACGTCGCACACGTGTGGGCGGGCCGAGCGATGTTCCTCACCAAATCGGATGGCACGCTGTGGTCGTGGGGGAACAACACGTTCGGCTTGCTTGGCCTTGGCTCAAGCGACAATGGCGTTCACCCCCATCCAACCGAGGTCCCCGGCATCACGAACGTCAAGACCGTCGGAACGGACGAAGCGACGTGTGCGGGCGGAGCCGACGGGCTCTGGTGTTGGGGCAGCGGGCGAAACCTCAAGGTGACGCCGGCGCCCGTCCCCTGCAACGTCGGTGGCTTCATGGTCGGTTGCGCCCACAGCCCGACGAAGATGTCGTCGGTTCCTGCGATCGTCCAAGTCGACACCGCCATCGATCACGTGCTCGCTCTGACGCCTTCGGGTGTAGCTCTGGGCTGGGGTGGCAACAGGCACGGAAGAGCGGGGCATCCGTTCGGCACGGCCGGTGACGATTCAAACGGCGACAACGGCACTCCAACGCCCGTCGTCGGGCTCCCGTGAGACGGCCCACGCAATTCGCAGCGATCCCGCCGTACCCGCGGCAGACGGCCTTCACCCCGGTCGCGGCGGAGCGTAGGGGTTCGACGTGTCCGTCGGGACGTACGGGTTCGTAGCGTCGTAGGGACTCGCGGCGGTCTGCGCGCGGCCGTGGACGTCTCCGCTCGAGAGCCGCTCCCACGCGGCCTCCTGCCGTCGCGCGAGCTCGCGGATGATGATGATGATGAGAACGCCTGCGACGGTCAGGAGTCCGTGCGAGAGGAAGGACACGGCGCTCGGCTTTCCCGCGACGGGGCTGCGGCCGGAGAAATCCATGCTCGCGATCGCGATCCCCATCGCGAGGAAGCCGTTGAGGATGTAGGTCGCCCACCAGATCCCGAGCTTCGCGGGGACGGGCGCCGACATCCATGGACGCTGCGCGTGCGGTCCGACCGTCTCCGGGTCGCTCGCTCTCCAGACTTCACGCATCGCGACGAACGGCATCCAGATGCTCGCGAACGGCACGAACCACCAGCCGACCGCCCATCCCGGCGTGACGGTGAGGGCCTGCTGGCCGAACGCGCGGACGTTCTTCGCGGCGTGGTGCATCCACATGAGGAAGAAAACGTACGTGCACACGCTGACGACGAGCTGAGCGAGACTGACCACGCCGGTCAGGAGGATGACGCCGAGATCCTCGGGCGTCGGATGGCGGAGGGTGTCCGCCATCACGAGCGCGAGCGCCGTTTGCAACGGCTGCACCACCAGCATCCCGGCGATCCCGCCCACGGCCGCCGTCGTCTTCCATCCGAGCGGTGAATACTGGTAGACCGGCCCGTACCCGCCGCCGTGGCCTTGGCTATGCTGCGGCGGTGCGTAGGGCGCGTAGCTCATGCGTGATCGTCGTAGCAACGCCCGGGCGCTTCCGCCAGCGCTACGGCGGCAGCTTGAAGATGACGAGCTTGCGCATCGGATAGGCGAAGCCGATGAAGACGACGAACGTGCCGACGAAGCTCACGATCTCCGGCGGCAGCACCGTGAGGCGCGGCTGGAGGAGGCGATAGACCGTCCAGTTGAGCGCGAGCGTCGCGATCTCGAAGACGGCAAAGAGCTTGGCCTGGTGCGACAAGCTGCCGCGCTGCGCGCGGAACGTGAAGGTGCGGTTTCCGAAGAACTGCACCGAGGCGCCCGCGAGGAGCGCAGGGATGCGCGCCGACGTGGGGGCGACCTCGAAGAGGCGGATGCAGGTCGTGAGCACCGAGAAGTCGACGAGCGTCGCGCCGCTCCCCACGATGCAAGCGCGCGCGAAGCGGAGGACGCGATCGACCCAGGGCTCGCGAGGCACGTCGGTAGTGTATCGCGCGTGGTGTATCGTAGCCGGCGTGAATCGCGTCGCGGGGTGGGGCTTGATGGCGATGGGGCTCGGGGGCTGCTTCGCGGGTTACGACTCGCGCTGGGGCCAGAGCGCGGCGGTGCAGCGGCAGCACGCGGCCGAGCACGCGCCGACGCTTCGCGGCGAGAGAAGCGAAGACGAAGCACGAACGCCGGCGAAGGCGATGCGCGTGCGCGCGTACGTCGCGCGCGCGTACGCCGCGCAGGTGGTCGACGTCTCGGCGACGCTGCGCGAGCTCTTCGCCGACGTGAACGACGTGACCGAGCCTTCGCTCGGCGTCAAGCTCACGCTCGAGGGGATCCGCACGTGGGATCTTCCGAAAGACGACGATCTCTCGAAGGTCATCGCCGAGCTCCGCAGCGCCGATCCCGCGACCGAGGTCGACTGGGTCGCCGGCTTCGTGGGCGCGTTCTCGCGCGCGACCGCGTCGTTCCACGATCTCGGCTACGGCGAGCAGCCGGGGCGCTACGTCGTCGTGCGCGCTCCCTCGAGCGCGATGGCGCACGAGTCGGTCGAAAAGTCGTATCGGGAGCTGTCGGAGGAGGAGCGCCAGCGGTTGCAGAAAGATCATCGCCGCCATCGCGCCGCGGCCGTGTTCCTCCACGAGATCGGCCACACGCTCGGCGGCATCCACGAGCGCAGCGAGCGCAACCTGATGTACCCCGAGTACCGCTCGAAGATGACGACCTTCAACCCCGACACCGTCGACATCATGCGCGGCACCGTCGGGCGTCGCGACGTCAAGACGCTCGACGATCAGATCGTCCTCTTCCGCGAGCTCGCCGCGGGCATCCGCCGCGCTCCGCCCGGCACCTTCTTCGACGAAGAGCGCCAGAAGACGTTGGCGCAGCTCGACGACTTCGTGGCCCAGGGCGAAGCCCGAGCGAAGGCCCACGCCGCCTCCGCGGCGCCCGCCGCCGCTCCCGCGCCCGCCGCCGAGCCCGATCCGCCGGAGCTCTCGGCGGAAGACAAGGCGCGCTGGTCGAAGGTCCGCGACGCCCTGAACAAGAACGACTTCGTCGCCGCGTGGGAGACGGCCAAGCCCCTCTTCGCCACCTATCGCGACGTCATGGCGGTGCAAGAGCTCCGCTGCAACGTCGCGACGAAGGTCTTCAAGTTCGACGTCGCCCGCAAAGAGTGCGAGCGCATGATGCAGCTCTCGACCGGCAAGCCTTAGACGAACAAGAAGCCTTCCGCGCCTCTGCGCCTCTCTTTCCTCACGCTCCTATCTCTCCTGCGCGATGCGGCTATGCGCGCGCGTGTCGCGCATGCGCGCGTACACGACGAGCGAGACCGCGATCATCGCGGTGACGTACGCATAGAAGCCGTGCTCGACCCCGCGCGCCTTGAACCACAGCGCGACGTACTCCGCGGTGCCGCCGAACACCGTGTTGGCGATCGCGTACGGCAGCGCGACGCCGAGCGTGCGGATCTCGGCGGGGAAGAGCTCGGCCTTCACGACCGCGTTGATCGCGGTGTACCCCGACACGATGACGAGCGCCGCGAAGACGAGCGCGAACGCCGCGAGCGGATCGCGCGTGCGCGAGATCGCGCCGAGGATCGGGTACGTGAAGATGGCGCCGAGCACGCCGAAGGCGATCATGATCGGCTTTCGCCCGACGCGATCGGAGAGCGCGCCGACCGCGGGCTGGAGGAGCATGAACCCGAAGAGCGCCGCCGCCATGATGCGCGTCGCCGCCTCCTTGCCGAAGCCCGACGTGTTGACGAGGAACTTCTGCATGTACGTCGTGTACGCATAGAACGCGAGCGTGCCGCCCGCCGTGAGACCGACCACGACGGCGGCCTCGCGAGGGTGCTGGCGCACGAGGTGGAGCGCGCTCGAACGTGACGTCAGGCCGCGCGCCTTCACGCCGTCGAACGAGCTCGTCTCGACGAGGCCGCGGCGCAAGCGAAAGACGGCGATCGAGAGCAGCGCGCCCACGGCGAACGGGACGCGCCAGCCCCACGTCTCGAGCGCGTGTCGATCGAGGATCGCCTGGAGCAGGATGAGCACGCCGAGCGCGATGAGCTGCCCCGCGATGAGCGTCACGTACTGGAGGCTCGACCAGAGGCCGCGGCGCGAGCCCTCCGCGATCTCGGCGAGGTAGGTCGCGCTCGCGCCGTACTCGCCGCCGACGCTGAGGCCTTGAAGGAGGCGCGCCGCGGTCAAGATCACGGGGGCCGCGACGCCGATGCGATCGTGCCCAGGGCACAGCGCGATCACGAACGAGCCGCTGCACATGAGCAGCACCGAGAGCGTGAGGCCCGCCTTGCGCCCGCGGCGGTCGGCGTACACGCCCATCAGCCACGCGCCGAGCGGCCTCACGAGGAAGCCGACGGCGAAGACCGCGGCCGCGCCGAGCAGCTCGGCGGTGCGATCGCCCGAAGGAAAGAAGACCGACGCGAAATAGAGCGAGAACGCCGAGTAGACGTACCAGTCGTACCACTCGATGAGGTTGCCGGCCGATCCGCCGAGGATCGATCGAAGGCGGCTCGTGCGCGTCATCGGGCCCGAATCATCGCACGGGTCTATGATGACCACGTGGGAAGGAGAGAGAAGCCGTACGGCGGCGTCGATCTCGCGAGCGCGCGCAAGAAGCTCTCCGGCGCCGCCGCGCCTCGATTCCACACCGATTGGCTCGCGGTCGACCTCGCCGGGCGCTACGCGATCTTCCTCGGCGACGACACGATCCCGCTCCCGAGCGACGCCGACGCCGAGGGCACTTCGAAGCTCGTCGACGAGATCCGCGCGAGCTTCGCCGGGTTCCCGGGAGCGTCCGTCCTCGTCGAGGCGTATCGCAGCCCCGCGCACCGCGCGCGTGAGCCCGTCTTCGACGTGCCGTGCATCTCGCGCGGCGAGCCGCTGCACGAAGAGCGCTTCGCCGGGTATCCCCACCTCGTGATCGCGACGCCCGACGGCGCCGCGCTCGTGCGACAGGCGCTGACCGATCTCGGCGGGCGCGAAGCGCTCACGCGTGGGCCCTTCGCGGTCGTGGTCGACGATCTCGGACCGATGACCTACGAAGAGCTCCACGAGGCGAGCGCGTGCGACGGCTGCCGCGTGCTCGACGATCCGAGGGATCCTCGCGCGCGTTCGCCGGAGCTCCTCGCTTCCGTGGGGCTCTACGTCTACGGATGGTCGGGGTGGGCGTGGATCCGGATCACGAGCCCCGGCGTGCCGGCCGATCGCGACGATCTCGAGGCCGTCGGCGGCGCAGGCGTCTCGCCGGTCACGGTCGAGTTTCGCCACGACGACACTGCGTGGCTGCGATCCGACCTCGTCCCGGAGTAGAGTGGCCCCGTGAGAGTAGGTCGGATCCCGATCGTCGCCGTCGTCGTCGTCGTCGCGGCCGCGTGCGGTGGCGGCAGCGTGCCGTCGGCGCCCGCCGCCCAAGCCCCTTCGCTCGTCGAGTGCGGAACGACCGGCGCGCGCGAATGCAAAGACGCGAGCGACTGCGGCGTTCAGCTCCATTGCACCGGCGGTCGATGCTTCGCGAACCAGCCGGGCTGCCCATGCTCGGGAGAAGGCGACTGCGGAGCGAACGCGCACTGCGCGCGCGGCAACTGCTACGCGAACCAGGCCGGCGTTCCGTGCACGACGACGGAGGAGTGCGGGCCCAAGGCACACTGCACCGCGGGCGACTGCTACCCCAACGACACCGGGTCGCCGTGCTCCGAAGCCAACGAGTGCGGCCCCGGCTCGTCGTGCGTCAGCGGCAAGTGCAACTGATCGCGATCAACGCTGCGCCGTCTTCCGATACTTCCGGCTGATCGAGCGGACGGCGGCCTCGAGCTCCTCTTCTTCGGTCTCGCGAACGACGGCCGGCGCCTCGCGCGAGGGGGCGCCGCAGTAGCCGTCCCACGCGCACGCGATCGATTCGCCGCAGTCGCGATTCGAACGGCACGCGCGCCGGAGGAACGCGTACGCCGGGCACCCGGGGAAGTCGGGCGGACAATCGGCGGGATCGTGACAGCGCATCGGCATCCAGCCGTTCGAGAGCGACTGCGCGCCGTCGGGCAGGCTGCCGACGATCGTCGCGACGTGCGGCCAGTCGGGCGAGCCGCTGCCGCCGACGAGCGTGCCCTCGGCGTCGAAGACGACGAAGAAGTACCGCGTGTCGCCCGTGACGGTGCTGACCTCGCGGCACGAGACCTCGCCGCTCCACGTCTGCCCGTCGCGCGCGAGCTCGACGCCGCTCCACGCGCGCGAGCCCCACGTCTTGAAGAGGACGACCACGTGCTCCGCGCCCGTCTTCGCCGGCAGGCGAACGCGGAGCGGCAGCGGCGTCAGGACCTCTTGCTGCCGCACGTACTCGACGACGGGGACCGCCGGCCCCGGATCGCTGTTGACCGCGGTGGGCGTGCACGCCGCCGCGAGGAGCGCCGGGATGACGACGGCGGCGTAACGAAGCATCGAAAGCATGGGCGACCTCGGGGCTGAAGCCTTGCACCGGGTGAGACCCGAGGCAAGGCCGCCGCTTGGGATGGCCGGCGCCGCCGACTTCCGTCTCACATCTTGATGCGCAGGTTGCCGGGATCGTAGAGCGGCTTCATCGAGGCGACCGCGGGGTAGAGCGTGCCGGCGACGTCGACCTCCCACTTGCCCTCGTCGAGCCACTTCTGCGTGACCGGCTCGCCCGCTTCGACCATCGCGAGGCCGACGGCGCCGCCGAGCGTGTGACCGTACGACGCCGCGCGCACGTAGCCGACGGCCTTGCCGTCACGCCGCACCACCTCGGCGTGGAACATCATCGGCTCCGGATCCTTGATCAAGATCTGCACGATGCGGCGCCGGAGCGGACCTTCGGCCTTCTTCGCCGCGACCGCTTCCTTGCCGATGAAGCCGCCGGGCTTCTGGAGATCGACCGCGAAGCCGAGCCCCGCCTCGAGCACCGAGTCGGTGTTGTCGATGTCGTGACCGTAGTCGCGGTAGCCCTTCTCCATGCGGAGGCTGCCGAGCGCCCTGAGCCCCGCGTGCACGAGCCCGAGCTTGCTGCCCGCGGCCACGATGCGATCGTAGACGTGCACCGCCTGCTCCGTCGGGACGTAGAGCTCGTAGCCGAGCTCGCCGAGGTACGTGATGCGGAGGCACAAGACGCGCGCGTAGCCGATGTCGATGTGCTTCGCGTCGCGGAACGCGAAGGCCCCGTTCGACATGTCGGAGGCCGTGATCGACTGGAGCAGCTCGCGCGAGCGTGGGCCCTGCACGTTGATCTGCGCGAAGGCCGACGTCTGATCCGCGACGAAGGCGTGCGCGTCTCCGGAGAACTCGGAGATCTGCCTCTTCAGCCACCACTCGACGTGGCGCTTCGTGTTGTCGGAGGCGACGACGAAATAGTCGCCTTCCTCCAACTTGGTGACGGTGAGATCCGCCTGGAGCTTGCCGTCCGCGTCGAGCCACTGCGTGTACGTGACGCGGCCTTTCTCGGCGTCGACATTTCCGCCGGAGATCCAATCGAGGATTTTCCCTGCGTCGCGTCCCTCTACCTGGAATTTCGACATGAAGGACATATCCATCACGATGACGCCGTTTCGCGCCGCCTCGTGCTCGGCCTTCCAGTTCTCGAACCAGGTCGGTCGTCCCCAGGTGAGCGGCCCCGGATCGGGCGTAATTCCGGCGCCGGCGTACCAGTCGGCGCCTTCCCAGCCGCTGACGTCACGGAAATAGGCGCCCTGCGCCACCAAGCGATCGTGGAGCGCCGAGCGCTTGGCGTCGCGCGCCGTCATGAGCGAGCGCGCCGGATAATGGCATTGGTAAACCATCCCGAGCGACTCGACGGTGCGCGTACGGCGATATTCGGGCGTCGTCTGATACGCCTGCAAGCGCGCGATATCGAA
>JAHBWD010000027.1 GCA_019637175.1 Labilithrix sp. | reverse complement strand
GCCGGGGCGGCCGTTCGTGCCGCTGCCTGCACCGACGACCTCGATGCGCACGTTCGAGAGCGCGAGGCTCGTCGACGCGCCGGTCGCGACGACGCCGTAGAGCGACTCGCCGGCGCCGACCTGGCTCTGCCCCTTGCTCTCGATCCGAAGGAGCGTGAGGCGCGCCTCGCCGCCGAGATCGCGCGCCTCGACGGTGACCCTCTCCGCGCTCGGCGCGCGGATCACCGTCGCGTCTTCGGGCTCGATGCACGAGCGCGACCACGCGCCGGCCGTGACGTCCCAGCCTCCGACGATCTCGAGATCCTTCTTCAGCGTGACGTGCTCGACGTACGTTCCGCGCGCGACGTATACGGTCGGCTTGTCGACCGCGCGCGTGATGCCGAACGCGATCGTCTTGCATGGCGCAGACTTCGTTCCGCACGACGCTCCGTTCACGCCCGAAGGAGCGACGAACACGCCCGCGGATTCGTCGGGCGTCACCAGCGGGCACGTGACGTCGGCCACGTCGAGCCCGGCGTCGTCGGGGATCGCGTCGACGGCGACGTCGGCGCCGGCGTCTTCGCCCGGGCCTGCGTCGGGCGTCACGTCGTCGGGGATCGTGATCTCGCGCCCGCACGCCCACGCGACCGGAAGAGCCAAGAGCGCCAAGAGAAGCCGCCGACGCACGCGCGCACGCATGGGGCCAAGCGTAGCATCAGCGAGGCAGCAACAGCGAGGCCTGCCGGCGCTGGGCGGAGGGATCGTCGCCCGCGAAGACGACGGTGAGCGCCACGAAGCAGGCCCAGAGCGCCGCGAGGTGGAACAGCATCGCCGCGCCTCCATAGCGCTTGAAGAGCAAGCCGGAGAGCGCCGGCCCCACGAGCATGCCCGCCGCGTACGCCGCGTTGTAGAACGCGTTCGCTCGTTCGAGATCGTGCGCGGGGGTCACGACGCCTTGGAGCGCGAGGCTCACGGGCGAGATCGACGCGAGTGTCGCGCCGGCGACGAAGACCGCGGCGCACATCAGCGGGAACGACGGCAAGACGACGAAGCTCGCCACCATCGCGCCGCCGATCGCCCCGAGCACGCGCATCACGAGGAGGTGGCCGTGCTTGTCGCCCAGCCTGCCCGCCCAGCTCGACATCGCCAGCATGCCGGCGGCGAAGAACGCGGTGACGAGGATCGTTCGGTCGGGCGGGACCTGCTTCGCCCTGATCAAATAGAGAGGAAGAAAGAGGACGACCGACGCCTGGAAGTACCCATAGGAGAACGTGGCGAAGCACGAGGTCTTCGTGCGCCAGAAGATCTGACCCGACGTGCTGCGCGGCGCCTCGACCTCGCGATCGCGATCGGCGCTCGCCGTGCCCTGCCGCTTGCGCTCGAGCGCGAAGACGACGACGGCGATCGCCGCGAGCGCGAGCCCACCGGCGACGAGGAACGCCGCGCCCGTGCCCCACACGCGCGCGACGCCCGACGCGACGAGCGGACCGATGACGTACCCGATCGCGAGCGAGATCGCGTAAAGGCTCATGACGAGACCTTTGTTCTCGCGATCCGAGCGCGCGAGCAGCGCGGTCTCGGCGGCGACCCAGACGCCGACGGAGAACGCGCCGTCGAAGAACCGCGCGACGCTCAGCCCGACGAGCGTGTCGAGGTAGGGAAACGTACACACGCAGATCGCGTAGCCCGCGAGCGCGCCGATCAGCGTGACCTTCGCGCCCGCGCGCCTGACGAGCCAGCCCGCGGGGATCGAGAAGCTGACGATGCCGAGCGCGAACGACGCCGCGAGCCCGCCCATCGCCAGCTCCGGGATGTGATGGGCGTCGAGGTGGACCGCGAGCACCGCGATCGACGTCCCATACGCGATCCCGAGCAGGACGATCGTCGCGTAGATGACCCAGATGTTCCGATCGCGGATCCGGCGCAGCACGCGCCAGCACATACCGCCTTTGTCGCGCGGCGTCGCTACTCGGAGTAGTCGTTCGTCAAGTAGAGCCGAGGCCCCACCATGAGGAGGCCCACGCCGACGCGTTTGTACTTCGGCTCCATCATCGTCATGTAGTGGCCGTGCGCCGGCCCCTGGCCCGGGCCTTCGTCGAACATCGCCTTCTGGATCGCCGCGATCTGGAGCATCTGGTTCTGCGTCGGATCCTGCGCGAGCTGCGGCCAGCCGTTGACGTCGCCCTGGTTCTCGCCCGCGCTGCCCTTGAAGCCGCGCTGCCAGATCGTCCCGTTGTCGCTCGCCGCCTTGAAGTGCGCGTGCGCGATGTGATCGACCGAGAGCTGCTTCGAGCCGTCGAGGGCGAAGTCGGAGAGCTGCGCGTCGAGCACCAGGGGCGCGAGGTTCTTCGTCGCGCGGTAGGCGTTGATCTCGTCGAGGTTCTTGCGCTGAAATTGATCGAACGGGCTCGGCGCGCCTGCGTCGTTCGATCCGGCGCCGGCGTCCTCCGATCCGCCGCCTCCGCCGCCGCTGCCGCTCGGGCTCCCGCCGTCGGGCGCGCCGCTCGGAGGCGGAGGCTCGTTCGGCCCGGCCGTCGGTCCGGGCTCGGTCATCGACACGCCGTCGGCGTTGGCGCTGTCCGAGCTCAGAGGTCGTTCGTCGAGGCCCGTGCTGCACGCGATCAACGACGCGAGCGCGAGCGTGGCTGAGATTCTCCAGGTTCGCATGCGCGCGATGGAGCCACGAACGCGCGCTCGATTTCAATGCGGTAGGATGTGTGTATTACGCAAATAATCGTCCGGTTGGAATTCTCCGCGCGACATGGTCGAGCTGACGCCGGCGTCCGCTCGAGGTCAGGCGATGCTCGCGCGGATCTTCGCCGCGACCTCGGCCATGGCCTCGTCGCTCGCGTACTTCTTGCGCGGCCAGAAGAAGCCCTTGAGCCCGTCGCCCTTCGTGCGCGGCACGACGTGCACGTGCAGGTGAGGCACGCTCTGGCTCACGACGTTGTTCATCGCGACGAAGCACCCCTCTGCCGCCACCGCGGCGGGCACGGCGAGCGAGAGCATCTGCACGCGCGCGAAGAGCGGACCCACCTCCGCCGGCGGCAGCTCCGCGAGCGTGACGACGTGCGCGCGCGGCACGACGAGCACGTGACCGGGGAAGAGCGGCGTCTTGTCGAGGAAGGCGAGGCACACCTCGTCGTCGAGGACGACGTGCGCCTTCGACTCGCCGCGCACGATCGCGCAGAAGACGCAGCTCATGGCTTCGGCGGGAAGCCCTGATACACCGCGCCGTACTCGCACGCGGGGCTCCACATCGCCCAGCCGACGCCGCCGTTGCTCTCGGCGCTCTTCGCCTGATCGACCACGTACTTCGGGCCGTAGATCGACGTGCGCCACGAGAAGGCCTGGAGCCAGGAGCGGACGACCGTCTTGGCCTTCACCTTCTCGAGCTGCGCGATCGCCGCCTTCGTGCCGATGCCGACGATCTCCGGGTGATCGCCGGGCTTTTCCCAGCCGCGATAGCCCTTGTCGTAGTGCGAGGGGTAGACCATCGGCATGATCACCTCGGCCTCGGGGCCGATGACCGCGATGTCTTGCCCGAGGCGCTCGATGTCGCTCCGCTCGCCCGTCGCCGTGACGCCGAACAGATCGAGCGAGAGCATCACGCCCGCGGGCTGCGTCACCGCGTGCACGCGCCGCACGAAGTCGCGGATCGCGTTCGACCGATCCTTGGGGTCGGGCATCTTCGCGTACCCCATGTCGACGTGAACGGGGAAGCGAACGTAGTCGAGGTTGATCTCGTCGGCGCCGGCCTCGACGCCCTCCTTCGCGAGCTCGATGGCGTAGTCCTGCGCCTCGGTGTTCGTCGGATCGAGCCAGTCGATGCGGAGCGGCATGCCGGTCTGCGCGTGCTTGAGCGACAGGCGCGCGCCCTTGAGACGCTTGTCGGCGTACGGATCGTGGAAGCAAGGGATGCGCAGGATGACGCGGACGCCGCGCCAGTGGGCGAAGCGAATGATGCGCGCGAGGTTCGGGATCGAGGGCTTCGCCGCCGCGTTGATCTCGACGGCGATCTTCGCCTTCGTCGGGTAGTTGACGGGGCCCTGGTAGTCCTTCGCGTCGAGCACGACGGCGTTGAGCCCACGCGGCACCATCTTCTCGAGCGTGTCGGTCCACTTCTGCGCGGCCACCGGACCGGTGAAGAAGACGGCGCGGAGCGCGCGATCCTCCGGCCAGCCGAGCTTCTCTTCGCGCGGCTCGCGCGGCGCGCGCGTGATGACGCTCGGGATCTCGATCTTCTGGCCGACGACGAGCGACGGCGATCTCTTCTCGAGCGCCTTGGCGAGATCGCCCGCGGCGTAGATCTCGGTGAGCTCGACGTACGCCGCGGCGAGCGCGGGGTAGGCGTCGTTCGGCGCGACCGTGTGGAAGACGCGCGGCGCCGCGCCGCTCGCGTCGACCGAGCCGCCCTTCGGCAGGTTGGCCTGGAGCCAGGCGACGAGCGCGTCGCGCCCCGCCTTCTCGTCGGTGTTGGCGGCCTTCGCCGACGGCGGCGTGCTCGAAGCCGAGGGAACGACGGCCACCACCGACGACGGCAGATCGGGATCGGGCGCGGCGTCGCGCGCCGCCTGCGCGGGGCCGTTTCGCGACGAGCACGACGAGCACGACGAGAGGAGCGTCAGCGCGAAGAGCGAGAGCCCGAGCTTGCGTATCACGATGTTCACCAGCCGAGTCGTTCGCGGGTGAGCGCGACGACGCGATCCGCCATGAGCTTGTGGGTCTTGAGGCTCGGATGAAAGCCGCACCCGAGGCCGTCCGCGTGGCGCTGCTCGGGGAACTCGAGGAACGCGAAGCTCGTCTCGCCGGACGCCTTGATCTTCGCCATCGTCGCCTTCATGTACCGGCGCGCGATCGTGAGGTTCTGTTTTCCCGGCGGGTAGACGTCGGTGAGCATCGGTCCGAGCGCGCAGATGATGAACGCCTCGGGGTACGCGGCGCGGATCCGGTTGTAGAGCGCCGTGTAGATGCGAACCCACTTCTCTTCGCCCGGGTCGTAGACCGCGAGGTTGTTCGTTCCGACGTTCATGACGACGACGTGGGGGATGAAGCTCTTGAAGTCCCACTTGCTGTCGATGCGCGCGGGGAGCGTGCGCTCGTAGAAGTCGGTCATCTGTCCGATCGTCTTGCCCGACCAGGCGATGGTGACGTGCTCGGCGTCGAGCGCGCGCGCGGCGACGGCTCCGTAGGTGAGGTACTCGTTCTGCTCGTTGGGGTTGAACGTGCACACCGCGCCGGGGCCTTCGTTGCCGTAGCCCGCGGTGATCGAGTCGCCGATGAACTCCATCCTGCGCTCCGCCGCGGGGGGCGCGGGGAGCAGCGTGCCTTCGGCGTCGAAGCCGAGGAACGTCACCTCTCCGACGTCGGCCTCCGTCCTCTTGTAGAGGGCGATCTCGTGCACGCCCTCGGGGAGTTGGTCGACGAGCGGATAGATCTCGCGACCCTTCTCGGCCTTGACGATCCGCTTCGGCTCGCCGTCGACGAGGACCTGGAAGACGTTCTTCGCGTTCTCGTCGATGAAGCGCGCCGAGATGCCCGTGCCCTTGAAGCGCGCGACGACGGCGCTGCCCGACCACGCGAAGCGCACCGCGTTCGGATCGGTCGCGTCGAATCGGCCGACGAAGCGCACCGTCGGCGCGGCCGGCGGAGGAGGAGGCGGCGGCGTCATCGCGGCGGGAGGTCCCGGGGGGGCGCTCGGCGCCTCCTGACGCGAGCACGCAACGACCAAGAGGCACGCGACGAGCGTGCTTCGCACGACCAATCTCACGCCCCGATCGTAGCGGGAGCGGACGCCGCGAGTGAAAAAGGCGGATCGCTCTCCGCGCACGGCTGAGCTGACGAGATCGCCTCGCGAAAACTTGATCTTCTCGCGTTGCCCCGAGGTGGTAGACCTCCCCCATGTCGTTCGATCCCAACGCGCCGGCGCAGCCCGGCTCCGGCGTCTTCGGGCTCCCGCACGACGAGCGCGAGGCCCTCGTCGTCCTCTTGCCCGTTCCTTGGGAGGCCACGACCTCGTACGGCGGCGGCGCCGCTTCGGGACCGCGCGCCATCCGCGAGGCGAGCGCCCAGGTCGATCTCTACGATCTCGACGTCGAGCGGCCGTATGCCGCAGGGATTCACATGCTCGCGGATCCCGGCGAAATCGTCGCGTGGAACGATCAGGGCAAGGCGCTCGCGTCGAAGGTCATCGAGGCGGGAGGCGCGGGCGAAGATCCGGAGCTCTTGCGATCGCTCGCGCAGGTCAACGAGCTGTCGGAGAAGGTCAACGCTTGGGTGCAGCGCGAGACGACGCGCCTCCTCGACGCGGGCAAGATCGTCGGCGTCGTCGGCGGCGATCACTCGGTGCCGTTCGGCGCGCTCCAAGCGGTCGCGGCGAAGCACCCGAGCTTCGGCGTGCTCCACTTCGACGCGCACTCCGACACGCGGCGCGCCTACGAAGGCTTCGCGCACTCGCACGCGTCGATCATGTTCAACGTGCTCGAGCACGTGCCCGCGGTGAAGAAGATCGTGCAGGTCGGCATCCGCGACGTGTGCGAAGAGGAGATCGCGTACTGCCGCGAGCAAGGCATGCGCGTGAAGATGTTCACCGATCGCGATCTCGCGCGGCGGCGGCACGCGGGCGAGACGTTCGCGAACGTGGTGCAAGCCATCGTCAAGGAGCTGCCCGCGGACGTGTGGGTCTCCTTCGACATCGACGGGCTCGATCCGCGCTTCTGCCCGCACACGGGCACGCCGGTGCCGGGAGGGCTCGACGTCCACGAAGTCGTCGCCGTCCTCCGCGAGGTCGCGCGCGCGGGCCGGCGCATCGTCGGCTTCGATCTCAACGAGGTCGCGCCGAACCTCGCCGATCCCGACGACGAGTGGGACGGCAACGTCGGCGCGCGCATGCTCTACAAGCTCGTCGCGTTCACGCTCGCGAGCCAGGGCAAGGCGAAGCTCCTCGACTGAGGCGCGTCACTTCTTACGGAGCTTGCCGCACGCCTTCTCGACCTTCGCGAACGCCGGCTTCTCGTCGAACGTGTCGGTGTAGAGCTCCGCGGCGGAGACCTGCTTGCGGAGCTCCTTCCACGCGCAGGTGCAGAAGGGTTGCGCCTTCGGATCCTTGGCGCAGCCTTTCATGAAGCCGGCCTTGGCGACGCCATCGGGCATCTTCGCGGCGCACACCTTGATCGCCGGCGTGCGCGCGGAGGTGAAGCGCTCGCTCTTGATCGTGCCTTCGTCGCCGAGCTCCGCGGCGGAGAACTTCTTGCGGAACTCGGTCCAGGTGCACTCGCAGAACGATTTCGTCTCGGGTTGCGCGTTCTCGCCTTCGCCGACGCAGCCCGTGACGAACGCGTCGCGGATCGACTCCTCCGGGATCTTGCTCGCGCACGCGCCGACGACCTGGCTCTTCACGCGCTCGAGCTTCGCCGCGGGCATGTCGCCCGAGCTCATTTCCTCGTCGGTGAAGACCTTGCGGAACTCGCCCCAGGCGCACTCGCAGTAGTCGGGCGAGTTGATCGCCTTCTTCGCGCACCCAGACATGAAGTCGCGGTGGTGATCCGCCGCGGTCGCGCTCGACCCGGCCCCGGGCGGCGGAGTCTCCGGCTTCGGCGCCGCCGTCTCGGCGGGCGCGGGCGGCTCGGGCGGCTTGGCGGGGGCGCCGCCGCACGACGCGACGAGGAGCGCTCCGACGAACGTCGCGACGAGGCCAGGTGTGCCGGAGGGGACGGAAGCGAGCATGGCAGCGACCTATACCTCAGAGGTATGCTGCCCGGCCATGGTGGCAGCCAATCCGCTCCTCGAGGTGAAGGTCCCCGTTCCGTTCGACGAGGTGCGCGCGGAGCACATCCAGCCCGCGATCGACCGCCTCCTCGAGGCGTCGCAGGCGACCCTCGACGCGATCCCCGCCGCGCCGCGCACGTATCAGGCGGTCCTCGAGCCGCTCGATCTCGCGACCAACGATCTCGACTACGCGTCGAACCTCGCGAGCCACCTCGAGTCGGTCGTCGGCTCGCCCGAGCTGCGCGACGCGTTCGCCGCGGTCGTGCCGAAGATCACCGCGTTCTACAGCAAGATCCTCCTCTCCGAGCCGCTCTATCGATCGCTCCGCGAGCTCGCGGCGACCGACGAAGCTTCGAAGCTCGATCCCGCGCGCAAGCGATACCTGACGAAGACGCTCGCCGACTTCCGGCGCAACGGCGCCGAGCTCGACGCGGCGGGCAAGAAGCGCCTCGCCGAGATCGACGTCGCGCTCTCCGAGCTCACGTTGAAGTTCGCGCAGAACGTCGTCGACGCGACGGCGTCGTTCGAGATCGTGCTCGACGACGCCTCGCGCCTCGCGGGTCTGCCCGAGGGCGCGATCGAGGCGGCGAAGAAGAGCGCCGAGGAGAAGGGCAAGAAGGGCCATCGCCTCACGCTCCAGGCGCCGTCGTACGGGCCGGTCATGACGTTCGCGCACGATCGCGCGCTCCGCGAGGCGCTCTATCGCGCGCAGGTGACGCGCGCCGCGAGCGGCGAGCACGACAACCGCGGCATCATCCGAGACGTCCTCGCGCTGCGCAGAGAGAAGGCCGTGCTCCTCGGCTTCGCGCACTTCGCCGATCTCGCCACCGACGATCGCATGGCCAAGAGCGGCGAAAAAGCGCTCGCGTTCGTCACGATGCTCCGCGATCGCCTCGCCGCCGCGTTCGAGCGCGAGAACGGCGAGCTCGCCGCGTTCGCGAGGTCGAACGGCCACGCCGAGAGGCTCGAGCCGTGGGACGTCGCCTACTGGGCCGAGACGCAGCGCCGCGCGCTCTACGACTTCGACGAGGAGACGCTGCGCCCGTACTTCCCGCTCGATCGCGTGACGCGAGGCCTCTTCGAGGTCGCGACCAGCCTCTACGGGATCCGCATCGAGCGCGACACCGGCGCGCGCGTCTGGCACGACGACGTCACGGCGTGGGCGGTGATCGATCGCGACGGAGAGCGCCTCGGCGGCTTCTACCTCGATCTGTTTCCGCGCGAGACGAAGCGCGACGGCGCGTGGATGGGCGGCGTCGTCGATCGCCTGCCGGGCACGTCGCTCGAGCGCGAGAACGTCGCGGTCATCGTCGGCAACATGACGCCGCCGCGCGCGTCGGGTCAGCCCGCGCTCCTCAACCATCGCGAGGTCGAGACGCTCTTCCACGAGTTCGGGCACATGATGCACCACGTGCTCTCCGAGGTGCCGATCCGCACGCTCGCGGGCACGCGCGTCGTCAGCGACTTCGTCGAGCTGCCCTCGATGATCATGGAGAACTGGTGCTGGGAGAACGAGGCGCTCGATCGCTTCGCCCGCCACTACGAAACGGGCGCGCCGATCCCGAGCGACGTGCGCGCGCGCATGCTCGCGGCGCGCACCTATCGCGCGGCCAACGCGCTCATGCGCCAGCTCGGCTTCTCGACGGTCGATCTGCTCCTCCACACGGCCTACGACCCCGCGAGCCACGGCGACGCGATCGCGTACGCGCGCGAGACGTTCGCGAAGTTCTCACCCGCGCCGTTGCCCACCGAGTACGCGATGCTCGCGTCGTTCTCGCACCTCTTCGGCGCCGCCTACGGCTACGCCGCCGGCTACTACTCCTATCAATGGTCCGAGGTGCTCGAGGCCGACGCGTTCGGCCGGTTCCGTGAAGGCGGCATCCTCAGCGCGGAGGTCGGCGATCGCTTCCGGCGCACGATCCTCGCGCGCGGCGACACCGACGATCCGGCCGCGCTCTACCGCACGTTCCTCGGGCGCGATCCCGACGTGAGCGCCCTGCTCACGCGCCTCGGCGTCGCTGCATGAGCGAGATCGGACCCGCGCCGGCCATCGCCCGCGCTCCTCCGCCGCCCGCCCGTCGCGGCGGCCTCCAGCGCTTCCTCGGGCGGCCCGCGGTCGAGACCGCCCTCGGCGGCCTCATCATCACGTCCGTCGCGCTCACCGTGATGGAGACGACGACGACGAGCCCGAGCCCGCTCGTCGTCTACGGCGTCCACTTCATCTCCGCGATCTTCGTCCTCGAGCTCTTCTTGCGCCTGCGCGTCGCGCCGAGCCGCAAGAGCTTCTTCCGCGAGTATTGGCTCGACATCCTGAGCGTCTTGCCGCTCCTCGCGGCGCTCGATCTCCCGTTCATCGCCGGCGCCTCGGCGACGCCGCCGCAGTGGCTCGCCGCGCTCGCGCTCCTCCGCATCTTCCGCCTCTTTCGCCTGCTCAAGATCGCGCGCCACCGCGTGCTGATGTTCCCGCGCGTCCTCCGCAAGGGCGCGCGCGAGGTCTTCTTCGCGTCGGGCCTCGTGATGCTCGCGATCGTCTTCGCGAGCTCCGCGCTCGTCATGTTCGAGCGCGAGAGCAACCCGACGATGCGGACGTTCCCGCAGGCCTTCTGGTTCAGCGTCTACTCGGTGGTCGCCGCCGAGCCGATCCCGGGCCCACCGCAGACGCTCGGCGGCCACGTCGTCGCCGTGCTCGTCATCTTGACGGGGCTCTTCACCTTCGCAACCGTCGTCGGAACGATCTCTGCGCTCGTCTCCGACCGTATCCGATCGGGGGATCTCATCGTGGAGTGGGAAGATCTCAAGGAGCACCTCGTCGTCTGCGGCTTCAGCCGCAAGGCGGAGATCATCGTCAGGGAGTACATCGCCGCGTACCCCGACGACGATCGTCCGATCGTGATCGTCGCCGAGCTCGAGGGCGGCGTGCCTCAGCTTCGCGATCCGACGTCGCGAACGCGGGTCCAGTTCCTCAACGACGACTTCACGAAGCTCGAGGCGCTGGAGAAGGCCGGCATCCGGCGCGCGGCGCGCTGCATCATCCTCTCCGACACTTCGAAGGGCCGGAAGGAGCGCGACGCCGACGCGCGCACCGTCCTCGCGGCGCTCACGATCGAGCGGCTCAACCCGCGGATCTACACGGTCGCCGAGATCCACCGGCGCGAGCACGCGCATCACCTCGAGATGGGCAAGGTGAACGACTACGTCGTGAGCGGCGAGCAGAGCGCGTTCTTGCTCGCGCAGTCGGCGATCACCCGCGGCGTCATGAGCGTCTTCAGCTCGCTCTTGACGCGCGAGCACGGCAACCGCTTCTCGCGCTGCTCGGTGACCCACAAGTGGAAGGGCAAGTCGTTCCTCGATCTGATGGTCCACATGAAGAAGGAGCACAACGCGCTCCTCGTGGGCGTGGCCGAAGAGGAGCGCATCATGGTGAACCCGACGGAGTACGTCTTCCAGGGCGACGAAGACGTCGTCTTGATCGCGGCCGGCGACGTGAAGCTCTGAGGAGGTCGCTTCGGCTCAGTCGCCGAGCGCGCGCCAGGTCTCGCGGATCTCGCCCATCCGCTCGATCGAGCGCTCGAGGCACGCGAGGAGCCCGGCGAGCTCTCTCCGTTCGCGGAAGGCGTTCCACGCGTCTTCGATGCGCTGCTGATCTTCGCCGTAGGCGTCGAGGATGCGCACGATCGCGTCGTCATCGGCGCTCTGCGCCTCGGTGAGGCACCACGCGTTGAACTCGCGATCGGCGATGAGCCAGCGCGTCACCGCGGAGCTGGCGTCGTCGTCGTGGAGCGAGCCGCGCACGAACGCGCTCGAGATCGCGTCGGCCAGAGAGCGCTCGCGCATGGCGGCACCTCAGGTCTGCTCCGCGTAGGTCATCACCAGATACATCACGCACTCCTTCGCTCCGGCGTTGCCGTACGCGTGCGGAACGTCGGCCTCGAAGACGATCGCGTCGCCGGCGTCGAGGCGGTGCGTCTCCTTGCCGACGACGAGCTCGAGCTGCCCTTCGGCGACGACGAGGTTCTCCACCGTGCCCGGCGCGTGCGCGTCGGCGACCTCGGTGGCGCGAGGCGCGAGGCGCAGCTCGTAGAACTCCGCGCGGCGCGGCCCGTCGAACGGGAAGAGCGCGCGCGAGCTGAACCGGGCATCCTGGCTCGCGAGGACCTTCGCCTGCGCCTTCTTGAGGACGGTCGTGCCGCCCGCCTCGCGCGCCTGGATGAGCGTGGCGAACGTGACGTCGAGCGCGCGCGCGATCTTCCAGAGGACGTTGATCGTCGGCGCGCTCTGTCCGAGCTCGATCTGCCCGAGCATCGCGCGGCTCACGCCCGACTTCTGCGCGAGCTTCTCGAGCGAGAGCCCGCGTCGCATGCGCAGGCGGCGAAGGTTCCCGCCGACGACGGGCGCGAGATCGCGAGGCTCGTCGTCCGAAGGCGGATAGGCCCACGCCTGCGGCGCGGCGGCCTGGGCCTTCTTCGAGCTCTCGCGGACCGACTTCACGTCCCGAGGCCCCACGCCTTCGCGGGGACGGCGCAGGGGGCCCAGATCGGCACCCAGCAGAACCAGACAGGGACGAACATCGCGGCGTCGGGCGTCGTCGCCGTCGTCTCCGCGTCGCGCCTCTTGCGCCGACGAAAGGCTTCGAGATCGATGACGTTGGCGGTCTTGCTCATCTTCGCCTCCTCGCGCGTCCGACCCTCTCGAGCATCCGCTTCAGCGGACCCTCTGTCAAGGTGGACGGCCGTCCGTTTTCATGGACGGCGGCCGAGGGGCGCCTGATCTCGGCTACTTACCCATGCAGCGCTGCCACGCCGCGGTCGACGTCGCCGCCATCGCGCAGTTGTACTGACCGCGCGTGACGACCTCGGTGGCGCAGGGATCGCCCTTCTGACCCTTCGCCTGGCTCAGCACCTGCTGCTTGAGCTGCGGGATCATCTCCGGCGGAACGCCCTCGAGACGCGTGTCGGTGCCGAGCGCGAGGTCCATGTACTTGTCGAGCGTCTGCGAGCACTCGGCCTTCGTCACGCGCTCCTTGCTGTCCTTGCCGTCTTTGCCGTCTTTGCCCGCGGGGCCCGGCTTGCCCGGCTTGCCGCCCTTGCCCGGCGCGCTCTCGGGCGGATCGGCCGGAGGCGGAGCGCCCGGGCTTCCCGCGCCGAACGGCATCGTGAACGCTTGCGTCGGATCCGCGGCGGGCGGCGCGGCCGAGGCCGCGGCCGGCGACGTGTTCTTCTCGCCGACCGCGAGGCGCGTCTCCGACGCGGAGTTCGCGGGGACGCCGTCGTCCGGTTTGTGTCCGTACTTCGCCTCCGGAGGCGAGCTGCAGGCCGCGAGCGCGATCGACACGGAGAGCACGGAGAAGAGGAGTGAGCTTCGCACGAAGCGAAGGGTATCACGGCGCCGGCGCGCGCGTGGGGCACTCCCCGTCGCCCTGGAAGTCGCCGAACGTGCGCATCTGGCTGCTCACGTAGTCGAAGACGCTGATCTTGCCGTCGCCGTCCTCGTCCTTCACGCCCGTGAGATCATACGGAGGCGAGGGGAGCGCGGTCGCCGCGTTGCACGCCTTGAGCTCGGCGATCGTGAGGTCCTTGTCGCCGTCGGCGTCGCACGTCTTGATCCACTCGGCGCGGCGCTTCGTGATCTCGGCGCCTTGCGTCACGTTGTCGAAGAACTGATGATCGCCGTGCAGCGTCGGCTTGAGCTGAACCGTGCCGCCGCTGGGGACGGCGAAGCCGGGGCTGCCCTCGGGCGTCGCGCAGTCGTCGAACGACGTGCCCGCGCGGAAGCCCCACTTGAAGGTGATCTTGTCGGCTCCCTTCTCGGCGCTGCCCTCGTAGTAGACCGAGTAGCCGTTCTGGATCATGAAGTCGGCGTCGGCCTGCGTCGTCGGCGGGAGGATCTTGGCGCCGGCCTTCGCGTTGGGGATGTCGTAGCCGAACTTGTCCCAGCGCGCGGCGGAGACGTCGGAGAATTCTTTCGCGACGTAGCCGCTCGTCGGCGCCCTCTTCAGGTCGAGGACGTAGATCGTGGGATCGGAGAGCGTCTCGCCGCTGTCGGTGCGGCGCGCGCGGAAGTTGCCGATGGCGACGAGGTAGCGGTCGTATTCGATCGCCCATCCGTCTTGGACCTGCTCGTCGTCGGTGCCGGGCTCGAGGCCGTTGACGACGGTGTCTTCGGGGACGACGAAGATCTGCACGCTGCCCTTGCCGCCGCCGCTCGTTCCGCCCTCCGAGCTGCACGCGGCGAGGACAAACACGATCCCACAGAGAGCCAGGCTCTCCCTTCGACACTTCATCATTTGATCTCCTGTTGTGGTTACGGCGTCGATGCAGGAACCCACCGGAGCTCCGGTGGCGCGAGGTTCTTGATCCCGACGAGCAGCGCGGTGTGCTCCGCCGTGCCGGGCGCGATCGTGAACGGCACCTGGCCGCTCGCGGCGATCGCGTCGAAGTCGAGCTGGCGCATCCATCCCGCCGGATCGAGCGTGACCTCGAGGCGCGTCGCGCTCGACGTCACGTCGGCGATCGCGGGCGCGGTCGGGACGGCGTTCTGCCCCTGATACTGGGGAACGACGTCGACGTCGGCCACGATCGCGACGCGCGCGCCCGCCTTGCGCGCCTCGGCCTCGAGGCGCATGGAGCGGCGCGCCGGCAGGATCGGCGAGGGCGTCGCCGCGCTCTGCGTCTCGAACCACGAGATCCCGAAGTCGTAGGCGGCGCTGCGGATCGCGCCCGAGTAGCCGCGGACCGTGCCGAGGCTCGCGGGCGACGGATCGAGCGCGTCGACCACGGTCACGTTGCGGAGCTCCGCGATCGCGGCGGCGCACAAGGTCGACGATCCGGAGCTCGCGGCGCAGAAGTAGAACGGCCCGAGCGCGACCTCGGCGCGCGTGACCGTCACGGACCACCCGTCCACCTCGATCGTGCTCGCGCCCCGCGCCGTCGCGACGGCCTCGTACGCGACGGGCTCCTGCGGCGACGCGATGCAGGCCGCGAGAGGGAGCGCGCTGAGGAAGAGGAGGAGGGGACGCATCGGACGCATCATCAGAGGTAGAGGGTGAGGCTCGCGAGGATCGCGCGCGGCGCCCCCGCGGTGATGTGGCGCGCGGGGACGCGTGAGGGGATCGCCGAAGATTGCCAGTTGGAGACGAACGCGTACTCGATCTCGGCGAAGCGCGCGTCGAGGAGGTTGAACGCGTCGAGGGTGAGCTCGATGAAATCGCGTCGCACGCCGAGCGTCGTGTCGAGGAGGAAGACGGGCGGCGAGTACTGGCTGTAGGGCAGGGGCCGCGACGAGAGGAACGTCGTGCCGTAGCCCACCTTCCACGTGAGCGGCTTGCCGAGGAGGCTCCCGAAGTTGCGCGTGTAGGCGACGTCGCTGCGCACGAGCACCGGCGGCACGTAGGGGAGCGCCTGCCCTTCGACGTACGGCGGCGTCGGGTTCTCGGGCGTGGCCAACGGCGGCGAGTCGAGCGTCGCGTGCACGTACGTCGCGCTCACCGCGACGTGGAGATGATCCGAGGGGTTCGCGAGGAACGTGCCGACGAGGCCGCGGCGCGTCGTCGGGCCGATGCGCTCGAGGCGCGCCTCGCCGGGGTCGAAGACGAGATCGGTCGAGAGGTTCGTCTGGTAGGCGACGCCGGTCACCGCGAAGTCTTCGCCGTCGCGCACCGTGGCGCCGAGCTCGTACGAGTGCACCTTCGCGAACGGCGCCTGCTCGCCCTCCTCGAGCTGCCGCGCTTGCGGCGAGCGATACCCTTGGCCGTACGACGCCGAGAGCTTGAGCCACCGCGTCGGGTGTCCTTCGAGCGTCGCGCGAGGGCCGAACGCGATCCCGCTCGCCGTCCGGCGGAAGCCCGGGAAGTGCGTCTTCTTCTGCGCCGCGGGGATGAAGTTGCCGAGCTTGTCGTCGACGTCGAAGAAGAGCAGATCGGCGCGCGCGCCCCCACGGAGGCGCACGAAGCGCGACACGCTGAAGAGCGCGTCGCCGTAGAGACCGACGTCGGTCGACTTGATCTCGGCGTCGTCGCGCTGATCCCACGTCTCGTTCTGCGGCGCCTTGAGGAGGTTCTGCGTCTGGCTGATGCGGTGCGTGCGCATGTCCGCGCCGAGCTCGTACTGCACGCCCAGGTTCTCGTGGGGCCGCAGGCGCGCGCTGCGATACGACACGACGCCGCCGAGGCCGAAGTCGCCGTTCGACTGCTCGACGAGATCGCCGAGGCCCACGCGCGTGGGATCGACGCGCCCGCGCTCGAGGTACCCGGTGAAGTTCGTGCGGCTGCGAAAGCTCGCGAGGTAGAGCCACATGCCCGCGGTCGTCTTCGCGCCGTCGTCGCGGCTCCGCTCGACGGTGATCCCGAGCTGCGCGCGCGACGTGCCCGCCGACTGCGATCGCGCCGACGGATCGGGGTAGGCGTCGTAGAAGCCGACGCGAGCGGACTCGTAGTCGTCGCGGCGCAAGACGCCGGCGAGGTTGGCGCGCGCGGCGTATGCGCCGACGTGCACGAGCGCGGTGACGTCGTACGGGAGCGCGAGGCGGTACTGCCCGAGCACGCCGCCCGACGTCGCGCCGCGCGTTCCGTCGCCGAAGCCGTCGGTCGTGCGCAGCGTCGCGGCGCCGAACGTCTCTTCGGCCTGCCCTTGCGGCGCCCAGATCGCGACGAGGCGCTTGGTGTCGAACGAGCCGTAGCTGACCTTGACGCGCGAGCGGCGCTCCTCGACGCCGAGATCGTACTCGGCGGAGCCGGCGACGGCGAAGTCGGCTTGATGTGGATCGTAGACGCCCTCGATGACGCGGATCGATCGCACCGCTTCGGGGATGACGAGGTTCAAGTCGGCGTAGCCCTGGCCGTGGATGTGCGAGGGCTGGTTCATCGGGATGCCGGCGACGCGGAGCTCGACGTCTTGCCCGTGCTCGGCGTCGAAGCCGCGGAGGTAGATCCGCTGCGCGATCGCCTCGCCCTCGGGGTGCGCGACGTACACGCCGGGCGCGGTCGCGAGCAGATCGGCGCCCGATCCGTGAGGCGCGGCCGTGAGCGTCTTCTTCGCGATGCGAAAGTCGGAGGCGCCGCGGCTCGGCGCGCGCCCGGAGACCCGCACCTCGGTGGGCGGCATCACGCGTAGCGCGTCGTCTTCGACGCGCGTCATGACGCCCGCGTCGTCGACGCGCGGAGGGCTCGCTTCGACCTTCGGCTCGGGCGGCGGCGCGAAGTGGAACGGCACGCGGATCTTGCTCGCGACCGGCTCGCCCTTGCGCTTCGCGGGCACGAACGTCCACTGCTTCGCCGCAGCGGCCGCGGCCTCGTCGAAGTCGGCGCCGCCGGACTCGGCGATCTCGACGTTCGAGACGGCGCCGCGCGCGTCGACCGTGAGGGTCAAGACGACGTCGGCGTGCTTCTTCGCGGCGAGCGCCGCGCTCGGGTACGTCGCGTCGACGTGGGTGATGACCGTCGGCGCCGTGACGTCCGCCGCCTGCGCCCGCGCCGCGACCGGCACCAGCGCGGAGGCGCCGATCGCGAAGGTCAGGACGTAAGAGAGGAGGCTCGCGCGCATGAGGATCGGTTCATCGAATGACGAACTGATGGAGTAAATGAGATTGAGTTGCAACTACGGACTACCCTCGACGGGGCCGCTCGTCAATGTCCTGCAACCGAGTTGCAACTACTCATGTGGAGACTGCGTCGCCCTCGTCGGCTTCGCCGACCCCGCGTCGCCTTCGGCGAACCGTGCTTCGCACGGAGCGAGACTGAGACGATGAGCAAGTGGCGGACGTTCTTCTGGTCGTCGTGCAGAGCACGACGTTCGCCGGAGGCGAATCGGGGAGGCTCATCGCGAAGCGATGAGGGGGACGAAGTCCCCACGAGGGTAGGGGTAAAGGGGCGAGCACGATTCTGTTTCAGAATCGTGCTCGCCCGTTTACACGCAGGCGTCGCAGAGCGCGGTGAGCTGGATCGCGACGTCCTTCGACGCGAGCGATCGCGGCGCCGAGGGCCCGCGCGTGATGCGCACGGCGACGTCGGGCAGGCAGCTCACGACGCCGCACGCGCTGCACACGAAGTGAGGGTGGTTCGCGACGTGGTCGCCCTTTCGGCGCTTCACCTCGAAGCGCCAGACGTGATCGCCGAGGTCGACGCGGCTCACGATGCCGGCGTCCGCCAGATCGATCAGGTTCCGGTAGAGCGTCGCGCGGTCGAAGCCGTCTCTGCGGAGCGCGTCGCAGAGATCCGCGTGGCTCGCGGGCGCGGCGCGCCCGAGCAGATCGCGCAAGACGGCGACGCGAGGCCCCGTGCTTCGCAGGCCGGCGCCGCGCAGGAGGCCCTGGAGCTCGGCGAGCGAGGTCGCTTCCTTCTTCTGCCGCTTCGTCGCCACGCCGGCAGTCTAGCCAGCGAGGCGCCCGCCTTCCACGCTCGTCGCATCCGAGCTGCTTTCGCGACTCGGTTGCAACGAGCCGTGGGTCACGGCGGGCGTCGGCGAGCGGTCGACGCGGAGCAGCGTTCCGTCGGGGACCTCGCGCCAAGGCTCGTCGGTGATCGCTTCGGACGCGATGAAGACCGCGCGCCGCCGCGCCGTCCACTTCGTCATGACCTCGGCGCCGGGGATGAGCGATCGCCGCTCGCGCACCGGATCGTCGGGCCCGCGCTCGAGGAGGAACAGCGAGCGCCCGCAGCGATGGGCGAACGTCGTCTCCCCGTCGGAGAGCAGGAAGTTGAACGCGCCGATGCGCGCAGCGCGGAGCTCCGCGGTCATCTCCTCGAGCAGCGCCGTCGGATCCGCGCGCCGCGTGACGCCGCATTCGTCGAAGCGCGTCAGCACGTAGGCGAAGAAGAGCTCGCTGTCGGTGTCGCCGGTGATCTCGCCCAGCCGGCGCGCCGAGCAGCGAGATCGGAGGAGATCTTGTCCGGTGATCGTGCCGTTGTGGGCGAACGCCCAGCCGTCGCGCACGAACGGGTGCGTGTTCTCGAGGCGCGTCGGGCCCACCGTCTTCTGGCGCACGTGCGCGACGAGGACGCGGCCGCGACTTCCTGCCGCAACTTCGTGGAAGCGACGGTCGTCGAGGGCGGGCTCGATGCCTCGGTGGAGCGTCCACGGCGGATCGTCCGCGCCGACCGGCCCGGCGGGCTCGGTGTTGTGAATGGCGAGCCCCCAGCCGTCGCGATGCTCTTGCGAGAGCTTCGCGAGGCAGCGGGGTGCTTCCGTCAAGACGAGGCCGAACTCCGTGAGCTCCGAGGCGACGATCCCAAGCAGACGACACATGACGCGTTCGATAGGAAGAACGACGAAAATCGGCTTCCTACTCCATTCGAATGAGTATGAGGCCGGGCCCTCCGGCCGTCGACTTTTGCGGCGCGGGCGCCTGGGCTCGAGCTCGTCTGGCGACGACGTGGCGACGATGTGGCGCAGGCGCCAAAGAGGGGTAGACTGCGACGCTCCTTCCCGTACTCAACGGAGTGCTCATGCGTCGCATCCCGCTGCTCGCCGCGTCCTTGCTCTTCTTCGGCTCTCTCGGCCTCGCCTGCTCCTCGGCGAAGACCTCGGGGTTCGAGGATCCGAACGCACCAGGCAACGGAAATCCTGGCGGCGGCACGCTCGGCGGCGGCCCCGGCGGCTCGGGAACGCCCTGCTCGCCCGACCCCGGCAACTACGACATTCCGGGCAACAACTGCGACGACGACGGCGACGGCACGGTAGACAATCCTCCCACCTGTGACGACGGGCTCTCCGCCGGCGGCGACGCGGAGGACTTCGCCAAGGCCATCGGCATCTGCGCCACGGCCTCCAAAGACGGCTACGGCCTCGTGTCCGCCAGCTTCACCCGCGGCTTCGGCGTGACGCAGCCGCCGCAATCGGCGCAGCACGGCATCCTCCCGAAGTTCGGCGACGTCATCAAGCCGCGCGAGGGCGCGCGCCTCGGCGTCCTCTCGACGGGCTACGCGCAGGAGTACAACGGCGGCGCGAACACGCCCTTCGGCGGCGTGACGCAGACGGAGATGCACGGCAAAGACTGGTACAACTTCGGCCAGTACATCCCGATCAAGCCGGGCAACGGCCGCGTGCCGCCGGGCTTCCCCAAGGCGGCCTCGGGATGCAACCAGGCCGAGCAGGCCAACGACGTCATCAACCTGAAGCTCACGCTCAAGGCGCCGAAGAACGCGAGCGGCGTGAAGTTCGACTTCAACTTCTACTCCGGCGAGTGGCCCGCGTTCATCTGCTCCGAGTTCAACGACGCGTTCATCGCGTACCTCTCGGCGAAGGGCTTCAACGGCGGCAAGGCGGACAACATGTCCTTCGACAAGGACAACAACCCCGTCAGCGTCAACAACGGCTTCTTCGATCGCTGCACCGCCGGCGTCGAGACGGGGTGCGCGAGCGGCAAGACGGCGACGTCGAAGTGCCCCGGCGGCGCCGGCGAGCTCGGCGGAACGGGCTTCGGCATCAACGGCAAGTGGTGCGGGCCCACCAGCCAGAACAGCACCAACGGCGGCGCGACGGGCTGGCTCACGTCGCAGGCGCCCGTTCAGCCGGGCGAAGAGTTCACCCTCGAGTTCATCATCTGGGACACCGGCGACGCCATCCTCGACTCGAGCGTCCTCATCGACAACTTCTCGTGGGGCGAGGGCAAGGTCGACGTCCAGACCGACCGCCCGCGCTGAGCGAGCGTTCTCACTCCTTGCGGAATCGCAGCTCCGGGGGCGTCTCCCGGATCGCGGTGAGGATCCGTATCGCGGCGTCGAGCGCCTTCGCCGCCGGCTCGAAGCGCCATTGGATCGACGCGATGCGGCTCGGCGGATCGATCTCGAGCGTCGGGATGTCGAACCGCGAGAGCGCGAGGAGCTGCGCGCGCACGCCGGGCAACAGATAGCGAGCGGCCGTCTCCTTCGCTCCTTCGATCAAGAACAGACCGTCGAACGAAGGCTCGCCGACCTCGATCTCGCGCTTGATGCCGAGGGCCTTGACCACCGAGAGCATCAGCGTCTCCGGGCGCAAGAGGAGCCGCGCCGCCGCGCGCGGAACGCTCGTCACGAGCCACATCGGGACCTCGAGCACCTGGCCGTTCTGCGCGAGCATCGTCGCGCGTAGCGCGAACGGGCAGCCGCGATCGGTGAAGCGCGTCACGTAGCTGTTCGGCCCGTCGGAGAGCACCTGCGCGTCGCGGTCGCGCTCTCGCACGATCGCGGTCAGGCCCCGCAAGATCCCGTCGGCCTCGCTCGACGACGCGCGCTCGAACCACCACGAGCTCGGCGGCGGAGGCGGCGTCGGGACCTCGTCGGGCAGCTCGTGCCAGGCCGCCTCCACCGAAGGCAGCCGCGCGATGAGCGCGCCGAGCTCGTCGACGTACGCGGCGAGCGACGTCTCCGCGCGCGCGAGCTCCTCGAGCGAAGGCGCGTCGACGAGCTCGAGCGCCTCGCGCAGCGAGGCGAGGCGCTCGCGCACGCCGTGATCGAGGCTCGCCCAGAACGCGTCGGTGACCTCGGCCTCTCGCTCGCGCATCCGCGCCGAGAGCTCCGCGAGGCGCGCGCGAATGCCGACGTGCGCGTCGCGGTAAAGGTCGATCGTCATCTCCTCTTACTGTGGATCAACCGGCGGCGATCGTCATTCCGTCGGCAGCGACTTCGCCTTCCAGCCGCGCCAGCCGCCCGCCATCGAGGCGACGCTGCGATAGCCCATCCGTTGCAGGTTCTCCGCGGCGAGCGCCGAGCGATAGCCGCCGCCGCAGTAGAGGACGATGTCGGCCCCCGCGTCGGGGATCGCCTTCTCCACGTCGCGCTCGATCACGCCCTTGCCGAGGTGCCGCGCGCCCTTGATGCGCCCGGCGGCGAATTCGCTCTCCTCGCGGACGTCGACGAGCTCGAAGCGATCGCCCTTCGCGATCCGCGCGGCGACCTCGTCGACCGAGACCTCCTTGATCTTGGCGCGGGCTTCGTCGCAGAGCTTCTCGAAACGCGGCGAGTGTTCCATGGCGCTTTCTTACTCCATTTGATCCCACGTGAGGAGCGGAGTAACCCGTTCTCCATGGACGAGATCCTCACCCGCATCGCGACGATCCGATCGGATCTCGTGTCGCAGGAGCCGTCGGAGCTCGCCGAATACGGGCGCGACTGGACGCGCGTCTTCACCCCCGCGCCGCGCGCGATCGCGTTCCCCCGATCGACCGACGAGGTGTCGAGGCTGCTCGCGATGTGCGACGACGCGAAGGTCGCGATCGTGCCGTCGGGTGGGCGAACGGGCCTCGCCGGCGGCGCCGTCGCGGCGAACGGCGAGATCGTCCTCTCGCTCGCGCGCATGCGCCGCATGGATCCCGTCGACGTGCTCGGCGCCACCGTGCGCGTGCAGGCGGGCGCCGTCACCGAGGCGGTGCACGAGCACTGCGCGCCGCACGGCCTGACGTGGCCGGTCGACTTCGCGTCGAAGGGATCGAGCACCGTCGGCGGCAACATCGCGACGAACGCCGGCGGCGTGAAGGTCATTCGCTACGGCCTCACGCGCCAGTGGGTGCTCGGGCTCGAGGTCGTGCTCGCGTCCGGCGAGGTCCTCGCGCTCGGCGGCGCGCTCGAGAAGAACAACACGGGCCTCGATCTCCGCCAGCTCTTCATCGGCAGCGAGGGCACGCTCGGCGTCGTCACCGAGGCGACGCTCAAGCTCGCGCGCGTCGAGGCGCGCTCGACCGTGATGTTGCTCGGCGTCGCCGACGTGCCGTCGGCGCTCGCGCTCTTCCGCGAGGCGCGCCGCGGGCCCTTCACGATCGCGGCCTACGAGCTCTTCTCCCAGAGGTGCCTCGATCGCCTGCTGTCGCATCGGAAGCTCAAGCCCCCCGTCGCGCAGCCGTGCGACTACTACGTCCTCGTCGAGGCCGAGGGCGAAGCCGATCTCGAGCCGTGGCTCACGGGCCTGTTCGAATCCGGCCTCGCGAAAGACGGAACGATCGCGCAGCACGGCACGCAGGCGAAGGAGCTCTGGGCGCTGCGCGAGGGGATCAGCGAGGCGCTCAGCGCGACGGGCTTGCCGCACAAGAACGACGTCGCGCTCCCGATCGCCGAGCTCGAGGGCTTCTGCGCCGGGCTCGACGACGTGTTCACGCGCCGCTACCCCGGCTGGGAGATCTGCCTCTTCGGCCACGTGGGCGACGGCAACCTCCACATCAACGTGATGAAGCCCGAGGCGATGGACCGCGCCGAGTTCTTCGTCAAGACCAAGGAGGCCGATCGCGACCTGTTCGCGCTCGTGCAGAAGCACCACGGCAGCATCTCGGCCGAGCACGGCATCGGGCTCCTGAAGAAGCCGTTCCTCTCGTACTCGCGCAGCGAAGAGGAGATCGCGCTCATGCGTCGCGTCAAGCGCGCGCTCGATCCGAACGGGATCCTCAACCCGGGGAAGATCCTCGACGCATGAAGCTTCGCGCGCTGATCCTCGCCTCGACGGTCGCGATCGTGAGCGCGGCCTGCCAGCCCGTGCCCGAGGCCGGCGAGCTGTCGCCGTCGCGGCCGGCGCCGCCTTCGCGCCACGCGGCGCTCCGCGACGCGCTCACCGACGAGGCGCGCGCGCTCGGCTTCGCGGAGGGAGACTGGCTCGAGGATCTCGGCGACGCGCCGTTCTTCGGACTCGCGTGGCTCTCGCGCCGCGGCGAGAAGACGCCGCTCACGCCCGAAGAGACCGCGCGTCGAGACGCCTCGGTCGTGCGCGCGCGCGCGCTCCTCGCGTCCGACCTCCTGAGCGGCGATCTCCAGGAGAAGGTGATGGCCGCGCTCGGGCTCATCGAGCACGTCGCCGCGACGGGCGACCGCGCCGACGTCGCGTCGATCGACGCCTTCCTCGATCGCGTCGACGCCGTCGTGAGCGCGTTCGGCGACTACCTCGACGGCATCGCCGACACGAGCTGGGCGGTCCGCGTGTACGGTCCGACCGCGGTGACCGCGCTCGTCGCGCTCGTTCACGCGCAGTACGCCCACCTCGTCGGCGGCGAGCGCAAGAACGAGCGCCTCCAGCGCGCCTCCGCGATGGAACGGAAGATCACCGACCGCGCCCTCGCCGATCTGAGCGATCCCGCGACGGGTCAAACGGGCCGCGGCTACGCGATCGGGCCGGGGAACGCGACCCTCGAGCTCTACCCCAACGTCTCGATGATGATGCTCGAGTCGCGCCTCTTCCTCCTGACGCGCGACGAGGCGTACAGGCTCCAGGCGCGCGCGCTCTACGCGTCGATCCAGCCGCTCAAGCTCTCCGACGCGCCCGCGCGCTACGCTTCGCCCTACGCGGCGTCGTCGACTGGCGCGAAGACGCGCGAGGTCGCGACGCTCTCGAGCCAGAACTACCTCGCGCTCGCGCTCATGCTCCTCTACGAGACGACGGGCCAGATCCGCTTCAGCGAGGAGGCCGACCGCGTGCTCGACGGGATCGAAGCGATGCGCGGGCCGTGGTGCCTCGCCCACGTGCACGCGAGCACGTGCACGCCCGCGTGCGCGAGCGGATCGGCGTGCGTGTCCGGCGCCTGCGCCGCCGACAAGTGCGCGAGCGGGCTCTTGCATCACGTCGTCGACGGGCGTCTCGCGCAGCCCGAAGACGGAACGCTCTTCTGCAGTGGATGCAATCTGCAAACGCTCTACGTCCTCGGCTATCGCCGCGCGCTCGCGGGCGAGGCGTTCTAGCCGAGCGGCGCGAAGAGGCTGACGTGCGCGCCGTCGGGATCTTCGACGAGCGCGTAGCGCTGGCCCCAGAACGCGTCCCAAGGCTCGCGGACGCCTTTGTGACCAGCCGCGACGATCTTCGCGTACGTCTCGTCGACCTGCTTGGGCGACTCGCAGAGGAACGCGAGGCCGAGGCGCTGCCCTCGCGGCTCGACCCAGCCCGGCGTGAGCTCCTTGTCGAGCGACTGCGCGTTGAGCGAGATGCGGTAGCCGTTCGGCGTCTTCACTTCGACATACGGCTCGCCCTCGGCGGTGTCGGGGAAGTCGAGGCCGACGAGACGATAGAAGCGGATCGCGCGAGGGATGTCGGTGACGACGATCCCGACCATGTCAGGGAGGATGGGCATGCATGAAACCTAGCTCGCGAGGGCTTCGCGAGGCTTGAACGAATCGGACATCTCGCGCGACAGAGCCGCGGGCGAGGCGCCGGCGAGCTCGGCCGCGTCGCGCGTGAAGTGGGCTTGATCCGCGTATCCCGCTTCGGTCGCCGCGATCGACGGCGTTGCGCCCCTCGCGAGGATCGCCGCGGCGCGCTGGAGGCGCATCACGCGGGAGAAGAGCTTCGGCGCGACGCCGACGCGATCGGCGAAGCGTCGCGCGAGCTGCCGCTCCGAGAGCTCGACGCGCGCGGCCGTGTCGCGGACGCCCGCGCCGCTCGCGAGGAGCGCGACCGCCGCGCGCACGCGCACGTCGACCGCCTCGCCATGAGAGGCGAGCCGCGCGCGAAGCGAGGCGTCGAGGATCGTGCGCGCGCGCTCGAGGACGTCTTCGGCGCGCTCTTCGCTCTCGAGGCTCTCGAGGAGCGCGCCTTCGAGCGCGCGCGCGTCGTCGCCCCAGAGCGCCTCGAGCGGCGCGTCGGCGTCGGTGAGCTCGCGCGGCGCCTCGGGCAGGAAGCGCGCCGCTTCGCCGGGACGAAACCGGACCCCGACGGCGGCGCCGCGATGGGCCGGCGCGACGATCGCGCGTCGCATGGTCCCCACGACGCGCGCGCTCTCTCCCATCACGAGGATGTCGATGCAGCCGTCGGGCAAGACGCGGTGCTCACCCGCTGGACCCGAGATCGCCCAGTAGCACGCGACGAGCGGCCGGAGCGCCGGCGGCGGCAGGATCTCGGCGTAGCCCACGCCCACCCTCTAGCGCGCCCGCGCGCCCCGTCAACCGGGCGGGAGCCCCCACTAGAAAAGGATTCGCGTCTTGATCGAGGCGTCGAGCTCGGCGATCGCCTTGCGCACGTCGTTCGCGACCTCCTTGTCGAGGTCCATGACGAGGTAGCCGATGCTGGGATCGGTCGCGAGGAGCTGGCCGAGGACGTTCGCGTTGCGATCGGAGACGAGGCGGTTGATGTCGCGCAGAACGCCGGGGACGTTCTTGTGCACGTTCAAGACGCGATGCGCGCCGGGCATCAGCGCGAGCTCGACCTGCGGGAAGTCGACCGCGCCGACCGTCGCGCCGCTGTTGATGAACTTCGTGAGCACGTGCGCGACCTCGCGGCCGATCGCCTCCTGCGCCTCGAGCGTCGAGCCGCCGATGTGCGGCGTGAGGACGACGTTGGGCAGCCCGCGCACGACGCTTTCGAACGTCTCCGCGTTGCTCTCGGGCTCGTGGGGGTAGACGTCGAGCGCCGCGCCCGCGAGCTTGTTCGCGCGGATCGCGCGCGCGAGCGCCTCGAGATCGACGACGGTGCCGCGGCTCAGGTTGATGAGGTACCCGCCGTCCTTCATCTTCGCGATCTCGGACTCGCCGATCATGCCCTTCGTTTGCGGCGTCTCCGGGACGTGGAGGGTGACGAAGTCGCTCGCGTGCAAGAGGGCGTCGAGCGTGTCGACCGCCTTGTTGTTGCCCATCGGCAGGGTGGGGCGGATGTCATACGAGATGACGCGCATGCCCATCGCCTCGGCGAGCACGCCGACCTGCGAGCCGATGTGGCCGTAGCCGACGATGCCGAGCGTCTTGCCGCGGACCTCGTACGATTGGGTGGCGACCTTGCGCCACGTGCCTTCGTGCACCTCGCGAGATCGATCGCCGAGCTGGCGCGCGAGCATGATGATCTCGCAGATCACGAGCTCGGCCACGCTGCGGGTGTTGCTGAAGGGCGCGTTGAACACGGGGACGCCGGCGTGCTTGGCGGCCTCGAGATCGATCTGGTTCGTGCCGATGCAGAAGGCGCCGACCGTGAGGAGCCGCTTGCTCGCCTCGAGCGCGCGCTTGGTCACCTGCGTCTTGCTTCGGATGCCGAGGACGTGGAAGCCCTCGGCGAGCTTCGCCACCAGCTCGTCTTCCTTGAGCGCGCGCGGAACGGCTTCGATCTGGAAGCCCTGACCGCGGAAGATCTGGTGCGCGCTCTGGTGCACGTTCTCGAGCAGGAGGATCTTGATCTCGCCCTTGGGGAAGGACGTCGGCGCAGACGACGGGCTCATGGGTCCGGCGCGACATTAGCGGAGGTGAGGTGCCGGCGGCTAGGTCGTCGCGGCCTGTCGTCCTCGCCGCGCTCGATTCCCGCGGTTCGCAGGCGCTCGCGCGCGCACGGTTGAGGTGCGCGGGCCTCATGGACGAATTCGAGCGCTCGCGCGCGAGGTGAGGGCTGGTGGTCGCATTGGCGCCGCTCGCGCGCGCTTGCTAGCTGATCGGTCATCATGCACTCGCCGCGACACGGAATCGCTCCGCCTCCTCGACACGACGCGCTCGTCGGGCGCGTGCTCGGTGGACGGCTGCTCGTCGAAGAGCAGCTCGAGGCAGGGACGTTCGGCGTCGTGTATCGCGCGCGCCACCTCCGCCTCGACAAGCTCGTCGCGGTGAAGGTGCTGCACCCGGTGCTCCAGCGCGACGAGATCGTTCGCGCGCGCTTCGAAGCCGAAGGGCGCGCCGCGGGGCTGCTCGATCATCCGAACCTCGTCCGCGTCCTCGACTCGGGTGACGACGACGACGGCCTCTGGGTCGCGATGGAGCTGCTCGACGGCGTCACGCTCGAGCACGTGCTCGCGGCGCACGGCTGCCTGGGGCCGAAGCTCGCGGCGGAGATCATGCTCCAGGTCGCGGCCGGCCTGGGCCACGCGCACGCGCGAGGTATCTTGCACGGCGATCTGAAGCCGGCGAACGTCGTGATCGCGCCGGCCGAAGACGACGACGGCGAAGAGCGCGTGCAGGTGAAGGTCTGCGATTTCGGCGCTTCACGCGAGCGCGATCCGTTCACGACGGGGACGCCCGCGTACATGTCGCCGGAGCAGTGCGCCGGCGAGCCCATCGACGAGCGAAGCGACGTCTACTCCTGCGGCGTGCTCCTCTACGAGCTGCTCACCGGCGAGCCGCCGTTCACGGCGGACGATCCGCAGACCGTGCTCCGGCAGCACGTCGTCATCGCGCCGGTCAGGCCTTCGGCGCGGCGCCCGCACCTCGGCCGCGCGGTCGACGCGGTCGTGCTGCGCGCGCTCGCGAAGGATCTCGGCGAACGCTACGAGAACATGCGCGAGCTGCGGCGCGCGCTCCGCGAGCTCGTCGGCGCGCGGGCGCCGACACGCTCCGGCGAGCCGGCCCTCGCCGCGTCGCCCGATCAGAGCGGCACGTACCCCGTCGGCACGGCGAGCGGGCTCGAGCCCGCGGCGCCGATCGCGTCGGAGATCCGCGAGCTCCGCCCGCGCGAGGCGAACGCGGCGCTGTCGGCGTTCCTCGACGCGCGCGACGTCGTCGCCGACGTCGAGAGCGCGGCGCTCGCCGAGCTGCTCGCGCGAGGCGACGTCGACGGCGCGGCGGCGCGCGTGACGCGTCTCCGCGAGCGCGCCGATCGACGCGCCACGCAGGCGCTCGCGCTCCTCGACGATCCGGCGAGGCTATCCCCGATCGCGGAGAGCCTCCTCTCGCACGACGTCGTGCCGACGCCGTACGTCGAGGCGCTCCTCGAGCGCGCCGGCATCGCCGCGGCGCGCGCGCTCTGGCAAGCGCGCATCGAGGGCCCCGCCACGCCGGCGCGGCGCATGTGCTTCGTCGCGTGGATGCGCGCGCTCGGCCGCCCCGCGCACGACATGCTTCGGTACGCGCTCGACCGCCTCGCGCACGGCACCTCGTCGGTGAAGGCGACCGAGTGCGCCGAAGACGTCTTGCTCGCGCTGCCACGCACGCTCGACGACGCGCTCGTCCTCGCCGTCGCTTCGTTCCTCGAGTCGCCGTCGCCGCGCCTGCGCGAGCTGGCGACGAACGCGCTCATGGGGTCGCTCGCGCGCCGCCGCAGCGGTTGAGCAGGCGCGCCGTCGCGACGACCCTCACCGCGCGAGCTCACCGAGCGTCGCGATCGCGCGCTCGATGCGTGGCGTCCACGGGTGTCCCGTGCTGATGCGGATGCAGTCGGCGAAGCGCTGTCGGGCCGAGAAGATCGGCCCGGGCGCGATGGCGATCCCGCGGTCGAGCGCGCGGAGCTGGAGATCGACCGCGTTGCGCGCGCCTCTCATCTCCACCCAGACGACGAAGCCGCCCTGAGGGCGCGAGACGCGCGTGCCCTCGGGGAAGTGGCGCGCGATCGCCTCGCGATAGATCTGCGACTGCGCCGCGAGCACGCGACGCAGCTTGCGAACGTGACGGTCGTAGCCGCCTTCGGCGAGGAACTCGGCGACGGCCATCTGCGTCGGCGTGGGCGAAGCGACGCTGTGCGCGAATTTGAGCTTCTCGACGGCGTCGCGGAACTTCCCGGGCGCGACCCAGCCGACGCGATAGCCCGGCGCCAGCGTCTTCGAGATCGATCCGCAGAGGAGCACGATGCCTGCGGTGTCGAAGGCCTTCGCCGGCCGGGGCCTCGTCCCGTCGAACGCGAGATCTCCGTAGACGTCGTCCTCGACGAGCGGGATCTCGCGACGCGTGAGCATCTTCACGAGGCGCTCTTTGTTCTCGTCGGGCATGCACGCGCCGATCGGATTCGAGAAGTTCGGCGACGCGAGGACCGCGCGCACGGGCGCTGTGCGGAGCGCATCGTCGAGCGCGTCGAGATCGAGGCCGGTGCGCGGGTCGCTCGGGATTTCGATGGCGCGGAGGCCGTGGCCCTCGATGAGACGGAGGAGCCCGAAGTACGCCGGTGACTCGACGGCGATGATGTCTCCCGGCTTGGTGACCGCCCGCAGCGACAGGTGCATCGCTTCGCTCGCGCCCAGCGTGGTGACGAAGTCGTCCTCTTCGAGGAACGTGCCCCAGGCGACGGCGCGCCGCGCGAGCTGCCTCCTGAGCTGGAGGGTGCCGCGGAGCTCGTCGTAGCCCCCGCCGAGCATGGCGCCTTCGCGGGCGACCGCCGCGAGGAGGCCGTTCAGCTTGCGCAGGGGCAAGAGCTCCGAAGCGACGTACGCGCAGCCGAGCGGCACGAGCCCGCGGCCGTCGATCATCGCGCGGATGAGGTCGTCGGCCCCCGCGGCGGTCGACACGCGCGCCGGCGACGCCGCGCGACGCGCCACGCTGGGCACCGGCGGATCCGCCGCGCTCCTCGCCCGGACGTAGTGGCCCGACTTCGGGCGCGCTTCGGCGACGCCGCGCCCTTCGAGCAGGACATAGGCCGCGAGCACCGTCGCGACGCTCACGCCTCGCTCTTCGCTCAGGCGACGAACGCTCGGAAGGCGATCGCCTCCGCGCAGCACGCCTCGGGTGACGAGCTCGCCCAGCTCGTCGGCGAGGCGCTCGTAGAGGAACGAGGCATCGGGCGTGGCTTCGGTCACGCGCGCGGTGCGCATCCTCGAAGTGTATGCATCGTTGCGAGGGTCGACCAGCACAGATTGGGCTCTGTATGGGCGCCACAGTTTCGTTCTGTGCCTATGCGTTTCGGATCTGGCTGCATCTGTACTGGTGTGAACCCGAGCCCCATCCTGGAGGCCCATGGGCGCTTCTTCGCTTTCCTGGTCGCGCGCGCGTGGATCCTCGGTCGATCCTCGGCTCGTCGTCGCCCTCGCCGTGGTGTGGCTCGTCTGGGGCTCGACGTATCTCGCGATGCGCGTCGCGGTCGCGGCGCTGCCTCCGTTCCTGATGGCCGGCGCGCGCTTCGTCCTCGCGGGCGGCGCGCTCCTCGCGTACGTGAAGATGCGCGGCGGGGATCTGCCGAACGTTCGCGCCTGGGTCTTCGCCGCTCCGATCGGCGCGCTCCTCTTCTTGATCGGCAACGGCTTCGTGGTGGTCGCCGAGCAGACGCTGCCCTCGAGCGTCGCCGCGGTGGTCTGCGCGACGACGCCGCTCGTCGCGACCGGCTTCGCCGCGCTGCGGGGCGAGCGCCCTCGCCGCGTCGAGGTCGCGGGTATGGCGCTCGGCTTCGGCGGCGTCGTGCTGCTCGGCGTCGGCTCGCCGCTCGCGACCGGAGGCGGCCGCGGCCTGCTCGTCGTGCTCGCGCCCCTCGGCTGGGCCGCGGGCTCGCTGCTCGCGCGCGCGGTGGGAGGCGGTCTCGGCGCCGCCGCCGCGCAGATGATCGCCGGCGGTCTCTGGATGCTCGCGGTCGCCGCGATCTCGGGCGAGCGGCTCCCTGCGGAGATCGTGTGGTCGAGCGCCGCCGCGTGGCTCTACCTCGTCGTCTTCGGATCGATCGTCGGCTTCTCGGCCTACAGCTGGCTCCTCTGCAACGCGCGCCCCGCGGTCGCGATGAGCTACGCCTACGTGAACCCCGTCATCGCGGTGCTGCTCGGCGCGGTGCTAGGCGGCGAGCGTCTCGGCTGGGCGACGCTCGGCGCGACGTCCCTCATCGCGTCGGGCGTGATGGTCGCGGTCGTCCTCGCGAGGAGATCGGCGTCGCCGCCGCGACGGCGTTGACGTGAAGCGCGCGCGGCCGTGATAGAACGCTGCGTCGTCATGAGCAACGCGCTCGTCCTCCCCGGTCCGAGAGGCGCGATCCGCGTCGAGCGTGACGCGCTCGGATATCCGACGATCTACGCGCGCGATCTCGCGGACGCGACGTGGGCGCGCGGGTACATGCACGCGACCGATCGGCTCGTGCAGATCCACCTCGTGCTCGCCGCGGCGCGCGGCGAGCTGCTCTCGATCTTCGGCGAGAAGCGCTTCGCCCGCACGGTCGATCGCGCCGTCCGCGCGCTCGGCCTCGTGAACGATCTCGACACGCAGGTCGCGCGGCTCGAGCCGAAGGCGCGCGCGTGGATCGACACCTACTGCGACGGCTTCAACGCCGCGGCGGCGCGTCGGGGCACGCCCGCGATCCTGCGCCTGCTCGGGCGGCCCGTCGAGCTCTACACGCCCAAGTCGCTCATGACGGTCTACCGCCTCGTGTGCTTCTTCGGCCTGACGTCGATGCAACAGACGGCGGAGATGGTGATCGCCGAGCTCGTCGCGCGCGGCGCTCCGCGCGAGACGTTCGACGCGCTGCTCGGCGACGCCGCGGCCGGTCTCGATCTCGAGTCGCTCCGCGGCCTGCACGTCCCCGACGAGTACGCGCTGCTCGCCGGCTCGGCCGCGTCTGGCTCGAACGCGTTCGCGATCTCGGGGCGCGCGTCGCGCACGGGCAGCGCCCTCTTGATGGGCGAGTTCCACATGGAAGTGGGGCGCTTCCCGCCGGTGCTCTACGCGTCGCACGTCGAGTACGAAGACGGCTCGTACTACCAGGGCATCGGGATCCCGGGCTTCGCCTGGAACTCGTGCGGGCGCACCGACGCGCTCGCGCTCTCGCACACGTTCGGCCACGCCGACAACGTCGACGTCATCGCCGAGCGCTGCAAGGACGGCATGCACCTCGTCTCCGGCGAGTGGCGGCCGCTCACGCGTCGCGTCGAGCGCGTGCGCGTGCGCGGCAAGCGCGAGCCCGAGGCGTGGGTCTTCTACGACAACGACTACGGCACCGTGATGGGCGACGCGTCACGCGAGGGCGTCTACCCGTGCATGCGTTGGAGCGGGCACGACGGCCTCGCGGGCGACGTCGCGCGCTCGCTCGAGATGATCTCCGCGCGCACCGTCGACGAAGCGATCGCGATCAGCCGCCGCTACGACGTGCTCTCGCTGCAAGGCGTCTTCGCCGACGGCGCGGGCGACATCGGCGAGGTGCAGCTCGGCCGCGTCGATCAGCGCCCCGCCGGATGGACGGGCGCGTACCCGCGCGCGGGCTGGGATCTCCCCACGCGAAAGCCTCCGGCCGACGAGAGCGCGCGCCCGGAGCCGACGCGCACGGCCGATCGCATCGTCGCGGCCAATCATCGACCCGCGGGCGAGCGAGGCAAGCGCTGGACGACGCTCCCCGAGCCTCACGATCGCTTCGAGCGGATCACCGAGCTGCTCGCGGGCGTCGACGACATGGACGGCATGGTGCGCGTCTCCTACGACGAGCTCGATCGCTGCGCGGCGCGCCTCACCGCGATCTGGGCGCCGCACCTGCCCGACGATCCCGAGGCGCGCGCGCTCGTCGCGTGGGCGCCGGAGCAGAAGGATCGATCGCAGCTCGGCCTCTTCCACGCGCTGCACGGCGAGGTCCTGCGCGCGCTCCTCGAGCGCTGGATCGGCGCGCGCGAGACGTCGCGCATCCTCGACGATCTGTTCGCCGGGCTGCTCTTCCAGTACCACGTCGATCGCGTCCTCGGCCTCGAGGTCCCAGAGCTGCTCGACGCCGCCGGGCTCCGCGAGCTCCTGTCACGCGCGTGGCCGCGCGCGAAGGCGTCGAAGGCGCGCCACGTGTTCCCCATCGTGCGGCGCTTCTCGGATCCGATCACGAACGGCAAGCTCGGCGGCGCGCTCGGCATGTGCAGCGAGAAGGTGACGTTCCCCGGCGCCCCGTGCGCGCCTTTCCAGACGCGCATCGTGCGCTTCGAAGACGAGTCGCTCTCCTTCGGCCCGGCGTTTCACTACGTGACCGATCTCGGCCAGCGCGGCGGCTTCTATCACATGCCCGGCGGCGCCTCGGAGCGACGCACCGGCCCCGGCTACGGCAAGGGCGTGGATCTCTGGCTCGAGGGTCGCTTCCTCCCGCTCGGACCGACGAAGGGCGCGCCGCCGCGACGCGCGTAGCGTCAGCGGCCCACGCGCATGCGCATGCGGCTCTCGCGCGGCAGCGCGTCGTGGCCGCGCGCGTGCGCGGCGCGGAGCGCGTGACGGAGCATCTCGTAGTGATTCGGCGCGGGCACGCGGAAGTCGCCCGAGCCGAGGAGCCCTTCGAAGAGCTCGCGCGCCCGGCCGTCGAGCGTGAGGAGCCATCGCGTGATCGCCGCGCGCGCCGCCGCGGGGAGCGTCGACGAGGCGACGACGGCGTCGTTCGGGATCGGTCCCATCGTCGCGATCGCCTCGAGCGGCTTCGTCGACTGTCCGCCGGCGTCGAGCCAGGCGGCCCGTACGACCGCGCCGGTCGCGTCGTCGACGCTGCAGAACGTCGCCCCGACGTCGGCGTCGCCGGAGAGCACCGCGTCGATCACGCCGCTGTGCGAGTGGACGAAGAGCTCGCGCGCGAAGAAGCGCAGCACGTCGAAGCCCTGCGCGGCGAGGTGCATGCGGGGCACGAGGTAGCCGGCGGCGCTGTCGCGCTGGACCCACGCTGCCCGGCGCCCGCGGAGCTCGGCCAGCGTCTTCGGCCCGCCGCGACGGACGATGAACGCCGCGTGATACGTGGTCGCTCCGCGCCGCGCCGGGATCGCGAGGACGCTCGCGGCGCGCTCTCCCTCGAGCTCGATCGTCGGCACGGGCGGCATCCACGCGAGAGCGACCTCGCCCGCGAGGATCGCCGACGTCAGCTCGGCGTAGCTCGAGACCTGGACGGGCGTAAAGGTGACCCCTCCGGCGACGGACGCGAGCTGACAAAGCTCCTCGAAGGGGAGGCGCCCCTCGCTCCAATCGTTCGCCCGGACGGTGCCGAACCCCCAAACGTCACTCACGATTTTCAGCCTACCACTTTCCTCGGATCGTTTCGGGCGCCGGTCCGTAAGAAGCGGCTCGGAGCTCCGTTCACTCTCCCGAGGTGCGACATGAAGAGGTGGTTTTTCGGCGTGGCGCTCGCAATCACGATGACGACCGGCGCCGCGATGGCTTGCCCGACCGGCAACGTCGATCCGCCCCGCCGGCCGGTGGTGAACAACGTCTCGTTCCAGGCCACCCAGCTCTTCGAGCGCGCCCAGCAATTGGAAACGGCCGCGACCGCGCGCGATCGCTCGGCCCGAGAGCTCGATCGCGACGCGGAGACGTTCGCCAACCGCGCGCGGATCCTGCGAAACCAGGCGAACCTCGTCGCCGTCGCCGATCGCGGCAGCATCGCCGCCGTCGCGGACGAGCTCTCGGCGCGCGCCTCGGCGTCGCGCTCCCAAGCGGCGGAAGAGCGCGCGCAGGCGTCGGATCTGCGGGCGCAGGCGCGCAGCATGCGAGAGCGCGCCGTTCAGCTCGTGCGCCTCGGCAACGGGGGCGGTGGCGGCTGGCGCGGCAAGTCGAGCGCCCCGACCACGACGCGCGACATCGGCATCTGACGCGGGGCGTCGAAGCTTAGAACGCGAATCTTTCGTGTGCGAAAGTTTCGCGTTTCGTGCTACGGACGACCGCCATGCGCGGTCGCTCCTCTTCTCTTTCTGTCGTGGGCGTCGCCGCGCTGGCGGCGATCGTCGCGTGTGCTCCCCTCGCGTGCGGCGACGGCGGCCGCGGCGCCGATCCGAACGAGGCTCCGCCCGGACCCGCCACGAGCGCGCCGCCGAGCGCCACGTCGTCGCCGCCCCCGCCCGAAGCCGGCGCGCCCGCGAACGAGTGCGCGAGCGGCGAGGCCGTGTGCCTCGCGAAAGACAAGCTTCGCGCGTGCGTCTCCGGCGCGTGGATCGAAGAGACGTGCGCCGCCGGGAGCGGCTGCTTCAAGGGCGCGTGCACGCCGTCGAAGTGCAGCGACGAGTGCACCCTCGGCGAGTCGCAGGGCGGCAAGTCGTGCGCGCCGCTGTCGATCGCGACGGGCAAGCCGGCCACGCTGGATCAAGAAGCCAAGCAGCACGATCGCGCGCGCGCCTACCTCGGGCGGATGAAGCGCGAGTCGATGGCGTCGGGCGGGATCGGCAGCGCGCGCTACACCGACGAATCGCGCACGACGATCGCCGTGATGGACGGCATCGGCGACTCGGCGATCTGGACGGGCTCGTTCCTCGCGTCGGAGGCCTTCCGGCTCCGCGCGACGGGCGCGGCCGACGCGCGCGCGCGCGTTCGCAGCCTCGTCGCGACCATGCACCTCTGGCTCAACGTCGCCGGCGAGCCGGGCATGCTCGTGCGCTGGGCGAAGGAGTCGTCGGTCACGCACCCCTTCGAGATCGGCGATCTCGACTGCGCCGTCGAGCGCGTGCACTGCGGCGTCGACCACGCGGGCAAGAAGTACGATCTCATCGGGCACATCAGCCGAGATCAGTACCAGGGCGTGATGCTCGGCCTCGCGCTCGCGTACGACGCGCTCACGAGCGCAGACGAAGACCTGCGCGCGCTCATCCGCGCCGACGTCGTCACGCTGGTCAAGGAGCTCATGAAGGAGCGCACGCTGCCCGTGCGCGTCTCCATCAACGGCGCCATTCCGCTCACCACCAACGTCACCGCGCGCTTCATCGTCGTCAGCCCGCGCGAGATGAAGAACGGCGCGATCGATCTCCGCGTGAACGTCTCGAAGCTCGACGACTCCGAGATGTACGGCTTCCAGGAGTTCTACCCGAACCTCGCGCACCTCGTGCGCCAGCTCCCGGGGCTCGGCTTCGTGCCCGACATCCCGCGCGCGTCGAGCGCGATCATGCTCGCGTCGTTCTTCCGCGTCGCGCTGCACGTGACCGAGAACGTTCCCGCGTACGCGAAGGACCGCGCCGACATCCTCGCGTATTACACCGGCAGCAAGGGCCCCGGCGGCAACGTCACGCAATGGCTCGAGGTCGCCAAGGGCTGGAGCGAGGGCACCGGCTGCGGCGGCAACTACTACGCGAACAACATCGCCATGATGCCGATGTACAACCTCGCGCGCCTCGAAGACGATCCGGCGCGCAAGGCGGCCTTCGCCGATCAGATCCTCGGCGGCAAGATGTGGCCCGTCTTCTCGAAGACGAAGAACGTCTTCTTCTCCTTCATCTACGCGGGCACGCGCGCCGCGTTCGATCCGGCGGTCGTCACGTCGGCGGCCGATCAGCTCGCGCAGTTCCCCGCCGCGCCGCGCGTGATGCGCCCCGTCGATCTGCGGAGCTCGCCGAAGTACCCGTCGCGCGATCCGAGCTGCGCCGATCAGGTGGGGCACGACGACGCGGTGGACGTGGGCGAGCGCGTGGTCGCGGACTTCATGTGGCAACGCCACCCGTGGGGCCTCTTCGAAGCGGGCGATCTGCGGCAGACGCAACCCGGCGTCGACTTTCTGCTCGCGTACTTCATGGGCCAGCACCACGGTTTCACGACCGACGACACGCCGGGCGTCTGCCTCGCCTGGCAGTGACGCACGCCGAGGGAAGAAGCGTGCCGCCCGGGCGTATGACCTGCCCGGGGAACGATGACTTTTCTTGCTTTGGCTTCCGTGCCTGGAAACGGCGCGCGGCTGGGGGCGCTCGCCTTCGAGCTGCCGCGGGCGATCACGCCGACGATTGCGGGCCTCTCGGTCGGCGCGTTCGTCGGGGTCGTGGGCTTCATCGCCGTGATGCTGATCGTCGGACGGGGCCGTAAACCGGCGCGCCGCCCGACCGTGATGGCGATCCCGCGCTACGCCACCTTCCCGCGCGACACGCCGCTGCCGCCGCAGGCGTTCCCGACGCCGCGCGCGTCGCTCCCGCTGCCGCAAGCGTCGCGAGGGCCGATGCCGTTCGTGCCGTCGTCCGAGCTCTCGGCGCGCGCGTTCGCCAAGATGGGCTACGCGGTGGATGCGCCCGATGTCGATCCCCAGGTGTCGGTGGTCCTCGATGAGCTCGACGAGGGCGATCTCGTCGACGCGAGCACACCGGCGCCGCCCGCGCCGTCGCGTTACGGCGCGGAGCCGATCCTCCCGTCGGTCTCCGTCGCGCCCGTGGTCGTCCTCAGCGCGCCGCCGAGAGAAGAGAAGTCGGAGCCCCATCCGCTCGGCATCATCAAGTCGACGTCGAGCGCGATGCGCGCCGCCCAGGCCGATGCTCCGGCGCGCGGCGCGTCGGTCGCCGATCTCGCGTTCGACGACGGGCCCACCGAGATCGGCGAGACCTTCTTCGACGAGCCGTGCCTCCGCGATCTCCGCGAGCTGCCGCGCGTCCAGGCGAAGCGGCCCTCGAGCGCTCCGCCTCCGGCAGGGCATCGATCGCCGAAGCGCCCTTCGGACCCGCCCAAGATCCGCGCGATCGCTCCCGCGCCGCCGCGCTTTCCCGCGGGCACGCCCCCGCTTCCCCGCGTCACGCCGCCCCCGACGAAGGCCGTGGTCGCCCCGCGAAGCTGAGCTCCCCGGAAGGGCGAGCGCGCATGACCCTTGACGCACGGCCGCCGCGGCGCATCTTGGACGGGTCGTGTGCCCCCGCTGCCGCCAGAACGCTCCGCTCGTGTATCGCGGCGTCAACGCGTTCTGCACCGCTTGCGGCGCGCCGCGCATGCCGCTCGCCTCGACGTCGGTGACGCTCGCGGGCCAAGGGTCGAAGGTCGGAGGCACGGTCGCGCGCGTCTTCGGGTGGGTCGTCCTCGCGGTCGGCACGCTCCTCTCGCTCGGCGTCTGGGCGGCGTGCAACGCGATCGCGCCCGAGTCGGCCGCGCCCTACGTGCTGGGCGTTCCCATGGCGCTCATCTCCTGGGTCGTCAGCTACTTCCTCTTGAAGGGCGGCAGGCACCTCAAGGAGTCGGGCGTCGAGACGGAGAAGCAAACGCGCTCGCAAGCCGTCTTCGCCCTCGCCAACCTGCGCGGCGGCATGATCACGCCGGCCGATCTCGCGCAGGCGATCGCGGTCCCTCCCGTCGACGCCGACGCGATCCTCACGAACCTCGCCAAGGAGCACCCCGATCACGTCAACATCGAGGTCGACGACAACGGGGTGATCTTCTATCGCTTCAACCAGGCCGCGTGGCACGCCATCGCGTCGAACCCGGCGAACTGGGAGCGACCGCGCGCCCAGATGGCGCCGAACGCGCCGGTCCAGGGCGCGCGCGTGGCCGCCGGCGCGGCGCACAACGTGCGCGTCGACGACGTCGAGGGTCGCGAGAAGCAGCGCGAGCGCGAAGCGATCGAAGACGAGTTCGCCTCCGAGCCCGACGTCGCCGAGCGGCAGGCTCGATGAGCCTCGCGCGGGCCGCGGTCGCGATCGGCGCGATCGCGCTCGCGGCGTGCACGCGCGCGCCCGCTTCGTCGGGCGCGGGCGCGGGCGCGGCGGCGAGCACGACGAGCCCGAGCCCTCCTCCGGCTGCGAGCGCCGCGAGCGACGCCGGCGCGGTCGTCGATCTGCCGCCCGACGCAGCGGCGCCGGCGCCGCCGGAGATCCCGGAGCCCACGTTCGACGAGATCCTGCGGATCCTCTTCGCCGAGCGCACGAGCGCCGATCCGATCGTCGCGGCGTGCCCCGCGAGCCTGCCCGGCGAGGCGCGCGTTCGCTGCTTGTACGACGAGCGCTACAAGGGCGACGCGAAGGCGGCGAGCCTCGCCCACGAGCTCTACGTCAAGTGGCGGATCATCGCGGGCGTCGAGGTGGCGCACACGATGGACGGCGGCTTCCGCGGGCTGATCAAGCTCGAGCCCGGCGTCGCGGTCGGCGAGAACCGCAAGCACCTCGAGTGGGTCGCGGGCGCGATGAGAGACTTCGACGCGTTCTTCGTCGAGCTCGACAAGTTCCGCGTCGATCACGGAGGCGTCGTGAGCGCGGCCAAGCCGTATCGCTTCCGCCCGATCATCCTCCGCTTCATGAAGTCGATGAACGTCCGGCGCCCGAGCGCGTACGCCCACGACTGGACCGTGGCGTACAACTTCAACGGCTCGCTCAACCTGAACGGCGAAGCGGTGCGCGAGACGATGTTCCACGAGATCTTCCACCTCAACGACGCCGCGCACGGCTGGTGGTCGCGGGAGGCGCTCGAGAAGATCTTCCAGGTGCCGGTGAAGAAATGCGGCACGAACATCCCGTGCCTCGCGCCGTTCACGCCGAACGAGACGATCGTCGTCGGCGGAACGTACTACGCGTTCCAGCCGGGCAACGGCGTCGTCGAGTACGCCGCCGAGCTCGCGCTGCGCTACTACCGCGAGCAGCGCGCGGCGCTTCGTTCGCTGCCGAAGGTGAAGCCCTTCAAGTGCGGTCCGCCGGAGAACGCGAAGGCGTGGGCCTTGATGAAGGACGAGTTCTTCGCGGGCGTCGACGCCGTCCCGCCGTGCTCGTGAGCGATCAGTCGGAGAGCCTGTCGACCCTGCGCAGCTCGGGGAACATGAACGCCCACGCGACGACGACGAGGCACGTGCCGATCCCGCCGGCGACGACCGCGGCCTCGGGCCCGAGCCACGCCGCGGTGACGCCCGATTCGAACTCGCCGAGCTCGTTCGACGCGCCGATGAAGAGCATGTTGACCGCGGAGACGCGCCCGCGCATCTCGTCGGGCGTCCGGATCTGCACGAGCGTGGAGCGGATCACGACGCTCACCATGTCGGCGCCGCCGAGGATCGCGAGCGCGACGAGCGAGACGACGAAGCTCTTCGACAGGCCGAACGCGATCGTCGCGACGCCGAAGAGCATGACGCACGCGAACATCGTCATCCCCGCGCGGCGGCGCACGGGGAAGCTCGCGACCAAGAAGGCGACGGCGGCCGCGCCGAACGCGGGCGCGCTCCGCAGAAAGCCGAGGCCCCACGGTCCGACGTGGAGGGCGTCGCGCGCGAAGATGGGCAGGAGCGCCACCGCGCCGCCGAGGAGCACGGCGAACAGATCGAGCGAGATCGAACCGAGCAGCGGCTTGTTCGACCAGACGTAGCGAAGGCCGGCGAGCACGACCGACCACGACGCCCGCGCCTTGGGCCCGACCCGCTCTCCGCCGGCCGGCGTCGATCCGATCGCGAGCACGCAGGCGAACGCGGCGAGGCCCATCAGCGCGCAGCCGGCGTACACGACGCCGGCGCGGCCGGTCGCGGCGTAGATCGCGCCGCCGAGCGACGGGCCGGCGATCATCGCGAGCTGCCAACCCGACGATCCGAGCGCGACCGCGCGCTCGAGCTCGTTGCGATCGACGAGGTTGGGCATGAGCGCCTGACCCGCCGGCGCGCTGAACGCGCGGATCGCGCCGAGGACGCCCAGGATGCCGTAGATGGGCGCGAGGCTCTTGACGCCCGAGAACGAGATCGCGGCGAGCGCGGCGGCGGAGAGCGTCACGCCGGAGTGGCACACGAGCAGGATGCGTCGCCGGTCGAAGCGATCGGCGATGTGCCCGCCCACCAGCGCGAGGACGAAATTGGGCAGGAAGATCGCGAGCCCCGAGAAGCCGAGGGCCAGCGCCTGGCCGGTGATCTCGTACACCTGCCAGCCCACGGCGACCGAGAGCATCTGCGTCGCGACGATGAGCGAGATGCGCGAGGCGAGGTAGAGCCGGTAGCGGCGGTTCTGGAGGAGCGTGCGTACGCCGCCGGTTTCCATCGTGGGTCGAGCGAGGCGCGCACTCTACAGCCCCGGGACTCCCGGGAAATCCCTTTCGCACTGTGGAGATGTGTCCGTTTCCTGACCGTTCCATGACAGGCCGCTTCGTAAGGTAAACTCATGAAGAAGCGCGGTTACGGGTGGCTCGTGAGCATGCCCTTCTACGGGGTGCACATCGCGGCCGTCGTCGGCGTGGCGCTCGTCGGGTTCTCGTGGAAGTGGGTGGCCCTCGCGGTCGCGCTCTACTACCTCCGCATCTTCGGCGTCACGGGCGGCTATCACCGCTACTTCTCGCACCGCACGTACCGCACGAGCCGCGCGTTCCAGCTCTTCCTCGCGGTGCTCGCGCAGTCGAGCCTCCAGAAGGGGGCGCTCTGGTGGGCCGCGCATCACCGCGACCACCACAAGTACTCCGACACGAAGCAGGACGTGCACTCCTTCCGCGAGGAGGGCTTCTGGTGGTCGCACGTCGGGTGGATCCTCTCGCGCGACACCGAGGAAACGAAGTTCGAGCGCATCTCCGACTTCGCGCGCTATCCCGAGCTCCGCTGGCTGAACAAGTACCACGTCGTCCCCGGCGTCGCGCTCGCCGTCGGCTTGTGGCTCGTCGGCAGCTGGCCGGCGCTCGTCTGGGGCTTCTTCGTCTCGACGGTGCTCTGCTGGCACGGCACGTTCACGATCAACTCGCTCGCGCACATCTGGGGAAGCCGCCGCTACGCGACGACGGACGACAGCAAGAACAACTTCTTCCTCGCGCTCCTCACGATGGGCGAGGGCTGGCACAATAACCACCACTACTACCAGCGCTCGACGCGCCAGGGCTTCTTCTGGTGGGAGATCGATCTCACCTACTACGTCTTGAAGGGTCTCCAGGCCGTCGGCATCGTCTGGGACATCCAGGTGCCGCCGCAGAAGGTGATCGACGGCAACGCCGTCGTCGTCGACGCGGCCAAGCGCAAGAAGGACGATCCGGCGCTCGGCGCGCTCGTCGCTTCGGACGCGGAGTAGCCCGACCTCAGTCGTCGCGGCGCGGCTTCTTGCGCGTCGCCTTCTTGGCGGAGACCTTCTTCTTCGTCGTGAGGCGGCGCTGCTTGGCGCCCTTGGAAGGCTTCGTCGGCTTGCGGACCTTCGGCACGACGAGCGCCTTGAGGACGAGCTCGCGGAGCTTGTCGCGCGCGTCGGCGAGGTTCTTCGCCTGATCGCGCGTCTTCTGGCTCGTGATGAGCAGGCGGCCCTCGGCGTCGAGCGAGTTCTTCGCGAGCGCACGCAGGCGCGCGCGAGCCGGATCGTTCAGCGCCACGGTCCCTTCGAAGTCGAAGGTGAGCTCCACCTTCGAGGCGACCTTGTTCACGTTCTGACCGCCGGGGCCGGACGCGCGGACCGCGGTCCACTCGAGATCGCTCCCGGGGAGCGTGACTTTGTCGTTGATGACGAGCGGCGTGCTCATGGCAGTGCCAAGTCGTCGCACCAACCGCGACGGCAGGTCAAGATGGTCAGTTTCGATCCAGGGCGGGTTTCGCGTCGGCGGCGACGAGCATGCGCGTCGCGCCGGCGACGCCGAAGGGGAGCAGGAAGAGCGCCATCCCGGGAACGAGCAGGAGCGCGGCGACGGCGACGCCGAAGCCGAGGACCGCGGCGAAGTTCTCGCGCATGAACGCGACGCGATCGCGCACCCCGAGGCCGCGCAGCGACACCGGGTAGTCGAGCAGATCGTACGCGGCGAGCAGGCCCGTCACGACGAACTTGAGGGGGATCGTGACGATGCCTGCGGGCGGGACGAGGAACGTGACGAGCGCGAGGACGCCGAGGACGGGGAGGCCGATCGCGAGCGCGGTGAGGCTCACGCGGAGCGAGCGCACCGCGCCGGCGACGACGCTCTGATCGGGCCACGTGCGTCCGCCGAGCGCCACCTCCTGCTTGCGCGCGATGGCTTCGAGCGCGAAGCCGGAGAGCGGCTGCGCGAGCGACATCGCGATGACGAACGCGACGACGAGGCCGAGGGCCCAGAAGAGGACGCGGAGCGCCCAGATGCCCACCATCGTCCACGCGCCGTCGCCCGGATCCCACAAGAGGCGATGCGAGAGCTCCGAGCCGCCCCAGATCGCGAGCGCGCCGGTGCCTGCGAAGAGGACGCTCGCGACGATCACCGGGATCATCGCCCACCCCCACGCCGACGGCGTCGTCACCACGAAGCCGACGCCGCCGAAGAGCGCGCGCACGCCCGAGAAGAAGCCGAGGGCGAGTCGCCGGTGCGCGGGGCCGCTCGTGGTCACCACCGCGGGAGCGTAACCACTGCCCCACCGGTTGCCAGCTCGCGCTACCATCGCGGCGTGCGTTCTCTGGAAGCGTTCGCGGTTACGGTCGTGCTCGCGCTCGCCGCGTGCAAAACGCCTTCGCCCGGCGGCTCGTCGAGCGCGGCAGAGGTTCGGTGGAGCGACGCCGGCGCCGCGACCCTCGCGGTCGGCGATCGGACGCTCGCCCTGCCGGCCGGAGAGCTCTCCGCCGACGCGAAGCCCGCCGTCACGCAAGACGAGACGGGCAGGCGCCTCGCGTATCCACGCGCGAGCGGCGACGCGAGGATCGTGCTGCTCGTCGGCGGCGGCGCCTACCTCGGGCCCGTCGTGAAGCAGCCCGTCGACTTCAAGGCGGCGCCCGATCTCGCCGCGTCGCTCGGCGCGATGTTCGAGAACGCCGGCGAGCGCCGGGCAGAGCTCGTCGCCGACGTCATGAAGGAGAAGGGCGACGCCGGCGTCGCGAAGCTCCTCGCCGACGGCGCGCACGTCGAGGCGCCCGAGTGGGAAGAGGCCTTCGCGAAGCTCGGCGACGCGCAGAAGGCCGACGTGAAGAAGGGCCTCGCGTCGCTCCTCGAGCGCGGCAAGCCGACGGCGGGCCTCCGTCGCGCGGTCGTCCACGTGCCGCTGCGCGAGCACGCGCGATCGATCGCGCCGCGCGTCCGCGAGCTCGTCGATCCGATCCGCGAGCCACGCGCGACCGCGGTGATGCTCCGCGCGCTCGCCGGCGTCGACAAAGCCGAGAGCGGCGCGCTCGGCTGCGAGGTGCTGGGGCGCGCTCCCCTCGACGTCAAGAACGCGAAGGGGTCGCCGGAGGAGATCGACGCGCCCGGCCGTGAGGTGCTCGTCGAGGCTGCGCTCGTCGCGGTCGCGCTCGCCGGCGGCGAATGCAAGCACGTCGCCGCGTCGCTCGGCGACGACGTGTGCATGCCCTGGTTCCGGTGCGGCGCGGAGGGCCCGCTCTCCGGTCGCGAAGCGACGAAGCAAGACGAGCCCGTGTGCACGAAGGAGCAGCTCGCGCCGATCGTCGCCAAGGAGATCGAGCGTCCTGCGACCGAGATCGTCGCGCTGTCTCACGGCGCGCGCCCGTCGCTCTTCGCGTACGCCGCGCTCGCGGCGGCGGGGAAGGTGCCGGAGAGCTTCACGAGCGCTCACGCGCGGCGTCGCTATCCGCTCACGCAGCCGAAGGAGCCCGCGTGCGACAACTCGCTCCCGATCGGCACGAGCTGCAACTGCGACGAGGCGACGGTGCGCGATCAGGTCTGCCGGCACCCAGTCTCTGCGTCGGTGCACGTCGGCGTGTGCAAGTTCGAGATCGACGACAAGGGCAAGAAGATCGTCAACGTGACGTCGGCGGCGCCGCCTTGAGCTTCGCCTTCTTGATCTCGAGCTCCTCGAGCGTCTTCGGCCAGTCGCCGCGCATGAGGCGGGAGAGCGATCGATCCGCGAGGAGCTTTCCCTCCGTCTGACACGCGGGGCAGTAGTTCATCTCGTTCGCCGCGTAGCGGATCCGCTGCACCCGCGTCCCGCAGCGCGGGCAGGGCTTGCCGTACTTGCCGTGCACCGCCATCTCCGGCTGGAACGCGGTCACGTTCTCGGGGAACTCGCCCGCGCGATCGCGCAGCCGCTTCGTCCATTCGTCGAGCACCTCGCGGATCGACGCGTGGAGGCGCGCGATCTCTTCGTCGCCGAGGCGCGAGGTCAGCTTCACCGGCGACATGCGTGCATGATGCAGTATTTCGTCGGAGTACGCGTTGCCGATCCCGTCGAAGAGGTGGGGATCGGTCAGCGCGCGCTTGAGCGTGTGGTTCTCGCTCCGGAGGCGCGCGGCGAAGGCGTCGGTGTCGGCGCGCATCACGTCGAGGCCGCCGGGATCGTGCGACGCGAGCGCCTCGTCGCCCCTGACGAGGTGCATGCTCGCGCGCTTCTTGGTGCTCGCTTCCGTGAAGACGAGCGTGCCCGCGTCCTTCTCCTTCGCGCCCTTGCTCGCCGGCGCGAAGTCGAGCGCGGCGAGGCCGATCTTGCCGGGGATGGGCGCGCCGTGCGGCTTCCACTTGAAGCGGCCAGCGATCATCAGGTGGATGATCAAGTGGAGCGCGTCGGCCTTCTTGGGTTTGCTCCCCTCCGGCGCGAAGGAAAAAACGATGCGCTTGCCGAGGCGCGAGATGCGCTCGACCTTCTGCCCGACGATCGCCGTGATGGGCGGATCGGCCGTTCGCAGCAGAAACGGGCTCGCGATGCGGATGCGCTCGAGCACGTGGCCGGCGGTCCGACGCGCGATGTGCTCGACGTACACGGTGATGTCGGGCAGCTCCGGCATGACGCGAGGCTAAATCGGGAGCGCGCGCGCGGCGAGAGGGTCCGCGCGAAGACGCGCTAGACTGCGTCTCCGTGGAAGCCGACCCCACCCGCGCGTTCGCCGTGCGCCCGATGACGGACGACGACCTCCCCGCGGTCTCGACGTACGCCGGTCGCCTCGTGCGCATGCACTACGCGCTCGATCCGAAGCGCTTTCTCCACCTCACGAATCCGGAGGCGGGCTACGCGCGCTACTTCGCGGGTGAGCTCCGGAGCGACGACGTCGTGCTCCTCGCGGCCGTGCTCGGAGGGGCGATCGTCGGCTACGCGTACGCGCGGCTCGAGCCGCGGAGCTACAACGAGCTGCTCGACGCGTGCGGCAAGCTCCACGACGTGTACGTCGACGAGCGCGCGCGCGGGCAGGGGATCGGCGAGGCGCTCGTGCGCGAGGTGGTCCGCCGCCTCGCGGAGAAGGGCGCGCCGCGCGTCCTCTTGCTCACCGCCGTGCAGAACGAGGCGGCGCAGCGGATGTTCGGCCGCCTCGGGTTCCGCACGACGATGCTGGAGATGACGCGCGAGAGCGACGTGGAAAAGTAGGCCGTTCGTCGACGTCTGTAAGGCGCCTGCGCGAGGTCCGTTGAGGGGCAAACGCCATGACGAAGCCCTCGACCCGCCTCTTCTGCACGCTCCCCGTCGTCCTCTCGTTGCTCGCGGCGCAGACGGGCTGCGGGGCGCACGCTGCGCCGAGAATGGCGGCGCCCCCGAGCCCCGCGGCCGAGACGGCCGGCGCCGTCGCGCAGGCCGCGCCTCCGCCTGCGCCGCCTGCGCCCGCGCAACCTGCGCCGCCCGCGCAGCAGCCGCGGGGGGACGTGAAGGCGCCGGCGGCGAAGACCGACGCGCGCACGGCCAAGAGCGCCGGGCCGACGACGCGCGCGCCCGTCATCGTCTACCAGGGCGATCTCAAGATGATGGCGGACGAAGAGGCCATCCCGAAGACGATCGACAGGATCATCGACGCCGCCGAGAGCGTCGGCGGCCACATCGCGTCGCGCAAGGATCAGAGCGTCCAGATCAAGGTGCCGTCGGCGAGCTTCCGCGAGACGATGACGAAGATCGAAGCGCTCGGCGGCGTCGTCAATCGCTCGGTCACGGCCGACGACGTGTCGGAGGAGTTCCACGATCTCGAGGTGCGCCTCACGAACATGCGCGCGACCCGCGCGCGCCTCCAGGAGTTCATGGCGCGCGCGTCGAACATCCAGGACATGCTGACCGTCGAGCGCGAGCTCGAGCGCATCGCGCAAGAGATCGATCGGGTCGAAGGCCGCCTCGAGTTTCTCCGCACGCGCGCGGCGATGAGCGTCATCAGCGTCTCGCTCACGCCGAAGCCGAAGCCCGCGGCGCCGATCGTCGTGCCGGCCGTGGTGACGCCCGCGCCGAAGACGGTCGACCTGCCGATCCCGTGGGTCGAGGGGATCGGCCTCGACCCGCTGTTCTCGTTGAAGCAGTGAGCCCCGAACCCCGAACACGGAAGCCTCGAGCCATGAAGATTGAACAATTGTCGATTGTGTTCACGATTCTATTCGCCGTCGCCTGCGGCGCGTGCGGCCGCGGGGCCCGCCTGGACACGCCGGCGGGCTTCGCGACCCTCGAGAGCGAGGGCGCGTACAGCTACCGCGCGACGAGCGCGAAGGGGATCGTCCTCGCGACGCGCACCGAGCCGAACGACGTGAAGGCCAACACCGAGTTCTGGGCGGAGACGCTCGACCTGCGCCTCCGCGACAAGGGATACGTCTCCGAGGGCTCGCGCTCGGTGAGGACGGCCAAGGGCCTGACCGGAACGCAGACCCGCTACACGACCACGCGCAACGGCCGCGAGCATCGCTACTGGGTCAGCGTCTTCGCGACGAAGTCGAAGGTCTTCGTCGTCGAAGCCGCGGGAGACAAGGAGCCGTTCGACAAGGCGGCCGCCGCGGTCGACCAGGCGATCGCCTCGCTCGACGCGAGCGAGTAGCGACGTCGAGGGCTCGAAGGGTCGAGGGGCCGAGGGAAGACGGGACGAGAGCGCGATCTGCGGCGTTTGCTCTCGCTCTCGTTCTCGTTCTTCCTCCGATCCCTTGCCCCTTCGAGCCCTCGACCTCTTCAGTCCATCGCGAACGTGATCTCGAACGCGGCCGTCTGCGCCGTCTTGCCTTGGTAGGCGACCGCGCGCTTCGGCTGCGCCACCGCGTCCATGACCGCGACGATGTCTCCGTAGGGCATGTCGGAGGGCGCGTGCACCACCGCGTGATCGAACTTCTTGTCGCTCGCGTCGCGATGAAGGCCCGAGACCTTCCACTCCTCGGCGACGCGCGCGGCGAGCGCGGGATAGACGACCTGTCCGGGCTGCGCGCTCTTGTGACCCTCGGTCTGGCTCCGCGGCACCTCGACGGAGCGCACCACCGTGGGGCCCTCCTTCCACACGAGGAGGAACTTCCCAGGATCCGACGTCTGCACGTGGAGCCGAGGCTCGGCCTTGCAGCCTCCCGGCTCGTGCTCACACGGCGGCGTCTCGCTCGTGCCGGGCACGTTCGCGCTCGCCTCGAGACGTGACGACTGCACCCACACCGCGGTGATCAGCAAGAACGAGATCGTCACCATCAGGAGATCGATCATCGGGATCATGTTGATCTCGGTGTCGAGCTTCCGCCTACCGCCTCCACCTCCGTCGACGCTGACGCCTGCCATCTTCTACCTCCAGCGCGGACCGACGCTGCGGCGATCGCGGAAGTTCCCCGGCGGGCGAAGTTCGCGCGGGACGGGAAAAATGCGTCGAGCCCGCGTCCCAAGGAGCGCGGGCTCGAGGTGTTCGTGACGTCGTGACGTCGCGACGAAGTGACGTCGCGACGAAGGCTCACTTCGTCTGGGGCATGCACATCATCATCGGCATGCCGCCGCACATCATCATCATGGGCGCGCCCATGGCCATCATCGCGTTCATGGCCTCGCAGCGCTCCTTCATGCGCGACATCATCGACGCGTCGGTCGGCGTCATCTTCACCGTCATGCCGTCCTTGGTCATCTCGCACGTCATCGTGCACATCATCGGCATCATGCCGCCCATCATCATCGGCATCATGCCCATCATGGGCATCTGACCCTGCATGGCGCCCATCATGGGCATCATCGGCATCATCGGGCCGTTCATCATCATCGGCATCATCGGGTTCATCGGCATCATCGGGCCGTTCATCATCGGCATCGCGTTCATGGCGTTCATGGCGTTCATGATCTCGTCCCTCCGTTCGATTTCGGGCCGAACCCTAGTCGCCGCGCCGGAGGCGAGGCCACCGTTCCCGCGCGTCGCGCGGGCGTTTCGTCTGCCCTAGCGGACGGGCGTCCGATAGCCGATGCGGTCGAGCCAGAGGATCGTCTCGATCGTGCCCGCCTCCTGGAGCCACGGCTGATCGTGCGGTCCGGGGATCACGCGATAGTCGGCGGGCAGGTCCTTGGCCTTGAACGCGAGGGCGAGCGCTTCGCTCGAGGCCTTCCAGTGATCTTGCGTGCTCGTGAGGAGGAGCGTCGGGTTCTTCTCGCCCTTCCAGCCCTTCGCGATCCTGTCGGCGTAGCCTGGCGCGTTGTGCGGGCCGATCGCCGTCTGCACGCCCGCGAGCGCGCCGAAGACGTGAGGCAGCCGCCCGAGCAGCTCGAGCGCGACCCAGCCGCCGAGCGACACGCCGCAGAGATACGTGCGCTTTGCATCCGTATGGACGGGCGCCTCGCGGCGCACCCGCGGCAAGAGCGACTCTTCGATCCAGCGTGCGTAGGCGTCGACCTGCCCGGGGCCCTGCGGGTTGGGCATGAAGGGGCACGCCATCACGAACCCGCGGAACGGTCGGACGGCGAGCTCCTCGTTCACCTCGGCGAGGCGCGCCGCGGTCCACTCTCCGCGCTTGCTCGTCGGCGCGATCGGGGCGCGCTTGAGCCGTTGCCATGCGCTGCCGAGGCCGTACCGCTCGATCCAGGCGTAGGCGCCGGCGCGCTCGTTGGTGGTCTCGCCGAGGCCGTGCAGGAAAACGACAAGGGGGAGCTTCCGTTCGGGCTCGAGGTACTTCGGCGTGACGAGCGTGAATCGGCGGCCGCCCTCCGTGAGGTCGAGCAGCCGCAAATTCCTCAGATCTTCGGCAGGATCGCCAGGCTCCTGGGCGCGAACGCTCCGGCAGACGAGGCCCGCGGCGAGGGCGCCGAGCATCTGTCTGCGACCGAGACGCAAATAAAGTTTGCGCGAAGGCCGATGACGGGTCATTTCAGGGACCCCGTCGGGTGGTGTGGGTCTGATCCATAGACGTGGGAGTCCGTACCCCAAGTCTAGCGAAACCCGTATCTCCCCGAAACCAAAGGAGCAAGAGCCCCAATGCGCCAAGGTCTGACCTACTTCGCGCCGTTCGTTCTCGTCGCCGCCGGTGTGGCGATGGCCGCTGCTGCATGCAGCGGAGCTGACAAGAGGAGCGGTTTCGAGCAGGCGCCCAAGGAAGAGACGCCGAGCGCCACCCCGTTCACGCCGGGTGAGACGCCGTGCCAGGGGCTCGAGTGCAAGCGCGTCGCGTGCGACGATCCGTCGGTCACGACGACGATCACGGGCAAGGTCTACGACCCGGCCGGCGCCAACGCGCTCTACAACGTCATGGTCTACATCCCGGGCGGCCCGAACGGGGACGCGGAGCTGCCGGAGATCAAAGAGGGCGTGAGCTGCGAGACGTGCGCGTCGGTCGCGCTGAGCCCGATGGTGAGCACCCTCACCAACACCAAGGGCGAGTTCACGCTCGAGAACGTGCCCGTCGACAAAGACGTGCCCGTCGTCGTCCAGGTCGGCAAGTGGCGCCGCAAGCTGAAGTTCGACGTCACCAAGGCGTGCGAAGCGAACAAGGTCCCCGATCGCGAGTTCCGCCTCCCGCGCAACGGCTCCGAAGGCGACATGCCGCACATCGCGGTCACCGCCGGCGGATGCGACGCGCTCGAGTGCCTCCTCCGCGGCATCGGCATCGACGACAGCGAGTTCGTCCCCGGCCACAGCACCGCGGGCCACATCCACGTCTTCAACGGCTCGGGCGGCGACTTCCCCGGCGCGCCCGCGGCGGGCGGCAGCACGGCCGATCCGTTCGGCGGCGAGCTCTGGAACGACCCGGCCAAGATGGCCAGCTACGACATGGTGATGCTCTCCTGCGAGTGCAGCGAGACCAACGAGAACAAGGGCGGCGCCGTCGGTCGTCCGGGCGCGCGCCAGTCGATGTGGGATTACGCCAACATGGGCGGCCGTATCTTCGCGACGCACTTCCACTACACGTGGTTCAAGAACTCGCCGCAGCAAGATTGGCAGCAGACGGCCAACTGGAACGCGAGCGGCGGCGGCTCCGGCGTCCACGACGTCGACACGACCTTCCCGAAGGGCGTCGCGTTCGCCGACTGGCTCGTCAACGTGAACGCGTCGACGACGCCCGGCAAGATCCAGCTCACGGACGTGACCAACTCGCTCTCGAACGTCAACGCGCCGGTGCAGGCGTGGATCAAGAAGAGCGAGACCGCGGTGCGCTACTTCTCGTTCAACGCGCCGACCGACGCGGAGCCCGAGAACCAGTGCGGCCGCGCCGTCTACAGCGACCTCCACCTCATGGGCATCAGCGCGGGCGGCAACTCGTTCCCCGACGGCTGCCCGGCGGCCGGCGGCCTCTCGGCGCAGCAGAAGGCGCTCGAGTTCATGTTCTTCGACCTCGCCGGCTGCGTGCAGGCCGACAACACGCCGCCCGAGCCGCCGAAGTAGTCCGTCACTCGAGAGCGACGCGATCGCGCGAAGGCAGGAAGAGCTTCTTCCTGCCTTCGTCGTTTAAGCCGCCGGACGTGCGCGCGACTTCTTCGTCAACAGGCCGTAGACGACCATCCCGACCGCGCAGAGCATGCCGAGCAGCGCGTAGGTCGACCAGATCGCGAGCGGGTCGTGAGGGCCGTTCTCGGGGATGTGCTTCGCGATGAGGAAGCCTGACGCCTGACCGCCGAGCCACGCGCCGATCGCCGAGGGCACGAACGCCATGCCCATGTACATGCCGCTCTTGGCCTTCGTGCCGAAGCTGGCGATGAAGTCGAAGAAGCGAGGAGAGAACGTCATCTCGGCGAACGCGAAGATCGCGCCCGAGAGGCACGCGCCCGCGATCGTCGGCACCGCGCCCATCACCAGCATCGCGACCGCGCCGATCGAGACGCCGAGCGCCATCGTCCAGACCGGATCGATCGACTTGGTGAGCTTCGTCATCCGGCCCTGGAAGAGCGCGATGCACGCGGGGTTGACCAGCGTGATCATCTCGAGCGGCGCCTTCTCGTCGATGTGACGCGTCACGTACTTCGGGAACGTCATGTAGAACTGCTCGGACATGAAGTAGAAGCCCGCGAAGATGAGGAGGAAGCTCGTGAAGCGCGGATTCTTCAGCGCGGTGGCGTACCCACGGAGCGTCTCGCGCAGGGCGGGGGCCGCCTCGGTCTTCACCTTCTCGCCCTTCTCGCGCTTCTGATCCTCGTCGAGGCCGTCGGGCTCCTTGTAGGCGAAGATCGCGAGGGCGAGCGCCGCGAGGCTCGCGACGATCGAGGTCGCCGCGACGAAGCGCAGCGCGACGACGCGGCGGACGCCGTAGGCGAGCGACTTGCCGATCACGCTGCCGGCGTTGATCATCCGGTAGAAGACGCCGAAGCCTTCCGTCTGTCGCCCCGGCGGGCTCGTGCGCACGACCGTGCCCATGATGACCGGCTTCATGAAGCCGCCGGCGATCGCGGCGAGGAAGAGGCACGGGATGACGACGGAGCGCACCGGGAAGAGCAGGATGCCGGCGTACGCCGTCGAGTAGAGGCTGAAGGCGAGGATGAGCGATCGCTTGAAGCTGATCCGATCGGCGATCGCGCCGCACGGGATCGGCGCCATCGACGCCGCGAAGCGCCAGTTGCCGAGGAGGATGCCGACCTCGATGTCGCCCATCTTCACGATCTTGGTGAGGTAGAGCGAGAGGCCGATGTAGAAGCCGTAGTGCGCGAGGCGCTCGAGCAGCTCGATCGCGTTCGCGTAGTAGAACGTCGGAGGGAACTTCTGGGGCCCCGCCGTCTCCGGCGCGCTCACGCTCACGCTCACGCGAGCCACCCTTCCTCGAGGCGGAGCTCGAGGAGATCCGAGGGAACGTCGGGGTCGTCCTTGTCGACGACGAGCCACGCGCGACGCGGATCGTCGTCGAACGCGAGGCCCTCGGCCTTGTCGAGCAGCGGCGCGCCCCGCTCGTCGAGCACGGGCGCGCGCGCGGCGACGCGGGCGCGATCGTCGAGCCGTCCGATCGCGACGCCGCGCACAGGGCCGTCGCGCGTCGCGTCCGGGCAGTCTTCGGCGCACGCGAGGAACGCGATCCACGGCGCGCGCGCGGCGACGCCGTCGGTGAACGTCAGTCGCGTCCCCTCGATCGCGCCGAGATCCCACGCGGTGACGTCGCGGAGATCGGGGCACGCTCCGCGCCCGCGGAGGTGATCCATCAACGCGACGAGCGAGACGCGCGCGGTGGCGTCGACGGGCGCGATCGATCCGCCGGCGGCGCCGTTGCCGCGCTGGAAGAAGACGACGTCGTCGCCGGCGATCGCGGCGCCCTCGACGTTGAGCTCCGCGCCGGAGAAGTCGCGGGCGGCGCGCATGCGAGCGTAGAGCTCGGGGGCCTCGACGAGCGTCACCGACGCGGGCGCGTCGACGACGACGATCCGCTCGCGTCGATCGGACGAGCCCGACCCGAACGCGACGAGGGCGCCTTCGATCGCGATGCAGGCCTCGAGGTCGAGCTTCTCCTTCTTGTTGCCGCGCCGATCGTCGAACTGCCGAACGCCGTCGTGTGAAGGGAGCGGCAGATCGACGACGCGCGCGCCGTCGAGGATCGCGAGGAAGCTCGCGTCGTCTTGCACGACCGCGAGCCGCCCGCCGAGCCGCCCGAGGGCGGAGCCCGCGCGCACGTGCGCGGGCCGATCGAGCGCCGGATCGGCGCCGCGAGCGTAGAAGAGCGGCGTGCGCGCGACGACGCGCGCGCCGAGCGACGGATCGACGCGCGCCGGCGCCGTCATCACGACGCGTTTCGCGACTCGTAGACCTTCATCGCGGGCAGCTCGAGGACGGTGAGGAACCCGCCCTTGCCGCAGCCGGTGTCGATCACGACGACGTTCTCGCCGACCCACATGTCGAGCGGATCCTCGGGCGTGAAGCTCGAGAGCTCCGGCGGGAGGTTCTCGGTCGCCGTGTGACCGCACACCACGCGCTTGCCCCGATAGCCCTGGAAGAAGCGCATCGTGCGCACCCAGAGGAGCTGGGTCGGGTTCTCGGCGTCCCTCGGGTGCACCCACTTGCCGTCCTTCTCGACGAGGCCGGCGTGGACGTAGATCGCGTGATCGTCTTCGTACCAGTACGGAAGCGAGTTCATCCAGTCGACGACTTCGTCGGGGAGGAAGCCGCCGTGCTGCATGTCGAGCAGCTCTTCGCGCGAGGGCACCTCGCCCTCTCGGCACGGCTGGCCGCGGTACGAGCGCAGCGTCGCGAGGCATCCGTTGACGACCGGGATGACGAACTCGGGCCAGCCGCCGGAGGCGACGCGCAGCCAGCCGTCTTCGTGGTTGCCGCGCAGGCACACGAGCTTGCCGGGCACGCGCTTCGGGAGCTCTTTGCGGACGAACTCGACGACCTTGGCGCTGTCGGCGCCGCGGTCGACGTAGTCGCCCATCAGGATCATCGTGTCGTTCTCGTCGAGCTTGGGCAGCAGGCCGAGGGCTCTCTCGAGCGCTTCGAGATCGCCGTGGATGTCGCCGACGGCGAACGTGCGGCTTGCCATGGGACGGCTAGGATACCCATCTCGATGAGACTACGCGAGCACCTACGCGAGGCCCCGTTTGCGCTGGCGATGTCGTCGGGTTTCTTCTCCTTCTTCGCGCACACCGGCTTCCTGACGGTGCTCGAGGACGAAGGGCTCGCGCCGTCGCGCGTCTCGGGCTCGAGCGCCGGGGCGCTCGTCACCGGATCGTGGGCGGCCGGGCTCGACGCGCCCGATCTCGCGCGCGCGCTGGTCGAGCTCGAGCGTCGCGACTTCTGGGACCCGGGTGTGGGCGCCGGCTTCCTGCGCGGTCGCCTCTTCCGCGAGCGCCTCGAGCGGCTGCTGCCTCAGCGATCGTTCTCGCGATGTCGAGTCCCCGCCGCGGTGTCGGTGTTCGACGTCGGCACCCGGCGCACGCACGTGCTCGCGGAAGGGGAGGTGACCGCGGCGATCCACGCGTCGTGCGCCGTGCCGATGCTGTTCCATCCTGTGCGCATCGGCGGGCGCGCGTATCTCGACGGCGGGATCCTCGATCGGCCCGGCCTCGCGGGGATGCCGCGCGAGGAGCCGCGCGTGCTCTTCCATCACATCGCCTCGAAGTCGGCGTGGCGCAGGAAGCTCGAGATGCCGAGGCGGCCGGGGATGGTCACCGTCGTGCTCGAGGGGCTCCCGCGCTCCGGTCCCTTCAAGCTCGACGCGGGCCGCGCGGCGTTCGCCGCGGCGCGCGAGGCGACGAAGCGCGCGCTCGATCGCCCGATCGACCAAGGCACGGTCGTGGTCTCCGCGTAGAGCGGTCGGGGGAGCGACATGTGACATACAATGGCCGCTCATGCGAAGGCTCCTGCTCGTCGCGCTCTCCGCGGCGCTGTCGACTCTCTCCGGTTGTCGTTGCGATCCTGGCCCGCCGGGGGGCCACGAGCCGGCGAGGAAGAGCGGCCTGCCCATCACGAAGCCGCCCACGGCGTCGCCGCCGAAGCGCCTCGCCGCGATCGAAGGGCGCATCAGCGGCGTCGTCCTCGACGACGCGTATGCGTACCTCTCCGTCGAGAGCGACGACGGTCGCGGCTCGATCGTTCGCGTGGCGAAGAAGACCGGCGAGACGCAGGTGCTCGCGAAGGGAGAGCCCGGGCCGCAAGCGATCGCGCTCGCGGGCATGCCCGTCGGCAGCGAGCTCGTGTGGCTGCTCAGCGGAGATCTGTTTCGCGATCGGGAAGGCGCCGCGTTCGCGCGCATGGCCAAAGACGGCAGCGGCGAGATCAAGCGGACGCCGTTCAAGCCCAAGGGGCGCACCGGCATCTGCCCGATCGGCGACGCGATCGTCCTCTGCGCCGACGCGGTCGTTCGCGTCGAGAAAGACGGCGCGACGACGAAGCTCGCCGACGCGCCGGGCGGGATGTGCAGCGTGGCGGCGTGCGACGCGAAGCACGCGTACATCGGGGCGGACGGAAAGGTTCATCGCGTCGCGCTCGAGCGCGGCGACGGCGGCGCGACGAAGGCGGAGCTCTTCGCCTCCCCCGCGGATCATCTGCACGCGTTGACGATCGCGGGGAGCGACGTCTTCTGGGCCGACAAGACCGGCGTCTACAAGACGCCGATCGCCGGGGGCGCTCCTTCGCGCGTCTCGACGTCGTCCGATCCGGTCGCGGTGCTCGCCGACGACAACCACGTCTACGTCGCGTCGCTCGACGGCGCGATCAGCCGGATCCGGCGATCGGGCAGCGCCGTCGCGCAGATCGCGACGACGACGCCGTCACCCGGCAGGATCATGGTGATGGACAAGGGCCAGCTCTACTGGAGCGCGGACGACGGACTCTGGTCGCTCGCGCGGTGACGCGGCGGCATGCGCGCGGTCGTCAGGATCGCAGCCAGCGTGCCGTGGCGTCGTCGGCGGCGTAGTAGCTCTCGATGCGTAGCTCGTCGAGCGTGACGTCGAGCGGTGTTCCGAGCGTGGTCAGCGTGGTGAAGAAGCGCACTTCGAGGTCTCCCCGCCTGAGGTGCACGGGGATCATGAGCGAGAGCTGCGCGCTCGGATCGGACCGGAAGACCTTCTTCGGCAGGCCGTCGTACGCCATGACCTTGGCGAGGAGCTTGCGTGAAGGGCCGTCGCTGCCCTCGGCGCTCGCCTCGCGTTGGAGGCGCGTGATGATCGACGCCGCGACGTCGTCGAAGTTGACGAGCGAGTCGCGCAGCGCCCGCCGATCGAAGCAGGCGAGGACCAGGTTGCCTTCGAGATCGAGCGCGCTCGTCGGATCGACGACGAACGCTTCGATGATGCGGGTGATCGCCTTGTTCATCCGGAGCGCGCGCCACTCGCGGTCGAGGAGGACGGCGCCGTTCGGCTCCGTCTGGGTCATGATGCAGTCGATGGCCGCGCGCACGTGCGCCATCTCGGGCGCGTCGAGCTTCGTCTCGCGATAGACCGGCGCGAAGCCGGCCGAGAGGAGCAGCGTGTTCCGCTCGCGCAGCGGAACGTCGAGCGCGCTCGCGAGGACGAGCAGCATCTCGCGGCTCGGCGAGGCCTTGCCGTTCTCGATGAAGCTGATGTGCCTGGTCGAGACCTCGGCGTCGACCGAGAGATCGAGCTGGCTCTTGCCGCGCGACGTTCGCCAGTGCCTGAGGAGCTCTCCGACGTTGCCGCTCATCTCTCCTGCAGCCTAGCGCCGCGGGCGGCGCCGAACCATGACCTCCGAGGTCATGGGCGATCAGCCGCGGAGCGCGGCGCGGACGACGCGGAACAGCGAGCGCCACGAGGGCTTCGCCTCGAACGTGACGAGGCGCTTGCCGAGCTCGAGCAAGTTCCGGTGGTCGCTGAACCAAGCGGGCGTGGGGCGGATGCGGAACGGCGCGCGCACCACGCTCTTCTCGGGATGATCGTAGAGGAACGCATTGTGAACGACGCCGCTGCCCGACTGGATGTCTTCGGGCGTGTGTCCGGGGTAGGCGCCCCAGGTCGGCGTCACCAAGGCGTAGAGGAGTCCGGGGAACGCGTTGACGGCGATGCCTCCGTAGCGGAGCGCGGAGATCGCCTTGCCGAGCGCCTCGCGATGCGCTTCTTCGGTCGCGGGGTGCACGAGCATGCAGCACGAGAGCGTGCCCCAGCAGCGCTCATTCGCGAACGCGACGGCGCGCTCGAGGAAACGCTCGACCGACGGCGCGCCGGGATCGCGCTCGCGGAGGACGCCGGCGTGCGACTCGGCGAGATCGAGCGTGACCTCGGCGACGACGCCGCAGAACGCTTCGTTCGTGAGCGCGTAGCCGCCGGCCGCGTCCGGCACGTCGGGGATCGCCGTCCAGGGGACGACCTCGTTCGCCGCGTCGGGCGGAACGGAGCCGAGCACGAGCGCGCCGGGGTACTTCTCGAGGAACGCCTGGTGGCGTTCGCGCGCGCCGGGGTAGTACGCCTTGCGCGCGGGGGTCTTCGTGAGCTCGTCGTGGAGCGCCTCGAGGAAGGCCTCTCGCTGGAGCCATCCGCGCGCCGTCACGATCACCTTCGCGGCGTTGCAGTTGAAGCTCGCGTTCTGCGTCACCATCGACGCCACGTTGCGCGCCTGGAAGCGAATGTCGCTCGCCGACCACGGTCCGGGGACGACGATCACCGGCGTCACGCAGCCGAGCTCGGCGCTGAACGGCCGATCGTTCACGCGCTGCCCGGACGCCTTTCCGCGCGCGCGCTGATCGGCGTCTTTGCCCCACACGACGGCGTCGTACGTGCGATCCGAGCCCGTGACGTGGAGCGAGCCGATCTTCGGGTGCTGCGCGGCGTGCGCGCCGACGTCGGCCCCGCCGGTCACGATCTCGAGCACGCCCTCGTCGGCGAGAGGCTTGAGCGCGACGGCGAAGACCGGCGCGAGCGCCTCGTTGACCGGGTTCATCTTGAGGAGGACGACCTCGTTCTCCGCGAAAAGCTTGTAAAATACATCCATCGGCGGAATGGACGAGACGTTGCCGCCGCCGAGGACGAGGCACACGAGGCCCTTCTTCGCGTCGCGCTCGCGGTAGATCGCGCCCTGCGAGGGGCTCTTGCCCTTCTCGATCCACACGTCCGCCGTCACGCCCGTGAACATGAGGCGCTCCATCAGGTTCGCGGGATGAACGCGCGCGACGACCCGCCCGTCGGGGCGCGTGCGCAGCGACGCCGGGCGCGGCTGGCCTCCCTGGCGGAGCGCCTCGACGAGCAGGCGCGCGTTGCGCACCGTCGGCAAGATGCCGGCGACCCACTCCTCGCCCGCGAGCACGTCGGCCGGAGCGAGGCCCTTGATCGCGGCGCCGATCTCGCCCCACTGCTCGGAGACCGCGACGATCGACTCGATGCAGCGTTCGAGCAGCCGGATGCGCTCGGGGATCCCGACCGCGATCCACGCGTCCTTCTTGGCGTGGAGCCGATCGATCGCAGCGTCGACGTCGGCGAGCTTCGTCGGCGGCGTCTGAGGTGTGGGCTCGCGGAAGGGCATGGAGGAGCCCGTCAATGTATCATCCCGCGCGAGGTCGACGGATGCTCCTCCTGGACGGGCCGATGGGGACCGAGCTCGCCGCGCGCGGCGTGGAGACGCCCGCGCCCGGGTGGAGCGCCTACGCGATCGACACGCACCCCGACGTGGTCGCCGAGATCCACCGCGACTACGCCGCGGCCGGCGCCCAGGTGCATCGCACGAACACGTTCCGCACGCAGCCGCGGATCTTCCCCGATCGCTACCGATCGCTCACCGAGCGCGCGTACGTGCTCGCGCGACGCGGGGTCACGCTCGCGGGCCGATGGAAGCCTCCGCCGCGGTTCGCCGGATCGCTCGCGCCGGTGTTCGACTGCTATCGCCCGGATTTGTCGCCGCCCGAGAGCGAGGCGCGCGCCGCGCATCGCGCGATGGCCTCGGCGCTCGCGGACGCCGGCGTCGATCTCGTCCTCTGCGAGACGTTCCCGCATCACGGCGAAGCGATCGTCGCCGTCGAAGAGGCCGCCGAGACCGGCCTCGAGGTCTGGATCTCGCTCACCGCGGGGCCCGACGGCTCGCTCCTCTCGCCCGAGGCGATGGAGCGCGCCGCGCGCGACTGCGTGATCGCGGGCGCGACGAGCGTCCTCGTCTGCTGCACGGCGGCCAGCCTCACGCTCCCGTACGTCGAGCGGCTCGCGCGCCTCGACGTTCCCTTCGGGGCCTACGCGAACGCGGGCGACGCACGCGACGGCATGGGGTGGGGCGCGCCGAGCGAGGAAGCAGCCGCGCGCTACGCCGCGGTCGCGCAGACCTGGACCGACGCGGGCGCCTCGATCGTCGGGAGCTGCTGCGGCACGAGCCCGGCTCATGTCGCGGCGCTCGGCGCGCGCCGCTAGATCACGCCGGCTGCGGCCTTGTCGAGCCACTCGTCGATGGCGCGGGTGATCTCGATGTTGCCGTTTTGTGTGTAAGTTACAAGCTTTTCCTGGCATGCGGGGACGGCGGCGACGAAGTCGTGCACGGTCTTCGGATCGTCGAGCGTCTCGGCGTACCGGCCGTAGCCCTCGAGCTCGAGGTAGCGCGCGTTCAAGATCTGCTCGAACTGCCCGGCGAGCGGCACGGCGAGCATGGGCTTGTGCAGGTAGACCGCCTCGCCCATCAACGTGAAGCCGCCGCCCGCGATCACCGCGCGGCTCGACGCGAGATCGTCGATGAACTTGTCTTCGCTGAAGGGCTGGAAGCGGAGGTTGCCCTCCACTTCTTCTTCGGTGATGCCGCGCCGCATCCCGTAGATCCGGCACTCGAGGCCCGTCTTGGCGAGCGCGCCGCGGAACGCCTCGTTGCCCTCTCCCGTCGTGTACACGAGCAGGTGCTCGCCGGTGCGTCGCTTCGCCGCCAAGATCTCCGGGCGCAAGATGGGAGCGAAGAGGCGCGTGCGCTCCTTGCGCACCGGCGGGCGGAAGAACGTCGTGATGAAGTACTCGTCGCAGAACGGCAGCTTGCTCTTGATGAACGCCTTCGTGAGCTGAAACTGCGCCTGGTAGCCCTCGATGATCGCCTCGGGCAGCTTGCAGCGGTTGATGACCTGCATGTTGTCGACCGAGAGGATCGGGAGGCGGTGCGTCTTGGCGTAGAGGTACGTCCACGACTCGAAGTCGCTGATGACCGCTTGTGGGCGGAAGCTCGTCAGCAGGTCGAAGTACGCCGCGATGTTCTTGGGGATGCCGGTGGCGCCGGTGACCGCGTTCGACCACAGCGTCTTGGCGGGGCGGACGCGGTTCTCCTCGTAGATCATGTGGAGGCCGTGGATGCGGTTGACGCCCTCGAAGCGCTTGGAGAGAAAGTCGACGGCGCGGCCCGACGCCATGATCTCGACGTCGTGCTCCTGGGACACGAGGTGCTCGAGGATCACCCGCGACCGCATCGCGTGCCCCATGCCCTCGCCGACGACGCCGTAGAGAATCTTCATCGAAGCCTCCGCCTCTTTCGCTGCGTTCGCTCGAACGACGCCGCCGAGTGTATCGTTTCGACGCGGATGGTTCGAGCGCTTCGGGTCTACAGCGAGACCTTGCCTTACGACGTGGTGACGCAGCCGAAGACGCTCGCGCTCCTCGCGAGTCGGTCGCTCGAGGTCGTGCTCGCGGTGAGGCCGTGGCAGCTCGCCCCGCTCGGCGGCGCCGCGCGCGCGCTCCGCGACGCGGGGATCCCGCTGTCGGTCTGGCCGATGATCTCGGACGAAGAGGGGCGATGGGCGAGCGCGCAGAACGCGGGCGCCTTCGTGCGCTTCGTGCGGACCGTCGCCGACGCCCTCGACGCTAACGGCGTGCCGCCGCGCGAGCTCTTGATCGATCTCGAGCCTCCGTTTGCCCAGGCGCGCGCGCTCGCGTCGGCGAACGTCGGCGGCCAGTCGTCGCGCGCGGTGCTGGCGGCGGCCGAGGCGCGCCGCGAGAAGGCGGAGACGCTCTTCGGCCGCGCGTCGGCCGAGCTCGCGGGCGCCGTCCGCGAGCTCCACGACCGTGGCATCGCCACGTCGTCGGCCGTATGGCCGCTCGTCGCGCTCGATCCTCCGGACGGGCGCGGATGGCAGGCGCTCCTCGGCACGCCGGTCGACGCGCTCGCGACCGGGCGCGTGAGCGTCATGATGTACACGTCGATCCTCGAGGGTTGGTCGCGCGGCGCGCTGCGACGCCGCGACGTCGCGGCGCTGCTCGCGCGCGCGACCGTGCGCGCCGTGCGGCGATGGGATGCGCGCGCGGGCGTCTCCGTCGGCTGCGTGGGGACGGGCGCGTTCGAAGACGAGCCGACCTACCGCGATCCCTCGGAGCTCGCCGAAGACGTCGCGCTGGTGCGCGCGGCCGGCTGCGAGGATCTCTCGCTCTTCGATCTCGGCGGCGTCCTCGCGCGCCCGCCCGCGGAGGCGTGGCTCGACGCCTTCGTGCACGGCGCGGAGCCTGGAGGGCACGTCACGAGCAAGCGCGTGGCCGCCGCGCGCCGGCTCGCGCGCGTCGCGACCTGGGCGCTCGGACGTCGCCGATGAGCGGCTTCACGGGCAGCGCGCCGCGCGATACTCGACGCTGTCTTCCGTGCGCAACGCGAAGACGATCGTGCCGTCGTTCGCCACCGTGATGTCGCGGAACGACTCTTCGGGCGTGTGGCTCACCGGAAGCACGACGCGTCCGATCACGTGCCCGTCGCCGGGATCGAGGCACGCGACGTGCGCGTCGCCCGGCGAGCCCGCGACGACGCCGAGGTAGATCGTCCCCTTCGCGTCGGTGTCGAGGAGCACGATGGAACGCGACGGGTGAGGGAACTGGATCGCGCGCGCGAAGCGGAGCGCGTCGGTCTTGCGGTCGACCGCGTTGAGGTAGGCGCGTCCTTCGCGCGCCGAGCTGAAGCCGGCCGTGAGGAGGAGCGTGCCGTCCTTGCTCGGCCGGCCGATGAGCTGCGTGCCCTCTTCGGCGGGCGTGCCGTCGGTCGAGCCGAGGAGCACGAGCGCGCCGTGCTCCTTCTCGGCGTAGACGTTCTTGCCGTCGATGACGAGCGCGGTCACGAGGCCCGGCTCGTCGATCTTCGACGACAGCGAGAGCTCGCCGACCTTTCTCCCGTTGGCGTCGGTGAGCGTGACGCTCTTTCCGACGAGGCGATCGACCATCGCGATCGTCCCGTCCTTGGCGACGACGACGTCTTGCGCGGTCGAGGGAGCGTCGAACGTTCGAATGAGCTTGCCGTCGCGGTCGTAGCGCGCGAGCCGGCTGTTGACCTGGTCGAGGACGAAGAGATCGCCGTCGGCGATCGCGAAGCTCATCGGGCCTTCGGGGTTCCCTTCTTGCGGGCGCTCGCGTCCGAGCTCGCCCTTGCCCGAGCCCCATCCGGCGCGCAGCAAGAGGCGCGTGCCGCCGTCGTCGCCGTCGATCGTCGAGGCCTCGGCTTCCGTCGACGAGGAAGCAGGCGCGCTCGCGATCGGCGGGGTGATCGAAGCGATCGTGGAGCCGGACGCTCCGCTCGAGCGGTCGGACGCACGCTCTTCGGCCGACGGCGTGCGCGTCAAATAAATGAGGATGCCCGCCACCGAGACGACAACGGCGCAGATGGCGAGCTTGGTGCGAGAGTCCACGACCAGGGAGACTAGCGCGAGGAGGCGCGGCGCGTCGCGAGTGAGGTCGCGAAGCCTCCGCGAGACTCCGCGAGCACACGGTGCGCGCTCGCCTCCGGATTCACGCGCTCGGAGAGCCCTTCACTGGAAAAAAGACACTGCTCCTGTTCGCGCAGTCGTGTGCGCGATGTGGGCACGCGCGCGATCGGTCGCGGCCTACGTCTTGCTCGATGGGCGCGCGATGCGATCGCTCTCCGTCCGGTTCTTCGCGCTGCTGACTGTGGCCCTCGCCCTCGTCGTCGCCGTCGGGTGCGCCGTGCCGGCCGATCCCGAAGGAGGCGGAGGTGTGCAAAGCACCTACGGCGCAGAGCTCCCGATCGGAGACGACGGCGACGACGACATGGCGCAGGGCGACGTCGGCGACGACGTCAGCGACGGCGCGCTGGTCGCGGTCGACGACGATCCGCCGACGGGCGATCTCCCGGTGTCGACGTTCGCCGGCACCGCGAAGATGAAGACGACGGGGAACCTCAACCTGCGCAAGGGCGCGGGCACGAGCTTCGCGGTCATCGCGGTGATCCCCTCGGGCACCGAGGTCACGCTCCTCAACCCGGTCGCGAGCAACGGCTTCCTCAACATCCAGTTCAACGGCACGTCGGGCTGGAGCTCGGCGACGTACCTCACGGCGGTCGCCGCCTCCGCGCCGAGCCCCGCGCCGGTGGCGCTCGACGGTCCTCCGTCGCCGGACAACACGCTCGCGCGCGCGCGCAAGGCGGTCGGCTTCTCGTACTACTGGGGCGGCGGCGCGTGGCTCGCGACCGGTCCGACGGCGAGCACGAAGGGATCGTGCTCGGGGAGCTGCCCGTCGTGCACGCACTCGGGCAAGTACGGCGCGGACTGCTCCGGCCTCGTCGCGAAGGCCTGGCAGTACGGCGTCAAGGCGCTCGAGGTCAACTCGCACCCGTACAGCACCGTGTCGTTCAACAAGCCGCTCGCGGGCAAGTGGAGCAACGTCTCGCGCGGCTCGCTCAAGAAGGGCGACGCGCTCGTCTACAACAACGGCAGCGCGGGCCACATCGTGATCTACGAGAAGGGCGACGGCTGGGGATCGCCGACGGTCATCGAGTGCCGCGGCTGCTCGTACGGCTGCGTGTACAACGCGCGCAACTTCACGTCGAACTACCACGGCATCCGCCGCGCCGGCTTCTGACGGCGGATCGATCCCTGCTCACGACGAGGAGGCGATCTCTCGCTCGACCTCGTCGACGATCGCGCGCGCTTCCGCCTCGCGGAGGCCGAGGGCGTCGGCGAAGTCGAGGAGGAACTCGTTCTCCGCGTCGCTCACGTTGCCGTCGGCGTACTGCATCACCACCGCGGCGCCGAAGAGGCGGCGGCGCGCCGCGGCGTCGTTGGCCGCCTCGGCGAGCTTGCGCATCCGGCCTTCGAGCCCGTCGTCGTTCAGGCGCGCGAACGAGGCCTGCACGCGCGCGTCGATCTCGTCGTGCGGAAGATCGCGGAGCGTCGGCAGCTGTCGCGCCATCTTGAGGAGCGCGACGATTTCGACGTTGGTGACGCCGTCGGCGCACGCGGAGAGCGCGATCGCGTCGAGGACGGCGTCGTCGAGCGGCGCGTCGTCGATGACTTTGGCGATCAAGTTGGGGGCATCCATCGCTCGGCCTCCGAGACTGGAATTTTGCGATCCATTGCGGGTCGCGCACCTCATGCTACACCATCAGGACTCCGCTTTTTCCGTCGATTCGTGCTTGCGGCCGGACCGGTTCCCCACCATCGTCCGAGCCCCTTTCGGCCCGCCGCTCTCCTCCCAACCTCGAGTCGCAAGCACGCATGATCGCACGCAAGCTCCTCGTCCTGCCGCTCCTCTGTCTCGGATCTCTGGTCGCCTGTTCTTCGTCACCCGACGCGGGGGCGCTCTCGTGGGAGAGCGGAAGCGTCGGCCGTGTCGCGCAGAAGGTGATCAAGGGCAAGAACTCCGACAGCTCGCAAGACGCCGTCGTGCTCCTCGTGCACTTCGATCCGCGCGCCGGCTCGTTCGGATCGTGCACCGGTACGCTGCTCGCGCCGCGCCTCGTGCTCACGGCGCGCCACTGCGTCGCCGACACGGATGAGTACGCCGCGTGCGACGTCGACGGCGAGCCGCTCGCCGCCGGCGCGATCCGCGCGAATCACAAGCCCGAGACGATGTACGTCTTCACGGGGCCGCAGCGCCCGAACTTCGGGAGCCGCGACGTGAACCCGGCCGGCGTCGGGATGAAGATCCTCGACGACGGCGGCAAGAACCTCTGCAACCACGACATCGCGCTCGTGGTCCTCAAGGAGCCGGTGCAAGACGCGGCGATCGCGCCGATCCGACTCGACGGCGACGTGGAGCTCGGCGAGATCTTCACCGCGGTGGGCTGGGGCGTGACCGACAAGACGCCCGAACCGCAGACGCGCCAGCAGCGCGCGGGCATCAAGGTCACCGGCGTCGGGCCGGAAGAGACCGATCGCCTCCCGGTGCCGCCGAACGAGTTCCAGGTCGGCGAGTCGATCTGCTCGGGCGACAGCGGCGGACCCGCGATCGCGGAGAGCGGCGCGGTGATGGGCGTCGTCTCCCGCGGCGGAAACGCGAAGCGGCCCGATCAGCAAGATCCGGCGGCGACGTGCATCGGCGGCGAGAACCTCTACACGAAGATCTCGCCGTTCAAGGAGATGCTCCTCGAGGGCTACGAGCTCGCGGAGGCGGAGCCTTGGGTCGAGAACGGGCCCGATCCGCGGCTCCTCAAGCCCGGCAACGCGTGCGCCGACGGCGCCGAGTGCCGCTCGAGCCTTTGCCTCGCCGATCCTTCGGCGTCGGGCGCGACGACGTGCGCCGAAGACTGCTCGGTCAACGCGTGCCCGTCGGGGCTGACGTGCGTGACCGAAGGCGCCGCGCAGGTCTGCCGCGATCCCGCGAGCCTGAAGAAGGAGGAGAGCGGCGGCTGCTCCTCGTCGCCCGGCCGCACGACGAACGGCGCGCTCGGCGTCGCGCTCGCCGTGCTCGGGTTGGTCGCCGCGCGCCGTCGCCGTCCGTCGATCTAGAAGAGCTTCGTCTCGACCGAAGGTCCGCCGCGCAAGACGTGCTGCACGTCGAGCGCGTGGACCGTGTGCCCGACGATCGCGATCCGCAGCGCGCGGATCTCGTTCGCGAGCGCGCGCGCGCCTTCGGCCTCTCCGGCGTGGAGCGCGCTCGGCAAGAGCGCCTGGTCGATGAGCCCGAGCAGCTTCGCGTGCGCGAGGATCTGGCTCGTCATGTAGTCGGTGTCGAACGCCTCGGCGGTCTGTCGGAGGTCCTTGTTCGCGAGCGCGTCCTCGCGCGCGATCCGATTCGACGTCGGATCGGAGGCGAGCGCGCCGACGCGCGCGACGAGCGTCTCGGCGCGGGTGAGACCCTCGGTGTGATCGTCGACCACGCGCGCGCCGAAGGCGCGCACCGCGGGCGACTTGGCGTGCGCGAGCGCCGTGCGGCCGAGCTCGATCTGGCCGCGGTGGAGCGTGACGATGATGTTCGCGACCTCGGCCGTCGAGAACGTGGCGATGGGCTGCTGCGGGAGCGCGGGCGAAGGACCTCCGAAGGGCGCGACCGCGGCGCGCGGGCCCGCGCCGATCTCGTCGATGGGTACGGCGGCAGCGACGTGGCTGCCTTCGCACGACGCTGCCGCGACCACGAGCGTGACGGCGGACGCCAAGGTCGTCACTCTGGAGATCTGCATGGTGTTCCTCCGTCGACCAGCCTGCAACCGACGTGCTCGTAGCCCGTCGTGCTGGAGGCTGGAGGGAGGACGCCTCATCCGCTACGTTCGATCGTGATGAGCTGCGCGCGGTGGACGCCGGGAGCCCTCTCGCTCGCCGTGATGGCCGTGGGGGGTTGCGGCTTCGACGGCGTCGGGACGTACGAACCCGCGTCGGTGTCGCCGGCGTCGTCCGCGTCTGCTCCCGCGCCCGACGCCGGCGCGCCTGCCGCGAGCGCGTTCTGCGACGCGCGAGACGCGACGCTGCTCCTGTGCATGCGCTTCGAAGGCGCCGTCGCCGACGAGTCGGCACACGCTCAGCGCGTCGACGTCGGCGGCGCGCCGGCGCTCTCGCCGGGCGTGCGCGGCAACAGCGTCTCGATGACCGCGTCGACGACGATCCACGTGCCGCACGGGCCCGTCTGGTCGTTCACGGCGCTCACCGTCGAGCTGTGGTTTCGCCCGCGCGCGCTCCCGGGCGGCGGCGGTCGCGCGGGCCTCGCCGACAAGGACGGGACCTTCGGCCTGTTCGTCCATCCCGATGGGAGCGTCGCGTGCACGATGAACGGCAACGTCGGCGCGCCGCGCGCGGCCGAGGTGAATCGCTGGACGCACGTCGCGTGCACGAACGGCGGCGGGAGGGTGACGATCTACGTCGACGGGGTCGAGGTCGCGTCCGCGAACGCCGGCGCTGTGAGCGCGGGCGGCGCGCTGACGGCGATCGGCGGCGACAGCCCGTCGGGCGATCCGTTCTCGGGCGAGATCGACGAGGTGCGCCTGTTCTCTCGCGCGCGGAGCCGCGAGGAGATCGCCGCCGCCGCCGTGAAGTGAACGAAAGAACGCTAGTCGGCGCGAAGCCGCCGGATCGTCATCGCCATCGTCTCTGCGGCGCCGCGCAGGATGTCGACGAGAGACGGAGCGACGGAGACCGGACCGGCCCCGAGATCGATGTCGTAGGAGATCATGCCGTCTTCAGGCGCGGCAGCCGGCCGCGCGCCGGCGCCCTCGAGGATGCTGCGCATGCGCGTGTTGTTCTCGAGCACTTCGGCGCGCAGCACGCGGACTCCACGCGCGACCGCCGCGCGCTCGAGCTCGTACGCGAGCGCCTTCGCGACGCCGCGGCGCTGCATGTCGTCGGCCACCGTGATCGCCGCCTCGGCGACGTCGCCGTCGTCGAGACGGATGAAGCGCGCGACGCCGACGCCGCGCTCGGTCTTCAGGTCGGGCGACGAGAGCGTCGCTACGAGGGCGACGTGATGCTGCTGATCGACGCACGTGAGATACGTCAGCATCGCCTCGGTGAGCTCGGCCGCGGCGCCGAAGAAGCGCAGGTAGCGCGTCTGCGGAGACGTCTCGCGAAACGCTCGGCGGAGCTCCTCGCGATCCTCGGGGACGATGCCGCGGATCGTGATCTCGGCTCCGCTCGTCAACGTGTGGAGGGCCTTCCACGACCGGTCGCCGTCGAAGGGGGCAGAGGGCTCCAAGGGGCCCTATCTTAGCAGGGGCGTGCACCGTATCCTCATCGCGTTGGCGGAGAACGCGTTGGAGGAGACGGCATGACGACGTGGGATCTATGTGTGCTCGGCGCGGGGCCCGCGGGATACGCGGCCGCGATGCGCGCACATGATCTCGGCAAGCGCGTGGTCGTCGTGGAGAAGGAGCGCGTCGGCGGCGCGGGCATTCACGCGGGCGCGCTCTCCTCGAAGACGATGTGGCACCTGTCGAACGACTACGCGGTCGCGGCGCGCACCGATCGAGGCTATCGCGCGCCCGGCGGCCTCGACGTCTCGTATCCGAGCGTGATCGAGTCGGTCCGCGCCGCCGTCTCCGAACGTCGCGCGCTGCTCGATCGCCAGCTCGAGAGCTTGACGACGCCGTCGGCGAACGGCGGGCAGGTGACGCTGGTTCGCGGCGCGGCGCGGTTCGTCTCACCGCAAGCGGTCGAGGTGAAGAAGAGCGACGGAACGGTCGAGAAGATCGACGCGGAGCGCTTCTTGATCGCGACCGGCTCACGGCCAAGGTGCCCGGACGGCATCCCGATCGACGGTGAGATCGTCGTCACGAGCGATCACATCGAGCAGCTCCCTCACTTTCCCGAGAGCATGGTCGTCGTCGGCGCCGGCGTCGTCGGCTGCGAGTACGCGACGATCTTCGCGAACTTCGGCAAGACCAAGATCAAGATCATCGATCGTCAGCCGCGCATCCTCCCGTTCGAAGACGAAGACATCGCCGAGGAGGTCGCGCAGAGCTTCGAGTCGATGGGCGTCGTGATCCATCGCGCGTCGAAGCTCGAGAGCCTCGAGATCAAGGACGGCAAGGTCGAGTACGTCATCACCAACGCCGAAGGGAGAGCGGAGAAGATCCGCGTCGAGCGCGCGCTGGTGTCGATCGGTCGCGTGCCGGCGACGAGCGATCTCGGGCTCGACGTCGCCGGCGTGCAAGTCGATCGGGGCGGCGGCGTCGTCGTGACGGATACGCGCTCGACCAACCCCCGCGTCTACGCGGCCGGCGACGCGACCATGGATATCGCGCTCGTCAACGTCGCCGAGCTCGAGGCGCGCTACGCCGTCGAGGCGATGTTCGACATGAAGCCCCGCGCGATCTGCTACGAGGCGCTCTCGGCGATCATGTTCCTCAAGCCCGAGGTCGCGAGCGTGGGCCTCAACGAGCTCAAGGCCAAGGAGAAGGGCATTCCGTACCGCGTGGGCGTCGTGAACAATCGCCTCATCGGTCGCAACATCGCGATGCGCGAGACGCACGGCTTCGTGAAGCTGCTCGCCGCGCCGGGCACGGGAAAGCTCTTGGGCTTGCGCGTCGTCGGGCCCGAAGCGTCGAGCGCCATCCAGGGGCTCGCGTTCTTGATCGACGCCGGCGCGACGCTCGACGACATCGACCGGTGCGTCCATCCGCACCCGGCGATCACCGAGGGCGTCCAGGAGTGCGCGCGGATGCTGCTCGATCGGTCGGTGATGAAGGTCAGCGTCTTCGGGCGCGAGGGGCTCCTCCGGTGCGGCGAGGGGTGAAGGCGACGCAGGCGCGCGAGCGACGGCCGTGACGCTCGCGGCATCGGATCCTTCGTAGCCTTGCCTCCGCGTCGCCCCGTCCCCGAGCCGCCCCGGCCGCCTCTTCGCGAGGCGCTGCGCGAGAGCGTCGCGTACAGCCGGCGCGCGCTCGGGCTCGTCTGGCGGTCTTCGAAGCGACTCACCCTCGCGCTCGCCGCGATCACGCTCGCGAGCGCGGCGCTGCCGCCGGCGATCGCGCTCGCGGGCAAGCGAATCGTCGACGCCGTCGTCGCGGGCTCTCGCGACGAGACGCTGCGATGGGTCGGCGTCGAGCTCGCGCTCGTCGCGATGCAGGCGACGGCGACCCGCGGGCTCGGGCTCGTGCGGAGCATCCTCGGCTCTCGTCTGGGGACGGACATCAACACGGCGATCCTCGAGCGCGCCACGGCGCTCGAGCTGAAGCACTTCGAAGACTCGGAGTTTTACGATCGACTGAGCCGCGCGCGGCGCGAGGCGTCGTCGCGGCCCATGTCGCTCGTGACCGAGAGCTTCGCCCTCGTGCAGAGCGTCTTGACGCTCGCGGGATACGCGGCGCTCCTCGTGCGCTACAGCCCTTGGGTCGTCCTCGTGCTCACGATCGCGACGGTGCCCGCGACGATCGCGGAGATGAAGTTCTCGAAGGCGACGTTCCGGCTGCGCAACTGGCGATCGGAAGACTCGAGGCGTCTCATCTACCTCGAGTACGTGTTGGCGAACGACGAGCACGCGAAGGAGGTGAAGCTCTTCGGCCTCGGACCGATGCTGCTCGGCCGGTACAAATCGCTGGCGGAGAAGTTTCACGGTGAGGATACGAAGCTCGCGACGAAGCGCTCGATCATCACGCACCTCTTGGCGCTCCTCGCGACGCTCGCCTTCTACGGATCGTACGCGTCGATGGCGGTCATGGCGGCGCTCGGCAAGCTCACGCTCGGGAACATGACGATGTACTTGCTCGCGTTCCGCAGCGGGCAGCAGTCGTTTCAGTCGATCTTGAGCGGCATCGGCAGCATCTACGAGCACAACCTCTACATGTCGAATCTGTTTCTCTTCCTCGACGGCGCCTCGGAGCGCCTCGACGAGACGCGCGACGCTTCGCCGGCGACGCGGGACGAAGGCGACGGGAAGGACGTGAAGGAGGAGCGCGGCATCCGACTCGAGGGCGTGAGCTTTCGGTATCCGGGGCAGGAGAAGGACGGCAAGTGGGTCCTCGAGGACGTCGATCTCTTCATTCCCCGAGGTCAAAGCGTCGCGCTCGTCGGGCAGAACGGGGCGGGGAAGACGACGCTCGTGAAGCTCGTCACGCGTCTCTACGAGCCGACCAAGGGCCGCGTGCTGCTCGACGGCAAAGACGTGAAAGAGTGGGATCGCGACGCGCTCCTCGAGCGGTTCGGCGTCGTCTTTCAGGACTTCAACCAGTACCACTTCAAGGTGCAGGAGAACGTCGGCGTCGGCAGCGTGAGCCACATCGACGAGGTGCCGCGTATCGAGCGCGCGGTCGAGCACGGCGGCGCGGCGCCGGTGGTGTCGGGGCTGCCCCTCGGGCTGGAAACGACGCTCGGGCGCTGGTTCAAGGACGGTGTCGGCCTCTCCGGGGGTCAATGGCAGAAGATCGCGCTCGCGCGAGGGTTCATGCGTGAGCAAGCCGACATCTTGGTGCTCGACGAGCCGACCGCAGCGCTCGACGCCGAAGCGGAGTACGCCGTGTTCGAGCGGTTCAAAGAGCTCGCGAAGGGCCGGACGACGATCATCATCTCGCATCGCTTCCCGACTGTGAGGATGGCCGATCGGATCCTCGTGCTCGAGAACGGCGGCATCGCGGAGGAGGGAACGCACGACGAGCTCGTCGCGCTGGGCAAGACCTACGCGCGGCTCTACGGGCTTCAAGCCGAGGGGTACGGCTGATCGCGCCGAACGAGGTGGCCCGGCCACCCTCGGATCTGGCCGGGCCAGCACTGCGTTCGGGCAAGTGCGTGAGATCGTTCTTGCGCCGCGTTGGCCCGTTGCGTGCTCTCCGGCGCGCCATGGAACACGGCATCAATCAGGTCAGTCTCCTTGGACATCTCGGCGCGGATCCGGAGCTCAAGCTCTCTGCCGATGGGCAGGCGATCTTGAAGCTGCGGCTGGCGACGACGTCCAAGTGGGTCGACAAGAACAACGTCAAACAAGAAAAGACGGAGTGGCATCGCGTCGCCGTCTTCGGCCGGCTCGCCGAAGCGCTCGCGAAGTTCCTCCGCAAGGGAATGGGGGTCTACGTGAACGGCCGCCTCTCGTATTCGAGCTACGAGAAGGACGGGCAGAAGAGGTACTCGACCGACGTCATCGCGGAGGACGTCGTCGTGACGACGCCGAAGGGCTACGTCCCGGCGACGTCTCGCTCGGACTTCGGCGACTACGGAGCGCGTCCGTCGGCGCCGAACGGCGCCTCGGCGGCGGTGGCGACCGAGATTCCGTTCTGAGACGATCGGGCGCCCGAGGGGTCGACCCTCGGGCGCCCGCGCGCCTCTCGGCGTGCGCGTTCAGGTGACCGCGACGACGACGCCCGCGCCGACCGTCCGCTTGCCCTCGCGAAGGGCGAAGCGAACGCCGTGATCGAGCGCCACGGCGCGGTCGAGCGCGAAGCGAACGCGCGCGCGCTCGCCGGGAACGACGGCGTCACTCCCTACGATTTCGAGCGTGCCGGTCACGTCGGTCGGCCCGAAGAAGAACTGCGGGCGATAGCCGTTCGTGAACGGCGTGTGGCGACCGCCCTCCTTCGCGGAGAGGACGTAGAGCTCCGCTTCGCCGGCGGCGTGCGGGCGGATCGCGCCCGGGACCGTGAGGACCTGGCCGCGCTCCACCTCGTCGCGCTTCACGCCGCGGAGGAGGAGGCCGACGTTCTCGCCGGCGCGGGCCTCCACCTTGTCCTTGTGGAAAGACTGGATGGCCGTGACGACGATCGCGCGCGCGTCGGCGGCGCTCGTCGCGCCGACGATCTCGACGGTCGCGCCGACGGGGAGCACGCCGCGCTCGACGCGGCCGGTGACGACCGTTCCGCGGCCCTCGATCGTGAACACGTCCTCGACCGCCATGAGGAAGGGCGAGGCGAAGTCACGCGCGGGGTCGGGGATGTGGGCGTCGAGCGCGCGAACGAGCGCTCGGATGGGCTCGATCCAAGGATCGTCGCCGCGGTCCTCGTCGATCGCGGCGACGGCGCGAAGCGCCGAGCCACGGATGACGGGAGTGTCCTCGTAGCCGTGCGCAGCGACGAGCTCCTCGGCTTCCATGACGACGAGATCGACGAGCTCGGGATCGGCGACGTCGACCTTGTTGACGAACACGACGAGCCGCTCGACGCCGACCTGCTTGGCGAGCAAGACGTGCTCGCGGGTCTGCGCCTCGGGACCTTGGGAGCCGTCGACGAGGAGGATCGCGCCGTCCATCTGAGACGCGCCCGTGATCATGTTCTTCACGTAGTCGGCGTGCCCCGGGCAGTCGACGTGCGCGTAGTGGCGAGCGGCGGACTCGTACTCGACGTGCGCGAGGTTGATCGTGATCCCGCGCATCCGCTCCTCGGGGGTGCTGTCGATGTCGGCGAGCGAGCGCGCGCGCGCGCGGCCCTCGGCCGCCATCACCTTGGTGATGGCGCTCGTGAGCGTGGTCTTGCCGTGGTCGACGTGGCCGATCGTTCCGACGTTCATGTGCAACTTGCCCATTGGTCTTCTCCTTGTGATGTCGGGCCAGGGCGAGGCCCGACCGAGCTTGCAGAGCACGAGGCGTGAAAATGCGAAAACCCCCTCGGGCGCAGGGCCGGAGGGGGTTCGCGAGGTCACTCACCTCGTCGTTCAGATCGAACGCCCTCCGCCGGGGTCGCGTGACGCGAAGCCGAGTGAGAGCGATGAGCGGCGCATGACCCCGAGACCGTGATCATCATCGGCCGCGTCGTCAAGGAGGGGGCGGGATCGGAGGAGGGAAGGAGTGGGGCTCGCGAGCGTACAAGGACGCGTGCGAGGGCTCGCTCTAGCTGCGATCGGCGCCGTCATGTCTGCGGCCTGTGCTCTGGGCAGCGGGGCGGAGGGGACGTCGGGGGAGGCGCCTGCGAGCGAGCCCCCGTCGGCGGTCGTGCCGGGCGGACCGACCGGCTTCGACGATCCGGCGGGCTCGTCCGGGAGCTCGGGATCGAGCGGATCGAGCGGCGCCAGCGGATCGAGCGGCGCCAGCGGATCGAGCGGATCGAGCGGCGCCAGCGGATCGAGCAGCTCGAGCGGAAGCTCCGGGTCCTCGGGCTCGTCTTCCTCGGGCTCCTCTTCGTCTTCCTCGGGTTCGTCGTCGGGTTCGTCGTCTTCTTCTTCGAGCTCTTCGTCGAGCGGCGCGAGCGGAAGCTCGTCGTCATCGAGCGGCGGCGCCGGCGGGGCATGCGGCGTCTGCGATCGGAGCTGGACGTGCAACGGCTTCGCGGACCCGTGGCAGACGCAAGGCGCCCGCTGCGTCAACACGCGCACGACGACGGCGCTGCGCTGCGACGGCAAGTTCGATCAGGGCACGAGCTACGGCGTCGGCACGTGGTCGGGCAACGCCTCGAAGATCACGCTCGTGTATCCGATGCTCGGCGGCGGGACGAAGTCGTACGACTGCTTCCCCTGACGATCAGCGCGTTCGAAACCGCGACCAGTCGATGCGGAGCTTGCGCATCTTTCCCCGGAGCGTGTGGGGATTGACGCCGAGCAGATCCGCCGCGCCGCCCTGACCCTCGATGCGCCCCGCGCTGAGGGCGAGCGCGCGCTCGATGTGCGCGCGCACTGCCTCTTCGAGAGGAGCGAATGCTCGGGTCGGGTCTCCGCGCGCCGCGATCGCCGCGTTCGGTCCTGCGCGGAGGTCTCCGATGTCGCCGAGCGCCGCCGCGACCTCGAGATGGCGGCCGCCGCCGAGGATCGCCGCGCGCTCGATCACCGCGGCGAGCTCGCGGACGTTTCCGGGCCAGTCGTAGCGGAGGAGGCCCTCGAGCTCCTCCTGCTTCGGCACCAGCGCGACGCCCGTGAGGCGCAGGCCTGCGCGGGCGGCGAAATGCGCCGCGAGCGCGGGGACGTCCTGCATCCGACCGCGGAGCGGCGGGATCTTCACCGAGAAGACGCTGATGCGATACCAAAGATCCTGACGGAACGCGCCCTCGGCGCACATCGCGCGAAGGTCGCGGTGTGTCGCCGTGACGACCCGAACGTCGACCTCGAGGCTTCGTCCTCCGCCCACGCGCTCGAGCGTCCCGTCTTGGAGGACGCGGAGCAGGCGGACCTGCGCCGCGAGGGGCAGCTCGGCGACCTCGTCGAGGAACAACGTCCCGCCGTCGGCGCGCTCGAACCAGCCGAGCTTCGTCGCGGTCGCGCCGGTGAAGCTCCCGCGCTCGTGGCCGAACAGCTCGGAGTCGACCAGGCTGCTCGGTATCGCGCCGCAGTTCACGCGGATCATCGGACCGCTCGCGCGGCGTGAGCGCGCGTGGATCATCCGCGCGATGACCTCTTTGCCCGAGCCCGTCTCGCCTTCGAGAAGAACGGGCGCGTCCGTGGACGCGACCTGAGCCACGCGCGCGACGACGTCGCGCAAGCCGGTCCCTGCGCCGATGATGTCACCATCGTGGAGGATGGATCCATCATACTCGACGGTTCCTCCCGTCGCGGGCGACGGCGAAGGCGCCACCGCGCGCTCCAGCGGCGGCGAATATACGGGAGAAGCTGGGCGCTCCGCGAGGTTGGCATCGCGCGTGCTCATGGCGCTCATGTGTCCACTATAACGGAATTGCATTCGTCAAACAAGATGGCGGGCGCGCGGGCGAAGGCCGCGTCCGCGTGCGGCGTCGCCGTCGCGCTCGCGTCGTCGGGCCTCGCGCACGCCGCCCCCTGTCCGACGAACCTGCCGAACACGATCTACGGCGCCGGGGGAAGCGCAGTCACGGCGACGCTGGGCGGCGTGGCCACCGCGCTCGCCGCGCTGCCGGACGGACCGAGGATCTTCTACTGGGATCCGGGAGCGTGCACGGGCTATCACGCGCTGGTCGACAAGGACACCGGCTCGGGCCTCGCCACGAAGCCCACGTACTTCAAGTACTGGGACGCGGCAGGAACGCTGACGCAATGCGAGGCCACCGGCGACGAGCCCCTCAGCTTCGCGCACATGGGCAACACGCCCGCGCTCTGCCCCGCGAAGCAGCCGCTCCCGGCGGGCTTCGGCCGCTTCGGCGCGCCGATCCAGACGCTCAACGTGATCACGCACGTGCGGTCGGAGTACGACGCGATCTCCGCCGAGGCGCTCTACCACGTCTACGGATTCGGTCCGGGGGCTCCCGGTCGCTCGGTCGCGCCGTGGACGGTGCCCGAGGCCGTCTTCGCGAGGCCGACGAACGCGTTCGTGCAGCAGCTGCTCGCCGCGACGATCCGGGTCCCGGCGACCGGATTCAAGGTGCTCCCGGCGAACGTGTTCTCGACGAACCAGCAGAGCGTGCAGGCCGTCTACGCGTGGGGCGAGGCCAACGATCCGAACCGGCCGCTCGCGTTCGTCTCGGGCAGCGCCGCGGATCAAGGCGCGGACGCGGGCCAGATCAAATCCCTCGCGCTCCAGTACTTCGACCAGACGTGCGGCTACCTCCCAGACTCCTCGCGGACGCGCAAAGACAAGCTGAACGTCCGCAAAGGACAGTACCCCCTGTTCACGCCGGGTCAGTTCTACGCGAAGGTCGACGCGGGCGGCGCGATCGTCGATCCCGCCGTGAACGACCTCGTTCGCTGGTTCGACGGATCGGTCGCGGCTCCGGCCGGTCTCGACATCGTCAGGATCATCATCCAGTCGGGCGACGTTCCGCTCTGCGCGATGCAGGCGAATCGCCCGGACGGCGATCTCGAGCCCGTCGTCTCGTACGCGCCGTCGAATCCGTGCAACGGCTACTTCGAATTCACGGCGACGGGATCGACCGCGCTCGCGTCGTGCACCGACTCTTCGACGTGCAACACGGCCAGCGGCGAGAAGTGCCGCTTCGGCTTCTGCGAGCTCTATTAGCGCGACAAAGGAAGGCTCGATCATGAACGCGTTCTTCAAGCTCGCGCTCGGCGCCGCGGCGCTCGCGCTCGTCGGTGTCCAGGCGTGCTCGAGCGAGGAGCCGGCCGCGCCTTCGCGGCCGCCGATCCCTCCGCCGATCGTCGACCAAGGTGACGGCGGCGCGAGCGACGCCGGAGGTGACGCCGGAGACTGCTTCGACACGACGAAGGCCAAGCCCACGCAGCCGACGCACTTCCTCAACCAGTGCAACGGCGGCGAGTGCTTCCCGTTCGACAACGGAACCCGCATCGAAGGCTGGAAGCCCGGCGCTCCGCTGCCGCCGCTGACCTGATCCTCTTCCGGCGACATCGTGCATCGAACCCTGCGCATTCGAGTCTCTTCGTGCGCGCTGCTCGTCGCGGCGCTCTTCGCGTCCGCGCGAGCAGCGGCGCAGGAGCCGCAGGACGACGTCGAGATCGAGGTGCCGCCGCCGAAGGACCCGCCGCTCATTCCGAGCGACGCGCCGGCCCCCGCGCCTGCTCCTCCTGCTCCGCCCGCTCCGCCTGCTCCGCCGCGGGGCGACGCGAGAGGCTCGGTCTCGGATCTCTCGGGCCTGCCGCGCACGACGCCGCCGGCCGCGATCACCGAGGCGCCGCAGAGCCTCGTCGCCGAAGGCAGCAACTACGTGCGCCCGATCCGTCGCGGCCTCACGTGGTGGGGCTTCGTGCAAGCGCAGTACGAGCGCAATCAGCTCTCCGAAGACCAGCTCGCGCCCGGCGGCGCGCCGCTCAACCTCGATCAGTTCGTGCTCCGGCGCGGGCGCCTCCGCGTCGATCGAGGCTGGGAGAACGCCGCGGCGACCCTCGAGCTCGACGCGACGACGCTGAACGGCTTCAGGGTCGCGCCCCGCCGCCTCGAAGCCTCGATCCTCTACCGAGATGCGGCCGACGACGGCGTCACGCCGCTCGTCGTCGTCACGGCGGGGATCACGGATCTGCCCTTCGGGGCGGAGATCGGCGAGTCGCAGCGCGATCGCGTCTTCATGGAGCGCAGCCTGGGCTCGCTCGCGCTCTTTCCGAGCGAGGCCGACATCGGCGTCAAGCTCTGGGGCGCGTATCGCTTCGTCAACTATGCGCTGGCGATCGTCAACGGGCAGCCGCTGAACGTCGAAGCGTTTCCGCGCGATCCCAACGCGGCGAAAGACATCGCCGGACGGCTCGGCACGCGCGCTCAGCTGAGCGAGAGTGCGAGCCTCGAGGGCGGGCTCTCGTTCTATCACGGCAAAGGATTCAGCCCCGGCCGCGATCCGACGAAGGACGCGATCACGTGGGTCGACGACAACAACAACGGCTCGGCCGAGCCGCACGAGTTTCAAGGGATCACCGGCTCGGCCGCGCTGCCGTCGCAGAGCTTCTCGCGCTGGGCGCTCGGGCTCGATCTCGCCGTCTCGAAGAGGACGCTGCTCGGCGTCTCTCGCCTCGGCGCCGAGGCGGTCGTCGCCTCGAACCTCGATCGGGGGCTGCTCGTCTCCGATCCGATCCTCACGGGCTCCGACGTGCGTCAGCTCGCGCTCACGTTCTCGGGCGTCCAGCAGATCACCTCCTTTGCCCTCGTCGGGCTCCGCGCCGCCTACTACGACCCGAACAGCGACGTCTTCGAGGAGCGGGCCGGCGTCTTCCACATCAAGGATCAGTCGTTCTGGGTCGTCTCTCCCGTGCTGGGGTTCACGCTCGCGCACGCTCGCTTCGTCGCGCAATACGACTTCGTCGCCGATCGCCTCGCGCGCGACGATCGCGGCGTCCCCACGAACGCGAAGAACGACCAGCTCACGCTTCGCCTGCAGGTGGACCTATGAGCCTCCGGGCTCGCGCTCCGCTCGCGCTCGTCGTGAGCTCGCTCGCCGCCTGCGGCGACGGGATCGTCACGCGAGGCCTCGAGGAGCCGCTCGCGGTGCACGACGCGCAGTTCATCGAAGGACCGCTGCCTGGATCGCCTCCGGATCAGGCGCTCGTGCCGCCGCGACCGACGGCGGCGACGACGGAGCTCACGTTCCTCAGGCCGCGGCTCGCCGACGTGCCCTTCTTCGGCTGGACCACGCTCGACGCGGTCTCCGTCGCGGCGCAGATCGAGGGGCTCGGCCGTGGATATTGGGTCGTGCCCACGGGCGCGCCCGACCCGACCGTCCAGGGCGAGCCCGTTCGCCAATGGCGCTTCGTGGCGGATCTGCACGACTCGCTCCCTCCCGGCCGACACCGCTTGCTCGTCGCCGCGACGGACGCGGCAGGAACGACGGGCAGCCAGGTCGCCAGCACCCTCTGCATCAACCGCCGCGTGCCAGACAACGGGAACGTTTGCGATCCGAAGAAGGCTCCGCCCGAGCTCGTGATCAGCCTGATCTGGGATCGCCCCGTCGATCTCGATCTGCTCGTCGTGACGCCGAACAGCGAGATCGTCGCGTCGCGAAGCCCGAGCAAGGGGCTCGCCGCCGATCAGAAGGTCAACCGCAACGCGCTCGACAAGAACGCGCCAGGCGTGGGCTTCCTCGACGCCGATTCGAACGAGAGTTGCCGCATCGACGGGCGTCAGATCGAGAACGTCGTCTTCGCCGATCGCCCGGATCCAGGGAGCTACCTCGTGTACGTCAACCTCCACGACGCCTGCGGGCAGCCGTCGACGCGCTACGGCGTGTCGCGCCACACGCGGAGCGCCGGCGCCGAGCCGGGCACCTTCTCGGTCGTCGAGACGGATCGGACCCACGGAACACTCGTCGCCCTCGAGGCGAACGGAAGCACGCGGCTCGGCACGTTCGTCGCCGAGCTCGTCGTGCCGTAGCGGAGGAACGAAAGCGATGTTGATCGAACGTTTGACCAAGCTGGCGCTGCTCGGGAGCGCGTGGGTGCTGTACGTCCTGCTCTTTCTCTCGGTGATCTCGATCGCCACGATGGTCGAGCGCTGGGTCTACTTCGCGCGGCGGAGCGGCGATCTCGAGCAGCTCCGCTCGAAGCTGCTCGCGCGCCTCGACGAGGCGAACCTCGAGGGCGTCGACGAGGTGCTCGCCGCGGATCGCTCCCTCCAGGCGCGGATCGCGCGCGAGGCCTTGCGCTGGCTCCACGGCGGTCCCGAGGCCATGGCCGACGCGGTCGACGCCGAGCTCGCCCGCGTTCGCGCGGAGCTCGAGAAGGGGTCGAACCTCCTCGGCACGCTCGGCAACAACGCGCCGTTCATCGGCCTCTTCGGGACGGTGCTCGGCGTCATCATCGCGTTTCACTCGCTCGGTCAGTCGGGCGGCAACGCCGGCGCCATGGGCGGCGTGATGGGCGGCATCGCCGAGGCCCTCGTCGCGACGGGCGTCGGCCTCTTCGTCGCGCTCCCTGCGGTCGTCGCCTACAACCTGATTCAGCGGAAGATCGGCCAGATCGAGGCAGACGCGACCGCCGTCGTGAAGCTGATCAGCGCGCACGCCAAGGCCAACCCGAAGGTCCTCGAGCGCGCGCGTGCGCGCGCCGACAAGCCGCGCCCCGCGTTCGCCGCCGAGCTCGAGCCCGAGCCGCGATCCTCCGCGCCGCACATCGCCGTGGCCGCGAGCGAGGAGAGCTGACCGATGGCCTCCCTTCAGGCAGCCCGCGGGCCGGGCGCTCGCGCGGGGATCGTCGGCATCAACGTCACGCCGTTCGTCGACATCGCGCTCGTGCTCCTCGTCATCATGATGGTGTCGTCGACCTACATCGTGTCGCAGGCGCTCAAGGTGGAGCTGCCGAAGACGGCGACCTCCGACGAGAAGGTCACGCGAACCCACGTGGTGACGATCGCGAAGAGCGGCGAGCTTCTGTTCGACGACGCGCCGACCACGCTGAAGGATCTCGAGGTCGCGCTACGCGCCGCGCGCACGAGCGAGGACGTGAGCCTCGTCATCAGCGCGGATCAAGCGGCGCTCCACGGCCGCGTCGTGGAGATCATCGACACGGCCAAGCTCGCCGGTGTCACGAAGTTCGCCATCAACGTCGAGCGATCGAAGTAGCGCGCGATGTCGTTTCGATGGGTGCTCATCGGCGGAAGCCTCCTCGCGCACGGCGGGATCGTCGTCGCGCTCGGAGGGATCCGCGCGCCGGCTTCGCTGGCCGCGACGGCGATCGAAGTGACGGAGACGACGCGCGAGCCGCCGCCGCCTGCGAGGGTCGAGGCGCCGCCGCCGCCGAGCGAGCTCGCGCCGCGCGCGCGGAGCCGCGCGAAGGCGACGGAGGCGCCGCCGGCCGACGTCGCGCCGAAGACGCCGTCGTCGTCGCTCGCCAACCTGCCGGACTTCGGTCTCGAGCTCTCCGGTGGCGGCGCGCCCGGCGGCCTCGCGGTCGCGCGACCGGCCGATCCGGCGCCTCGCGCGGCGCCGGTGACCAAGACGCTCGAGCGAACCCCTGCTCCGCAGAAGGACGCCGACGGTTGCGCCGAGGGGCCGTCGAAGCCGAAGCTCCTCGATCTTCCGCGCCCGACGTACACCGAAGCCGCGCGCGCGGCGGGCCTCGAGGGCAAGGTCCGCGTGGAGCTCACGGTCGACGAGTCGGGCAGGGTGGTCGCGGTGCGCGCCCTCAGCACGCTCGGCCTCGGCCTCGACGAGGCCGCGCTCGCCGCGGCGAAGGCGGCGAGCTTCGAGCCTGCGATGCGCTGCGGGCGACCGAGTCGCTCGACGTTCACCATCTCCATCCGCTTCGCGGCGTCGTGATCCGGATCGCCCGCCGCGCGCGCGCGCTCAGGTTCGTCGCGATGCTCGCGATGCTCGCGGTGCTCGCGACGTCGCGGCCGGCTGCGGCGCAGCCGCGCCGTCTGACGAAGCCGCCCGAGCTCATCGAGCTCGTCGAGGCGACGTACCCGAAAGAGGCGCTCGCCGAAGGTCGATCCGCGACGGTCATCTTGCAGCTCGCCGTCTCGGCCACCGGCACCGTCGACGAAGCGGTCGTGCTGACGTCGGCGGGACCCGACTTCGACGCCGCGGCGCTCGACGCGGTGCGCAGGTTCAAGTTCCGGCCCGCCGAGATCGACGACGAGCCCGCGCCGGTGAAGATCACCTATCGCTACCAGTTCATGCCGAAGATGGCGGCCCCCACGCTGGGGAAGCTTCGCGGCGTCGTCGTGGCGAAAGGGACGGGCGCCGCGATCGCCGGCGTCACGATCGAGATCGCAGGCGTCGGCGCCACGGTGACGAACGAGCGCGGCGAGTTCGCGTTCGACGACGTGCCGCCCGGATCGATCAAGATCACGCTCTCGGGGAAGGATCTCACGCGCCTCCAGACCGACGAGACCGTGGAGGCAGGGCGTACGCTCGAAGCGCGCTACGCCGTCGAGCTGCCGGCGGAGAGCGGCGCACCCGAAGAAGAGAAGGACGATCTCGAGGTCGTCGTCGTGGCGCCCGCGCTCGTCAAGCAGGTCGCGAGCACCGAGGTCGGCGCCGACGAGGCGCGTCGCGTTCCCGGCACGCAGGGCGACGTGCTCAAGGTCGTCGAGAACCTCCCCGGCGTCGGCAGAGCGAGCACGGGCTCGGGACAGGTCGTCGTCTGGGGCGCGGCTCCCCAAGACACGCGGACGTACGTGGGCGCCGTTCGCGTCCCGATGCTCTACCACTTCGGCGGCCTGCGCTCGGTCGTCCACGCCGATCGCGTCAGCTCCGTCGAGCTGATCCCGGGCGGCTACGGCGCCGCGTTCGGTCGCGGCCTCGGCGGCCTCGTGCGCGTGACGCCGAGAGATCCCGCGAGCGACCGGCTCCGCGGCAGCGTGCAGCTCGATCTCATCGACGCGTCGGCGGCGGTGACGGCGCCGATCGGGGAGCGCGTGAGCTTCGCGGTCTCGGGCAGGAGGAGCCACATCGCCGAGCTGGGCGGGCTGCTCGAGGATCAGCGCTTCCAGGACTTCTTCACGCTGCCCGACTACTTCGACGGACAAGCGCGCGTCCGCTACGCGCTCGGGCCGCGCGAGTGGGTCGAGGTGGGAGGTCTGCTCTCGGGCGATCGGCAATCGCGGACGCAGCCGAGCAACGATCCGTCGCGTCGCGTGTCCGACACGCGAACCCTCCACTTCCAGCGCTACGACGTCGCCTACCGGAGGCAGCTCGCGGGTGGGGCCGAGGTGGACGTGGCGCCTTGGTACGGGCGCGATCAGGCCGGACGCTTCGGCAACTTCGGCGGCGTCCCGACGAGCGTCGAGACCGAGTCGCACCTCGCGGGTCTTCGCGCCGAGTGGCGAGGGCGCCTCGCGAAGGACTGGACCGCGCGCGCCGGCTTCGACTTCGAGCTGATCCAGAGCAAAACGACGCGAAGCGGCTCGATCACTTCTCCTCCGCGAGAGGGCGACGCGTACGTGTTCGGGCGCCCTCCGGCCGATCAGGTGAGCGCCGACGTCTGGAAGACGACGATCGCGAGCGCGGCGCCGTACACGGAGGTCGACGTTCGCCTCTTCGAGGAGCGCGTTCACCTCACGCCGGGTCTCCGGTTCGAGCCCTTCTTCATCAACGTGAACCGCCGCAAGCCTCATGATCCCAGCGCGCCGGATCTCGGGCTCTACACGCAAGACATCTCCGTCCAGCCGCGCTTCGCCGCGCGATACTCGCCGGCGCCGCGCATCACCTACAAGGCCGCGATCGGTCTCTACCGGCAGCCGCCGCTTCCCGACGATCTCTCGGCCATCTTCGGAAATCCCGGTCTGAGCGTCTCGACCGGCACGCACTACGTCGCCGGCGCGGCGCTTCGCGCGACGACCGCCGTGTCGATGGAGACGACGCTGTTCCACACGACCTCCGAGGAGCTCGTCGCGCGAAATCCCTCCGCGACGCCGCGCCTCGGCGAGGCGCTCCTCCAAGAAGGAGAGGGGCGATCGCTCGGCGCGCAGTTCCTGCTGCGGCGTGACAAGGGAGACGGCCGCTTCTTCGGGTGGATCGCGTACACGATCCTCCGCAGCGAGCGGAAGGACTCGCCCGCCGCGCGCTGGCGGCTCTTCGACTTCGATCAGACGCACGTCTTCACCGCGCTCGCCTCGTACGATCTCGGTCGCGGGTTCGAGATCGGCGCGCGCGCGCGCGTCGCCTCGGGCTTTCCGCGCACGCCGCTCCGGTACGTCTACTTCGACGCGCGGCGGACGCGCTTCGAGCCGACGTTGGGCGTCTCGAACACCGATCGCATTCCTGTCTTCGTGCAGATCGACGTGCGGGCGACGAAGCGCTTCGTGATCAACGGCAGCGAGCTCGAGATCTATCTCGACGTGCAGAACGTCTCGAATCGCGAGAACCCCGAGGAGATCGCCTACGCGCCGGACTTCTCGCAGCGGAGGTACATCCTCGGTCTGCCGATCCTCCCCGTCCTCGGGGCGCGCTGGAGCTTTTGACATGGTCGGAGAGATCCATACCCACGCTCGCGTCTTCGTCATGGTGGCAGTCCTCGTCGGCAGTCCGCTCGCGTGCATTCCCGACTTCGCCGACGATCGCGCGGTGATCGCGTCGGCGCGCGTCCTCGCGGTGCGCTCGGTGCCGGCGGAGGCGAAGGCCGGCGGATCCGTCACGCTGTCGGCGCTCGTCGCCGCGCCCGCTCACGAGGCGGCGTCGGGCGCGTCGCTCGAGTGGGCGATGTGCCTCGCGCGCAAGCCCCTCACCGAGCTGGGTCCGGTCGCAGAGGAGTGCGTCGCCCGGTTCGGCGCGGGCGGAGAGAGCTTCCAGCGCCTCGGCCGCGGCGCGAGCGTATCCGCGGTCGTCCCCGCCGACGCTTGTCAGCGCTTCGGGCCGCTCGCCGCGCCCGCGGAGGCCGGCGGCGTCGCGGGCCGGCCCGTCGATCCCGATCTGTCCGGCGGCTATCACCAGCCGGTCGTCCTCGGCGACGGCGCCGGCGTCGTCCTGGCGTCGGTGCGCCTCGCGTGCGGTGTCGTCGGCGTGCCGAGCGCCGAGTCGATCCGCTACAACCAAGGCTACCGTCCGAACGAGAACCCCGAGGTCGAGCGCCTCGAGCTCGTCTCTCGAGAGGGCGTGCGCGCGATCGCGCCTGGGCTCGCCGCGCCGGGCATCACCGTCGCCGCAGGAACGCGGGCGGAGCTGCGGATCGTCTGGCCCGCGTGCCCGCGCCAGCCGGTGTGCGGCGACGGCCTCTGCACCTCGGGAGAGAACCAGAGCAGCTGCGCCGCCGACTGCCGGAACGTCCCGCGCGGCTGCGGCGGCGCGGAGAGCTATCTCGCGCCCGACCCCGACACGAGGACCGTGCGCGAGCGCCGCGAGGGGATCACCGTCGCGTGGTATGCGACCGCCGGCGTCTTCGCGGAAGAGCAGACGGGCCGGACGGAGAGCGATCCCGACGGCGTCGATACGTCGAACGTGTGGACCGCGCCGAGCAGCCCCGGCCTCGTCCGGCTCTGGGTCGTGCTGCGCGACGATCGCGGAGGCGTCGGCTGGGCCGAGTACCTCGTCGCGATCGACCCGTGACTATCGATGCTCGCGCAGGAGCGCTTCGGCGTCGTCGAGATCCATCCGCAACACGCGCTCGCACACGCTGAAGTCGAAGCCCGCGCGCGCCATCGCGCCGAGCGCCTTCGCGTGCGGGCCGGCGCCGTCCTCGTCGAAGCGCTTCGGGCCCGGCTCGCGGGCGAACGGGCCGATCCTCCGCTTGCGGGCGAAGGCGACCGCCGCCGCGAGCTCGAGGCGCGCGTCGCGCGGGACCTTCTCGCGCACGATCTCGGCGTCGACGCCCTTGGCCGCGAGCCGAGAGACGATCGCGCGTCGCGAGTGCCCGCTGCGCGCGAGCGAGCCCGCGCGCGCCTCGGCGTACGCCGCGTCGTTCACGATCCCGACCTCGCACAGGCGCTCGACGACGATCGCGATCGCCGCGCGCGCCCGAGCCGCGTCGCGCTCGACCTCGTCTTCGTCGGCTCCGGCGCGCAGCGCTCGACGCCTCCACGCGTTCACCCGTCGCTCGAGCGTCTTCGTCACCGCGCTCGCCGTCGCCGCGGATCGCGACAGGTACGACAGCGCGGCCTCGTGGAGAGCCTCGCGCGTCGGCGCGGCGTCACGCTTCAAAACGAGGAGCCCGGCTGCTTCAGGAACTCGGTCTCTTCGTGCGTCGACGCGCGCCCGAGGATCTCGTTGCGATGAGGGAACCGCCCGAACCTCTCGACGATCTCGCAGTGGAGCCGCGCGAATTTGGCCGAGCTCTCGAAGTTCTCGCGGATCTCGTGCTGGTGGTCGAGCGCGCGGCGCGAGAACTCCTCCACGCACCGACGCTGGAGGACGACGTCTTCGGCGTGCATGAACGGCATGAGGAGGAACGAGGTCTCGATCGGTCCGAGGACGCGATCGTCGCCCGCCGCGAACGCCTCTTCGGCGATCTCGCGCGCGAGCGGATCCTGGGCGAACGATCGCGGCGTGCCGCGGAACATGTTGCGCGAGAACTGATCGAGCAGGATCACGAGCGCGAGGCGCCCTCGCGGCGACTCGCGCCACGCGGCGAGCTCGCCGCGGACGGCGCGCTCGAGCGTCTCTTCGAAGCGCTCGCGGATCTCGCGATCGAAGGCCTCGCTCTTCATCCACCACTTCTTCGCGTTCGCCAGGGGCGGGTCGCCCGGCGGACCGAGCCAGAACGCGACGATGTCCTCGGGTGTCATCGACGGGAGCATACCGTATACTCCGCGGCATGCGGGGCAAGGCGATCGCGTGGGGCCTGAGCGCGTGCGGCTTGGCGTTCGTGGCGAGCTGCACCGGCGCCGATCCGGTCTTCCCTCCGGAAGACGCCGGCGCGGGTGCCGACGGCGGTCCCGTCGGATCGCGCTGCAAGAACACGGTGTCCGCGCCGGGCGCCGCGTTCCACTTCGACGCGTGCGAGGTCGAGGTCGGCGCGGGAGACGTCGCAGGCAACTGGAAAGACCGCGTCACCGGCAAGAGCGCGATCGGCGACGCGGTTTACGATCCGACGGGCGCCGGCGTCCAGCCCGCCGTCAAGTTCACGAACAGCCGGTACGTCTTCGCGCACGCGAGCGCCAACGACGTCGCCAACGGTTCGTTCGCGCTGGTCGTCGTCGGTCGCTACTCGGCGTCGTCGAGCGGCCGCCTCGGCGCGTACTTCGCGTCGAAGACCAACGGCGCCGACGTCCCCGTCGGGGCGCTCCTCTATGGGAAGTTCTTCGTCAACGACAGCGACGGCACCACCGGCGTCGGCGCCCAGCTCAAGTTCGGCGAGAAGTACGCGCACGTCGCCGCAGATCAGTCCGACAAGCTCCTCGTCATGACGATGTGGCGCACGAGCACGGCGCTCGCCTTCCGCCTGAACGGCGTGGAGGCCGCCACGACGCCCGTCGCCGCCAGCGATGCCTTCGACAGCCAAGGCAAGGAGTGGACGTTCGGCGGCGGCCTCCAAGACGAGCGGAACCTCGCCGGCGTCATCGCCGAGATCATCCTCGTCAAGGAGCCGGCCGCCGGCGTCGTCGAGAAGCTCGAGGCCGATCTCAAGGCGCGCTACGCGCTCTGACGATCAAGCCTTCGAGACGAGATCGTCGAACGCGCGATCGAACTCGTCGTCGGCGCCCACCGCGGCCTGGCGCATCGGCGCCTTCGGCTCGTTCTTGGCGAGGCGCCGCACGCGCTCCTGCACGTCGCGGTAGTTGGGGTCGCGCCGCATCGCCTTCTGGTAGTACGAGAGCGCTTCCTTGCTCATCTTCTTGGCCTCGTAGGCCGCGCCGATCTCGTAGCAGAGCACCGTCTCCTGCTGCGGATCCTTGATGGGCGCGTTGAGCCCCTGCAGGAACGCCTCGATCGCCTCGTTCAGGCGGCCGCGCTCGATCTCGATCATGCCGATCATGGAGCGGCAGACGCACTCGCGCTTTGGATCACGCGCCGCGACCTCGAACTCGCGGATCGCGTCGTCGACGAGCATCATCTCCTTGTAGGCGATGCCCAAGTTGTAGTGCGAGTCGGAGTCGTCGACGCTGATCTGCTTGGCGACGCCCTCCTTGAACTTGGCGAACACCTCTTCGACGTCGACCTGCTGATCGGGCGCGGCGTGACCCTCGGCCGGCTGGATGCCGTTGTAGTCGAGGCTCTCGAGCGCATCGAGCGACGCGGCGATGTCGAAGCTGCGATCCTGCTCGCGCGGGCGCTCGCGCGCGCCGCTGCCGCGCTGCTGCTCCTGCGCGTCGAGCTCGGCGATCCGCTCGCGGAGGAGCGGGTTGTTCGGGTGCCGGCCGAGCTGCTCCTGGAGGATCGCGCGCGCGTCGTCGAGCAGGCCGCGCGAGCAGAAGAACTCCGCCTCGTCGAGCGCGTCTTCGAGCTCGCGGCTCGAAGCGGCCGACACCGGCGCGGCCGACACCGGCGCCGTCAGGTTCGGACGCGATTGGAAGTAGCCGGTCCGATCGTTGTCTGCGTCTGCCGGAGACTCTTCGGCCTCGGCGGCGTACGCCGGCGGCATGTCGGCGTCGGGCTCGTCGAGCGGGAAGCTCGGGAGCGAGTCGCCGCCCGCGAGCTCGTCGGCGGCGCCATCGACGTACCGCGCGGCCTCGGCGGCGCTCGCGTCTTCCAGATCGTACGACGGGAGGCGCTCGACCTCGGGCTCCATCTCCGCGGAGGCGTCGGCCTCCAGCACCTCGGCGGCTTCGGCCTCGTAGACCGCTTCGGCCTCGCCTCCTTCGGCGACGCCCTCCGCGTAGGCGCCCTCTTCGTTCTCGTCGACGATCTCGTAGCCGAGCTCCTGGAGCATCTCGATCGCGCGCGCGTTCTGCGGATCGAAGGCGAGCACGTCTTGGAGCGCGCGCGCCGCCGAATCGCCGTCGAGCGAGTCGATGTACAGCGTGGCGATGACGAGCATCTCCTGGACGGCTTCGTCGGTCTGCCCGGACTCGATCAAGATGTCGCGATAGACCTCGTGCAGGTCCATCGAGCGCGGCTCGACCTCGAGGCCGCCGCGCAGCGTCTCGAGCGCCTTGTTGTAGAGGCGCACGCGGCGGAACGCGTTCGCGTCGGCGAGCGCCTTGTGGATCTGCTCCGTGGTGTCGGGCGCGGGCTCGATCTCTTCTTCCTGCGCGACGTCGGGCTCGGCGTACTCGACGGCCTCTTCGTACTGCTCGGCGGCGTTCGGATCTTCGTAGCTCGCGGCTTCGTAGGCCTCGGCCTGCGCGACCTCGTCGAGGACCTCTTCGGCGTCGACCTCTTCGTACGAGAGCTCGTCGACCTCTTCGAGGTCCGCCTCCGGCTCGGAGACTTGCGGCGTCGACGGAGGGAACTGCGCGGCGGTGACCGGCCGGGGCAACGACTGCGGCTGCTGGAGCTGCGTCGCGGCGAACGCCGGGTTCTGTTGCGAGGGATAGCCCGCTTGCTGGCCGTAACCTTGCTGCGGCGGCATCGGCGGCGGGCCGTGCCCTTGCTGCGCCGCCGGATATCCGCCCGACTCCTGCATCGCCGCGCTGCCGTACGCCGGCGCGGAGGCAGAGGCCGAGCCCGACTGCGAAGCGAGCTTGCGCACGCCGTCGTCTTGCGGCGCGACGCGCATGAGGCGCTCGACGATCTCGCGGAACAGATCCTGTTTGCCCGCGTCTCGCGCGACGCGCGCCATCTCCTTCTGCACCTCGATCGCCTTGGTGCCCTGGCCGATCGCGTTGAACGCGCGCGCGAGGAGCGACAGCGTGTCGAAGTCGCGGGGGTTGGCCTGGAAGCAGATCTGCAGCTTCGACAGCGCTTGCATGCCGTCTTGCGGCTGCCCGCGCGACAGATAGAGCTCGGCGCAGACGCGCGCTTGCTCGGCGTCGGGGCGGTGATGGAGCAGGCGCTCGAGCACCTTCAGCGCGTCGTCGCGCCGGCCGATCCCCGCGAGCTGCGAGGCGGCGGTCTTGAACTCGAAGACGGCGCCGTCGGTGTCCTTCACGCGCGAGAGCGCCTCGGCGAGGCGCAGGTGAGGCAGCGGGTTCGTCGGATCGAGCTCGACGATCTTCCGGAAGACCTCGATCGCCTCGGGATCCTTCTGCTGCCGCTGGAGGCGCGTGGCGACCTCGTCGAGGGCGGCGAGCGCGTCGCTCGTCAGGCCGAGCTGCTGATAGAGCTCGGCGAGCATCGGCGTGATGTGGCCGTAGCGCTCTTCGAGCTGCGGAACGTGCTTCGCGATGATCTCGCGGATCTGCTTGTAGACCGCGATGGCCTTGAGGGCGAAGCCCTGCGTCGCGTAGAGGCGCCCCACGCGCTCGTACGTGGAGATCGCGTCGCCGTGCAGGCCTTGTTTGGCTTGCAGATCGCCGACCTTGAGCAGAGTCCGAGCGTCGTTCGGATCTGCATCGATCAGCTTCTGATACTCCTGGACCGCCTTGTCGTACTTCTTCTTCTCGACGAACTTCTGGGCGGCCTCGAGCACCTTGTCGCGATTAATCGCCACGTTGACGAGGGCTTCCTCTCCGATCGGAGGATCGGGGCGCGGGGTGTTGCGATCTGAAGCGGAAAGACAAAAGCGAGGCTCGGGTGACTGTCGTGTCAGCCGTGAGAATAGCGTTACTTCTGCCGGCTTGCCTACAATCGGCTGGTGGGGCCTGGCGGCCCCCTCACCGCTCCGCGGCGAGCCTCCCCCGCCAGGTGACGCTTCGCGCGGCGTGCTCGCCTTCGGCGAACCGGCGCTGCGCGCCGGCGGGCACGCCTGAGGTCGTGGCGCCGCTCGCGAGCGAGCTGGGGCCGATGTAGGCGGCGCGGTGTCGCGGCGCGAAGCGCGAGCCGGCGACTCTGGCTCCTCGCGTCATTCGCGGCTACGTTGCGGCGCATGCCGACCCATTCTGCCCTCTACAAGGCACCGTTCGGTCCGGGTGGCGCGAGCGAAGTGGACGAGCAGATCGCGCAGAAGCTCCTCGCGGTCGCGCTCTCTCGCGGCGCTGACTACTCCGACCTCTTCTTCGAGTACAGGGCGGCGGGCGGGCTCGTCTTCGACGAGGGCATCCTGAAGAGCGCCTCGCGCGGCGTCTCGATGGGGCTCGGCGTCCGAGCTCAGCAGGGCGATGCGACGGGTTATGCGTACACCGAGAAGCTCGACTGGGACGCGATGAAGCGCGCGGCCGACACCGCCGCGTCGATCGCGTCGGGCGGCGGCGCGCCCGCGCCCCAGAAGGTCGAGGTGCGATCGCTGCCGAGCCGCTACGACCTCGACCGGGTCACGCTCGACGTTCCGGGGATGGAGAAGCGCAAGATCCTCGAGCGCGCCGCGGCGGCCGCGCACGCGCACGATCCGCGCGTGGTCAAGGTCGAGTGCTCCTTCGCCGAAGAGATCCGCGAGATCCTCGTCGTCACGAGCGACGGCAAGCTCGCGCGCGACGTGCAGCCGCTCATGCGCTTCGGCGTCCGCGTCATCGCCGAGCGCGACGGAAAGCGTCAGGAAGGGAGCTCCGGCGGAGGCGGTCGCACGACGATCGGATACTTCGACGGCAAGTCGCCGGAGTGGCACGCCACGAAGGCGGCGGAGCAGGCGATCTTGATGCTCGACGCGGAGGAGGCGCCCGCCGGGCAGATGGAGGTCGTGCTCGCCCCCGGCGACAGCGGCATCCTCCTGCACGAGGCGGTGGGCCACGGCCTCGAGGCCGACTTCAACCGCAAGGGAACGAGCAACTACGCGGGTCAGATCGGTCAGATGGTCGCGAGCGAGGGCTGCACCGTCGTCGACGACGCCACGCTCCTCCAGTCACGCGGATCGATCAACGTCGACGACGAAGGCAACGAGCCGCGCTCGAGCGTCCTCATCGAGAACGGGAAGCTCGTCGGCTACATGCACGATCGCTTGAGCGCGCACCACTTCAAGCTCGGTCCGAGCGGTAACGGCCGGCGCGAGAGCTTCGCGTGCGCGCCGATGCCGCGCATGACGAACACCATCCTGCTTGGCGGCCCGCACGATCCCGAAGACATCCTGCGGACCGTGAAGAAGGGCATCTTCGCCAAGAAGTTCGGCGGCGGTCAGGTCGACATTTCGAACGGCGACTTCGTCTTCTCCCTCACGGAGAGCTACCTCGTCGAAGACGGGAAGATCACCGCGCCGCTCAAGGGCGTGAACCTGATCGGCAACGGGCCCGACGTGCTCCGCAAGGTCGCGATGTTGGGCAACGACGTCGAGACCTCGGACGGCATCTGGACGTGTGGAAAAGACGGTCAGAGCGTCCCCGTCGGCGTCGGCTGTCCGACGATCAAGATCAGCTCGATCACCGTCGGCGGAACGAAGGTCTGACGTCGCTCACCGACGGCGAGCGCGCGCCTCGGGCAGCGACGCCGGCGTGAACGTCGGGATCGGCGCCTCGGGCAGCGACGCCGGCGTGATCGTCGGAACGGCGTCGGCCTCGCGCGGCGGCTGCGCCGCGACGGGCGGAGGCGCGAGCTCGGCGCTGGGCGCGCTCTCGGTCGCGGTCACGGCCGTCACGCTTCGCGTCGCGACGAACCCCGTCGTGATGCCGAGGACGACGCACGCGATCGCCGCGAAGACGACGACGCCGAGCAAGAGGCCCTTGCGCCGCTGCGGCGCCGGCGCGGGCAGCTCCCGCTGCGAAGGCTCGGGCGGCGCGAGGAACCCCGAGGGGATCGCCGCCGGCGTCGCGAGCGGGCTCATGACCGGCTGCGGGGTGATGAGCGGCGAGAGCTCGGAGGCGGCGAGGGGCACGCCGCCCTCGTTCTCGTACGCCGACGCGTGGAGCGTCGTCGGCATGGCGTCGTCGTCGTCTTCGACGTCGGCGACGTCGGCGAGCTCCGAGGCGTGTGGCCCGCGCGCCCGATCGAGCGCGAAGCGATCGAGGCGCTCGAGCGCGATCGCCGCCGCGGTCGTTTCGGCCTTCTCGACCGCCGCCCGGTTGAAGATCGTCGCGCGCCAGTGCGCGAGGCGCGCATAACAATCGGGAGGCGACGACGCGTACGACGCGATCTTCTCGGCGACCTCTTCGATCGTCTGCGGCCGCTCTGCTGGATCGGGCGCGAGGCACGCGGCGACGAGCGGTTGGAGGGTGCGCGGCGGATCGCCCCGCAGCATCGTGCGGACGAGCGCGCCGACCGCCCACACGTCGGCCCGCGCATCGACGCGCTGACCGACCACGCGCTGCTCCGGAGCCAACGTCGCGCTCTTCTCCATCGACCAGGCGCCGTTCGGACGCGCGGTGATCATCGAGATGCGGTCGGCGTCGTCGCCGAGCGAGAAGATCTCGACCTCGCCGAGGCCGGCGAGGGGATCCGGCGGCCACGCGAGCCGCACGCAATGCGCGCCGAGATCGCCGTGGACGACCCCCTCCGCGTGCGCGCGCGTGAGGGCGTCGCAGATCTCGAACACGAGGTCGACGGCGACCGCGCTCTCGAGACCCCCGTGCTCGCGGAGGATGGACGCGAGCGTTCGCTTGCCACGAGGAGCGGGGGCAGGCGTGCGCTGGCGCAGCCGCGGCGTGGGCGCGAGCATCATCCGAGGGCGCAACTCTAGCACCGGACTTGGAATGTGCACGTAACCCCGCCCGCCCGACGAACCATCTCTTTAGGGATAGTCGAGAGTGAGACGCGCCCCCACGCCCTTTCGAGGTAGCATCGCGCGATGGCCCTCCCTCGCCTTCGCGCCGTGCTCCGCGACGGGCGGGACGCGGCCAGGGTGCTCCGAGGGGCTCTTCGCCACGAGGTGGAAATCGTTGCGCTCGAGGCCGCTCCGGCAGAGGCGGGGCAGCACCTGCTCGAGCTCGAGATCCCTGGCGAGGATCCGATCCTGCTCCTCGCCGATCCGGCCGGTCGGGAGGAAGCGGGCGGCTTTCCCCTCCACGTGCGCCCAGTGACCCGTCCGCAGATGGCCGCGATCCTCGCGCTGGTCGAGCGCCTCGACGAGCCCTCGAAGACCGTGCCCCCGTCCGGAGACGATCCGGCCGCGGTCCCGTTCGATCTCGAGACCGACGGCACCATCGTCGATCCCATGAGCCTCGTGCCGGGCGCGGTGTCCGAGATGCCGGTGGCCCTTCGCTTCGGCGCGATCGCGAGCGTCGCCCCCGTCTCGTTGCCGCCGTCGTCCGAGCCTCCGCTCTCGGTCGCGCCGATCTCCTCGTCGGTCCCGCAGTCGGCCGCCCCCTACACGCCGAGCCGCAGCGGCCCGGTCGCGCGACCGGAGGGCGGTAGCGATCTGACCGGCCGTCTCATCGCGGGCAAGTACCGGATCGAATCGACCATCGGCAGCGGCGCCGCCGCCGCGGTGTTCCGCGCGACGCACGAAGATCTGAAGCGGCCGGTGGCCGTGAAGATCCTGCACGCCCAGAACCGGGGCGAGATGCAGTTCGTTCGCCGCTTCACCGCGGAGGCGCGCGCGGCGAGCAAGCTCGAGCACCTCAACGTCACGCGCGTCATCGACTTCGGTCAGGAGAAGGACGGCCTCCTCTATCTCGTGATGGAGCTCCTGATGGGCCAGAGCCTCGAGGCGATCCTCGCGAGCGAAGGCAAGCTCCGCCCGCGCAAGGCCCTCGAGCTGGCGATGCAGGTGTGCAGCGCGCTCGCGTTCGCGCACGACGAAGGGATCTTCCACCGCGACATCAAGCCCGAGAACATCGTCCTCATTCCGCACCGCGACGACGACGGCAACCCTTACGACCTCGTGAAGGTCTGCGACTTCGGGCTCGCCAAGCTCCGCGATCCCGATCCCGATCAGGGCGAGCTCACGCTCGGCGGCATGCTCTGCGGATCGCCGGCGTACATGTCGCCCGAGCAAGCGCGCGGCGAGTCGCTCGACGCGCGCACCGATCTGTACTCGCTCGGCGTGACGCTCTTCGAATGCCTGACCGGCGCGTTCCCTCACGCGGCCGAGTCGCTCGCGGAGCTCTTCGTGAAGAAGACGCTCGAGCCGCCGCGGAGGCCTTCGGAGCTCCTGCCCGACATCGATCCCGTCGTCGAAGACGTCGTCATGAAGGCGATCGCGACCGATCCCGTCCGCCGTCACGCCAACGCGCGCGTGCTCCGCGAGGAGCTGCGCACCGCGCTCGCGAGCCTCGACGAGATCAGCGGCGAGGACGATCGCGAGGGCACGATCATCGCTGGGTGATCACTCCGGGTCGCAGGGGCCGTCGCACGCGTGGAGGATCGTGCCGCCGGGCTTCACGAACGCTTCCATCTGTCGAAGCGCCGCCGCGTTGACGCGAACGCTCGCGTGCACCGGGTTCGGCGAGACCGGCTTGCCCTCGGCGTAGCCGGTGGTGTCGACCTCGAAGTCGTAGAGGGAGAGCGCCGAGGGCGCGCCTTCCTCCGCCGGGGAGAGACCGAAGACGTCGGCGGGCGACGGCGTGACGAGCCGCAAGCCGAGCGCGCGCGCGTGGAGGAAGCTCCCGACGTTCGGCACCTGCGCGTCGCCGAGCCCGATCTGCATGAGCACGCGGCGATCGTCCGGGCTCCGCGGCAGCTTCGCGTCGGTGACGTGCGGCGCCCACGTGATGGGATCGATCCGATCGAGCGGGCGCTGGAACATCGCGATGAACGACTGCACGGTGAGCGGATCCTGGAAGACCGCGCCGAGCAGGATCGCGAACGGACCGAAGTTGAGCGAGCGCGGCATGAGGTGCGTGAACGCGCCGCCGCCGACGTTGAGCACGACGCGCGAGAAGTCGGGCGAGAGCGCGGCGAGCGTGCCGCCGAGGATGTGGCCCTGGCTCGCGCCGAAGTAGGCGACGAACGAAGGGTCGTAGATCGGCTGGCCCGCGCGCTGGAGCTCGGGCGCGCGGGTCATCGGTCCGCGCATCGCCGCCGTCGCGACGATCCAGTTGGCCATCGCCTGATGCGCGCGCTCGGCGAAGTCGGCCGTGTGCGCGGGCCTCGTCGCGAGCGCGTCGGTGACGAGCGACAGATCGGGGTTCGACATCCCCCACCAGTCGACGCCGTAGAGGATCGACGAGGTGCGGCCGGCGATCGTGAGCGCGGCGTCGCCCTCGAGCTCGGCGGTGCCGCCGAAGAAGCCGTGGCCGTAGCCGAGCAGGCGCGCGGGCTCGGCCTTGCTCTCGATCGACTTCGGGACGACGACGAGCACCCTCACCGTCGTCGTGCCGTTCTGCGCGACGGCGCCCGCGCCGTCGCGGAAGAGCAGCCCTCCGGGCTCGGCCCGATCGAGGAAGAGCGGCACGTCGATCTCGACGTCGAGCAGCCGCGCGACGAGAGCGCTGCCCGAGCGGCTGCCGACGACGCGGGCCGCGGGCGCGTTCGCGTCGAGCCACGCGAGCGTGAGCTCGCGGACGCGGAGCATGTCGGTCTTCGGTCGTTCGGCGCTGCCGGTCGTGAAGTCCCACGCGAGCTGGAGGCGCTCGCGGGCGACGCCGGCGCGCGCGAGCGGCGCGAACACCTCGGCGTCGAAGCGCGGCGCGATCGCGTCGAGCGCGGGATCGCCGAGCGTCGCGCCGTCGCGCAGGCGGCGAAACCCCTCGGGCGCCGTCGCGATCGCTCCTCCCTCGAGGCGAGCGCCGGCGATCGCCGCGACGTAGCGCGTCTGGGGCCTGAGCGGGGAGAACGCGCGCAAGATGACGGGGCTGCGCGATCCGTCTCCGCGCGCGACGACGTCGGCGTAGTGGGGGACGAACGCGCCGGTGTCGGCCTCGAGGAGGAGCGTCGCGCTCTCCGCGCGCGCGCTCGCCGAAGGATCGTCCATGACGCCGGGCAAGCCGTCGCGCACGACGTCGCCCGAGAGCGCGCCGACGATCGTCGGGATCGTCGACGCGCCGTCGATGACGCCGACGTCGTGCGGATCGCTCTCTTCGCCGCTCGGCAGGCGCGGCCGCGCCGCGCCGCGGAGCGCGACGCGATCGCCCGCGCGATGGAAGTCGGAGGGATAGGGCGCGAGGCACGCGCTCGTCTCCGGCGGCGCGCCGGTCGCCTCGACGAGCAGCGGCTGGCAGCCTTCGGGGATCGCGAGCGGCGCGAGCGCGGCCTCTCCGCCGGGGTCGCTCTCGCTGCCGCACGCGGACGCGAGACACACGACGGCGACGAGCAGAGCGCGACCGAAGGGAGCGAGCCGCATGGTCGGGCGAGATCTACCGTGCCGCAAAAGGACGTGCCAGTGCGCGACCTGCGACACTATATTTGGTCGTTATTTTAGATACTTGCGCCATGGATTGGATCGCCCGACCTCGCCGGCCAGGGTGCGAGGAAGGCACATCGACTGGCACGCTCGGTCTGGTGTAGGAAGGACGCGGATTGTCCGCGTTCGTCGTCGTCATCGGCCACGGCCCCGATCTCGAGAGCCCCGAAGGGGCGGCCACGCTCCTTCGAACGCTCGGCGCCGACGTGCGCACGCTCGATCTCTGGGACGAGGGCGCGTCGCTCTTCGACGAAGAGGGCGCCGTCGCGCGCGCGATCGTCATCGAGGCCGGCGAACGCCCCGATCTCGCCGTCGCGGCGCTCCGCGCCGTCCGCAAGACCGCCGAGCTCACCGAGACGCCCGCGATCGTCGCGGTCTCGCCGCGACAGATCGGCCGCGTCGACCCGTCGAGCGGGTTCGAAGACTTCATCGTGATGCCGTGCACGCCGTCGGAGCTCTACGCGCGCATCCGCCAGCTCGAGTGGAAGCGCAGCGAGTTCGCGACCGAAGAGCGGGTCAAGGTCGGATCCCTCGTCGTCGACCGCGCCTCCCACGAGGTGCTCGTCGACGGGCGCCCCATCGCGCTCACCGCGAAGGAGTTCGCCCTCCTCGCGTTCCTCGCCCAGCATCGCGGTCGCGTGTTCTCCCGCGAGTCGCTCCTCGCGCGCGTCTGGGGCGCGCGCTACGACGGCGGGCCGCGCACGGTCGACATCCACGTGAGGCGGCTCCGCATGAAGCTCGGCGACGCCTTTCCCCTCGAGACGCTGCGCGGCGCCGGCTACAAGCTCCCGCTGCCGTTCGGGACGGAGAAGGCGAGATGAAGGGCGAACGCGTGCGGCTCGCCGTGAGCGTCGGCTGTCCGTCGGGCATCGGTCCGGAGGTCGCGGTCGTCGCCTCGCGAGCGATGCGCAGGCGCGATCGCGGCGCGCGTATCCTGCTCGTCGGCGATCTCGGCGCGATCCGCGCCGCGGCGCGCACGCGCGGCGTCGATCCCGCGCTCGTCGTGCGCGTGCGCTCGGTCGCCGAGGCGTGGGCGCGCGGCGAAGGGATCCCCGTCCTCGAGCCGCGCGCTTCGCTCGCCGCCGCCGACCGAAGGCCGGGCAAGCCGACGCGCGCGTCGGGCGCGGCCCAGCTCGCGTGGATCGACGCCGCGACCGATCTCGTCGCGCGCGGCGAGGCCGACGCGCTCGTGACCGGCCCCGTGAGCAAGGACGCGATCGCGCGATCGGGCGGCGCGGCGAAGCGCTTCCGCGGTCACACCGAGCACCTCGCGTCGCGCCTCGGCGCGAAGGAGGTGACGATGGCGTTCTACACCGAGCGGCTGACGACGTCGCTCGTGACGACGCACCTTCCGATCGCGCGCGTCCCTCGCGCCATCACGCCCGCCGAGGTCGCGCGCGCCGCGTTCTGGACGGCGGCGTTCGTCGATCGGCTTCGCTCTTCGAAGCGCGGCGCGCGTCCGAGCGTCGCGATCGCTGCGCTCAACCCTCACGCCGGAGAGCGCGGCCTCCTCGGGCACGAAGAGGCGCGCGCGATCGCGCCCGGCATCGCGAAGGGCCGCGCGCGCATCGCCGCGGCGAAGCTCGCGGTCGATCTCGAGGGCCCCGTGCCGGCCGAGAGCGCGTTTCGTCTCGCCGCCGGAGGCCGCTTCGCGGCGGTGGTCGCGATGTACCACGACCAGGCGACCATCCCGATGAAGCTGCTCGGCTTCGGCGAGGCGGTGAACGTCTCGCTCGGCCTGCCGATCGTCCGCACGAGCGTCGACCACGGCACGGCCTACGATCGCGCCGGCAAGGGCACCGCCGACGCGCGTGGGATGGAAGAAGCGATGGCGCTCGCCGCCCGCCTCGCGCGCGGCTGAGGGTCAGCGCCCTTCGGTGCGATACCACGGCTGCGGGCCCGGCCCGCAGCTCGCGCACTGCGTGAGGTCGCCATGGCGAGGCGCCGTCACGGCTTGCTCGAGTCGATCGGGAGCGGCGCTCTCCTCCGTCGCTTCGTCGGTGGTGGCCGCGGCCGAGATGCTCTCCTCCGGCTCGAGCACGGTGACCGGCGACGTCTCCGCCGCGCAGCCGGTGAGCACCGCCAGAAGGGCGAACCCGATGATGTCCCGCACCGTCTTCATGCGCTCTCCTCTCCAACTTCCACGTCGACGTCTTCGGCCTCGAGGCCCTGATCGGAGGATCCCGAAAGGCCATACTGTTTCGCGAGCTGCGAGAGCCTGGGCCTCTTCATGCCCAAGAGCACCGCGGCGCGCGTGATATTTCCGCCCGTCTCCGACAGGGCGCGCGTGATGCAGTCCTGCTCGATCTGGCGCTTGATGTCCGAGAGCGAGACCGTTCCTCGGCGCACGTGCGCGTAGACGATCTCGGTCGGCGGAGGCGGCGGCGCCTCGGGCACCGGGTCGGCGTCCTCGACCCGCGCCGGGCCGGCCGAGCGGAGCGAGATCGGGCCCTGGAGCCCCTGACCGGCGAGCGCCCGGAGATCGGCCACGTTCTCGACGATGTCGGCGAGCGTGATCTCCGAGCCCTCGGCGAAGACCGACGAGGCTCGCAAGACGTTCTCGAGCTCGCGGACGTTGCCCGGCCACCGGTGGCGAACGAGCAGCTCGATCGCCTCGGGGGAGAGCGACGCCGGCGCGTCGGGGCGCTCGGTCGCGATGCGCGCGAGCAGGTGCTCGGCGATCTTCGGCAGATCGCGGATGCGGTCGCGGAGCGCCGGCACCTCGAGGGTGACGCCCTGGAGGCGATAGTAGAGATCGTCGCGGAACTCGCCGCGCTCGACCATGGCCTTGAGATCGCGGTGCGTCGCGCAGATGATCCGCACGTCCGCGCGGATCGGCGTCGTGCCGCCGACGCGCTCGAACGTCTTTTCCTGGAGGACGCGGAGGAGCGCGACCTGCGTGCGCGGGGAGATGTCGCCGATCTCGTCGAGGAACAGCGTGCCGCCGTCGGCCATCTCGAAGCGGCCGCGCTTGCGCGAGCCGGCGCCGGTGAACGCGCCCTTCTCGTGGCCGAAGAGCTCGGAGAGGAGAAGCGTCTCGACGAGCGCCGCGCAGTTGACGCTGACGAGCGGGCCCTTGGCGCGATGGCTCTCGCGGTGGAGCGCCGCGGCGACGAGCTCCTTGCCCGTTCCGCTCTCGCCGCGGATGAGCACGGTGCTGTTCGACCGCGCGACCTTGCGGATCGCGAGCAAGAGGCTCCGGATGCGAGGATCGTCACCGACGATCACGCGAGGCGACGCCGGCGGCGCCGAAGACACCCGCGCCGCGACGGCCGGCTCCTCGACGTCGTGATCGGCGTCGTCGTCTTTGTCGCCGGCGAGGGCGGACGCGAGGCGGGAGAGCGCGACGATCTCGGGCTTCGCGAGGTATGCCGCGCGGATCTCGGGAGGGAGACCGCCGGCGACCTGATCGCGGATGCCGAGCGCCCAGCGGCAGTGCGCCTCCGAGCTCGCGGCGTCGCCGAGGTCGCGATGGACCATCGCGAGGAGCGCGTGGGTCTCGGCGAGGAGATCCTCTTCGTCGGCCGCGCGCGCCATGGCGAGCGCGGTCATCGCGACCTCGAGGGCGGGCTTGCCCGCCGCGCGGCAGTGGAGCGCGGCCACGATCGAGACCTCGGCGCGGAGCCGATCGTTGCTCGCGATGCCTCGAGCCTTCTCGACGAGCTCGCCTGCGCGGTGCACGTCGCCGTCTTCGAGCGAGACGCGCGCGGCGACGAGGTAAGCGTCGGGCAGGCGATCGCCGCGGTCGCCCGCGGCCTCGGCGTTGGCCATCGCGAGATCGGCCTCGCGCTTGGCGAGGACGACGTCGCCGCGCGCGAGGGCGACGCGCGCCGAGACCACGGCGAAGTTCGCGAGTGTGGCCGGCGCGGCGTGCCCGCCGAGCACGCGCCGCCCGAACGCGAGCGTGTGCTCGGCGTGATCGACGAGGCCGAGGCGGACGCGGAGATCCGCCAGGTTCGCGAGGGTGAACGCGGCGGTGATGCGCCCGCAGAGCGCGGAGGGGAAGCTGACCGCGGCGTCCCACAGCGCGAGGGCGCGGCCGTAGTCGTGCTGCCTGTAGGCGATGACCGCGAGGTTGCGCATCGCGTACGAGCGCGCGCGATCTTCGCCGTGCGCGGCGCCTTCTTCGAGGACGCGCTCGAGCATCGCGCGCGCGTCTTCGAGGCGCCCGCGCGACATCATCGCGATCGCGCGGTTGAGGCGCGCGCGGAGCTCGGCGGTCACGTCGCCGTGCTCGCGCGCGGTGAACGCGTCTTGTGCGAAGTGCTCGTCGGCCTCTTCCCACCGCGCGGCGGCGAGGTGGATCTTGCCGAGGATGTTGCGCCCTTCGAGCCGGCTCGACGCCGTCTTCGACATCTCGATCGACCTCTCGGCCTGCTCGGTCGCCTGCCGAAGATCGCCGGCGACGTAGCCGACCTCCGCGATCGCGCCGCAGATCTGGGCGCGCGTCTCGGGATCCGTCGCCGCGGCCATCGCGCGCGAGAGCGCGACGCGCGCGGCGACCACGTCGCCGAGCTGGAGGAGCGAGCGCCCCATGAGCAAGCCCACCTCGGGGCTCCCGGGCCGAATCGCCGAGAGGCTCTCGCACCAGCGCTGCGCCTCGTGCGCTTCACCGCTCGCGAGCGCGCGCTCGGCGGCGCGGACCCGCAGCGTGAAGCCCGCGCCGCCGTCGAGCGGCGCGAGGGCGGCCTGCCAGCGCGCGGTGATCTCGAGCGCCGCGCGCGCGTCGTCGGCGCGGCGCGTGGCCTTCGTCATCATCGCGTCGGCCGCGTCGACGTCGCCCGCGGCGAGGAGCAGCTCGGCCGCGCGCGCGTAGAGCCACGGACACGGTTCGAAGCCGGTTCCGCCCATCATCTCGGCCGCTTCGACGCGGAGCGCGCTCGAGGCCGTCGCTTCGAGCGCCGCCGCGTCGAGGCCGGCGTCGATCGCCACGTGGGTCGCGGTCGTCGCGACCGCGCTCGCGTCGGCGAGGGCTTCGACGTCGACCGCGCGCGCGCCGAGCGCCTCGCGCGGAACCGAGCGGCCGACGAGCGCGAGGAGGACGAGCAGCTCGCGCGCCCGCGGGGAGACGTCGAACGGCGCCGCCGGCGCCACCTGGCGACACGCGCCGCGCCACCACGCTTCGAGCGACGCGAGATCGGTCCCCTCCACGCGAGACTGCGCTTCGTGCGCCGCGGCGGCGAACCAGCGGAGGCGATCTTCGCCGTGCAGGCCGCGCCCGAGCTCGAAGACCGAGGCGCCCCACGCCGGATCGCGCACCGACGCGCTCGACGTCGCGAACACGAGCAAGAGCCCGGGGACGCGCGCGAGCTCGGAGGCGACCTCGAAGTCCCAGGTGCCTTCCGCGGGGAGCGGCGCGACGATGGCCGCGCGCCTCCGGAGCGCGATCTCGGCGATGGCGTCGGCGCACGCGGGGGGATCGGTCGTGAGCGGACCGGCGGCGAGCTGCGTCGCGATCTCGCGGAAGAGCGGGGCGCCGGCGCGCGGCGCGGCCTCGACGGGGAGGGCGCCGCCGGCGCGGAGGCGCCGCGCGACGTGCGCGAGCGCCGCGGCCTGAAGATCCGGCGGCGCGACGACGACGATGACGCCGGGACGGCCTTCGAAGAGTCGATCGTCGAGCTCCGCGAAGCCCGCCGAGACCGAGCTCGGTGTCACGGGAGCGACGGCGAGAAGAGAAGTCGATCGTGCCATCATGGAGACCGAGCACGAGCATGAGCAAGACGCGGGCCGCGGCGAGAGGGCGCGAGGATCCGCGGAAATCGCGCGGGCCGTGCAAGAACGCACGGCGCATCGTGCCGATTTCTACGTGCCACCCTGGCACACCTTCGCCCCTTCCGGTGAGGCTCGGCGCTCAGCGCCCTCAGCGCGCTCAGCGGAGGAGGAGCTTGTAGAGGAGGAGCGCCATCACGAACGCGAACATCGCGAAGGCCGTCGCGGTCCACTGCCAGGGGACCTTCGTGCGCGGAGGGGTCTTCGTGGCCAGCATCATCTGCGTCGCGGCCATGACGATGCCGTCGATCTTGCGCTGGGCGCGGGCGCTCTTGTCGGGATCGTCTTTGAGCTTGCGGTACCGGCCCGCGATCTCCGGGAGCATTCCGTTGGCGAGGGCGTACTTGAGGGCCGCTTCGTGGGGTTTGTCTTCGTCCCACGCCTCGAGGACGCGCCCCCAGAGCGCGTCGAAGATCGCGTCGGGAGGGAGCGCGTCGCCGCTCGCGTCGGCGTCGGCTTCGGCTTCGGCTTCGGCGGCCTCGGCCGCGGCCACGTGCTCCTCGCGCGCTCGTTCCTCGCTCACGCCCCTAATTTAGGCGGATTTTTCGCTGTCGATCCAGATCGTGACCGGGCCGTCGTTCACGCTCGCGACCTTCATGTCGGCGCGGAAACGCCCCGTCGCGACCGTGATGCCGCGCGCTCGCGCTTCGCGGACGAAGCTCTCGTACGCCTGCTCCGCTTCGGCGGGCCCCATGGCGCCGTCGAAGCTCGGCCTTCGCCCCTTGCGAACGTCGCCGTAGAGCGTGAACTGGCTGACGACGAGCAGCGCGCCGCTCACGTCCTCCACGCCGAGGTCCATCTTCCCCTCGTCGTTCGAAAAGATCCGCAGGCCGAGCACCTTCGAGAGCACGTAGGCCCGATCGGCGTCGGTGTCGGCCTTGCCCGCGCCCAAATACACGAGGAGGCCGCGGCCGATCTCGCCGACCACCTCGCCCGCGACCTCGACCTTCGCCGAGGCGACGCGCTGCACGACGGCGCGCATCAGATCCTGAGCTTCTGGCGCAGCTCGGCGACCTTCGCGAAGTACGCCTGCCGCTCGTAGGGCTCGTTCAAGATATGGAAGTCCTTCTTGGAGAGCCCGACGCAGCCGAAGCAGTACGTCGATCCGCTCATGCCGACGCAGCGAACGAGGTACGCGCTTTGGACGCACCGATCGCATTTTTCGCAGTGCGAGCACGCGAGGCACGCGGTGCACGAGGTGCAGTGCGAGCACTCGGTGCTGTCGACGCAGTCGGTGCAGTAGTTCGATCGCGCGACGTTCCGGCAATCTTTGAGGAAGGTGGAGTCGCTGCAGCGCTCGCATCGCTCGCACGCGAGGCAGCCGACGTTCCCGGTGCCCTGCGCGTGCGCCGCGACGAGGGCGCGGAAGCGCTGCTCGAACTCGGCCGGCGTCATCGAACGGCGCGTTTACGCGGGCTGCGGATCGGCAGGGCAAAAAAAGAAACGCCGATCGTTTGGCCCAGGGTGGGCGGATGTAGGAGGTTATGCGCTACAGCCATCTGGGACGGTTTACCCCGGTGACCCCAGACGGTGAGGAGGACGTGATGAAGCCCGTGGTTTCCTCGTTCGTAGCCCTCGCGATCGCGATCGCGCCTCTCGCCGCGATGGCGAGCCCGGAGAAGTCGTCTCACGCCAAGCCGGCCGCGGTGAAGGTCGTGAAGCACAAGAAGGTCGAGAAGGCCTCGAAGGCCTCGAAGGTCGAGAAGGGCTCCAAGAAGGACAACCCGATCGTCCACGTCAAGCACACGAAGAAGCCCTCGCTCAAGCCGATCGTCCACCACGCGCACGGCGTCGACACGTCGGGCGCGGGGCACAAAGAGCCGAAGATCGAGAAGGGCGTGCACGTCATGCCCGCGTCGATGACGTCGAAGGTCGAGCACGGAAAGACCGCCCACGCCAAGCCGGGCAACCTGCCGAAGCTCCCCGCCGAGCGCGCCGCCTTGACCAAGGTCTCGAGCAAGGAGAAGGGCGCGCGCAAGGCCGTCGAGAAGAAGAGCGAGCCCGACGACGGCAAACTCGAGCGCGACGGGGAGCTTGCCGAGCTCGTCGCGCGGATCCGCGGCAAGTCGAAGTCCGAGCCCAAGCCGGACGCCAAGCGCTGCGCGAAAGATCCGATCGAGATCATCCGCGGCCCGGAGATCGAGACGTTCGCGCTCACCAAGTGTGACGGAACGCTCGCGCCGCTCGCGATCGAGCACCTCTCGGTCCTCGTGCGACCGGGCAGCGCCGCGCGCCCGACGACGCCGATCGCCGAGCTCGCGCAGAAGAAGGGCGCCGAGCTCGCTCCCGGCGTGCGTCGCGTCGACGAGCGCCTCGCGATGCGCATCCAGCTCCTCGCGGATCACTTCGGCAAGGCGGGCTCGCCGATGAAGCTCTCCATCGTCTCGGGCTATCGCCCGATGTCGGTGGGCAGCATGCACGCGACCGGCCGCGCGATCGACTTCCGCATCGAGGGCACGAAGAACGAAGACGTGGTCTCGTTCTGCAAGACGCTCACAGACACCGGCTGCGGCTACTACCCCAACAGCTCCTTCGTGCACCTCGACGTGCGCGATCCCGGCGCCGGGCACGTGTCGTGGATCGACGCGAGCGGGCCGGGAGAGACCCCGCGCTACGTCACGGCGTGGCCGCCGCGCCCGACGCCGATCCAGTCGCGGCACGAAGATCTCGAGAGCGTGACGGCCAAGGAGCCCGCGGAGAAGCTCGATCGCGAGGCTGCGCCCGAGATCGCCGACGAGCACCCCGCCGAGGTCGCCAAGTGACACGAACGTCCTAGGACACGAAGATCACCCCGCGCGCGGCCGCCGGCACAGGATGCCCGGCGGCCGTGGCCATTTTTGCGGGCAAATCGAGGGATCGAGCGACAGGCACGCGCGCTGCAATGCCGAGCGCCATGACGAAGC
>JAHBWD010000026.1 GCA_019637175.1 Labilithrix sp. | reverse complement strand
GCGTCGAGCGCATGGACGCGATCGCGATGGGCGGGATCCGCGACGACGCGTTCCTCCGCACGGTGGTGCGCGGCGTGCTCGACAAAGACGGCGTCGTCCTCGACGCGAAGCTCGGCGCCGACGCGCTCGCGCGACGCCTCGGCGAGGCGACGAGCTCGGGCGTTCCGGTCACGGTCGCCGGGGCGTCGTGGTCGTGGCCGAAGACGCTCGACGGCCTCCAGGCCGGCGACGAGGTGATGGTCTACGCGAAGCTCGACGCCGCGCCCCTCAAGATCGACGTGGGCACGCAGTCGTTCTCGCCCGATCTGAGGACGAGCGATCGTCCGCTCGTCGAGCGCGCGTGGGCGCAGGCGAAGATCCAGAGCCTCATCGACGCGCCGACGGAAGACGCGGCCGCGACGAAGCGGCAGATCATCTCGCTCTCGACCCAGCATCGCGTCCTCAGCCCGCACACCGCGATGCTCGTCCTCGAGACCGACGCGGACTACGCCCGCTTCGGCATCGATCGCAACGCGACGGTCGACATCCTCACCGTGCGCGACGGGCGCATCGCGCTCGATCGCGAGCCGCGCGCGTGGGAAGAGAAGCAGGCGCGGCTCGAGGCGCAGAAGAACAAGGGCAACGTCGACGGCGAGGGTTGGTTCGGCAGGCGCAAGGCCGCGCAAGCCCCCACGACGGCGACGGAGAGCGCGGTCGCGGCGACGCCGATGGCGACGACCGCACCGCTCGCTTCGGCCGCCGCGCCCGGGCTCGCGCCGCCTTCCGGCGGCCCACGAGCCGGCGGCGCGCTCGCGGATGCCGACGAGGACGGCGTCGGTCGGAATCAGAACCGCGCCGACGCTCCGGCCGAAGAGCCTCGCGCGGAGCGCAGCGCGGCCGTCGACGATCTCTCGCGCGATCGCCGCGCCGCCGACGTGAGCGGCCTGGTCGGCGGATCCGCGGGCGAGGTCGCGGGCGCCGCGGGGCTCGGACGCGCCGCCGGCGGCGCGGTTCGCGCGCCCGTGCCGCTCACGATTCCGGCGCCGCCGCCGGCGCAGGCCGCGCCCGCCGCCTCAGGCGCCTTCCGCGCGCCGACGCGCGGTCCTTCGCCCACGCCGCGTCCGAACATGGATCCCGCCGATCCGTTCGCGGCGCACACGACCACGGCGGCGACGGGTCAAGTTCGTCAGGGCGCGCTCGTCGTCGACGGCGGCATCAGCCAGGGCGAGGTCCAGCGCGTGCTGCGCGGACAGACCGCGAAGATGCGTGAATGTTACACGCGTCAGCTCCAGACGCAGCCGTCGCTCCGCGGATCGATGGAGCTCCGCGTCGTCGTGGGCCCGCTCGGCGAGGTGAAGTCGGTCGTCGCCACGCGAGCGCTCAGCGAGCCGCTCGATCGGTGCGTCACCCAGGCGTTCAAGACGGTGACGTTCCCCGCGCCGGGCACCGGCGACGCGCGCTTCACCGCGTCGTTCGACTTCGTGAGCTCCGGCGGCGGCGCGATCGCCGACAACGACCAGAACCGCAACGTCCCGAAGGCGCTGCCCTACGAGGGCCGCTTCAAGATCGTGATGGAGCGCCTCGCGAACGCCGACAAAGACGGCGCGCTCGACGAAGCCAAGCGCTGGCAGGCCGATCAGCCCGGCGACGTGATGGCGTTCGTCGCGCTCGGCGAGGCCTACGAAGCGCGCGGCGACGTCAAGACCGCCGCGCGCGCGTACGGATCGATCCTCGAGCTCTTCTCGTTCCGCGCCGACTCGCGTCGCTTCGCGGGCGAGCGCCTCGAGCGCCTCTCCGATCCCGTCGCCATCCGCCTCGCGGCGGACACGTACGGCAAGGCGGCGGAGCAGCGCCCCGATCACCCGGCGTCGCACCGGCTGTACGCGTTCACCCTCCTCAAGGCGGGCGAGCACGAGAAGGCCTTCGAGGCGATGAAGCGCGGCGCGATGCGCTCGTATCCTTCGGGCCGCTTCGCGGGCGTCGACCGCATCTTGAAGGAAGACCTCGGTCTCATCGCCTCCGCGTGGGCCGCCGCGGCGCCCGCGCGTCACGCCGAGATCATGACGAAGCTCCGCGAGGCCGGCGGCACGCCGGAGTCGGGTCCGAGCTTGCGCTTCGTCCTCAACTGGGAGACCGACGCCAACGACGTCGACTTCCACATCCACGACGGCCGGGGCGGTCACGCGTACTACGGCGCGCGCACGTTGCCCTCGGGCGGAGAGCTCTACGCCGACGTCACGACCGGCTACGGCCCCGAGTGCTTCACCATCCGCGGGCCGCGCGAGAAGCGCGCGTATCCCTACACGCTCCAGGCGCACTACTACTCGCGCGGACCGATGGGCTACGGCATGGGCAAGCTCTCGATCGTCGACCACGACGGCAAGGGCAACATCACCTTCGAAGAGCGCCCGTTCGTGGTGATGGTCGACCGCGCGTACGTCGATCTCGGCACGGTCGAGCGCCCCCGAGGCAACGAGACCGCGAGCCTCAAGTAAGCTCTGCACGGCCGCTCGGGTCGAAGGGGGCGACAAGCCGAGCCGAAACGCGTTATCCATCTCGCACGTGAGCGAGACGCCGCCCTACACGCCTCCGGCGCGGAGGCCGCCGCCGACGATCTGGCAGCGCACGACGTACCGCTGGACCGCGATCACCGCCGTGATGGCGGCGCTGCTCCTCCTCTATACGCAGCATCCCTACTACCTCGGGCAGCAGTTCGCGCCGTGGCGGCCGCTCTACACCGCGGCGTTCGTCGGGTGGCTCGCGATCGGGCTCTTCTACGTCAAGGCGACGCTCCAGAAGTTCAAGGGCCTCCGCTACGCGATGCGCGACGGCGGGCTCCACCTCCTCATCCTCGCGAAGCGCAGCTATCGCGACGTCCTGTCGGCGCTCGAGTGGAGGATCGTCGGCGGCCTCGTCGTCGCGACCCTCTTGCTCGCGCTCCTGCGCTCGGACTCACTCGGCGTAGGCCCGCTGCGGCGCCTGGCGCAGCTCGCCCGCCACGAGGCCGGCGGCGTCGCGCAGTTCCTCCTCCCGCTCTCTGCGGTGATCCTCGTCGCGCGCGGCCTCCGCCCGCGGGAGGCTTGGCGGCGGATCAAGAACCCGCGCGTTCGCACGACCGTGCTCGCCATCGCGGTGAAGGGCTTCTTCACGCCGCTGATGACGGGCTTCTTCTCGGGTCACGCGAACGCGATCGCCGACGCGTGGATGCGTCACAAGAACCTCCCGCCCTTCAAGTTCACCGTGCCCAAGGGGCCCGCGTGGGAGCAGGCCGCCGCGTGGTGGGGCTACGTCAAGCAGCGCCTCCCCGACTTCGTGCCCCACGCGAGCGACTTCTCCGGGCTCCTCTCGCCGTCGACGTGGACGCACGCCGACATGAACTGGGGGCTCGGCCTCGCCTACGACGTCGTGTTCTTCGTCGACTGCGGCTGGGCGCTCATCGGCTACGCCTCGGAGAGCCGCTGGCTCGGCAACAAGACGCGCAGCGTCGAGCCCACCGGCTTCGGCTGGGTCGTGTGCCTCGCGTGCTATCCGCCTTACAACAACGTCCTCGGCACGTACCTGCCGCTCGAGAGCGGCGTGGCGCGCATCACCAACCCGACGACGCTCCTCTACATCCGGCTCGCGACGGTGTTGCTCTTCACGATCTACTCGACCGCGACCGTCGCGTTCGGCTTCAAGTTCTCGAACCTCACGAACCGCGGGATCACCTCGCGCGGGCCGTATCGCTTCGTGCGTCACCCGGCGTATCTCTGCAAGTGCACCGCGTGGTGGCTCGAGCACATCCCGACGATCACGCTCACCAAGGCGTTCTTCCTCACGCTCCTCTGCGGGGTGTACGCGCTGCGCGCGTGGACCGAAGAGCGTCACCTCAGCAAGGATCCCGAGTACCTCGCGTACAAGCGCAAGGTGCCTTGGATCCTCATTCCCGGCGTTTATTGAAGCGCGTGTGAGCGCTGGTACGCAAACGGGCGCGCGCGCTTCGGCGTGCACATTGCACCCATCGAGCGTGGGGAAGTACCGCCGAGGAAAGGAATCCTTACCATGCGTCTCGCCATCGCAGTCGGCTCTGCGTGTTTGGTGTCCGTGCTCAGTCTGGTCCAGGCCTGCTCCAGTGGAGGGGAAGCCACCCAAGAGGATCCCGATTCGGGGGATCCGGGCCCCGGCAGCTCCGGCAGCTCGGGATCGAGCGGGAGCTCCGGTAGCTCCGGATCGAGCGGCAGCTCCGGCAGCTCGGGATCGAGCGGCGACCTCGACTCGGGCTCCGACGCGCCCAGCGAAGGTGGCGACGGCGGCAAGTCGGTGATGACGTTCTTCGTCACGAGCACCGGCTCGGGCGCGATGGGCGGCAACCTCGGCGGCCTCGCGGGCGCGGACGAGAAGTGCAAGACGCTCGCGACCGCCAAGGGCGGCGGCGACCACACGTGGCGCGCGTACCTCAGCACGAGCGGCGTCGGCGCGGTGAACGCGAAGGACCGCATCGGCGCAGGACCGTGGCGTAACCAGAAGGGCACGCTGATCGCGAGCACGGTCGCCGCGCTCCACGCCAACGGCTTCCAGCTCCCGACGGCGGAGAACGTCGACGAGAACGGCGCGGTCGTCCCCGCCGCGGAGCACGACATCCTCACGGGCTCGAACGCGGCGGGCAACACCGAGGGCACGCAGAACTGCACGAACTGGACGTCGAACACCGTCGCGGGCAACGGCAACGGGGCGTCGGTCGGTCATAGCGATCAACCCGCAAACTGGAACCGCGCGCACAACACGTCGCAAGGCGGCGGGAACCCGCCTTGCTCCCAGGTCCGGTTCACCGCCGCCAACGGGTCGGGGCGCATCTACTGCTTCGCCATCGACTGACGCGTAAAACGTCGTAAAACGCCGCACGCAAACCGCCCGCGTTGGGTGGAGAATGCCGCGCATGGCTCGGGCGGTACAGGGGGGGGCCCACCTGTACGCGGCGTTCATCGCCTTCATGCTCCTGCTCGTCGCGCTGCCCGCGCGCGCGCAGGCGCCGGTGATCGTCGCGCCGCGCCTCCTCTCGGATACGCGCGTCGCGTATCCCGAGGGCGCGAGCGGCGAAGCGAGCGTGATCCTGACGGTCACGATCGACGCCGAAGGATCGGTGTCGGCGGCGGCGCCCGCCGACGTGAACGAGCCCTTCTCCTCGAAGGCGGTCGAAGCCGCCCTCGGATGGAAGTTCGAGCCGGCGACGCGCGACGGAAAGCCCGTCGCGGCGAAGATCCGGATGGAGGTGGTCTTCAAGCCGCCGCTCGAAGTGGTCGAGCCGCCGGACGCGGGCGCAGGTGACGCCGACGCGGGCGCCGAGGGAGGCGCGCCACCGCGTGCGGCTCAAGCCGCCGGAGGCGCGGTCGAAGAGGTGACGGTGCGCGGCGATCGCGTCGAGCCCGGCCGAACGGCGTCGCTCTCCCGAACCGAGGTGCGGCAGATCCCCGGGACGTTCGGCGATCCGTTCCGCGCGATCGAGGTGATGCCCGGCGTGACGCCGGTCGTGAGCGGCCTGCCGTTCTTCTTCGTGCGCGGCGCGCCGCCGGGGAACGTCGGCTACTTCCTCGACGGCGTGAGGGTGCCGCTTTTGTTTCACGTCGGCGTCGGCCCTTCGGTCGTTCACCCCGCGCTCATCAGCCGCGTCGATCTGTATCCCGGAGGCTATCCCGCGCGCTTCGGCCGGTTCAGCGGCGGCATCGTGTCGGGCGAGACGACGGCGCCCGCGGGCAAGCTCCAGGGCGAAGGCAACCTCCGGCTCTTCGACGTCGGCGGCGCCGTCGAGACACCCTTCGCCGGCGGGCGCGGCAACGTGCTCGTGGGCGGGCGCTACTCGTACACCGCGTTCCTGCTCACGCAGATCGCGTCGGACACCACGCTCGACTACTGGGACTACCAGGTTCGAACGAGCTACGACCTCGGCGACGACGATCGCGTCGGCGTCTTCGCGTTCGGATCGTACGACTACCTCGGCCAGCGCACGCAGACCGGCACCATCACCGTCTTCGGCACCGAGTTCCACCGCGTCGACCTGCGCCACGATCATCGCCTCGGGTCGCGCGGCAACGTGCGCACCGCGGTCACGCTCGGCCTCGATCGCTCGCGGCTCCAAGACGATCGCTTCGTCCGCGATCACCTCTTCGGCGCGCGCACCGACTGGACGTACATCCTCGGCCCGCGCGCGATCCTCCGCGCGGGCACCGATCTGCAAGGCGACAGCTACGACGTCGAGCTCGGGCGCAGCGCGTTCGCGCCTTCCGCCGCGCGCATCGCGGAGTTCTTCCCCACGCGCACCGATCTCGCCTTCGGCGCGCGCGCCGACGTCGTCATCGGCGTCACGAAGGGCTTCGAAGTGACGCCCGGCATCCGGAGCGATCTGTTCGCGTCGCAAGGCACGACCGCGCTCGGCGTCGATCCTCGCCTCGCGCTCCGCACCGCGGTGACCGACAAGACGCGCGTCCTCTCCGCGATGGGCATCGCGCACCAGGCGCCTTCGTTCGTCGTGCCGGTCCCCGGCTTCCAGCCCGGAGGCCTCCGCGGCGGCTTGCAGAAGGCCTGGCAAGAGAGCCTCGGCGTCGAGGTCGACCTCGCCGAGTCGACGATCGCGACCGCCACCGTCTTCCACAACGCGTTCTACGACATGAGCGATCCGCTCGGCGCCGAGCCGCCGATCGTCTCGGGGTGCGCGCCGGGGACCTTCCCCGAGGGCACGATCGCCGGCGATCGCGCCGGCGGCGGCGGAGGCTTCGGCGGATCGATGTGCGGCACGCCGCGCTTCACGCCCGGAAAGATCGGCCCCGATCGGAGCGGCGGCGGAGGTCAGGCCGCCGACACCACCGGCGGCAACCGCGCGGCCAACGCGTTCGAGGTGCGCAGCAACGGTCAGGCGTTCGGCTTCGAGCTCTTCATCAAGCGCAAGCTCGCGAGCCGGGTCGGCGGCTTCGTCTCCTACACGCTCTCTCGATCGACGCGCAAAGTGGACGGTCGAACCTACATCGCCACGTTCGATCGCACGCACGTGCTCAACACCGCGGTCGCCTTCGATCTCGGGCGCAAGTGGCGCGCCGGCACGCGCGTCACGTTCTACACCGGGCTGCCGAAGGCGCCCGACCCGACCGATCCCGACGCCACGAGGCTCTCGCCCTTCTTCCGGCTCGATCTCCGGCTCGAGAAGCGCTGGCAGCTCGGTCAGACGACGTGGCTCTCGTTCGTCGCCGAGTGGATGAACGCGACGCTCACCAAGGAACAGATCTCGACCACCTGCACCCTTCGCGGGTGCGAAGCCCAGACGGTGGGTCCGGTCACCATCCCGAGCCTCGGGCTCGAAGGCGGCTTCTGATGGATGCTAGGCAAATCACGACGACGAGGAGAGGCATGAAGCGGATCCCCGGAGCGATGTCGGTCGCGCTGCTCGGCGCGCTCCTCTTGGCCTGCGGCAGCGACGCCGGCCCCGCGCCGCCGCCGCCACCTCCGTGCGAGCAGCTCTGCCTCGACGGCATCGCGCTGCGCGGGCTGCGCGAGGGCATGAAGCTCATCTTCAACCTCACGTTCCAGGGCAAAGACGTGGGCACCCACGACTTCACCGTCCCCTGCCCGCTCGGCGGCACGGCGCGCATCTCCGGTGAAGCGACGTCGAACGCGATCCAGGGCACGACCGAGGTGAAGCTCGAGTACGTCTTCGACGGCTGCACCCAGCTCGAGCGCGACGACGACGCCGACGAGAACTACCAGCTCACGGTCACGGGCACCGTCAGCCAGGTCGGAACGATCGCGGTCCAGCCCTCGTCGTCGACCGCGCTCGGCTTGCGCAGCGACAAGGTCACGATCACGGGCACGGTCTACGATCCGCCGCGACCGTACGAAGTGGTCGACTGCCCGGTCGTCCTCTCCCAGAACGGGAACAACCTCGCGGGCCTGCTCTGCGGCCGGCAGGTCGGCGTCAACCTCTGACCTTTCGCGCTATGCTCGCGTCGCCCATGGCGAACCACACCATCGACGATCCGTTCACAGGCGAGACCGCGTGCTCCGTTCCCATCGCGGATGACGCCGCGATCTCGCGCACGCTCGATCAGGCGCGGGAAGCGGCGCGCGCGCTCCGCGGCGTCTCCGTCGACGAGCGCATCGCGATCTGCGATCGCGCGCTGACGGCGTTCGAAGCGCGCGCCGAGGAGATCGCGCGCGAGATCACGAAGCAGATGGGCAAGCCGCTCTCGCAGTCGCGGGGCGAGGTGATGGGCATGGCCGGCCGCTGGCGGCACATGCAGGAGATCGCCAAGGCCTCGCTCGCCGACGTCGTGCTGCCGCCCAAAGACGGCTTCGAGCGAAGGATCGCGAAGGAGCCTCTCGGCGTCGTCCTCGATCTGCCGGCGTGGAACTATCCGCTGCTCACGGCCGTCAACGCGGTGATCCCGGCGGTGCTCGCGGGCAACGCGGTGGTGGTGAAGCACTCGCCGCGGACGCCGCTCTGCGGAGAGCACTTCGCGCGCGCGTTCGAATCGAGCGGCGGCCCGGCGAACGTGGTGCAGTGGCTCTTCGTCGACTACGAGACCACGGAGAAGATCGTCGGCGACGCGCGCGTCGACCACGTGCTCTTCACCGGCTCGGTGCTCGGCGGCCATCGCATCCAGGCGGCGGCGCGAGATCGCTTCATGCACGTCGGCCTCGAGCTCGGCGGCAACGATCCCGCGTACGTGGCCGCCGACGCCGATCTCGACAAGACGGTGGAGAACGTCGTCGACGGCGCGATCTACAACGCGGGGCAGAGCTGCTGCGCCGTCGAGCGCGTGTACGTGCACGCGTCGATGTACGAGAAGTTCCTCGCCGCCGCCGAGCCGCTCGTGCGCGCGTACGCGATCGGCGATCCGACGAGCGACGCGACCACGCTCGGGCCGATCGCGCAGCCGTGGCACGTCAAGGAGCTCTCCGACTTCATCGCCGACGCGAAGGCGAAGGGCGCGAAGGTGATCGCCGGCGGCGAGCCCGCTTCCGTGTCGGGCAAGGGCCGCTTCTTCCAGGCGACGCTCCTCCGCGACGTGCCGCAGGGCGCTGCGCTGATGCAGAAGGAGTCGTTCGGACCGATCCTCGCGGTCGCGCCCGTCGCCTCCGACGAAGAGGCGCTCGCGCGGATGAACGACTCGCGCCTCGGCCTCACCGCGAGCGTGTGGACGGCCGATCGCGACCGGGCCGATCGCCTCGCGCGCCAGCTCGACTACGGCACGGTGTACATGAACCGCTGCGACGCGCTCGATCCCGCGCTGCCGTGGACGGGCGCGAAGGACTCGGGGCGCGGCGTCACGCTGAGCGCGCTCGGCTTCGACGCGCTGACGCGTCCGAAGGCGATCCACTTCCGCCTGCGGTTCTGACCGTCAGTCGCGTCGCTCCTCGGCGCGCACGAAGCCGGTCGAGGTGATCTCGCGGACGGCGTAGTAGCGCGACTCGACGCTGGCGAAGAAACGCGCGCACCCTCCGCCTTCGTCGGCGTACGCGAGATCGAGCGCGCGCGTGACCTCGAAGAGGCGCGCGGGGGACTCGAACGCCGCGCGGATGAAGCGGGGCTGAGGGCTGCGCTCGCAACCGCTCACCGGGTGGGCGAACGCGAGCTCGGTGCAGCTCGCGTCGCTGAAGAGGTTCACGACCTCCGACGTCGCCGGGAGGCAGTAGCGGCCCCCGTCGGGCGCTTCGGCGGGCACGCAGGTCTCGCCGGTGCCGCGATCGACGATGTCGGTCCAGGTCACCGGACCGTCGCCGGCGACGCCGTGACCTCGGCGCGCGATGCGCGCCGCGCCGATCTCGACGTCGACGACCGGCGCGAGCGCCGAGGCGGCGATCGGAGCGCCGAGCGCGAACGCGAACGTGCCCGCGAGCGACGCCGGCGCGCACGTCGCTTCCTCGGCGAACGCGGCCGAGAGCGGCGCGCCGAGCGCGAAGAAGCGTCCGGCGCCGCAGGTGCCTTCGAGGACGAGGGCCGCCTGGAGCGGGCACGTCGCCGTGCGCGCGACCTTGGTCACGATCGGCGTCGCGCAGGTCGGATCGCCGAAGAGATCTTCGCCGCCGCCTCGGAACGCGACGCGCGAGGGCACCCAGCGCCGGAGACCGTTCTCTCCCGTGACCTCGCCGACGCGCACCGCGTCGCCGCGATCGCGATCGAACCCGCCGACGACGAGGCGCGAGCCGTCGTCGCCCGCGAGGACGCGCGCGCCGATGCGGCCCGCGCGCGGCTCGACGCGCTCGACGGCGCGCACGAACGTCTCGAGCGGAACCGGCGCGCCGGCGCGCTGGACGCTCACGCGATCGCCCATGACGCACGCGCCGGCTTCGTCGCGCAAGTAGACGCGCGCGATCGCCGGAGGCTGCGCGAGGGCGACGGACGGCGCCGCCACGCAGGCGTCGCGCGGGCGCACGACGATCCGCGCGGCGGCTCCGCTCCGCGGCGTGAACGCGGCGATCTCGGCGCAGGCGGCGTCGGTGTAGGGCCCGACGCCCTCGCGATGAGGCGCCATCCCCACGGGCAGGCAGTAGGCGGTCGCGCCGGGCGCGCCGTGCGGCCCGCCGTCGTCTTCGTACGCGCAGTCGGCGTCGAGCTCTGCGTCGTAGAAGACGCGGAACACCTCGACGCGCCCGCCGACGAGATCGTAGCGCGCGCGGAGCCGCGCGCCGCTCGTGAAGTCGCGCTCGGGCGAAGCGCCCTCGACGCGCACGCGCGGCGACGCCGGATCTCCGGTGCTGCACGCGACGACGACGAGGACGATCGAGAGCGGCGCCGCCCGCACCTCAACGACCCAGGCGGCCGTTCGGAGCTTGCACCTGCTCGCAACGCTCCATGCACGCGGGATCGTCGCTGCACTGCATCGAGCAATCGAAGGTGCGACCGCGCTTCTTCTCGCACCTCGGGTCGCGCTCGCACTTCATCGGGTCTTCCTGCGCGGCGGTCTGCAGGGTGCGGCACCCGGCGAGCGCGATCACGCACGCGACGACGCGCGCGATCCGCGCGCGTTCGTTCATCGCACGACCTGCCCGCCCGGAGGCGGACGCGTGCGCTCGAGCGGCGGGCGTTCGCGGAGGCACTTGTCGATCGCCGGCTCGACGGCCTTCATCGTCGCGGGGAGCGCGCCGAACGGCCCCTTGCCCGGAGGCCGCCCCATGACGGGCGCGAAGATGCGCGACCAGTCCATCGTGTCGGCGACGCTGAGCCAAACGAAGAGCGCGCGGCCCTTGATGTTCGCATAGGGAACGCCGCCGCCCTGACCGCCGAACCACACGCGCGAGTCGTGGCTGTTGTTGCGGTTGTCGCCCATGACCCAGACCTCGCCCGGCTTGACGTAGTACGGGCCCTGGTAGTCGAACTGCGCGGTCTGCCGATCGTAGAGCGTGAGGAACGCCTCGTCTTCGAGGAACTCGACGAAGACCTCGCCCTCGTGACGGCTGCCGTCTTGCGCCTCGACGTAGGAGTAGGCGCCGGCGTAGCAGCTCGGCACTTCCCAGCCGTTGATGATCGGGTGTCCGCCGCGCGCCTCGAGCTTGTCGCCCGGGATCGCGATGACGCGCTTGATGAAGTCTTGATCGGGGTGCTCGGGGTACGCGAAGACGATGACGTCGCCGCGCTCGGGCGGCATCCGCGACCAGATGCGGTTGTGCGTCCACGGGATCGCCGGGCCGTACGTGAACTTGTTCACGAAGATGTGATCGCCGACCTGCAACGTCGGGATCATCGAGCCGCTCGGGATCTTGAACGCCTCCACCACGAACGCGCGCAGCGCCATCGCGACCGCGATCGCGACGAGGATCGACTCGGCGTACTCGCGGACCTCGCTCTTGCGCCAGCGCCCGAGGCGCACGTCGACCTCGCCGTCGGCCTTCACGAGCGCGTCGACGAACGCTTCCTCGTCGAAGGGCTCGCGCTCCATCGCCTCTTCGAGCGCGTCGAGATCGGCGCGGAGCTTGTCGCGCTCCTTCGCGGAGAGATCGCGCACCACCGACGCCTGGTTCTTCTCGAGGATCGTCTCGGCTTCCTCGAGCAGCGAGCGCGCGCGCTCGAAGGGGCCGCGCATCCCGCTCGGGAGATCCGAGCGCAGGGGAGGATGCGCGTGGTACGCGAGCGGCAGGTGATGGCGCGCGGCCCAGAGCGCCATCTCGAAGAGCGTGAAGCTCACGATGCCGACGGGGACGGGCTGCTCGCGCACCCAGCCTTCGATCCAGCCGAGCGCGCCGCCGTGATCGATGCCGCTCGGAGGCGTGAGCGCCCAGACGAGGATGCACGCGAGGGCGAAGGGAACGAGCACGAACCAGAGCGCCCAGTAGAGCGTGCGGAGGAGCTTCTTGGGCGCCGGCTGCGGCTTGTGCGCGGTCGGGATCAGCTTGACCTCGCGCGCCGGCGCGGCGCTCACGCGGTCGCCCTTGCGATCGTCGCTCTCGTCGCCGGCGTCGCGCGGCGTCTCGTCCGAGGCCTTCGCCTCGTCGGTCTCGGCGGTCTCGAGATCTTTCTTGCCGTTCACGAGGAGTCGCCGATCTGGATGAGGTAGTTCACGACCGCGGCCCGGTCGTCCATCGCGTTGCCCGGCGGGGAGACCTGTCCGGCGCTGGCCGTGTTGTCGAACACCACGTAGTACATCCCCGGGGCGACGGGAATCGCCCGTTGCAGGGGGACGCCGGCCTGCATGACGTCTCCCGCGATGGGGGGTGCGGCGAGCGGGCCCGACTGCGGGTATTCGAAGTAGAGCTTGAGCGAGGCTTCAGCCTCGGCCTTGCGCATGAGCATGAAGTCGATGGCGGGCGTGCCGTCCATCGTCGCGGTGACGAAGATCGATCGCCCGCCGTCTTCGACGTTGATCGGACCGACGAAGTCGCGCTGGTTCTGGTGCACCTCGACGCGCTCGTTCTCGTAGGTGATGCGATCCTTGCCGTGGACCTGGAACGGACGGAAGGGGCGCTGGCCGAGCGGCGTGATGCCGAGGGTGAAGTCGTCGACGTTGGTGGCGGACTGGTGGATGACGGTGAAGCCGTCTTGGAGCTTCTTGCCGATGAGCTGCCGGCCGAAGTTGTCGCCCATCTGCGCGAACGTGTTCAAGAACGACGCCGCCTGACCTTCGATGCGGTGGACCTTGAAGTCGCTCGCGTCGAGCCGCGACGTGCGGAAGTACGCATAGACGTCGCAGCGATCGCCTTCGGTCACGAGGAAGTCGTAACGGTAGAGCGCCTTCGCCGACGCCGTGAACGTGGTCTTGAGGCTCACGTTCGTCCAGGCGTAGCCGTAGCCGCTGAACGTGAGGTCGAGGTCTTCGCTCTCGGGCGCGTGGCACTGCACGGGGAAGAAGCGCCCGATGACCGGCGAGTCGGGCGACAGGCGCAACGGCGCGTTGCGCTGGAGCATTTGCTTGCAGAAGTCGCCCATCCCCGCCTTGAGCATCGAGCGACGCATCGACCGGTTCGCCGGGTCGTTGATCGTTCCCCGGAACTGGCAGTAGGGCGGCCCGCAGCCGACGGCCGAGGACGCTGACGCGAGCATGACTGAACCCAAGAAAAGAACCTGAATCGCCGGTCGCAAGGCATCGGCAGCGTAGCACCTTGTGCGGCGTTTCGGCTTGAGCGCTGCGAGGGGTGGTGTCGAGCCTGACCCAGTCGAGAGCGCCGCGGGTGTCGCTCTTGACCCCACCTTGGCGTCAGGAGCTCGCATACTTAGCCGCGCTCGTCGATGGACCGGCTCGTGCTCAGCGGGCCCGCCATGAACAGCCTCACGTCAGCCATCCCCCTCATCCGCCTCGCCCGCCCGATCGTCGGAATCGACGACGAGCTGCCCGAGGAGCTCCAAGAGGCGCTCGCCGCGCAGCCGGAGCTGCGGGTCGTGTTCGACGACCTCTCCGAGCTCCGTCGCCGCGCGTACATCGATTGGATCGCCGGCGCTCGGACGGAAGCGGACCGCCACGAGCACGCTCACCTCGTCTGCACCGTCCTTCGCCTTCTCAGCTCCCCCGAGTCGACGCCGTTCGATCCGTGGGCGACGCCGCGCGACTGACCCCGACGCCCCCCACGCCCGTTCCACCTCGATCCGTAGGGTTGATATGGTGGAGGCATGAACAAGGTGGCGGTGCTCGGTGCGGGGGCGTGGGGAACGGCGCTCGCGAAGGTCCTCGCCGACAAGGGCGACGACGTGCAGATGTACTGCCGGCGGACCGATCTGGTCGGGCAGATCAACGAAGAGCACGTCAACGGCAAGTACCTGCCTAGCGCGAAGCTCCCGAAGACGCTGTCGGCGACGGTCGATCCGGAAGAGGCGCTCGACGGGGCGACGATGGTCGTGTTCGTCGCGCCGAGCCACGCGACGCGCGAGGTCGCCCGCCTCGTCGCGCGCAAGGTCCCGCACGACGCGCCGATCGTGAGCGCCACCAAGGGGATCGAGAACGAGTCGCTGACGTTCATCGACGAGATCCTCGCCGCCGAGCTGCCGGGCGCGACGCACCGTCACTTCTCCTTCTTGAGCGGCCCCTCGTTCGCGAAGGAGCTCGCGGCCGAGCTTCCGACCGGCGTCGTCATCGCGTCGACCGACGATCGCGTGCGCGATCACGTGATGAAGCGATTCCATGCACCTTACATGCGAACGTACGCGAGCAAGGACGTCCCCGGCGTCGAGTGCGGCGGCGCGATCAAGAACGTGATCGCCATCGCCGCGGGCGCCGCCGACGGCCTCGGCTTCGGTCACAACACGCGCGCGATGCTCATCACCCGCGGCCTCTCCGAGATGGTGAAGCTCTCGCTCGCGCGCGGCGGCGAGGCCATCACGCTCGCCGGCCTCGCGGGCATGGGCGATCTCGTCCTCACGTGCACCGGCGAGCTGTCACGCAACCGCACCGTCGGGCTCGAGCTCGGCAAGGGCCGCAAGCTGAACGACATCGTCGCGGGGCTCGGTCACGTCGCCGAAGGCGTGAAGACGACGAAGAGCGCGTTCGACCTCTCGAACAAGCTCGGCATCGAGCTGCCGATCATCTCCGAGGTGTATCGCGTGCTCTACGAAGACAAGCCCGTGCTCCAGGCGGTAAAGGATCTCATGGCGAGAGAGCTCACGGCCGAGTTCGAAAGCCTGGGGACGATCCGCGCAGAAGCGCCGCCTCGCTGAGCGTTCCGCGCAGCCCCCCGGACGCGCGCCGACGCGCGCTGAGCGCGAATTGCGGCGGGGCGCCGCGTCGCTCGACCCGAGCGCGAGCATCCTCTACGCTCGCGTTTGGAGCCATGCCGCGTTCCCGCTTTCGCTCGCTCGTTCTCGCCGCGCTCCTCGCTTCCGCCGCGCTCGCGACGGAGACCAGCGCCGAGGCGCAAGGCTTTCCGCCCTCGCAGCCTCCTCCGCCAGGGATGCAGCCGGGGATGCAGCCTCCGCCGCCCGGTGGTTATCCGCCGCCCGGTGGTTATCCGCCGCCCGGTGGTTATCCGCCTCCGGGGTACGGCCCGCCGCCGGGAGGTTATCCGCCGCCGGGGTACGGCCCGCCGCCCGGTGGTTATCCGCCGCCCGGTGGATACCCGCCGCCGGGATACGGCCCGCCGCCGGGATACGGTCCGCCGCCGGGATACGGCCGGCCTCCGCCGAATCCGAACCGCAGCGACGGCGAGATGGCCTCGCTCTACGTGACGAGCGCGCTCTACGGCATCGGCACCGGCATCTGGATCGACGCGCTCGCGAAGATCGACGATCCCGGTCCCGCGATCATCGCGCCGCTCGTCCTCGGCGCGGCGATGCCGATCGGCGTCTTCTTCTGGGACGATCGCGGAGGCCCGCTCCATCGCGGCGTGCCGTCGTCGATGGCGACCGGTCTCGTCTTCGGCGCGCTCGAGGGCGTCGCGATCTCGGGCGCGCAGCGCCAGTTCGCGAAGACCGAGGCGGAAGAGTGGTCGTTCCAGACGAAGACGACCGTGACGTTCCTCCTCGCGACCGGCGGCGGCGTCGGCGGCTGGGCGTTCGGCGAGTGGCTCCGCCCGGACCCGCGCAGCCTCGGCTTCATGGCGAACGCGGCCGCGTGGGGCACGCTCAGCGGCATCTCCCTCGGCATCGCGTCGAGCGGGCCGACGAGCCCCGGCCGATCGAGCCTCGCCAAGAGCGGCGACGGCGCCGCGATCGGCGGCATCATCGGCCTCAACGCGCTCTTCGTCGGCAGCGCCGCGATGAGCACGGTGCACACGCCCTCGTGGTCGTCGCAGAAGTGGATGTGGGGCGGCTACCTCATCGGCATGGCCGCCGGCTGCCTCGTCTTCCCGCTCTACTTGTTCTCCGACAACGATCCCAAGCACGGCTTCTTCGGCCCCGGCCTCATGAGCCTCGCGGGCATGGGCATCGCCGGCGCCCTCACGTGGGACCTCAAAGACCCCGAAGACCTCGGTCAGCGCGGCGGGTGGAAGCCGCCCGTCGACATCTCGTTCGCGCCCGCGCCGCGGATCGATCCCGCCCTCGGCGTGGTCACGCCCGAGGGAACGATGCTCTCGGCGAGCGGAACCTTCTGAGCGACCGCGCCTAGTGCGCCGGAGCGCCCGCTTCGGCCGCCTCGGCGGGAGGCGGCTCGAGCGCGTCGGGCGTGAGCGGCGCCTTGTCGGGGCCACCACCGCAAGCCATCACGGCGAAGGCCGCGAGGCCGGCGCAGAGCGAGACCAGAACCACCATCCTTGTCATGATGGGCGATTCTACACGGGCCCATCTCGTTCTGACCACCCGGTTCTTTTGCTGGTATCGTTCCGCTACAGCGTCTCGCCCTCCCATGCCGATCCTCAAGTGGTTTCCGCCTCAGGGCTCACCGCGCACGTTCGTGCTCTACAAGCCCATGTCGACGATCGGCCGCGCGCTCGGAAACGACGTCGCGGTGATGACCGGCGGGATCTCCGAGACGCACGCGCAGGTGATGTTCGACGGCCGCGACTTCAACCTCGAGGAGGTCGACAAGAGCGGCGAGATCCTGATCAACGGGAAGAAGAAGCGCCGCGCCCGCCTCGTGCACGGCGACCGCATCACCCTCGGTGACGCCGAGCTCCAGTTCAGCATCTTCGACGAGCCCCACGCGCCCGCACGCGCGCCGTCGCCGTCGACCTCGAACGAGGCGGCCGGAGAGGCGCCGCAGCTCGCCGGCGTCCGCAAGCTCCACGAGTTCAGCGAAAAGCTGATGACGATGAAGAACATCGACGAGCTGCTCGAGGCCATGCTCGACGCCGTCATCGACGTCACCGGCGCGGAGAAGGGCCTCGTCCTCCTGCTCGACGACGCCTACGGCGCCGACGGCGCGCCCCAAGCCGGCGGCCCAGCGAGCGGCGAGGGCGGAAAGCCCGTCATCCGCGCGTCGCGCCACGTCACGCGCGAGGCCATCGCCGACACGACGGGCACGATCTCCGACAGCATCGTGCGGCGCGTCCTCGAGTCGGGCCGCCCGCTCATCGTTTCCGACGCGCTCTCCGACGACGTCTTCCGCACGAGCGAGAGCGTCGTCGCCCTCCGCCTCTCGTCGGTCATGTGCGCGCCGCTCGTCTCGCAGGGTCAGGTCACCGGCGCGCTCTACGTCGGCAACGATCGCGTGAAGGGCCTCTTCCAGAAATCGCAGCTCGAGCTGCTCAGCATCTTCGCGGGGCAGGCGTCGCTCATCCTCCAGAACGCGATGCTGCTCTCGGCCCTGCGCGCCGACAAAGAGAAGCTCGCCGCCGAGCTGAAAGACAAGCGCTTCGGCGACATCATCGGCGTCTGCCCGTCGATGATGGAGGTGTTCCGCAAGCTCCAGAAGGTCGCGACCACCGACATCTCCGTCCTCATCACCGGCGAGACGGGCACGGGCAAGGAGCTCATCGCGCGCGAGCTGCACCGGCGCTCGAACCGCGCCAACGGTCCGTTCATCGTCATCAACTGCGGCGCGATCCCCGAGAACCTGATCGAGAGCGAGCTCTTCGGCCACGTGAAGGGCGCGTTCACGGGCGCGATCGCGTCGCGCCCCGGCAAGTTCCAGGCGGCCGACAAGGGCACGCTCTTCCTCGACGAGATCGGCGAGCTGCCGCTGAACCTCCAGGTGAAGCTGCTCCGCGCGCTGCAAGAGCGCGTCGTCTTCAGGGTCGGCGACAGCAAGCCGGAGAAGGTCGACATCCGCGTCGTCGCCGCGACCAACCGCATCCTCGAAGAGGAGATCAAGGGCGGCAGGTTCCGCGAAGATCTCTATTACCGCCTCAACGTCGTGAACATCTTCCTCCCGCCGCTCCGCGAGCGCGGAGACGACGTGCTCATCATCGCGAAGGCGCTCCTCACCAAGTACGCCGAAGAGCTGCACTCGCCGGTGCAGGGCTTCACGCCGCAAGCGCTCGGCGCGATCCGCAAGCACACGTGGCCGGGCAACATCCGGCAGCTCGAGAACCGGATCAAGAAGGCGCTCGTCCTCTGCGACAAGACGCTCTTGGGCATCGAAGATCTCGAGCTCGATCAAGCGGGCGAGAGCTCGATCCTGCCGCTCGAGAAGGCCAAGGAAGAATTTCAGCGCAAGTACGTGCTCGAAGTGCTCGAGCGCAACAACGGCAACCGCACGCAGACGGCGCGCGATCTCGGCGTCGATCCGCGCACGATCTTCCGCTACCTCGAGCGCGAGGCGAACCCGATGCCCTCCGGGGCCGGCGGCGCTGGGCCCGGCTCGGGCACCGATCGCTGACGTCTCGGGCGTAGCCCTTGAAACTCGGCCGGGGCGTGATCATGTTCCGCCGTCTTTCCGGACCAGGCCCCCGCCGTGACTGACACGCTCCGCCACCCCTGCCCCGACAAGGCGCGCAGCGATCTCGAGTACGACCGTCTGCTCGAGGCGCTCGCGTCGCGGTGCGTCTCGCACATGGGCCGCGCGCTCGCGCTCGAGCTCCCGTTCGCGAGCACGCGCGCCGACACGCGGCGCCTCCTCGCCGAGGCGCGCGAGGCGACCGAGCTCCTCGCCGCGGGCGAGCCGCTCCCCGTCGGCGAGCTCGGCGACGTCTCGGGGGCGATCGGTCGCGTCGGCGCCGCCGGCGTGCTCGCGCCCGCCGAGATCCGCGAGATCGGCAAGGCGCTCGGCGCGGCGCGCGTCCTGCGGCGCTTCCTCACGCTCCGTCGATCCCGCGTCGCCTCGCTCTTCGACGCGTGCGCGACCGATCCCACGCTCGACGCGCTGGCCGACGATCTCGCCCAGGCGTTCGATCCCGACGGCACGCTCTCCGATCGCGCGAGCCCGCGCCTGCGCGAGCTCCGCGGCGAATATCAAGCCGCGCGCGCGCGGATGATCTCGCGGCTCGAGGATCTCATGCAGAGGTACGAAGGGATCCTCCAGGATCGCTACGTCACCGAGCGCGAGGGCCGCTACGTCGTCCCCGTCCGCTCCGACGCGCACGAGCGCTTCCCCGGCATCGTCCACTCCACGAGCGCGAGCGGCGCGACGCTCTTCGTCGAGCCGCGCGCCGTCATCCCGATGGGCAACCGCCTCAAGGTGCTCGAGGCCGAGGTGCAGCGCGAAGAGATCGCGATCTACACGCGCCTCTCGCGCGACATCGGCGATTCGCTGCCGAGCGTGGTCGCCGCCGCCGCGGCGCTCGCGCGGGCCGACGTCCGCGCCGCGAGCGCACGCTTGGCGCAAGATCTCGAGCTCACCTTCCCCGACATCATCGACGAGGCGCGCCTCGATCTGATCGGCGCGCGCCACCCGCTCCTGCTGCTCGACTCCGCCGACGAGCGGGGCGTCCGCTTCGACGCCGTCGTGCCGAGCGATCTCGCGATCGCCGCGCGCCGCGCCGTGGTCGTCAGCGGGCCCAACGCCGGCGGAAAGACGGTCGCGCTGAAAACGCTGGGCCTCACGGCGCTCATGATCCGCGCGGGGCTCCCGGTGGCGTGCGATCCGAAGAGCAAGGTCGGCATCTTCGAAGTCGTGCTCACCGACGTGGGCGACGATCAGAGCCTCACGAAGAGCCTCTCGACGTTCAGCGCCCACGTACGGAACCTCGCCCGCATCCTCGACGACACGCAGCCGGGCGCGCTCGTGTTGCTCGACGAGCTCGCCGGCGGCACCGATCCGCGCGAGGGCGAAGCGCTCGCCGCCGGCATGCTCGACTCGCTCACGGCCCGCGGCGGCGCCGTCGTGGTGACGACGCACTACGAGGGCCTCAAGGCCTTGGCGCTCGCCGACGCGCGCTTCGAGAACGCCAGCATGGGCTTCGATCTCGCGGAGATGGCGCCGACGTTCCGCCTCGCCCACGGCGTGCCCGGCAGCTCGAGCGCGCTCGCGGTCGCGCGCAAGTTCGGGCTCCCGAGCACCGTGATCGAGCGCGCCGAGCGGTTCCTCACGCGGGAAGACGTGCAGTTCGAGAGCGTCGTGAAGAAGCTCAACGACGAGCGCGCGGCCCTCGAGCTCGCGCGCGCCGACGCGGCCCGCCGCGAGGCCGAGGCCGCCGAGCTCCGCGATCGCCTCGAAGCCGAGATCCGCGCGGCGAGCGATCGCGAGCACCGTCAGATCTCCAAGGAAGCCGAGGCGCTCCTCGGCGCGGTGCGCCGCTCGCGCGAAGAGCTGCGCGAGGTGCAGGCGCGCCTGCGCGCGAAGAAGCTCGACGCCGCGACCGTGAAGGAGGCCGAGAAGATGCTCGACCGCGTCGCGGCGAAGGTCGCGATCGGCGGCGAGCTCGAGAGCGCGCAGGGCCGCGCGCGCGCCGAAGAGGAGGCGCGCGCGCCCGCGCCCGCAGGCTCGCTCCGCAAGGGCGCGCGCGTCTGGGTACCTCGCGTGCGCGCCGAGGCCGAGGTGCTCGACGTGCTCGCCGACGGCAGCGTCCGCGTCCAGGCGGGCGCGATGAAGCTCGTCCTCGATCCGGCGGAGCTGCGCGCCCCCGCGGCCTCGCCGCGCGACGACGCCGAGCCGCGCGCGCGCCGCGAGCCTCGGCGCACGTCGAGCGATCCCGCGGGCCTCGAGGTCGCCCTCCAAACCTCCGACAACACCTGCGATCTCCGCGGCCTTCGAACCGACGACGCGCTCTCGCTCGCGGTGACGTTCCTCGATCGATCGCTCAACGAGGACCGCCGCGTCTGCTTCCTCGTGCACGGCCACGGCACCGGCGCGCTCAAGGAGGCCGTGCGCCGCGAGCTGAAGGCGAGCCCGTACGTGCGCTACTTCCGCGCGGGTCAGCCCGGCGAAGGCGGCGACGGCGTCACCATCGCTTGGCTTTCTTGAGGGAGCTGGCGCTCCCCTCATCGGCTCCGCCGATGAGCCTCCCCTCCCAGGTGCAGCTCGCGCGGCGTGCTTCGCCTGCGGCGAACCGGCGCCGTGCGCCGGCGGGCACGCCTCACGTCACGCGAGACTTCGGGGGCTTGTCGCTCGTGAACGTTCGAGGCGTTGTGACGCTGGTGTGCGCTACTGGTCGGTCGTGCCGGCGCGTTGGGTGGCGGCGCGGGCTTCGTCGAGGGCGGCGAGGATTTTGCGGGCGTGGGTGAGGAAGACCTCGCCGGGCGGGAGGAGGCGCATGCCCCGCGGCGTGCGCGCGAAGAGAAGCGCGCCCAGCTCGTCTTCGAGGCTGCGGATGTGACGGCTGATCGGCGGCTGGGCGACGCGGAGCCGCCGCGCCGCGCGCCCCACGTTGCCCTCTTCGGCCACGGCGACGAAGTACCGGATCTGCGCGAGGCTCATCGTTCCAGGATCGTGCACCGCGCCGGAGACGATCGCAAGCCAGACCAAAACGGTATTGGACGCCCACACCAGGCGCGCGCACCGTCTACGTCATGGCGATCGAGATCCATGACGCGCGCGCCGTCGCGCGCCTCCGCGTCGCCGGGCGCGCCGCGGCGGAGACGCTCGCGCACGTCGGAGCGCGCATCCGCGCGGGCGTCTCCACCGCGATGATCGACGCGTGGGTCCGCGAAGACACCGCGCGGCGAGGCGGCAAGCCGAGCCAGCTCGGGTACAACGGCTTCCCCGCGGCGGTTTGCACGAGCCGCAACGCCGTCGTCTGCCACGGGATCCCGAACGCGCGCGACGTGCTCCGCTCGGGTGACATCGTCAACGTCGACGTCACGACCGAGAAAGACGGCTACCACGGCGACACCTCGGCGACGTTCGTCATCGGAGAAGCCTCGTCCGAAGCGAAGCACGTGGTCGACGTCGCGCGCCGATGCCGCGACGCAGGCGTCGCCGTGGTGCGTGACGGCGTGCGCCTCGGCGACGTCGGCGCCGCGATCGAAGAGCTCGCGCGCGCCGAAGGATGCAGCGTAGTGCGCGACTTCGGGGGCCACGGCATCGGGAGAAAGATGCACGCCGAGCCTCACGTCGCGCACACGGGCACGCGCGGCACCGGCGCTCGTCTGAAAGCAGGGATGGCGATCACCATCGAGCCGATGATCAACCTCGGCGGCCCCGACGTGCGCGTGCTCGACGACGAGTGGACGGTCGTCACCGACGACGGCAGCCTCTCGGCGCAGTTCGAGCACACCCTGCTCGTCACGCGCGACGGCTGCGAGATCCTGACGCGCCTCTCGGAGTGACCCCCACGAAGGGCCCGCTCGCGCTAGGATCCGCAGCGCGTGCTCAATCCCGGATCCATCCTCGGCGGGCGCTATCAGATCATTCGCACCCTCGGCCAGGGCGGCATGGGCGAGGTCTACGAGGCCACGCAGATGCAGCTCGCCCGGCGCGTCGCGCTCAAGACCGTTCGCTCGGATCTCGCTGCGCGCCCCGAGCTGCTCGCCCGCTTTCGCCGCGAGGCCGAGTCGGCCGCGGCGCTCGGTCATCCAAACCTCGTGCAGGTCACCGACTTTCACGAGGGGACGCCCGGCGAGCCGCCGTTCCTCGTGATGGAGTACCTCGACGGCGAGACCGTCGCCCAAGTCCTCGCGCGCGAAGGCCGCGTCCCGCCGCCGCGCGCCGCGTTCATCGCGGTGCAGCTCCTCTCGGGGCTCGCCGCCGCGCACCGCGCCGGGATCGTCCATCGCGACGTCAAGCCGGCGAACATCTTCCTCCAGTCGACGACGGCGATGCGCGACCTCGTCAAGGTGCTCGACTTCGGCGTCGCGAAGCTCGCGCTCGACGCCGCGCCGAACGCGAAGCCGATGACCCAGGCAGGTCAGGTCGTCGGCACCCTCGCCTACATGGCGCCGGAGCAGGCGCTCGCAGGAAGGACCATCGACGCGCGGACGGACATCTACGGCGTCGGCGCGACGCTCTTCCACGCGCTCGCGGGCGTGCGGCCCTTGGAGGCGACGGTGCCCGGCGGCGGGCGCGCGCCGCTCGATCAGATCGCGCCCTGGGTGAGCCGCGATCTCGCCGCGATCATCGAGCGCGCGCTGCACAAGGAGCCCGACGCGCGATGGCAGACGGCCGACGAGATGGCCGCGGCGCTCCAGCCGTTCTCCCAGAGCGCGAGCGTGTCGTCGGGATCGGCGCCGGCGGCGCCGTCTCACGTGGGCTGGGATCCTTCCGCGATCGGGCGGATGGAAGCGCCGACCGGCGGCTCGTCGTTCGGCGCGTCGCAGTACGGCGATCCTTCGCTCGCGTCCGCGCCGACGGGCTACGCCGGCGCGACCGGCTTCGATCCTTCGTATGCCGCGGCTCCGAAGGCGCCGGCCGCGGCGATGGCGAGCCTCCCGTTCGGATCGGTGAGCGCGTACGGACCGGTCGGCTTCAGCGCGCCGACCGCGCCGTCTCCGGGCGGGTACGGCCCGCCGCCTTACCTGCATACTACACCCAATTACGGGACCGCGGCGCCGCCGCGCAAGTCGGGGTTCCCTTGGTGGATCCTGATCGTCGGTCTGATCGTCCTCGGCGGCGGCGTTCCTTACCTCATCTCGTTCCTCGCGATTCGCAACGCGACCAACCCGGACGCGATCGCGACGAACGTCGAGCGCGAGGTGCTCAAACAGCCGAAGCAACCATGCCCCGCGCCCGATCAGTGCACCGAGACGCGCAAGGAGCACGGCCTCACGTATCCGATCTGCACGCGCAAGCTCCCTCGGCTCTCTCCCTACAAGCCCGGTGAGATGGTCCTCGCGGGTCCCGACACGCGCATCGCGCTCGTGTTGACCGATCCCATCGGAGGCAACTACACGGTGCGCTACCTGACGAAGCAAGGCGACGAGACCGTGTCCGACGCCGACATCGTCGGCCGCCTCTGCCGCGCGGGCGGGAGCCGGAGCGGCGCCGCGGGGCAGACGATCCCCTGACGCGTCAGACGCTGATCGCGCCCTTGCGGAAGTCGCTCTTGGCGATCTTGACGTTCACGCACGCGGGCTTGCCGCACGCGAAGGCTTCGTCGAGCGCGGGGCCGAGCTGCTCGACCGTCTCGACCCAGAAGCCCTTGCCGCCGCAGGCCTCGACGACCTTCTCGTAGCGCGTGTGCTCGAGCGCGGTCGCGACGGCGCGCTGCTCGCCGTAGAGCTCGACCTGTCCGCGGCGGATCTGCGTCCAGCCGGCGTCGTTGCCGATGACCGCGACGACCGGAATGTTCTGCCGCGCCATGGCCTCGAACTCGAGGCCGTGGAGCCCGAAGCTCCCGTCGCCGTAGACGAGGACGACGTTCGCGTCGGGGCGCGCGAGCTTGGCCGCCATCGCGTAGCCGGGGCCGACGCCGAGGGTGCCGAGCGGCCCCGGATCCATCCAGAGCTGCGGCCACTCCATCTTGAGGACGTACGCCGCGGTCGCGACGAAGTCGCCGCCGTCGCCGATCACGACGTCGTTCGGCTTGAGGCGCTTTCCGAGCTCGGCGCAGACGCGCAGCGGGTTCGGCGGGTTGTCGCTCGCGTTGATCTCGGTCTCCATCTTCGCGCGACGCTTCGTCTCGTCGGCGCGCACCGCGGTGACCCAGTCGGCGAAGTCGAGCTTCGCGTCGTCGAGCTCGCGCGCGAGCTGCTCGAGGAACACGCCCGAGTCGGCGTGCACGCCGACGTCGATGCGACGGTTACGCCCGAGCTCGGCGCCGTCGAGATCGATCTGGACGATCTTCGCGCCCTCGGCCCACGTCGGCGAGCGCCCGTAGTCGACGCGGAAGTCGAACGGCGTGCCGAGCACGAAGACGACGTCGGCCTGCCCGAGCGCGAAGCGGCGTGAGCGGCTGAAGAGGAGCGGGTGCGTCGTCGGCAGCGCGCCGCGCGCCATGCCGTTGACGTAGACGGGCGCGCCGAAGCGCTCGAGCACCTTCGCGAGGCGGCTCGGCGTCTTCAGGATCGGCGACCAGCGGACCTGCGTGCCCACGAGGAAGCACGGTCGCTTCGCGCTCCGCAACAGCTCGGCGGCCTTCGTGATCGAGCGCGGATCGCCCGCCGGGCGCGGCGGCTCCTCGAGCGGACGCGTCGCCGGCAGCTCGGCGTCGTCGCCGACGTTCATCAGGAGATCGAGCGGCATCTCGAGGAACACCGGGCCGGGCACGTTGGCCTGGGCGACGCGGAACGCCGCGTCGACGTACTCGCCGATCCGGCGCGTCTCCGGGACCTGCACGCTCCACTTCGTGATCGGCCGCATGAGCGCGACGTGATCCATGTCTTGCAGCGAGCCCATGTCGCAGAGCAGCTTCGGCCCCGCGCCGCCGATGCACACGAGGGGGATCTGCGCGCGCTGCGCGTTCGCGATCGCGGTGACGACGTCGGTGACGCCCGGCCCCGCGGTGACGGCGCAGACGCCCGGCCGCCCGGTGACGCGCGCGTAACCGTCGGCGGCGTGGCCGGCGGTCTGCTCGTGACGCACGTCGACGACACGGATGCCTTCGTCGATGCAGCCGTCGTAGATCGCCTGGATGTGCCCGCCGCAGAGCGTGAAGAGGTGCGTCGTGCCGTGGCGCTTGAGCGCCTGCGCCGTGAGGCGGCCGCCGTGTGCGAATCCCATGCGCGGTACGCTAACACTTTCGGAACGCGGCGCGCCCGCGAACGTCGTCAGCGGCTCTGCACCGAGATGCGGCCTGCGACGACGTCGGCGCGGAGCGACTCGACCTTCTGCTTCACGTCGTCGGGGATGCTCGCGGCGTGCGGGCCTTCGTGGACGTAGTCGAGGCCTTCTTCCTTCAAGCCGAAGACGTTCATCCCGCCGTGGAAGGAGCCCTCGACGGCGGCCTTGACGATGTCGAAGACGGCGACGTCGCCGCGCTTGATCATGCTCGTGACGACCGTGCCCGGCATCTCGTCGTGCTGATCGGCGTCGACGCCGATGGCCCAGATGCGCGCGCTCTTGGCCGCTTCGAAGACGCCGTGCCCCGTCGAGCCCGAAGCGTGGAAGATGACGTCGCTGCCGGCGGCGATCTGCGCCGTGGCGAGCGCCTTGCCTTTGGCGGGATCGCGAAAGGCGTCCGGCGTCGCGCCCGCGTACGCCGAATGAACCACGCAGCGAGGGCACGCGGCCTTCACGCCTTGCTCGTAGCCGACCTCGAACTTGCGGATCAGCGGACCGACCATGCCGCCGACGAAGCCCACGTGGCCCGTCTTCGACATCAGCCCCGCGACGGCGCCGACGAGGAAGCAGCCCTCTTCTTCACGAAACGCGAGCGCGGCCACGTTGGGCGGAACGCCGGCGGGGCCGGGCGCGTAGTCGACGCCCGCGAAGCGCGTGCTCGGATACGCGCGCGCGACCGCGTCGATGTCGCTCGAGAAGATGAACCCCACGCCGATGACGAGATCGAAGCCGCGCGCCGCGAAGAGGCGGAGCGCGGCCTCACGGTCTTCGGTGCTCGCCGGCTCGAGGTAGCTCGCCTCCACGCCGAGCTCGCGCTCGGCGCGCGACACGCCGAGGAACGCGGCGTCGTTGAAGCTCTTGTCGCCGCGTCCGCCGACGTCGAAGACGAGACCGATGCGCGCCTTCGGCGACGACGTTCGCACGGCCGCCGTGCCCGACCGCCCGGGCAGGAACGTCGCGAGGATCGCCGCCGCCGCGAGCGCGAGCGCCCACGCGCGCGGCGTCACTCGGCCGCTTCCTTGTCGTTCGCCAGAGGCTTGCCCGTCGGACCGTACGCCGCGACGTCGGCCGCGAGCTTCTCCGCCCACGCCTTGCGCGCGCGCTCCACGCCGCGCCCGTCGCCGTTGGCGTCGACCTCGATGAAGATCTTCCGCATGAGCGGCTGCTCCGCGCGGATGCGCCGCTCGATCTCGTTGATGCACGCCTCGATCTCGCCCGACTTCATGTCGGCCTTGAACGCGATCTTCATCGCGAGGATGACGACCGCGGGCCCGACGTGGAACGTGAGGATCTGCGTGACGCGCTCGACGCCGTCGACCTGCTCGGTCAGCGCGAGCGCCTGGCCCTGCTCCTCCGGATCCGCGCTCGAGCCGATGAGCAGCGTGTGGGTGTTGCGCGCGAGCGCGACGGCGACGACGGCGAGGAGGATCCCGATGAGCACGCTCCCGAGCGGATCCCAGAAGTGCTGGCCGGTCACGTGGCTCATGAGGACGGCGAGGAACGCGATCGCGAGACCGCAGAGCGCGGTCGTGTCTTCCGCGAGCACCAGCGGGATGGTCGGGTCGCGCGCCTCGCGAACGGCGTCGATCCAGCGCCGGCCCTTGGCGAGCACCTTGAACTCCTTCCACGCGACGCGGAAGCTCATCGCCTCGAACACGAGCGACACGCCGAGCACGCCGTAGCTCCAGAAGCGCGACCCGTGCTGCGTCGCCGGGTGCATCAGGTGGTCGACGCCGTCGTAGATCGCGAACGCGCCGCCGACGGAGAACAGCATGAGCGCGACGACGAAGGGCCAGAAGTACATCTCGCCCGCGCGCCCGAAGGGGAAGCGTTCGTCGGGCGGCTTCGCCGCGAGGCGAATGCCGATGAGCAGGAGCGCCTGGTTGCCGGTGTCGGCGACGGAGTGCACGGCCTCGGCGAGCGTCGCCGTCGATCCGGAGAGGAACGCCGCGCCGAACTTGCACACGCAGATCGCGAGGTTGCCCGCGAGCGCCGCGATGACGACCTTCTTGCTGTCGGGCGCGGTCATCCGCGCGCGCCGCCCAGCAGCACGGGGACGACCTTGATCCGCGTGCGTGCACTCTGCAAGAACTCGAGCTCCGCCGATCGCAGGCGCTCGCCCACGAGCCAGCGACGCATGCGCGGGCGGACGTCTTCGAGCTTCGTGCCGCGGAAGGGGTGCAGCGCCGAGCGGTACGCCTCGCGAAGCTGGTCTTCGGTGACCGTGAGGATCGGGCTGATCGCGCGATCGATGTACCAGGTCGCGCGCACGCGATCGCGGAGGAACGCGGCGAGCTCTTGCTCGTCGATCCCCTCACGCCGGAGCGCCTCCTCGAGCGCGGCGTTGCCGCCGATCCGATCGGCGATCTCCGCGCGCGCGTCCTGCGCCTGGCGCGGCAGATCGGGCGGCTCGAACCCGCGCTGCACGAGCAGGCTCGCGAGCATCTGGCGCGCGACCAGCCTCTCGGTCGCGACGCGAACGTAGCGCTCGGGGTAGTCGTTCGGCTCGAGCGCGGTCTGCTCGTTCATCGCCTCGATGCGGGCGAAGAACGCGAGCTCGCGCTCGGTGAGGAAGCGCGGCCGCGCGGCGCCGCCCGTCTCGGGCGTGAAGAAGCGCACGGCGACGCGATCGGGGACGACCGGCTCGGCGCGCGCCTCCGCCGGCACGCCCATGGCGAAGGCCATGGCCGCGACGAGAGAGGCGCGAAGGTGGAGAGGAGAGCGCACCCCCCTGCCCTATTGAGTGGTCGTACCCTTGTCGGCGGAAGACAGCTGCGCGCCGACCTGCGTTGCGCTCTCCGGCACGCGCGGCGCTCGCTGCGACTGCACCGCGGCCTCGCGCTCTTGCAGCATGTGCTCGTGGTGGTGCGCGAAGCCGCGCGCGGCGCGGCGCGCCTTGAGGAACTCGGCGAACGCGACCAAGAGGTCGAGCTCGCGAGGCCCGAGCGCGTCGCCGAGCTCTTTGAGCGCCTGCCGGAGCGTCTCGGCGTTGCGCTGGCGGCGGCCGCTCTGCGACTTCGGCGCCTCGCCCTCGAGGCTCGGCGACGACAGCGGTTGGCTCATCGGCATGAGGCTGTCGGGCGGCGGCTCTTCCGCCGAAGGCGGGCCGTCTCCCCACGTCGGCCGCGGGACGGCCTTGATGGCGTGCGCGCTCAGCCACGCCTCCATGAACGTGCGGAGCCGCTCGCTGCGGAACGTGAACCAGCGCTCGCGGTCTTCGGCGTACGACATGAGCACGTCCTTGAACCGCCGGAACGCGCCCTTGCCGTCGATCGCTTGCGCGAGCTTCCCCTTGAGCTCGGGCTCGTCGACCATCGGGATGAACCGCTCCATCCATCGGTACTGCTCGCGCGACGAGACAGGATCGATGCGGAGATAGTTGGGGTCGGCGCTGATCCGCGCGTGCATCTGCGGATCGGCTACGCCGTCGACGACGCGGAGGACCTCGCCGGTCGTGAGGTGAAGATAGCTGTGCACCTCGGGTGCGTTGTTCTCGAAGGCATCCTCGAGCGCTTCCCAATCCACGGGCACGTCGCGGACCTGCGCCGTCGGATGACGGACGTCACTCATCTTGTTCTCCCTTCAAAGGCAAGCAGCGGTAGCGGTCGGTCGAGGCCGTGGGCTGACGGCGTTCGTCCGTGGGCTGAGTGGCTGTATCAAAAAGCAACAAGCGAAGTGGCAAGTCGAACCCCTAGGCTCGCACGCCGCGAAGCTTCACGGAAGCGCTGCCTTTTGCTCCCCGTCCCGGGCGGCCCCAGGATCGTGTCGGTGCGGGTGGGAGCAGGTTTCGTCAGGAGCGCGCCCGGGCGACCGCCTGCTCCCAGCGGCGGAGGTGGGCCGCGCGATCGGCCTGCGAGATCGACGGCTTGAAGGTGCGGTCGACCTTCACCATCCGGGCAGCGGCGCCGATGTCCGCGAGCCCGGCGCCCACCCCCGCGAGCATCGCCGCCCCTCGCCCGGTCGACTCCACCTCGGTCGGTCGCACGACCTCGACGGCCGCGACGTCGGCCTGGAACTGCGCGAGCAGATCATTTCTCGCGGCGCCGCCGTCGATCTTCATCACGTTGAGCGGGCGCCCCGCGTCGGCGGTCATCGCGCTGACGAGATCCCAGACCTCGAACGCGATCCCTTCGAGCGTCGCGCGCGCGAGGTGCGCGGCCGTCGTGCCGCGCGTGATCCCGGTGATCGTCCCGCGCGCTCCTTGATCCCAGTACGGCGCGCCGAGGCCCGCGAGCGCGGGGACGAACGCGACGCCGTCGCTCGCGTCGACCTTGCGCGCGAGCGCCTCGATCTCCTCGGCGCTCTCGATGATCCCGAGGCCGTCGCGCAGCCACTGCACCGCCGCGCCGGCGATGAACGCGCTGCCTTCGAGCGCGTAGGTCGTCTTGCCGTCGATCTGCCACGCCGCCGTCGTGACGAGACCGTGCTTGCTGATGGTCGGCGTGCCGCCGATGTTCATGAGCGCGAACGCGCCGGTGCCGTACGTGCACTTCGCGTCGCCCTCGGCGAAGCACGCCTGCCCGAAGAGCGCGGCCTGCTGATCGCCGGCGATGCCGGAGATGGGGATCCCGTCGGGCAAGAAGCCGACGCCCTTGGTCGCGCCGATGTGGCCGGCGCTCGGCACGATGTTCGGCAAGAGGCTCCGCGGCACCTCGAACATCGAGAGCATCTCGTCGTCCCACGCGAGCTTGGCGAGGTCCATGAGGAGCGTGCGCGACGCGTTGGTGACGTCGGTCGCGTGCACGGCGCCGCCCGTGAGGCGATGCACGAGGAAGGTGTCGATGGTCCCGAACGCGAGCTCGCCTTTGTCGGCGCGCGCGCGCGCGCCCGAGACGTGATCGAGGATCCAGGCGATCTTCGTCCCCGAGAAGTACGCGTCGATGACGAGGCCGGTCTTCTTGCGAACGGCGTCTTCGGCGCCGCGCGCCTTGAGCGCGTCGCAGACCGCCGCCGTGCGCCGGTCTTGCCAGACGATCGCGTTGAAGATCGGCTTGCCGGTCGCGCGCTCCCACACGAGCGTCGTCTCGCGCTGGTTCGTGATCCCGATCGCGGCGATGTCCGATCCAGAGGCGCGCGCCTCGGCGAGCGCGCCGGTGACGGCCGCGCCCACGCTCTTCCAGATCTCCTCGGGCGCGTGCTCGACCCAGCCGGGCTGAGGGAAGTGCTGCGCGAACTCGACGTTCTTCTTGCCGAGCGTCTGCCCTTCGAGCGTGACGACGAGCGCGGTGGATCCCGTGGTGCCTTGGTCGATCGCGAGGAGGTGCTTCGCCATGGCCGCGGAGGCTAAGAGGTCGCCCTCGCCTTGTCACGCCTCGTCACGCGCGACGCGTCAGCGGCAAGTGACGGGCTTCTCCGTCTCGGCGACCGTCGCGTCGCACTGCGCGATCGGCGTGATGGGGCCGATGGAGCACGTCTGGAACTGCGTCGCGCCGCAGAGCGGATCGGCGCCGGGCGCGCTCTGGCGGGCGACGGGCACGTAGCCCGACCCGGTGCACGTGTTGCCGACCCGCTTGCACGCCGTCGCCGCCGTCTTCGTCGGAGGCGCCTGGTCTTCCTTGTTGCTGCAGTCGTAGTCGAACGACTTCGCGCCGCTCTTCTTCTCGTAGGGCGTGGCGAAGTATTTCGTTTGCCCCGGGAAGACCTCGTCGTCGTCGTCGTTGCAGTCTCCGCCCTGCGTGACCCACTCGTCGCCAGGCGAGTCACATCCCCTCTTCGTCTCGTCGCCGCCGAAGCCGTCGCCGTCGCGATCGCGGTAGTAGGTGATCTGCGTGCAGCCCGACGAGGGTGGCGACGGCGGGCTGGTCGTCGACGTCGGCGTCGGCCCCGGGTCGCCGCCGCGCGGCGACGGCGCGGCGCCTTGCGGATCGCCGAACAGGTCCGTCTGTGATGCGCCGCCGCACGCGCCGACGAAGACCACCGCCACGAAGAAGCCAAGTCCGCGCATGTCCCACCTCCGCCAGGGCGCATCGGCGTGCATCGCGCGTGCCTCGGCGGAATTCGCGGGCGAAACGCGCGTTCCACCGAGGGCGATGCGCCAACCGGGTATGCAGTCGGCGCCTGCACTCTGCAACTTCTGCAGGGTCGACCGGAGATGAGTAGGATGTCCGCCCATGAGCGCCAACCTCCAAGCCCTCCACGCGAAGCACGTCCTCACGCCCTGGCTCGCCCAAGGCGGGCTCGCGGCCCCGGTGATCGTCCGCGGCGAGGGCCGCTACATCTTCGACGCCGACGGCACCAAGTACTTCGATCTCGGGAGCGGCCTCATCGCGGTCAACCTCGGTCACGGCCACCCGAAGGTCGTCAAGGCGATCCAGGAGCAGGCCGCGACGCTCTGCTACGCCGCGCCGAGCCTCTTCCACGACAAGCGCGCCGAGCTCGCCGCCGAGCTGTCCGAGATCTCGCCGTGGAAGGGCGAAGGCTGCCGCACGTTCTTCACCACGACGGGCGCCGAGTCGAACGACGACGCCGTGCGCATCGCGCGCGCGATCACCGGCCGGCAGAAGGTCCTCACCGCGTATCGCTCGTTCCACGGATCGACCGGCACCTCGATCATGCTCACGGGCGAAGATCGCCGATGGGGCGGAGAGCCCGGCAGCCCGGGCATCATGCGCTTCTTCGCGCCCTACCCGTATCGCTCGCCGTTCTGGGCGGAGACGCCCGAAGACGAGACGGCGCGCGCGATCGAGCACCTCGAGCGCACGCTCGTGCACGAGGATCCGCGCCGCGTCGCCGCGATCTTGATCGAGCCCGTCGTCGGGTCGAACGGCGTCATCGTGTACCCCGAAGGCTACCTCCCCGCGCTCCGCGCGCTCACCGAGAAGCACGGCATCCTCCTCATCGCCGACGAGGTGATGACGGGCTTCGGCCGCACCGGCGCGGCGTTCGGCGCGCAGCGCTTCGGCGTCGTGCCCGACATGATCACGTTCGCGAAGGGCGTGACGTCGGCGTACCTCCCGCTCGGCGGCGTGATGATCCGCGAGAAGCTCGCGAGCAACTTCGACGCGAAGGCGCTGCCCTCGGGCCACACGTACTCCGGACATCCGATGTGCGTCGCCGCGGGCCTCGCGACGGTGCGCGCCTACCGCGAAGAGGGCCTCTTCGATCGCGCGAAGGAGATCGAGGGCTGGCTCCGCGCCGGCCTCGGCGAGATCGCGAAGAAGCACCGCGTCGTCGGCGAGGCGCGCGGCGTCGGCGCCTTCTTCGCGCTCGAGCTCGTGAAAGACAAGGCGACCAAGGAGCCGCTCGTACCGTGGCACGGCGAAGGGCCCGGCGTCATGAAGACGCTCTACATGGAGCTCCGCAAGCGCGGCGTCTACACCTTCGGCAAGTTCAACGTCGCGATGGTGGCGCCGCCGCTCACCGTCACGAAGGCCGAGCTCGACGAAGGGCTCGCCGCGCTCGACGGCGCGCTCGGCGCGTTCGAAGCGCAGCTCTGATCCGACTCAACGCTGCTTGGGGCGCCCGAAGATCGACGAGATCACCAGCAAGAGCGCGCAGAACGCGGCGACGCCGAGGAGGATCTTCGTCGGCAGGCCGTCTTCTCCGCGCCCGTGCAGCGTGAGCGCGGCCCAGCCCGACGCGATCCCGATGGCGGTGTAGATGATCTGACGACCGACGGTGTAGAGCGTCCGCGCGCCCTCCGGCACGCCGCGGACGCGGACCTCCATCTCGCCGCGCGTCGCCCGCGTCAGGTACTTCTTCAGATCTTCGGGGAGCGTGACGGCGCCGAGCGCCATGTCACGCAGCGTCTCCATCGCGATCTGCCGCCAGTCGCGGTTTCCGAGCACGAAGTCTTGGAGGTACGGCTGGATGATCCCCATCGGGTTGAGCTCGGGATCGAGCATCGAGCAGCAGCCGTAGACGAGCAGGATCGTCCGCTCGAGGAGCACCCAGTCGCGCGGCACGTGGAACGCGCCCGACAGCTCCTTGAGGCCGACGTTCATCTTCCTGAGGTCGAGCAAGTTCTCGAAGCCGCGCTGCGGATCGATCTTGATGTCTTTCAGGTTGAACGACTCGAGCTTCACCTCCTCCTGGAACTTGCGGTGGAAGTACTCGATGATCTTCTCGCTCACGACCTCGTCGCTCGTGCGCGAGAGGAAGCCCATCTTGCGCAGCGCCTTGATGAGGCGGTCGGTGTCGCGCCGGATGACGCCCTCGAGGAACTCGGGGATGCCCTCGCGCATCGGCTGGGAGAGCTGCGCGACGGCGCCGAAGTCGAGGAGCACGAAGTCGCCGCGCTCGTTGACCAGGATGTTCCCGGGGTGCGGATCGGCGTGGTAGATGCCGTCGACGAAGATCATCTGGCAGTAGACGCGCACGAGGCGGCTCGCCAGCTCCTTCTTGTCGATCCCCATCGCGTCGAGGCCGGCCAGATCGGTGAGCTTGCGCCCCTCGACGAACGTCGTGGTGAGCACGCGACGGGTCGAGAGCTTCCGCACCGGAACGGGGAAGTGCACGCGCGGATCGGCCTCGAAGTTCTTGGCGATCTTCTCGATGTTGTCGGCCTCGCCCGCGAAGTCGAGCTCCTGCCGGAGCAGCTCCTTGATCTGGTGGTAGTAGGCGTCGAGCCCTTGCACGGGCACGAACCACTGCACGATCGTCATGATGCGACGGATCGTCTTGAGATCGAGGCGGACGATCTCGTCGATGTCTTGGTGCTGCACCTTCACGGCGACGCGCAGCCCTTCTTTGGTGCGCGCCTCGTGCACCTGCCCGAGCGAAGCGCTCGCGATCGGCTCGCGCTCGAGCGCGTCGAAGAGCTCGTCGATCGGCGCGCCGAGCTCGGACTCGATGCGCGGCGCGATCTCCTCGAAGGCGCGCGGCGGGACCTGATCCTGGAGTCCCTCGAGCTCGGCGCGGAACGCCTCGGGGAGGAAGTTCGCCATGATCGAGAGCAGCTGCCCGACCTTGATGAAGAGGCCTTGGAGCTCGAGGATCGTCGCGTACACGCGGCGCGCGTTCGTCTTGTGGAACGACGCGATGTTGCGCTCGCGGTACGCCTTGCCGAAGAGCTTCGCGCTCCAAAACAAGAAGAGGTAGCTGAAGATGACCTGGAAGGTCGTCGTGTACGCGCGGATGAACCGCCAGCGGCTGACGCCACGCGCGCGAGAGACGTAGACGAGCCGCTTCGCGCTCGGCGGGCGGGCGCCTTCGGCCGGGCGCGCGCGACCGTTCGCCTTCGGAGGCTCGCTCTTCGCCGGCGGAGGAGGCGCCTCGACCTCGGGCGCGGCGACGTCTGGCGGCGAGGGCGGCATCCGAGACCAAGCCTAATGGGAGGGCCGCGGAGCGACAAACTCCACGTACGAGCTCGCGAGGCGCCAGAGCGCGTCGTGGGCGAGCGGCCGCGCCGCGCGGATCTTCGTGTTGTCGCGTGTAGGGTGCACGCGATTGGTCAAGAGCGCCACGACCGCGCCGGCGTCGGGATCGATCCACAGGCTCGTGCCGGTGAAGCCGAGATGGCCGAACGTACGCGGGCCGGCGCGATCGCCCGCGCTCGAGCCTTCCTCCGACTTGCCGTCGAAGCCTGCGCGGAGCGATCCCCCGGGGCGCTCCCGGACGAGCCATGAGAGATCGACGCCGTGCGCGAGGCCTCCCTCGCCGCGGCTCACCGCGTCGAGGACGGCCGCCCCGAGGCGGATGACGGCGCGCACGGTCCCGAACATCCCTGCGTGACCCGAAGCGCCGTCGCGCGAGAGCACCCACGCGTTCTCGTCGTGCACCGCGCCGCGAACCTCGCCGCCGCGCCAGTCGACGACCTCGGTCGGCACGACGCGCGCGTCGAAGCGGACGTCGCGCGCGCGGAGCCGGCGCGCCGAGCCGAGCTCGCCCTGGAGCCCGAGCGGATCGATCACGAGGCGGGCGACGGCCTCGCCGCAGTCGCTCTCGTCGACCCGGCGGGCGAGCGCCTCGCCAGCGAGGATGTAGCCGAGATCGCTATAGAGAGGAGCGAACCCCTCCCGGGGGATCGCCCCCCGAGCGTCGTCGCGCCGCGCGCTCGCGCTCGCGACGAGGGCCGCGCGCTTATCGAAGGGCGCCTCGCGGAAGAGCGGCAGGTTCGCCTCGAGGCCGGCGCGGTGCGCCAAGAGGAGCTCGAGGGTAGCGCCTTCGCTCGGCGTCCCGCGGCTCTCCTCGAGGAGATCGCCGAGCGTCGTTTCCCTGGGAATTCGCCCACGTGCGACCGCGAGCGCCGCCATCGGCTTGGTGAGGCTCGCGAGATCGAAGAAGGCCTCGGCCGAGCTGGGCGACGCCCCACCTACCGAAATCTCCCACCCATGCTCTCGCCGGACGGCGAAGCCGGCGGCGGCGTCCGGCGCGACGCCCGCGTCGACGAGCGCGCGCGCCGCCTGAGCTCCCGACGTGGCCGACGCCAGAGCCGAGACCAGAGACGAGACGAGAGGAGACGGTGTGAGCACCGCGGATACTTTACCGGCGCCTCCCAACGTCGGTAACCTTTGCGAGCAATGAGCGAGTTTGTCTGGGAGGCGCGCGCCCGTACCGGCGAGCTGCGCAAGGGGGTGATGGACGCCGACGACGAAGCCGGCGTGCAAGCCCGTCTTCGTGCGCAGCAGCTCATGCCCACGAAGATCAAGAAGAAGGGCGGCCGTCTGGGCAACTTCCAGATCGGCACGGGCGTCGACCTCAAGGAGGTCGTCACCTTCACGCGCCTCTTCGCGACGATGATCGACGCCGGTCTGCCGATCGTGCAGTGCCTCGACATCCTCTGCAACCAGACCGACAACAAGCATTTCGCGGTCGTCCTCCGCGACGTCAAAGCGAACGTCGAGCAGGGCGCGACGTTCTCCGACTCGCTCCGGCGCCACCCGAAGATCTTCGACGCGCTCTACGTCAACCTCGTCCAGGCCGGTGAGGTCGGCGGTATCCTCGACACGATCCTCAACCGCCTCGCGGTCTACAACGAGAAGGCCATCAAGCTCCGCCGGCAGGTCCGCGGCGCGATGGTCTATCCGAGCGCCGTCCTCGTCATCTTCACCGGCGTCCTCGGCATCCTCCTCGGCTGGGTCATCCCGTCGTTCAAGACGATCTTCAAAGACCTCGGCTCGAGCGACGAGCTGCCGTGGCTCACCACGGTCGTCATCACGGCGTCGGAGACGTTCATCGGCTACCTGCCGTTCTTCCTCGTGCTCTTCGCGCTGATCGCGGTGGGCACCGTCTATTTCTATCGGACGCCGCGAGGGAAGAAGATCTTCCACACGATCTTCCTCCGGATGCCCATCGTCGGGCCCGTGATCCGCAAGGTCGCCGTCGCGCGCTTCACCCGCACGCTCGGCACGCTGCTCTCCTCGGGCGTTCCCATCCTCGACGCGCTCGACATCGTCGCGAAGACCGCCGGCAACGTGGTCGTCGAAGAGGCGATCCTGTACGCGCGCTCGAAGATCTCCGAGGGCAAGAACATGGCGGGCCCGCTGATGGAGACGAACGTCTTCCCGCCGATGGTCGTGCAGATGGTCGGCGTCGGCGAGCAGACGGGCGCGCTCGACGCGATGCTCGGCAAGATCGCCGACTTCTACGAAGAAGAGGTCGACGTCGCCGTCGCCGCGCTCACGAGCCTCATCGAGCCGATGATGATGGTGAGCATCGGCGGCACCGTCGGCGTCGTGCTCATCGCGATGTACCTCCCGATCTTCAGCATCGCCGGCAAGATCAAGGCTGACTGAGCCGTGGAGGAGACGGACGACCGTCTCTCGAACCGGCTCGCGTGGATCACCGGGCTCCGCCTCGGGTTCCTCACGCTGCTGCTCGTCGCGACGGCGTTCTTCTACCTGCGAGGTCAGCTCGCGCTCTACCCGACGAGCCAGGGCATCGTCTTCTTCACGATCGGGGGCGCCTTCGCCCAGGCCGCGGCTTACGCGACCTGGCTCCGAAGCCGCAAGAACCTCCGCCGCCTCGCCGAGCTCCAGATCGTGGCCGACCAGATCACCTGGACGGCGATCGTGTACGTCTCGGGCGGCCCCACGAGCGGCGCGACGTCGTTCTACGGCCTCACGTGCCTCGTCGGCGCGATCCTCATCGGGCTCCGCGGCGCGACGCTCGCCTCGGTCAGCGGCATCGCGATCTTCACGATGCTCTGCGCCGCGCTCGGCTTCGGGTGGATCAGCCCGCCGCGCGATCAGAGCGCGGCCAACTACGTCGTCACGCTCGAGGGCATCGTCTATCCGCTCGCGGTCAACGCGCTCGGCATCGTCGTCGTCGCGCTGCTCGCGGGCTACCTCGCCGAGCGCCTCCGGCGGACGGGCGGCCAGCTCGCGATCGCCCAGGAGCGCGCGCTCGCGGCCGAGCGCCTCGCGATCCTCGGCCGTATCGCGGCAGGGCTCGCGCACGAGATCCGGAATCCGTTGGGGTCGATCTCGGGCTCCATCGAGATGCTTCGCGACGCGCCGGGGCTCACGGAAGAAGACCGACGGCTCTGCGACATCGTCCATCGCGAGGCCGCGCGCCTGAACCACCTCGTCTCCGACATGATGGATCTCGCGCGCCCGAAGAAGCCCGAGCCGGAAGACGTCGACGTCGGCGCGCTCGCGCGCGAGGTGGTCGAGCTCGCGTCGCGCTCCGAGCGGAGCGGATCGGGCGACGTCACCGTCGTCTACGAGGGGCCGGAGGGCGCGGTGCTCGCCCGCTGCGATGCGGCGCAGATGCGCCAGGTCCTCTGGAACCTCGTCCGTAACGGCGTACAGGCGACGGGCGCGGGCACGAAGGTCGTCGTGTCGATCGCCGTGGCGAGCGAGCGCATCGAGCTCGCCGTCACCGACGAAGGGCCGGGCATCTCCCCCGAGACGAAGGAGAAGATCTTCGACGCCTTCTTCACGACGCGCTCCCACGGGGCCGGGATCGGCCTCGCGGTCGTCCGCCGGATCGTCGAAGACCACGCGTCGCTCGGCGTGACCATCGACGTGAGGGCGGCACCCACAGGCGCCACTTTCGTGCTCGGGCTTGCGCGAGCGGACGCTCCAGGTAGAAGAAACCTACCCGCACGATCGCCCCAGGATCCGGCTGTCACGGTGGGCGCGAACGGTCGGTCACGCACCGCAGAAAGCTGAAAGGTTGCATCGGCTTCGAAGTCGTCTTACGGGCATGAATCGAGCTGGTAGGGGTGTCGTCCAACGAACCATTGAACGCACCCCGCTTTGCGTGGGAACTAGAACGAGGTCGACACGATATGCGTCTCCGCCACCACCTCTCGGCTTCTCTCCTCGCCGCCTGCTGCCTCTTCGTGAGCCATGCCTCCGCCGACGTGCAAGGCGCGCAGCACTTCGTCGAGAAGGAGCACGGTCAGATCAAGCGGCTCGTCGACTCGAGCGCTCCGGCCGACCAGGTGAAGCAGGCGATCGGCAAGATGGTGAGCTACGACGAGCTCGCGCGGCGCACCTTCGGCAAGCCGTGCCCGATCAGCGTGCCGAGCTGCACCAACCATTGGGACCAGCTCACGCCCGCGCAGCAGACCGAGGTGACGGGGCTGCTCAGGCAGCTCGTCGAGAAGAACTTCCAGAAGAACCTCTCGAAGACCAAGAACTACGAGGTCACCTATCGAGGGGCGAAAGAGGCCTCGGAGACTCGCGTCTCGAAGATCCGCACCGAGGCGAAGAGCAAGGCCGAAGAGAAGAAGCGCGAGCCCCCGGTTCAGGTCGACTACATGGTGCTGTCGAACGGCGACCAGCACCTGACCATCGACATCATCACCGAGGGGTCGAGCATGACGAAGAACTACTACGATCAGTTCCACCGCATGCTCACGACGCCGGGCCAGGGCTATCCGTACATCGTGCAGCGCCTGAAGCAGAAGATCGCGACGCCCGACGGCAAGTAGCTCGCTCAGAACGGCGGGCGCTGACAGATGTAAGCCCGCGGCGCGCCGGCCGGATCGTCGGCGAACGCGAGCTGCGTGTCGTAGACGAGGCCGAGGCGCATGTAGCCGTACGCGCCGCCGTCTGCGCTCGGCTGGCGATCGCCCCACGGAAGCGGCCGGCCGCCGTCACCGTCGGCCGCGACGCCGTCGGCCCACGTCCACGCGCCGGCGTCCGACGAGAGGCCGATCCAGTACGTCTGCGTGAGGCCTTGGACGGGTGAGCGCTCGAGGATCTCGCGGGCGAGCTGCTCGCGCTCGTCGGCGCTGCGGAGCACGACGAGCGAGCCGCCGGCGAAGAGCGCGCAGCTCGACTCGGCCGAGGCAGGATCGGACGGCGAGGAGACGACGAAGTAGATCTTCTCGCCCGCGGTCGCGGCGACGTTGAAGCAGCTGCCGCCGATGCAGTCGAAGCTCGCGCGGCGGCCGGGCGGCTCGCGCTCGCAGATCGTCGCGTAGCTCGATCCGCTGCACTCGGCGCGCTTCCATCCGCTCGCGGTCGCCACGACGCAGTCGAGGCGGCCCGCGTCGAGCTCGGCGACGGGCGGGAGCTCTCCGCCGTCGGCGCCGACGACGAAGCAGCCCTCGCAAGGACCGCTCGCGGGCGCGAGGGGAACGCCGGGCTCGGCGACGTTCGCCGAGCCGAACGCCGACAGGCTGCCGTTGTAGAGGAGACCGACCCAGTGCGCCCTCTCGCCGGCGAGCGCGCGAACGCGCTCGGCCTCCTCGAGGCTGCCGACGGTGACGACGTGCGCGCGCTGGCTCGCGCACTCCTGGACGGCGATCTCGTATCGATCGCTCTCGCCCGTGAGGAAGTAGCAGTGGCCGTTCGGCAGGAGCGTGCCCTCGCACGTGATCTTGCAGCTCGAGCATCCCTGGACGTCGGCGTCGCCGGGATCGCACGACTCTCCGGCGTCGCCGCCGTCTTCGAGGGCCTCGATGACGCCGTCTCCGCACCCGCGGAACGCGAAGGAGGCGTCGTCGGGCGGGATGGCCGCCAGATCGGGCAGACACGAAGACGCGAAGGCCACGAGGATCGTCGCGGTCGCGACCGCCAGAGCTACCTTCGCGCGGAGGTCCAACGGCCATTAAGCTACGCTGAATTCACGATGGCCGCGCGCGAGTCCGCAGCTCTCGGCTCGGGTCCCGGCGGGCTGGCCGCGAAGTATCGGTCGCTCTTCGTCGTCGGTCGCGGGGGCATGGGATCGGTCGAGGCGGCGCTCGACATCGGCCACGAGGAGTCGCAGCGCGTCGTCGCGCTCAAGCGGCTCTTGCCCGACGCCGCGCGCGACGGGCGGCGCGTCGAGATGTTCATGCGCGAGGCCAAGCTCGCCGCGCTGCTCGAGCACCCGAACGTCGTTCGTGCGTACGACTTCGGCGAGATCGACGGCGAGCTCTATCTCGCGATGGAGTACGTCGAAGGGCAGCCGCTCTCGCGCGTGCTCCAGGCGCTCGCCGACGCCGGCGACAAACTCGATCCTTCGCTCGTCGCGTACGTGCTCGGCGAGGTGTGCGCGGGCCTCCACGCGGCGCACGAGCTCGTCGGCAAAGACGGGCAGCCGCTCGCGCTGGTGCATCGCGACGTCTCACCGCAGAACGTCATGCTGGCGTACGACGGACACGTCAGGCTGCTCGACTTCGGCGTCGCGAAGATCGAGGCCGAGAGCGTCACGAAGACCGGCGAGGTGAAGGGCAAGACGGCGTACATGTCGCCCGAGCAGGCGATGGGCGACCCGATCGATCGGCGGAGCGATCTGTTCGGCGTCGGCGCGGTGCTCTACGAGTGCTCGAGCCTCCGCCGGATGTGGGGCGCGGGGACGGACATGGAGGTGATCCGCAAGCTCGCCCTCGAGGCGCCGCCGCCGCTCGAGGGCGCGCCCGCGGAAATGATTGCACTTTACATGCGTCTCGTGGCCCGCGAAGCGAGCGACAGGCCGACGACCGCAGGTGAGGTCGCCGACGCGCTCGCGAAGCTCGTGCCCCAAGGAACAGCGAGCGCCGCGAAGGAGCTCCGAGGGCTTCTCGAGAGGCACTTCGGGCCGCAGGCGACCGAAGGGCGAAGGCGGCTCCGTGAAGCGCTGGAGGATGTCGCGCCGGATCAGGCGAAGGAGCTCCGCGAGAGCGCGCTGCCCGCGGTGCCGCGCGACGAAGCGAGCGGGCGGCGCGAGGCGATCGATGCGCGCAAGCGCGCGCCCAAGGCGGGAGCCTGGCTCGCGATCGCGGGCTTGGTCGTGGCAGGCGTCGTCGCGTGGAGGCTCGTCGCGCGAGACACAGACAAGGTCGAAGCGAGCGCCCCGGACCCGAGCGTGAGCGCGAGCGGCGCTCCCGTCGCGAGCGCGCCGCCTGTCGAGCGCGCGAGTCCGACCGCGAGCGCGAGCGCGACGAGCGCGACGAGCGTGAATCCGGTCGCGAGCGCGCCGCCGAGCGCAAGCGCGATCGCGAGGGCGCCGATCGCGCGGCCGGTGACATCGGCGCCGGCGATCAGCGCGAGCAGCAAGACGATGACGCCGGCGGCGCCGGCGATCAGCGCGAAGCCTCCGGATCTCGATGATCATCCGTTCTGAGCGCCGCTGGATCGCGATGGGGCTCGTCGCGCTCGTCGCGCTCGGCGCGCCCGCGCGCGCTTGGGCCCAAGACGCCGCCACCCCCGAAGGCGACGCGCTCGATCCGCTCCGGGAGCGCTTCCGCCAGGGCATGGAGAAGTACCGCGCAGGCGACTACGCGACCGCCATCCTCATCTGGGAGGCGATCTATCGCGAGCTCGGGGCCGACAAGGGCTATCGGCTCGCGTTCAACCTCGCGCGGGCCTACGACGCGTTTCGCGACTCGACGAAGGCCGCCGAGTATTTCGAGTCGTACGTGCAGGAGGTCGAGCGCCGGCGCAACGAGGGCGAGGTGCTCGAGCCGAACGTCGAGAAGCAGGACGTCGAAGCGAAGGAGCGGCTCGAGGCGCTCGCCGCCACCAAAGGGAGGATCAAAATCTCCGTGATCGAGCGCCCGGTCGTCGTGCAGATCGGCAACGCGCCCCCGCGGCTCTCGGGCTTCGTGGCCTACGTCGATCCCGGGACGTACACCGTCCGGATCGGCGCCGGCAAAGACGCCGAGGCGAAGACCGTCGCGATCGGCGCGGGAGAGATCGTCGAGATCGCCGCGCGCGAGGCCGCTCGCGTCGTCCCTGCCCCGCCGCGCGAGACGCGCTACGAGACGCGCGTCGAGCGCCCCTTCGGCGAGGCCGTCCTCTGGGCGAGCGGCGCGCTGACCCTCGCGGCGGCCGTCATCCCCGCGATCACGTACGGCAACGCGCTCTCGACGAAGAGCGACTACGACGCGGCGACGAGCCGCTCGGTTAAGGAGGCGCTCGCGTCGGACTACGAGGCGCAGCGATCCAACGCGTACGCGTCGCTCGCGATCCCCGCGATCCTCGCGGCGGTGACGGGCGGCCTCGCGATCGGCTACTTCGCGGGGTCGAAAGAGGTGAAGGTCCCGATCCTCGTCACGCCGAACGCCGCGTCGATCGGGTGGCGCGCTTCGTTCTGAGCCGAGCTCACGCCTTCTGTTCGTAGACGAGCTCGACGTCGCCCACGACGACGACGTCTCCGGGCTCGAGCTTGCGAGGCTCGGCGCCGAGCGGCTCGCCGTTGACCTTCGTCACGTTCGTCGAGCCGAGATCGCACGCCCAGTATTCGCCCTCGAGCGCGTAGATCTCGGCGTGGCGCCGCGAGATCGACGCGTGCGCGAGGGGGATGTCGGCGCTCGCGGTGCGCCCGATGACGCACTCCTCGCGCAGGCGATGACGCTTGCCCGCGTCGGGTCCGCTCTTCACGACGATGAACGCGACGGGATAGTCGCCCGCCGTGTGCTCGATGAGCTTCATGCTCGCCGCGCCTCGAGAGCTCGGTGGCGCTTGCATCGCGAGCTTCGACCCGAGCGTGCTCTTGCGAAACATCGCGTAGGCCTCGGCGTCGGGGCGGCGCTCCATCGCGACCGCCTCGTCGACGAGCAGCTCGTAGGCCTCGGCGAGGGCCGAGCCGTCGCCCGCGACGAAGCCCGGTGAGCGATCGATCTCCGCGAGGAGCGCGCGCAGCGCCGCGGCGGCGCCGCCGAACTGCCTGCGATCGGCGAGCGCGCGCGCCTCGTCGCGCACGCGGTCGGCGCGCACGAGCAAGACGCGCGTGACGGCCTCGGCGACCGGCGCGGGATCGCGATCGGCGATCTCCACGCTCACGTCGGCCGAAGCTCGCGCCGGCGGGCCCGCGACGGGCCTCCAGCGGAGGCCGACGCGCAGGATCGTCGCGAGGAGCTTGGCGGCGCCCGGCGCGCGGATCGCGACCTCGACCACGACGAGGCGGCGCGTCGCCGGCACCATGTCCTGGAGCGCCACGACCAAGCCTTCGCTCCCGAACCGCGTCGGCTCGCCGCCGAGCATCCGCACGACCTCGACGCCGTCGGCGGGCGCGAGCGTGAGCTCGACGTCGCGCGCGACGACGTCGGCCTGCGCGCCGAGGGCGCGCGCGAAAGCGCGGGCGCACGTCGCCGGGTCTTGCACGAACGCGTAGCCGCCTCCGCCGGCGTCGCCGATCGCCGAGAGGATGTCTTCGTCGTGCTTCACGCCGTAGCCGAGCGCGGAGAACGACGCCGCGCCGCGATGCTTGCGAACGACCTCGCGGAGCGCCTCTGCGGTCGCCGCGCCGACGTTCGGCTCGCCGTCGGAGAGGAGCACGACGCCGTGCCGGCGCCCGGCCGGCGCGCCGAGCATCTCGGCGGAGAGCGCGAGCCCCGCCTCGACGTTGGTGTGCCCCTCGGCGAAGAGCCGCGCGACCCGCGAGCGCACGAGCCGCTTGCCGGCGGCGTCGACCGCGACGGGCTCGGCGACGCGCGAGGCGCCGTCGGCGAACGCGACGACGCCGACGCGATCGTCGGGCCGGAGCGCGTCGAGCAAGAGATCGACCGAGCGCACGACCTGATCGAGCGGCTCGCCTTGCATCGATCCCGAGACGTCGATCGCGAGCACCGTGGTGGCCGGCGGCCTTTCCCCTTCGACGCCGACGCTCGCGCCTTCGGCCGCTTCGACCTCGAGCACGACGTGCGCGCGCGCGTCGACGTCGGGCTTCACGGAGGTGCGATCGAGCCACGCCTTCAGGGTGAGCGCCATCCCCAAAGGGTTGCACAGACCCCTCGGCGTCGCGAACACGAGCTTTCGTGGAGGTCAGAAGTGCATCGCGCCGAGCACGTCGGCAAAATCGTCGGTCCAGACCTTCTGCCGAGACGGCGGCGGGAGCCAGCGCCACTCTTTGTTCTTCGCCACGACCGCGTCGAGCGCGTCTTTCGACGACGAGAGGACGACCCAGTGCGAGCCGGTCTTCTCCGCCTCGCGCTCCTCGGCCGTCACGCCGCGATCGTTGCGTCCGATCGCGAGCCACTCGACGTCGGCGGCGAGCGCCGCGAAGATCGGCTCGAGGCGCACGTGGCGGTTCGAGATGTGCGCGAGCAGCACGCCGTCGGGCGCGAGCGCGTGGCGGTAGGTCGCGAACGCCTCGCGCGTCACGAGGTGCACCGGGATCGCGTCGGAGCTGAACGCGTCGAGCACGAGGAGATCGAACCGCCCCTCGGCCCCTTCGCGCACGCGGATGCGCGCGTCGCCGACCTCGATGCCGACGTTCACCTCCTTGGGGACGTCGGAGAGGTACGAGAAGTGCGACCTCGCGATGTCGACGCAGCGCGGGTTGAGCTCGAAGAACGTCCACGACTCGCCGGGCTTCGCGTACGCCGCGAGCGATCCGACGCCGAGCCCGATCACGCCGACGCGACGCGACGCGCGCGCGCTCGGATCGCCCTCGCCGCGCAGGCCGCCGAGCACGTCGCCCGCGGGACCCGTCGGATAGTAGTACGTGAGCGGCATCCGCTTGGCCGAAGGGTCGGTGCTCTGCGCGCCGTGGATGGTGCTGCCCGAGAGGAGCATCAGGTACTTGCCGGTCGGATCGCGACGCACCTTGAGCACGCCGAAGAAGTCGCGCTCCTTGTGGATGGTGCTGCCGGTGAGGCCGCCGTGCGCGTTGCCCACGACGAGGATGCCTCCGAGGGCCACCGCGTAGCGGATCGGCCGCTTCGACCAGACGAACGCCACGAGCACCGGCAGCACGTACATCCAAATCACCGAGTGCTTCGGGCTCGAGTGCGTCCACTCGGCGATCTTCACGAGGAGGAACGTGAGCGCCGCGAGCGCGAGCCCGTAGCCGAGGTCGCGCTTCTTCGCCGACGCGGGCTCCGGCGGATCGGTCTTCTCCTCCACGGCCGCGCGGCCGAGCACGACGAGCGCGATCGCGATCGGGTACTCGAGCAGGTCGTTGAAGATCACGGGCGCGAGCAGGCCGTTGAACGCGCCGCCGAGCACGCCGCCGAGCGAGAGCAAGAGGTAGAACTCGGTGAGCCGGGTGTGGTGAGGGCGCCGGAGCGCGAGCGCGCGGTGACAGACGACCGCGCCCACGAAGAGCAGGAGCAGGTGGCACACGACGATGAGCCACGCCGGTCCGAGCACCTCGGCGAGCTTGCTGATGGCGACGATCGCGGCGAGGAGCGCGAGCGCGCGCGACGCGACGTAGGGCGTGACGACCTGCTTCTTCGCGAACGCGACGATGAACGACGCGAGGTAGAGCGCGAGAGGAACGACCCAGAGCAGAGGCACGCTCGCGAGATCGGTGGTGACGAACTCGGTCGCGCCGAGCAGCAGGCTCGAGGGCGCGAACGCGAGGCCGACCCAGAGGAGCCGCTCGCGCCAGAGCGCCTCCTTGGTCGCCGGCGGAGGACGCGACGAGGAAGCGCCCTTCTTCGCCGCGGCGAGCGCCTCGCCGTCGCTCGACGTGACGCCGGCGGGCGCGGGCGTCGCCTCGACGCGCGCCTCTTGCTTTCGCCGCACGGCGCTCATCGCGCAGAGCACGATGAGGAGCGCGTAGCCGGCGAACGCGGTGTGAAGGACGCGGCTCTGATCGTGGAGCGCGAGGAACGGCTCGATCGCGAACGGATAGCCGAGGAGCGCCAGCATGCTGCCCGCGTTGCTTGCAGCATACAAGTGATAGGGATCGGTCTCGCCGAGCTCGGCGTACCACCGCTGGAGCAGCGGCGACGTCGTCGAGAGGACGAAGAACGGGAGGCCCACCGACCGGAGGAGCACCGCGAGGAGGCCGAGCGAGCGGCTCTTGGCCGTCAGCGACTGCACGAGCGCCTCGTCGACGACCACCGGCAGCACGAGGAACGCCGAGGCGACGAGCGCGAGCTGGAGGATGACCTGCGTCTTCACGCCGAACCGCGATCCGACGACGTGCGCGTACAGGTAGCCGCCGAGGACGAGCGCCTGGAAGCAGAGCGAGCAGAGGATCCAGACCGCGGGCGCGCCGCCGAGCAGCGGGACGATCATCCGCGCGACCATCGGCTGACACGCGAAGAGGAGCGTCGCGCTGACGAAGAGAGTGACGGCGAAGCGGGAGATCATTCGAGCGGGCCGTAGGGCCGGCCCTGCGAGATTATGTGCTCCCGCGCGATCCGTCAGCCTTTCTCGATGCCGTACTTACGGAGGTACGCGCGGACGTGGTGGCGCTCCATCCCGCTCTGCCGCGCCATCTCGCTCACGTTGCCCTTCGCGCCGCGGGAGAGCTGGGAGAAGTAGTCTCTCTCGAAGGTCGCGACGGCGTTGCGCTTCGCCTCGGCGAACGCCGTCTGCTGGCCCCGACGTCGAGGATCGTCGGCGATCGCGTCGCGCGCGAGCGTGAGGACGTCGTCGATCGCCTCCGGCGTGTCGGCCAGCGTGGCGGCGACCTCGGCGACGTTGACGAGCTCGCGCACGTTGCCCGGCCAGTCGTACGCGGCGAGCCGCTGATCGATCCAGCCCTCGACCACCGCGGCCGCGCCCGGCCGCCCCGCGCGCTTGCAGATCGCCTCGACGAGCAGCGGCAGATCGCCGAGGCGCTCGCGCAGCGCCGGCAGCTCGACGCGCACCTGCGCGATGCGGAAGTAGAGATCGCTCCGGAAGCGGCCCGCGTTCATCTCGACGGCGAGATCGCGCCGCGTCGCCGCGAGCACGCGCACGTCGATGGGCTCGAAGCCGCTGCCGCCGACGCGCTTCACCTGGCGCTCGGCGAGGGCGCGCAGGAGCTTCGGCTGGAGATCGAGCGGCAGCTCGCCGAGCTCGTCGAGGAAGAGCGTGCCTCCGTGCGCCTCGGCGAGCGCGCCCTTCTTGCGCTCGGTCGCGCCGGTGAACGATCCCTTCTCGTGACCGAAGAGGATGCTCTCGGCGAGGCTCTGCGGGATGGATCCGCAGTCGAGCACGACGAAGGGGCCGCCCTTGCGATCGCTCGCCTCGTGGACGCTCTGCGCGACGACCTCCTTGCCCGTGCCCGTCTCGCCGAGGATCAAGATCGACAGCGGCGTGCTCGCGACCTTCTCGAGCACCCCGAAGAGGCGGCGCATCTTGGGCGACGCGCCGACGAGCGCGCCGAACCGATCGCTGAAGCCGACGTCGACCTTCTGCTTGCCCGTCGGCTCGACCGCGATGCGCGTCTGCCCGACGAGCAGCTCCGCGGGCGTCGTGATGATCCCTTCGCGCACGCGGAGCGCGCCGACGAACGTGCCGTTGGTGCTGCCGAGATCGCGGACGAGCACGCCCTCGTTGACCGCGCGGAGCTCGCAGTGCACCGCGCTCACCTCGGGATCGGCGAGCTTGATCTGCGCGCCGTCGTCGCGCCCGACGACGACGGGATCGACGTCGATCGTGACCTCGCCGTCGGGCGTGCGCGCGACGCCGCCGCGAACGAACCAGTGGAGCACCCGCGCGCGCGTCGATCCTTGCGTCATCGCACGAGTGTTGTCGCATACGGCGCGCGGCCAGGGAACGGGCCTCGGTTCGGGTGGACGCGCCCGCGTCCACCCCCGGAGGTGGCAACCTCGCGGAAGCGTCGCTCGCCGATCGCGCCGCGGCGTGGCATGTTGACTGCACGCGCAAGGGACGGGAAGGTCTACCGAAATGGCGTCGAGGTACAGCACTGTCGGCATCGGCCTCGCAGCGATCGTGGCGCTCGCTGCGTGCAGCGGCGACAAGAAGGAGCCCGACGGCGATCCCGAGGAGAGCCTCGCGCAAGACGGCGCCGACACGAGCACCGCCGAGATCGACGCCGAGATCGTGACGTCGACGCTCATCTCGGCCACGGCGTCAGGTGGATCGCTCACGCTCGCGTCCGCGCCCGAGCTCGGCGGCGGCGCGCTCGGCCCCGCCGATGTGGGCGACGGGGCCAAGGTGTTCTTCTTCCCCAAAGGCTGCCTCGACGTCGCGCACGACGCGGCGGCGCAGACGGTGACGTATCGGTTCAACGACTGCGCGGGCCCCAACGGCCTCTTCCGCGTGCGCGGCGAGATCGAAGCTCGCTACAGCACCGCGCCGGGCAAGCTGATCTTGAACCTCGACGGCAACGCGCTCACGCTCAACAACGCGACGCTGGACTGGTCGGCCACCGCGGAGATCACCGCCGCGGGCGCCGCGCGCGAGATGCGCTGGAAGGGGCAGCTCTCGGGGAGCACCGCGCGCGGCCACGCGCTCTCGCGCACGAACGAGAAGGTCGTCTCGTGGCGCTTCGGCGAGCCGTGCTTCGCGGTCTCCGGCGTCTCTCAGGGTGAGGTGCGCGGTCGCAGCCTCCAGACCGAGATCACCGACTTTCGACGATGCCGTCGCGGCTGCCCCGAGGCCGGCGGAAAGATCGCGATCACCAACGCGCAGAGCGGCGCGAAGGTCGAGATCACCTTCGACGGAACCAACCGCGCGACGTACACGAGCGCGCGAGGCTCGGTGCAGTTCCCGCTCCTTTGCCGCGATTGATCTGCGCTCCAAGGGCACATCGGGCCTTGCCCGAACGGCCGGTCGGTGCAAGACCTACCTCCGCCCACCCCGGGCGAAGGAGCCTCGATGCGCGCAGCCCGTTTCCTCCTCGCCCTCGCGGCGCTCGTTCTCCTCGCCCATTGCGGCGCCTCGATCGAGATCGCCGACGAGCGCGTCGAGAGCGCGCAGTCTCCGCTGTGCGTGAACGAGTGGAGCCCGACGTGGCAGCAGAGCGCCGGCGCCAACACGTGGTGGATCGACTTCTCGATCGGCGGCGGCACCGTCGCCTCGGCCTCCCTCGAGATCGTCGGCGGCGCGACGATCCCCCTCACGCGCGACGCGTGGAACAAGTGGGCGTCGGGCGCGCCGACCGCGATCGCCACCGGGACGTCGGTCGTGCTCCACGCCGTCGACAGCACGGGCAAGCGCGCGCAGACCGTCCCCTTCCCCTATCTCCAGACGCCCACGCCCGCGACCGATCCGTGTCAGGTCGCGCCGCCTCCACCTCCTCCTCCGGCCTGCACCTTCCGGCCGACCCTCACGCAGGCCGCCGGGGCGAACACGTGGTGGGTGGAGTTCGCGATCTCGGGCTCGATCCGCGCGGCGTCGCTCCGGATCGTCGGCGGCGCCACGATCACCATGACCTCCGCCTGGGGCAAGTGGGGCGGCTCCGCCCCGGCCGCGATCGCGTCGGGCACCCAGGTCGTGCTCCGCGCAGAGGAGACGAGCGGCGCGATCGCCGAGTCGGTGCCGTTCCGCTATCTCGTCGACGCCCAGCCCGCGCTCACGCCGTGCGCGTGCGTGCCGGCCTGCGCCGGAAAGCAGTGCGGCGACGACGGCTGCGGCGGCGTGTGCGGCACGTGCGCCGGGGGCGCCGCGTGCGTCGCCGGAGCGTGCGCGCCGGCGTGCGTCGGCTACGCGCCGACGTGGCAGCAGGCGACCGCCAACCCCTGGTGGATCGAGTACACGATGACGAGCGGCGCGGCGCGCGCGGTTCGCCTCGAGATCGCCGGCGGCGCCTCGATCAATCTCACGAGCCAGTGGGGCAAGTGGGTCGGCTCGGCGCCGAGCATCGCGTCCGGCACGTCGGTCGTCCTCCACGCGGAGAGCCCGAGCGGGCAAGTCGCGAAGACCGTCCCGTTCCGCTACCTCGTCGACACCGCGCCGGTCACCGAGCCGTGCGCGCCTCCGCCCGGCGCGCCCGTCGCGTTCCCGAGCACCGCCCCGCTGCTCTTCGGATACACGCTGCAAGACGCCTTCCCCGGCGCGCCGATCTCGAGCCCCATCGACATGGCGTACCCGCCAGGCTCGACGCAGCCGTTCGTCTTGCAGCGACCGGGACAGATCGTCCGCCTCCTCGGCGGCAACGCGCGAACGATCGCCCTCGACTTCTCGGCCCAGGTCGCCGGCCGCTCCGAAGGAGGCGCGCTCGGCATGGCGCTTCACCCGAAGTTCGCCGACGCCGTCGCCCCGCGGCCCTACGTCTACGTCTGGTACAACCGCGAGGGCAACCCGACGCGCCAGCGCCTCTCGCGCTTCACGTACAACCCCGCCGCGGGCACGTTCTCGCTCGGCTCGGAGCTCGTGCTCGTCGATCAGGTCGAGTCGACGATCTTCCACAACGGCGGTCGCGTTCGCTTCGGCGCCGACGGCTTCCTCTACTTCGGCAACGGCGACGACACCCGCGAGGTGACGACGCAGACGCTCACCGGCGGCCTGTTCAGCGGCATCTTCCGCATCGACGTCGACTCGCAGGGCGGCGCGGTGAGCCACCCGCCTCCCCGCCAGCCCACCGGCGCCACGACCCAGGGATACTTCATCCCGAACGCGAACCCTTTCGTCGGCGTGGCCAACGCGAACGAAGAGTACTTCGCGCTCGGCGTCCGCAACCCGTTCGGCATGAGCTTCGATCCCGCCACCGGCGCGCTGTGGCTCGCCGACGTCGGCGACACCTTTCGCGAAGAGATCGATCTCGTCACCGCCGGAGGCAACTACGGCTGGCCGTTCTTCGACGGCACGAAGCGCGTCAAGACCGGCAACCCCACGATCGGCACGCTCCGCGCGCCGATCTACGAGCACGCGCACTGGTCGATCGGCGATCTGTCGTCGATCATCGGCGGCTTCGTCTATCGCGGCGCGATGCCGGAGCTCGCGGGCCGCTTCATCTTCTCCGATTGGCCCACGGGCCGCGTGTGGGCGCTCGACACCGCGACGGGGCAGCGGACCTCGCTCGTCGAGACGAACCTCGATCAGCCCATCGGCTTCGGGCAAGACGGCGCGGGCGAGGTCTACTACCTGTCTTGGAGCAAGATCTGGAAGCTCGTCAGGGCGCCGGCTGCGCACGGCGTCCCCGCCAAGCTCTCCGCGACCGGCCTCTTCGCGAGCCTCGCGACGCTCGAGCCCGCCGCGTCGGTCGTGCCCTTCGACGTGCGGTCGCCGCTGTACTCCGACGGCGCCGCGAAGACGCGCTTCGTCTACGTCCCCGGCGGGGCGTCGGGGACCGTCGCGGCGGACGGCACGATCACGCTTCCGTCGGGCTCGCTCTTGATCAAGCACTTCGAGCTGCCGCCGTCGGCGCAGCCGGTGGGCCGCACGCGAAGGCTCGAGACGCGCGTACTCGCCGTCGGCACGGGCACGGTCTACGGCGTGACCTATCGATGGAACGCGGCCGGCACCGACGCCGACCTCGTCTACGAAGGCGTCGACGAGACGATCGCCGACGCCGTCCCCGCGCAGTCGATCACGTGGCACTACCCGAGCATCGGCGAGTGCTGGACGTGCCACAGGTCCGATCGACGCGTGCTCGGCTTCCGCGGCGAGCAGCTCAACTTCCCGCTCCCGAGCGGCGCCGGGCAGCTCGCGCACCTCGCGTCGCGAGGCGTCTTGAGCGCGGCGACGATCGGCGCCTCTCCGCCGGGCCTCCCCTCACCGAGCGACGGCGCGGCCTCGATCGACGCCCGCGCGGGCGCGTACTTCGCGGCCAACTGCGCGCATTGCCACCGCCCGCCCGTCACGTTCCTCGGCGACGTCTCGTGGAACGGGCTGCCCGGCGTCGCCCCGGCGCAGCGGCAGCTCGTCAACGCGCCCCATCACAACGCGCCGATGGCGATCGCGCTCGGCCTCGGCAACGCTCCGCTCGTGTCGCCGCGGAACCCGAACGGATCGATCCTCCTCGCGCGCATGAAGACGACCGATCGCGATCTCGCGATGCCGCCCGTGGGGCGCACGCGCGTCGATCCGGTCGGGGTGAGCGTCGTCGAGGCGTGGATCAACGCGCTGCCGTGAGGCTACGCGTCGTCGGAGCCGTCGCCGTTCGGCGGCGGGGGCGGCGCGGACTTGTGCGTGCCCGAGAGGCCGGTGAACTCGAGGCCGACGATCACGCCGTCGGGCTCTTCTTGCACCCACACGACGCGGCTCGGGCGAAGGAGCGCCTCGTCGGTGCCGATCGCGACCTCGAACTTCTGCCCCAGCTCGACCTTCTCCTCGAGGATCGCGCGAAGACCGCCGCGGCTCACGTTGAGCGCCCACCCTTCGAGCGCGGCGCCCGACTCGGTCTTCAGCGTGACACGCTCCGTCACCTCTCGACGCGCGCCACCGCGACGCATCGCATGCACGCCGCTCGGCACCTTCATGCCCTGCGGAGTGGGGGTGGTCTTCTTGTCGGTCATGCGGAGGCGGCGGAGGAGCCGAGGAGCCGGCGTCAACCATGAGGGTAGCAGAGCCGACACCGAAGCACGCAAGTCCTCGGACGCTTTAGGCCGGCCGAGCGCGTCCCGCGGAGAATGTATTGACGCACCACGTCCTTTCGCCAGAATGTAGGACACTCGACCGGTCGCTTCGGCTCCCCGGCTCGACCCCTCATCGTCGCGTGCCCCGGTGTCCAGCACTCTCCCCACCCCGCAGCAGCTGAAGAAAGCCCTCGTCGCGAACGGCTTCGAGGTCTTCAGGACCCTCTCGGAAGAGGTCGTCCTCGCCGAGCGCGTTCGCGAGAATCTCATCCTCGATTCGGGCGTACGCGTGGGTTCGGTCGCCAACGAGAACGGCGGCGCGGTGCGCGTGCGGGTCGTCCTCCGCGCGCAGCGGGCCGACTTCCCGAGCGACGACGAGCCCACGCTCTTCGAGCGCGTCCGCAAGCTCGCCGAGCCGGCGCTCGCGGATGGGTTCGCCGAAGACGCGACCAACGTGAACGCGGTCAAGGATCCCGCCGATCCGGACCGCACGCTCGACACCTTCTACGAAGTCTTCCTCTCGCGCGAGGTCGCGACGGTCGACGACGCCCTGCCGATCCTGAAGTTCGCGCTCTCGCTCGAGAAAGCCGTCGGCACCGGCCGCTGAGCTCGGCGCCGCCCCCACTCGTCGAGCCCGCCGACTCGCGGAATAGAAACCGGGGGCTCTCCGTGGTAGGACCGGCGCCTCGATCATGCTCGATCTGTTCCGACGGAAGGGGCTCACCTCCATCATCTACGGCGTCATCATCGTCGGGATGATCCTCGTCTTCGTGCTCGGCTTCAACCCGAGCGCGGGCAAGAAGCTCGGGAGCGTCAACGAGGCGTGCGCCGCGCGCATCCGCGGCTCCTGCATCGAGCCCAAGGCTCACCGCGCTTCGTACCGCGTCATCTTCTCGCGCGGCACGGGCGGCATGCCCCAGGCGACGGCCTCGAAGATCGTGCTCGAGGGCCTCATCGAGCGCGAGCTGCTCGTCACGGAAGCTCAGCGGCTCGGCCTCCAGGTCTCCGAAGACGAGATCACCGACAGCATCTTCAAGGGCTACATCCTGCTCAGCGTGCCGAGCGCCAACGCGCAGATGCAGCGCAACCTCGGCATCGACGACGGCCGCGTCAACGCGGGGTTCAAGGATCCGAAGACGAAGCAGTTCGACATGAAGACGTACGAGCGGCTGGTCAAGCAGATCACCGGCCGCTCCCCCACCGAGTTCCGCGAGTGGCAGGGCCGCGAGCTCCTCGCCGCGAAGATGCGCGACCTCATCCGCGCGCCGGTGCGCGTCGCCGAAGACGAAGCGCTCGACCGCTACAAAACCGAGCGTACGACCTCCACCGTCAACTACGCGGTCGTCCGCCGGGGCTGGATCGAGAAGTACGGCATCACCGCCGAGCAGAAAGACGTCGACGCCTGGTCGAAAGACAAGACGAACCTCGCGGCGGTCAAGGTCCCGGTCCGGCACATCCTCGTGAAGTTCACCGGCGACAAGCCGGAGGACAAAGAGGCGGCGAAGAAGAAGGCCGAGGGCCTGCTCGAGCGCGTGAAGAAGGGCGAAGACTTCGCCAAGCTCGCCAAGGAGTTCTCCGAGGATCCCGGCAGCAAAGACAAGGGGGGCATGTACCCCGGCGAGATGGTCGAGCAGTTCGTCGAGCCCTTCAAGAAGGCCGTCGAGTCGGTCAAGCCGGGCGAGCTCGTGCAGGAGCTCGTCGAGACGCAGTTCGGCTACCACATCATCCGGCGCGACGAGGCCTCGAAGGAGGATCTCCTCAAGGCCTTCAAGCAGGGGCGATCGCTCGATCTCGCCAAGCAGATGGCCGCGAAGATCACCGCCGACCTGAAGGCGGGCAAGTCGGGCGAAGAGACGATGAAGGCGGCGATCGCCCAGTTCGGCACCGTCAAGCCCCCGGCGCCGAAGGTCGAGCCGGCGGCCGACGGCGGCGCGGCGAGCGACGCGGCGGCGCCCGCCTCGTTCACCGCCGAGACCGATCCCGAGCGCCCGCAGTACCTCCAGTCGAGCGCGTTCAACCGCGGCGGCGACCCCATCCCCGCGATCTCGGGCGAAGCCGCGCAAGCGGTGACGGCGTTCGCGTTCTCCGCGAAGCCGGGCGAGGTCCTCGCCGAGCCGATCCGCACCGACGACGGCTTCCTCGTCATCTCGCTCAAGGAGCAGAAGCCGGCGACGAAGGAAGAGTTCGACAAGGAGCGCGATCAGTACACGCAGCAGCTCCTCTTCGCGAAGCGCGTCGAGGCGCTCGCGAACTACACGCGGCGCCTGCGCGAGGCGGCGAAGGCCGAGATCAAGATCGACGAGAACAACGTGATGGGCGCGAAGTCCGACGCCGGACCGACGCAAGACGACGACGAATAGGCCGATGGCAGGGCTTTCGATGCGCGAGTCGACGGGCGAGCGCCCGTTCCGCGTCGCAACCCTCGACAACGGGCTGCGCGTCGTCGTCGCGCCGCAGCCGCAGCTCCATCGCGCGCACGTCGCGCTCTACGTGCGCATCGGCTCGCGCTTCGAGACCTCCGAGCGGAACGGCATCAGCCACTTCCTCGAGCACATGCTCTATCGAGGCACGCCGCGCCTCGCGAGCGCGCACGAGGTGAACCTCGCGTTCGAGAGCCTCGGCGGCTACCTCTACGCGGCGACGCAGGCGGACTTCGGCGTCTTCTCCGTCACGCTGCCCGGCGAGTCGATCGCCGCGGCCACCGCGCTCTTCGGCGAGGTGCTGGGGCATCCGACGTTCGCCGACATCGAGATCGAGAAGGGGATCGTCAGCGAAGAGATCCTCGAAGATCTCGACGACGAGGGCCGGCAGATCGACGCCGACAACCTCTCGCGCAAGCAGATCTACCCGAGCCACCCGCTCGGCTTCACGATCACGGGCGATCTCGCGCGCGTGCGCTCGTTCGACCTCGCGATGCTGAAGGCGCACCACGAGCGGCACTACAACGCGGCGAACGCGGTGCTCGCGTTCTCCGGCGCGGTCGATCCCGATCGGGTCTTCGAGCTCGCCAACGAGGGGTTCGGCGCGATGCCCGCGGGCGCGGCGATCGCCGCGGAGGCGCCCGTGCACACGCAGAAGAGGCCGCGCCTGTCGATCGTCGAGAACGTCTCGAGCCAGACGGAGCTGCGCGTCTGCTTCCGCGCGGTGCCCGAGAGCTCGGCGCATCGCCCTGCGATGGACATGCTCATGCGGATCCTCGACGACGGCATGTCGACGCGGCTCTACCACCGCGTGTGCGACGCGAAGGGGCTCTGCTACGACGTCGCGGGGAACTTCGACGGCTACGAAGACGACGGCGTGCTCGACTTCGCCGCCGGCGTGCAGCACGCGCGCACGTCGGTCGTGACGCGCGAGCTCGTCGATCTGCTCTGCGAGCTCGCCCGCCACGGTCCGACGGAAGAGGAGCTCGCGAAGGCGCGACGGCGCAACGCGTGGGACGTGAAGACGACGTTCGACTCGCCCGAAGAGCTCGCGGGCTTCTACGCCGGCGGGCTGCTCTTCGATCGCTTCGAAACGCCCGAGGCGCGCCTCGCGGCCAACGCCGCGGTGACGCCGGCCGAGCTCCGCGATCTCTCTGCGCTCGTCGCCCAGCCCGATCGGCTGAACGTGCTCGCGGTGGGCCTCCTCGAGAACGACGAAGACAAGCGTCTCGCCGACGTGGTCAAGGGCTTCCGCGGCCCGGGCTGAGCGGTCGATGATCCCGCTCCTCGGTCGCGAGCGGACGATCGCGCCTCCGGGATACAGCCGCTGGCTCGTGCCTCCCGCGGCGCTCGCGGTGCACCTCTCGATCGGTCAGGCGTACGCGCTCAGCGTCTTCAACCTCCCGCTGACGCGACTCGTCGGTCGCGATCACAGCGCTCCGGGTGACTGGCCGCTGTCGGCGACGATCTGGATGTTCAACATCGCCTTCTTCTTCCTCGGCGCTTCGGCGGCGATGTTCGGCACGTGGGTGGAGCGCGCCGGCCCTCGCGCGGCGATGGCGGCTTCGGCCGCGTGCTTCTCGTCGGGCTTCTTCGTCTCCGCGCTCGCGGTGAAGCTCCACTCGCTGCCGCTCCTCTACGCGGGATACGGCGTCCTCGGGGGCATCGGCCTCGGGCTCGGATACATCGCGCCGGTCTCGACGCTCATCAAGTGGTTCCCCGATCGGCCGGGCATGGCGACGGGGATGGCGATCATGGGCTTCGGCGGCGGCGCGATGATCGGATCGCCGCTCGGCGTGACGCTCATGAAGCGCTTCTCGAGCGACGCTTCGAACGGCGTCGCCGAGACGTTCGTCGCGATGGGGATCGTCTACCTCGCGATGATGAGCTTCGGCGCCGCGACCGTGCGCGTGCCGCGCGACGCGCCGCAGGGCGCGGCGCACGCGGCGCACGCGACAGGCGCGACCGCCGCCGAGGCGATTCGAACGCGCGGCTTCTGGATGGTGTGGATCGTCCTCTTCGCGAACGTGACCGCCGGCATCGGCATCCTCGGGCAGGCCTCGCCCATGATTCAGGAGATGTTCGGCGAGTCGCCCGAGGCCGCCGCCGGCTTCGTCGGGCTGCTCAGCCTGTGGAACCTCGCGGGGCGCTTCGCGTGGTCGTCGACGTCCGACCGGATCGGTCGCAAGCCCACGTACGCGATCTACCTCGGTCTCGGCATGGTGCTCTACGCGGCCGTGCCGACGACCAAGCACCTCGGATCGAGCTGGCTCTTCGTCGTGTGCATGTGCGTCATCCTCAGCATGTACGGCGGAGGCTTCGCCACCGTGCCCGCGTACCTCCGAGATCTGTTCGGGACCAAGCAGGTCGGCGCCATCCACGGCAGGCTCCTCACGGCGTGGTCTTCCGCCGCGCTCGTCGGTCCGACCGTCGTGACGTACGCGCGCGAGCACCAGATCGCGCGCGGCGTCCCGAAGTCGGAGGCGTACTCGATGACGATGTACGCCCTCGTCGGCCTCCTCGCGATCGGCCTCGTGGCCAACCTTCGCGTTCCGCGCGCCGCGCCGCTCACGCGAGCCGCCGCCACCCCGATCGAGGTGCAAGGAACGGCCGCGCCCCCGATGGCGCGCCTCGTCCTCTATTGGCTGGTCGTCGCGATCCCGATGAGCTGGGGCGTGGCGCAGGTCGTGACGAAATCGCTCGCGCTCTTTCACTGAGTCACGTTCTGCGCTGCTCGCGCGACGTCCCCTCGTGCGCCCCGCCCTCGCTCTCCTCTCCCTCTCCCTCTCACTCGTCTCGGCGTGCAGCTCCGACCTCGTCCCCCTCGCCGCCCCCCACCCGCTCTCCGCTCCCGCTCCCGCTCCCGCTCCCGCTCCCGCTCCACCTCCCTACGCGGGCCCCTTCTCCCCCGCCCTCAAGAACCCCGCGCTCCGCAGCCCGATGCCCGGCGGCTCCCTCGGCGGCTGGGGCGGCGACACCGGCCTCGACATCGCGGGCGATCACCTCGCGGTCTACGCCGTCGCCGCGGGCACGCTCGACTACGCCGAGTGGGGCCACACCCGCTGGACCACGGGCAAGGACACCGCGTTCAGCGTGCGCCTGAAGCTCGACGCCCCCATCCCGTGGGGCGCGCAGCGGATCACACATGTGTATTATACACATTTATCCGCGGTCGAGACCCATCAGCGCGAAGGCCGCGAGCCGCGCAAGCACGTCGAGGCGGGCGAGCGCATCGGGATCAGCGGCATCGGCAACGGCACGCCTCACCTCCACCTCGGCCTCTTGCTCGACGATCAGGTCGAGCAAGACTCGTGGACCTTCATCCTCCGCGAGGGCGACGTCCGCAAGGTGATGGGCGGCTACAAGAACGGCGTGCGCCTCCCGGTCCGCTGATCGTCACGCGAGGAACGCGACGAGCTTCGGCGCGAGCTTCTCCGGCTCGGTCCAGTGCATCATGTGGCCGGCCTGCGGCAGCTCGTCGCATCGGAGCTCGGCGAACGCGGCGAGCCGCTCGCCTTCGTCGCTCGGATGGAAGCCACGCGGACCGCCGGAGACGAAGAGCACGGGGCACGTGACCTTCCGCGCGAACTCGATGAAGAGCTTCACGAAGAAAGGCATCGGCGAGGTCGTCTTGTGCAGCGGGTCGAAATGCCACGAGAGCCGGCCGTCGTCGCCCTCGGCCGCGAGGTGCGGGAGCCGATGCTCGAGGACCTCCGGCGGCACGTTCGGGTGGTTTCCGGCGAGGCGCGCGAGCCCCTCGGCGCGCGAGAACGTCGGCGCCGCGCGAGACCGCGCGCGCGCCGCCCGCACCTGCTCGATCCACGACCGCATCCGTATCGGCCCCAGCTCGAACGGATTGTCCGGCGGACCGAGACCCTCGAGCAGCGCGAGACGCGAGACGCGCTCGGGAAAAGTCCCCGCGTAGAGCGTGGAGATCGTGCCCCCCATCGAGTGTCCGACCACGCCGACACTCTCACCCCCAGGCACGAGCGCCTCGACGAGATCGGCGACGTCGAAGACGTAGTCGACGAAGTGGTAGTAGCTGCCCGCCGGGGCCCGGGCGCCCGCGCCGAAGCCGCGCATGTCGGGCGCGAGGACGCGATGCCCGGCGGCGGCGAGCGCAGGCGCGACGCGATCCCAGGTGCCCCCCGCGTCCATGTAGCCATGGATCAGCACGACGGTTCCCTTCTGCCTCTCCGGAGGCAGCCATTGTCGGATCGAATGCTCGAGCCCGTTGGCCGTGATCCGGAGCACAGTGGCGATCATTGGGTCTTCGCTTTCACCCTAGGGCCGTCGAGCGTACTCTGACGGCGACCCATGGCCCATACGATCACGCTCATCCCGGGGGATGGCATCGGACCCGAGGTCGCCGACGCGACGAGGCGCGTGCTCGACGCTTCCGGCGTGAAGATCGAGTGGGACGTGCAGAACGCGGGCGCCGCCGTCGCCGAGAAGCGCGGAACGACGCTCCCCGACGAGGTCCTCGCGTCGATCCGACGGAACAAGGTCGCGCTCAAGGGGCCGATCGGCACCCCCATCGGCAAGGGCTTCCGCTCGGTCAACGTGACCCTGCGCCAGGCGCTCGATCTCTACGCGAACGTGCGACCGGTCCGGAGCCTGCCCGGCATCGAGCCGAGGTTCGAGGGGACCGACATCGTCATCGTCCGCGAGAACACCGAAGATCTCTACGCCGGCCTCGAGCTCATGATCATGCCGGGCGTCGCGCAGTCCATCAAGCTCATCACCGAGCGGGCCTGCCTTCGGATCTGCGAGTACGCGTTCGACTACGCCGAGCGGATGAACCGCAAGCGCGTGAGCGTGGTCCACAAGGCCAACATCATGAAGCTCTCCGACGGCCTGCTCCTCGAGTGCTTCCGCAAGGTCGCGCTGAACCACCCGCGCATCGAACCGAACGAGGTCATCGTCGACGCTTGCGCCATGCAGATGGTGAAGAACGCGAACAAGCTCGACGTCATCGTGACGGAGAACCTCTACGGCGACATCTTGAGCGACCTCGGCGCCGGCCTCGTCGGCGGCCTCGGCATCGTGCCGGGCGCCAACATCGGGCTCGACGCCGCGGTGTTCGAAGCCGTGCACGGCACCGCGCCCGACATCGCCGGCAAGGGCATCGCCAACCCCACCGCGCTCATCCAGAGCGCCGTCATGATGCTCCATCACCTCGGCGAGCACGCCGCGGCGCAGAAGATCGAGAACGGGCTCCTCGCGACGTTCGAGCGCGGCACACGCACGGCGGATCTCGGGGGCACCGCCACCACCGACGAGCTGACCCGCGCCGTGTGTGAGGCCGTCGGCCGCGCCTGATCGCGCCCGCGTCGAGGAGCTACGTTGAACGAGCACGACGCCGTCGTCTTCCTGCTCTCCATCGCGGCGCTCCTCGGCGTCGCGCGCCTCCTCGGTGAAGGCGCCCGCGCCGTGGGCCTCCCTGCGGTCGTGGGCGAGCTCTCCGCCGGCATCCTCCTCGGCAAGACGGTGCTGGGAAGGGTCTCGCCCGGGCTCAACGAGTACCTCTTCCCCGCGGGCGCGCCGAAGACGATGCTCACCGCCTACACGACCGTCGCCGTCGTGCTGCTGCTGGTGACGGCAGGCCTCGAGGTCGAGCTCGGGATCGTCAAGCGTCGAGGGCGAACCGCGCTCCTCGTGTCGACGCTCGGGATCGTCGTACCGCTCGTCGGCGGCATCCTCATCGGCTACGGCATCCCGGACGCCTTCATCCTCAACCCGGCTCGACGCGATCTGTTCGCGCTCTTCCTCGGCGTCGCCCTCTCGATCTCCGCGATGCCGGTCATCGCGAAGACGCTGCTCGATCTCGGTCTCTTCAAGACCGACATCGGTCTGCTCGTCATGTCGGCGGCGATGCTCGACGACCTCATCGGCTGGGTGGCGTTCAGCGTCTTGCTCGGTCCGATGCGCGGCGGGGTCGTCGACGTGCCCCATCTCGGTCGAACGATCGTCGTCGCGGCCTTGTTCGTGGCCGCCTGTCTCCTCATCGGGCGAAAGGTCGCCGACCGCGTGCTGGCGCGCCTCGAGCAGCAGGTCGAGCTCGCGCCGGGGCGCATTTTGTCGCTCGTGATCGTCTTCGCGGTGCTCGGCGCGGCGATGATGCAGGCGATCGGCATCCACGCCGCGCTCGGCGGCTTCATCGTCGGGGTGACGGTGGGCGACTCGCCTCGGCTGCGAGAGCGCACGCGGCAGACCATCCAGCAGTTCGTCACCAACATCTTCGCGCCGGTGTTCTTCGCGTCGGCCGCGCTGCGCGTCGACTTCGCCGCCAACTTCGTGCCGTGGCTGTGCTTCGCGGTCTTCCTCGTGGCGACGCTCGCCAAGCTCCTCGGCTGCACGATCGGTGCGCGGGTGACCGGCCTCTCCTGGCGCGAGGCCAGCGCGGTCGGCTTCGGGCTCAACGCGCGCGGCGCCATGGAGATCATCCTCGCGCTCCTCGCGCTCGAGGCCGGGCTCATCGACGACCGGATCTTCGTCGCGCTGGTCACGATGGCGATCGGCACCTCGCTCCTCGCCGGACCGATGATGAAGCTGCTGCTCTACACGCCGGGCAAGAGCGCGGGCTCGAGCGCCGACGACGCGGCGAGCCTCGTGCGCGCGGGCGCGTTCATCCCGAAGCTCGGCGCGGCCACCTCGGCGCGCGCCATCGAGGAGCTCGGGCGCGCGTTGCGCCCGACGATCGGCGAGCTGGTCGAGCCGGCGCTGATCTCCGTGCTCGAGCGAGAGATGATCGCGCCGACGGGCCTCGGCGACGAGGTCGCGATCCCTCACGCCGCCGTCGAAGGGCTGACGCGCCCGGCGGTCGCGCTCGGCCTCGCGCCCGAAGGGATCGACTTCGACGCGCCCGACGGACGCGCCGCGCGGATCGTCTTCCTCCTGCTGTTGCCGCCGAAGGCCTACGAGCGCGAGGTGCGCGTCCTCGCGGCGCTCGCGCGCTCCGTCTTCGACGAGGCGGCGCGCGAAGAGCTCCTCGAGCAGACGACGCTCGAGGGCGCGGTGAAGTGCCTCGACGAGCACGGCCGTCGAATCGCCGGCGGCACCGCGGGCCCGCGAATGTCGAGCCTCGCGGACCTCTGAACCGCGTGCTAGTGAGCGGTCGTGCTCGTCGCGACCTGGAACGTGAACGGAATTCGCGCGCGATCGCAGCGGCTCGCCGAGTGGCTCGCCGAGCGGCAGCCCGACGTCGCCTGCCTCCAAGAGCTCAAGATCGTCGAAGACGATTTCCCCCACCTCGAGCTCCTCGCGTCGGGCTATCACGCGGTGCTCGTCGGCCAGCAAGGCTGGAACGGCGTCGCCGTGATCGCGCGCGACAAACCCGAGGTCGTGAGCCGCGAGCTGCCGGGCGCGGCGGCGGCCGGCGCCCGCTTCATCGCGGCGAAGGTCGCGGGGATCGAGGTGGTGAGCGTCTACATCCCCAACGGCAAGAGCCTCTCGCACGCCGACTACGCGCTGAAGCTCCGCTGGCTCGAGAGCCTCGCGCTCCACGTCGAGACGCGCGCCGACAAAGAGGCGCCGCTCCTCGTCGGCGGCGACTTCAACGTCTGCCAGACGCCGCTCGACTCGTACGGGGGCGTTCGATTCGAGGGGCGAATCTTCCACACCGCCGAAGAGCGCGACCTCGTCGCGCGCCTCGGCAAGGCGGGCCTCGTCGATCTGTATCGCGCGAAGTACCCCGACACGATCTCGTACTCGTGGTGGGATTATCGCGCGGGCTGCTTCCACAAGAACGAGGGCATGCGCCTCGACATGCTCTTCGCGACGCCCGTGCTCGCGCGACGGGTGAGAGACGTCTTTCACGATCGCGACTATCGCAAGAAGGGGAAATCAGGCTCCATCCCCTCCGATCACGCGCCCGTGATCGCCAGCCTCGACTGACGGCCGCGCGCCCGTCACCGCGAGCGTCGCGCCGGCGAGCACGATCGCGCAGCCGACCGCTTCGCGCGCCGTCGGCGCTGCGCTCATGAGCGCCGCGCCGATCGCCAGCGAGCCGATCGTCTCGCCCGGGCAAACGAGCGCGACGAGGACAGGCGGCGCGCGCCGCGCGACGAGCTGCACGAGGGAGTGCCCGACGAGGGTCGGAACGAGCGCGAGGCCGAGGACGGCGAGCGCGGGCTTCGTCGCGGGCGCGCCGGCGCGCGCGGCGAGCACGATCGCGAGCGGCAAGAGGAGGAGCGACGCCGTCCCGTAGACCGCGGCCGCGTACGGAAGCGGCGGCAGCGCGTCGCGGAGGCCGCGCGCCGAGGCCACGTACGCGCCGAAGAGCGCGACCGCCGCGAGCACCATGAGATCGCCCGCGAGGCGATGCTCGCCCGCGCCCGCGCCCGACGCGACGGTCACCGCGCCCGCGGTCGCCACGAGGAGACCGAGCATCTCGCGACGCGTCGGCCGCAATCCATGGGCGACGAACGACGCGACGACGACCGCGATCGGCTCGAGCGAGACGAGCGACACCGCCGCGGCGAGCGACGTCGCCGCGAGACCTCCGAGGAAGAGCGCGAAGTGCGCCGCGAGCAGCGCGCCGGCGAAGAAGACCGCCCGTCGCTCTCGCCGGCCGAGCGCACGCAGCGAAGACGCGACGAGCGCCGGCGCCGCCGCCGCGAGCACCACCGCGGCGATCCCCGTGCGGGCCGAGGCGACCGTCACCGCGGGGATCTCGGACGCGACCTTGCCCAGCGGTCCGCTCGTCGCGAACGCGAGCGACGCGACGACGACGATCGCGACGTCGCGTCGGGAGACGGGAGAGCTCTCGCGATTCGTCAGTAGCGCTCTTTGGGCTCGACGAGGGCGGTGACGGCGACCTTGGGGAACACCTCGCTCACGAACCGGTCGCGCACCTCGCGCGCGCGCGCCTCGTCGTCGCGCGCCGGGATCGCCACGCCGACGACGAGGCACGTCTTCTCCCACGCGGGGTAAGCCGCCCAGGCCGCCGCGTAGACGTCGCGCGAGAGTACGGTCGCGGTCTTCGCCATCAACGGATCGACGTCGACGATCGAGATCGTCTTCGGCACGGCCGGCGCCGGCGGGCCCACCGTGACGGGCGCGGCCTTCGGCACGGGCATGCTCCACGAGAACGCGCTCGGCGCGTCGTGATGGAGATCGACCTCGAACGCCTCGACCCACGGCATCGCCCACGACTCGAAGCTCTTGTTGCAAGCGCCGAGGGCGGTGTTGTCGTCGACGTGCGTGATGAAGGCGGCGACGATCGCGTGATGGGCCTTGCCGTAGCGGAACCCGACGAGGCTCGGCACGGTCATGAACCGGACGCGCGTCCAGCTCGCGCCGTCGGGGAGCGGAACGGCGACGCTGTTCTGCTTGTCGACCCGCGGCGACGTAGGCGCGGTGCGGAGCTGCTCGAGCGCGGCCGAGTGCGCGTCGCCCCCGCCTTCGGAGCCCGCGCCTTGCGCGGGCTTGCCGTCGTCTTTGGGCGGCGAGGCGGCCGTGACCGGCCGCGACGGGCTGTTCGGCACGGCCGACGAGCACGCAGCGCAGGCGACGGCGAGGGCCGCCGAGGGAAGAAGGCCGAGCTTCGCCATCGACATCGTTAGTGTTGGACGAAACGGCCGGCTTGGCCATTCGATTCGCATATCCTGCTCGTTGCTTGAGCTCGACCGACTCCACCGCGACGATCCGGCGCCTCAGGGACGCCCTCCGATCCGTCCTCCAGGGCAAAGACGACGTCATCGACCTCCTCCTCGTCGGCCTCCTGGGCGCGGGCCACGTCCTCGTCGAAGACGTTCCCGGCGTCGGAAAGACGACGCTGGCCAAGGCCCTCGCCCGGGCGATCGACGTCACGTTTACGCGCGTCCAGTTCACGCCGGATCTGCTCCCTACCGACATCCTCGGCGCGCAGCTGCTCAACCCGAGGGAGGGGACGTTCGCGTTCCACCGCGGACCGGTCTTCACCAACATCTTGCTCGCCGACGAGATCAACCGCGCGTCGCCGCGCACGCAGTCGGCCCTCCTCGAGGCGATGAACGAGTCGCAGGCGACGGTCGACGGCGTGACGCACGCGCTCCCGGCGCCGTTCTTCGTCGTCGCGACGCAGAACCCGGCCGACTACCAGGGGACGTACCCGCTGCCCGAGGCGCAGCTCGATCGCTTCCTCCTCCGCATCGGCGTCGGCTATCCGGCGGCCGACGCCGAGCTCGCGATGCTCTTCGCGCGGCGCGCCTCGGATCCGCTCGCCGAGGTCACGGCGGTCTGCGATCGCGAGACCGTGATCCGCTTGCAGGCCGAGGTGCGCGAGATCGAGGTGAAGACGCCGGTCGCGAGCTACCTCCTCGAGATCGTGCAGCGCACGCGCAAGAGCGCGCCCCTCGAGCTCGGCATCAGCCCGCGCGGAGCCCTCGCGTTCTTCCGCGCCGCGCAGGCGCGCGCGCTCCTCCAAGGAAGATCCTACGTGAGCCCCGACGACATCCACGCGCTCGCCGCCCCCGTGCTCGCGCACCGCGTGCAGCTCACGACGCAGGCGCGCTACGGAGGAACGACCGCCGAAGCGGCGCTCGCCGACATCGTCCGCGACGTGCCCGTCCCGACGTGAGATGAAGATCGACTTCGCGCGACTGAACCACATCCTCATCCCCAAGGGGAACGAGGAGCGCGAGCGCTTCCGCCGATCGCTCCTCGGCCGCGCGGTCACGCCGCTCGTCTCCGTCTTCTGGGGATCGCTCACCGACGAAGGTCGCACGCTCATCGTCGTCACGCTGCTCGTGGGCGCGTTCGGCGTCGACACGCGACAAGCCACGGCGTACGTCTTCTTCTCCGTGCTCGCGGGGTTGCTCGCGGGATCGTTCGTCGCGGCGAGGCGGCTCCGCCTCGACGGCGTCGCCGTCCGCGCCTTCGCTCCGCGACGCGTCACCGTGGGCGAGCCCGTGACGTTCACGATCGCGTGCTCCGCACCCAAGGAGCGCCGCGACGCGCTCGCGCATCCGATCCGCGTGCGCGGGCCGTTCCTCACGTGGGACGGCCAGTGGCTCGACGAGGCCCCGCGGGAGATCGTCCTGCCCGAGAGCGGCGACGGCGAGACGCGCATGCGCGCGAAGTTCGTCTCCCGCGGCTTGCACCACTTGGATCCCTTCACCGCGGCGGCGGTCGCGCCGCTCGGCATCGCGTGCGGTCCGCGCCTCTCGAGCGAGGCGGTGAAGCTCCACGTGGTGCCGAAGATCGCGAACGTCGTGCGCCTGCCGGAGGCCACGTCGGCGCGCCATCAGCCGGGCGGGATCGCGCTCGCGTCGAAGAGCGGCGAGGCGATGGATCTCCTCGGCGTCAGGCCGTACCGGCCGGGCGACCCGGTGCGCGATCTCCACGCGCGGACCTGGGCGCGCACCGGCATCCCGGTCGTCCGCGAGTACCAGCAGGAGTACTTCACGCGCGTCGGCGTCGTGCTCGACACCGACGCCGACGATCCCGATCGCCTCGAGGCGGCGATCGAGCTCGCCGCAGGCGTCATCGCGCACCTGTCGCGCGGCGAGACGCTCGTCGACGTGCTCGTCGTGGGCGACGAAGTCCACGAGCTCACCGTGGGGCGAAGCCTGGGTTACCTCGATCAGGCGCTCGAGCTGCTCGCGTCGGTCGACGCGGTCAGGAAGGCGCCGCCGGGCGCGCTCCTCCGCCGCCTCCGCCCGTACCTCGATCGCTTGTCGAGCGTCGTCGTCGTCGCGCTCGGCGAAGGCGAAGAGCGGCGCTCGCTCGAGCGCGGGATCACGGGGCGAGGCATCGTCTGCACCACGCTCGTCGTCGACGACGCCCTCGCCGAGGCGATCCGCGCGGGAGAGGCTCTGTCGTGGTGAAGCGCGCCCTCTTCGCGCCGCCGATCTGCGCCGCGATCCTGCTCGCGGTGATCTCGGCGACGAGCGAGCTCACGGCGACGCCGCAGGGGATCGCCGTCGCGCTGCTCGTCGCGTCGTTCGTCGCCGCGATCGTCCCCAAGAGGAGCGACGTCCGCGTGCACGCGAGCATGGCGCTCGCGATCATGGCCACGACCGCCACGGGGCAGACGAAGAGCAACCCGATCTACGCCGTCGGCTGCGCGATCTTCGCGCTCGTCGTGATCGCGTCGCTCCGCGTGCGGCACGCGACGCCCTTCGCGCGGGTGACGGCTCCGGCGGGTCTTCGACGCCGCGCGGGCTCGATCGCGCTCCTCGCCGGCGTCGCGATCGGCGTCGCGGGGCTCTTCGTCAGGCTCCTTCCCCCCGCGGGCGCGTGGGTGGAGGCGCAGGTCCAGCGCTACGCCGACGGCGTGCGCCGCGACGCCGTCGGCTTCGCCCCGAAGGTCCGCATCGGCGCGCTCCACGGCATGCTCCAGAGCGACGCCGTGGTCATGCACGTCGATGGTGAGGCGCCGCCGCTTCTCCGCGGCGTCGTCCTCGATCGCTACGACATGCGCATCTGGTCGAGCACGCTCGACGAGTCGCGCGCGGTCGAAGCGGCCGCCGCTCCGGTGGAGCGAACGACGACGCGGATCGTCACCGCGCGGAGCGGCCGCTACGAGCGCGCGATGAACGTGCGGTGGTTCCTCCCTGCCGACGCGTGCGACGTGCGCACCGAGTCGGGCCGGATCGCGGTCGACGCGCTCGGCGTCGGGCACCCCGATCCGGTCAACGAGGTCGACGAGATACGCTTCCGGACCGGGGGCGACTGCACCGCGCGACTGCGTACGCCCATCCCTCCGCGGGAAATGGATCTCTCGATGGCCCTCAAGATCCGCCGTGATCTCGAGCCGATCGCGATCGCGTGGACGCGCGGGGAGACCACCGATCGCGGCAAGATCGACGCGCTCGAGCGCCGGCTCGCCGCGTTTCGCTACTCGCTCGACGATCGCCGCGAGGGTCACCTCGATCCCGTCGTCGAGTTTCTCACCGTGACGCGCGAAGGGACGTGCGAGCTCTTCTCCTCGGCGCTCGCGCTCCTCGCGCGGGCGCTCGGCATCCCCGCGCGCGTCGCCGTCGGCTATCAGGTCGACACGACCGGCGGGCGAAACCCCATCACGGGACTCACGGTCGTTCGCGATCGCAACGCGCACCAATGGGTCGAGGTGTGGCTCGACGGCGCGTGGCAGACGCGCAACCCGACGCCCGTGGCGGAGCGCTTCGCGAAGTCGCCTCGCGCGATCGACCACCTCGTCGAAGCGGCGGCCTGGCTGAAGGAGCGACTGGTCGTCGCCGGAGAGCGCGTCGGCCTCGCGCGCTTCGGCGTCGGCCTCGCGATCGTGGCCGCCGTCCTCCTCGTCGTCCGCCGCTTCACGCAGGCCCGGCGCGCGCGACGAGAAGCCGGAACGGCGTTCGCCGCGTCGCGTCCGCTGCCCGCGTTCGAGGCGCTCTCTCGCGCGCTCGCGCTCGCCGGCTGGGCGCGCGCCGGCTCCGAGCCGCTCGAGCGCTTCGCCGGGCGCGTCCGCGCGGCCGAAGCGGCGTGGGCGGTCGAGGTGGCCGACGCGCTCCTCCGCTACGCCGACCTTCGCTACGGCGGGATCGGCGAGGAGCCGGCGGTCGCCGAGCGCCTCGACGATCTCGCGCGTCGCGTCACGCGTTGAATCAACGCACGCGACCGGCGCTCCTCGCGCTCATTCGAAGGTGCGCCTCGCCTTCGCAGCGGAGCAAGTAGCCCTTCACGAACGAAGAGAGGAACGCCGCGGGCCCGCGGAGCGTCGCGTTCATCGTGTCGAACTCGGAGACGTCGCTGAACGTGCGGTTCCGCGCGTCGTCGACGGTGATCGCCAGCGCGTCGTCGACGGAGAAGACGAACGAGGCCGAGTCGGTCCCCCAGACGCGCGCCTCGGGCCTCGCGGGCAGCGAGAAGTGGGGGCTGGTCGCCTGGCCGCCGAACGTGTGAAACCGCCACTCGGGCGGGATGCGCTCGACTTGCGCGGTCGCCGAGAGGAGCGACATCACGAGCGACGGCGAGTCGGCGAGGGAAAGGACGTCGTCGTGCGCGCGGAGCCGCGCGAGGATCTCCGGGACGCGCTCGGGGTGCGCCGCCGACGCGACGAGCGCCTCCGGCAAGACGATCACGTACGGAACGTGCGCGCGCGCCCTCGCTTCGATCGATCCCGGCCAGAGCAAGAGCTCGCTCGTCGCGTGATCGGCGGAGACGACGACGATGCTGCGCTTGCCGAGCGGAGAGCGTTCGAGCTTGTCGAGCATCTCGCCGAGCGCGTGATCGGCGTACGCCATCACGGCGAGGCGCCGGCAGTCGTCGGCGTTGGCCGCCTTGCTCTTCTTCGCGCAGGCCTGTGCGGCGCGCGCTTCGACCTCCGGCGGCATGTCGGTCGGGCGGCGGAACGGCGAATGGCCGCTCAACGTGAGGATGAACGCGTACTCGGATCGATCTCGAGACGCGCGCGCGAGCGCCTGATCGTAGAGCGCGCGATCGGAGACGCCGCCCCAGCTCCCGACGGGTAGGCCTTCGGGCATGTCGGGCCCGCCGACCGCGTCGACGCCGTGGTAGCGCAGGAAGTCGAGCATGTTGTCGTACGCGAGATCCGACGAGAAGAAGACCCGCGGAGAGAGGCCTGCGTCGGAGAGCACGTCGGGCAGGCACCGGAGCGGCACGTGCCCGAGGTCGCGCGCGGCGGCGATGCTGAAGGGCAAGCTCCCGACCCCGCAGAGGAGCGACGAGACGTTGTGCGCGGTGCGAAAGCCTCCCTGGAAGACGCGTGTGAAGCCGATCGCGCGCTCGCTCCGATACAAGCGATTCATCACCGGCGTCAGCTCGGGCGGCGCGGTCGGCTGGAGCGCGGCGACGTCGTCGGCGCGGAAGCTCTCCATCGCGATCTGCCAGACCGTGATCGGCTCGCTGCGGCCCTCGAAGAGCGCGATCGAGAGCGCCTCGAGATCGGCCATCGTCGCGGAGGCCCTCGCGTTCCCTTCGAACGCGCGGTCGAGCGGGCGCGCGAGAGGATGCGGCGCGCTGCAAGGCTCGTTGGTTTCGAACGCGATCAATCGGTCGAGGCTCGACGCCGGGTAGCCGAGCGCGCGAAGCCCGTCTTCCTTCTGTTTCGCGTCGTACGTGCGCGACGCGAAGAGCTGGCGCATCCCGTCGGTGAGCGGCGCGTGATCCGGCCAAGGAAACTTGCCGAGGAGGACCGTCTCGATCGGCGATCGCGTCTCCGTCGAGCCGCCCGTGCGAGGGAAGAAGATCCGATCGCGGACGAAGAGCTGGTGACCGGCGAGGAGGAGCACGAGCGCGCCGGAGACGAAGCCGCACACACGCCCGACCGACGACAGCTCGTGGCGCGCCCATCGCCAGTACGCCGCGAGCACCCCCGCGACGGCGACGATCACGAGAAGGCTCGTCTTCCAGTAGCGATCGAGGAGCAGCGTGGGGAGCGAGCCGACCACGAACGACGTGCTGCCGAGCGCGAGCTTCGTCTCGAAGTAGGTGGGATAGAGGCCCCGTTCGAGCTTGCACTCGATCGCGGCCACGGAGAACACCCAGGCCGCGACGAGCACGGCGGCGGCCGCCGACGTGACGACGACCGCGCTCCACCGCTTCGCGCGGGCGCTCGCGCGAAAGAAGAGCGCGCCGCCGAGCGGAACGACGAACGCGAGGAGCACGACCGGACCGACCCAGCGCAGATCGCCGAGGAGCCCCGCGGCGAAGAACTGCCACCCCGGCCGCCCGTGGAGCGCCTCGTTCTCCGCGTACACGAGGCGGCCCGGCACGTGCGCGAGGAGCGCGAGCGCCACGGGGATCCACGCGTGGCGGAGCCCGCGCGCGAAGGCGAGGAGGCGCGCGATCACTTCTTCTTCGCCAGGACGGCGCGGAGGCGCTCTTTCAGCTCGGGCGCGGCCCATCGGGGCACGACCTCCTCGAGGAAGCGACGCTGCTCCGCGTCCGAGATCTCGAGCGAGCCGCGCAGCGCGCGCTTGGCCTCGGCGTACGCGTCGCGCGGATGCGCGGCGAGCCGCGCGATGTGCGCGCGCGCGTCCGACTCGTCGCCGACGAGATCGCAGAGCCCGAGCGCGAGCGCCTCGGCCGCGGTGTAGAGGCTCGCCTCGAGCACCGCGCGCTCGAGCGCCGGACCGGTCATGCGCTTCCGGATCATCTCGAACGTGCGCGGAGGAAAGCGGAGGCCGAGCGCGACCTCGTTGAGGCCGATGCGCGCGCCTTCGCGCGCGGTCATCACGCGCACGTCGCACGCGAGCGCCATCACGCAGCCGCCGGCGATCGCGTGGCCGTTGATCCACGCGACGGTCGGACCGGGGTGCTCGTAGAGCGCGGTCACGAGCTCCTCGAGCACACCGAGGAAGCGACGGAGCCCGGCCTCGTCGAGCGACGCGACCTCCTTCAGGTTGAGCCCGGCGGAGAACGCATCGCCCTCGCCCGTCAGGAAGATCGGCGCGTCGCCCGCCTCACGGACGGCGGCGAGCGTTCGCGTCATGAGCTCCGTCGAAAGCGAGCCCTTCCCCGGCCCCGAGAGCACGATCGTCTTCATGGCGCCGGGAGCGTAGCGCACCCGGCGGCCGGTCACTTACCCTTGCCGCCGCACGTCAGCGGAGCCCCGCTCTCGCCCGGATCCACGAGCTTGTTCGAGTTGGCGTCGTTCCACTCCACGTTGCCGTCGCAGACGGTGTTCTTGGCCTCGGAGACCGAGATGCCGCCGCCGACCTGGTTCGAGACGAGCACGGTGTTGACGCCGTTGATCGTGATCTTGCCGAGGACGTTGCAGCTCGCCATGACGGTGTTGTTCCCCGTGATGTTCACGTCGCCCTCGACGACGCAGAGCACGAGCGTGGCGTTGTTGCCGCCGGAGATGTTCACGTTGCCCTTCACCCGCACGCCGCGGAGGGAGAAGTTGTTGCCCTCCGCCGTGACGTTGCCGCCGATGACCGAGACGTCCGCTCCCTGCCCGTAGACGGTGACGTTGTTGCCGCTCGACGTGACGTTGCCCGCGATGTCGTCACCGTCGTCGAGGCCGTCGATCGCGACGACGCCTTTGTTCTCCTTGCCGAGCTCGACGTTGCCGTTCTCGTCGACCGGCGTCGGGCTCGCGCTCGCCGGATAGCACACGACCGCGACGACCTTGCCGCTCGAGTCGACGACGACGTCGGTGCGCTCGTCGGCCTTGCACTTCTTGTCGGGCGTCACGCACTCGCCCGACGGAAGCGTCACGCATCCGCCCGGCGGCACCGTCTGCACGGACTGGCCGCCCGCGCCGATCACCACCGTCTTGCCGGGGTCGCTCGTGTAGGGCGTGTCGTTGCCTTGTGACGCGGGCGGAGCCTCCGACCCACACGCGACGAGGACGAAGAGGAATGCGGCAAGGGGGAGTGTTCTCATCGGGTCACGTTGCCGAGCAAGACCGGTGCTGACCTTCGCCCGCGGAAATCACGGGGGAACGCGAGTGGATGCCGGCCTCTGCGCCGACCGGGGCGGTCGGTCGGCCGACCGCCGCAGCACCCCATGTGCGGGGAGGGACGAAACAGGGTCGCGGCGCGCGCAAAGCTGCGGTAAAGCAGCGGTATGTCGTCAAGCGTCCCCGTCGACTCCGCCGGCAAAGTCCTCACCAGCAACCCGACTCTCCTCAAGTGGGTGACCGAGATGGCCGCCCTCACGAAGCCCGACCGCATCGTGTGGTGCGACGGTTCGGAAGAGGAGAAGAAGAGGCTCACCGACGAGGCGGTCGCGCAGAAGATCCTCGAGCCGCTCAACCAAGACAAGCTCCCCGGCTGTTACCTCCATCGCTCGAACCCCAACGACGTCGCGCGCGTCGAGAACCTCACCTTCATCTGCACGCCGACGAAGGACGAGGCCGGCCCGACGAACAACTGGATGGAGCCGAAGGAGGCCTACGCGAAGCTGGGCAAGCTCTTCGACGGCTCGATGAAGGGCCGCACGATGTACGTCATCCCGTACGTCATGGGGCCGCTCGGCTCGAAGATGTCGAAGGTCGGCGTCGAGGTCACCGACAGCATCTACGTCGTGCTCAACATGCGCATCATGACGCGCATGGGCCGCAACGCCCTCACGATGCTCGGCGACTCGAACGACTTCAACCGCGGCCTGCACTCGACGCTCGACTGCAACCCCGAGCGCCGCTTCATCTGCCACTTCCCCCAAGACAACACGATCTGGTCGGTAGGCTCGGGCTACGGCGGCAACGTGTTGCTCGGCAAGAAGTGCCTCGCGCTCCGCATCGGCAGCTACCTCGGCAAGAAGGAGGGCTGGCTCGCGGAGCACATGCTCATCCTCGGCCTCGAGAGCCCCGAGGGCGAGATGACGTACGTCGCGGCGGCGTTCCCGAGCGCCTGCGGCAAGACCAACTTCGCGATGATGATCCCGCCCAAGCGCTTCAAGGGCTGGAAGATCTGGACGGTGGGCGACGACATCGCGTGGATGCGCGTCGGCGACGACGGCCGCCTCTACGCGGTCAACCCCGAGTTCGGCTACTTCGGCGTCGCGCCCGGCACGAGCTACGACTCGAACCCCAACGCGATGAAGACGGTCATGCGCGACACGATCTTCACGAACGTCGCGCGCACGCCCGACGGCGAGGTCTGGTGGGAGGGCAAAGACGGCCCCATCCCCGCCGAGCTCATCGACTGGAAGGGCAACCCCTGGAACCCGAAGTCGACGGAGAAGGCGGCGCACCCGAACTCGCGCTTCACCGCGCCCGCGACGAACAACCCGTGGCTCTCGCGCTTCTACGACGATCCGCAGGGCGTGCCGATCAGCGCGATCATCTTCGGCGGTCGCCGCGCGACGACGATCCCGCTCGTCATGCAGGCGTTCTCGTGGATGCACGGCGTGTTCTTCGGCGCGACCCTCGGCTCGGAGACGACCGCGGCGGCGACCGGCAAGGTCGGCGTCGTGCGCCGCGACCCGATGGCGATGCTCCCCTTCTGCGGATACAACATGGGCGAGTACTTCCAGCACTGGCTGTCGATGCAGTCGAAGCTGACGAACCCGCCGAAGTTCTTCCTCGTCAACTGGTTCCGCAAGAGCAAGGAAGGCAAGTACCTCTGGCCGGGCTTCGGCGAGAACATGCGCGTGCTCAAGTGGATCGTCGATCGCGCGCGCCTGCGCGTCGGCGGCCAGGAGACGATCTTCGGATGGGTGCCGAAGGCCGGCGACCTCGACCTCTCGGGCCTCGACATCTCGCACGACGCGGTCGACGACGCGACGCACATCGATCTCGACGAGTGGGAGAAGGAGCTCCAGTCGTACGGCGAGTTCCTCGAGGGCATCGGCCCGGCGATGCCCCGCACGCTCAAGCTGCACCGCGATCTGCTCCTCGCCCGCATCGAGGCGGTCAAGGGCGGCCACGGCTGACATGAAGCGAATCCGCGTGGCGCTCATCGCGACGATCGCGGTCGCGACATCGACCGCCTGCGACAAGATCCAAGCGCTCACGAAGAAGAGCGACGAGGCGGGCGCCGGCGCAGCGAGCGGCGGCGTGCTCTCGTTCCTCGGGGGCACGTTCGAGGGTGAGATCGCGATGAAGGTCTCGGGCGCCGCCGGAAAGGGCGGGCCGACCGACATGGTCTTCTCGATCAAGGCGCCCAAGATCCGCGTCGACGCGAGCGGCGGCGCGATCGAAAACCCCGTCGTCGGCCAAGGCGCCGCGTTCATCATCGATCCGCCGACGAAGAAGGGCTACGCGCTCTTCCCCGCGCAGAAGAAGGCGATGCTCATCGACTTCGACAAGGCGAAGCAAGGCAGCTCCGGTCTGCCCGGCAGCAAGAGCGCGCCGAGCGCCCTCACCGAGGTGCCCACGATCGAGAAGACCGGCAAGAAAGAGGTCATCGCCGGCTACGAGTGCGAAAACTGGAAGGTCACTTCGAAGAGCAGCCGCGCCGACATGTGCGTGGCCGAAGGGATCAAGTGGGTCGACCTCCGCGATCTCGGGATGGGCTCGCCCGAGGTCACGCTCGCCGCGGCGGCGACCGAGGCGAATCGCTTTCCGCTCCGCGTCATCGGCTACGACGCGAAGGGCGCCGAGACCTCGCGCATGGAGGCGACGAAGATCGACAAGAAGACGCTCGATGCTTCGCGCTTCGTCGTCCCGCCCGACTATCAAGTGATCGACATGAGCGCGCTGCTCGGCGGCATGGGCGCGCCCGGCGGTAAGCTCCCGCCCGGATTCCCGACGCAGGGCCTCCCGACGGGCTTCACGCCGCCGAAGCCGAAGTAGATCGCGCGATGGTCGTGAGACCGGCCGTCGCGTCGGACGCCGCGGACGCCGCGCGCATCATCGGCGACGCGCTCGCCGAGCACGGGCTCTCCTTCGAGCCCGAGGGTCGAGACGCCGACGTCGCGACGTTCGGCGCCAAGCCGGAGCACGACGATCTCGTCGCCGAGATCGGCGACCGGCCGATCGGTGTCGGATCGGTGGGCCCTCACGGCGATCCCGGCGTCGCGTGGATCTCGAAGCTCTTCGTCGAGCGCGACGCGCGCGGGCGCGGCGTCGGCCGCGCGCTCCTCGAGGCGCTCCACGCCGCGGCGCGCGCGCGGGGCTACGCGAGCGTGGGCCTCCGCACGCGCGTGGTGTTCCGCGAAGCGGTCGCGCTCTACGAGTCGGCCGGCTACGTCCGCCGCGCCGATCCGGCGCCGCTCGCGCCCGGCGACGTCGTCTACTTCCGCGCGCTCTGACGCGCGTCTCGGATCAGTCGCGCGCGCAACGGCCGCCAGCGGCGTAGTAGGTTCGCATCACGGCGTACTGGTAATAGTGTGTCGTGTAGAGCGTGTGCGTCGGATCCCACGATCCTCCGCGGAGGGATCGATGACCGTCGACGAGCTCCTTCTCCGGCTCCGGCCCGTGCCACTGCGGCGGATAGAGCCCGAGCTGCGCCGCGGGCGGATCAGGCCAGGCGACGAACGCGCAGTCGTCGCACGCCCCTTCCGGGATCGGCTGGGTCACTTCGTCGAGCAAGAACTCGAGGACGTTGCCCGCGAGATCGGCGTGGCCCCAGCGTCCGCGTCCCTTCTTTCGGCCCGGCACGGCCATGTGCGCAGGCCCGTCCACGACCTTGCCGGAGAGGGGATCGACGGCGCGGAACGGGGTGCCCACGGTGTACTTGTAAACTTGAGCGTCGGGATCCCAGAGCGCGGTCGCGACGTCGTCGTTGTGGACGCCCCACCTCGGCGTCGAAGGATCGCTGGGCGGCAACCACGCGAAGTAGCGCTGCTCGTCGCCGCCTTGCGCGGCGTACCCCCACTCGGCGTCGGTCGGCAGGCGCCCGCCGTCCCACGCGCAGAACGCGAAGAGCGTGTACCAGTCGATGCACGTGATCGGCAGATCCTCGTACGGTCCGGGCGCAGGCGTCCACGTGGCCGCGCCGCCGTCGGTGTTGTCGCCGCCGCGCGCGCACCCGGGGGCGCCGAGGCGATCGTGGATCTCGCCCCAGCTGCCGGGAAGACGAATGTTGAACGACGATCTCCATCCGCTGTTCGGCACCTTCGGGTGAGCGCCTGCGCCCGGCGCGGGCGGCGAGCCTCGGACGTTGCCGCCCTTCGCGAGGAAAAACGCGCGCAGCCTGCCGACTGTGATCTGGTAGCGATCGAGCTCGAACGTGCTGACGGTCGCGGGGAAGGCCGCGTCGTTGTAGCGGAGGTAGCTTCCGCCGGGCACGGGAAGCGAAGCGCAGCAGTTGTCGTCGCCCGCGAGCCCGCAGCCGACGGTTCCCGCAGCCCCGGTGCAGCTCGGCGCGAGCAGCGCGCACATGCCGTCGGCGCAGTGTCGGGTGAGGCAATCGGACGCGGCGCCGCAGCTCTGCCCGAGGGCGCACCGCGGGACGGGATCGGGACCGCCGCAGTCGATGTCGGTCTCGCTGCCGTTCTTGATTCCGTCGCTCGACGTCGAAGTCGGAGCCGGTGCATCGACCCCCGCGTCTGCGGGCGGAGCGACGGGCGGCACGACCGGAGCAGCTTGCGGAGGCTCCTGAGCAGGTGGCGCAGGCACCACGGCGAGGTCGAGCGGAAGCGGAGGCGTCGAGCTGCACGCGTATCCGAGCGCGGCGACGATCGCCGGCGCAACGGACGCGAACGTGTCGGATCTCGACGAGCTCGGCATGGCGGCCCCCCGGCATGGAAGACGGATGCGCGACCAGACAAGAGGTCGCGCCGCCCCATGAAGAATCAGAGAAGGAGTCAGAATAGGCGGGCCTTCTTGGCGCGGCATCGCACAAAAGGTATGCCACCATGGTTCGCCCCCACCTTTCCGGAGAGTCCATGAGCGACAGCATCGAATCGCGGCTGAAGGAAGAGCGCAGGTTTCCCCCCTCGGCCGAGTTTTCGAAGGGCGCCCGCGTGCAGTCGCACGCCGCCTACACGTCGATGTACGAGCTCTCGCTGTCGGATCCGGAGACGTTCTGGCGCGAGGAGACGGGCGACCTCGTCTTCCGCACGCCGTGGAAGAAGGTCTCCGAGTGGGCGCTGCCGCACGCGAAGTTCTTCGTGGGCGCGACCTTGAACATCACCGAGAGCTGCCTCGACCGTCACCTCGGCACGAGCGCGCGCACGCGCGCGGCGATCGTGTGGGAAGGCGAGCCGGGCGACGTCCGGACGCTCACCTACTTCGAGCTCCACCGCGAGGTGGTGCGCCTCTCGGCGGCGCTCACCGATCTCGGCGTGAAGCCCGGCGATCGCGTCGCGATCTACATGGGCATGGTGCCGGAGACGGCCGTGGCGATGCTCGCCTGCGCGCGCATCGGCGCGACGCACTCGGTCATCTTCGGCGGCTTCAGCTCCGACGCGCTGCGCGAGCGCATCAACGACTGCGGCGCGAAGGTCCTGCTCACGCAAGACGGCGCGTGGCGGCGAGGCAACGTCGTTCCCCTCAAGAAGATGGCCGACGAAGCGCTCGAGAAGACGCCGTCGATCGAGAAGGCCGTCGTGCTCCGCCGCATCGGGCAGGAGAAGTGCCCCGTCGAGATGAAGCAGGGCCGCGACGTGTGGTGGGACGAGCTCGTCACGCGCACGCCGAGCGAGAACGCGCTCGGCCTCGCGAAGAAGCCGGCCGCGTTCGACGCCGAGCATCCGCTCTTCATCCTCTACACGTCGGGCTCGACGGGCAAGCCGAAGGGCGTCCTCCACACGACGGCGGGCTACCTCGTCGGGGCGCACGTCACGACGAAGTACGTCTTCGATCTGCGCGAGAGCGATCTCTACTGGTGCACGGCCGACGTCGGTTGGGTCACCGGGCACAGCTACATCGTCTACGGCCCGCTCTCCTGCGGCGCGTCGTGCATGATGTACGAGGGCGCGCCCAACGCGCCCGACTGGGGCCGCTTCTGGAACATCATCGAGAAGCACGGCGTCACGATCCTCTACACGGCGCCCACGGCGATCCGCGCGTTCATCCGCGCGGGCGATCAGTGGCCGGCGAAGGCCGACCTGTCGAGCCTGCGTCTGCTCGGATCGGTCGGCGAGCCGATCAACCCCGAGGCGTGGACGTGGTACCACCGCGTCGTCGGCGGAGGCCGCTGCCCGATCGTCGACACGTGGTGGCAGACGGAGACGGGCTCGATCATGCTGACGACGCTCCCCGGCGCCTGCTACTCGAAGCCGGGGTCGACGGGCCTCCCGCTCTTCGGCGTCGACATCGAGGTCGTGAAGGATCGCGGCGACCCGTGCAAGGCGAACGAGGGCGGCAAGCTCGTCATCCAGAGGCCGTGGCCGTCGATGGCGCGCACGCTCTACAACGACGACGCGCGCTTCAAGGATGCGTACTGGAGCCAGATGCCCGGCGTGTATTTCACTGGCGACGGCGCGCGCCGCGACGAAGACGGCTACTTCTGGGTCGTCGGCCGCATCGACGACGTGCTCAACGTCGCCGGTCACCGCATCGGCACCGCCGAGATCGAGAGCGCCCTCGTGAGCCACCCCGCGGTGGCCGAGGCCGCCGCCGTCGGCCGGCCCGACGATCTCAAGGGGCAGGCCCTCGTCGTGTTCGTGACCCTCAAGCAGGGACAGGATCCGAAGGATCTGAAGAGCAAGCTCGCCGAGCACATCGACAAGGAGATCGGGAAGTTCGCGCGCCCGGACGCGATCCGCTTCACCGACTCGCTGCCGAAGACGCGCTCGGGGAAGATCATGCGGCGCCTCTTGAAGGAGGTCGCCTCGGGCGCAGAGACGAAGGGCGACACCTCGACGCTCGAAGACTTGAGCGTCCTCGCGAAGCTCCGCACCGACGAGGAATGAGCGCCTAGGCGCCCACACTCGGCCACCTCGGTCTCGACGACAAAGGCTGGCGTCCGCCGATTTCCGCTGGGATTTCTCGCACGTGGCCGAGGGAGCAGAGACCTCTCTCCGTCGTATTAACCCATGCCCTCGACAGGGCAGCGACGCGACGCGGAGCCACCGCCTTTCCAGCTATGCTGGGAGGCTGCGACCGATGCGCGGCGCTCTCCGCGCTCGGTAGCTTGGATAAACGAATGGCCGCGACGTACAGCTCCCTTGTCGGCTTGGCGGTCGGCAGCAAGTACGAGGTCCGGAAGGTCCTCGGCGTCGGGGGCATGGGCGTCGTGTGCGAGGCGGTCCACCTCGATCTCGGCAAGAAGGTCGCGATCAAGCTGATCGACAAGACGATGAAGGAGAGCGAGCTCATCGTGGCTCGCTTCCGCCGCGAGGCGCGCGCGCTCGGTCAGATCCAGAGCGAGCACATCGTCGACGTCTTCGACGTCGGGGCCGACGCGCGCGTCGGCCTCTACATGGTGATGGAGCACCTCGCGGGGGAAGATCTCCAGAGCCGCATCGAGCGCGAGAGCCGCGTCGACCTCACGACCGGCGTGATGATCGCGCATCAGGTCGCGCGGGGCCTCGACAAGGCGCACGCGTCGGGCGTCATCCATCGCGATCTCAAGCCGGCGAACGTGTTCCTCACCTCGCGCGACAACGGCGGGCTCCTCGTGAAGCTGCTCGACTTCGGCGTTTCGAAGCTCCTCGGCGACGCGGGCGGCGCGCGCATCACGGGCAGCGGCGCGCCCATCGGCACGCCGCTCTACATGTCGCCGGAGCAGGCCGAGGGCAAAGACGACACCGACGGGCGCGCCGACATCTGGTCGCTCGGCGCGGTGCTCTACGAGGCGCTCTCGGGCACGCCGCCGTTCGCCGATCGCGGGAGCTATCACGGCACGATCGTGGGGATCCTCACGTCGCGCCCGAAGCTCCTTCACGACGCGGCGCCGTGGGTGCCGCCCGCGCTGGCGAAGGTCGTCGACGCGATGCTCGTGCACGATCGCGACGCGCGCATCAAGGACGCGGCGACGGTCACGAAGCGCCTGCTCGAGGCCTACCCGGCGGTGTTGCCGGACGGCACCGGTCGCCACACGGCGGTCATCGTTCCTCAGACCACGGCGCCGGTCGACGCGATCGGCGACACCGAGATCTTCACCTCGGCGGCCTTCCGCGACGCGGTGAAGTCCGACAAGGAGCGCACCTCCGGGCCGCCCGAGGAGGATTCGAAGCGGACCGTCCCCGACGTGACGTCGTACCCCGGCGGCGCGCCCAACGAGGCGACGCGCACCGCCGCGGCGACGCCGATCGACCTCGGTCGGAGCGACGCTCCGCCGAGCGACGAGGTGACGTCGTCGCCGCCGGCGGCGTCGGGCATCAGCACGAAGTCGGGCGAGGCGCGCGCGCGCGCGGCTTCGCTCCCGGCGGCGTCGCCTTCGTCGTCCGCGAGCGGCGTCGCGATGCCGGGCACGCCGCCGCTCATGGACCCGATCCCGCTGAGCGAGATCGCGCCGGACACGACGCGCGACGATCAGCTCGCGGTACGCGCCGAGCGGCGCCGCTGGCTCGGGTTCGCGCTCGTCGCGACCGCGGTCGTCGCCGTCGCCGTCGGAGGCTACTTCGCGGGGCGCCGCGCGGGCCCGGTCGCGTCACCGGCCCCGCCGACGACCGAGCCCGCGCCGAGCGCGAGCGCGGCGCCTGCGACGAGCGCCGCGCCTGCGGAAGCGCCCGCGCCTCTGCCGGAGCCGACGGCGGTGACGACGCCCTCCGCGCTCCCGAGCGTGAACGATCCGCCGAGCGCGAGCGCGGCGCCGGTGCGTCACACGTTCCGCAGGAAGCCCAAGCCCGCCGCGACGGCGGAAGACAAGCCCGCCGAAGACACGCCGGCGCCTCCGCAGAACCCGTACGAAGATCCGAAGTAGCCGCCTTCGCCGTCAGCGCGGTGTACCGCTCACGGCTCGGTCGAGACTCGAGCCCGAACGCGCTCGGCGGTCGCGCGGTGGGCGCGCACGTGCTCGCCTTCGCTCTCGGCGAACGTGGCGAGCAGGCGGTCGGCGAGCGACGCTGCGAGCGCATGCTGCCCTTCCCCCAGCGAACGCTCCGCCCAGAGCGCGAGCGCGTCGGCCGCGTACACGCGGAGGGTCGGATCCGTCTCGGCGGCGTAGCGCGTGACGACGGCTTCGTAGAGGGGCCCGGCGTCTTCGAGCGAGAAGAGGAGGGCGCGGCTCGTCGCGCCGCGCGTCACCCAGCAGGCGATCTCGGGCGCGGACGAACCGCTGAAGCGGCGCTCGACCTCGACGAACCGCTCGAGGGCCTTTTCGCGGTGCTCGTCGTTCGAGCGCTGGACCGCGATCTTCGCGTGGGTCAGCGCGAGGTGATAGAGCGCCTCGACGGCCACCACGTCGAGCGTGGGGGCTCGCTCGGCGATGTGGAGGATGTGCCGGTAGTCGACGATGACGGCGCGCCGGTCCGCCGTCCCCTCCGCGAGCTTCGCCTTCGCCGTACCGAAGAGCGCGCGACAGACGAGCCTGCGCACGGCGGGCTCGGGATCGTGCTCGTAGCGTCGCACGAGCTCGGCGACGAGCATCTCGCTCGCCCGGGTCCGCCCGAGGCGCGAGAGCAAGCGCGCCTTCGTGAAGAGCGCGCGGGCCGTGAGCGCCTGCGCCGCGGACGTCATCTCCGCGCCTTCGAGCGCCGCGAGCACCGCGTCGCACGCGGTGACCGAAGCGTCTCCCGGCGGCGCGGTCGCGACCGCGTCGAGCTTCGCCGTGAGCGCCGCGAGATCGACCGCGGACGGTCGCGTCGGCTGGTGAGAGCTCCGTTCCAGGAACGCCATCGTAACCGGAGAGGCCGCTGCGATTGAGAGAAACCGCGCGGCGACCCGTTGCCCACGCGTGAGTTGGAGGCCGCCCCGGACGAGCTCTTCACCCGAGCGGTACGGCGTCTCCTCGAGGCGCTCGCGGTGGAGCGAGTCACCCGATCGTACGACGAGGCCTTCGCGGATGAAGATCCCCCGGCGGACGCGTTTCGACGCCGCGCGACACGCGCGGCGCTGCTCGCGGTCGAGTGGAAGCCGCGCGAGGGCGCCGCGCCTCGACGTCCTGCGCGGCGCACCGACAAGGGGCGCTGATTGAACCGCGGAGAGATCTGGTGGGCCGAGCTCGCGGAGCCCCGCGGCTCGGAGGCCGCAAGCCGGCGACCGGTCCTGATCGTTCAGGACGATCTCCTCACCCGCAGTAAGCTGCGCACCGTGATGGTGGCGCCGCTCACGACCAACATGCTCCGCGCGAAGGCGGTCGGGAACGTCGCCCTACGCGCGCGAGACTCCGGCCTGCCGCGCGACGCCGTCGTGCTCGTCTGTCATGTGATGACGATCGACGAAGCATTTCTCTCCGAGTGCGTGGGCACGGTCCCCCGGCGCTCGATGGCGCGGATCGACGACGGACTGCGCCTCGCGCTCGACCTCCTCTGACCCAGAGAGCGCGCTACAATCCCTCCGGTGAGGGGGGTGTGCATCGCCGTCGCCTGCGCATCTGCCGCGTGCACGGGGCAGAGCCTCTATACGACGCCGCGCACGGCGCCTCGAGACGAAGTGCACACGACGCTTGCTCCGAGGTCGGGTTTCGAACGCGCCCGGCGAAGGCGTTGTACTCCTTGGACGCCGACGCCTCCATCCCGAGGTTTTCCGCCTCTTGGCGTACGGGCGTCGGCGAGCGGTTCGAGATCGGCATGCAGGCCGGCATCTTGTCCCCCGTCGGCTTCGACGTGAAATGGAATCCGGTGCGCGGGCGGACGTTCGACCTCGCGTTCATGACGCGCGGCAGTCTGTCGGTGAGCTTGGGCCAGCGGCACGAAGGGACGTCCGAGGAGCTGAACTCGACGGGCGTCTTGGGAGTCGTCCACCTGCCCGTGCTTCTCGGTCTGAACGCCGGCCCCGTCACGTTCGTGGGGTCGCCCGGCGGGGCGATCGCGTTCGATCGGCGCGGCACGACGGCGGCCGTGCGCGCGGGGCTCGGGATCCAGATCCGCTTGCGCAGGCGGTTCGCCGTTCAACCCGAGGTGACGTGGATGAGCGACGTCAAAGGGCCGACCGATCTAGGCTTCGTCACCATCGGTCTGGCCTTCCAGATCCGACAAGCGCCGGGGTACGGGCCGAGCATCGAGACGGAAAGGAAATGACCGCGCGATCGCTTGAAGCTCGAGGTTGTGCGGCGACTTCCTATCTCCGCAGAAGGCGCGCGAGGCGCGGAGGCAGATCGCCGCCGGGGTCGAGCGCGTCGAGCGAGGCCGTCGAGAGCGTGTGCCAGTAGAGGACGGTCTCTTCCGTGCGCGCGAGCGCGCACGCGAAGGCCTTCGCCGTGTACGTCGGATCGAGCGTCAAGCCGAACGTCTGCGCGCGCGCCGTCGCCTCGTCTCCTTCGGGCGTCGTGTATCCGTAACCGCGACCGATCCAGTCGCTCACCACCTCGATGCGTGACGCCGCGCGCTCCCCGAGCGTGCGTGGGAGGCCGGCGAGCGCGGCGGTGCTTCGCGCGAGGCGGCGCGCCATGAGGCCGAGCACCGGCGCGGGCGCCGAGACCGCCACGCCGATCACGCGCGTCTTCAGCGCCGCTTGCGCGAAGGCGACGGCGAGGCCGGCCGCCGTTCCGCCGGAGCCTGTCGCCACGACGACGACGTCGGGCTCGTCGAGCTCGCCCGCGTGGATCTGCGCCGCGAGCTCGTGCGCGGCGTCGACGAAGCCGAGCGTGCCGAGCGCGTTCGAGCCGCCGAGCGGGACGAAGTAGGCGTCGCGTCCCCACCGCGACGCGAGCACCGCGGGCGCGAGGGCCCACGCCGGCGCGGCCGACGCGCGCAGCCCGCGCGCGAGCGCGACGCGTAGGTTCTGCGAGGCGTGCGCCGACGAAGGCTGCGGAACGAGCACCGCCTCGACCTCGAAGCCGAGCGCCGCGCCGTAGAGCGCCGTCGCCACCACCTGATGGCTGCCCGCGGCGCCGAGCGTGACGAGGCGCGTCTTGCCCGACGCGCGCGCCGCGCCGAGGAGGCGCTCGAGCTTTCGAACCTTGTTGCCGCCGTAGATCTCGCTCGAGCGATCGTCGCGCTTCACCCAGAGCCGCTGCGACAGCCGCGCCACCGGAGTCGGATACGTGCCGAGAACGACGCGCACCGCGTCATCCTACCCCTCAATTTCCGAAGAAATTACGCCGAAACATGGCCGAAACGATGCCCGGGACAAAACACCCTTGGCAGCCCGAAACGGGTGGAGTCTCATCGGCGACCTCAGGCACGACATGAAGAAAATCGAGGCCATCATCAAGCCGTTCAAGCTCGACGAAGTGAAGGACGCCCTCAGCGAGGTCGGCGTGCAAGGCATGACCGTCACCGAGGTGAAGGGCTTCGGGCGCACGGGCGGCAAGAAGGAGGTCTATCGAGGATCGGCGTACGTCGTCGACTTCGTGCCCAAGGTGAAGGTCGAGATCGTCGTGCCCGACGAGCTCGTGCACGACGTCCTCGACGCGATCGAGAAGAGCGCCAAGACGGGCCGCATCGGCGACGGAAAGATCTTCGTCAGCCCGATCGAAGAGACGGTCCGTATCCGGACGGGTGAACGCGGCAAGGACGCGATCTAGGAGAGGCGGAACAGAATGAAGCCGAAGGAAGTAATCGAGCTCGCGCAGAAGAACGACGTCAAGTTCATCGACCTCAAGTTCATCGACTTCCCGGGGGTCTGGCAGCACACGACGCTGCCGGCGCACCGCCTCGACGAAGCGATCTTCGAGGACGGCATCGCGTTCGACGGCTCGTCGGTGCGCGGCTGGCAGCCGATCAACGCGTCCGACATGACGATGATCCCCGATCCGGAGTCGGCCAAGCTCGATCCGTTCTTCGCGCACCCGACGCTCTCGCTCGTGTGCAGCGTCTACGATCCGATCACGAAGCAGGCGTACTCGCGCGACCCGCGCCACATCGCGAAGAAGGCCGAGGCGTACCTCCGCCAGACGGGCATCGCCGACACCTCGTTCATGGGCCCCGAGGCCGAGTTCTTCGTCTTCGACGACGTGCGCTTCGATCACTCGAAGCCGAACGAGGGCTACTACTACCTCGACAGCGCCGAGGGCGCGTGGAACTCCGGCCGCGAGGAGTACCCGAACCTCGGCTACAAGACGCGCCACAAGGAAGGCTACTTCCCCGTTCCCCCGACCGACACGCTCGCGAACCTCCGCATGGAGATGATGCTCGCGCTCCAGGCCTCGGGCATCGAGGTCGAGGTCGGCCACCACGAGGTCGCGAGCGGCGGCCAGTGCGAGATCGGCATGAAGTTCAATCGGCTCCTGCCGTGCGCCGATCAGCTCATGTGGTTCAAGTACGTCGTCAAGAACGTCGCGCGCAAGCACGGCAAGACGGCGACGTTCATGCCGAAGCCCCTCTTCGGCGACAACGGCTCGGGCATGCACGTGCACCAGTCGCTCTGGAAGGAGGGCAAGCCTCTCTTCTCCGGCGACGGCTACGCGGGCCTCTCGCAGACCGGGCTCCACTACATCGGCGGCATCATCAAGCACGCCAAGGCGCTCGCCGCGTTCACCAACCCGACGACGAACAGCTACCGCCGCCTCGTGCCCGGCTTCGAAGCGCCGGTCAACCTCGCCTACTCGAGCCGCAACCGCTCGGCGTCGGTGCGCATCCCGATCACCGGTCCGTCGCCCAAGACGCGCCGCATCGAGGTTCGCTTCCCCGATCCGAGCTGCAACCCGTACCTCGCCTTCAGCGCGATGATGCTCGCCGGCCTCGACGGCGTGCAGAACAAGATCGACCCGGGCGATCCGCTCGACAAGGACATCTACGCCCTCAGCCCCGAAGAGCTGAAGAACGTCCCCCACATGCCGGGCAGCCTCGAGGAGGCGCTCGACTCGCTCGAGAAAGACCACGAGTTCCTCCTCCGCGGCGACGTCTTCACGAAAGACGCCCTGCACGAGTGGCTCGATTACAAGCGCCAGAAAGAGCTCAATCCGATCCGGATGCGGCCGACGCCGCACGAGTTCTTCCTCTATTTCGACATTTGATCGCGCGCAGCCTCACGTATTCTTGCGCGCATGAAGGTGCGCGCCGCGATCGCTTTCGAAGCCAAGAAGCCGCTCGTCGTCGATGACGTCGAGCTCGAAGGGCCCAAGGCGGGCGAGGTCCTCGTCCAGCTCAAGGCGACCGGGATCTGCCACACCGACGAGTTCACGCTCTCGGGGGCGGATCCCGAGGGCCTCTTCCCGGCGATCTTCGGTCACGAGGGAGCGGGGATCGTCGTCGACGTCGGACCCGGCGTGACGTCGCTCGCCAAGGGCGATCACGTCATCCCGCTCTACACGCCGGAGTGCCGGGCGTGCAAGTCGTGCCTCAGCCAGAAGACGAACCTCTGCACCGCGATCCGCGCGACGCAGGGAAAGGGCGTCATGCCCGACGGCACGAGCCGCTTCTCTCAGGGCGGCAAGAAGGTGCACCACTACATGGGGTGCTCGACCTTCTCGAGCTACACCGTGCTCCCCGAGATCGCGCTCGCGAAGATCCGCAGCGACGCGCCCTTCGACAAGGTCTGCTACATCGGCTGCGGCGTGACCACGGGCCTCGGCGCGGTCTTCAACACCGCGAAGGTCGAGGTCGGCGCGAACGTCGTCGTCTTCGGCCTCGGGGGCATCGGCCTCAACGTCGTGCAGGGCGCGCGCATCGCCGGCGCCGACATGATCGTGGGCGTCGACATCAACCCCGCGCGCGAGCCGCTCGCGCGCAAGTTCGGCATGACGCACTTCGTGAACCCGAAGGAGGTGAAGGGCGACCTCGTCCCCCACCTCGTCGAGCTCACGAAGGGCGGCGCCGACTACTCGTTCGAATGCGTCGGCTCGGTCGACCTGATGCGCCAGGCGCTCGAGTGCTGTCACCGCGGCTGGGGCGAGAGCATCATCATCGGCGTCGCCGGCGCGGGCCAGGAGATCACGACGCGGCCCTTCCAGCTCGTCACCGGGCGCGTGTGGAAGGGCACGGCGTTCGGCGGCGCGCGCGGGCGCACCGAGGTGCCCAAGATCGTCGACTGGTACATGGAGAAGAAGATCGACATCGACTCCATGATCACCCACACGCTCCCTCTCGATCGCATCAACGAGGGCTTCGACTTGATGCGCGAGGGCAAGTCGATCCGCGCGGTCGTCACCTACGACTGAGCGAATGGGCAAGCTGATCGAGCGCGACGACGAGCTCGATGCTCTGACGAAGGAGCTGGCCAAACATCCCATCGTCTCGGTGACCGGTCCGCCCGGCGTCGGAAAGAGCGCCCTCGCCGCGGCGATCGCGGGGGCCGTCCTGTGCCCGCTCGCCGGCGCCTCGACGCGAGACGCGGTGTGCGAGGCAGTGGCGAGGGCGCTCGGGTTGCCGAGCGCCGCGCCGGAGCGCATCGCGCGCGCCGCCGCGAGCCGCGGCAAAATCGCGCTGATCCTCGACGACGCCGATCTCGCGCGCGCGGCGCTCCCGCGGCTCGTCGCGACGTGGTCGCGCGAAGCCCCCCGCGCGCGCTGGATCGTGACGTCGCGATCGCGCCTCGCGCTGCCGGTCGCGCGGCGCTTCGACGTCGCGCCGCTCGACCTCCCCGCCTCCGACGACGCCGACGCGATCGCGAAGGCCCCCGCGGTCCGGCTCTTCGTGCACGCCGCGCGAAACGTCCGCCCGACCTATCGACTCACGGCGACGACGGCGCCGCTCGTGCGCGACATCGTGCGCGCGCTCGGGGGGCTCCCGCTCGCGATCGAGCTCTGCGCGTCGCGTACGGTCGTCCTCGACGAGCGCGAGATCCTCGATCTGCTCGCGCGGCGCCTCGACGTCCTCGACACCGGCGCCGGCGCCGCGCGAGGGCGCACGCTGCGCGGAGCGTTCGAGCTCTCGTGGGATCAGCTCGACGCGAGCGACGCGCGCGTCCTCGCGGCCTGCTCCTCGTTTCGCGGCAGCTTCGATCTCGGCGCCGCCGCGGCCGTCTGCCGAACGCGCGCCGACGATCGCGATCGCGATCGCCTACGCCTCCGGATCGCGGCGTCGCTCGAGCGGCTCGAAGAGGCCTCGCTCGTGCGGGCCTTCGAGCCCGAGACGCTGCCGGAGATCCGCCGCTACGAGCTGACGCCCACGCTGCGCGCGTTCGCGGCGGAGAAGCTCCGCCCCGACGAGGCCGCCGAGCTCGCGCGCAAGCACGCAGCGCACCACGCCGCGCGCGCGCCGCGCGGACTTTCGCTCGCCGATCGCTCGTCGCTCGAGGCGCTCGCGCTCGATCGTGAAGATCTCGAGAGCGCGGCGCAGCGCTGCATCGACGATCGCGACGCCGAGGCGGCGGCGCGCGTGATGCTCGTCCTCGCGCCGCTCGTACTCGCGCGGGGGCCGCTCGGGCCGTTCCTCGCGCGCCTCGACGCGCTGCTCGCGCTGCGCGCGCGAAAACGGATCGTGAAGGCCACGCGCGCGGAGCTGCTCCTCGCGCGCGCGCTCGCGCGGCTCTTCCACGGCAAGCGCGACGAGGCGCTCGCCGATCTGAAGGCCGCCCAGAGGATCGCGCGCGAGGCGCGCGTGTGGGTGCTCGCGACGAGCAAGATCGGGCTCATTCTGGGCCTCGGGGCCGGTGCGCGCGGCGCGCGCGACGCGCGACGCCACTTCGACGCGGCGCTGCGTCGCCTCGGCCCGTCGAGCCGCGAGCCGGCGCTTCGCGGCATCGTCCACAAGGATCGCGCGAACATGCTCTCCGAGCTGGGCGCGAGCGACGAGGCGATGGTGGAGCTCGCGCGCGCGCGCGATCTGTTCCGCGCCGCCGGCGACGTGCGCGAAGAGGGCTTCGTCTTGATGCTGCTCGGCGCGCGCCTGCTCGACGTGGGCCGCGTGGCCGACGCGCGGCGCGACTGCGCGGCGGCCCTCGAGCTGCTCCGCGAGGCGGGCGATCGACGCTCCGAGGGATGGACGCGCGTGCTGCTCGCGTTGATCGACGCGGAGGACGGCGATCTCGCCGCGGCGCGCGCGCGCTTCGAGGCGGTGCTCGCGTCGTTTCGCGCGATCGGCGACGTTCACACCGAGGGCATCGTCCTCGGCTACCTCGGCAACGTGGCGCTCGAGCAAGGCGCGCTCGCTGACGCCGAGAGCGCGTACCGCGACGCGCGGCTGCGCCTCGCCGAGGTGGGCGATCGCGGCATGGAAGCGATGTGCACAGCGGGCGCGGGCGTCGTCGAGGCCCTCTGCGGGCGCGCGGCGACCGCGAAGGAGGCTTTCGCGCGCGCGAAGAAGCTCGTCGCCGCCGACGGGCGCGGCGCGCGCAAGGAGGCCGTCGCGATCCTCGCGAGCGTCGTGAGCGCATCGCCGCCGGGCGCGCGCTCCGAGGGCAGCGAAGAGGTCCGCTTCGCGTGGAGGGTCGTCGAGCGAGCGCGCGCGCGCGCCTCCGCGGAGAAGCGCCGCGGCCTCGTCGTCGCGGCCGACGGGAGCTGGCTCACGACGAGCGAGGGCAAGGTCGTGAAGATCGCGCGCGCCGGCGCCGTGAGGCGCGTCGTCCAACGCCTCGCGACCGACCGGGTTCGGTTCCCGGGCCGCCCCGTCGCGTTCGGCGCGCTCGTGCGCGCGGGCTGGCCGGACGAGGAGATCCTCCCGTCGGCCGCGAAGAACCGCCTCCACGTGACGATCGCGAGGCTGAGGCGCGGCGGGCTCGCCGACGTCTTGATCCTCGACGACGACGGATACCTGCTCGACGCGCGCGTCCCCGCCCGCATCGCGGAGGCGGGTGAGGGCCCGGATTGATGGAACTGTAAGCGCCAATTAAGAGGCGGCTGACGAGCGCGGGAGCAGGATGCCCCTTCGATGAGCCCGTCGCCGCACAAGCCCGCTTTCGTCCTCGTCGCTCTCGTGATCGCCGCGTGCGGGAGCGCGGTGACGCGCGAGGTCCCGCCCGACGACACGTCGACGGCGCCGCCCGCCGGGCGGCTGCCCGAACCAGGCGCGGGCTGCACCGGCCTGCGATGCGACGTGCCGACCTGCGCGGCGGGCACGACGACGGCGATCGAGGGCGACGTCTACGATCCCGCGGGCAAGGCGAAGCTCTACGGCGCGATCGCGTACGTGCCGAACGCGGCGCTGGAGCCCCTCGCGACCGGCGCGACGTGCGATCGATGCGGCGCTGTGAGCGGCGATCCCATCGCCGCGGCGCTCACCGACGAGCGCGGGCGCTTTCGCATCGAGAACGTCCCCGCGGGCAAGGACGTCCCCGTCGTGATCCAAGTCGGCAAGTGGCGACGCACGATCGTCGTTCCGTCGGTCGAGGCGTGCGCCACGACCGTGATCAAGGACGGCGACGCTCACCTCCCGCGCAACACGACGGAGGGCGACCTTCCGCAGATCGCGGTGGTGACGGGCGGTTTCGACGAGCTCGGATGCCTCCTCTCGCGCATCGGCGTCGACGGCGCGGAGTACGGAGGCCCGAGCAGCAAGGGCCGCATCCACGTGTATCGCGGCGTCGGCGGCGGAGACACGACCGCGGGCGGCGCGCCTCCGGCGACCGCGCTGTGGAACGACGTCTCGACGCTGTCGAAGTACGACATGGTCCTGCTCGCGTGCGAGGGCTGGGAGTACGACGAAGACGATCAGTACGGCAACAAGACCGCAGCGGCGAAGAGCGCCATGCGCGAGTACGCCGCGCGAGGCGGGAGGATCTTCGCCACGCACTACCACTACACGTGGTTCAAACAGAGCTCGCCGGACTTCCACGACGTCGCGACGTGGAACGAGCCGTCGTCCGCCTACGGCAAGAAGACGCTCTCGGTCGACACCTCGTTCCCCAAGGGCGCGGCGTTCGCGAAGTGGCTCTCGTACAACGGCGCGTCGAGCACGCCGGGCCTGCTCGACGTCGAGAACCCGGGGAGCAACGTCGAGGCGGTGAACGCCAAGGCGGCGCAGCGCTGGCTCTACACCGACAGCCCCAAGAACGTCGCTTACATGAGCTTCAACGTGCCGATCGGAGCGCCGCCGGAGGAGCAGTGCGGACGCGCCGTGTTCAGCGACGTTCACGTGAGCGGCGAGCAAGGGAGCTTGCCCTTGCCGGGGCACTGCGGCGCGGCGAAGCTCACGCCTCAGGAGCTCGCGCTCGAGTTCCTCCTGTTCGATCTCGCCGCGTGCGTTCAGCCCGACGCGCAGGTGCCCGCGGCCCCCGTCGTCAAGTGACGTTCGCTACGCGCGGCCGCTCGCGGCCGGGCAGCCTGTGGCGCGGTGCACCCCCGCGTGACGAAATGGCTCCGCCTCCGGCGCCGCGCTCCGATCTCCGCGTTCCTGACGCGCGTCGGCCATGTTCCTCGCCCGCCCGCGGACCGCTTGGCGCCCGCCTTGCAGACACGGCGCGCGAACCCGCGAAGCGAGGAGCACATCATGCCTGAGAAGAAGACGATGCAGCGAGCACGCAAGGCCAAGCGCCAGGGCAAGGCGCCGAGCACTCAGGCCGGCGAGTTCGTACGCGAAGAGATCGAGCACGTGCGTGAGGGCAAGCACGGCGCGCGGAACACGAAGCAAGCGATCGCGATCGGCCTCTCGAAGGCGCGGCGCGCGGGCGTGAAGCTCCCCGTTCCGAAGAAGGGGACGACCTCGTCGCGCACGCGCAAGCAGGCGGCGCGCGACCTGGCCAAGGGCAGCGCTGCGCGCCGCAAGCCCAACCCGAAGCGCTCGCGGGCGACGAAGAAGACGCTGGAGCGCGAGGATCGCGTCGCGGCGTCTCCGCGCGCGCTCTCGCGCCAGGCGAAGTCGGCGGCGGCGCGCCGGCGTGCGCGCAGCACCGCGCGCCGCCCGGCCTCGAGCTCGCGCGCGACCACGCGGCGCAGCGCGAAGCGAACCGGCAAGCGTTGAGCCCGAACGGAGGCGCGGATCGGGCCGCGGCGCCCCCAGCGCTGCGGCCCGATGTCAACCTTCGGGCGCCTCCACGCTCGCGATGATGGTCGCCAGGGCGTCGTGCATCGCACGCATCTTCGCGTCGCCGACGACGGCCCGTGCTTCGTCTTCGAGCTCGCGAAGGACGGCGAGCCCCTCGAGCAGGCCCGCCCTGCCCCGCTTGCTGAAGCGTACGAGCTTGGCGCGCGCGTCGTGGGGATCGGTCACGCGCTCGAGCATGCCGTAGCCTTCGAGCTCGTCGACGAGCTGGCCGGCGGCCTGCTTGCTGACGCCGAGGCGCCGCGCGAGCTCGGTGAGGCGCGTCCCTTCGAGATCGACGTGAGGCAAGAGCGCGGCGTGCGCGACGCGGACCGGCTTTCCCGTCCGCGCCCGGACGCGCGCGATCGCGCGCTCGTTGAGGAGCCGCGCAGCCTTGAAGAGGAGCTGGAGGGTGCGCTTCGCCTTCTCGGCCTCGAGCGTCTCGCGGAACGACATCGCCACGAGAGAGTCCACGCGGGCGAGCGGCTCGTCAAGCTCGCTTGACCAATTAGTCAAGCATGCTTTACTAATGAACCATGGAGCCCGCCCTGCTGCGACCGATCGGCGACGACGTGTGGGCCTACGAAGCGATCGTCCGGCTGCCCGCGGGCTTCGCCCTGCCCGCGCGCGCCACCGTCGTTCGCCGCGACGACGGCGCGCTCGTCCTCCACTCTCCCCTCCCCATCGACGACGCGACCGCCGCGGCGATCGCGGAGGTGGGCGAAGTGCGCGCGATCGTCGCGCCGAGCTGCACGCATTACCTGCACGTCCGGGCGGCGGCCGAGCGCTACCCGAGAGCGTGCGTCTGGGGCGCGCCGGGGCTCGAGAAGAAGCTCGCCGGCGTGGCCCTGAGCCCGCTGCCCACGTCCGGCGCGGTCGAAGGGCTCCGCGTTCGGCTCGTCGAGGGCGTGCCGTACCTGACCGAGCACCTCTTCCTCCACGAGAGGTCGGCCTCGCTCCTCGTCACGGACTTCATCTTCAACGTGAACCGCCTCGACAACCTGCCGATGAAGATCTTCCTCTGGATGGCAGGAACGTGGAAGCGCCCGGCGCAAAGCAAGCTCTGGCGCTTGGTCGTCGAGGATCGAGCGGCCCTCGCGCGGAGCGTCTCCGACATCCTCGCGTGGGACTTCACGCGGGTGGTGACCGCTCACGGCGACGTGCTCGAGGAGAACGCGCGCGCACACCTCCAGCGCGCCGCCGGGTGGATGACGCGCGGAAGGTCGCGCCTCTTGGGCGCGAAGGCGGCGTGAGCGAGCTCAGCACGCTCAGCGCGCGAGCCCCGGGGTCGCCGAGCCGAACGCTCAGCGAACGGGCGGGAAGCTCTTGCAGGCGGCGTCGAACGTGTCGAGCGCCTTCTCGAGCGCGCCGCTGAGATCGCCCGAGCAGATCGAGCTGAACGTGCCGTTCTTGCCCGCGAGGCCGACGAACTCCTTGAGTCGCTTGGCCTCGACCGCGTTGCCGAACGACGACGAGCAGCTCTTCTCGCCCGCGATGACCGCGGTGGCCCAGCGCCCGGCGCCCTTGGCCGCGACGTCGAGCATCGACACGTAGTCGGAGACGGGCTTGACGTTCGCCATCGTCGAGCAGACGTCGTTCTGGATGGTGAAGTTGTCGTCTTCGCGCGAGCAGTCGTCCTCGTCGGTGAGGACGACGACGGCGAGGAGCGCGTCGTCGCGGCGGAAGCCCGCGTTCGTGCCGTCGGTCACGCGGTCGTTGAGCGAGAGGTCGAGGGCGCGAAGCGGCATCTCGATGCTCGGTCCCGCCGTGCCTACCTCGGCGAGGCAGGAGAACCGGCTCGTGGCGTCGGCGTCGCCCTTGTCGACCCAGCGCTTCGACGCGCCGCACGCCGCCTTGTTCCGGTAGGCGCCGTTGTCGCCCTTCTCGGTCTGCGGAAGCGAGCCGAAGCCCGGGAGCTCGATGTTGTACTTGAGGTCGCGGCCGGTGGTGGTGACGGCCATGCGCCAGTCGAGCGACGACCCGCTCTTGGTCTTGAAGCCGTCGAGGACCTTCGTGAACTTGGGGAAGTTCGCGGCGAGGTTCGTCTGCTCCTCCTTCATCGATCCGGAGTCGTCGACGATGAAGACGATGTCCATCTTCTGGCACTCGTCGGCCTTCGGGTTCTCGCCTGCTTGCTCGCCGCCGATCGGGCCGCTGCCCCCGACGCCCGAGCCGCCGGGCCCCGCGCCTTGCGAGTCGTCGAACCCTTCACGTGACGAGCTGCCGCTGCACGCGACGAGCAACCCGACGACGCCGACGATGGCGATTCGCTTCAGCATGTTCCCATCCTCCGGGTGAAGGTGTAGCCCGAAGGGTCGTCAGATGAAGTCTTTCCGCGTCTTACGCGATGCGCTTGAGACTCCTACTTCAGCGACATCAGACGACAACGCCGCCGCGGGCGAGGCCCGCAGCGGCGTGGAGGAAGGCGTCCGAGGTAGGCGTGCCTTTCGCCCCCCTACACGGAGGCGAAGCCCTGCTTCCGGCCCTTCTTCTTCTCCTTCTTCTTGTCCTTCTTCTTGCCGTGGCCGTTGAGGCCGTGGCCGTTCGCGCCGTTGCCGTTGGCGTGCGACGAGGAGAGCACGAGCTTCGTGCCCTTCACCTTGCCGCCGAGGAGATCGGCCGCCATGACGGCCGCGCGATTCACCTTCTCCCACGCGAACTCGGACCGGCCAAAGTGACCGTAGGCCGCCGTCGGGCGGTAGATCGGGGCGAGGAGGCCGAGCTCGTCGATGAGCGCCTTCGGGCGCATGTCGAAGTGCTCGAGGATGTACTTCTCGAGACGCTCGTCGGCGACCTTGCCGGTGCCGAACGTGTTGACGTGCACGCCGACGGGGCGCGCGACGCCGATCGCGTACGCGACCTGGACCTCGCAGCGCTTCGCGAGGCCGGCGGCGACGACGTTCTTCGCGATGAAGCGCGCGTAGTAGCAAGCCGAGCGATCGACCTTGGACGGATCCTTGCCGCTGAAGGCGCCGCCGCCGTGACGGCCCATGCCGCCGTACGTGTCGACGATGATCTTGCGGCCGGTGAGGCCGCAGTCGCCCTGCGGGCCGCCGACGACGAAGCGACCCGTCGGGTTGACGTGGATCTTCGTGTTCTTGTCGATGAGCTTCTTCGGCATCACCTTGTCGATCACGAGCTCGACCATCGCGTCGCGCAGCGTCTTGTACTTCACGTGCTCGTCGTGCTGGGTCGAGATGACGATCGCGTCGGCGCGCACCGGCACGTCGTTCTCGTACTCGAGCGTGACCTGCGTCTTGCCGTCGGGGCGGAGGAAGTTGACCTTGCCGCTCTTGCGGATGGCCGCGAGCTGGCGCGCGAGCTGGTGGGCGTAGTCGATCGGCGCCGGCATGAGGTTCGGCGTCTCGTCGGTCGCGTAGCCGAACATGAGGCCCTGGTCGCCGGCGCCCTGCTCCTTGTGCAGGCCCTCGCCCTCGGTCACGCCTTGCGAGATGTCGGGGCTCTGCTTCTCGACAGCGACGAGGACGGCGCAGGTGTTGCCGTCGAAGCCCATCGCGGAGTCGGTGTACCCGATGTCGAGGACCGCGCGGCGCACGACCGACGGGAAGTCGATGATCGCGTTCGTCGTGATCTCGCCCGCGACCACGACCATGCCGGTCTTCGCGAGCGACTCGCACGCGACGCGCGACTTCGGGTCCTGCGTGAGGATCGCGTCGAGGACCGCGTCGGAGATCGCATCACAGAGCTTGTCCGGGTGGCCCTCGGTGACCGACTCCGACGTGAACTGATAACGTGCCATTCGCGTACTCCTGCTTGGAACGAGCTTCGAGCGGATTTCGAGCGCTCCGCATAGCGCGGCCTGCGCGCGGCGAAAAGCCCTATCGGCGCGTCTCCCGGGCGGGTTTTCCCGTCAGTCGTCGGCGTTTTCGGCCCCGTCGTGCGGGGCCGTCGAGAGCGGCGGCGCCACGACACTCGGACGGACGGCGAGCTCGACCTCCGCGCCCGGGTGGGCGGCGATCGCGAGCGTGGCGGCTGGCGCGAAGACGAGCGGCGCCGTCGGGCCACCGACCTGCTCGAAGAAGCGCGCGGTGACCCGGCCCGCGCGCTCGGGGCCGAGGCCCTCGAAGACCGCTCGCCACGTGCGCCCCTCGCGGATGGCCGCGACGAAGTCTTCCGCCGTGGCGAAGCTCACCGTGTGTCGAAGGACGGTGTGGCGGACGACCGCCAGGCCGGCGCCCTCGAACATGCGCGTGATCGCCTCGCGCCCCGCGTCGATGCGAGGCGGACGGCCGACCGCGCCGGGCTCGAGCTCGGTGAGCGCGCGCGAGAGGAGCTCGAACGCGTCGGTGTCGTCGGGAGGGCCGAACGTCAAGACGCCGACCTTGCCGTTCGGCGCGAGCGACTTCGCCCAGTCGGCGAGGACGGCTGCGCGATCGTCGACGACCCACAGGCCGAACGCGCACACGATCGCGTCCCAGCCCCCTTCGCCCACGTCGCCCGGCGCCGCCTTCTCGCAACGTACCTGCGCGAACGCCGCCTTCTTCACCTGGCCGTCGCAGAGATCGACCATCTCCTGGCTCGCGTCGGTCGCGCGCACGACGCCGCGATCGCCGACCGCGCGCGCGACCGCGAGGACCTCGGCGCCGGGACCGCAGCTCGCGACGTAGACGCGCTGGCCTTCGGCGAGCGCGAGCTCACGCACGAGATCGAGGTGATAGGGAACGAAGCGCGGCACCCACTCCTCGATGTATCGCTTGGCCGCGCGGTCGAAGGGCGTCGCCATCGCTTGGCAGCATAGCCGAATCGGACGCGCGCCGCGCCGGTGGAGTGGCCCTCCCCTCGCGCGCGATTGTCGACTAGGCTGCGCGCGACCATGACGGAGCTCCGCAAGACCTCGCTCTACGACCGCCACGTCGCCGCAGGGGGGCGCATGGTGCCGTTCGCGGGCTTCTCGATGCCGGTGCAGTACACGGGAATCGTCGACGAGCACCAAGCGGTGCGCACCGCCTGCGGCATCTTCGACGTCTCCCACATGGGGGAGCTCGAGCTGCGCGGCGAGTACGCGGCGCAGGTCGTCGACTACCTGATCACGAACGACGCTTCGAAGCTCGTCGACGGCCAGGCGCTCTACACGTGCGCGTGCAACGAGCAGGGCACGATCCTCGACGATCTCATCGTGTACCGCGCGGCGCAGGATCGATGGCTCATCGTCTGCAACGCGTCGAACCACGAGAAGATCGCCGCGCACTTCCGGAAGGCCGCGGTCGACCACTGCGAGTTCGAAGACCGCACCGACGAGACGGCGCTCGTCGCGCTCCAGGGGCCGAAGGCGTTCGAGGTGCTCGCGCGCGCCGGCGGCGACGCGGCCAAGCTCGCCGATCTGAAGTCGTTCCACTTCCGCGACGCCGTCGTCGCCAACGTCCGCTGCACGGTCGCGCGCACCGGCTACACCGGCGAAGACGGCGTCGAGATCTTCTGCGCGTGGAACGACGCGCCCGCGCTCTGGGATCAGCTCGTCGAGCTCGGAGGGCCGCTCGGCCTCAAGCCCGCCGGGCTCGGCGCACGCGACACGCTCCGCCTCGAGGCGCGCCTCTCGCTCTACGGCAACGACATCGACGAGACGACCAACCCGCTCGAGGCCGGCCTCGGCTGGGTGGTGAAGCTCGACAAGCCGATGTTCGTCGGCAAGGCGGCGCTCGAGACGATCAAGGCGTCGCCGCTGCCGCGCAGGCTCGTCGGCTTCGAGGTCACCGGACGCGGCGTGGCGCGACACGGCTATCCGCTGCGCGACGAGAGCGGCGCGGAGGTGGGCGTCTGCACGAGCGGCAGCCCTGGGCCCACCGTGGGCAAGAGCATCGGCCTCGGCTACGTGCCGAGCGCCATGACGGCGGTCGGAACGAAGCTCTTCGTCGATTGCCGAGGCAAGAACGTCGAGGCGGTCGTCGTGAAGACGCCGTTTTACGATCGAAAGAAGACGGAAAAGCGATGAACATCCCCGCGGGCCTCAAGTACACGAAGGAACACGAGTGGGCGAAAGCCGACGGCAACCGGGTGACCGTGGGGATCACCGCGTTCGCCGTCGAGCAGCTCGGCGACATCACGCTCGTCAACCTCGACGTCAAGGTCGGTGACGAGGTGGCAGAAGGAAAGGCGTTCGGCACGATCGAGAGCGTCAAGACGCTGAGCGATCTGTACGCGCCCATCAGCGGCAAGGTCGTCGAGATCAACAAGGATCTCGACACGAAGCCCGAGCTCATCAACGAAGACCCGTACGGCAAGGGCTGGATGGTGACGTTCGAGGCGAGCGACGCCGCCGCGGTCCAGAAGCTCATGGACGAAGCGGCCTACGCCGAGCACGTGAAGGCCGCGGCGGGCTGAAGGCGCGCGAGCCGCGATCGGGTACCATCCGCGCATGGTCCCGCTCGATCTGCCGGGCTACGAGGTATGGGGGCTCCTCGGCGAAGGGGGCATGAGCGAGGTCTGGCTCGCGAAGCACCGCGGGCTCGCCGTCCCCGTGGTGATCAAGACGCTACGCAAGGCGCTGCGTGAGTCGCAGGGCGAGCTCGCCGCGGCGCGCGTCCAATCCGAGGCGCGCCTCATGGCGCGCGTGTCGAACACGCGCATCGTGCGCGCGCTCGACGCCGGCCAGCTCCCCGACGGACTGCCTTATCTCGTGCAGGAGTACGTCGACGGCCTCGACTTCGCCGAGCTCGACGGGCGGCGGCGCGCGTCGCTCGGCGTCGGGCTGCCGCTCTGGCTCGTGTGCTACGTGATGCGCGAGATCGCCCTCGGCCTTCGCACCGCGCATCAAGCCGGCGTCATCCACCGCGACCTCAAACCCTCGAACGTGTTCGGTGCGCCGGATCAAGGCATCCGCCTCGGCGACTTCGGCATCGCGGTCGGCCTCTCCGACGACGCCGCGCGCGACACCGCGGGGACGCTTCGGTTCATGGCGCCGGAGCAGTTCCGCGGCGAGGCGATCGGCCGCTTCACCGACGTCTGGGGTGCGGGCGCGACGGCGTGCGATCTCCGCTACGGTCACGGGCCGTTCGGCAGCGTCGGCGATCTGCTCGACGACGCGTCGTCGCCGCGCCTTCCGCCGCCGACGAGCCCGGCGGAGGCGTACTTCCAGCAGCTCGTGCGGTGCATGCTCGAGAAGGACGTGCGGCGCCGGCCGGAAGATCTCTCCGCGCCGCTCCACCACTTCTCGATGCTCGGCCGCGCGCTCGAGCCGCCGCAGCCGATCGCGAGCCGGCTCGACGCGACGAAGCTCCTCGTGGGTCAGGTGCAGGTTCACTTCGAGGTCGGCGACATCGCGAACGCGGACGTCGACGCGATCGTCTCGAGCGGCAACTTCGAGATGAAGATGCGAAGCGGCGTCGGCGAAGCGCTGCGACGCAAGGGCGGCGACGAGATCGAAGAAGAGGCGCAGCGAGGCGGCGAGCAGCCGCTCGGATCGTGCGTGCGCACGAAGCCGGGCGGGCTCGCGGCGAAGCACGTCTTCCACGCGGTGAGCGCGTGGAACGAGGTCTCTTGCGTGGGCCGCGCGTTCGCGCGCGCGCTGCTCCTCGCCGACGAGCACGGGTGCAAGTCCCTCGCCGTCCCCGCGCTCGGAACCGGCGCGGCGCGCGTGGGCCTCGAGATGAGCGCGCAAGCGATGATGACGACGCTCCGGTGGCACGCGATGCTCGGAGGGATGCGCATGCGCCGGATCACGATCTGGCTCGACTCCGAGCCGAAGCGGCGCGTCTACCAGCAGGTCGCGGAGGAGGCGTTCGGCCTCGGCGAGGCGGGCCTCCTCCGCGCGATCGACGTGGGCCTCCCCGTCGACGCGCACGCCGCGCTCGCGTCGCCCGAGGCCGCGACGTTCCTCGACCCGCGCATGGCCTCGACCCACCGCGACTGAGATACCGAAGGGCTACTCCGTCTCGACGCGATTGCGGCCGGCGCGCTTCGCGCGATAGAGCGCGGCGTCGGCGCGCCCGACGATGTCGTCGGCGTTGTACGCGTTGCGATCGTCGGCGGCCGCGACGCCGGCGCTGAACGTCACGTGACGCGGCTCGTCTTTCGGCCCGAGCGTGATCGGCTTCGAGGCGAGGTTCGCGCGAAGCCGGTTGGCGACGACGCGCGCCGCCATGCCGGTCGTGCCGCGCAGGAGGAGCACGAACTCTTCGCCGCCGTAGCGGCAAGGTACGTCGTCTTCGCGGAGCTGGGCCTGCACGACCTCGGCGAGGTGGCGGAGCACGCGATCGCCGTCTTCGTGCCCGTACGTGTCGTTCACGAGCTTGAAGTGATCGAGATCGAGCATCACGATCGCGAACGATCGCTTGTGACGCTTCACGTGGGCGCACTCTTCGCGGAGGCGTCGCTCGAAATAGCGGCGGTTGAAGAGCCCCGTCAGCGCGTCGTTCGCCGCCGTCTCGAGCGCGAAGTGGAGCTTGTTCTTGAGCTCGCGCTGCGTGCGCGCGCGCTCGCAGACGACGCGCACCTTCGCGCAGAGGAGCGCGGGAGAGAGGGGCTTCGTGAGGTGATCGAGCGCGCCCGCCTCCACCATCTTGATGAGATCGGCTTCGCGCGGCGCGCCCTCGGTGAGGAGCATCACGGGGATCGACGCCGTGTCGGGGTTGACCCGCAGCGCCTTGAGCACCTCCCACGCGCCTCCGCCGGGCAACCCGAGGTCGAGGAGGATGCAGTCGAGAGTGTCGTGCTTCTCCTCGGCGACCTCGAGCGCGCGGCCCGTCGTCTCGGCCTGGGAGACACGCATCGCCAAGGTCGTCATTTCATGGATGACGGCCCTGCGAACGGATGCGTCGTCGTCGACGACGAGGATCTCCCCCGGAGCGACCGGGGCGACCGAGATGAGCGAATCCCGGACGCTCACCCCGCGAGTGTACATGATCTGCCGGGGCGCTAGGCGTCGCTTTTGGTCGACGCGACGAGCAGCGCCCCGCCGAGGATCAACGCGCCGCCGACGGCCGCCATGGCCCCGACGCGCTCCCCGAGCACCGCCGCGGCGAGCACCACGGCCACGAGGGGCTCGAGCAGCGTGAGCACCGAGGCGTGGCTCGCGGCCACCCGCCGGAGCCCCCAGACGAAGAGGAGGCCGCTCGCCGCCCCGGGTCCGATCGCGCCGCCGACGACCGCGAGGAGCGCCCGCCACGGGACCGCCGCGTACGCCGACGACGGAACGAGCGCAAAGAGGAGCGGCGTCGCGACGAGGCCATGGAAGAACATCAGCTCGCTCCCCGAGAAAGCGGGGACGAGCTTCTTGTTCACGAGGATGTTCGACGCGTAGAACACCGCGCTGCCCGCGCCGAGCGCGGCGCCCATCACGTCGGCGCGCCCGAGGCCCGCGCGCCACGGCTCGAGCAGCAAGACGAGACCGACGAACGCGATCGCGACCGCGGAGAACGTCTTGGCGGTCGCTCGCTCCTTCAGGACGATCGGCGCGGCGAGCGCGACGAAGATCGGCGTGAGGTAGTGCGTGAGCACGGCGATGGCGACGCTCGTGCGCTGGTAAGCGGCGAAGAAGAGGACGATGTTGAGCGCGTCACCGACGCCGAGCCAGACGACGCCGAGCCACTGCCTCGGCGTCGCGCGGACGCGCACGCGATCGCGCAGCATGAGCGGTAGGCTCGCGAGCGTGAGCGCCGACATGACGATCGCCGACTGAAGCGCCGCCGGCATCGGCGCGTGACGCAAGATGAGCGGCCACGTCCCCCAACCCGCCGCGGCGATCGCGACCATGAGGTATCCGACCGCACGCCGGCGCTCCGATGTTGGCGTCACGTGCCGTCCGCGAGCCCCTTCAGCTTGGCGAGCGTGGTGAGCGCCTCGAGCGGCGTCATCCGATCGAGATCGAGCGCGAGCAGCATCTCGACCGCCGGGTTCGGCGCCGGCGGCTCGCGCGCCGTCTTCTCCCCGCCGAACAGATCGAGCTGCGGCGCTCTTCGACCGCGCGCCTTGCCGCCGCCGGGCGACGCCGCGACGCCTTGCTCGAGCGCGCCGAGGATCGCTCGCGCGCGCGCGAGCACCGGCTCGGGCAGGCCCGCGAGGCGAGCGCAGGCGACGCCATAGCTCCGCGACGCGGCGCCCCGCTGGACCTTGTGGAAGAAGACGATGTCGCCCGCGTGCTCGCGCGCGCTCACGCTGTGGTTCTCCGCGAGCGCGCAGCTCTCCGTGAGCTCCGTGAGCTCGTGATAGTGCGTCGCGAAGAGCGCGCGGCAACCGACGACGTCGTGCAGGTGCTCGGCGACGGCCCACGCGATCGACAGACCGTCGTAGGTGCTCGTTCCGCGGCCGATCTCGTCGAGCACCACGAGCGATCGGCGCGTCGCGCGGCGGAGGATGTTCGCCGTCTCCTTCATCTCGACCATGAAGGTGCTCTCGCCGCGCGCGAGGTTGTCGCTCGCGCCGACGCGCGTCAGCACGCGGTCGACGACGCCGACCTTCGCGTGACGCGCGGGGACGAACGACCCCATCTGCGCGAGGACGACGGCGATCGCGATCTGACGCATGAACGTCGACTTGCCGGCCATGTTCGGCCCGGTGACGATCCACAAGCGCGCGCGCCCGCTCTCGGGCTCGGGCGCGGCGTCGAGGACGACGTCGTTCGGCACGAACCGGCCCGCGGCGGCGAGGTGCTCGACGACGGGGTGCCGCGCGTCTTCGAGGACGAGCTCGAGCGAGTCGTCGAGCTCGGGGCGCACGAAGTCTTCCTTGTGGGCGACCTCGGCGAGCGCGCTCGCGACGTCGAGCAGCGCGATGCGCGCGGCGAGCGCGCGCAGGCGCTCGGAGTGCGCGCCGAGCTCCTTCACCAGGCCGACGAAGAGCTCCGCCTCGCGCGACGCGAGGCGCTCTTCGGCGTGCGCGAGCTTGTCGGCGAGCGTGTCGAGCTCGTCGCACGTGAACCGTTCGCCGGTGGCGATCGTCTGCTTGCGCCGCCAGCTCGCGGGCGCCTTCGCGAGGTGCGTTCGCGTGACCTCGACGTACCAGCCGAAGACGCGCGTATAGCGCAGCTTCAGGCTCGGGATCTGCGCCTCTTCGCGGAGGCGCCCCTCGAGCTCCACGATCAGCTTCTGACCGTCGCGCGTGAGCGTGCGCGCTTCGTCGAGCTCGGCGTCGTAGCCGTCGCGGAAGACGCCGCCTTCGCCCGCGCGCATGGGCGGCTCGTCGACGATCGCACGCGCGAGCAGCGCGTACAGGTCGTCGCACCGATCGAGGAGCGGCGCCTTCTTCGCGACCTCGAGGGCCTCGCGCAGGCTCGGATCGCGGCAGGCCGCGAGGGCGTCGTGGATCGCGGGCAGCTCGCCGAGCGACCTGCGCAGCGCGACGAGCTCGCGCGGGCCGATGCGATCGACCGCGAGCTTGACCGCGAGGCGCTCGAGATCGGCGACCTCGTCGAGACGCGCGCGGATCTCGGCGCGGAGCCCGGGCTGCGTGACGAAGATCTCGACGCCGTCGAGGCGACGCCGGATCTCGGCGACGTTCGTGCGCGGTGCGAGCAGCCGCCGGCGAAGCAAGCGCGCGCCAGGCGAGGTGCGCGTGAGATCGACGCGCGAGAGGAGCGAGCCCTTCGTCTCGCCGTCCATCGTGCGCACGAGCTCGAGGTGCCGCTGGGCCGCGTCGTCGAGGACGAGCGTGTCGCCGAGCGCGTACGGCACGAGGCGGGAGAGCGGGAGCTTGCGCCCGGGCTCGCACTGCCGCGCGAGCGCCACGCATCGGGCCGCCGCGACGAGCGCGACGTCGCTCGCGCACGACTTGCGTGCCTCGCCCTTGCCGAGCACGTCGTCGAGGACGGCGAGCGCCCCGGCGAGATCGAGCACGCCGCCGGCGCCCTCGCGGACGGCCGCGCGAGGGAGCGCCGCGCGCACGGCGCCGGCGAGCTCGGACGCGAGCATGATCTCGCGCGGATCGAGGCGCACGAGCTCCGAGAGCGCGGCCGCCTCGCCGTCGGCCTCGCACGCCATGAGCTCGCCGGTCGAGAAGTCGAGCGCGGCGATGCCCACGCGATCGGCTGCGCTCTCCACCGCGACGAGGAAGAGGTTCTTCTTTCCGTCGATCGCGCTGTCGTCGTACGCGATCGACGGCGTCGCCACGCGAACCACCTCGCGCGGGACGATGCCCTTGACCGTCGCCGGATCCGCCATCTGCTCGCAGATCGCGACCTTGAAGCCTTGATCGAGCAGCCGCTGCACGTACGACGTCGCCGCGTGGTGCGGCACGCCCGCCATCGCGATCGGATCTTCGGCGCCTTTGTTGCGGCTCGTCAGCGTGAGCTCGAGCGCCTTCGCCGCGACGACCGCGTCGTCGAAGAAGAGCTCGTAGAAATCGCCCATGCGAAAGAAGAGCAGCGCGTCGGGATACGCGGCCTTGGCGGCGAGGTACTGCCGCATGACGGGCGTATCCGCTCCACTGCCCTTCGCCATCGCAGGCAGTGTCTGTCAGAAATACGGCGCGCGCGCAATCGTGACGCCCCGGAGATCGATCAACACGAGCCCCTGCGAAGCGGCGTCGACGATGCCCATCTGACCGAGCACGTCGATGAAGCGCATCGACTGCGGATTCACCGCGGTCGAGGTCCCGGCGACGTTGACCAGAAGCGTGCGGAACGCGCCGCGCGTGGGGAACGAGTACGTCGTGTCGCGGAGCGGATCCGCGCGATCCTCGCCCCCCGCGATCTGCACGGCGAACATCGGGTTGCGCATGACGAGCGGCGAGTTGCGATTGACCGTCTGCGCGCGGAACACGGGATCGATCGTGGGGATGCGCCCGTTGAGGAGCGACTCGCGCGGATCGCACGTCGGAACGCAGCGCCCCGCCGGATCCGCCGTGAGGTGGCTCAAGAAGCCGACGCCGGGAGCGCCGCCGGGGTTCTTGCCGACGAGCGCCCACGTCTGCGCCGTGCGCACCCTGAACCTCACCTGGTGGTGGAAGCAGCAGCGCATCAGCTTGAGCACGTCGGCGCTCGACTTGTCCTTCCACACGACCTCGCGCTTGCCGTCGGCGCGCGGATAAAAGCGCCCGACGACGAGCTTGTCTTCGTAGGCCTCGAGGATCGGGAAGTCGCGCTGCGTGCTCTGATCGTCAGCCGCGCCGAACGTCCGCACGCACGCGTCGTGACGAGCCCCGCCGGCGGGGAGCCGCTGGCGCCCCTCGTCGTACTGCCAGCACTCGTTGGCGGGGGCGTCGTCGAGGCCCCAGTAGGCATCGTCGGCGGGCAGGATCTCTTCGGTGAGCTGGATGTAGTCGGTGACGAGCCGGTCGGAGCCGGGCGGCAGCGGCGTGCGCCCGAGGCGCGCGAGCTCGGCGTTCATCGCGGCCACGCGGTCCATGCCTCGCGACCAATCTTCGACGCCCTTGCCGCAGAAGCGCCCCTGCGCCTGCGAGAGGACGAGCGAGGCATACGCGTCGGTCGTCCCGATCGTGGCGGAGATGCCCTCGAAGCCCGGCAGCGCGCCTTCCCACTGCGCGATCCAGTCTTGATCGATGTGGGCGTGCGGATCTTCCATGCCGAACGTCGCCGTCAGAAGCGGCGTGTTCGCGCTGTCGGGGCCCGTCGTCGGGAGCACCAGGTTGTTCGCGCTGATGACCGGCGCGCCAGAGATCCTCGGCCCCTGGCTCGTGCCGGTGCCCGACGTGGTCGCGAGCACGAGCACCTCCGACCGCGCGGTGTGCGGCGACGCCATGGGGAAGAAGAGCTCGTTCGTCGTCGCGAGATCGGCCGCGAGCGGCGCGTGGTACGGATCGAGAGGGGCGCTGTCGAGGGGCCTCGGCTGCGCGGGCGCGATCGCCGAGATCGCCGCGCTCATGTCCTGCGGCCGGCGACACGGCGAGTCCCAGTCGTCGACGTCGATGACGATCACCTGGCCGTTCGCCAGCGTCGCGAACGCGAAGATGCCGCGGAGCCGGCGCGCGCCGATGTCGCGCCCCGGATCGCTCGAGCCCGCTCGGTAGTAGAATCCTGGATCGGCCTGCGGGTTCGCGTCGAGGTTCGGGTTCGGGTTGCACAGCGCACCCGACGTCGTGTTCGGCTCGACGCCGCCGCCCATTCGCGCGAGCGGCCAGTCGTGACGCGCGAAGGCGACGGCGACGACCGGATTCGAGAACGAGATGCGATCGATCGGCTGGAAAGGATTGAGCTCCGGGTGCGGCCGCGTCATCGGGGTCCGCGGCATCGTGAGCGGATCGGTGACGTCGAACACCATGATCGAACCCTCGATCCGATCGACGGCGTAGAGGAATCGCTTGTAGTCGCGCGTCGGCGGGCTGATCGCGAGCTCCTTGATCTTCACGACGCGCGAGGGATCGCCGAGGCTCGTCGCGACGAGCGGCTCGATCTCTTTCGGCGCGCCCGGCGTCGACATGTCGACGACGTGGATCAAAGGCACGCCCTCGTCGGCGACGTAGAGCGTCTGATCGTCGCGCACGACGGAGACGAGCCGCGGCGGATCGAGCGTCGGCAGATCGAGCGGGATCTCTCCTGCGTCCTTGGGGCCGAGCGGCTCGCACGCCGTGGTCGGCGGAGGAATGGGCGGCGGTGGCGCGGCGTCGCCGCCGTCGCCGCCGTCTCCCGGCGTTCCAGCGTCTTCGACCGGCGCGGGAGGCGGCGCGCAGCACGGAGGAAGACCGCAATGCGATCCTCGCACCGGACGATCGCACGTCGTGTCGACGCCGCCCTCGACGTACTTCACGCCGTCGCTCCACGCGGCGCCGGCGAAGACCGCCTTCGGCACCGCGGCCTCTCCCGCGAGCTCGACCGCCGACGTGATCGGGCACGCCGCCGGAACACCGGGCGCGAGGAACGGTCCCTCCGTGAGCGTCGGATCGTACGTGCCGGCCGACGCGTAGCTCGGCGTCCCGTCGGCGTTCCGTGGCAAGCCTCCGCGGCGGAACGGCCGCGTATCGATCGTGACGAGCTTCGCCGAGTTGCGGCGATCGCCCGGCAGCACGGCGACGAGCTCGTATTCGAGCGCTTCGGGCGCGCCGGCGTCGGCTCCTGCTCCTCCTCCGTCGCCTGCGCCCGCGTCGGCGGGAACAGGGAGCGGCGCGCCGCGTCGCGGAACGATCGCGAGCGCGCCGGGGTTCTGCGGGAGCACGCACACGGGCCAAGACGCGAGCGACACCGGCTCGGGATCGTCGGGCGTCGCCCGCTGATCGCCGAGCACGCGCCGCGTGGGAATGCCATAGATCGCCGCTTTGTTCGGCTCCGCGGAGGCGACGAACACCATCCGTCCGTCCGGCGTCGCGGCGATGTCGGTCGGTAGAGCGCCGACGGGGAGGAAGTTGATGCCGGGCGTCGCGCGGTTGATGTCGACGAGGACGCCGGCCGAGAGGTTGACCACGGCGACCTCGCCGCGCGCGCTCTGCGTGACGAACCCGTAGAGCTGCTCGACGAAGTCGCCGTTGGTGAACGACGGGGTCGGCCGGCAGCTCTCCGGCGAGACGCCCACGGGCGCGTGGGGCTCGTACGTGTTCGGGTCGTAGATCTGGAGGCACGCCACGTCCATCCGCTGCGCGCGCTCGAACGTGCGCACGGGCACGCTCGTCGGCGTCTGCGAGCACGCGAACGAGGAGACGCCGAGGCCGACGAGCAGCATCGTCACGACGAGCAGCGCGAAGAGTCGACGCTTCGTCATCATGTTCCCTTGGGCGCCGAGGGCTGCCCGAGGGTGAAGACGACGCGCTCGTACGTCGCGCGATTGGCCCGGGCGTTGTCGAGATCGATCACCTGCACGAACGAGTTCGTGAAGCTGGCGACGTAAGCGAAGCGATAGCGACGAAGGCCCGTGCCGGCCTCGCGCGGATCCATCGGGACCTGCCTGTGGAGCGCGACGTCCTCGAGGTCGAACGGATCGAACGCCATCGCGAAAGGCCCGAGGCCGACGCGAATGACGTTTTCGAGCGTCATCGTCTCGGGATCGAAGACGAAGACCGTCGCCGAGTCGAAACAGACGGCGAAGACGCGGAGCCCGTAGGCGCCGTCGGGCTCGACGACCGGCGCGAGGTACAGCTTCGACGGGCCGTTGGAGAGCGGGATCGACGTGTGGAGGATGAGCCGATCCGGATCGTAGGCGTCGAGATCGTTCGCGCTGCCGCCGACCTCGCCGACGAGGAGCGACGCCGGCGTGCGATTCGCGATGAACGCGCGCGCGGGCCTCCGCGCGCAGCGCACGATGTCTCGATCGACGTCGACCTGCGTGCGGCCCGCGAGCGGATCGGCGGGGGCCACCTTGGCCTTGCACGCGATCCGCGGCGTGGGGTCGATCACGATGCCGCGCGAGTCGGTGCCGCCGGCGCCGACGCCGACGGGGAAGACGCCCTCGCGATCGAGGAACGGGCGGCGGAGGCTCGACGCCGTCCCGCCGAACGCGTCCGAGTACGCTCGGATGAGCGCGACCTCGGGGATGGCGCGGCTCGTCTGGAAGAAGCCGGGCTTCGGGAACCCGGCGGGGCTCTCGCGGAAGGCGTCGCGATCGTGGGGGATCGCCGTCGCCCCGACGCCGCCGAAGGGAACGCCGTCGAGGATGAACTGGATCGAGGGCGGCGGCGCGACGTCTTCGATCGGCGCGTTCGGCTCCGTGGGGTCGGCCTGGAGGATCGTCTGGCCCGTCGAGAAGAGGCTCGTCTTCGTCTCGTTCTGATGGGTGACGATGATCGACTCGCCGTCTTCGCTGATCGCCATGGCGAACGGCTCGCCCGGCATCGTGACGCCGCGCGAATTGCCTGGATCGCTGGGCTTGCCCGCGGCATGCCCCGCGTCGCACCGGTGCGTCACCGGGTCTTGCCCGCAGAAGATCTTGAACGGCCCGTAGGCCTTCGGATCCGCCGTCGGGCCGAAGTCGGGATGGTCGCGCATGACGCTCGCCCACGTGAGCGAAGCGTCGCCGCGGATCGGGGCGAAGAGCCGGTCGAAGCTGCGCGTCCCGACGGTGATGTTCTCGCCCGGAAGGCGCGGCGTCGACGGCACGAGCTTCGAAGGCGGGCGCGAGAGGACGAGATCGGTCGCGAAAGCGCCGACGACCGCCGAGTCGCGAAAGTAGAAGGTCGAGTCGACCGGCGGGGCGGCGATCTCGCCGAGCGGGATGGGGACGTCCGGGTTCGGCTGAATCACCGGGACGTTGGGGTCGCGCGGGTCGGCGATGAGGCGGAGCGTGTGCCGCCGGATCAGCGAGAGGTCGTACGACTGGAGCGTCCCACCGTTGTACTGGAGATCGAAGTCCGAGTTGATCGCGTAGAGGACGGTGCCTCCGTGCGAAACCTGGAGCCCGACCGGAAAGTAGAAACGGTCGAGCGGCGGCTCGGCGCCGGAGCCTGTCGAGTAGCAGTCGACGAGACCGAGCGTCAGGATCGGCAGCGCCGCGAGCAGCGCGCGCGGCAAGCAACGACCAGGACGACGGCGACCCATGGGACGGGGCGCAGCCTAGTGCCCTAGCTCCGTGAAACGCAACAGGTTACGCCTGGCGCGCCCGGAATCAGAGCTCCACGATGATGACGCCGCGCTGCCCCTCGTCTTGCTCCTCGCGCCGTTTGGGCTGCGGGGACGGCGAGGGCGAGACTGGGAGCTCGAGCTGCGGCTGCTCGTACTGCTTCCGCTCTTCTTCTTCGCGGCGGCGAATCTGCTCGATGATGAATGGAGGGAGCATCGGTTCCTCCTATCAAAGCGGAAACAAGAGCGCGCGGTCCAACGAGGGCCTCAGATGGAAGCTAGCAATCCGGTCTAATGGGTCAAGTGTGCGGTAGATTCGCGGTACATTGGAGGGGCAGCTGTCTCCTTTCTCTCGCTCTTCTCTCCCCCTCCGCCTCGTCCGCTCTTCCGCACCCGCAGGACGCACGCAGCACCGATGCACAAGACGTGGCGCGTCATACGGCCGAGCTCGATTTGGTGCCGCAGCAAGCGCGCGCTTCTCCTCACCATTCTTGCCTGCCTTGCCAGCCTCGCGACGCTCGGTCTTCGCGACGCGTCGGCCGCGCCCTTCGACCTCTCGGGCAGCGACTGGGAGGGCTGCGCCGAGCTCGTGCGCCTGGCGAAAGGTGAGCTGGGCGCCGCCCGTGTGGTCGCGACCACCCAAATCGACTTCCACGAGCTGAAGCCGGAAGACGGCCTCCTCCTCTTGTATCCGGAGCGAAGCCTCGACGTCGACGAGCTCACCAAGTTCATGCGCGCGGGGGGACGCGTCGTGATGCTCGACGACTTCGGACGCGGCGACTCGTTGCTGAAGCACTTCGGCATGGAGCGGGTCGCGAGCCCTCGCCGCCCCGCGGAGTTTCTCCGGCGCAACCCGCAGCTCGCGCTCGCGGAGCCCGCGAGCGCGCACCCGGTGGTGAGCGACGTCTCGCGCGTCGTGACCAACCACCCGACGGGCCTCGCGCACCCCGACCTGTCGCCCGTCCTCAAGATCCGCGGGAACGGCGAGCCCGACGTCATCGTCGCGGTCGCAGGCGCCGTCGGCCAGGGGCGCCTGCTCGCGGTCGGCGATCCGTCGACGGTGATGAACTCGATGCTCCGCTACGGCGGCAACAAGGCGTTCGCGCGCGGCCTCGTGCGCTACGCGGTCGACAAGGACTCGTGGGGCGCGCGCGGAGGCCGCCTCTTCGTCGCCGCCGGCGGTTTCGATCAGAAGGGCACGTTCGGCGAAGACGAGAGCTCGCTCTCCGAGACGCTCCGCGCGCTGCGCGAGGCGCTCGAGATCATGCGTCACGAGGGCGTGCCCGCGCCGCTCGCCTACGCGCTCGCGTGCGCCATCGGGCTCGCGCTCGTCGTCTGGGTGGGCTCGCGCGCGGGCCGCCTCCACAAACCGATCACGCCTCGCTTCGTCCGCCGGATCCCCCAGGTCGCCCAGGGCGGCGTCGCGGGCCACGCCGCCGTCATCGCGGCGCCCCAAACATCGCGCGTCCTCGCCGTGCTGGAGCTGAAGAGCGCGCTCGAGGAGCAGCTCACCGCCGTCCTCGGGCTCGCGAAAGTGCCCGGGCACACGGAGCTTCTTTCGCAGATCGCCGCCCGCGGGCTGCTCGACGCCGAAGGGGTGCACAGCCTGCGCCGCCTTCTGCTACGAATGTCGAACGTCGAGACGATGGTCGTCTTCCAGCGCAGCGGAGGGATGGTGCAGCCGATCCGTGACAACGAGGTCGTATCCATCGCGCGGACGGTGAAGCAGCTCCTCGACGCGGCCGAGGCGAACGCCCGCGCCGGCGCCTTCACGTCGTCTCCGAAGGGTGAGCCTGCATGACGGCGCCCGTCCAGGGGGGAGGCGGCCACGAGACGCTCGCCGCCAAGGAGCGCATCGAAGAGCTCCGGCGGGAGGTCCAGCGGATCTACATCGGCTCGGGCCGCGCGCTCGACATGATGATGGTGTCGCTCCTCGCGCGCGGGCACGTGCTGCTCGAAGGCGTCCCCGGCGTCGCGAAGACGACGCTGGTGAAGGCCTTCGCGACCGCGCTCGGCTGCTCCGCGCGGCGCATCCAGTTCACGCCCGATCTCCTCCCGGCGGACATCACGGGCACGTACGTGCTCTCGCCGCGCGACGGCACGTTCAGCCTCCGCGCCGGGCCGATCTTCGCGAACGTCGTCCTCGCCGACGAGATCAACCGCGCGCCCGCCAAGACGCAGTCGGCGCTGCTCGAGGCGATGCAGGAGCGTCAGGTCACGATCGAGGGCGATCGCTTCGAGCTCCCCCTCCCCTTCCTCGTCCTCGCGACGCAGAACCCGATCGACCTCGAAGGGACGTATCCGCTGCCCGAGGCACAGATCGACCGCTTCCTCGTCCGTGTACCGATGGGCTACCCGTCGGCGCGCGAGGAGTCGCAGATGCTCCGGACGCACGGCGTCGAGGCGCCCGCCGTGCGAGCAGTGCTCAATCCGCAGGACGTCATCTCGCTCCAGAACATCTGCTCGCGCGTCCACGTCGACGACGATCTCCACGACTACGCCGTCGCCATCACGAGCTACACGCGCTCACATCCGAAGGTGGCGCTCGGGGCGAGCCCGCGCGCGACGCTCGGCCTCGTCCAGGCGGCGAAGGCGCACGCGCTGCTCGCCGCGCGCGGCTACGTCGTTCCGGAAGACGTGCGCGCCGTCGCTCCCTCGGTGCTCGGGCATCGGCTCGTCCTCGTCGCGGACGTCGAGCCCGACGCGCGCGTGCGCGATCAGATCGTGGAAGAGGCGCTCCAGAAGGTCGGCTACCGGCGCGGGTTCCGCGCGGTCTGATCGGAGGAGAGGCGGCGTGCAGCTTCATCCGACGCGCGCCACGTTCCAGGTCGCCCTCGCGGGCGCGGCGATGGTCGCGGTCGGAGTCGCCGCGAAGGTCAGCGCCGCGGTCGCCTTCGGCGGCGCGATGCTCCTCGCGATCACGCTCGGCCGCGCGCTGGCGCTCTCCACCGTGACGCGCATCCGGGCCTCCGGGTTCGAGATGGTGTGGGGCATGACGAGGCGCGTGACCCGTCTCGAGCGCGGCGAAGAAGTCGTCCTCGAGGCGGAGCTCCGGAACCGCGGGTTCGACGACGCGCGCGGCGTGAACCTGCGCCCCGTGGCCTCGAGCATGCTCGACGTGACGATCCATCCGCCCGTGCTCGATCTCCCCGCCGCGTCGAAGGTGCGCTTCGAGGTGCGGGTGCGCGCGAGGCGCGTCGGCCGCTGGGGCGTCCACGGGATCGCGCTCGAGGTGCGCGGCACCCCGCTCGGCGGCGAAGGCCTCTACGAGGTACCGCTGATGTTCGCCAATCCACACGGCATCGAGGTCGTCCCGAAGCCGCTCTTCGCGATGTTCCAGAGCGCGCGCGGCGGCCGGGCACGGATGCTCGCCGCCTCGGGGCGTCCCGCGCCGCTCTCCGGCGAAGGCGA
>JAHBWD010000025.1 GCA_019637175.1 Labilithrix sp. | reverse complement strand
CGAGTCCGATCGCGACGGGATCCGCCTCGTCATCGAGCTCAAGAAAGACGTCGTTCCCCAGGTCGTCGTCAACCAGCTCTATCGCCTGACGGATCTGCAGACGTCCTTCGGCGTCATCAACCTCGCGATCGTCCGCGGGCGACCGGCCGTCCTCGATCTCAAGCAGACGCTCGAGGTCTTCGTCGAGCACCGCCGCGACGTCGTCACCCGGCGCACGCGCTACGAGCTGCGCCAGGCCGAGGCGAGCCGCGAGATCGTCGAAGGTTTGGGCATGGCGACGACCGAGGTCGACCTCGTCGTGAAGACCATCCGCCAGTCGCGCGACACCGAGATCGCGCGCGCCGCCCTCATGGCGCTGCCGCTGAAGGGCCTCGAGGCCTTCGTGCGCCGCGCCGGCCGACCGGAGAGCGAGATCCAGACCGCGAAGGAGAAGGGCGACTACTTCCTCTCCGAGCGCCAGGCCCGCGCCATCCTCGACATGCGCCTCGCCAAGCTCACCGGCCTCGAGCAGGAGAAGCTCGCGGCGGAGTACGGCGAGCTGTGCAACGAGATCGCGCGCCTCCGGAACATCCTCGCCAACGAGAACGTGCTCTTCGATCTCATCGTGATGGAGCTCGAAGAGATCAGGAGCAAGTACGCCGACAAGCGCAAGACCGAGATCGTCGCCAACGAAGCCGAGATCCTCGACGAAGACCTGATCCAGGAAGAGGACATGGTCGTCACGATCTCGCACGCGGGCTACATCAAGCGCACGAGCCCTTCGGCTTACCGCGCCCAAAGGCGCGGCGGAAAGGGCAAGATCGGCATGGAGGCGCGCGAGGAAGACTGGGTGAGCCAGCTCTTCGTCTCGTCGACGCACTCGTACGTCTTCTTCTTCTCCGACCGCGGCAAGGTCTACGTGAAGAAGGTCTTCGAGATCCCGATCGCGCCGCGCACCGCGAAGGGGCGCGCGATCGTCAACTTCGTCGGGATGGAGCCCGGCGAGAAGGTCGCCGCCATCGTCGAGGTGCCCAAGATCGAGGCAGGCAAGTTCGTCGTGACGATCACCAAGCGCGGTCAAATCAAGAAGACCGAGGTGACCGACTACGAGAACTTCCGCCAGAAGGGCATCATCGGCGTCAAGATCGAGGGCGACGATCAGCTCCTCTCCGCCGCGCTCACCGACGGCACGCGCGAGTTCTTGATCGCGACCAAGCTCGGTCAGTCGATCCGCTTCTCCGAAGACCAGGTCCGCGCGATGGGCCGAGGCACCGTGGGCGTGCGCGCGATCGACGTCGCCGACGACGACCAGGTCGTCGGCATGGCGGTCACCGACAGCGAGCGCCCGCACGTGCTCGCGGTCTGCGAGAAGGGCTACGGCAAGCGCACGCTGCTCGAAGAGTTCCGCCAGCAGAACCGCGGCGGCAAGGGCATCATCCTCATCGACGCGAGCGACCGCAACGGCCCCGTCGTCGACGTCAAGCTGGTCAAGGACGGCGACGAGATCATGCTCATCACCGACAAGGGCCAGACCATCCGCACGAGCGTGAGCGAGATCCGCGAGACGGGCCGCAACGCGCAAGGCGTGAAGATCATGACCGTCGAGGGCGAGGAGCGCATCGTCGCGCTCGAGCGCCTCGCCGAGAGCCCCGCCGACGAAGGCAGCGGCGCGAGCGAGATGCCGCCCCCCGTCCAGGGCGACGACGGCGACGGCAGGAAGTCAGAGAGCGCGCCGCCCGAGGGCGGCGGCGAAGGCGATCTCAACTGACGATGGCCACGAAGAAGAAGAGCGCGGGCAAGAAGCCGCCGGCGCCTCCCGTGCCGACGCTCGAGCGCCTGCACGCCCTCCACCCCGACGCGCACTGCGAGCTCGATCACCGAAACGCGTTCCAGCTCCTCTGCGCGACCGTGCTCTCGGCGCAGACGACCGACGTCGCGGTCAACAAGGCGACGCCGAAGCTCTTCGCGAAGTATCCCGACGCGCGCGCGCTCGCCAAGGCGGAGCCGGCCGACGTCGAGCCTCTCGTGTCGACCCTCGGCTTCTTCCGCATGAAGTCGAAGAGCCTCGTCGGCCTCGCGCGCGCGCTCGTCGAGAAGCACGGCGGGCAGGTCCCCCGATCGATGGTGGAGCTCGTCGCGCTGCCCGGCGTCGGGCGCAAGACGGCGAACGTCGTCCTCGGCGTCATGTGGAACGCGCCCGACGGCGTGGTCGTCGACACGCACGTGCAGCGGATCTCGCAGCGCCTCAAGTGGACGAAGAACGACGACCCGGTGAAGATCGAGCAGGATCTCTGCAAGATCCTCCCGCGCGACAAGTGGGACATCGCGAGCCACATCCTCATCTTCCACGGGCGGCGCATCTGCTTCGCGCGAAAGCCGAACTGCGAAGGCTGCGGGATCAACGACGTCTGCCCGAGCGCGTTCCGCGCCGAGAACGTCGGCCGCAAGCCGCCCCGGCTGCGGCTCGCCACGCTCAGCGACCGGTGAACTTCGCGAGGAGCGCTTCGGTCGCGGTATAGGGATCGACCGCGCGCGCGTCGACCGCGGCCACCGCCGCGTCGATCTCGGCGCGGAGCGAGTGCGTCGCGGCGTCGATGAGCGTCTCGCGCAACGCCTCGCGCACCTCTTCGGCGAGGCGCGTGCGCCTGCGCGCGCGGCCGGCCTCGGTGGTCGCGAGCCAGACGGCGTGCTTCTCGAGCGAAGAGACGAGCTCCGCGACCCCCTCGTTCTTCGTCGCGACGCACTTGTGGATCGGCGGCGTCCAGAGCTCCGCGTCGTCGCGCGTCGGCGAGGTGGGGATGACGTCGACCTTCGCGCCGCCGTGAACGACGTGGCCTCGCGACTTGCCCGCGGCGACCATCGTCTCGGTGCCGAGCGCGATCATGAGCTCGAGATCGCGCACCGTCGCGTCGGCGCCGTCGCGATCGGCCTTGTTGACCGCGAAGACGTCGGCGGTCTCGAGGATGCCCGCCTTGATCGCCTGGACCTCGTCGCCCATTCCCGGCGCCATCACGACGAGCGTGGAGTGCGCCGTGCGCGTGATCTCGAGCTCGTCTTGGCCGACGCCGACGGTCTCGACGATCACGACGTCGGCGCCGTACGCGTCGAGGATGCGCACCATGTCGCGCGCGGACCGCGAGAGGCCGCCGAGGTGGCCGCGCGTCGCGACCGAACGGATGAAGACGCCGGGATCGGTCGCGTGCCGCGACATGCGGATGCGATCGCCGAGGATCGCGCCGCCGGTATACGGGCTCGACGGATCGACGCAGATGACGCCGACGCTCTTGCCGCTCGCGCGATACTTCTCGATGAGGCGATCCGTGAGCGTGCTCTTGCCCGCCCCCGGATTCCCCGTCACGCCCACGACGGTCGCCTTGCCCGTGCTCGGGAAGATCGCCTTGAGCAGTTCGAGGTAGCCGGGCACCCGATCGTCGACGTCGCGCATCGCCCGCGCCGCCGCGCGCGGATCTCGTGCCACGATGCGCGCTGCCAGATCCATCGGGCTATCAGCTAGCAGCTATCCGCCGCGAGCTGGAGCCAAAAGATCACTTGAGGCGCGAGAGCTTCTTGTCGATGGCCGCGGGATCGGCGCCGCGCGCCTTCTTCGCGTTCTCGTATGCGGCGCGGGCGCCCGCGACGTCTTTGTCGGCCGCGAGCGCGTCGCCGAGCGCGACCCACGCTCCGGCGTGCGAGGCGAAGTCCTTCGTCGCCCTGACGCCGAACGCCTTCGCGCTCGTCACGCGGCCGGCCGCGAGGCACGCCTGCGAGGCGTTGACGAGCGGCGTCGGATCGGAGCGATCGAGGCCGACGGCCGCCTGGTAGGCCTCGACCGCGAGATCGATCTCGCCCTTCTTCGCCCAGCCGTCGGCGACGAGGAGCCTCGCCGCCTGCACGTTGGGCATGAGCTTCGAGGCGATCTCGCCTTCCTTGATCGCGTCGTCGGCGCGGCCTTCGGCGAGCGCGACCCGGCCCGCGGTGACGTGGGAGAAGACGTCGTTCGGGGCGATCTTGAGGATCGTCTCGACCGTTCGCTTCGCGTCGGCGAGGCGATTGGCCGCGACGTAGCCCTCCGCGAGCGCGCGAAGGGCGTCGGCGAAGGTAGGCCGCTCGGCGACGGCGCGCTCGAGGGCCGTGAGCGACTCGGCGCTGCCCGGCGCGAGCGCGCGCCCGAGCTCGAGCTGCGCGACGGGATCGAATCGGTCGAGCTCGACGGCCTTGCGGAGCGAAGGCAGCCCGTCCTTGCCGAGGCGCCGGAGCATCGCACCGAGCAGCACGTGCGCGTCGGGCCGGCTCTCCGCGAGGCGGATCGCGTCGCGATACGACGCCTCCGCGTCGGGCTCCTTCGAGGCGAGCTCGTGCGCGCGCCCGGTCGCGAGCTTGGCGAAGTACTGGACCTCGATCGAGGGATCCTTGATCTTCGCGAGCTCGGCGATCTCGGCCGTCGCTTCGGTGCCGCGGCGCCAGAGCAGGTGGGCTTCGGACGCGCAGACGCGGCTCGTGGCTTGCGCGGCGGGCGGCGCCGGAGGAGCGTTCGGCGCCGGAGGCGTCCGCGCGATCGACCGGCAGGCGGCGAGCGCGGCTTCGAACTCGCGTTTGGCGATGTGCGTTCGCGCGATCTCCCATTGCACGCGAGAGGCGAGCTCGGGCTTGCCGGCGGTGACGCCGAGGCCCCGCCGGAGCTCGGCGAGCGCCTCGCTCTCTCGCCCCGCGCGCCGGAGCGCCTGCCCGTACGCGAGCGAGGCTTCGGCGTTCGCCGGCGTCGCGCGCGCCTTCTCGCGCGCCTCGGCGACGCTGGAGGTTTGCGCCGACACCGGCGCGGAGGTGGTGCACAGGACCCCCAGCACGAGGCCGAACGCGCGGCTGACGACTCTGTACTGCATGAAAATGACCTCGCGAAGAACGGGCGACCAGCGACCTGCAGCACGCATGCCACCAAAGAACGCTCACCCACCCTGTAACCAATCCGCGGCTCCGTTCAAGCGCGTGATAGATTTTGGAGGATGCGTCGGCGGGGCGTGAAGGTGGTGGCCGGCGTCTTCGCCGCCGGGCTGATCGTCGCCTGCGGCGTCGACATCGTGGGCTCGCTCCAGATCACGAACGATCCCGAAGTCGACGGGGGATCGGGCGACCCGCCGATCCGCGACGGCGGCTCGACGGACGGATCGACCGGCGACGACGAGGACTTCGTCGTCATCCTCGACGCGCAGCCGATCTTCGACGCGTTGCTCGACACGAACCCCGAGAACTGCCTCTCCGTCTGCGAGGGCGGCGTCGGCGCGCGCGGCTGCGACGGCGGAACCTGCGTGATCGAGTGCGGCAACAACCAGTGTCAGGGAGCGCCGGTCGTCTGTCCGCCGGGCGTTCCTTGCGACGTTCGCTGCTCGGGATCGAGCTCGTGCAACAACGGCGTCGACTGCACCGCGGCCTCGCGCTGCGCCATCGGCTGCACGGGCGCGAACGCCTGCCAGGGCGGCTCGGTGATGTGCACCGGCGACTCGTGCGTGACCCGGTGCTCCGGGTCGAGCTCGTGCAACTTCGGCGTGGGCTGCGACGCCGGAAGCTGCATCCTGTCGTGCCTCGCGGACAACTCGTGCCAGGGGAGCAGGGTCAACTGCAGCTCCGAGCACTGCACCGTTCAGTGCGGCGTCGAAACGAACAAGGGGAAGTCGAGCTGCAACTTCGGCGTGAGCTGCCAGTCGACCGAGAGCTGCACGGTCGCGTGCCTCGCCGACGACACCTGTCAGGGCGGCCTCGTCGTCGCGACGGGCAAGACGGCGAGCGTCACGTGCAACGAAGACAACGCCTGCAACCAAGGCGTCGCGGTGAGCGCGGCAGACGCGAGCGTCCGCTGTCGCAAGTCTGGCGCTTGCGGCAACGTCGTCTACTGCGACGGCGGCAAGTGCGAGGCCGACTGCAACGACACGAAGAGCAACGTCATGCGCTTCTGCTGCAAGGACCCGCCCACGATGTGCAGCTCGCGCAAAGACAAGTGCGACTGGACGCAGAACGGCTGTCCTCCTTAGAGGAGTCAGCGTTCGGCCTTCGCCTCGATGCGGCCGATGCTCCAGGCCGCGGCTTCACGGACGAACGACGCGTCGTGCGCGTCGCGTGCGCGCGCGAGGGCGTGCAGCGCGCGCGGATCGCCCTTGTTTCCAAGGACGATGGCGGCGTTTCGCGCGAGGCCGGCGCGCGTCGCGCGACCGACGGGGCTGCCCTCGCGGAGGCGGACGAAGCCCTCGTCGTCGAGCGCGAGCAGATCGGGGAGCGACACGTCGCGCCAGCGCGGATCGGCCTCGAAGCGCCGGTCGACGTCGTGCGCTTGCCGTTGCGAGCGCGCGTTGAACGGACACACCGTCTGGCAGTCGTCGCAGCCGAAGAGGCGATCGCCGATCCCGTCGCGGAGCGGCTCGGGGATCGCGCCGCGGTGCTCGATGGTGAGGTACGCGATGCAGCGTCGTGGATCGAGGACGAAGGGGCGCTCGAAGGCGTTCGTCGGGCACGCGTCGAGGCAGCGCGTGCAGGCGCCGCAACGCTCGGCGATCGGTGCGTCGGGCTCGAGAGGGAGCGTCGTCACGATCTCGCCGAGCAGCACGAGCGATCCGACGCCCGGCACGATGAGCAGGCCGTTCTTGCCCACGAAGCCGAGGCCGGCGCGCGCCGCCCAAGCGCGCTCGAGCACGGGCTCCTCGTCGCAGAGCGGACGCGCCTCGCCGCCGAGAGCGCGCGCGAGCTTGGCGAGCTTGCGGAGCTTCTTGCGGAGGCCGTTGTGATAGTCGCGCCCGCGCGCGTAGCGCGCGATCGACCGGGCGAGCTCCGGATCGGCGGCCTCGTCGTCGGCGCTACGCCCGTAGCGCCGGGCGACGCACACGACGGTCTTCGCGCCCGGGAGGACGTGCTCGCCGTCGAGGCGGCGGCGCGCCTCGGGCGCCTTCGCGAGCCAGGCCATCTCGCCGTGCTTGCCGTCGTCGAGGAACGATCGGTAGCGCTCGTAGTCGGCGTCGAGCGGGACATCGGCGCGCGCGAAGCCGACCGCGTCGAAGCCGAGGCGGAGCGCCTCCTTGCGAATGTCGTCTTTCGCGGTCACGCGCGCGAAACCTAGCCGCGACGCGCGAGGAGGGAAAATCATCGAAAGGCGACGATCTTGAGACGCACCCTATGTCGCGTGAATTACTCGCGTTTTTGCAAATTCGCTCGCCGCCTCACGGCGCCCGTGCGACCCGCGCCCGCGTTCGACTATGAAGGCCGTCCATGAAGCACCAGCTCGCGCGCTCTTGGGTCTTCTCTTCCTTCGTGCTGCTCGGGATCGTCGCCTGCAGCTCGAGCAACACCACGCCCGTCGCCGACGGCGGCGCAGGCGGCGTCGTGACGTGCGAGGGCGCGCCGACGCTGACCAAGGCGGAGTTCGCCGAGTGCTCGTCGTGCACCATCTCGCCCGACGCGAACCCGAACACCTGCAAGCCGCCGCGCAACGTCAACGCGTGCTGTACGTTCGTCCGCGCGCCGTCGCAGGAGCTCACCCGCGGTACGAATCTCAACCGCAACTCGTCGACCGATCCGACGCTCCAGCTCGGCTGCCTCGACGCGCCTGGCGCGGTCGGCACGCCGAAGACGGTCACGCTCAAGGGCTTCGTTCGCGTCTTCTCGAGCGGCAACGACTCGGCGGGCGTGAAGATCGAGATCTTCAAGGAGGGCGAAGGCGGCGCGCTCGGCGAGCCCGTCGGAACGCCGGTCGTCACCACCAACAACGACGCGCAGAACCCGCCGCAGATGCCGAAGCCCGACTGGCTCAAGAAGTGCCCCGACGGCGGCTGCACCTTCCGCGCCTACGCCTACGCCGGCGTCCCGACCGAGACGCGCCTCATCGTGAAGACGTCCGACGCGGCGGGCAGCGAGAACTGGGCGCAGCTCTACGACTACAACATCTTCTTCTCGAACGACAAGGTGAAGCCCGGCGACGAGATCGACTACGAGCCGGCGGCGGTCGCGGCGACCGACATCAACACGGTCGCGTCGGCGGCGGGCGGCTTCACGGTCCGTCCGGAGAAGGGCCTGCTCGCGGGCGAGGTCCACGACTGCGGCGACGTCCGCGTCTCGGGCGCCACCGTCGACACCGACGCGCCGCACGAAGGAGACATGTTCTACTTCGGCGAGAACGAGTCCGACCCGCTGCCCGACAAGGGCCGCGCCGCGCAGGGCACGAGCAAGCTCGGGCTCTTCGGCACCCTCAACCTCCCCACGAACGTGCCGATCCGCGTGAGCGCGCTCGGCAAGGTCAACGGCGAGACGGTGCTGCTCGGCACGTACGTCGTGCGCACCTTCCCCGGGGCGGTCACGGCGCTGAGCTTCCGCGGCCGCCGGCCGTGGCAGTAGCGAGGGCGCCCGCGACGACCAGCGACGCGCTCTTCGGCGGTCGCGTCTCCCTCCTCCAGCCCGCGCGCGGCAGGGGCTATCGAGTCAACGTCGACGCGATCCTGCTGGCGGCGTTCGCCGCTGGCCCGCGCAAGACCGCGCGCGCCGCGTTCGATCTCGGCGCCGGCGTCGGCGCGGTGGGGCTCTCGCTCCTCCACCTCGGCGGCGCCTCGCGCGTGACGATGATCGAGAGCGACGCGACGCTCGCCCGCTTGGCGTCGGCGAACGCGAACGCGAATGGATGGAGCGATCGCATCACCGTGCTCCGGGGCGACGTGGAGGACGCGAGCCTCGCCCCCGACGGCGCGGCCGATCTCGTCGTGTGCAATCCTCCGTACGTTCCCCCGGGTCGCGGTCGCCCGCCGGCGCCTTCGCGCGCGCGCGCGAAGAGCGGGCCGCTCGACGTCTTCCTCGACGCGGCGCGACGGATCGCGGGGCGCCGCGCGCGGATCTGCGTCGTGTACCCGGCCATCGAGCTGACCACCCTCCTCACGGAGCTTCGCGCCCGCGGGCTCGAGCCGAAGCGGCTCCGGCTCGTGCACGGCAAGGAGGGCGCTCCGGCGCGCGTCGCGCTCGTCGAGAGCGTCGCCGGAAAGCGCGGGGGCCTCGCCGTCGAGGCGCCGCTCGTCGAGACGGCCGCGCGAGGGCCGGCGCGCGCATGAAATCGACGCCGTGCCCATGCCTGCTATCCTGAGTCGTCGAGAGGTATGGAGCGAGAGCAGCGGCGCGCGCTCGCGAGGGGGGCGGGCGCACTCAGCGTGACGGTGGCGTTGCTGGCGCATGCCGGCAGCGCGCGAGGTCAGGGCCCGGACAAGGCCATGGCCGAGGCGCTCTTCCGCGCGGCGAAGGAGCTCCAGGCCGAGGGCAAGCTCGCCGAGGCATGTGTAAAGTACATGGAGAGCCATCACGTCGACCCCAAGCCGGGCACCATCCTCAACGTGGCGACGTGTCACGAGCAGGAGGGCAAGACGGCCACGGCCTGGGCCGACTACGCGGAGGCGGCCACGTTCGCCGCGCGCGCGAAGCAGGCCGACCGAGAGAAGTTCGCCCGCGCGAAGATCGAGGAGCTCGAGAAGAAGCTCTCCTACGTGACGCTCCACTTCCCTGCCGACCTCGCGATCCTGCTCGACGGCAAGGCGCTCGCGACGGCGTCAGGCACGCGCGTCCCGCTCGATCCGGGCGATCACACGCTCGAGGCCACCGCGCCGGGCAAGATCGCGTGGCGGAGCCCGCTGAAGGTCGAGGCCGGCCCGTCGGAGCAGAGCGTGACCGTGCCCGCGCTCGAGGACGCCGCCGCGCCGATCGTCGCGCCCCCCGCCGCGCGCGACGGATCGACCGAGCGGGCACTCGGATGGGTGACGATCGGCGTCGGCGTCGCCGCGCTCGGCGCCGGGACGATCTTCGGCGTCCAGACGCTGAACGAGAAGTCGACTGTCGACGCGAACTGCGTCGGCGTGCGCTGCAACGCGATCGGCCTCAAGGCGAACGACGACGCGCACCGCGCGGCCACGCTCTCCACCGTCGGATTCGTCCTCGGCACGGTCGCGCTCGCGACCGGCATCGTGCTCTTGGTCACAGCGCCCCACGCGCCGAACACGGCGCTCTTGCTCGCGCCCGCAGGCGGCGCGATCGAGTGCGTGTGGTAGGTTGTCGAGGTGCGCGCCCCTCCGCCCGCCGGTAGGATCGTGCCGTTCGCCGCGTTCGCCGCGTCGACGATGGCGTGCGCGCTCCTCGTCGGCCTCGAAGACAAGGAGGCGCTCGACGAGCCGCTCGAGGCTGCGCCCGAGGCCGCGTCGACGCCGGGCGAAAGAGACGACGCCGCGCCCGCGAGCACGATCCTCGCGTCGGACCAGGCGAAGCCCTGGGGGATCGCCGTCGACGGCCCGTACGTCTACTGGACGAACGAAGGCGACGGCACGGTGCTCCGGATCGATCACCGAGGCGGGGCGGCGACGTTCGTCGCGAAGAACCAGCCCGAGCCGCACCAGATCCTCGTCGACGGCGAGCAGGTCGTCTGGCACAACGCGAACCTCGCCAACCGCAACGGCGACGACGCGGGCAACGAGCTGCTCGAGATCGCGTTCGTCCCGAAGGGCGACGTCGGCAAGATCGTCGCGCCGGGCGCGATCGACAAGCGCCGCGGCGTCTCGAACCTCCGCCGCCTCGCGATGGCGCCGAGCGCCGACACCTTCATTTTCGGCACGAGGAGCGACGAGGTGCGGCGCTACCAGCGAGACACCGAGTCGAACGACCGGCAGATGCAGGGCGGTCTCGACGGCAGAGACCCGACGGCGATCGCGGCCGACAGCACGTACCTCTACTGGTTCCTCCAGGCGCGGCACGAGCTCTGGCGCGCGGGCAAGAGCGCCGAGCTCGGCGGCGACGAAGCCGGCGCCGATCCCGCGCTCCTCGCCACGATCGTGACCAACCCGGAGATCGCCGACATGGTCGTCGACGAAGGGCGTCTCTTCGCGGTGACGAAGAGCGGCGTCGTCTTGAAGATCGACGCGGCGGACGCGGGCGCGCCGCAGGTGCTCGCGACCGGCTTCGCCTTCCCTCACGCGATCGCGCAAGACGCCAACAACGTGTACTTTACACACGGCAACGACGACGTCGAGGGCCAAGGCCAGATCGTGATGGTGCCGAAGGCGGGCGGCGCCGCGAAGGTCCTCGCCGGAGGGCTGGGCAAGCTCCGCGGCGTCGCTGCGGGCGCCGCGAGCGACGGGACGCCGACCGTGTTCTGGGCGAGCTACGGCGACGGCACGATCCGCTCGGTCGCCGCGCGCTGATCGCTTGCGTCTCTGGGCGAGCTCGAGCTCTTCGCCACGAAGACGCCTGCCGAAGCGCGAGCCGCGGGACGGAATCTCTTCGAGAAACGACGTCCGAGTCGACGTCTTGGTCGCGCGATCGGCGTCGACTCCCGAGGGGGTTCGCTTGGATTTCGACAGCGCCTGGGCTCGACGTCAGACGGTCGACGTGGGCAACGCGGTCAGTCTCGCACTGCCATCGATCGACGATCTCATCACGACGAAGCGATGGGGATCTCGGCCGAAGGACATGATCGACATCCAGTGGGTGGAGACGGCTCGGAGGGCGCGATGAGCACGGAGCAGGCGCCAGACGTATGGGAGGAGCGGCTCTCGGCCGAAGAGCTCGAGCGCCTGGTTCGCCGAGCGAGCAATTCCGTGGGAAGAGTTTGTCATTCACCCGGAGGCTTGGTGATGATTGTCATTCGTTGCGAGACTGGGGACGACGTAGAGATCGAGGCCGAGTCCCTGGTCGGGGCGGACATTTCCGGTCGCAACTTGCATCGAGCACTGTTGGAGGGGGAGGTCCTGACCAAAGCCAACCTCTCGGGGACGGAGCTTCGATCTGCATGGCTCGAACGAGCCAACTTCGAGGGCGCGACGCTCAAGGGCGCGAGCCTCACAGGGACCAACGCTTCCCTTGCAAACTTCGCGAGGACGGACCTTCGCGAAACGGTGATGCGTGCCGGCATTTTCCGGAACGCAGACTTCAGCGAGGCCGACCTGCGCGGGGCCAAGGTCGAAGGCGCTGACTTCAGAGAAGCGAGCTTCTCTGGGGCTGACCTCCAGTGCGAGGGACTAGAGAGAGCAAACCTCCGGGGCGCGCGCGCCAATGCTGCCACGCGGTGGCCCGGCGGATTCAAGCCGGAGGACCACGGCGTCGAGGTGATGCGCTAATGCCCCAGAGGCAGCAGCGCCTGCATTCGAGGCAGGAGCGTTCTCGATGATCGACGGGACTGGGCACCCGGCGGGGATGTGCCTCGCCCCAGTAGGATCCCTCACCATCCGGCGAACCGCGCCATATCCATGCGTCGGCCGAACGCGGCCCGTACGGGTCAGCCGCGGAGGCGGTCGAGCGCGATGGCGCACGCCGCGCGCACGCTGAGGTGGTTCCAATCGCCTGCCCCGCGGATCGGCTCGAGCACGGCGTCGGCGCGCGACACGACCTCGCCGGCGAGGCCCCAGCCGGTGCCGAAGACGAGCAGCACGGGTCCGCCTTCGGCCGCGAGGCGCTCTCTCGCGCGCGCGAAGGAGATCGGCGCGCCGAGCTCGCGCGCGGCGGTGATCCACAGATCGACGGCGCCGCCGAGCCCGGCGATCGCGTCGTCGAGCGTCGCCACCGGGCGCACGACGGAGAGCGCTTCCTTGCGATCGGGGATGCGCTTCGCGCTCGAGCCCGTCGTCCAGTGATCGACGATGCGCGACGCGAGCTCGCGCTGCGCCTCGATGGGGTGCACGACGAAGAAGTCGCTGCACCCGTACGTGCGCGCGCTGCGCGCGAGATCGTGGACGTCGAGGTTCGTGAGCGCGGTCGTGACGGTCTTGCCCTGTCCGTCGAGCACGGGGTGGTGCACGAGCGCGATCGCGAGGCGGCGCGCCATCTCAGCGGTGTTCCTTTCGCGAGGCGGCCTCGATCAGATCCGGCCGGCGCGCGCGCGTTCGCTCTTCGGCCTGCGCGCGGCGCCACTTGGCGATCTCGGCGTGGTTGCCCGAAGCGAGGACCTCGGGGACGGCGGCGCCGCGGAACTCCGCGGGGCGCGTGTACTGCGGGTACTCGAGGAGACCGTCTTCGCCGTGCGACTCCTCGCGGATCGACTCTTCGTTGCCGAGGACACCGGGCAAGAGGCGCACGGTGGCCTCCACGATCGCCATCGCGGCGATCTCGCCTCCGGTCATCACGAAGTCTCCGAGCGAGATCTCCTCGTCGACGAAGGCGCGAACGCGCTCGTCGAAGCCCTCGTAGCGGCCGCAGATCAACATGAACGCGGGCTCGCGCGCGAGCCTCGCGGCGATCGGCTGGCCGAAGGGCCGACCTTGCGGCGTCATCAGCAAGCGACGCGCGCGCGGCTTGCCCTCCGCTTCGGCCTCGGCGTCGAGCGCCTCCATGCACGCGACCAGCACGTCGACGCGCATCACCATGCCGCTGCCGCCGCCGTACGGCGTGTCGTCGACGCTCTTGTGCTTGCCGAGGCCGAAGTCGCGCGGCGATCGGAGCTTCACCTCGAGCTGGCCGCCCGTGCCCGCGCGCCCCACGAAGCTCGTCTTGACGAAGGTGTCGAACAGCTCGGGGAAGAGCGTGACGATCTCGACCCTCACGTCTTCTTCTTCCGGCGCGGCTGGCGTTCCACGTCGTCGAGCGTGTGGAGCTCGACGAGCTTGCTCTCGACGTCGACCTTGGCGATGTAGATCTCGGTGAGGGGGACCTCCCAGTCCCCCTCGCCGTCGTCGGCGTGCACGAGCATCACCTCGACGCTGGGGTACGTGACGATCTCGGCGACCGATCCGACGCGCTCTCCGCGGAGGCGAACCTCGGCGCCGACGACGTCGACGGCGTAGAACTCGCCCGGCTCGGGGTCGGGGAACTCTTTGCGTTGGACGCAGACGAGCGCGCCGCGGAGATCCTCGGCGCGATCGCGGTCGTCGACCGAGTAGAGCTTCATCAGGATGGCGTCGTCGGCGCGCCGCGCGCGCTCGACCGACACCTCGTGCTCTTCGCCGTCGGGCATGCGGACGAGCACCTCGTCCTGACCGAGGAGCGTGTCACCCGCCTTGTTGAAGAGGCGCAGCCGCAGCTCACCGCGCACGCCGTGTGGTCGCGCGACCTCGGCCAGCGGCACCCACTGCTCCCCGCCTTCCCTCGGCTGAGGGCCTTTCGGGTCCATGGCGGATGCGAGCGGCTCAGTCGACGATGTCGAGGTGGGCGCGCTTGCCCAGCTTCGTCGACACCGCGGCGAGGATCGTGCGCATCGACTGCGCGGTGCGCCCCTCTTTGCCGATGACCTTCCCGACGTCTTCCTTCGCGACGCGCAACTCGATGAGGCTGTTGTGCTCGCTGGCGATCTCGGTGACGACCACCTGATCGGGGTGATCGACCAGCTCGATCGCGATGGCTTTGATGAGCTCTTTCAATGCCACGTTCGCCTTCGTTATTTCGTCGCCGGCGCTGCGGCTTCGAGCTTCGCGGCGCGCTTGAGCAGCCCCGCGAGCGTGTCGGACGGCACCGCGCCGACGCCGCGCCAGTACGTCAGCCGCTCCTGGTTGATCTTGAGCGACTGGTTCTCGAGCTCCTTCGAGGGATCGAACGTGCCGATGTTCTCGAGGAAACGACCGCCACGCGGGCTGCGCGAGTCGGTGACGACCACGCGATAGAAGGGCCTCTTCTTCGTGCCCTGGCGGGCGAGGCGGATGGAAACGGCCATGATGGGAACCCTTATCTCGTGCGGGGAGCTAGGAATTGTGGGGCTTTTCAGCGCCTTCGGGGCGCGGAACCTACGAGATGGGACCCACCCTGTCAAGCGGCCCGCGCGATGACGTGACGGGAAGAAGAGAGGCGCGGACGCGCGAAAGAAGAAGATTTTTCGAAGCGTGCTCAGCCGTTGACGCTCATGACGCGCGTGAGCCGCGACAGGTTACCCAGATTCCCTAGCATTCCCAGGACCTTGAGCTCGCCGGTGCGACTCGCGCGCGCCATGGAGACCAGGACCTCGAGCGAGGGGCGATCGGTCGGGATCGGGAGCGCGAGCGGGCGGGTCAGCGGGACGTTCGACATCGTCATGATCGCGTCGGCCGAGCCGCGGACGGCGACGTCGGGCACGCCCTTGATGCCGTCGTGCAAGACGAGGCGCCCCGCCCTGAACTCGAGGGTGAGGGCGACGTCGGCGTCGTCGGCGACGAGCGCGACCGTGACGCCGCGGCCGCGCGCGAGCCTCGCGAAGTCTCTCTTCTTGTGCGGCTTGCTCTCGAGGTTCTGGCGGACGAGATCCGCGAGCATCGAAGCGAACGCGTTGTTCTCGGCGCCGGGGGCGAGCGCGATCTCGACGACCTCCATCATCACTCTCCCTCCGGGCCGCTCGTGTCGAACGACGTGATCCCGATCTTGGCGAGCTGCGGCGCGATCTGCGCCTTGGGGCCGACGATCACGACGACCGCGTTCTTGGTGCCGACGTGCTGCGCGGCGAGGCGCGCGAGCTCCTCTCGGGTCGCGGCGTAGAGCTTCGCGCTCGCGGTCGCGTCGTGATCCGGCGGCAGGCCGACGCCGGCGTTGCGCGCGAGGCGCTTGGCCGCGCCCGCGACGCTCTCGAAGGCCTCGACCAGATCGGCGCGCGCGAGGAGGCGTGTCTTGTCGACCTCTTCCTCGGTGAGGCCCTCGTTCGCGAGCGCGTCGATGTCGGCGAGCATCGCCGCGAGCGCGTCGCCGGTGTGCTCGGTGTGCACCGCGGCCTCGGCCGTGAACATCCCGCGCTGCTTCGTGAAGGAGAAACGTGACCTCGCGCCGTAGCTCCAGCCGTGCTCTTCGCGCAGATCCTGGTTGAGGCGCGACGTGAAGCTCCCCCCGAGCGCCGCGTTGACGCGCACGAGGCCGGGAGCGCTCGGATCCGAAGCCGCGACCCCCTCGCGCACGACCGCGATCACCGACTGCGGCGCGTCCGGCCGATCGACGACGACGACGCGGCGGGGCGCGACGCCGGGGATCCCGGAGGTCGCGACGGCGCGCTCGGTCTTCACCGCCGGCGACTTCCACGCGCCGAGCGCTCCGTCGAGGAGCTGATCGACCTCCGCGCGCGTCACGTCGCCGGCGATCACGACCGTCGCGCGGTGCGGCTGCCAGCTCGCCGCGTAGAACGCCTTGACGTCATCGAGCGAGACCTTGGCCGCCGACTTCGTGGTCCCGTTCGTGGGATGTCCGTAGGGTCGGTCGCCGAAGACCTTGGCGAGCGCGACCACGTTCGCGACCGCGTTCGGCTCGCTCTGGCGCGCGCGGAGCTCGTTCTTCCAGAGATCGCTCACGCGCTTCCACTCGACGGGCGAGAACGTGGGCTTGGCCACGACGTCGCCGAGGATCGCCGCCGCCGGCGCGAGGTTCTTCTTGAGCGTCGTCAGCTCGACGAACGCGTAGTCGGCGTAGGCGCCCGTGCGCAGCGTGGCGCCGAGCTGATCGACGTCGCGCGAGATCTCGAGCGCGCCGCGCTTGCCCGCGCCTTCGTCGAGCATGGTCGCCGTCGCGAGCGCGAGGCCGCCCTTGCCGGCGGGATCGCTCGCCGCGCCCGCGGGCACGACGACTTGCATCGAGACGATCGGCAGCGCGTGACGCTCGAGCAGCCACACGGTGAGCCCGTTCGATCGCTGGTAGGCGACGGGCACGGGCGGCGTGTATGGGGCCGGCGGCGGCAGCGGCGGCCGCGGGCCGAGCGCGTCGGCGGGCTCTCGCGGAGCCGGCGGCGCGCTCGCGACGGGCCTCGGGAGCTGCGGCGGCCGCACGTCGTCTCCGCACGCCGCGAGCAGCACGACACACGACGCCACGATCGCGCGCGCGCGCTCGAAGACTCGCGCTCTCATTTGGCCGCTCCCTTCTTCGCCTTGGGGACGACGCGCAAGACGACGCGCGCCTTCGGCTGGAGGACGGCCTCGGCCGTCTTTCGGATGTCTTCCTTCGTGGCGCGGCGGTAGCGATCGAGATCCTTCTGCACGTAGCCCGGATCCTTGAGCTCCGCCTCGTACATGTTGAGGTACGAGGCGCGCTCGCGAACCCCCTCGAGGCGCGTGACGAACGAGGCCTCGTAGAGGTTCTTCGCCCGTTCGAGCTCGTCGTTCGCGAGCGGCGCGGTTCGCGCGGCGTCGAGCTCTTTGTCGATCGCGGCCTCGATCTTCTCGAGCGGCACGCCGGGCCGCGCGATGACGGAGACGACGAACCGCGACCCGAGGACGCCGGACTCCTGCGCCGCGTCGACGCTCTGGGCGATCTTCTGGTCGTACACGAGCGCCTTGTAGAGGCGGCTCGCCTTGCCGTCCGCGAGCGCGGTCGCGAGCAGATCGAGATCGGCGTCGCCCGGACCGAAGTGCTTCGGCGACTGCCACGCCATCACGACCTTGGGCAGCTCCACCTCGTCTTCGATCGTCTCGCGGACGACCGAGCCGAGCGTCGTCTTCGCGTCGCTGAAGCCGGGCGCGCCGGGATCGGGCGCGGCGCCGCGCGAAGGGATCGTCCCGAACCAGCGATCGACGAGCGCCTTGGCCTTCGTGGGATCGAAGTCGCCGGCGACGACGAGCGAGGCGTTCGCCGGATCGTAGTGGCGAGCGAAGAACTCCTTCACGTCGGACACGGTGGCCGCCTCGAGATCGGCGTGCGAGCCGATGACGGGGTGGTGGTACGGATGACCCTCGGGGTAGAGCAGCTCGGGCAGGCGCAGCTCGACCTTGCCGTACGGCGTGTTCTCGCTCGTCTGCCGCCGCTCGTTGCGCACGACCTCGCGCTGCGCGTCGAGCTTCTCGAGCGTCATCAGCGGACCGAGATCGCGGAGGCGGTCGGCCTCGAGCCAGAGCAGGAGATCGAGCGCGGTCGGCGGCCCGACGTCGTAGTAGTCGGTGCGGTCTTGGCTCGTCCACGCGTTGTTCCAGCCGCCGGCGGCCTCCATCCACGCGTCGAACGCCTTGGTCGGGGCGCGCTTCGTCCCCATGAACATGAGGTGCTCGAAGAGGTGCGCGAAGCCCGTCCGCTTGACGGCCTCGAAGCGCGAGCCGACGTTGTAGGAGACGTTGACCACCACGGTGGGGACCGCGTGGTCTTCGTGGAAGATGACGACCATGCCGTTGGGGAGCGTCGTCCGGGTGAACGGGATCGACACGTCCGCGCGGGCGGGCGGGCTCGCCGCGATCGCGGCGCCCGCGAGCACGAGCGCCAGGGCCGTTCGAGAGAGGCGGATCATGGAAGCCCCTGTATCACGGGCGCAATCGGCCTGCTCGGCGTGTAAGGGCCGGGCCGGCCCCGCGTTCTGTTCTTCGTGACCGCGACCGCGACCGCGCTGAGCGTTCCCCCGATCCTGCCCCGCGTCGGGCCGTGGGAAAAGCTAGGCCTCCTCGGGGGCGCGGGCCTTATGCTGCACGCCGTGGCCGACACCGGCGAAGCGACGAAGTCGACGGCCGCGGCGCCGGTGCGCGCGGTCGACGCCGATCTGGCGCGTCGCCGCGCCGAGGCCGACGCGATCGACCACGCGCTCGTCGTGCGCGCCCAGGCCGGCGAGCGCGTTGCGCTCGGCGAGCTTCTCCACAAGTACGGTCCTGGCCTCTATCGAAGCGTCCTCCTCCCGCGGCTCGGATCGGAGGCGGCGGCGAAGGAGGCGCTCTCCGAGACGTACGCGAAGGTCGTCGCGAACATCTCGAAGTTCACCTGGCAGAACGTCGGCTTCTATCCGTGGCTCCGCACCGTCGCGCTGCGCGTCGCGCTCGATCAGCTGCGCGCGAAGAAGCGCCTCGTCCTCTTCGAGGAGGACGATCTGGCGCGCGAGGTCGACGCGGCGCAGACGTCGACGCCCGTCGAGCAGCAGATCAGCGACCAGCGCGATCGCGACGCGGCGCGCGCGAAGGTCGACGCTGCGCTCGGGCGGATCAACGCGCGCTACGCGCGCGCGATTCGGCTGCGCGTGCTCGAGGAGAGGCCGCGCGACGAGGTCGCGGCCGAGCTCGGGGTCACGCCCGCGACCTTCGACGTGCTCTTGCATCGCGCCATCGCATCGTTGAAAAAGACGCTCGAGGCCGGCGAGGAACCGAAAGCCGGAAGGAAAGAGGGCGATGGGTGACCGCGAGGAGAAGCGGCCGGAGGACGGCGAGATCGATCCCGACGCGCCCGCGTCGGCCGAGGAGATCGCGGCGTCGCAGCGCCTTCGCGACGCGCTCGAGGATCCGTCGGTCGCCCACGACGACGCCGATCTCGCGCGCTCGCTCCGCGCAGCCTGGTCGCCGTCCACCCTCGACGCCGGCGAAAACCGCGCGATCCTCGACGCCACGCCGTCGTCCGACGAGCTCGCGGCGGCGGCGGCCTTGCGCGACGCGCTCGACGGTCGCGAGGCGATGCTCGGCGGCGCCGAGGGCTCGGCCGACCTCGCGGAGGCGCTGCGGTGCGCGTTCGCGCCCGGCGAGATCGATCCCGCCGCGCACCGCGCGATCGTCGACGGTGCGCTCGCCGCGATGCCCGAGAGGGTGCCGGAGAAGCGAGGCGGCGCCGTCGTCGAGCTCGCCGCGAAGCGCCGCGCGAGCCTCGTGCGCGTCGGCTTCGGGCTCGTGACCGGCGGCCTCGCGCTCGCCGCGAGCATCGCCCTCGTCGTGACGTCGCCGTCGCGCAGCGAGACGCCGCTCGCGAAGGCGCGCACGACGCAGCCGCTCTTCTCCGAGCCGTTCAAGCCCGGCGACACGAGCGCGCGCATCGATCGCATCGCGTCCGCGCGCGCGTCGGACTTCCGCGACAACCGCTTCGCCAGGTGGGGTGTCCGGTGAAGCGCGCTCACGCCGTCACGGCTGGCCTCTTCGCGATCGTCGTCGCCGCGCTCGCGTTCGTCTGGATGCCGTCCTGCCAGCGACGCGACGAAGGCGAGAGCGCCGCCGTCGTCGACACCGAGCTGATGGCGTTCCTCTCCGAGGCGCGCGCGCTCCACCACATCGCGAACTCGAAGGAAGAGAGCGGCGATCTGCCGGGCGCGATCGACGCGATGGAGCGCCTCGTCGCGGCGAGACGGCCTCACGCGGACAGGAAGACGCCGGAGATCGAGGAGGTCCTCGCCGACGCCCACGCGCGCCTCGCGGAGCTGCGGCTGAAGGTCGGCGACGTCGACAAGGCGGCCGACGACGTGCGCGACGGGCTTGCGCACGCGCCCGAGCCCACGTACTTCCGAGGGCACCTCGTCGAGGTGCAGGGCCTCGTCGAGGAGGCGCGCGCCGCGCAGCTCGCCGACGCGGGCAAGACCGCGGAGGCGGCCAAGGCGCGCGAACAGGCGATCAAGCTCCTCGAGGAAGTCGTGAAGATCCAGGACCAGGTCATCCAGCGATCGCTCGGAGACACGCGCGAGGGCGGATCGCCATGACGTCGCTCGCGACGCGCGCGCTCGTCGTCGTCGTCGCCGGATCGCTCGCGGCCGCGTGCGCGGCGGGCGGATCGAAGGCGGCGCCGCCCGCCTCCAGCCCGGCGGCAGCGGCCGAGGCAGCCCCCGCGGGATATCCGCCGCAGTCGCCCGCCCAGCCGGGCTACGCGCAGCCTCCACCGGCACCGCCTGCGCCCGAGTTTCCGGGCCAGCTCGGCGGCGCGGCCGGGTCGCGCTCGGTCGCGCTCCGCGGCGCCGCGAGCGAGCTCGAGTCCTCGCAGCGCGAGCTCGACGTCGCCGCGGGCGACTGCCGCAACGCCTGCCGCGCGCTCGGCTCGATGGATCGCGCCGCGGGCCGGCTCTGCGAGCTCGCGCAGAGCAGCGACGAGCAGCGCACCTGCACCGAGGCCAAGGGTCGCGTGTATTCTGCACGCGACAAGGTCAAGTCGACCTGTCGCTCCTGCCCCGGCGGCCCGAGCGTCGAGAGCACCGCGCCCATCCCCTCGATCCCATGACGGCTCACGTCGTCCACGATCTGCGCGAGGGCGGTCGCTGGAGCCTCGGGCAGCGGGTGAAGAACGACGCGATCTTCGTGCTCGCCTCGCTCGCGCTCTCCACGGTCGGGCGCCTCTCTCCGCGCGCCCTCCGCGTCGCCGGACGCGCGATCGGCGCGATCGCCCACGCGATCCTCCCGCGCACACGCCGGCGCGCGCATGAAAACGTGGCGCGGGCGTTCCCCGATCTCGACGCGGCCGCGCGGCGAGCGCTCGTCCGGCGCGCGTACCGCACGCTCGGCGAGAACCTCGGCGAGGCGATCGCGATGCTCGATCGCCGTCGCGCCGTCGCGCCCCTGCCCTTCGGCCCCGGCGCGCGCGAGGCGCTCGACGAGGCGCTCGCGCGAGGTCGGGGCGTCCTCTTCGCCTCGGCGCACCTCGGCCCGTGGGAGCGCGTGGCCGCGACGCTGGTGATGGCGGGCCTGCCCTTCGCGGCCGTCACGCGCGAGGCCTACGATCCGCGCCTCACGCGCCTCGTCTACGGACGCCTCCGCGCCGACCGTGGGCTCACGACGATCGCGCGCGGCGCGCCCGGCGCCGCCGCGGCGCTCCTCCGCACCCTTCGTCGAGGCCACATCCTCGGCGTCCCGATGGACCTCGCCTCGCGGGTCCCGAGCGTCGAGGCTCCGTTCCTCGGGCACCCGGCGCCGACGCCGGTGGGTCCTGCACGCCTCGCGCTCCGCACGGGCGCCGCGGTCGTGGTCGGGCTCCCCGCCAAGGGCGACGGCGACGCGCTCGTGCTCGCGGTGACGCCCATCGAGACGGCCGATCTCGACGCGACGCCCGACGGTGAACGCGTCCTCTCGACCCGCATCAACGACGTGCTCTCGGCGCACATCCGCGCGCTGCCCGAGGCCTGGGTGTGGATGCACCCCCGCTGGCCCGCGTCGGAGCGCGTCAAAACCACACTGTAGGCAGGCGCCTCGCGTCTTTTGCGACCCGACGCTCCGGGCGGGTATGCTGGGGACTCGTATGGCGGAGAAGGTCCCGCGGCTCGTCGCTCACGTCGACGTCCGCAAATTCAAGCTGGACCCGATGGATGGGTTCTTGCTGACGCGGATCAACGGCCGCCTCGGGCTGAAAGACCTCGCGCGAGAGACGGGCCTCCCTGACTTCTCGGTGCAGCGCGCGCTCGAGAAGCTCGAAAAGCTCGGCGTCGTCGAGCAGATCGATCCCGACGCGCCGCCGCCCGACGCGCCGCCGCCGCCGCCCGCCCGCGACCGCCTCCAGCTCCCCGAGTTCGCGTCGATCGGGCTCGAGCCGAAATACGATCCGAAGGAGCTCGAAGAGGAGTGCGATCTCGCTCCCGAGCAGCGAAAGCGTGTCCTCGATCTCTACTACCGGCTCGACGATCTCGATCACTACACGCTCCTCGGCCTGAACCGCGAAGCCGACAAGAAGACGGTCAAGCGCTCGTACTTCGAGCTCGCGGCGTTGATGCACCCCGACCGCTACTTCAAGAAGCAGCTCGGATCCTTCAAGCCGAAGATGGAGGCCCTCTTCGGCCGCATCACCGAGGCCCACGACACGCTGGTCGATGCCTCGAGGCGCCAGGAATACGACGGCTACCTCGACGAGGTCGCGACCACCCGCGGCATGGAGGCGATGCTCGAGCGGGCGCTCGAGGAGTCGCGCAAAGCGGCGAACGGCGCGCCCGCGGAGGCGCCCGCAGGAACGATTCCTCCCGTGTCGTCGCGCGTCTCCACGCCGGTCCCGCAAGGTCCGAGCGCGGCCGAGCTCCAGGCGCGACGCGCGGCGCTCGCCAAGCGCTTGCTCGGCGGTCAGTCGCTGCGTCCTCCGCAGGGCTCCGCGCCGCCCGTGGAGGCGAGCCCGCACCGCTATTCGAACCCGAACGACGCGATGGACGCGCTCAAGCGGCGCTACGAGGATCGCATCGAGAACGCCACGCAGGCGCAGGCCCGCAAGTACGTTCAGGCCGCCGAGGATGCGTACAGCAAGAAGGACATCGTGTCCGCCGCGAGCTCGTTCCACATCGCGACCAAGTTCGCTCCTGACGACACGGCGCTGGCGATGCGCTACCAGGAGGTCAAGAACGAGGCCGACCAGCTCCTCTGCGCGAGCTACATGAAGCAAGCGCAGTACGAGGAGCGCAGCCAGCACTGGCCGGAGGCCGCGCGTTCCTGGCAGAAGGTCGCGAAGATCAAGGTCACCGACGCCCGCGCGCACGACCGCGCCGCGCACTGCCTGCTCCACGCCGACGGCGATCTGCACGTCGCGGCGGAGCACGCCAAGCAGGCCGTGGCCTGCGATCCGGGCACCGTGGGCCACCACGTGACCCTCGCGGAGGTCTATTTCAAGGCCGGCAAGATGGCTTCGGCGAGGAAGACGGCGGAGACCGGCCTTCAGCTCGACCCGAAGAACGCCGCCCTGCTCGGCGTCCAGAAGAAGGCGGGCAAAGGATGAGGGGCCCGTTGAAAGTGCGCTCCTCGATACTTCAGGCTTTTATCGTTGTAGGCTTCCGTCTCGGGTAAGGAGAGCTTCCGTATGGAGAAGGTCATCGGCATCGACCTCGGGACGACGAACTCGTGCGTCGCCATCGTGGAGAATGGGACACCCGTGGTGATCCCGAACCGGGGTGGGTACAAGACGACTCCGTCGATGGTGGCAGTGACCGAGGCCGGCAAGCGCCTCGTGGGTCACATCGCGAAGCGCCAGGCGATCACGAACGCCGAGAACACGGTGTACGCGGCCAAGCGGCTCATCGGGCGCAAGTGGAACTCGCCGCAGGTGAAGAACGCCGTCGCCACGTCGAGCTACCGCATCGTCGAAGGTCCGCACAACGACGTCCGCATCGTCCTGCGCGACAAGGAGTTCAGCGTCCCCGAGATCAGCGCGATGGTCCTCCAAGAGATGAAGGTCATCGCGGAGGATTACCTCGGCGAGACGGTCGCGAAGGCGGTCGTCACCGTCCCCGCGTACTTCAACGACAACCAGCGCCAGGCGACGAAAGACGCCGGCGAGATCGCAGGCCTCGACGTCATCCGCATCATCAACGAACCGACGGCGGCGGCGCTCTCCTACGGCTTCGGGCGCAACATCGAGAAGACGGTCGCGGTCTACGACTTCGGCGGAGGGACGTTCGACATCTCGATCCTCGAGATCGGCGCGCACGGCGTCTTCAAGGTCATCGCGACCGCCGGCGACACCTTCCTCGGCGGCGAAGACATCGACGCGCGCATCATCGACTGGCTCGTCTCCGGCTTCAAAGAGGAGCACGGGATCGATCTCCGCCAAGACCGCATGGCCCTCCAGCGCCTCAAAGACGCGGCGGAGAAGGCGAAGTGCGAGCTCTCGAGCGTCCGCGAGACCGAGGTGAACCTCCCCTTCATCATCTCGAGCGGCCGCAACGAGGCGCTCCACCTCCAGCGCACGCTCACGCGGCAGACGCTCGAAGAGCTCTCCGACGATCTCATCGAGCGCACCGTCGACATCTGCAAGCAGACGCTCGAAGACGCGAAGCTCGGCAAAGACGAGATCGAGGAGGTCGTCCTCGTCGGCGGCATGACGCGCATGCCGAAGATCCAGCAGTCGGTGCAGTCGTTCTTCGAGAAGGAGCCGAACAAGGGCGTTCACCCCGACGAGGTCGTCGCCCTCGGCGCGGCCATCCAGGGCGCCGCGCTCGTCGACGACAAGCAGGAGATGGTCCTGCTCGACGTCACGCCGCACGCCCTCGGCATCATGACGTTCGGGAGCTACTTCGAGGAGCTCATCCCCCAGAACACGACCGTCCCGACGCACCGCACGAAGATCTTCACGACGAGCCGCGACAACCAGACAGCCGTCAAGATCCTCGTCATGCAGGGCGAGTCGCAGCGCGCGGAGGAGAACGAGCTGCTCGGCGAGTTCATCCTGACGGGCCTCCGGCGCGCGCCGAAGGGGCAGATCGAGATCGAGGTGACCTTCGAGATCAACGCCGACGGTATCGTCAGCGTCCGCGCGAAGGATCTCGAGACGGGGCTCGAGCAGTCGATCCAGGTCACCGCGACGAGCGGCCTGACGCGCGAAGAGATCAAGACGATGATGGACAACGCGAAGGACGACCTCGTCGACCGTCGCACGTCCGAAGAGTTCGAGGCCGCCAAGCAGGAGGCCGAGAAGCTCATCGGCGAGATCGAGAAGCTCTTCCCGCAGGTTCAGCAGATCGTCGCCTCGAGCGACTTCGGGCGCGACGCGATCGAGAAGGCCAAGGCGATCGTCGACAAGGCGCGCGCCGCCATCGAGCGCAAGGACGCGGCCGCGGTGAAGGAGCAGATCGAAGGCCTCACGCGAACACATCGCATGTTCAAGGGGGTCGTCGCGAAGACCTGAGTCGTCGCGAGGAAGGAGAGCGGGGCGGGGGGGCGGCCCGCGTGCAGCTCGGCCGTGGCCGAGCGTGGTTGAGCGGCGCGGCCGTCGGCGGCCGGGCCCTGGGAGGCCGCCGAAGGTAAGGTCAACGTCGTGACGAACGATCGGGAGAAGACCGGGGACGACCCCGAGGACGGCTCGGACGAGCAAGACCGTCCGACGGTCGCTCCGCCGTTCGATCCGATCGCGTTCGCGCAGGAGGTGCTGGGGGGCACGCCTTCTCCGCCCGCCGGAACGCCCGCCGTCGCGGAGGCCGAAGCCGAGCCCGAGCCCGTCGACGAGCCCAAGCCCAAGGAGCCCGTCCGCGCCTCCTCTCGCCCGACGCCCCCGCCCCCCTCGCCGCGTCCGAAGCCTGCGCGAACGCGCGAGCCGACGCTCGCGGAGATCGAAGCCGCGAAGAACGCCGTGCGGTCTCCGATCGGGCGGCGCGCGACGCCGGGCGGGCTGCTCTCGCTCGCCAACCAGCGGATCCCGTCCAACCTGCCGCCTCGCAAGGAGAGCATCGGTGCGCTCGACGCCGTCGAGAAGGAGTGGGTCGAGCTCGCGACGCGACCGCCGCCGCCCGGCGCGATGGACGAGACGCCGCCGGATCTCGACGACGACGATCGGAACGCCGACGAGGGCGCGACGAAGCCGCCGCCGCCGCACCAACAAGCGCTCATCGACGCGACCTCGCTCGCCGACAACCCTCCGTCGACGAAGCAGGCGCCCGATCTCGTCGCCGCCGCCGCCAGGGCGAGCGCCGCGTCGGGTGCGCCCGCGGCGCGCTCCGTCCCGGCCGAGTCCGGACCTCCGACCGCCCAGGAGATGAACGATCGCGTCTCGCTCGGCGACTACAGCGGCGCGCTCGAGATCGCCGAGAAGCTCCTCGCCTTGGACCCCTCCGACGCCGCCGCCGAGGCCTGCGCCGAGAGCTGTCGCGACGTCCTTCGTAAGATGTATACTGCACGCATAGGTCCGCTCGACCGCGTACCCATGGTGATGGTCGCGCGCGATCAGCTCCGCTGGCTCTCGATCGACCACCGCGCCGGGTTCGTGCTCTCGCTCGTCGACGGCGTCTCGAGCCTCGAGATGATCCTCGACGTGAGCGGCATGCCCGAGCTCGACGCCCTGCGCATCCTCTCGGAGCTCGCACAGCAGCGCATCATCTCGTTCCGCTGACGAGCCGAGAGTGAATACCCTCGAGGTCGCGTCATCGAGACACGCCGGAGGTCCCTTCGTTCACCGGAGGCCGCTCACGACGTTCACGATCGGGCTCGGCGCGGACTGGTACTGAGCGTCCGCACGGGAAATTCAGGCCAAATCCAAACCTGATTTCGCGCGCGCAAGGTAAATCGACGCGCCTGGAACGATTCGTTGCGCGGTGCGTAGGCGCTCGCTACACCCTACTCTCGGTAGGAATGGAATCGGGGGCAGAGACCCATCGTCTGCGTCAGGAGATCGAGCGCGCGCTCCGGCGGGCCTTCGATCCGGCGGACGTGCTGCCGCGTCTGGCGCGCTTGGCGCGCATCGCCCCTGCGGCCAGCGACGACGGCATCTTCGCGCATCGACAGCTCGCCGAGCTGCTCGTCGAGCGCCACCCATGGCGCGCGGCGATTTACGCGAGGCGCGCCCTCGCGCACGGCCCGGACGACGACCGCGCGTGGGCCGTGCTCGCGTTCTGCCAGACGCTGCTCGGCAACTTTCGCTGCGCCGCGACCGCCTACCGGCGCGCCATCGCGTGCGCCCCGGGTAACCCGTGGTACGCGCACAACCTCGGGCATCTGCTCGACGTCGCGCTCGGCACGCCCGCGCGCGCGCTCCCGTGGCTCCGCTCCGCCTACGGCGCGAAGGGCGACAACTCCGAGATCGTCGCCTCGTACGTGCACGCCCTCGCCCGCGCGGGCAAGACGCGCGAGGCGCGCGACGTGCTCGAGCGAGCGCTCGACCGCTTCGACTCGCGCGAGCTCGAGGCGCTCCTGCGGTGGCTCGACCAGGGCGCCCCCTCGCGTGAGGGCAAGCGCACGAGCAAGGCCCTGCCCGATCAGGAGCCCCGCGCGTTCGCGACCGCCGAGGAGGCTGAAGAAGAGGCGGCGCGCCCCGTCCGCGCGCCGAAGAAAGACCAACGGTTCACGCGCGTCCTCGAGCGGGGGCTCTCGCATCTCCCGCTCGATCAGCGCCAGCGCGAGCGCGCCCTCGTGCTCGCGCGTGACGCGCTCGCGGGCAAGGCCCCGCCGCCCTCGCGGAAGAGGGCCACCCCCGGCCGCGGCGACGACGTCGCCGGCCTCGCGGCTGCGGTCGCCTACGCCATCGTCTACATCGACCACGTCCCGCTCTCGCAGGCCGAGGTCGCCGCTCCCTTCAGGGTGGCGGTCGGGCGCTTGCGCGGGCGCTTCGCGGAGCTCCGGGCGAAGCTCGACATCATCCCAGGCGACGCGCGGTACGCGACGACGCGCGCCTGACGCGCGCGCACGAAAGCAGCGCGCGCCGGGAATACGCTCCACCTGCAACGCGTCGGCTCGGCCATAATGCCGCGCATCATGCGAAGGTCGCTCGTCGCCGCGCTGTTCACCTCCCTGTTCGCGCTGGCCTCGCCGCGCGTCGCCCGCTCGCAAGAGCTCCCGCCCGCGCCGTCGGTCGACGATCCGATGCTCGTGCCGGTCGCGCGCGCCGCCGTGGAGGTCAAGACGTGGGACGAAGCGCTCCGCCACGTGCGGGCGCGTTCGACCGAGCTCCAGACGGCGACGCTGGAGGTGATGCGGGCCGAGGCGCAGCAGCGCGTCGCCCTCGCCGGCGCCCTCCCGTCGATCACGGGCACTGGCGCGTACACCCACAACATCATCACCAACCCGGGCTTCCAGTTCGCGGGCAGCGGCGTCGCCCCGGTGCGGGTCCCCTTCCCCGACTTCCTCACGGGCCAGCTCAGCCTGGTGCAGCCGGTGCTCGCGCTCCGCGCGTGGAACCAGATCGGCACGAGCAACATCGCCGCCGACGCCGCGCGCCTCTCGTTCGACGACGCGAAGCGGCAGATCGCGCTCTCGGTCGCGAACGCGATCGTCGGGGTCGTCACCGCGGAGCGCATCGCCGAGCTCAATCGCACCGGCCTCCGCAACGCGCTCGCGCGCTTCGAGCTCACGGCGCGCAGGAGCGCGCTCGGCGGAGGCACCGGCCTCGACGTCGTGCGCGCCCGCCAAGACGTGGAGGCCGCGCGCGCGACCCTGGTCGCCGGTGACGAGACGCTGCGTCAGGCGCGCGAAGCGCTCGGCCTCGCGCTCGGGCTCCCGCAGCAGGTGGGCGTGCCGCCCGACGCCGACATCAGCGGCCTCGAGAAGGACGCGCGCGCGACGTGCCGCGCCGCCGGCAACGTCGACGAACGACCCGACGTCGCCGCGCTGCGCACGCGCGTCGAGGTCGCGCACCGAGGCGTCGACGACGTGAAGTACCAGTTCGCGCCGACCATCAACCTCCAGTCGGGCGTGTCGACGACCACGGTGAACACCGGCGTCGCGCCGAACACGACGTGGAACGTCCAGGCGGTGCTCTCGGTTCCGATCTGGGAGGGCGGCGCGCGCTATGGAAATCTGCGCGACGCGCACGCGCAGGAGGCGATCGCGGCGCAGAGGCTCGAGGCGGGGCGACGCGAGGCGACGATCCAGGTCGCGCAGGCGCAGCGCGGCGTCACCGTCGCCGACGATCGCCGGCGCGTCGCGGCCGCCACGCGCGATCTCGCGGCGGAGAACGATCGGCTCACGCGCGTGAGCTACCAGGAGGGCCGCGGCACGAGCCTCGAGCTCATCACGGCGGCGCAGGCGCTCCGCGAAGCCGAGATCCAGCTCGCCCTCCGCGACTTCGAGCTCGTGAGGGCGCGCGTCCTCGCCGTCCTCGCGCTCGCGTCGTGCCCCTGGTGATCAGCTCGTCGGCGCGGCGGCCTCCCAGCCGGTCACGCGCGCGAGCTCGCTCAGCGCCACGTTGAAGTCCTGGAGCGCGAGGACGTGGTTCGCGCGCGCGAAGACGTACGCGCGCAGCGGCTCGATGAGGTAACGCTCGTCTTTGGTGCCGAGGTCGATCGCGTCTTGCACGCTCGAGATCCATCGCTTTGCGCGGTGCTCGGCGCGGTCCCAGTTCTCTTCGCGGGTCTTGGCCTCGACAGCCGTGGCGTAGGCGTTCTCGACCTCCACGGCGACGCCGCCGAGCGCGAGGCGCTCGAGCGCGCGCGTCTCTTCGAGCTGCGACTCGGCGAAGTGGACGCGCGCGTTCTTCGGCAAGAGATCGAGGCCCCACTCGACGCCGAACGCGAACGCGGCGCCGAAGCCGTTGTAGGGATCGGCGAGCCACGCGGTGTTCTGCGGCGTGGCGCTCGGCGCGATGTTGTACGAGAAGCCGACGCCGACGCCGATGTTGGGGAAGAGCTGCGCGCGCGCGAACTCGACCTGCGCCTTGCGCGCGGCGACGCCGGCGCGGGCGAGGTTGACGTCGGGGCGGAAGAGGCGCGCCGCGGTGAGGTACCTCACGATGGGGCCCAGCACGACGTCGGGTTTCTTCAGCGGCTCGTCGGGGATGTCGAAGGCCGTCTGCACGCCGGTGAGGAAGCGGAGCGCCGCATGCGCGTAGGTCTCGCCCTTCTTCGCCTCGGCGACGCGCGACATGAGCTCGTCGCGATAGATCTCGAGGCGCAGGCGGTCGGCCTCCTCGACCGACGTGTCGCCCTGCTCGAGCTTCTTGACGACGTTGTCGATGCCTCGATTGATCTTCCGGAGGACGTCGTCGGAGATGTAGAGCGCGTCGCGCGCGAGCATCAACCCGAAGTAGGCGCGACGCACGTCCATGCGAACCTGGAGCCTCGCGCGCTCGAGGTCCCACTCGTTGTAGCGAACCTGGGCCTTCGCCGCGTCTTTGATCGAGCTGATCTTGCCGAACGTGTAGATCGGGAGATTTCCGCGAAAACCGAACTGGAGGAACGGCTCGTACGCTTGCCCGATGCCTTGGTTCAGGATCTGCCGGGGGACGGCGTTGTAGAACGGCGTCCCGCCGAGCGGCGGCAACACGCCGAACGTCGCGTTCGCGCTCCAGTACGAGTAGGGCGTGAACGTCGCCTCCTCGAGCTGCGCGTGCGCGACGGCGACGCGCGCGCGAGACGCCCACAGGTTCGGGTGGTTCCGATCGGCGAGCGCGAGGCACTCGGCGAGCGTGTACGCGTGCGGCTTGATCGTCGCGATCGGCGCCGGCGGCATCACGGGCTCGTTCTTGTCGATCGGCTCCTTGCTCGCGGGCGCTTCGTCGTCGTCGCCCTCGAGATCGAGCGGATCGCCCTGCGCGGGGCGCGCGACGACCGTCGCGGCGAGCAGCAAGCCGGCCGTGATCCAGCCGTTTTTTCGGCGCAGAAGCGACATCTCCGCTGCGCGACAGTACCAAACCACGCGACGCCGGACCAAGTCCGTCGTCACCCGCGGCGCCACCATGACATCACTGTCGCGGTGCGCGTCCACGCGCCTTCACGTCGCTCGATGCTCGATCAGGCCTCGTCGCCGCTCGGGGTGTAGATGAACCCTTCTTGCTGGAACACGCAGAGGCGGTTGCCGCCGCGCCGCTTCGCCTCGAGGAGCGCGGCCTCGAGGGCGGCGAGCAGCGCGTCTTTCGTGCGAACGTCGCGGCTCGGGAAGAGCGCGACGCCGAGCGACGCGGTGACGCTCGCGGGCGTGTCGCCGTCGCCGAAGGCCTTCTGCGCGATGTCGCGCCAGATGCGCGTCGCGACGACGAGCGATCCGGCGAAGTGCGTGGCCGGGAGCATGACGAAGAACTCGTCGCCGCCGTAGCGGCCGACGACGTCGGAGTCGCGCACCGATCCCTTGATGACCTCGGCGACGCCGCGCAGGATCTGATCGCCGAGCGAGCGGCCGCCGCGCTCGTTGTGGACCTTCAGGCGGTCGACGTCGAGGACGCAGCACGCGAGAGGCTCGGCGTGGCGCTCCGCGCGCGCGAACTCTTCGGCGAGGCGCTCGTGCAGGTAGCGGAACGAGCGCGCGCCGCTGAGCTCGTCGAAGCCGCGCAGGCGCTCGAGCTTCTGGCTCGCGGCGCGCATCCGATCGTGCGCCCGCTTGACGCGCAGCGCCGAAGAGACGCAAACGAGGAGCTCCGTCTGCTCGAACGGCTTGCAGACGTAGGCGTCGGCGCCGATCTTGAGGGCCTCGACGCGGCTCTTCGGATCGGTCTTGGCGAAGACGAGCGCGACGGGCACGAACTCGTCGCCGCGGAGGCCCTTGATCGTGCGGCACGCGTCGACGCCGCTCACGCGGGGCATGACGGCGTCGAGGAGGACGACGTCGAGCCCGCCGCGGGCGACGCGCTCGATCGCCTCCTGGCCGTCCTGCGCGGTGTCGACCTCGTAGCCGCTCGCGCGCAGGGTGCTCGCGATCAAGTCACGCGTGGCCGCGTCGTCGTCGGCCACGAGGACGCGCGCGCTCGGCTCGTCGTCGAGCGACGTGCTGCTACCGCGGATCGCGTCGGCGGCCATCGCCGCGCGCAGCATGGTCGACTCGCGCTCGGACGACGCCTCGTCGTCGTCGTCGTAGGCGCCTGCTTTCGTCGTCTTGGGCACGGCGGATCCATCATGGCGTCTTCTGCGTCGCGCGCGCGAGGATTTTCTTGGCCAGCGTCGAGACGCCCATGCCCTCCTCGCGGCCCTCGCGCGACGCGACCGGGCGCACGACGCGGACCGCGTCGTAGCCTGCGTCGTCCGGCAGATCGCGCGGCGCGAGGGCGCTCGTGAGCTCTGCGCGCGCGACGTCGACGGACAGCGCGCGATGCGTGAGGACGTGCTCGACCGTCCCGACCCGCTCGAGCGTACGCGCGTCGATCGGGAGCCACGACGCGAGCACCTTGCGCATGCGCGGCGCGCCCTCGATCGTCGGCGGCTCCCAGAGGCCGCCGAACGTCCGCTCGGCGCGGCGGCGCAACATGAGCACCGCCCCGTCGCGCGGGCGGATCGCGACGATGGCTTGCATCCGCCGCGCCTCCGGAGGCTTCTTCGCGGACAGGACGGGCAGCTCGGCGACGCGCCCCTCGCGATGCGCGCGGCACATCGAGGCGCGCGAGAGCGGACACGCGTCGCACGACGGCGAGCGCGGCGTGCACACGGTCGCGCCGAGCTCCATGAGCGCCTGGTTCCACGCGCCGGGGTCGCGCTCGGCGACGATGGCGTCGGCGAGCGCTTCGGCCGTGCGCATGCCCTGCTTGCGCATGTCTTCGTCGATCGCAAAGACGCGGGCGAAGACGCGCGCGACGTTGCCGTCGACGAGCCCCACGGGCTCGCCGAAAGCGATGCTCGCGATCGCGCCGGCGGTGTAGCGCCCGATGCCGGGCACGCTGACGAGCCCCGCGCGCTCGGCCGGGAGCGCGCCGCCCTTCGCGGCGACGGCGCGCGCGCCTTCGAGCAAGAGCCGCGCGCGCCGGTAGTAGCCGAGGCCGCTCCACATCGCGAGCACCTCGTCCGGCGGCGCTTCGGCGAGCGCCATCGCCGTCGGGAATCGAGAGAGGAAGCGCTCGTAGTACGGGATCACGGTCTCGACGCGCGTCTGCTGGAGCATGATCTCGCTGACCCAGATCGCATACGGATCGCGCGTGCGGCGCCATGGCAGGTCGCGCCGGCACGCCTCGTACCAGCCGAGCAGTGTTTGTTGCAGCCGCGCCACTTGCGCCGGTGGCGGAAAGACCGCATCTTGACGCTTCGTGAGCAAGTCCCTTCCCAACCCCGGCGTCTCCGCCGTCCTTTCGCTCATCATCCCCGGCGTGGGGCAGATCTACAACGGGGCGTTTCTGCGAGGGATCTTCTGGCTCATCATCACGCCCGGCTTCTGGATCGGCTCGGGCGGCACCCTCGGCTGGATCTGCCACCTCGCCTCGGCGTACACGGCGTACCGCTACGCGAAGAAGCTCCACGCTTGAGCTGAGGCGCGCGTCATTTGAGCGTGCGGTACTCGAGCGTGAAGGGACCTTCGTTCTTGCCCTGGTGGCCGTCGACGACGACGAAGTAGGTGCCTGCGTCGAGCACGGTCTCGATCTTCGCGTGGTGGTTGTCTTGGAAGTCGTTGTTGCACGCGGCCTCGGCGCTGCGGACATTCGAAGCCTGCGGCGGGTCCATGCAGCTCTTGCGAACGGCGACGACGCCGTCCCACGTGGGCGTGCTCAAGAGCAGGCGAACGCGCGAGCGTGACGCGAGCACGATCTTGAAGACCCGGTCGGCGCTCGCCTGGCCGTCTTCGCGTCCGGCGCACGAGGTCGTGAACCGATCGCCTGCGCCCGCCGTCGTGCCGGTGACGGTCTGGCCGTCGACGAGGAGCGGCGGCGCTCGACACGCCGCCTCCTGTGCGCTCACGTCGCGCGCGGAGAACGAGAACTGATAGCGGCCGAGCGCGTCGGGCGTCTGGCCGTCGACCGCGAGGTAATAGACGCCGGGCCCCAGCGTCTCGTCGACGGCGTGCCCGCACGCGATCTCGCTCGCGCGGTCGGCGCAGCTCCGCGTGACGACGAAGACGTGCTGGCCTTCTTCGTCCTGCATGCGCGCGCTGACGCGCGATCGCCGGGTGAGCTCGAAGCGATAGACGACGTCGGCGGCCCCCTGCCCTCCGCACTTGCCGGCGACGTCGTCGCGCGCCGCGAACGTGTCTCCCTCGACGCTGCGTTCGAGGAGCGAGAGCTGGAGCGCGTCGCCGCAGCCGTCGCCGCGGACGCCCGAGCCGGCGACGGGCTCCGTCTCGGTCTCGATCGTGTAGCGCCCTCGCGCGTCCTTGTCGGACGAGTCGGCGAAGACGACGTACGACCCGGCGTCGAGGAGCCCGGCCCAGGTCGCGTCTTCGTCGCCCATGCCGGAGTCGGAGCACGCCACTTCGGAGCGTTCGTCGGTGCACTGCTTGCGGACGTGCACCGCGGGAGCGAACTCGGAGGAGTTCTCGGTGATGCGGACGCGCGCGCGCGCGGCGAGATCGAAGCGATGGATCGCGTCGGCGCCCTTGGCGTCGCCCGCGCATGACGCGTGCGCGTTGTCGAAGGCGCCCGTGAGCGTGCCGCTCACCTTGCCCGGGCCGAGCGGACGTATCTGCCGGCACGCGTCGGCGAGCGTCGGCACGTCGGCCATCTGGACGTCCATCCGAAAGGCGCCGGTCTCGCTGCCGTAGCCGTCGACGAAGACGTAATAGACGCCCGGGTCGAGCACCTCGTCGACGCGAGATCCTCGCGACGAAGCGCCGCGCTTGCTGCCCCCGGTCTGCACGTCGTCGTTGCACGCGATCTGGCTCTCCGATTCGGCGCACTCTTCCTTGCGCACGTAGAGGACGGAGTCGAATTGCGGCTCGACCTCGATCGAGACGCGCTGTCGCCGCTGGACGTCGAGCTTGTAGACGAGCTCCTTCGACTCCGAGCTCGCGCAACCACCGGTGTGCTCCGACTCGCCGCGCCGCGTGTTGCCCGCCGTCGCGCCGGGCTGGAGCACGTGGGGCGACTCGCACGTGCCCGACGTTCCCACGGCGAGCGCCGGCGCGGCGCTCGCGGCCGTCGTCGGGGCGCCCGCGCCGCCGGCCCACGTCGCGGCGACGAAGTCGCCCGCGCCCGCGGCCATCTTGACGACGAGGGTGAAGCGACCGGCGGTCTCGGGGCACGCGCGCAGCGTCGCTTGCGCGTCGTGGGTCGCGTCGCGGGCGACGGGTTTGTCGTCGCCGTCGAGCAGCGCGATGTCGAGATCGCGCACGCCGGCGCTTCCGAGCGCGATCACCGTCGTGCAGTGCGCGCCGAGATCGAGGCGCAGGCGCGTCTCGCGCCCTTCGGCGAGCGAGCCCTGCTGGATGGGGCCGACCTGCGCGAGGCCCATCGCGGCGAGCGCGTTGTGAACCGCGACGTAGCGCGGCTCGAGCTCTCCGGAGCGCGTGGCGCTGCACGCGATCGCTCCGCCGAGGACGAGGAGCGCCACGCCGAGGCCCCCTCGTCGCTGAAGGCTGCGGACCATGCGATCAGCGATAGGGATTCCGCAGATCTTCCGCGGTCGTGGAGGGGCGCGCCGATCCCGCAGGCTTGAGCGCGGGCCTGAAGGGCTTGACCGGAGCCGCCTTCGCCGACGCGCTCGCTTCGGGTCGCGGCGCCTCCGCGGAGGCCGCGGGAGCGGCGGCCTCCGACGCGGCGCTCGACGGAGCTCCCGACGAGGGCTCGGGAGCGACCCTCGGCAACGGCGCAGACGCCGGCGCGCCCGTCGCGGCGGGCGCGGGGCGCGGCGTATCGGTGCCGAAGCGACGCGCGCCCCACGCGCCGACGCCGAGGAGCACGACCGCGGCGACGAGCGCGAGCGCGACGCGAGCGACGCGCGACTGCGGCGGGCTCGTGGTGCTGACCGGTCCGGCGCCGCTGCCCTCGAGGGGCATGCTCACGACGGACGAGACGCTCGAGACCTTGTCGGCGGGCGAGGCGAGCACCGCGTCGGGCGGCGCCGGAGCCGTGACCGCGCCGCGATCGATCGGCGGCCTCGAGAGCCGCTCGGGCGTGCGCGGGCCGGTGCCCGATCGCGAGCGGCTCGAGGGCTCCGACTTGCTCCCGCCGTCGACGCGCGTGACGATCGAGTCGAGCATCGGCTTCGATCGCGGAGGGTTGCTCGCGCTCGGCTCGCTGCGCGCGAGCCACGCGCGCACGGCGTCGCGCTGCTGGCTCAGATCCGCGCCGATCACCTGCTCGAGGCAGGTCGCGACGTCGCGCACCGAGCCGACGCACGAGAGCGCGCGGGCGGCGGTCTCGAGCTCGTCGGCGAAGTCTTGCGCGGTGGCGAAGCGCTTGTCGATGTCGCGCGAGAGCGCCTTCATGCAGACCGCTTCGAGCGACCTCGGGATGTCGGGGCGCACGGTGGTCGGCGGCGGGATCGTGTCGTAGAGGACGCGGTTGAGCGTGTCGGCTTCGCCGTCGCCCTTGAAGAGGCGCTTGATGGCGAGGGCCTCCCACAGCACGATGCCGCACGAGAAGATGTCGGCGCGCCGGTCGACGGTGCTCGCGCCGCGCGCTTGCTCCGGCGCCATGTACGCGAGCTTGCCCTTGAGCTGACCGGATCGCGTCGTCGAGAGCCGCGAGGCCGCGCGCGCGACGCCGAAGTCGACGACGCGCGCGACGCCGTCGACGCCGACGAGGATGTTCTGGGGCGAGACGTCGCGATGGACGATGTGGAGGGGCTCGCCGTGATCGTCTTTGAGCTCGTGGGCGGCGTGGAGACCCGCGAGCGTGTCGAGGAGGATGCGGATGGTGACGCCGTACGGCACCTTGCTGGCGGCCTTCGCCGCGCGCGCGAGGATCCGCGCGAGGGTGTCGCCCTCGACGTAATCCATCACGAGGTAGTAGCCCTGGTTGCTCTCGCCCACCTCTTGGATGGGGACCACGTTGGGGTGATGGATGCGCGCGGCGAGGCGCGCTTCGTCGAGGAACATCTCGACGAACTCGGGCTCGCGCGCGAGGTGCGGATGCAGTCGCTTGATGGCGACGAGGCGCTGGAAGCCGGCGACGCCGGAGAGGCGCGCGAGGAAGACGGTGGCCATCCCGCCGCTCGCGAGCTCCGCGATGAGCTCGAAGCGGTCGAGCCGCTCGCCTTCGCCGTCGGTCGCCAGGAGCTTGGTCATTCCCCGCCCTCGCGATCCATTAAACCACCGATCGCCTCGCGTCGCGACATCACTACGGAAAGGTGGTTCTTCGTCGATCCAGTCAGAAGCGACCGCTGACGCCGCCGACGGCGCCGCCGGGCACCGGGCTCGCCCCGAAACCCACACGTCCCGCGGTGGAGCCGGCCTTGGTCGAGCTCGACCACTCCGTGAAGAACAGGCCCATCACGCCGGTGACGACGGCAACGCCGAGGGTCGCACCAAGGAGCACGTTGGTGCGTGTCTCGGCGGCCTTGCCGTCCTGATACGCGGGGCAGCTCTCGTCTTTGCCGGCGCACTGCGTCCGGACCGCGTCGACGCCGGGGTTGTTCTTCGCGTCGACGCCCGACACGATCGTGGCCGCGCCGAGCGCGACCGTGACGCCCGCGGCGGCGAAGAAGACGACCGGCCCGAGCGGCTTCGGCGATCGCGCGGGCTCGACCGCCTCCTTCGGCGCGGGCGGCGTGCCCGGCGGCTCGGTCACCGGCGGAGGCGGCGGAGGCGCCTCGAACGAGAGGGCGTCCTTGCCTCCCCTCTTCGCCTCGACGCGTCGCGCGACCGATCCCTGGCGGAAGCTGACGCCGAGCTCGTGCGCGCCCGGATCGAGGAAGATGCGGTGCTTGAGCGCGTCGGCCTGAGAGACGACGCGCCCGTCGGCGGCGAGGGCGCACTCGGGCGCGCAGTCGACGTCGTACTCGTGGAGGTCCCTTCGCGCCTCGGCGAGCGTGTCCTTCGCGAGCTGGGCGGTCGCGGGATCGTTCGGGTAGCGATCGGCGGCGATCGCCGCGAGTGTCCCCGCGCGCGCGAGCTGCTTGGCCTCCCGGCGCGCGCGGATCGCGAGGCGCAGCGCCTCGGCGCGGGGCGCGTCGCGGAACGCGCTCTCGAAGTGCACCGCGGCGCCGTCGAAGTCCTTCGCGAGGAAGGCGCGCCTGCCGAGATCGAACTCCTCGGCCGCAGACTTGAGGCGCTCGGCCGACGGCGGCTCGTCGGCGCGCGCAGGCGCAGGGACGACGACGAGGCTCACGCCGATCGCGAGGACGCCGCTGCGAAGCCGCCTCATGCCCGGATCGTATCAGCGCCGGCGCGGATCAGGCCATTTCGAGGAAGAGGCGGTCGGGATCTTCGAGGTAGCGGATGACCTCGTAGGCGAACGCGGCGCCCACGTGGCCGTCGACGATCCGGTGGTCGAACGACAGCGAGAGGAGCATGACGTCGCCGATGACGATCTGGCCGTTCTTCACGACCGGCTTCTGCTTCATCTGATGAACGCCCAGGATCCCGACCTCGGGGAAGTTCAGGATCGGCGTGGCGAAGAGCCCGCCTTCGGCGCCGAGCGACGTGATGGTGAACGTCGAGCCCTGGAGGTCATCCATCTTCGACTTGCCGTTCTTCGCGTCGGTCGCGACGCGCTCGATCTCGCGCGCGACGTCGAGCAGGCTTCGTCGATCGGCGTCTTTGATCACGGGGACGATGAGCCCCGCGTCGGTCGAGGCCGCGATGCCGATGTTGTAGTACTTGCGATAGACGAGCTCGTTGGTCGACTCGTCGAGCGCGCTGTTGAGGACGGCGTGCTTCTTCAGCGACGCGACGACCGCCTTCACGATGAAGGGCAAGAACGAGAGCTTGACGCCTTGCGCCTCGGCGGCGGGCCGGAGGCGCGCGCGGAGCGCCTTGAGCGCCGTCACGTCGCACTCCTCGACGAACGTGAAGTGCGCCGCCGTGTGGACCGACTGCGCCATCTTCTGCGCGATCTTCCTCCGCATCCCGGCGAAAGGAACGCGCTCCTCGGCGGCGCCGGGGGCGATCTTCACGGCCTCGCGCGCGGCGACGGGCGAAGCGCTAGGCGCGCGCTCGGGCGCGCCTGGACGCGCCGCGGGCGCCTTCGAGAACGACTCGACGTCGACCTTCGTGACCCTTCCCTGCGGGCCCGTCGGCGGAACGCTCCTCAGATCGACGTTCATGTCGCGCGCGAGCTTGCGCGTCGCCGGCGTCGCGAGCGGCTTCTCGTTGAAGTAGCCGCTCTGGAGGCCCGCCGCGGCGCCGCCCGACGCGCGCGGCGGCGCGCTCATGCCCGGGAGGCTCTCCTTGATGTCGCCCACCGCGGTCGCGGCCGGCTCGCTCCGCGCGCCTGCGTGGCCGTTGCCGTTCGCGTGGGCCTTCGGCGCGGGGGCGTCGGCGCCGCCGTCGAGCTCGAAGACGACGAGGACGCCGTGCACCGCGACGACCGTGCCCGGGGATCCGTGCGTCTCGAGGACGCGCCCGGCGCGCGGCGACGTGATCGTGACGGTGGCCTTGTCGGTCATCACCTCGACCATCGGCTGGTCTTCCTTGACCTGATCGCCGGCCTTGATGAGCCAGCTCACGATCTCGCCTTCGGTGACGCCTTCGCCGATGTCGGGCAGCTTGAATTCCCAGCGCGCCATCTTCCGTACCTTTCAGAAACGAGCCGTCTCGACGAGCGCCGGGAGGATCCGGTGAGCGAGCGGCAGATAGTCCATCTCGAGGGTGTAAGGGAACGGCGTGTCGAACCCCGTGACGCGCACCGGGGGCGCCTCGAGGTGCACGAAGCACTTTTCGTTCAGCAGCGCGACGAGCTCGGCGCCGAAGCCGCACGTCTTGGGCGCCTCGTGCACGATCACGGCGCGACCCGTCTTCTTGACGCTCTCGACGATCGTGTCGACGTCGAGCGGCCAGAGCGTGCGAAGGTCGACGATCTCGCACTCGACGCCCTGCTCGAGCGCCTTGTCGGCCGCGGCGATCGCCTCGTAGAGCATCGCGCCCCACGCGAGGACCGTGACCGCGCCGTCGCGCTTCTTCGCCTCGCGCACGACCTTCGCCTTCGAGAGATCGACGGTGTAGTCGCCCTCGGGCACCTCGCCCTTGGCCGCGCGGTAGATGCGCTTCGGCTCGAAGAAGAGCACCGGATCCGGATCGCGGATCGCGGCGAGCAAGAGGCCCTTGGCGTCGTGCGGGTTCGACGGGCACACGACCTTGAGCCCGGCGACGTGGATGAAGAGCGACTCGGGCGACTGCGAGTGATAGAGGCCGCCGCGGATGCCGCCGCCGACCGGCGTGCGCACGACCATCTTCGCCGCGTACTCGCCGCCGGAGCGCCATCGCATCTTCGCGAGCTCGCTGACGATCTGGTCGTAGCCGGGGAAGATGAAGTCGGCGAACTGGATCTCGGGGACGGGCACGAGGCCGTAGAGGGCCATGCCGATCGCGGTGCCGAGGATGCCGCCCTCGGAGAGCGGCGTGTCGATGACGCGGTCGTCGCCGAACTCTTCCCAGAGGCCCTGGGTGACGCGGAAGACGCCGCCGACGCGCCCGACGTCTTCGCCCATGACGACGACGCGTTCGTCGCGCTTCATCTCGACGCGGAGCGCGTCGTTGATCGCCCCGACGAGGTTCATCTGCGCCATTGCGAGGCCTCCTCCTTCTGCGCGCGCAGGTGCGGAGGCACCTCGGCGTAGACGTGCTCGAAGATGCTGCCGGTCGCGAGCGGCGCCGCGCGCTCGGCGGCGGCGACGGCGGCGTCGATCTCTGCGCGGGCTTCGCGCGCGATCGCCTCCGCGCCCTCGACGTCGAGGAGCTTCTCGCGATCGAGCGCGCGGCGAAGGCGCGCGACGGGATCGGAGGCGCCCTCGCCGAGCAGCTCGGGGCCCCACGTACCCGTGGCGCCAGGAGAGGCGCCGTCGAGGCTCGCGGCGCCCGTGAGCGGGAGCGGCCGGGTGATCGCCTCGATGAGCGTCGCGCCCTTGCCCGCCGCCGCGCGGGCGATCGCGGCCTGCACGAGGCCGAACACGGCGATCGCGTCCGAGCCGTCGACCTTCGCGCTCGCGACGCCGTAGGCGACGGCGCGCGTGTCGGCGGTCCCGAACGCATTTCGATCGCCGGCGTGGTTGCGGCACACGAACACGCACGGCGCCTTGAAGACGCCGGCGAAGTTGAGCGCGTTGTGGAAGTCGCCGCCGCTCGCGACGGCGTCGCCGAAGAGCGCGACCGTCGCGACGTCTTCCTTGCGGATCTTCGCCGCCCACGCCGCGCCGACCGCCTGCGGCACGTGGGCGCCGAGGATGCCGCTCGCGGGCGCGACGGCGAAGCGGCGAGCGGGCGGGTGATCGGGGGCCGCGTGGCCCTTCGCCGGATCTTCGCCGCTGCCGAACGCGTGATGGACGTACGTCGCGATCGGCATGCCGCGCACGAGGGCGCTCCCCCACTCGCGAACGCCGGGGAAAATCCAGTCGCCCGGCCGCGCGGCGAGGGCCGCCGCCGCGATCACCGCCTCTTCGCCGAGGCAGGCGGCGTGGAAGGCGATCTTCTCGGCGCGCTGGAGTTGCACCATGCGCGCGGACACGAGCCGCAGGCGGACCATGTGCCGGTAGAGGTTCGTCGCGACCTCGCGCAGCGCCGGTTCGATGCCGCGATCGAGCGGCGACGTCTCTTCGGAGAGGGCGGGCTCCATCTCGGGGCGCACCTTACAAGAAAGGCGCGGGCGGCAAGAGGGCGGAGTGAAGGAGAAAGAGCGAGAAAGATACGAAAGGGATGGAGTCACGAGGACTGGTGCGAGCCCGGTCGATCAAGGTATGATCCTCGCATGGCGCGCCGCGCCTTTCTCCCCACAATCCCCCCGCCCGCCGGCGCACCGCCCGTGCCGACGTCGACGAGGACGCAACCGCCGCCTTCGCAGCGCGCGAGCGTGCCGCCTCCGTCGGTTCGGCCGGGCGCGCCGCCGCCCTCGCAGCGTACGAGCGTTCCGCCGTCGTCCATGGGCGACGCGCGTCTCTCGTCGCCGCCAGGCACCGACTCGGTGCCGATGCACGCGGTCACCCAGCTCCTCGACCGCCTCGCGGCCGCCGACGAAGCGCAGTTCCTCGTCGCGTGGACCGAGCAGATGCTCACGGGGCGATCGCGGCTCGATCCCGCGCTCGCCGTGCGCCTCTTGCGCGCGTATCGCGAGACGGGCCGCGTCGATCGCGCGCGTGAGCTCGCCGCTTCACTGCCGAGCTCGCCGTCGTCGTGGAACCCGCTCGACACCGCGCGCCTCGCGATCGAGCGCGCGATCCTCTGCACGATCGACGGCCGCGCCGATCACGCCGAGGCCGAGCTCCGCCAGGCGTCGCGCGCGCTCACGGTCGCGCCCCGCGGCGCGGGGCTCCGCGAGCAGCTCGACATGCACCTCACGAGCGCGCAGCTCGAGCTGCGCCTCAACCGCGTCCAGCAGGCGCAGGCCGCGCTCCGCCTCGCCGAGCACGTCGCCGAGCGCCTCGAAGACGGCGCGTGGCGCGTCGCCGTGTCGATGTCGCTCGGTCACCTCGCGATGCGCCTCGCCGATCCGCGCACCGCGGCGAAGCACTACTCGACGGCGCTCCAGCGGTCGGCCGCGCGCGGGCTCGCGGCGATGCGCGCGCACGGCAACCTCGCCATCGCGCTCGGATCGATCGGTCAGTTCGACGACGCGCGCGTCAACGCCGCGACCGCCTGTCAGATCGCCGCGGAGATCGCGGCGGGCTGGCGTCACGCCGACGCGTACGACGTGCTCGCGATCGTCGAGATCGCCGCCGATCGTCCGGTGGCCGCGCTCCAGGCGCTCGACGACGCCCACGCCGCGCTCGGCGACCTCGAGCAGCCGACGCTCCGCTACCAGCTCGCGGGGCATCGCACGCTCGCGCTCGCGATGCTCGGTCGCGCGCAGGCCGCCAAGCAGTGGCTCGCGAAGACCGACAAGCTCCGCGCCGACCTCTTCCAGGTCGACGCGATCGACGAGCAGGATCTCGTGGCGACGCGCGCGCGCACGCTCGAGGCGTGCGGCTCGCACGCCGAGGCGCTCGAAGCCTCGCTCCCGCACGCCGAGCGCCTGCCCGACGCGTTCGTGACGGGGTCGCTGAACCTCGTCATCGCGCGCTGCGCGCTCGCCATGGGCGACGCCGAGACGACGCGCGTCGCGGTCGAGCGCGCCGCCCTCTCCGGCGACCGCCACGGATGGGTGCTGCCCGATCGGCAGCCGAGCGCGAACCTCTGGCAGATGGCGCTGAAGAGCGGCGACAGCCGCGTCGTGCGCTACGCCGAGAAGATGATCGCGATCCTGACGACGGGCAACGCGCCGCCGAGCATGCCGCCTCCGTCGCGGAGCCCGAGCATGCCGCCGCCCTCGCGCGCGTCGTTCCCCAGCATCCCGCCGCCGTCGCGCGGGTCGTTCCCGAGCCTCCCGGCGGTGGGCGCCGACGACTCCTCGGAGTTCGACATGCTCCCCGAGGGCGAGACGCTCATCTACGTGACGACACCCCAGGGCGTGACGCGCGTGCGGTCGTCGGAGCTCAACACGGCGGTCGAGGGCACCGATCTCGTCGTCGACACGATCACCCACCAGCTCCGCGTCGCCGGCCGCGAGGTCTCGCTCGAGCGGCGCCGCGCCCTCGAGCCGCTCGTCGTGCAGCTCCTGCGGCGGGCGCGCGAGGGCCTCTCGGCCGAAGAGATCCTGCGCGCCGCCGGCGGGCCCGGCCCGGAGTCGGCCGACGCCGAGCACCGCGTGCGCGTGCTCATCTCCCGCGTCCGCGATCTGCTCGGCGATCCTTCGGCGATCGAGCGCGTGCGCGACGCGGGCGAGCACGGCAAGACGCGTTACCGGCTCAGCCCCGTCGTTCGCTTCGCGCTGATCGAGCCGCTCTACACGAGCTGACTCACGGGCTCACTTCTTCGGCGCCTTCTTCTCCGGCTTCGCCGGCGCAGGCTTGGGCGCGTGCTGCGCGGGCGCCGCTTGGAGCTTCTGCTGGAGATCTTCCGCCTTCGCGAGGTGCGAGGCGAAGTGACGTCGCACCTCCATCAGGTGCGACTTGAGCTCCGGGTTCTGCGCCGCAGGCAGGAGCTTCTTGTCGATCGTGTCGATGACGTCGCGGTGGGCCTTCACCTGCGAGTCGATGTAGGCCTTGTCGAACTCCTTGCCCTTCTGGTTCTTGAGGCTCGACGAGGTCGTCTCGAGCTCGCTCTTGAGCTGCGTCGACGTCTCGTTCTCGGCCGGCGCGATCTTGGCCTTGTCGGAGATCGCCTTGCCCTTGTTCTCCGCGTCGCGGTGCTGCGTGACGAGCATCACGGCGAACGTCTTCACCTCCGGGCTCGAGGCGTTCTTCTTCGCGAGCTCGCCGAGATCGATCTCGCCCTTGTTCGCGACCTGCGTCACGGCGACGATCTCGGCGTCGCTCAACACCTTCGGCGCCGGCAGCGCGGAGGTGTCGGGCTCCATGCCCGTCTCCTGCGCCGGCGGCGTCGCGGCCATGGGGGGATGCTGCGGGGTCGTCGGCGGCTTCTCCGCCATTTCGTTGTGAGCAGCAGCCGTCTCCGCGCTGGGCTCCCGCGGAGGCTCGCTCGGCCCTCCGCATGCGATGAACGTCGCGAACGCTGCGACCACGAGACCGGTCATGACGAGAGTGCGCATCCTCGGCTCCTTGTTGGGGGCTGACTCAGCTCGGCCCGTGTGCAAGCGTGGTGCCCGCTCGAGCTCCCCGCGAGATCGCGCAGAGCGTCGCAAGTGCCGCCTCACGTCGCTCCGCTCGTGTTCCTTTGCCTCAGGCGAGGCGAACGAACACGCTCGAACACGCGCGCTCAGCCGTCTTGCAGGCGCGCCTCGAGCACGCGCGCGCTGCGCTTGCCGATCGCGGAGGCCGCGGCGAGCGAGAGCATCGCGAGCGCCGCGCCGCCGAGGGCGACCGCGTGCGTGTACTTCGGCTCCCGGTCGATGACGAGCGGCACGACCTGCACCGCGAAGAAAGCCGTCCGCGCCACGAGCGAGGGAAACACGCTGCCGCTCACCGCGCGGAGCCACGCGAAGGCGAGCGAGACCGCGAGCATCGATCCGATCTCGTGGGGGCTCGCGCCGAGCAGCGTGTCGTAGGCCGCCGTCGCGAGGATCACCGACTCGGCGCGGCGGCCCCGCTTGAGCGGCGTGAAGAGCGCGCCGCGGAAGAACAGCTCGTCGCAGGCCGGCGCGACGATGACGAGCGTGACGACGAGGGCGATCTTCTTCGCGAGCGTCGGCGCCGCGAGCAGCGTCGCGACCGCCTCGACTTCGGAGGCCGGCGGAGGAAAGCGCGCGAGGAAGGTCGCGTTGAGCCACATCGCCCCCGGCGCCATCCCCGCGCCGACGGCGGCGCCGAGCAGGAGGAGCGCGACGGGCGGCCGGCGGAGCGCGAGCACCTGGCGGATCGAGGCCTCCGGCTCGTGCACGCGAAGGAGCGCGAAGAAGCAGATCGAGTAGACGAGGACGGTGCACGTCGTGCGGCTCACGACGTCGGTGAGCGCCCCGGGGCGCGCCGCATCGACGACGACGACCGTCGCGTAATAGAGGATGCCGACGATGAGCGTCCAGAAGGCGGCCGCGAGGAACGAGAGCGGCCTCTCCTGCGCTTCGGGCGGCGTGCTGTCCATCTCAGCGCCCGCCCGGGAACAGGTGAGCCGACACGCCGCGCTTCAGCACCATGTCGCGCGCCATCTTCGGATCGGTCTCGGGATGATCGAGCGTGAAGTGCAGCCCGCGGCTCTCGTGCCGCGCCGACGCGCACTCGACGACGAGCTGCGCGACCGTCGCGATGTTGCGGAGCTCGAGCAAGTCGCGGGTGAGGAAGTACTTCCAGTAGTACTCGGCGATCTCCTCCTGGAGGAGCGCGATGCGGCGCGCGGCGCGCCGGAGGCGCTTGTCGCTGCGGACGATGCCGACGTAGTTCCACATCAGGCGGCGGAGCTCGTCCCAGTTCTGGGTGACGACGACGGCCTCGTCGCTGGGCACGGCCTCGCCGACGTCCCAGTCGGGCACCGCGGCGAACGCCTTCGAGCGATCGATCGACGCGAGCGCGAGCGCGGCGCGGTGGGCGAACACGAGCCCCTCGAGCAGCGAGTTCGACGCGAGCCGGTTCGCGCCGTGGAGGCCCGTGTGCGCGCACTCGCCGATCGCCCAGAGGCCCGGGATCGTCGTACGCCCGTCGAGATCGGTGGTGATGCCCCCGCAGAGGTAGTGCGCGGCGGGGACGACGGGGATCGGCTCGCGCGTGATGTCGATCCCGTAGCGCATGCACTCGGCGTAGATGCCGGGGAAGTGATCCTTCACGAACGCGGCGTCCTTGTGCGTGATGTCGAGCAGGACGTGCTCGGCGCCGCTTCGCTTCATCTCGTGGTCGATCGCGCGCGCGACGACGTCGCGCGGCGCGAGCTCGGCGCGGGGATCGAGGCCCTTCATGAACGGCGTGCCGTCGAGCCGCCGGAGGATCGCGCCCTCGCCGCGGAGCGCTTCGCTGACGAGGAAGCTCTTGGCCTGCGGGTGGAAGAGGCACGTCGGGTGGAACTGATAAAATTCCATGTTCGCGATCTCGGCGCCCGCGCGGAACGCCATCGCGATGCCGTCGCCGGTCGCGACGTCGGGGTTCGTCGTGTAGAGGTAGACCTTCCCCGCCCCGCCGGTCGCGAGCACCGTCGCGCGCGCGAGGATCGTCACCACCTTGCCGTGCTCGACGTCGAGCACGTACGCGCCGGCGCACACCTCGGGGCCGCCGTACTTCGCGAGCGTGATGAGGTCGACCGCCATGTGCTCGTCGAGGACGCGGACGTTCTTCGCGTCGTGACGGCCTCGACGAGCGCGCGCTCGATCTCGCGCCCGGTCATGTCGCCGGCGTGCACGATGCGGCGCGCGCTGTGCCCGCCCTCGAGGTGGAGGTCGAGACCGCCGCTCGAAGTCGGCAGGCGCGGGCTCGACTCGTCGGCGTGCGCGGTCGCCTGCGCGCGATCGAACTCGGCGCCGATCTCCTGGAGCATGCCGATGCGCTCCGGGCCTTCGCGGACGCACAGCTCGACGGCGCGCACGTGGTTCAGCCCCGCGCCGGCGTCGAGCGTGTCTTTCACGTGCGCGCCGAAGGAGTCGGTCGCGTCGAGGACGGCGGCGATGCCGCCCTGGGCGTACTTCGTGTTCGATTCGTCGCGCGAGCGCTTGGTGACGACGATCACCTCGCCGTGCGCCGCGGCCTCGAGCGCGAACGAGAGGCCGGCGACGCCGCTCCCGATGACGAGGAAGTCGCAAGTGAGCATGGCGGCGTCGGTCCATCCTAGCCGGGAAAAAGACGAACAAGGACGGAGGAAAACGCCACGCTGCGAGGCCGGTTGACACCGCGCGTCGCCCCCCCTAAAACCGCCGGAACTGAATCGCCATTCATCCTCCTCACGAGGCGCCGCATGAAGATACTGGTTCCGCTCAAGCGTGTTGCCGACCCGGACAACGCCAACAAGGTGAAGGTCAACGCCGGCAAGCTCGAGACGACGGGTCTCGAGTGGAAGCCGAACCCCTTCGACGAGTACGCGGTCGAGACCGCGCTCAGGCTCACGGAGAACGGCGCGAACCCCAAGGCCCGCCTCGGCGAGGTCGTCGTCGTCACCTTCGGACCGAAGGAAACGGAGACGACGCTCCGCGGCGCGCTCGCGACCGGCGCCGATCGCGCGATCCGCATCGACGCGGCCGACGATCAGCTCGACGGCGATCTCGTCGCGCGCGCGCTCAAGGCGCTCGTCGAGAAGGAGAAGCCCGATCTCGTCCTCATCGGCAAGCAGGCGGTCGACGGCGACTCGAACCAGGTCGGCCAGCTCCTCGCCGAGTACCTCGGCTGGCCGCAGGCGACCTTCGCGGGCTCGATCCAGAGCGAAGACGACAAGTCGCTGCTCGTGGGCCGCGAGGTCGACGGCGGGACGATCAACCTTCGCGTGACGCTCCCCGCGGTCGTCTCCGTCGACCTCCGCATCGTCGCGCCGAAGAGCGTGAAGTCGAAGCACACGGCCGACGCGCACAACTACCCCGAAGGCGTGCGCTTCGCCGCGCTGATGGCGATCATGGCGGCGAAGAAGAAGCCGCTCGTCGAGATGAAGCTCGCCGATCTCGCGTCCGACGCGACGCTGAAGATCAAGTACAGCGGCTTCGAGCTGCCGCCGGCGCGCAAGGCCGGCATCAAGGTCAAGACCGTGGCGGAGCTCGTCGAGAAGCTCCGCTCCGAGGCGAAGGCGCTCTGAGGGAGACGAGGAACACCATGGCAAATCTTCTCGTCATCGCGGAAATGTACGAAGGCAAGGTGCGCAAGTCGACGCACTCGGCCATCACCTTCGCCAAGGAAGTCGGACAGCCCTTCACGATCCTCGTCCTCGGGCAGGGCGCGAAGGCGGCCTCGGCCGAGGTCACCGGCTACGGCGCGGCCAAGGTGCTCGTCTGTGACGACGCCTACCTCGCGAACACCGTCGCCGAGCGCTTCGCGCCGACGATCGCGGCGGTCGCCAAGAGCGGCAACCACGACATCGTCGTCGTCACCGCCAGCTCCTTCGGCAAGGACGTCGCGCCTCGCGTGGCGGCCAAGCTCGGCGCCGGCTACGTGCCCGACATCAGCAGCGTGAAGGCCGAGGGCGGCAAGCTCACGTTCAAGCGTCCGGTCTTCGCGGGCAACGCGTTCGCGACGTGCGAGCTCACCACGGCGCTCCAGGTCGTCAGCGTCCGCCAGAGCGAGTTCGCGGCCGCGGAGCCGAGCGGCGGCGCGAGCCCGGTCGAAGACGTCGCCCTCGCGGCGAAGGATCCCGCGGCCGAGCGCGTCGAGTTCGTCTCGATGGGCGCGGCCAAGAGCGAGCGCCCCGATCTCGGTGAGGCGAAGGTCATCGTCTCCGGCGGTCGCGCGCTCAAGGAGCGCTTCGCCGAGGTGCTCGATCCCCTCGCCGGCCTCCTCGGCGCCGCGGTCGGCGCGAGCCGCGCCGCGTGCGACGCAGGGTACGCCCCCGCCGAGCTGCAGGTCGGTCAGACCGGGCGCGTCGTCGCGCCCAAGCTGTACTTCGCCATCGGCATCTCCGGCGCGATCCAGCACCTCGCCGGCATGAAGGGATCGAAGACGATCGTCGCGATCAACAAAGACCCCGACGCGCCGATCTTCCAGGTCGCCGACTACGGTCTCGTCGCCGATCTCTTCACCGCGGTGCCCGAGCTCGTCACCGAGCTGAAGAAGGCTCAGTAGGTTCGCGCGCGATCCGGTCTCGCCGTTACAGCGGCGAGACCGCGCTGTTACACGGCTCGCGTCGAGACGACGTTCCGCGGGGTTCCGCGCGCGGCACGCGGCGTGCTCGTCGATGCTCTCGTGCGCGCGCTCTTCGGCCCCGTCGCCTTCGTCCTCGCCGTCGCGAACGTCGCTTGCACCGCGCCGGCGACGACGTCGTCGCAGGAGACCGAGCAGATCGCCGCGGAGGCCGAGCCCCGGGCCCCCGGCGCGCGCGTGCCCGGCTCGGGGGAGATCGTCGGCACGGTGGGCGGCGAGGCGGTCGTCGTGGCCGACGCCGTCGCGGTCTTCGGGGTGATGTCCGACCGCGACGAAGCACGTCGCGGCGTGCGCATCGCCTTGCGCGATCGCGCGGCGGCGTGCGACGCGCCCAACGTCGTGCACCCGGGCGAGCGAACGCTCACGCTCGAGATCGACGGCGATCGCGAGCTCCGTCCCGGGACGTACGGCCTGCCTGAGCCGTTCGCGACCGCTCCCGCCATGACGATCAACGCGCGCCTCGACCGGCTGGGTCCCGCGTGCGAAACACGCGGCGTGGTCGCGCTCGGCGGGAAGGTCACGCTCGTCGCCGTCGACGCGTCGCGCGTCGAGGGCACGTTCGATCTGAAGCTCGGGCACGACCGCGTCACGGGCTCGTTCGTCGCGACGAGCTGCGCGCGAGCGGAGCAAGCGGAGCAAGGCGCGCGCGCGAAGCAAACCGCCACCGCCGGGGGCGAGCTGCGCTGCGAGCGTTGAAAGCGCGTCGACGACCGGCGACGCTCGCATCCTGGGCGCGACTGCGGTATCCCGGACGATGCCGTGAGCTATCTCGTCCTCGCTCGCAAGTACCGGCCGCAGTCGTTCGATGATCTGATCGGTCAAGAGCACGTCACGAAGACGTTGGCGAACGCGATCGCACAAGACCGCGTCGCGCACGCGTTCTTGTTCACCGGCGTCCGCGGCGTCGGCAAGACGACGAGCGCGCGCATCCTCGCCAAATGCCTCAGCTGCCTCGGCGAAGGCGGCAAGGCGACCGGGCCGACCGCGACGCCCTGCCAGACGTGCGCCGCGTGCACCGAGATCGCCGCGGGCGTCGACATGGACGTGCAGGAGATCGACGCGGCCAGCTACAACGGCGTCGACGAGGTGCGCCGGCTCCAGGAGGGCCTCGCCTTCAGGCCCGCGCGCGATCGCTTCAAGATCTACATCGTCGACGAGGTCCACATGCTCTCGAACGCGGCGTGGAACGCGTTCTTGAAGACGTTGGAAGAGCCGCCGCCGCACGTGAAGTTCATCTTCGCGACGACGGAGGTGCACAAGGTGCCGGTCACGATCCTGAGCCGCTGCCAGCGCTACGACTTCAAGCTCGTCAGCGCCAAGCAGATCGGCGCGCGGCTCGACGACGTGCTCGGCCGCGAGAAGATCGCCGCGGAGCCCGGCGCCGTCTCGATCCTCGCGCGCGAGGCGGCGGGCTCGATGCGCGACGCGATGAGCCTGCTGGATCAGGTGATCGCCTACGGCAGCGAGAAGATCACCGCGGAAGACGTGGCCCGCGTGCTCGGCGTCGCCGATCGCGAGGTGATGGGCAAGCTCACGGGCGCCGTGCTCGCGGGCGACGCCGCGACCACCCTCGAGGTGCTCGACGCCGTCTCACGCCAAGGATTCGATCTCGTTCATCTTTGTCGGGATCTGCTCCGCCACGTCCGCAACATCGTGGTCGCCAAGGTGTGCCCCGAAGCGCAGGCGCGCGAGCTGCTCGACATCGCCGACGAAGAGATCGCCGACGTGCTCGCGCTCGCGCAGAAGGTCGAGACCGACGATCTGACGCGCCTCTTCTCGGGCCTCTCGAAGGGATACGACGAGATCGTCAAGAGCGGGCAGGTGCGCGCGGCGCTCGAGATCACGCTGGTGCGCCTCGCGCGGCGGCCGCCGCTCCTTCCGATCGACGAGCTGCTCGTGCGCCTGGGCGAGCTCGAGAAGCGCCTGGCGAGCGGAGCGCCGCCGCCCACGCGCGGCGGCGGCGGCACCGGCGCGGGAACGGGCGGCGGCCCGTCGCGTGGTCGCGATCCCGCCGGCACGTTCGCCTCGCCGGCGCCCTCGTCGACCGCGCCGCGGGTCGCTCCGATCTCGCGGGCGCAGCCGGCGCCGCAGATCAGCGGCGCGCTCGCGCTCGACGCCGCGCCCGCGCCTACGCCCGCGCCGATCCCCGACGAGCCCGCGCCCGCCGAGGTCACGCCGCTGCCCCCGAGCGCGATCATCGAGGCGCCGCCCATCGAGACGTGGCGGAGGATCCTCGCGCGCATCCAGCCGCTCAGCCCGAGCATCTGGGCGACGCTCGAGCTCGCTGTGCCGACCGTCGTCACCCGCGATCGGATCGTCCTCGGCTTCGAGGCGGGCTCCTTCGAAGACGGTCGCGCCGAGGAGAGCGACGCGAACGCGCTCGTGACCAAGGAGGCGCGCGCGTTCTTCGGCGCAGACACCGTCGTGAAGTTCGACGTCGCGGCGCCGGGCAGCAAGGGCGGCAGCGTCGCGTCGCTCGACGCCGCGAAACGCAAAGCCGCGCGCGCCGAGGCGCGCGCGTCCGTCGAGAAGCATCCGCTCGTCCAGAAGGCGATCGCGATCTTCGACGCGGAGCTCCGAGAGATCCGGCTTCCCGCGCAGGAGGATTGAGAGATGGGTCAGTTCAGCGGTGGAATGAACGAGCTGATGCGCCAGGCGGCGCGCATGCAGCGCAAGATCGAGCAGGTCAAGAAGGAGTGCGGCGACAAGGAGGTCACCGCCACCGCGGTCGGCGACAAGGTGAAGGCCACCGTGACGTACGCGGGCAAGGTCTCGCGCGTCGAGGTCGACCCCGAGTTCCTGAAGAGCGAGGGCATCGAGCTCGCGCTCGACGGCGTCTGCGCCGCGGTCAACGCCGGCCTCGAGCAGGCCGAGAAGGCGATGGAGGCCGAGCTCGCGAAGGTGACGGGGGGCGTGAAGATCCCCGGCATGCTCTGACGCCTCGTCGATGCAAGAGTCTCCGAAGCTCCGGCGCCTCGTCTCGCTCCTCTCCCGGCTCCCCGGCGTCGGCGAGAAGACGGCGCAGCGCTACGTGCTGCACCTGCTGACGGCCGATCCGCAGATCGCGCACGATCTCGGCGCCGAGCTCGCGACCCTCCACGATCAGCTCCGGCCCTGCGATCGGTGCGGAAACATCGCCGAGGTCGTGCCGAACGAGCCCGAGACGACGTGCGCGATATGCCGAGACCACAAGCGCGACGCGCGGCTGCTCTGCGTCGTCGGTCGCGTGCACGATCTGATGGCGATCGAGCGCACGGGCGCGATGCGCGGCCGCTACTTCGTGCTCGGCCGCCTGCTCTCGCCGCTCGAGGGCATCGGCCCGGAGGAGCTGCCGCTCCCGCGCCTCGCGGCGCGCATCGCGGCCGACGGCGTGACGGAGGTCATCGTCGCGACGCCCCCGAGCGTCGACGGCGAAGCCACCGCGCTCCTCCTCAAGAGAGAGCTCGCGATCCTCGGCGTGACGATGACGCGGATCGCGAGCGGCGTGCCTCACGGGGGCGAGCTCGAATACGCCGATCCGATCACGATGGGCCGCGCGCTCGCGGGACGACAATCGCTCTGACAGCAACCTTGACCGTCCGGCGCGCCTGGGATTCTCTTCGTAGAGCGTGAAGCGTTTCGCGTTCTGGCTCGTCGCGCTCACGCCCGGCTTCGGCGCCGCGGGCGCTTGCGCCTCGTTCGGCGACGAGCCTGGCCTGCCGGACGGGGGCGGCGACGACGACGCCGGCCTCGACGGAGGCGGCGTACAAGACGGCGACCCTCCGGACTCGGGCCGCGAAGGCGGACGAACGCCGGAGGCCGGCGCTCGTCCTTGCATGATGCCGCACTGGCTCTGCGACGACTTCGACGGGGTCGCCTCGAGCGGGTGGATGCCCTACCTCATCGGCGAGGGAACCCTCGTGCCCCGACTCGCGCCGGGCGCGCCTTCGCCGCCGCGGGTCCTCCAGGCGACGGTCGGCGCGAACGCGGTCGCGGCGATGGCGGCGGCATCGCTCGGCTCGACGAAGGGGATGACCTGTTCGTTCGCGATGCGCGTCGTCCAGCGCGACACCGCGCAGGGGATCTACTTCCTCGACCTCCTCCTCCCCTCACCGGACGTCTCGAGCCGCTTGGGCTTGCAGCTCGGTCCCGCGCCCACGACGTCGTTCACCGCGACGCTCGCGAGCACGGTCCTCGACGGCGGCACGGTGCTCCAGAGCACCAAATCGGCGAGCATCGCCGACGGCACGTGGGTCACGATCGCGATCGACATGCGGCCGACCGTGCCGCGTACGACGGTTCGGCTCGACGGTGTGCTCATCCTCGCCGCCACCGCGACCTCGGTTCCGAGCCCGGCCCCGAAGGCCGAGCCCGCCACCGAGGCGCGCTTCCAGCTCGGCCCCGGCACGGCCGTCTCGGCGCGCCAGTGGATCGTCGATTTCGACGACGTCGTGTGCGATCTCGTTCCCTAGCGCTGCGGGCCGGCCCTTGTCGCTCGCGCGCGCTTGGGCGAGAGTGGCGGCCATGAAGGCCATCTCGACCCACGACGCGCCCGCCGCGATCGGTCCGTACTCGCAGGCGATCCGCTCGGGTGATCTCGTCTTCCTGAGCGGGCAGGTCCCGATCGATCCGAAGACGGGCGAGCTCGTCACCGGCGACATCGCCACGCAGACCGAGCGCGTGCTCGACAACCTCGCCGCGGTCCTCGCCGCGTCGGGCTGCTCGTTCGCCGACGTCGTGAAGACGACGATCTACCTCGTCGATCTCGGCGACTTCCAGGCGGTCAACCAGACCTACGCCAAGCGCTTCACCGCCGCTCCTCCCGCGCGCGCCACGGTGCAGGTGAGCGCCCTCCCGAAGGGAGCCCGCGTCGAGATCGACGCGATCGCGCGCGTCACCGAGAAGCGAGCGTGACGCTGCCGTCACGGGACACGAGCTCGATCGCGCGCGCGCCCAGGCCCTGAGGGCCGCGCCCGCGCCCGCTCTCGACGTCGGGGAACGCCGAGGCGTCGATCTTGCCCGGCGCCGACAGCGTGACGACGTCGGCGGCGAAGTCGGGCGGAACGCGCGCGACGACGTCGCCGGTCTCGGCGATCGCGGAGATCTTCGCCCCGGCGGCCGTCGCGACCGTCGCGTCGATTCCGCCTCTCTCCGCGCGCAGCTCGAGCTCGCGCAGCGTCGCGCCGCCCGCCGCCACCAGGATCGTCCCCTGCGTGGCGCGGGCCGAGAGCGCGACCGGCCGCGCCGCGTCGCCCGCGGGGACGAACACGCTGAGCGTCTCGCAGCCCGAATCTTCGGCCGCGGAGCTGCCGGCGGCCTGGCCGTGACGACAGACGACGCGGATCGTGTCGCCGCTCGTGGTGATCTGGTACGTCTTCTTCGCCTCGTCGATCGATCGATCGGCGCTGGGCTTGTCTTCGGCGTCGGCGACGGCGACGAATCGCGCGACCGCGTACACGCGGGTCGTCTGCGCGTCGATCACGATCTCGAGCGCGCCCGCGGAGCCCTTCCCTGCCCCGTCGAGCTCGATCGCGATCTTCTCGCCCTTCCAGTCTTCCTCGGACGTTCGGCCGACCGAGTCTTCCACGAAGCGAGCCCTCTCCACGAGCGGTGACGAGACGCAGCTCGTCGTCGCGCCCGCCACCACCAGCGTGGAGAAGAACCGCTTTCCGTTCACACGTGCAGTTTACTGCCGCTTGAGCGTGACGGTGTAGTCGTCGAGCAAGCCGCGCGACTCGAGCGCGATGAGCGCCGCCGCGTTCTCCGTCGCGCCCGCGGTGGGGTACGACCCGCCGTTCTCGAGGCCCTGGAAGTCGGTCGTGATGATGCGCTTGGCCGCGTCTGCCTCGTTGCTCTCGTTGACCTTCAACGTCACGCTCTTCGCCGAGAAGTCGCTGGGGAGAGACAGCGTGACCTTGTTGTCGCCCTTGAGGTTGATGTCCGCGTCCTTCACGGGGGTGACCTTGATGTCGAGGTCGCCCAGGCCCGCCTCGTTGGCGAGGACCGTCTTGGCGATGACGGTGCCGCTGAAGCGGATGCCGCCCTGCCCGCTCGAGATGTTCAGGTTCATCGGTTTGTCGACGGTGCCCGCGGGGATCGTGACGCGGAGGAGCTTGCAGCCCGACGCCGCGACCTTCGAGGTTCCATGATCCTGGCCGTGCGCGCAGGCGATCTGGAAGCCGTTGCTCTCGCTGAGCGTGAAGGTCTGAATGGCGTCCTTGATCGAGAGCTGCGCTTCGGACTCGGTGTCCGCGCGCGCGGCGAAGATGGCGCTCGCGGTGACCTTCGTCGCGGAGGGATCGACCGTGATGACGATGCCGCCCTCGCCGGTCAGAGGGTTGACGCCCGCGTTCGTGATCTTGATCTCTTCGCCGTTCCAGTCGCCCGTCGACGACTTGGCCGGCTGGCTGCTGTCGACGAACTCCGGCACGGTCTTGAACGTGACGCTGTTGCCGTCTGCGGTGATGCTGCACGCCGAGAGGCCGACGACGCTGATGACACCGACGAGCGCGAGAGACGAGCTACGCATGATCGATTTTTCTCCTGCCGGGGTGTTCGCCGAAGGCTCCCACGGCGCAAGCTAGCGGGCGGAATGCGGGCCTTCGCATTGGACCGAACCCTCCGCACAGTCATTCAATGCCAAATGGAGACGGCGACGAATCCGTGGTCCCGCCTCCGACGGACCTCTCCGAAAATCCCAACGATGCTAGCATCTTGGGGCGGGCTGGCGTCAAGATCGCAGCCGCGCGAGCGTTCGCGGCGCGGATGGCCTCCCCCACGGCGCGGAGATCGGCGTCGAGATCGTCCGAGGGCGCGAGCGGCGCCCCCAACACGACGGACACGCGGCTCCACGGCCAAGCCAAGGCGAAGCGGTCCCACGCACGGGCGAAGACCTTTCCTCGCTCGGTCGCGCTCCCCATCGGGACGATGATCCCCGAGGCCGCGCGGGCCGCGAGCACGACGCCCGGCTTCGCGTCGCCGTAGGGTCCGCGGGGCCCGTCGACCGCGAAGGCGGCGTCGAGCGCTTCGCGCTTCATCCGGCGCACGAGCGCCGCCAGCCCCCGCGCCCCGCCTCGCGACGACGAGCCGCGCACGATCCGGAGGCCCAGCAGCGTGAGCGCCCGCGACTGCATCGCGCCGTCGGCCGAGTGACTGACCATGACCACGGTCGGTCGCCTGCGCCTCCACGCGAGCAGCGGCCACTGCGTGCCGTGGAAGAACGCGAACACCCACGGCAGATCATGCCTCGCACGCAGCTCGGGGTCGATCTCGAGCTCGATGCGGAGCGTCGCGAGCCACGCGCGCGCGACGAGGCCGAGCAGCCAGCCGGCGAGCGCGCGCGCGAACATCAGCTCTTGAGGCCGGAGAGCATCTGCTTGGCGCGATCGAGCGTGGGCTCGTTCTCGACGGCGCGCTCGAGCATCTGCACCGCCTTCGCCTTGTCGCCCTGCTTCATCGAGATCTCGCCGAGGTAGTAGAAGACCTCGCCCTTCGAGATGCCGCTCGATCCGTCGAGCCGCTGGAGGAGCAACGCGCGGAACGTCTTCTGCGCGCGATCGAGATCGTTGGCCTCGAGCGCCATCACGCCGAGGTCGCGGAGCACGTCGATCGATCCGGGATCGATCTTGAACGCCATGTCGAGCTGGGTGAGCGCGACGTCCTTGTTCCCCAGCGACGCGAGCGCGCGGCCGAGGCGGTGATGATAGAGCGAGAGCTCCTTGGTGCGCTTGTTCCCGAACGACGCGATGACCCGCTCGAGCACCGCGGCGGCTTCGCGATCGCGCTTGGCCTCGGTGTAGGCGTCGCACAAGAGGAGCATGGGCTCGCGATCGTGGGGCACGAGCTTCGTGACCCGCTCGAGGATCGGCACCGCGTCGTCGGGCGCCCGACGCTCGGCCATGTGGATCTCGGCGGCGCGCCGGAGGAGCTTCACCTGCTCGGCGACGTGCGCCGGCGGCGGCGGCACCGTCGCGCCCGGCGGAGCCATCGACCCCGCGCCCGGCGCGAGGCTGCCACCGCGCGCGAGCGTCACGTCGACGATCGGCGGCTCGTAGGGGTTCTCCTCGGCGACGATGTCGGCGTTGCCGACGAGGAGCGACGCCAGCTCGTTCCAGCTCTTCATCTTCTCGTAGAGCTGCGCGAGCTGCGCGCGCACGTCGGCGTTCTTCGGCTGAGCGTCGAGCGCGCGCACGAGCGCCTGCTCGACGCCGGCGTCGTCGCCGATCTCCGTCCGCGCCTTGGCGAGGCGGAGCGCGACGGCCACGGCGGCGTCGCCCGTCTCGGACTCGAGCAGCCTCGCGAGCGCTCCGGCCCCCTTCTCCCAGCTCCCGCGCGCCTCGGCGAGCCGCGCCACCGCCTCGAGCGCGCTCCGATGCGTCGCGTCGCGCTCGAGGACCTCCTCGTAGGCCTTCAGCGCGGCGCCCGCGTCGTTGACCTGCTCCTCGAGGATCACCGCGAGCGTGACGCGGCGCTCGAGCTCGAGCGAGGTCTCGCCCCGTGCCTTTGCGCGCTCGACGAGCTGCGCCCAGAGCTCGGCGAGCTCCGGGTAGCGCTCCGTCTTCTCGTAGATCGACGCGAGCGCGCGCGCCGCGCCCTCGTGGTCCGGATCTTCGTCGAGGACGAGGCGCAGCGTGTCGGCCGCGTCACGCGGCGCCTCGAACTTGTCGAGCGAGAGCTTCGCGAGATCGAGCCGCAGCGTCGCGCGCGCCTCCGCCGACGTGGCGTTGTCGACCAGCATCGAGAGCAGCTTCGCGAGCTCGCTCCACTTGCCGAGCTCGTCGTAGAGCGCGCGCAAGCGCTCCTGAGCCCGCTCGTCGGTCGGATCCTGCTCGAGGATCTCCTCGTAGAGCGCGATCGCGCGATCGCGATCGGCGAGCTTGTCGGCCGCGACGTCGGCGGCGCGGTGCCGGAGCGCCGCCGCCTGCGCGCCGTCGCCCTCGGCCTCCGCGCGCTTCAAGAGGAGCGTGACGACCTCCTGGTGATCGCCCGCCTCCTCGCGGAGGCGCGTGAGCTCCGAGGCCGCCCACGCGTCGGCCTCGTTCTCTTGGAGCAGCTCGCGCAGGACCTCCTCGGCGAGCCGCGTATCGGCGATGACGTTCTCGGCCATGCTCGCGGCCTCGCGCGCGAGCTCGCGCTTCTGCTCTGGATCGCCCTCGAGCCGCCCGAGGCGGCGCAGGACGGCGATGCGATCGCGCTCGCGCCCCGGCGCGCGCGTCAGCGCTTCGAGCGCGCGAACGAGCGCGGCGTTCTCGGGATCGAGATCGAGCGCGCGCGTGAACGCGAGCTCGGCGCCGCGCGGATCTTCCACGCGGTCGCGACGCCACCGCGCGAGGCGCGCCCACAGCTCGCCTCCCGTGCCCGCCGCGAGCGCGGCGACGCTCGGGCCCGACTGCCCCCGCGCCGCGCGATCGGCCGCGTCGAGCGCCCGCGCGAGCGCGTCGGCCGCCGACGGCCAGCTCCCCGTGCGCTCCGCGAGCCGCTCGAGCTCCGCGAGCGCGGTCTCGTCTTGCGGATCGTCGCCGATCGCGGCCTCGACCGCGCGCTGCGCCGCGGCGGGATCGGCGCCTTCGTTCTCCAAGACGCGCGCGAGCTCGAGCCTGGCGCGCGTACGCTCGCGCGTTCCGTCGGCGCGCTCGACGCGGCGCGCGTAGAGGCGCCCGAGATCGGCGCCGCGATCGGTCGACCGATACACGCCCTCGAGCGTTTCGAACGCCTCGTCGAAGAGCGCGTCTTCGCGCAGGAGCTGCTCGACCGCCTCGCGGCTCTTGTCGTGGCCGGGCACGCGCTCGAGCGCGAGACGCAGCGTCGCGAGACCCTGTGCCTTGTCGCCTTGTGCGCCGATCTGGAGGCTCGCGAGCCGGTGATGCAGATCCGCCTGCTCTGCGGCGCCCGCCTCGATCGTGATGCGTCGCTCGAGCACGTCGATGAGCGCGCGCGTGTCGTCGAGCCCGCCGTAGACGCGCTCGAGCGCGCCGAGCACGTCCGGCGTGTCGCCGCCTTGCTCGGCGGCGCGGGCATAGGCCTCCGCCGCGCGCGCGAGATCGTTCAGGTGGCTCTCCGCGATCGCGCCGAGCCGCGAGAAGAGCTCGGCTGTGACCTTGGCGTCGAAGATCGACGCCGCGCGCTCGGCGAGGGCGTCGGCGTAGGGCTCCCACTTTCCGAGGAGGCTCGCGACGCGCTCGTTCTGCGCGTGCAGATCCGCGTCTTGCGGCTGCTCGGTCAGGGCGCGGAGGAGCGCGGCCTGCGCGCGAGCGACGTCGCTGAGCGACGTCTCCGACACGAGCGCGATCGTCTTCAGGGTCGCCGCGCGATCGAGCGGCTCCGTCTGCGCGCGGAGGCGCATCTCGAGCGTGTCGGCGAGCGCCTCGAACTTGCCCGCGGCGCGGAGCACGGGCTCGAGGACGTCGGCCGCCTCGCGACGGAGCTCGTCGCGCGCCTCGCCGATCTCGCGCACCGCGCGCGCCGCCTCTTCGTCGTACGCGGTCGCGAGGACCTCACGGAACGCGTCGAGGGCCTTCTCGTGATCGTCGAGCTCGCTCGCGAGGAGCTTGCCGATGCGCCGCGTGAGCACCGCGCGCGCCGCCGCGTCGCCCTCGGCGGTCGCCTGCTCGCGCAGGTTGTCGAGGAGCTCGGGCCACATCTTCTCCGCCTCGTAGAGCCCCGCGAGGCGCTGCATCACCTCGGAATCACCCGGCTTTGCGGCGAGCGCCTGGCCGAGCAGCACGACGGCCTCGCGCCGGTCGTTGAGCCCCACCTCGTAGCAGCGCGCGCCGTCGAGCAAGAGGCGGTGCCTGAGGTCGCCGTCGTCTTCACCGCAGAGCTCCACGCGCCGTCGATAGAGATCGACGAGCCGCGCGGCGTCGTTCCTCTCTTCGTAGAGCGCGATCAAGTTGTCGAGGGTGAACGCGCTCTCGGGCTCGAGCTCGAGGGCGCGCTCGTAGGCGTCGATCGACCCTTGCGGATCGTCGAGCATGTCGCGCCGCGACTCGCCGATGCGACGCCAGAGGCTCGCGCGCTCTTCGTCGTCGTTCGTGAGCTCCGCGCGCTTGGCGAGGACGCGCACGAGCGTCGCCCAGTCGCTGAGGAGCGTCGCGAGCTGATCCATCTCGTCGAGCGGGCCCGAGTCGCTCTCGTCGAGCCGGAAGAGGCGATCCCACGCGTCGAGGGCGCGGCGGGGATCGTCGCGTCGCTTGTCGTGGAGCTTCGCGAGCTGCCCGAGCAGCTCACGCTGGCCGATGCCGTCGGTCTTCGCGATCCCTTGCTCGTAGGCGTCGGCGAGGTCGTCCCAGCGCTCGGTCGCGACCGCGAGCCGATCGAGCTCGTCGCGCGTCTCTCCGTCGTCGGGATCGAGCGCGAACGCCTCCTTGAGGCAGTCGAACGCGCCGTCGAGATCGCTGCCTCGCTCTTCGAGCAGCTTGGCCGTGTCGCGCAAGACCGCGACCTTCTCGTGCGGCGTCGTCGCGAGGGCGAAGCGATGCTTCGCGACCTCGACGAGCTTTCGCCAGTCGTCGGCGGTCTCGTAGATCGGCCGCAAGAGATCGACGACGCGCCCGCGATGGTCTTCGTTCGACACCATCGACTCGAGCGCGGCGATCGCCGCGCGCCCGGTGTCGCTCGCCTGGGGCGAGACGAGCGCGAGGACGGCCTCGAGCTCGTCGATCGCGCCCGCCGTCTCCGAGAGCTTCGACTCGAGGACGTTGCCCAGCGCGAGCCGCCACTTCGCCTCTTCCTCCGGCAGCGCGCTCTGTTCGGCCCGCCGGCGGTGCAGATCGGCGAGATCGCGGAACCGCTCGCGCCGCGTGTAGAGGCGCGCGAGCGCGTCGAGCGCGGGCGCGTCCGTCTCGTCGACGTCGAGGATCGAGCGATGCGTCGCGACCGCGGCGTCGTCGTCGGAGAGCTCCTCTTCCTCGATCTTCGCGATGGCGTGCAGCGTGGCGACGCGCTCTTCCGGCGCCGTCCGATACTCGAGCGCGTCGCGATAGAGCGCGACGCGCTCGGCCGGCTTCGACCCCTGCGCGAGCAGGCGATCGATCGCGTGGAACGCGGCCTGCTCTTCTTCGGGAGAGAACGCGTACGCCCGGCGATAGAACGCGAGGGCGCGCGCGCCCTGCTTCTGGGCCTCGAACAGCTCGCCCGTGCGGAACGCGAGACGCGCGGTGCTCGGCTCGTCGCTCGCGATCTTCTCGAGCTCGGCGGCGTAGATCTCCGCGAGGCGATCCTCGGCGTTCGCGACGCGCGCGAGGCGCTCGAGCTCCGACCACGAGCTCTCGTCGGTCACGTCTTCGGCGAGGAGCTTCGCCGTGACCTCGAGGGCGGCCTTGTAGTTCTCCTCCTGCTCCTCGTGAAGCTTCGCGAGGCGCCGGAGGAGCGTCCGCCGCTCGTCGGGGTCTTCGCTCCCTTCGAGGCGGGCGTCGATGGCCGTCATGACCCGTCGCCAGTCGAGCCGTGCGAGGTACACCTGCTCGAGCATCTCCGCCGCGCGACCCGCCTCCGGGGTCTTCTGGCTCATGATGTGCTCGAGCGAGGCGATCGTCGGCTCGTGCGCCGCGTCGACGCGGAGCGCCTCGGCGTACTCCTCGAACGCGCGCTCGATCTCGCCGAGCTCCTTCTCGTGCACGCGCCCGAGCGCGTGATGGAGCGTGGCCTTGCGCGCGCCGTCGAGATCCGGCGCGCCCAGCTCGCGCTCGGCGAGCGCGACGAGATCGCCCCAGCGCGACGACGCCGTGTACAGGCGCTCGAGCGCCTGCACGGCCGGCGCGTCGAGCCCCACCTCGAGGACCTGCTCGTACGCGGCGATCGCGCGATCGCGATCGGAGAGCGCCTCGTCGCAGATGCGCGCCTCCTTGTAGAGGATCGCGATCTTCGACGCGTCGTCGGGCGCGCCCTCGGCGCGCCGCTTCAAGATCTCGAGGAGCTGCTCGTGCTCCGCGGCCTCTTCGTGCAGCTCCTCGAGCGCGACGAGCGCGCGCGCGTCGTCGGCGCGCAGGTCGAGGGCCTTTCGGTAGTACTGCTTCGCGAGCGCGGCGTCGGCGAGCTTCGTCCGCGCGAGCTCCGCGACCCGCAGCGTGAGCGCGAGCTGCTGCTCTTCGTCGAGGACGTCGGGCACGACGTCGCGATAGAGCGCGACGAGCTCGGCGTAGGCGCCGCCGCCCTCACGCCGCTCGGTGAGGCGCTCGGCGTGCGCGACCCACCCTTCGATCGCGGGATCGCCCGCGGCCTCGCGCAGCGCGCGCGCGGCGTACCCGAAGGCGCGCGACGGATCGCCGAGCGGTCCTTCCGTGACGTCGGTGGCGCGCTGGTAGATCTCGAGCCGGCCCTCGAGCGTGCCCTCGTGCTCGACCTGGATGTCGAGGACGCGAACGAGCTTGGCCTCCTGCCCCGCCGCCTCGTAGAGCGGCCGGAGGATCTCGGCGGCCTCGCGGCGCGCCTCGGGATCGGAGAGCAGCTCCTCGAGCGCGGCGCGCGCAGGCGCGTGCGAAGGATCGAGCGTGAGCGCCTGGCGATAGGCCTCGATCGCCTCGTTCACCTCCGTGAGGCGCGCGCGACGCACGTCGCCGAGGCGCGTGAGCAGGCCGATGCGATCGGCGTCTTCCGTCGCCAGCGCGAGCTCGGCCTCGAGCGTCTCGGCGAGATCGCGCCACTGCTCCGCCTTCTCGTACAGGCTCGCGAGGGCGCCGAGGATGGCGCGGTCGGCGCCGAAGTCGTCGAGCACCGCGCGATACGCGAGGATCGCCTCGGCCACGTCGCCCAGGCGATCGCCGAGCGTCTGCGCGGCGCGCACCATGAGCACCTTGCGCGCCTCCGCGCCGTCGGCCTGACCTTCGCGCGCGCGCAGCACCTCGACGAGGGCGCGGTGATCGCCGGCGCGCTCGTAGAGGCGGTCGAGCGCGGCGAGCGCGCCCTCGTCGGCGGGATCGTCGTCGAGGCGCGCCTTCCACGCCACGATGGCCGCGGCGTCGTCTTTCAGGTCGCCCTCGGCGAGCTCGCCGAGGCGCGCGAGCAGCTCGCGCCGCACGGGAGCGGCCTCCTCGAGCTTCACCTGCACGCGAAGGACGTCCGCGAGATCCTTGCTCTTTCCGCGCGCCGTGTAGATGCGCTCGAGGGCGCGCACGGCGGGCAGCGCGATCGACGGATCGTCCGGCGCGAGATCGAGCACCTGCTTGTGGATCGCCTCGGCGCGATCGCTCTCTTCGCTCTGCTCGAAGATGCGCGCGACGTCGCCGAGGAGCTCGGCGCGCGGCTGCGGTGACTCGGCGTTCTTCGCCGCGACGAGGATGACGTCGGCGGCCGCGTCGAGGCGCTCGAGGCGTGCGGCGATCTCGAGGTATCGCTGGCGGGCCTCGACGTCGCCGGGCGAGAGCGGCAGGAGCTGCCCGTAGGTCTCGAACGCACCCTTGTCGTCGGTCAGACGCTCGTCGCGGAGCTCGGCGATGCGCCGCAAGAGCTCGCGACGCTCGACGTCGTCGGCGACGAACTCGAGGCGCACCTCGAGCACGCGCACGAGATCGCGCATCTCTTCGCGCTCGGCGTAGACGCCCTCGAGGATGATCGCGGCGCGCTGCCGGAGGTCGGGGTGAGAGAGGCACTTCTCGACGAGCTCGCGTGCGTCGCGGAGCGACGAGTCGGCGCTCACGACCTCCTCGAGGTGGTTGAGGGCCGCCTTCGGATCACCGAGGCGGTTGAAGAGCAGCGTGCCGACGCGCAGCTTGAGCTGCGTGGTGTCCGCGCTTCCCGCGAGCGAGAGGCGGCGCTGGAGCAGATCGGCGAGGTTCTGCCAGCGCTCTTGGCCGGCGTAGAGCTTGTCGAGCGCGAAGATCGCCTGGTCGTGGCCCGGCTCGAGCTCGAGGATGCGCTCGTAGTAGTGGATCGCCTTGCTCGCGTCGCCCGTGATCTCCTCGGCGACGAGGGCGACCTCGGCGAGCAAGTCCGCGCGACGGCCCGCGTCTTCGGTCGCGGCGAGCACGCGCTCGTAGAGGGCCTCGAGATCCGCCCAGCGCTCGCGCGTGGTCAAGATCTGCTTGAGGCGGGCGAACGCGCGGTCGTTCGTCGGGTCGCGCGAGAGGATGCGATCGAGGTACGGCGTCGCGCGATCGATCTCGCCGAGCATCTCGTCGTAGAGCGTCGCCGCGCGCTCGGCGAGATCGATCTCGACGTGCGGAGGCAGCCCCGTCTCGCCCTTCTCCGGCACCGCGGCGGCGATCGCTTCGACGAAGGCCTGCGTGCGATGCGTCTTGTTCGCGAGGACGCTCAGCCGATCCCACAGCTCGAGCTCGGACGGATAATCCTGCGCCGCGCGCGCGACGACTTCGAACGCGCCCGGCAGATCGCCGAGCTTCACCTTCACGTCGGCGAGCCGGCCGTGGAGCGCGAGGCGATCGGCCTTCGACGCCGCGGTGGCGATGAGCACGGCGAGGACGTCGCCCTGCTTCTGCCACGCGCCCGTCGCCTCGTAGGCCTGCTCGAGCACGACGGCGGCGGCGCCGCGCGTCTCCGACAGCGGCAGCAGCTCTTCGACGACGGCGATCACGGCGGCGTCGTTCGGCGCGATCTCGAGCGCGCGCTTGGCGGCCGCGAGCGCCTCGCGGGGCTTCTTCAGCGGACCCATGTAGAGCCGGGCGAGATCGATCTCGCGCGCCACGCGGCTCCCACCCTCCTCGAGATCGCGCTCCTGCTGGAGGATCGCGGCGGCGCCTTCGGCGTCGCCCGAAGCGAGCAGCAGGCGGCCGAGCGCGCGGAGCGCCCGCACTTCGCGCGCGTCGACGTCGAGGATCTCCTTGTAGAGGCCGATCGCTTCGGCGGGAGACGAGAGGGCCTCCTCTTCGAGCAGCGCCCACTCGGCGAGGACCGCGACGCGATCGGGGCCGGCCTCGACGCGGTTGGCGCGCAGGCGGAAGAGCCAGCGCAGATCGTCGTGACGATCGGGCGCCGCGCGGAGCAAGCGGTCGAGCGCGGCGATCGCTTCTTCGTCGTTCTCGTTCGCCTCGATGAGCTCGCGGTACGCGCCGATCGCGTCGCCGCTGTTGCCGGTGTGAACGGCGGACACCTCGGCGAGCTTGAGCCGGAGCCCACGCTTCTCGTCGAGGCTCGTCGACTTCGAGCTCGCGCGCGCCTCGAGGGCCGAGGCGAACGCCTGCCATTCGCCGGACGCGCGCGCCCATTCTTCGAGCTCGCGAACGGCCGCGGGCTCGGCGGGCGCGAGGTCGAACGCCTTCACCGCGTAGCGAAACGCGGCCGCCCTGTCGGAGAGCTTGTTCCCGCTGACGATGGCGAGTTTCTTGTAAAGTGCACGCTTTTCGGCGGCGTCGTCGGTGTGCGCGAGCAGCACCTCGTAGAGCGCCGGCAAGCGGGCCCACTTCTCCTCGGCCTCGTAGAGCGGCGCGAGCGCCGCGGCCGCGCGGCGATCGTCGGGCTTGACCGAGAGCACGCGCTCGTAGGCACGGAACGCGCGCTCCGGCGCGCCGAGCTTCTCCTCGAAGATCGCGGCCGATCGGAACGAGAGATCGATCTTGAGCTGGAGATCGGCGGCGCGGTCGGCCGCGCTCGAGAGCACCTCGACGAGGCCCTCCCAATCGCTCGACTGCGCGTACAGCTCGGAGAGCCCGTCGAAGTCGCCGATGGCGAGGTAGCTGTCGCGGAGGATGCGCATCGCCTTCGCGTGCCCAGGCGACAGCTCGAGGACGCGCCGCCACACGCGCAGCGCGCCCGCGTGATCCTCGAGGCGATCGGCGTAGACCGTCCCGAGCTTCTGGAGCACGACGAGCTTCGCCTGCGCGTCGTCGGTCAGATCGGCGCGACGCTCGAGCGCGTCGGCGACCGTGGCGAAGTCCTTGTCGCGCTCGGCCTGCTTCTCGAGCGCGTCGAGGGCGGCGGCGTCTCTCGGATCCTCGCCGAGAATGAGCTTGTAGAGGCGCGAGGCGTCGGCGCCGCGATCGAGGCGATCCGAGGCCATCTTGGCCATCTCCATCCACAGCGCGCGCCGCTCGGCGCCTTCCGTGCGCGCGAGCTCGCCCTCGTAGAGGTCGTAGAGCTGCCGGTACGCGCGCCGCTTCGTGTAGAGATCCTTGAGCTTCGTGACCGCTTCGCGATCGTCGGGGTCGACCTCGCGGAGCTTCTCGAAGGCCTCGACCGCGTTCTGGACGTTCGAGAACTGATCGAGCCACCGCCGCGCGACCGCGCGATAGAGCTCGGCGCGACGCGCGGTGTCGGGCTCGAGCTCGGCGAGCCGCATCTGCGTCGTGAGCAGATCGCGCCAGCGCCCGAGCGTCTCGTAGACGCGCGCGAGCTCGCGCACCGCCTCGGCGTCTTGCGCGTCGAGGGCGATGATCTGCGAGAGCACCGTGACGAGCGCAGAGTCGCTCTTGATGTGCTCGCGATAGATCGCCGCGATGTCGCGGAGGATCGGCAAGCGCGCCGCCGCGTCGTCGGGCGCGACCCGCTCGAGCTCGGAGCGGAGCAGATCGGCGAGGTGGTTGAACGTGCCCGTCTGCCGGTAGAGGCGCTTCAGCGCCTCGCGCGCGGCCGCGTTGGTCGGCTCCGAGCGCAGCACGGCGCGCCACTGCTCGATCGCCTTCTGCGCGTTGGCGCCTTCTTCGGCGAGCAACGCGATCTCGGCGGCGAGCTTGCCGCGCTCCGGCCCGTCGGGCATCGCGCGCTGCGCGTCGGTCAGGATCTGCGCGAGCCGCGCCTGCTCGCCCTTCGCAGGGCACCACTCGCGGAAGAAGCCGAGCATTCCCGGGTGCGCCGGCTCGAGCTTGCGCAGGCGATCGAAGTAGGGCTCCGCCGCCTCGGGCTTGCCCCGCATCTTCCAGCTCACCATCGCGATCTGGAGGATGATCCCGACCTCCTGCCCCTGGCGAACGCCGCCGCCGGAGAGCTGACCGTCGTAGAGCGACACGAGGTGATCCCACATCTCGCGCTCGGTGAAGTGATCGACGAGCGCCCCCATCGCCTCGCTCTGGCCCGGCGAGAGATCGAGCACGCGCTCGTACGCGCCCGTCGCGCGGTCGGGCGCGCCGAGCTTCTTCTTGAGCACGCGGGCGAGGCGGATGAGCGCCGCGAGCTTCTCGTCTTTCGCCGGGACCTCCGCGGCGAAGCTCTCGAGCGCGACGACGAGATCCTCCCAGCGCTCCTCGGCGCGCAAGAGGCGCTCGCGCAAGAGCGCGGCCCGGCGGTTCTTCGGATCGAGCTCGAGCGCGTCGGCGAGCAGGCCGATGATCTTGTCGAGCAGCTCGCGGCGCGCGCCCGCCGGATCCTTGAGCTTGTTCTTCTTGCCGCCCTTGCGCTTGCTCTTCGGCGGGGCGGAAGCGTCTTCTTCCGAGGGGGCGGCGTCTCTGAGATCGGGGAGCCCGTAGCGATACGCGATCTCCGCGGCGCTCACGAGCAGCGAGCTCTTGAACGACGCGTCGCCCGCCGACTTCGACTCGGTGAAGTAACGCTGCGCGAGATCCTTCCACTTGGATCGCTTCGCCTCGCTGCGCTCGATCGCCTCTTCGGCCGTCGCGTCGTTCGGGCGGAGCCCGAGGAGCCTGCGGTACGCCGACATCGCGCCGGCGTCGTCGAGGAGCACGTCGTCGCGCACGCGCGCGAGCTCGCTCACCAGATCGGCCTCGCGCGGTCCGGTCGCGAGCGCGGCCTCGATCTCGAGCAGATCGGCGACCGCGTCGTACTCGCGACGCATCTCGTGCGCACGGCGCGCGGCTTCGAGGAGCTGCGCCAGCTCGTCGGCGCCGAGATCTCCGGGATCGACGGCGGCTTCGCCTTCCGTGAATCCGAGCGCCTCGCGGAGATCGGACCAGGCCTTGTCGTTGTCCGGATCGTCTTGGAGGACGCCGAGTGCGGAGCGGATCGTTTTCGCGGTCATCGTGGGGTCGCCGCCCGACGCAACGTGTCTGGATCATTCAGGATTACGAGCACGACACAGAGCGGCGGTGCGATGGTACGGGGCAGCGGGGCCGCTTTCAAGCGCGCCCGCCCAAAAAGACGGGGCGATCGGCCCCGAGCCACAATCGCCCTGTTTTGTGGCACTCTGCGCGCCGGTTTGTCTCGTCTGCCCTCTTCGCGATCCGCATCGCTCGTGCTGTCGCTCCGGAACGCCTACGAGGCGCTCGCCGTGTCGGCGCCGACCGTGGTCGACGCCGCGCGCGGGAGGCTCCGCGCCGAAGACTGCGACGAGCGCCTCGAGCGCTTCGCCGCGCACGTCGTGCAGAACGCCGACATCCGCGTCGACGTCCGCGGGCGCGACCACCTCGACGGCTCGCTGCACGGCGACCGCCGACGCGCGTTCGTGGTGATGTCCAATCACCAGTCGCACTACGACGTGCCCGTCCTCTACCACGTGCTCGGCGGCAACATGCGCATGGTGGCGAAGAAGGAGCTCTTCGGGCTGCCCCTCTTCGGCCGCGCGATCCGCGACGCCGGGATGATCGAGGTCGACCGCGGCAACCGCGAGCGCGCGATCGCGAGCCTCCAGATCGCGAAGGAGAAGCTCGCGGCGGGGACCAACATCTGGATCGCCCCCGAGGGAACGCGCAGCCCGACGGGTGAGCTCCTCTCCTTCAAGAAGGGCGGCTTCGTCCTCGCGCTCGACATGGAGGCGCCTGTCTTGCCGATCACGATTCAGGGAACGCGCGCCGTGCTGCCGGCCAAGGGCATGCGCTCGCGCCGCGGCGTGGAGGTCGAGGTCACGATCCACCCGGTCATCGAGACCGCCGAGATCGCGAAGCTCGAGAAGAAGGCCGCGCGAGACACGCTGATGACCGAGGTGCGCCGCGCGATCGCGAGCGCGCTCTGAGGTCCGAGCGATGATCGCAGGTCGGGGCTTCCACATCGTCGTGAACGCGAACGCCAAGCGCGGCGGGCGCCGCATCGCGGTGCAGATCGCGCGGGCGCTCCCGGGCGCGAGCGTTCGCCTCACGAAGAGCATCCAAGAGGTTGAAGGCTGGCTGCGCACCATCCGAGATCCGCGCTGCATCCTCTCCGCCGGCGGCGACGGATCCGCCGTCGCGCTCCTGAACGCGCTCGATCGTGTGATCCCGAAGGGCGATCCGTTCCCTCCCATCGGCGCGCTGCCCCTCGGCACCGGCAACGCGTGGGCGCACGCGCTCGGCGCGCGCAAGCTCGACACGTGCATCCGCGCGCTCGCCTCGCACGGCGGCGCGGTGCCGACGAAGCGATACGGCCTCCTCACGTGCAACGACGTGCTCACCTTCTTCGCCGGCTGCGGGTGGGACGCGCAGATCCTCGACGACTACCGGCTCCAGGTCGAGGCGTCGCCGTCGAGCCGCATCTCGAAGAGCGTGTGGGGCTACCTCTCGGCGATGCTCTTTCGCACGGTGCCAAAGACGGTCGTCTACGGACGCCCGCACGTCATCGTCGAGAACCTCGGGCGCGAGGTCTTCACCGTCACGCGCGACCGCAAGATCGTGCGCCTCGACGACGTGGGCCGCGGCGCCATCCTCTACGAGGGCATGGCCAGCGTCGCCGGCGCGGCGACCTGCCCCGAGTTCGGCTACGGCTTCCGCGCCTACCCGTTCGCCGAGCGCGTCCTCGGGCTCATGAACGTGAGGGTCTACGATCAGGCCGCGACCACGGCGGTGCGCGACATCCCCAAGCTGTGGAAGGGCGAGCATCCGCTCCGCGGCATGACCGACTGGTTCGCCACCGAGGTGCGCATGACGTTCTCCCGCCCGATGCCCCTCCAGATCGGCGGCGAAGCGATCGGGTCGCGCCTGACGGTGGACTACAAGACGTCCGACCGCTTCGTCGACGCCCTCGACTGGCGGCTCCTCGGCCTCGCGTGAAGCGCTCGTTCGCGCGCGCAACCGGTCGGGCCGCTCGCGCGTAATGTCGGCACGATGCGCCTGCCCGCGTGCCTGTTGGTCGCTCTGCTCGGGGTAGGATGTGCGTCTACCCGCGCGGCGACCCGAACGAACGCCGCCCTCGCCGAAGGCGCGCCGCGCGAGGAGCTGCCGTGGGCCGCGTTCTCTCCGGAGACGTTCGCCCGCGCCAAGGCGGAACGAAAGTACATCGTCCTCGATGGCAGCGCCGAGTGGTGCCACTGGTGCCACGTGATGGAGGCGACGACGTACCACGATCCCGAGGTGCGCAAGATCCTGAGCGCGCACTTCATCGCGGTGAAGGTCGACGTCGACGCGCGGCCCGATCTCGAGGAGCGCTACGGCGACTGGGGCTGGCCGGCGACGGTGATGTTCTCGCCGGACGCGACCGAGATCGGCAAGTACCGCGGCTACATCGCGCCCGAGAAGTTCCGCGAGATCCTCCGCGAGGTCGTCGCCAGCGGCATCGCGAACCGCCGCGACGACGCGGCTCCGGCCGCGCCGGTGAAGAACCCGCGGACCGCGCTCTCCGAGGAGCACCTCGCGTGGATCCAGCACGCCACCGACGTCGAGCTCGACGACTACTGGGACGAGACCCAAGGCGGCTGGGGCCGCACGCAGAAGGCGCCCCTCGGCTGGAACAACGCGTGGGCCCTGCACGAAGCCTCGAAGGGCGACGCGGAGGCGCGCGCCCGCGTGCTCTTCACCCTCGATCAGCAGAGCAAGCTCATCGATCCGGTCTGGGGCGGCATCTACCAGTACTCGGCGGCGCGCCACTGGGACGCGCCGCACTTCGAGAAGCTCATGACGTTCCAGGCGCCGGCGCTCGACAACTACGCGACCGCCTATCGGTTGACCGGCGAGGCGAAGCACCTCGCGCGCGCGAAGGCGATGCTCGGCTACCTCGATCGCTTCATGAAGGGGCCCGAGGGGGCCTTCTACGCGTCGCAAGACGCCGACGTGAACGCGCACGATCGCGACAAGCCGTTCATGAACGGCCACGACTACTACGCGCTCGACGAGAAGCGCCGGCTGACGCGCGGCATGCCGCGCGTCGACACGCACGAGTACGGTCGCGAGAACGGGCTCGCGATCGGCGCCTACTGCACCATGTTCGAGGCCACCAAGGACGTCGCGGTGCTCGCCTCGGCGGAGAAGGCCGCGCGGCGCGTGCTCGCGACGCACGGGGCGGGCGCGCGCGGCGGGATCACGCACGACGCGATCGATCCGCAGAAGACGCCGAAGGTCCTCTACCTCTCCGACAACGCGGCGTTCGGGCTCGCGCTGGTGCGCCTCCACGAGGTCACGAAGAACGACGACTACCTCCGCGAGGCGCGCAAGATCGCCGACTTCATGATCGGCGAGCTCGTCGACGACGACGGCGGCGGCATGTTCGCGAGCACCGCCGATCCCGACGCCGTCGGCGTCTTCGCGACGCGGCGCGTACCCTTCGAAGACAACGTGACGGCCGTTCGGATGTTCTCGCGCCTCGCGCGCGTCGTGCCCGACGCGCGGTACGGCGTCGCCGTCGATCGGATCCTGCGCGCGATTTCGACCCCCGAGGAGATCAAGGGGCGCGGGCGCATGCTCGGCGACTACCTCCTGGCGCTCGAAGAGAGCAAGGGCGTCCGCGGCGGCTCGAAGTAGACCGCGAAGCGCGCTACGTTCGAGGCATGCGCCGCTCGCTCGCTCCGTGCTTCATCGCTCCGTTCGTGGTGATGGTCGCGTCGTGCGGCGGCAGCGACGGCAACGCCGATCTGTTCGGCGCCGGCGACGTCGTCGCGCGTCCCGACGCGGCGCCGCCGGCGCCCGAAGCCGGAGGCCCGCCTCCGTCCGTCGACGCGGGCCCGGTCGACGCGGGCCCGGTCGACGCGGGCCTCACGGTGAACGAGCTCCCCGAGCCCGACTGCCACGACCTCGAGCCGCAGGGCGCCCTCGTCGCGTCGACGGCCAATCCGTCGCCGCCGCCCGCGCAGACGATGCCGCTCACGGCGATCACGCCCGGCCTGTACGGGGTCACGTCGATCGTCGACTACGGCGGAACCAACCCGCAGCAAGGGTCGTCGCGCACGACCGTGTTCTTCACGGCGACCAAGCAGTACTACGCGTCGAACGGGACCAACGGCAACCCGACGACGAAGCTCACGATGAGCTGGAAGCTCGCGAACGGCAGGCTCTCGCGCACGATCCTCTGCGGCCGTGGTCAAGGCAACGTCGTCGAGTACCGCATCGACGCCTCGCCGAACGGCTTCACCACCTACGTTCCGCTCCAGAGCGGATCGGGTTCGGGCCGCTTCTCGGCCTATCGCTACGAGCGCCTCGATTGATCGGATTGATCAGCGGAAGAGAACCTCGAGCGCGGCGACGCTGACGTCGTTCGGGCTCTCGGCGTCGGAGTCGACGATCGCGACCAGCGTCGTCTTCTTCTCCGGGAAGTAGAACGCCTGCGTGTGATAACCCGGGAGATCGCCGCCGTGGCCGATCCCGGGGCCGGCGCCGCCGGTGATCGCGCGGCCGAAGAGCATCACGCCGAGGCCGTAGCCGAGGTTCTTGTCGTCGGTCGTCGTGGGCACGAGCATCTGCGCCTGCGTCGCGGGATCGTGGAAGGTGCCGGCGCCGAGCGCCTCGATCCACGTCGCCGTGTCCGCGGGGGACGCGACCATCGCGCCGGCGGCCCACGCCCACGACGGATCGGCGAAGCGCGTGACGTCCCTGCCCCACCCGTCGCGTCCGATCGCGAGCTCGCCGCCGACGGGCTCTTCGCCGTCGAAGAACGTCGCCGCGAGCCCGACCTTCGCGAAGACGCGCGCGCGGACGAGCGCGCCGATCTTCGCCTTGCCGGCCGCCTCCGCGATCATGCCGAGGAGGATGTAGTTCGTGTTCGAATACTCCCAGCCCTCGCCCGGCGCGAATGACGGCGGGTTCGCGAGCGCGAGATCGACGAGCTCGCGCGGCGTGAACGTCTTCTTCCGCGCCACCTGGAGGAACTGCTCGTCGTTCGTGTAGTTGAAGAGCCCGCTCGTGTGCGTCAGGAGCTGACGCACCGTGATCTCGTCGCCGCCCGTCACGCCGGATACGAACTTCGCGACCGGGTCTTCGAGGCCGAGCGCGCCCTCGCTCGCCAGCGTGAGGATCACCGCGGCGACGTAGGTCTTCGTCACGCTGCCGATGCGATGAAGGTGTGACGCGTCGAGCTTCGACGGTCCGCTCGTCAGGACGCGCATCCCGCACGACGGGTCCTTCACGACCATCACGGCGTCGGTGTCGTTGCCGTGGGCTTTGTCGAGGCCGGCCTGGAGCTTCGAGGTCTGCGCGGCGCACGCCGCCACCTGCTCGTCGGGCGCCGGAGGCTCTACGGGCTCGCGACTCTCCCCCGGCGGCGCGGGCGCGGGCACGCCCGGCGACGCCGAGCACGCGGAGAGGCCGAGGCCCATGGCCATCATCCAGAGCGAGATCGGTCGAAGCACGCGGCGACGTCACGCAAGGCGCGTGCCTCGAGGTGCGTTCGGGAAAATGGCGCCGGGCCGGATCCGACGTCAGTCGACTGACGCCCCGAAGACCTCCATCTGCGTCGAGATCTGCTTCCACGCGCCGTCGCCTGCGAGGCGGCGCACGAGGTGGAGACCGAGCTCGATCCCCGCGGTCACACCGCCGGCGGTCACGAGCTGACCGTCGTCGACGATCCGTTCGGCGATCGCGGTCGCCCCGAAGCGAGCCAGCTCGCCCATCGCCGTTCGGTGGGTCGTCGCCCGCCGGCCCGCGAGGCGCCCTGCGGCGCCGAGGAGCAGCGAGCCGGTGCACACCGAGGCGGTGATCCGGTTGCGTGGGAAGGAGTCGATCCACGCGATCGCCTCGGCGTCGTGCTCGAGCGCGCGCGTTCCGATGCCCCCGGGCACGACGAGGACGTCGAACGCGTCGAGCGCCGGGCGATAGCGCGCGACGCTGAAGGCGGCCCCGCACGCGGCCCAGACGGACGCGCGGTCGTCGCCGCGCGTGAGCGCGACGACCTCGCAGCTCGTCGTGACGTCGATGCCCATCGTCTCGATTCGCGAGAGCGCGTCGAGGGGGCCGACGAGATCGAGCAGCGTCATCCCTTCGAACGCGACGAGCGCGATCCGTGTCCCGGTCACGCCGTCGGGGTGGTTCTCGACCGCTTCGGGCTCGAGGACGCGAACGGCGTCGACCGGGATCGGCCCGCGAACGTGCGGCATCGGCCCGCGCGGCGTCTCCGCGATCTCGATCGGCACGTCGAGCCTTCGCGGATCGATCGCGAGGACGCGCAGCGACGCGCCCTCCGGGAAATACAGCCGCGCGCTCTCGCCGACGCGATCCCTGTAGGATGCATGGATGAAGCCCTCGGCGGCGAGCGACGGCGGCGCGTAGCGGCCGTCGCGCCCCCACCCGAGCTCCTCGGTGCGGACGATGTGAAAGATCCAGCGCATCGCCCGCACCATTCTAGCGGATCACGGGCGCGGCCAGACCTCGGCGCCGGAGAGGAAGCCGCCGCGGTTCTTGGTGAACGGATCGGCGCCGAGGACCGAGACCGAAGCCGCGTCGACCGCTCCCGCGTCGGTGTACGGCACCGACACGATCTCGACGGGCCCGGGGACGAACGATCCGTCCTCCATCACGTACTTCACGCGCGCGCCGACGATGTTGCCCTGGCCGTCGTACGAGAGGTAGTCGAGCCCGCCGGGGATCTCCGGGCCCAGCGTCGTCTCCGCCGGGTTCCAGAGGAACGCCTGCCCGAAGAACGCGAGCGCGGCGCGGTTCTGATCGATGAACACGAAGCCGCCCGGGAACCCCTGCGTGTCGAGGGGCAGCAGCGTCTTGACGGCGCCGGTGGCGAGGTTCACCTCTTCGACGCGCCGCCGCTCGATGGGACCCGCGCCGCCGTCGCCGAGATCCGTGTTGCAGCCCGCCGAGAGCACGAGGAGGCGATCGCCGGCCGCGTCGTACCAGAGCGGCGTGCCGAGCGGCGGGTTGTAGCCCGCGAGCTCGATCGAGCCGCCGGGCCCGGTGCCGCCGAGCGACACGAGCTGCCCGGTGGTCGCGTCGATCGCGGCGATCGTGGGCTTCGTGTCGGCGCAGAGCGCGGTGTAGCCGTCGCCGGCGATCTTCGTGAAGTCGGTGTTGCCGAGCAGCACGTAGATCCGATTCTTTCCGGGCACGTAGAGCGCGCTCGTCATCTCGACGATGCCGTCGCGATCGCCCGCCTGGAGCAGCGGCGCGAGATCGATGTAGCTCGCCGGCGCGCCGCCGTCGGCGACGACGTCGGTGTCGACCACGGCGATCTTGTTCCGGTTGAACCGGAGCACGTAGCCCTTCGTGCACGAGGGCACGACGATCGCCGACGGGTTCGCGTAGGGCATCCCGCCGTCGAGCGCGTCGTCGCCGCGGACGTTCCAGCTCGACACGGCCTTCCACGGCTCACGCGCGTCGAGGCGGATCACGCGATCGGCCTCCTGGGCGAGGATGTAGGGATCCGCGCCGAACGTGTACGTCGTGCCGAAGTCGCTCGTGTACTGGTTCTTCCCGTCGACCATCTTGGTCGCCAGGTTGAACGCCGAGAGCTCGCTCGTCGGCACCGTGTTGAACGAGAGGAGCAACCGCGCGGGCGCGCCGCCGGCGTCGCCGCAGCCGATGCGGGGCGGGCCGCCGTCGGGCTCGGGGAGCGGGCCCACGTCGGGCAGCGGCCCGCCGTCGAGCGTGCCGGCGTCGTTGCCGTCGTAGATCTCGTCGTCACCGCAGCCCACGGCCCACGCGCCGAGCGCCGGCGCCACGAAGGCGAGCGCAAACCACTTCCGATTCATCTTTTTTTCACCCCGATCCGCGCACGCCCCGCGCGGATCACCTTTGCTCTCGAGAGGTCTCCGCGCGAGGTCCGGTCTCCGGACTTCCGGGTCATCCTCCCTCGAGCCCTTCCCAGGAATCTTCCCAGTGGCACGCTCGAGATCGTCGCCGGTCACCGTGGCGGGGGCCGTGCCGGTATTTCACCGGCTTCCCGTGTGGACGCGCACCCTGGGGGCAGGGATTGCGCCACGACCACGCGCGTGTGGCGACAGCCGCGCGACGACGTCGCGAAGCCCGCCACGAGGCGGCTTGCTAGTCGAGGTGAGGCCCCGCCGTCAACCGGCGTATAGTTCGGGGCGATGGCGCTCTTGCGTCCCTCGGAGCTCGCGCGTCTTTGGGAGCTTCATCCGAAGACGGTCTACCTCTGGATCCGCGAGGGCAAGCTCCCCGCGATCAAGACGCCGGGCGCGCAGTACCGCGTCCGCACCGACGACGTGCGCGCCTACTGCGAGAAGAACGGGCTCGCGATGCCGCGCGCGATCGCGAGCCCGGCGGGCAACGTCGTCGTGATCGGCCGACCGAGCGCGGCGCAGCGCGCGATCGCCAAGGCGTGCAAGGCGCGCGGGGCCTCGGCCGTCTCGTGGACGAACGCCCTCGACGGCCTGCTCGCGGTCGCGAGCGATCCGCCGGACGTGCTCGCGATCGACGCGGAGTGCAGCGACGTGAAGGCGATCGACGCGATACGCGCGCTCAAGAAGACCGCGCGTACGGCGAACGTCGCCCTCGTCGTGTACGACGCGCCGCCGCGGGTCTCCGCCCTGGCGAAGCTCGCGCTCCGCGCGATCGTCCCGCGCGGCAAGCCCGACGACGCGGCGCGCGCGATCGTCGACCTGCTCGACGCGCGCGACGCGCGATGATCATCGACGCGCGGCGAGCGCGGCGAGCCGATCGAGGATCCGGTCGGCGAGCGCCTCCTTCGTGCCCTCGCTGAACGGCTCCGCGCCTTCGCCCGCCACGATCGCGACGCGGCTCGCCGCGTGACCGAGCGACTCGTGCGCCGCGTTGGCCACGACGAGATCGACCTTCTTCTCGGTGAGCTTCTTCTTCGCGTACGCGAGCACCGTCGCGTCGTCGCCCGTCTCGAGCGCGAAGCCGACGAGGACGGGGCGCGCTCCGCTCCGCCGCGCGCCGACCGACGCGAGGATGTCGGGGTTCTTCGCCAACGCGATCGCGGGCGCCCCCGCGTCTTTCTTGATCTTGATCGCGCTCGGCGCGCTCGGCCGGAAGTCGGCGACCGCGGCCGCCATCACGAGCGCGTCGGCGCGCGAGAGATCGTCGCCCAGCGCGCGGTCGACGGCGCGCTGCATCTCCTCGGCGCTCTCGACGTCGACGCGCGACACCCCCGGCGGCGTCGCCAGCGCGACCGGCCCCGCGATCAGCGTCACGTCGGCGCCGCGCGAGGCCGCGCGCGCGGCGATCGCGAAGCCCATCTTCCCGCTCGATCGATTGCCGAGGAAGCGCACCGGATCGATGGCTTCGTGGGTCGGCCCGGCCGTGACGACGATCCTCCTCCCCGCGAGATCGCGCGGCGCGACCAGCGCCGCGAGGGCCTCGAAGATTCGCGCGGGCTCTTCCATCCGCCCGAGGCCGCTCTCGCCCGAGGCGACCTCGCCGTGCACCGGCCCGATGAACGTCGTCCTCCCCTGCCGCGCGATCTCGGCGACGTTGCGCTGCACCGCGGGGTGCGACCACATGTTCGGGTGCATCGCCGGCGCGATCGCCACGGGCGCGCGCGCGCAGAGCACCGTCGCGGTCACGACGTCGTCCGCGCGGCCCTGCGCGATGCGCGCGATCACGTCGGCGGTCGCGGGTACGATCGCGACGACGTCGGCGCGCGCCGCGATCGCGACGTGCATCTCGCCGGGATAGGCCGGATCCCACATGTCGATCGCGACCGGCTCGCCGGTGATCCCCGAGAGCGTCACGGGGCCGACGAAGCGCGCGGCGGACGCGGTCATGAGCGGCAAGACCTTCGCGCCCGCCTTCACGCAGAGGCGCGCGACCTCGACCGCTTTGTACGCGGCGACGCTCCCGGTGATCGCCAGCGCGACCGTGCGGCCCTTCATCGCGCCCTCTCGCGTCGCGGTCGGGGCGACCGGGCTACTCGAACTCGATGACGCCCATCTCTCGCAGCTTGCCGATGAGATCGAGCGCTTCGACGGGGGGCATCGCGCATATGTCGAGGATCTCCTCGAGCGTCTGCATACCGTCGACGTGGGCGAGGAGGAAGCCCGCGCGATGATCGATCGGCAGCTTCGCCACCTCGGCGGGAGATTTGAGCACGCGCGGGATGCTGTGGCGCTCGGTCAGCGTCAAGAGCGGCGGCTGCGGGGGCACGACCGTGGGCTTGCTCGACAGCTCGTCGCCCTCGTCGTCGAGCGGGATGAGCCCGCCGAAGGGATCGCTGATCTCGTCTTCGCCGAACTCGATGATCACGCTCGCGTCGGGGTAGTCCTGACCTCGCGGCGGCTCGGGCGGTCGAGAGAGCGTGGCGGCGAGCGCGAGCGCGCCGTCGGCGTCGCCCTTCGCGTAGAGCTCGCGCATCGCGGCGACGCGGTCGTCGCGCGTGGCGATGCCCGATCCCGATGCCGACGCCGATCCGGTGCGCGCGCCCGAAGAGATCGGCGCGTCGTCTTCCTGCGGCGCGCCCACCGAGAGGAGCTGCTCGTCGATCTCCGCCCACGCGCGCGTGCGCTCGCTCTGCGGAAACGCCGGCGGCGGACGCGTGATGCTCGCGAGCACGTCGCCCGCGACGACGCGCGTCGACTCGTCGTGGACGGACGCGCTCCGTCGCGTCACGCCGGTGTTCGGCTCCTTCGCGCCGACGCTCCGCGACGCAGACTCCGGCGGCTCGTTCTCGAGACCGTCGTCATCGAGATCGAGGTCGACCTGCCCGAAGCCAGGGGACGCGCGTGAGTCTCCCATCCTCTCTACTTGGATAGCAGAGATCGGCGCCCGCAGAACGCGCGAAGTGGCCGGAGTTTCGCGCACCTCCGTGACGGCTTCGAGACGTCGGAGGCGAGCCGAGGAGGTGGTGCGCGCGCCGACCGGTCAGTCGACTTGCACGGCGTCGTCGTCGCCACGAGAGGTCGAGGGCTTGCGCGCGGCCCCTCCTCTTCTTCTTTCAGTTCCGCCCTCGTCTTTGATGAAGCCCTCTCGCGCCATCCATCCGTGCGTGCCGTAACGACCTGCTACCCGCGACTCCACCGTCACACCTCCCCGCTCCTTCTTCTCGCCTCTGCTTTCGCCTTTGGGGGAGACGATCGACGGTCCCTGCGAGATGGCGAGGTACTCGTCGGCGACGTACTCGGGGTGCTCGTCGTCGCGCGGCTCGAACTTCGGGTTCGGCTCGCCCGTTCCGACCTTCCAGATCTGCGTCGTCGGCGGATAGTGGTCTTGCATGCGCTCGCGCACGGCGAACGATCCCTCGCGGAGCAGCCGCCACCGGGTGATCCGGAAGCCGGGGATCCCGCGCTGCGAGAGCACGCGCTCGCCCTTCGGGATCTTCGGATCGGGGATCTCCTTTTCGGCGAACGGCGTCACGTCGTTCATCTTCCGCACGAACGTCACGTCGCGCGTGCGCTTCGGCCCGAGGATCTCCGCGCGCACGAAGCCGTTCTCCACCGTCTCGTGCAACACGACCGGATGCGAGAACGGGTTTCGCAAGCGCAGCGTGATCGTGGGATACGCGACGGCCGCGTCGAGCCCCATCTTGATGTAGAAGCTCGGTCGCGTGTGGGGCCGGCGCTCGACGATGTCGAGCCCGGCGAAGAACGCCGCGCCGTGGAGCGTCCCCGCGATCTGGCACGTGCCGCCGCCGATGCCGTCGACGAGCTCGCCCTGAGCGATGACCGGAGCGACCTTGTAGCCGTTCGCCTCGTTGCGCGGCCCGACGACCTCGTTGAAGTCGAACATCTCGCCGGGCATGAGGACGTGACCGTCGAGCTTCGAGGCCGCGCGCCTCAGGTTGAACGTACGCGCCTCGTGCTTCATGTCGCGCGCGTACTTCGTCTCGAAGTACCCGAGCACCTCGCCCTGGGCGACGAGCTCGCGCACCTCCTCGATCTGCGCCGCGCTGCGCGCGGCGGGCACGCTCTCGGAGACGATCTCGACCGTGGTCTCGTCCGCGGCGTCGGCGAGCGCGCGCTCGAGGCGCGCGAGCGTCGCGTAGACGTCGACCCGAACGCCCGGCTCGTCGGGGACGACCTTGCGCGCCGACACGTCGAGGCGCGCGTTCGCCGGCGCGCGATCGAGCTCGTCTTTCAGCGCGAGGAGCGCGGTCAGCGCGCGCGGCGCGTCGACCGACACCGGCAGCGGCAGCGCCACCGGGCGCCCGTTCTTCTTCGCGGCGCGGCGCAGCGCCGATCGCGGATCGTGGATCTGCGCGACCAGCGAGGCGAGGCGCTGCGGATCGACGCGCGCGCCGATCGCCTCGCGCGTCGTCTCGGTCGTCGCCGACGCCGCCGTCAGCGCGACCTTGCCCCCGCTCCACGCGCGTGCGACGGCGCGCGCGGCGTCGAGGGTCGCTCCGGCGCCGCCCTCGAGGGGGAGCGGCTTGCCGCCGAGCGTGACCTCGGGCGGTCGCGTCGCTTCGGCCGCGGGCGGCGCCGGAACGAGCAGGTAGCCCGCGATTCCGCCGAGCAGCAGGCACGCGAGCGCGCGCGGGGCGGACGCGCGGCGGATCGGCCAGAGCTCCGTCGCGAGCGCGCGCATGAGCGCGTGAACGCGCGGCAGCCCCGCGATGTTTCTCGGCGCGCGCATTTCGAGGGGGTTTTGGCCCCGTTCGCCGGAGGGGTCAAGCCGAGGTCGCCGCCTCGAAACCTCGAGCCGTGCCGGCCGGCCGCAAGCTCAGTTTGTACGGGCGCCGCCACCGTGGTACCGGCATGAGCCTTCCATGGGTCTCTCGATCGGCATCGTCGGCCTCCCCAACGTCGGCAAGTCCACGCTCTTCAACGCGCTGTCGTCGGCCAAGGCCGAGGCGGCGAACTACCCCTTCTGCACCATCGAGCCGAACGTCGGCGTCGTCACCGTGCCCGACGACCGGCTCGCGAAGATCGACTCGGTCATCCACGCCGATCGCGTGCTGCCGACGACGTTCAACTTCGTCGACATCGCGGGCCTCGTGCGCGGCGCCTCGAAGGGCGAAGGGCTCGGCAACCAGTTCCTCGCCCACATCCGCGAGGCCGACGCGATCGTCCAGGTCGGGCGCTGCTTCGAGGATCCCAACGTGGTCCACGTCGAGAACCGCGTCGATCCGGTCGCCGACATCGCGACGGTCACGATGGAGCTCTGCCTCAAGGATCTCGACACCGTGCAGAAGCGCCTCGACAAGGCGCGCAAGGCGGCCAAGGGCAACGACCCGAAAGAGAAGCTCGCCGCCGAGATCATGGAGCCTCTCGCCAAGCACCTCGACGACGGCAGGCCCGCGCGCACCCTCGCGCTGCCCGACAGCCCGGACGCGCAGCTCATCGTCCGCGAGCTGCACTTGCTCACGGCGAAGCCGGCGTTCTACATCGCCAACATCGACGAGGCGACGATCGGCAACCTCGACGGCAACAAGCACTTCAAGGCGCTCGAAGACCTCGCGAAGTCCGAGAACACGTTCGTCGTCCCCGTGTGCGCCGCGCTCGAGTCGCAGATCGCCGAGCTCGATCCCAACGACCGCCCCGAGTTCCTCGCGAGCGCCGGCCTCGAAGAGCCCGGGCTCAACGCCGTGATCCGTGCAGGATACAAGCTCTTGGGCCTCCTCACGTTCTTCACCGCGGGCAAGCAGGAGGTCCGCGCCTGGACGACGAAGATCGGCGCGAAGGCGCCGCAGGCCGCCGGCGTCATTCATACCGACTTCGAGAAGGGCTTCATCAAGGCCGAGGTGATCTGGTGGGAGGATCTCGTGAGCCTCGGCAGCGAAGCCAAGTGCCGTGACGCGGGCAAGCTCGCGATCGAGGGCAAGGAGTACGTGATGCGCGACGGCGACGTCGTGCACTTCCGCTTCAACGTCTAGACGGCGGGGCCGCCGAAAGCGCCGAAGAAGCGCGCGATCCAGACGACGAACATCAGCGCCGCGGTGGCGAGCATCACGACCCTCGCGCCCCTCACGCGCATCGACGCGCCCCACGCGCCGGTGCGGACGAAGCCGGCGAGCTCGACCACGACGAACGCGCCGACCACGGGCACCACGATCCAAACGAGCGGGTGCATCGCCGTCGCCGCCGCCGCGTCTCCGTGGATCGCGTGCCGCGTCGCCCGCGTGAGCCCGCAGCCGGGGCACGGAACACCCGCCAGCGCCCGGATCGGGCACGGCCAGCCGACCGACGTGAAGACGAGCGTCGCGACGGCCGCGACGAGGAGCGCCGGCGCGAGCCAGCGCCGCCGGGTCATGTCAGCTCTTCACGAGCGGACGGCCCTGCGCGTCCGTGTACTTTCCCGTGACGATCATGATGATGTCGATGAGCGCCCAGATCCCGCAGCCCCCGAGGGTGAAGAGCTGGATGATCCCGAAGAGCGTGTGGCCCGTGTAGAAGCGGTGCACGCCGAGCGAGCCGGCGAACAGCGCGAGCAGCAGCGTCGTCATGAACGACTTGCCCTCGCCCGGCGCGCCCATCATGCCGGCGTGCGGCGCGCCCATCATCGGGCCGCCGGCGTACGGCTGCATCGGCGCGCCGCCGCCCATCGCGTGGGGGTTGTTGAAGTCTTGCGCAGGGGGTGCGCCGAAGGGCTGCCCGCCCGGAGGAGGCCCGCCGAAGCCCGGCTGCGGCGCGAAGTCGCCGGGAGGAGGCCCGCCGAACGCGCCCGGCGCGCCGCCGGGAGGAGGCCCGCCGAAATCGGCAGGAGCAGGAGCGTGAGCAGGAGGAGGAGGAGGAGCGCCGAAGTCGGCGGGCGGCGGCGGAGCGCCGTAAGGGCTGGCCCCCGGCGCGCCGCCGGGAGGAGGCCCGCCGAACGGATCGCCCGGGGGTCCGCCGAAGCCCGGGTTGCTCGGCGATCCTCCGGCAGGCGGCGGAGCGCCTGGAGGAGCGGCGAAGGGCGACGGGGCGTCGAGCGCCATCGTTCCCGCGAGCGGGTTCGCGTCGGCCGGCGATCCGAAGCTCTGGTGCTCCGGCGCGGCAGGCGCGGCGGCGGCAGGCGGCGGCGCGGCGGGCGCAGGAGCCGCCCCGAAGTTCGGAGGCGCGACGCCCACGATCGTGCCCTTCAAGCGGCTCGGCGCGGCGGCGTTCGCGCCCGCGGCGGGTACACCCGCGCCGATCGGCGCCGCCTCGGCGGTGAATCCCGGATTCGACGCCGGGCCCGCGCCGCCGCTCGGGGGAGCAGGAGCTGGCGCCGGAGCTGGCGTCGGCACCGGCGCAGCGGCGGGCCGCGGGGGCATCGCGCCCGGCTGATTCATCATCAACATCGTCCCTTTGAACTTCGGGGCGGCGGCGGTCTTCAGGGCGAAGCTGCACTTCGCGCACGTCTGCGCGGTCTCGGCGTTTTGCATCCCACAGTTCGGGCAGAACAAAAGAACCTCCGCTACGGATGACGATCCGGCGCGCAGCATAGCGGCACGCGACCGCGCTCCTCAAGTACATGCAATGGCGCGGCGGCGAGGCGTCTAGCGTCCTTGACACAGACCGTCGCTTCGCAATAGCGTGCGCGCGCGAAAACCCCGATTTTCCGGGACATTTGTTCGCCCGCCCCCATGCCCTTCGCTCTGACGCCCGATCGCAATCGCGAGCTCGACGAGATCCTGCAGCGCTACCCCAACAAGATGGCGGCGTGCATACCCGCGCTCCACCTCTGCCAGGACCAAAATGGCTGGATCAGCGACGAGGTCGTCGAGTGGGTCTCCCACAGGCTCGACCTTCCGCCGGCCCACGTGAAGGGCGTCGTGACGTTCTACACGCTCTTCAACCAGAAGCCGGTCGGCAAGCATCAGGTCTGGGTCTGCCGAACGCTGCCGTGCGCGCTCCGCGGCGCGGGCCAGCTGCTCGAGCACTGCGAGAAGAAGCTCGGCGTGAAGGCGGGCCACACGACGAAGGACGGCAAGGTCACGCTCCGCACGGCCGAGTGCCTCGCGAGCTGCGGCACCGCCCCGATGATGCAGGTCGACAAGGACTACCACGAGAACCTCACGCTCTCGGCCGTCGACGAGATCCTCGACCGCCTCCAGCGAGACTGAAGCCCGCGACGCCATGCTCAAGCAAACCAACTACCTCACGAAGGTCTACGGGCTGCCGAACGGCTGGACGCTCCCGGTCTACGAGCGCGAGGTCCGCGGCTACGAGATCGCGCGCAAGATCCTCACCACGATGTCGCCCGCCGACGTCGTGAACGAGGCGAAGAAGGCGAACATCCGCGGCCGCGGCGGCGCGGGGTTCCCGATGGGCGTGAAGTGGAGCTTCATGAAGCCCCACGCGACCAAGCCCGCGTACCTCGTCATCAACGCCGATGAGGGCGAGCCCGGCACGCACAAAGACCGCACGCTCATGGAGGAGAACCCTCACTCCGTGATCGAGGGCTGCATCATCGGCTGCTACGCCATCGGCGCGCACGTCGCGTACATCTACGTGCGCGACGAGCTGCACCTCTCGAAGGCGCGCCTCTGGGGCGCGATCAAGGAAGCGAAGGCCAAGGGCTACCTCGGCAAGAACCCCTTCGGGAAAGACTACGCGGTCGACTGCGTCGTGCACACCGGCGCCGGCGCGTACATCTGCGGCGAAGAGACGAGCCTCCTCAACTCGCTCGAGGGCCGCCGCGGCGAGCCGCGCCTCAAGCCCCCCTTCCCTGCGCAGGCCGGCGCCTTCGGCTGCCCGACCACGGTGAACAACCTCGAGACGATCGCCGCGGTGCCGACCGCGTTCATGCTCGGCTGCGAGGCGTTCTCGAAGCTCTCGTCGATCCACCACCTGAACGACGGCGGCGTCCGCCTCTTCGGCGTCAACGGTCACGTGAAGAAGCCGGGCGTCTACGAGTGCGCGGTCGGCCTCACGCTGCGCGAGCTCATCTACGATCTCGGCGGCGGCGTCCTCGGCGACAAGCCGCTGCTCTGCGCGATCCCCGGCGGATCGTCGACGCCGCTCATCCGCGCCGACGACATGGTCCACGCGCCCGACGAGAAGTCGCCGCTGCACGCGTGGCACGGCCAGAGCGCGCTCGACGTTCCGCTCGGCGTCGACACGTACCGCGCGCTCGGCACGATGCTCGGCACGTGTTGCGCGACGGTCATGGCGGAGGGCACCGACCCCGTCGCCGCGTTCCAGAACCTGATGCAGTTCTACCGCCACGAGTCGTGCGGGCAGTGCACGCCGTGCCGCGAAGGCTCCGGCTGGCTCCTCCGCATCGCCGACAAGCTCGTCGCGGGGACGGCGAGCATGGAGGAGCTCGATAGCCTCCACGACATCGCGAACAACATCATGGGCAACACGATCTGCGCCTTCGGCGAAGGCACCGCGATGCCCGCGCTCGGGTTCCTCAAGAAGTTCCGCAAGGAGTTCGAGGCCCACGTACGAGGCGAGCGGCGAAGCCACGACGCGTCGCTCACCCCCCTCGGCCCGCTTTCCTGAGACCTGAGAGGAGACCCATGCACCCGACACCGACCGAGCTCGCACTGGGACAGGGTTACTTCTTCGTGTGCGCGGCGATGGCCGTCGCCGGCGCGCTCTTCACCGTGAGCGCGAAGAACCCCATCCGCGGCGCGATGGGCCTCTTGATGATGATCCTCGCGATCGCCGGGATCTACCTCGCGCTCCACGCGCAGTTCCTCGCGGCGATCCAGCTCATCGTCTACGCCGGCGCGATCGTCGTCCTCTTCCTCTTCGTCATCATGCTCCTCGGTCCGAGCGCGACGCCGCCGAGCGACAAGCGAGGTCAGGTCGTACGCACCATCGGCGCCGGGCTCTTCGGCCTCGCCGGGCTCGGCGCGATGTCGCTCCTCGTTCGATCGGCGCCGCCGATCGTGAAGGGCAAGATGCTCCCGGAAGCGCCGGCCGACTTCGGCAGCATCGACTCCTTCGGGCAGGTCCTCTTCAGCCACGGCCTCGTGCCGTTCGAGCTCTCGAGCCTGCTCTTGATGGTCGCGATCGTCGGCGCCGTCGCCGTCGCGCGCGGCCGCGCCAAGCACGAGGGCCCGCAAGCGGCCTCGGCCGAGAAGGCCGACGCGGAGGCAGGATCGTGATCCCCGTCGACTACTACGTCGCCCTGAGCGCCCTGCTCTTCACCATCGGAGGCGTCGGCTTCCTCGTGAGGCGCAACGTCATCGTCACGCTGATGAGCATCGAGATCATGCTCAACGCGGTCAACGTCGCGCTCGTCGCCTTCAACCGCACGCGGATGGACGCGATGACCGGTCAGGTCTTCGCCTTCTTCCTCATCGCCGCCGAGGCGGCCGAGGTCGCCGTCGGCCTCGCCATCGTCCTCTCGCTCTTCCGCGTACGTCGGACCGTTCGTTCGGACGAAGCCGACCTCTTGAAGAACTGACCATGAAGGCCCTCTTCTCCCTCTTCCCCCAGAACGACTTCGCCCTCCTCGGCGTCATCATGGCGCTGCCGCTGCTCGGCGCGTTCGTGAACGGCGTGTTCGGTAAGCGTCTGGGCAAGCCCGCCGTCCGCTTGATGACGCTCGCGGTCACGGGGCTCGCGTTCCTCGCCTCGATCGTGAGCTTCGTCGCGCTCGACAACGTCGCCGGCGCGACCAAGACGGTCGAGACCGTCGCCGGTCACGAGGTCACCAAGCACGGCCAAGCGAAGCTCGTGTGGCTCGCGTGGGAGTGGATGCGCACCTCGGGCCTCCGCGAAATCAGCGTCCCCATCGAGCTCAAGTTCAGCGTCGATCAGCTCTCCGGCGTGATGATGCTGGTCGTCACCGGCGTCGGCTTCCTCATCCACGTGTACGCGACCGAGTACATGCGGAAGGACAAGGCGTACTGGCGCTTCTTCTGTTACCTGAACCTCTTCGTCTTCTCGATGCTGGTGCTGATCCTGGCAGACAACCTGCCGGTGCTCTTCATCGGCTGGGAGGGCGTCGGCCTCTGCAGCTATCTGCTCATCGGCTTCTGGTACGACAAGATGCCGAACGCCCAGGCGGGCAAGAAGGCGTTCATCGCGAACCGCATCGGCGACTTCGGTCTCCTCTGCGCGATGTTCCTGCTCGTCTACTACACGGGCGCGCTCGACTGGACGGGCATCGCGAACGGCTCGCAGAGCCTCGTCGCCACGGGCGACGCCGCGCAGGTGCACCTCTGGCCGATCGGCGGCGGGCAGTTCCAAGACGCGGCCTTCGGTCCGATCAAGATCCCGCTCTCGTGGCTCCAGCCGAACAAGGCGATCACGATCACCGGCGCGACGGCGGTGGCGATCGCGCTGCTCCTCGGTTGCACCGGCAAGAGCGCGCAGCTGCCGCTCTACGTGTGGCTCCCCGACGCGATGGCCGGCCCCACGCCGGTCAGCGCGCTCATCCACGCGGCCACGATGGTCACCGCGGGCGTCTACCTCATCTGCCGCCTGTCGTTCGTGTTCGTGCTCTCGCCGCCGGTGATGATGATCGTCGCGCTCACGGGCGCGCTCACCGCGGTGTTCGCCGCGGGCATCGCCCTCGTGCAGAACGACATCAAGAAGGTGCTCGCGTACAGCACAGTGAGCCAGCTCGGGTTCATGTTCCTCGGCGTCGGCGTCGGCGCGTTCACGGCGGGCTTCTTCCACGTCTTCACGCACGCCTTCTTCAAGGCCTGCCTCTTCCTCGGCGCCGGCTCCGTCATCCACGCGATGCACGCGCGCGTGCACGACGACGTGCGCTCGCAAGACATGCGCAACATGGGCGGCCTGAGGAAGTACATGCCGCTCACGTTCTGGACGTTCGTCGCGTCCACGCTCGCGATCATCGGCTTCCCCCTCACGAGCGGCTTCTTCTCGAAAGACGAGATCCTCGCCGCGACGCTCGTCAACACGCCGGTCAATCCGCACGCCGAGCGCCTCGCGGCGCGCCACATCGAGGTCTGGCAGCCGCCGCCGTGGACGAACTGGCTCCTCTGGGGCCTCGGCGTCTTCGCCGCGACGCTCACGGCGTTCTACATGTGCCGCGCGGTCTTCATGACCTTCTACGGCGACTTCAAGGGCTGGACGATCGGGCGCCCCTCGCAGCTCGCGAAGATGGCGCACCACGACGACCACGACGACGAGCACGCGGACGAAGACAACCACCACCACGAGGAAGATCTCTCGCAGCCCGGCCCGCCGCCGCACGAGTCGCCGCGCGCGATCACGATCCCGCTCATCGTGCTCGCGGCGCTCGCGATCTTCGCCGGCCTCTTGAACCCCGGCGCGATGAAGCTCGTGAGCCATCACTTCAGCTTCCTGCCGATGAACAACTGGCTCGAGCCGGTCTTCGCCGAGGCGGTCAAGGGCGTGAAGCTCCCGGACGAGCACACCGCGCACTCGCGCGAGCTCATCGCCACCGCCGGCGCGTTCCTCGCGTTCGCGGTCGGCACGTACGCCGCCTACTGGATGTACATCCAGAACAAGGGCAAGCTCGAGTCCGCGTACATGACGCGCGCGATGGCGTTCGCGTCCGGGCTCTCCGGCGGCCTCCTCGTCGTCGCCGGCATCCTCATCATGGCGTTCCAGGGCGGCGAGCTCGTGGCGCCGAACAAGATCGTCCCCGGCATCATGATCCTCGGCGGCGCGTACCTCGTGTATCGCGTGCGCGAGGTGGGGCTCGACTACATCTACGATCGCAGCGTGGTCGTCGGCGTCGACGCGCTCGCCGACACGGCGGCCTCGTTCGATCAGGGTGCGGTCGACTTCGTCATCGCGCGCCTCACGTCGCTCACCGTCGCCGCGCTCGGCACGGTGCTCCGCGTCTTGCAGAACGGCGTCGTGCACGTCTACGCCGCGATGATGGTCGTCGGCATGGCGGCGCTCGGCGTCTTCTTCGTCGCGCCGCGCGCCGACTTCGTCGTGAACGACAGCGGCACCGGCGAGTACGTCGTCAGCGCCGCGCCCGGCTTCGGCTACCAGTACAAGTGGACGGTCGACACGAAGGGCCAGCCGCCGGCGAAGCCGACGACCGATCAGGTCAAGGTGCAGCTCGAAGAGGGCGCGTCGAAGCAGGTGCGCCTCGAGGTCCGCAACGCGTTCTCCGGCGCGCTCGACATCCCGCTCGTGCGAAATCTCCTCCCGCCGACGGCGGTGAAGGAGGTGACCTTGAACCGGCCGAAGATCGAGAAACCGATGAAGCTCGAGCTGGGAGAGCGGTGACCCCATGGCGACCAAGCTTTCCCCCGCACACACGCCCGCCCCCGGCCGCCCGGCCTGGGTCGCGCCGACGTTCTTCGTCCTCGCGCTCGTCATCGCCGTCGTCGCGCTGACGCAGCTCCTCGGCGCCGGCGATCAGAAAGACGCCGCCTCCTTCAGCGCGGCCAACGCGGCGATCGGCTCGATCCTCCCCCTCGCGGCCGCCGCCGTCGTCGGCATCCTGGTGCCGCAGGGCCACGGCTGGAAGGTGCGCTTCCCCCTCGCGATCATGGCGGCGCTCTTCGCGCTGTTCGTGATCCGGATGTGGCCCTCGGCCGCGATCTCGGCGACCGACGTCGAGCCGCCGCCGGAGTCGACGAGCCTCCTCTCGTGGCTCATCGGCCTGCCGTTGGCGGGCGCGATCGCGATCCTCTTCTTGCCGCGTCAGGCGCCGCGCCTGCTCAAGGCGACGACGCTCCTCGTGATGTTCGCCACGATGCTGGCGACGATCCCGCTGCTCCGCGTCGACATGGGCCGCGAGTACCACTTCAACCAGGACGTCGTGTGGATCGAGCGCTTCGGCATCCACTATCACGTCGCGATCGACGGCATCTCGCTCTGGCTCGTGATCCTCACGGTGTTCATCTCGCCGATCGCCGCCTACGCGTCGTTCGGTCCGATCAACACGAGGATCAAGGATTGGTGCTTCTCGCTGCTCCTCCTCGAGGCGGCGATGATCGGCTCCTTCGTCGCGCTCGATCTCTTCCTCTTCTACGTCTTCTGGGAGATGGTCCTCATCCCCATGTACGTCATGATCGGCGTCTGGGGCGGCTCGAACCGGATCAAGAGCGCGATCAAGTTCTTCCTCTACACGATGTTCGGCAGCATGCTGATGCTCGCCGCGATCCTTTACGTCGCGTACACGTACGGCAAGGTCACGGGCGGGCCGACGAGCTTCGACTACTTCGAGCTCCAGCGGATCGTGTTCCCGCGCAACATCCAGATCTGGCTCTTCGCCGGGTTCGCGCTGTCGTTCCTCATCAAGGTCCCGATGTTCCCGGTGCACACCTGGCTGCCCGACGCGCACACCGAGGCGCCGACGGCGGGCTCGGTGATCCTCGCGGCGGTCATGCTGAAGATGGGCACCTACGGGTACCTCCGCTTCTGCATGGGCCTCTTCCCCGAGGCGTCGGCGGAATTCGCGGCGACGCTCGCGGGCGTCGCGGTGCTCGGCGGCATCCTCTACGGAGGCTTCTGCGCCTGGCGGCAAGACGACATCAAGCGCCTCGTCGCGTACTCGTCGGTCGCGCACCTCGGCTACGTGATGCTCGGCCTCTTCGCCGCCACGCAGGCGTCGATGGAAGGCGCCGTGCTCCAGATGATCAACCACGGCATCTCGACCGGCGCGCTCTTCCTCCTCGTCGGCGTCATCTACGACCGTCGGCACACGCGCCAGCTCGACGACTTCGGCGGGCTCGCCAAGCCGATGCCCGTCTACGCGACGATGTTCATCATCGCGACGATGGCGAGCATCGGGCTGCCGGGGTTGAACGGCTTCGTCGGCGAGTTCTTGGTCATCACCGGCACGTTCGTCTCGAACAAGCTCGGTCACGTCAACGGCATCCAGGCCGTCGGCGCCGCGCTCGGCGTCATCGTCGCCGCGCTCTACATGCTCACCGGCGTGCAGAAGATGTTCTTCGGGCCGATCACGCGCGAAGAGAACAGGAACCTGCCGGACATGAACAGCCGCGAGATCATCGCGATCGCGCCGCTCATCATCGCCATCTTCGTCATCGGGCTCGCGCCGAACCTGCTCTTGAACCAGATGCGCGACGCCGTCTCGCGCACCATCAGCGACATGAGCACCCGTGTCGAGTCGAGCCCGGCGCCGAAGTACTACACGGGCCCGATCAAGCTCCTCCCACGCCGCTCCGAAGCACCGAAGCCTTTGCCGGCGAACGCCACTTCCCCGGGCAACCCCTAGGAGCGAGAGCCAACCATGATGCTCGCCTTCATTCTCTCGCCTCTCCTCGTCGTCTCCGGCGGCGCGCTGCTGCTCATGTTGGCCGAGGCGCTCGCCAAGCCGAGCCGCCGCAGCGGCCTCGCGCTCGGCGCCACGATCGTCTTCGCCGCGGGCTTCGCCTTCTCGATCGCGGCGTGGCTCTACGGCGTCGACGAGGTCGCCGATCGGTCGCTCGTCGCGCCCTGGCTCGTCATCGATCGCTTCACCATCTTCTTCGACGGCCTCCTCTGCCTCGGCGGGGCGCTCGCGGCGCTCCTCGCGGGCGGCTACCTCCACGAGCACGGGCTCGAGCGCGGCGAGTTCTACGCGCTGCTCCTCTTCTCCACCGTCGGCGCGATGATGGTCGCCGCCGCGGGCGACGCGCTGATCCTCTTCCTCGGCCTCGAGACGATGTCGATCGGCGCGTACGCGCTCACCGCGTTCCGCCGCACGTCGCCGCGATCGGCCGAGGGCGCGCTCAAGTACTTCCTGCTCGGCGCGTTCGCCGCCGCGCTGCTCCTCTACGGCTTCGCGCTCCTCTACGGCGCGACCGGCCACACCGATCTCGCCGGCATCGGCGAGGCCGTCCGCGCCGGCGGCGAGAAGACGCCGATGATGGTCATCGCGCTCGTCCTCGTCCTCGTCGGCCTCGTCTTCAAGATCAGCGCCGTGCCGTTCCACATGTGGACGCCCGACGCGTACGAAGGCGCGCCGACGCCCGCGACCACCTACATGGCCGCGGTCGTGAAGGCGGGCGCCTTCGCCATGCTCCTCCGCGTGCTGCTCACGTGCTTCGGCGACAAGGCCTCGATGAGCTGGTCGTCGGGCTGGCCGCCCGCGCTCGCGTGGATCGCCGTCCTCACGATGACGGTGGCGAACCTCGTCGCCGGCCAGCAGGAGTCGGTCAAGCGCATGCTCGCGTACTCGAGCATCGCGCACGCCGGCTACCTCCTCGTCGGCGTCGTCGCGACGATGCGCTCGCCCTCGCAGGGCACCGCGGCCGTCATGTTCTACCTCCTGACGTACACGGTCTCGACGGCGGGCGCGTTCGGCGCGCTCATCCTCTGCGGCAGCAAGGGCGCCGAGGCCGTCACGTACGAAGATCTCGCGGGCATCGGGCGCCGCCACCCTGCGGCCGCCCTCGCCTTCGGCCTCTTCCTCGTCTCGCTCGCGGGCATCCCGCCGACGGCGGGCTTCTTCGGCAAGTGGTTCGTCTTCCGCGCCGCGATCGACTCGGGCTTCTACTTGCTCACGGTGATCGCGTTCTTGAACAGCGTCGTCGCCGTCTACTACTACCTGCGCGTGCTCGTGTTCATGTACATGCGCGAGCCCGCGGCCGGCGCGCCGATCGCGACGCCGATGCGCTCGGGCTACGTCGCGACCGCGCTCGTCGTCTCGGCGATCCTCGTGCTCCTGCTCGGCATCGTTCCGAGCCAGTCGCTCGACATGGCCCTCCAGGCCGCGGCCGTCTTCGGCGGCTGAGCCTTTCGACGTCCGCAGGCGCCGCGTGCGGGCGGCGCAACCTTTGCTCGGCGTCAACGGCTCGCTACACTCGAAGAGCGCAGGTCGCGCGAGGGGGAGCCGATGAGCTACGAACCGATTCGTCGCAGAGTGTCGACGCGCCTGCCGAGATCCGTCCTCGTAGCGGCCCTCGCCAGCGCGCTCGCGAGCCTCGCATGTTCGAGTAGCGAAGAGCGGACGGAGACCGCCGCGCTCGCCAAGACTTCGACGGATCCGCAGTGCTCGGGTAGCGGCACGACTCGTGACAATCATCCCGCAGGCGCGTGTGTCGAGGGCGCCGAATGCGAGTTCTTCGACCCGAAGCCCGAGTGCAAGCCGGGAATGACCCACGTCGTTCCGACGGCGGCGACGTGGCGATGCGAATGTCCTTCGGGTACGTGGTCGTGCCACACGATCGGAGGCTCGCTCGGCGTCGTGCCATGCCCGGGCACCGAGCGCGCCGACGGCGGGACGGTGGACGGCGGATGAGCGCTCCGCGCGGGGCTCGTCACGCGCTGTCTTCGGCGGCTGAGCTCGTCTGCTACGCTAGCCCCCATGGGGCGGTGGTTCGGCGCGGTCGCGTTGGGGGCGGGCATCTGCTCTGGTTGCACGCTGCTGACCGATCTCACCGGCCTGCGCGACCCGGAAGTCGTGGGATCGCCCGACGGTGACGGCGGGATCGCCGGCGACGCGGGACCGGGCGGCGGCGACGCGACCCCGAACGGCGACGCGACGACGGGGAGCTCCTTCTGCGCGACCAAGACCGCGACCGCGTGCGAAGACTTCGAACCCCTCGGCGCCGGCTGGAAGCTCGAGGCTCGCCCCGGCGGCTTCGCCGAGGTCAAGCCGGACCCGGAGGCGATCTCGTCGCCGAACCTCCTCTCGACGCGCGGGCTCCAGGGCTCGCAGACGGGGCGCGGCCTCTTGGTGAGGAGCTTCGGCTCCTTGACGGCGACGGTGCGCGTCTCGTGCATGATGCGCGTCGACCCGGACGACCGCTACACCAACGGCGTGACGCTGCTCGTCTCCGGCAGCGGCGAGACCCTCTTCGCGCAGACCGGCTTCCAGCAGATCGGCACGAGCAACGACCTCGAGGTCTTCGTCGAGAAGTACGGCAGGACGCGCGACACCAAGACCGTCGGCACGCTCCCGCGACGAAAGTGGGAGCGGATCAACCTCGAGCTCACGACGGCCGGGGGCACGGGGAGCATGACCGTCTCGTTCGCAGGAAACACGCGGAGCGTCGACGTCCTCTCCGGCGACGTGCCGTCGGGCGCGAACGTCGAGGTCCAGCTCGGCGTGTTCTATACGCGGGGCGACAGCACCATCTCGTACGACGACTGCACGTTCGACCTCCAGTGACGCTCCGCTGGACACGGCATCGAGAACTGCGGCAGTGTTCGTGCGTGAACGCCGTCCGCCTGCTCGCGCTCGCCTCGCTCCTCCTCGCCTGCACCAAGAGCGGGAGCGGCGACGCCGGCGCCCCCGCGGCGAGCGACGACGCGGCGCCCCCCGACGTCAAAGTCGCGGCCGGTGACGACGGCGGCGGCGACAGCGGCGTCCTCAACGCGACGACGCTGCCGGCCGCGAGCGTCGCGCGGATGGTCAACCCGGAGAGCCTGCCGGCGTACGCCGGCCCCACCGGCGTCATCGAGGGCGTCGTCACCGTCACCGGCGACGAAGCGCCCAAGACGACCGCCGACTTCTCGCGCTGCCCCGCAGCGGAGAAGACGTGGGGACGAAAGTTTCGTGAAGGCGTCCTCGGCCCGGGCGGCGTGCGTCCGCTCGCCGACGCGGTGGTCGTCGTCACCGGCTACAAGGGCTTCTACGTCAAGGAGAAGGACGAGGCCGAAGAGATCCGCATCGAGGGCTGCGGCTACACGGCGCGCACGGTGACGATGACCTTCGGCCAGCGCCTCGAGGTGAAGAACCTCTCGAAAGACTTCTGGACGCCCGTGCTCGAGCCGGGCTCCAACATGATCTTGATGATGGCGCCTCCCCAGGGCGACCCGGTCAAGATCTACCCGAAGAAGCCTGGGCACTACCTCCTCGTCGATCGCGACCGGAAGTACGCCGTCGTCGACGTGTACGCGTTCCTCCATCCGCTCCACGCGGCGACCACGCCGACGGGCTACTATCGGATCGAGGGCGTCCCCGTCACGTCGGGAGGCGCCAAGCTGAAGGTCTCGTCGATGCACCCGCAGTTCGACGCGACCGCCGACGCAGAGGTCGAGGTGAAGGCGGGAGAGGTCGCGAAGGTCGACCTCACGCTGAAGTACAAGACGCCGCCCGACGCCGGCGCGCCCAAAGACGCGGGGCCCGACGCGCCGTATCACCCGATCCTTCGGTAGGGAGAGCGCTCCTTGCGTTAAACGCGACGTACATCGACAATGACGCGCGTCGATGACGGACGGCATCAGCGAGGAGCTCATCCCCTTCCTCGAGAGCAACGTGTCGATCCTGCTGGGAACGCGTGACGCCCAAAACCGCCCCGCGTGCGCGCGCCTGATGGGCGTCCGCATCGCGCCCGACCGGCGATCGGTCACGGTGCTCTTGCCGACCAAGGTCGGCAAGCGCTCGCTCGACAACCTCGCCGACAACGCATGCGCCGCCGTCACGTTCGTCCGCGTGACCGACAACCGCGGCGTCCAGATCAAGGGGCGCGCCTCGGCCCCACGCGAGCCGACGGCAGACGATCTCTCGCTCCTCGTCCGCTACCGCGACGGCTTCGCCGAGGCGCTGCACGAGATCGGCGTCGCGCGCACGACGAGCCTTCGCCTCTCGAACCGTCCGAGCGTCGCCTTCGACGTGACCGTCGAGCAGGTCTTCGATCAGACGCCCGGTCCCGCGGCGGGCGCGGCGATGCCCGCGAGAGGGTCGTCGTGAGCGATCTGTCGATCCTTCCGCCGCGCTGCTTCTGGGGCGTCGCGCCGGCGGTCATCGCGACGTCGTCGCGCGACGGCGTCCCCAACGTCACGTACCTGAGCCAGGTCCACTACCTGGGGCCTCGTCGCGTCGCGCTCTCGTGTCAGTTCTTCAACAAGACGCGGCAGAACGTGGCGGAGAACCCGTACGTGTCGATCCACATGTACGATCCGGTGACGCTCGAGGCCTACGAGATCGATCTGCGCTTCCTCCACGCCGAGACCTCGGGGCCGCTCTTCGACGAGATGGCCGTGCGCATCCAGGCCATCGCCTCGCACACGGGGATGAAGGGGATCTTCAAGCTCCTCTCGGCCGACGTCTACGACGTCTCGTCGGTGGAGAAGGTCGAGGGCTTCCTCGAGCCGCACCTCGTGACCGGCCCCGCGTTCCCCGCGGGCGGGCCCGAGCGACGCGGCGAGATCCGCGCGCTCCAGGTCGTCTCCGATCGCCTCAACCGCGCGCGCGATCTCGACCAGCTCTTGACGTCGCTGCTCGAGACGCTGCGGGTCGAGATGGGCTTCGAGCACTCGATGCTCCTCATGCCCGACGAGTCCGGCGCGAAGCTCTTCGCCGTCGCGAGCCGCGGCTACGGCGAGTCGGGCGTCGGCGCGGAGGTCGAGATCGGCGACGGGCTCATCGGCACCGTCGCCCAACAGCGCAAGGTGCTCCGCCTCTCCGACGTCGAGGGCGCGATCCGCTACGGCCGCACGATCCGCGACGAGGCGACCAAGCGCGGCGGGCCCGAGCTGGCCGCCGAGATCCCCCTCCCCGGTCTGCCCGACGCGCGGAGCCACCTCGGCATCCCGCTCCTGGTGCAGGATCGCCTCGTCGGCGTCCTCGCCGTCGAGTCGAAGCACCCGCTCGGCCTCGACGAGTGGCACGAGGCCTTCCTCAACATCGTCGGCAACCAGGCGGCGATCGCCATCGACCGCATGCTCGACGACGACGAGATCCCGATCCACGCCACGACGCCGCCGGCTCCCGCGCCGCCCGCGCTCGCGCAGAAGAAGCGCACCTTCCGCTTCTACAAGGGCGACGACAGCGTCTTCGTCGACGGCGAGTACCTGATCCGCAACGTCGCCGCGCGCATCCTCTGGCGCCTGCTCACGAGCTACCTCTCCGACAAGCGCACCGATTTCACGAACCGCGAGCTGCGGCTCGATCCCTGGCTCGGCCTCCCGCCGATCAAAGACAACCTCGAGAGCCGCCTCATCCTCTTGCGCAAGCGCCTCGAGCAGAAGTGCCCCGACGTTCGCATCCCCTCGCGATCGCGCGGCTGCTTCCGCTTCGAGGCCGACTGCGCGATCGAGCTGGTCGAAGCTTCCTGATACGCTGCGCGTCATGCCGAGACCGAAGCTCACGTACTTCGATGCCCCCATCAGCCGCGGCGAGGAGTGCCGCCTCGCGCTCACGATCGCGGGCGTCGAGTTCGACGACGTCAGGCTCGCGCGCGACGCATGGTTGGCGCTGAAGCCGAGCACGCCGTTCGGATCCGTCCCGATCTTCGAGATCCCGGGCGAGGGCGTGCTCGCGCAGAGCAACGCGATCTTGACGCTCATCGGCCGCCGTCACGACCTGCACCCGGAGGACGACTTCGAGGCGGCACGTCACGAGGCGATGATGCAGCACGTCGAGGATCTCCGCGCGGCCCTCGGCCCGTCGATGCGAATGAGCGACGAGGCCGAGAAGAAGAAGGCGCGCGAGGTGATCGTCGCGACGACGCTCCCGACGTGGGCCGCCAGCGTCGAGAAGCAGATCGCCGGTCCCTTCTTCGCGGGCGACCGCGTCCACGTCGTCGATCTCAAGCTGTTCGTCGTCGTGGTCTGGCTGTCGAGCGGAAAGCTCGATCACGTCCCGGCGTCGATCTTCGAGGGTCATCCGAAGCTCCTCGGCCTCCACGCCGCCGTCCGCGATCACGAGCGCGTGAAGGCCTGGTACGCAAAGGCCTAGCGATCGCGCCAGGCCGCGACTGTCGCTCTCAGACCTACATCATCATTCACGAATCTCCGGTCGATCACTGGATCGCTCCGGCGCGACGTTGTCGCCGGCGGGCGACCGATCGTGATCTCGGCGCGCGCGATCTGCGTCGTTCTCGGAGGATCGCGGATGGAACCGCGCTTGCCACCATGCCCGTGCATGATGCAAGCACGTCGATTTCGCGATCCGAGGGAACACAGCACCGTTCGTCGCAAGCGCTTCGCGCGCGCGCCGCTCGAGGAAGCGCGCAAGACGCCGTTCGTCCTCGCGGTCGTCGATGGCTCTGACGCCGGCGCGACGCTCTCGATCGACGGCGGCTTCGATCGCGCCGTCATCGGAACGGGGCTCGGGTGCACGCTCCGCCTCGCCGACGAAGGCGTCGCGCGCTGCCACGCGTCGATCCACGCCGCGGACGGTCACCTCGTGATCGTCGACGTCGGCGGGACCGGCACGGTGATGGTCAACGGCGCCGCCGTCCGTGAGGCCTTCCTGCGCGGCGGCGAGATCATCCGCCTCGGCGACACGCTCATCGAGGTGCGTCGCGAAGCCGAGGCGGCGACGCGGGCGAGCGGCTTCGGGCGCCTGTTCGGCAAGAGCACGGCGATGCAGGAGATCTTCCAGTCGCTCGCGGCCCTCGCGGCGCTCGACAACCCCTTGCTCCTGCACGGAGAAGCGGGCACCGGCAAAGAGCTCGCGGCACGCGAGATCCACCGCGCCGGGCGGCGCGCGAGCGGTCCCTTCGTCGAGATCACGGGCGCGACCGACGCGGCGGCGATGGCCGAATCCCTCGAGGCCGCGCGCGGCGGCGTCCTCTTCATCGACGAGATCGCCGCGCTCGACGCCGACAGCCAGCGCCTCGTGCGCGAGGCGCTCTCGAGGCCGGCCGATCTGCGCGTGATCGCCGCCACGCGGCGGGATCTCGGGCGCGAGGTCACCGTGCGCGGCTTCGACGCCGTGCTCGCGCTGATGCTCGCCGGCGGCCGCGTCGCGCTGCCGGCCTTGCGCGATCGCGACGGCGACGTCTCCCACCTCGCGCGCGCTTTCTGGCGCGAGGCCGCGGCGAACGACGGCGGCGATCCCGAGCTTCCGGTCGACTTCCTCCCGCGGTTCGACCGCTACGCGTGGCCGGGCAACGTCCGCGAGCTCAAGGCCGCCGTCCTCGCGCGTCGCACCGTGGGCGATCTCTTCGAGTCACGGCAGAAGCCCGCCCGACCGGACGAGGAAGACTTCCTCGACGCCATCGTCGACGAGGGCCTCTCCTTCCCCGAGGCGCGCGTCCGCGTCGTGCGCGAGTTCGAGAGCCGCTACGTCGAGCGCGCGCTCTCGCGCCACGTCACGAAGACGGGCGCGGCGCGCGCGAGCGGCCTGCAGCCCCGCCACTTCGACATCATTCGCGCCCGAAGCAGGCGCGCTTGTCCCACCGGTTAGGCGCGGCCCAGCGCTTGTCGCGGGCGCGCGACACCGGCCGGCCCCCACCGTCGTGAAACCTCGAAGAATCGCGCTTTCTCCCGAAATTCCAGCCCTCCCGAGCACGGCACCGACGTTGCTCGAGACCGAGAGTGACCCCGATGAAGATTCGTCTCCCCCTCCTCGCCTCCGCCCTCTTCGCCGTCGTCGCCGCCTCGCCCGGGCGCGCGGTCGCCGACGCCAAGCCCTCCCTCAGCGCGAGCCAGATCGTCGCGCGCGTCGTCGAGGCCGATCCCTGGGGCTTCGGCGGCGCCGAGGTCAACGCCCGCGCCGTCGTGACCGAGAAGGGCGGCAAGCGCCGCTCGCTCGCCTTCGAGGCCAAGTCGCGGCGCGACACGCCTCCGCTCACCAAGAGCGTCATCACGTTCCGCGCGCCGGCCGACGTCGCCGGCATGAAGTTCCTCCAGATCCAGAGCGCAGGCGCCGACGACGAGCGCTTCCTCTACGCGCCCGAGCTGAAGCGCTCGCGTCGCATCGCCGGATCGAACCGCGGCGAGTCGTTCATGGGCACCGACTTCTCCTACGCCGATCTCGACGCGCGCGATCTCCGCCAGAGCCAGTCGGCCCTCCGCGCCGACGAGACGATCGGCAAGTTCGACTGCTGGCACGTCGACGTGACGCCGAAGAACGCCGACTCGGTCTACGGGAAGATCGAGCTCTGGGTGCGCAAGGACAACTACGTCCCGCTCAAATGGGTCATGTACGACAAGAAGTCGACACTCGTGAAGACGCTCACGGCGCGCGAGCTCCAGCGCCTCGGCGGTCGGTGGTTCATCACGAGCTCGCGCATGACCGACGCCGCGACCGGCCGCAGCACCGAGCTCCTGCTCGAGAAGATCGACCGGCGCGAAGACATCCCGCTCGAGAGCTTCTCCGTCCGCGCCATCGAGAAGGGCTGACCGTCATGCTCCTCGTCGACGTCCTCCATCTGCGCAAGGCCCATCGCCTCGGCACGCTGCACACGCCAGTGCTCCGCGACGTCTCGCTCGGCCTCGCGCGCGGCTCGCTCTCCGCGATCGTAGGCCCTTCCGGCTGCGGCAAGACGACGTTGCTCACGATCCTCGGCGGCCTCGACCGCGGAGACTTCGGCAGCGTCGTCGTCGACGGGCTCGATCTCATGACCGCCTCGCGCGACGAGATCCTCGAGCACCGCCGCAGCCGCGTCGGCTTCGTCTTCCAGTTCTACAACCTCGTGCCCTCGCTGACGGCGCTCGAGAACGTCGAGGCCGGCCTCGAGTTCTTACCGCTCGGGCCGTCGGCGCGGCGGAGGCGCGCGCTCGACTACCTCGACCGCGTGGGGCTCTCGGGCACGGCCGATCGGTTCCCCGCGCAGCTCTCGGGCGGCCAGCAGCAGCGCGTCGCCGTCGCCCGCGCGCTCGCGCGCGAGCCGAAGCTCCTGCTCGCCGACGAGCCGACCGGGAACCTCGACCAGGAGGCCGGCGAGCAGGTCTTCGCGTCGATGCGCGCCCTCCAGCGCGAGCTCGGCGTCACGTGCGTGCTGGTCACGCACGACGCCCAGCTCGCCGCGCGCGCCGACGTGACCGTGCACCTCCGCGACGGCAGCGTGATCGAGCACGCCGCGAGCGATCAGGGCTCGGGCATGCGCCGCATCGCCTCGCTCGCCCCGCCCGCCGTGCTGCCGAAGGCGATCGCGGGCCGGCGATGAAGACGCTCCTGCGGTTCGGTCTTCGCGAGCTCATGCGCGCGAAGGGCCGCGTCATGCTCATCGTCCTCGTCCTCACGGTGCAGGTCGCGGCGCTCGGCGGCGGCTTCGTCGTCGAAGACAGCCTGCTCCACACGCGCGATCACTACTACGATCGCCTGCACCTCGCCGATCTCGACGTTCGCTTCGCGCCCGCCGCGAGCGGCGAGATGCCCTCGCTCGAGACGCTCCGCGCGATCCCCGGCGTCGAGCGCGTGAGCCGGCGGTTCGTGGGCTTCGGGCACATCGAGCGCGACGGCGGCCTCTTGCCCGTCGTCGTGCACTACCTCGATCCCTCGGACCATCCGGAGGTCGACGACATCGAGATGCGCGCGGGATCGTTCCTCGTGCCCGGCCGCCCCGATCTCGCGATCGCCGACCGCTCCTTCGCCGAGGCGCACGCGCTCGCCCTCGGCGACGAGCTCGTCGTCAATCCCCATCGCTTCGCGAGCCGCTTCAAGGTGGCCGGCGTCGCGCTCTCGCCCGAGTACCTCGTGCCCACGGCGAACCCCGAGATGCTCGTCCCGCACCGGGGCTCGCTCGGCATCCTCTACGCCTCGCGCGAGGCGCTCGACCGGACGTTCACCGACAAGCTCTACAACAACCTCGTCTTCACGTTCCGACCCGGCGCCGACGCGGCCCGAGTGACGCGCGAGATCCGGCGCGCGCTCGCCGATCACCACGTCGACGTCGAGCGCGTCGTTCCGCGGCGCTCGAACTTCGGTCATCGCTACGTCGACGAGATGCTCTCCGGATCGCGGATCGTCATGCCGACGATCGCGCTCTTGCTCGGCCTCATGGCCGGCGTCGTCGCGATCGTCTCGGTTCACCGCATCGTCGTCTCGCGCCGACGGGAGATCGGCTCGCTCCTCGCGCATGGCTTCGCGCCGCGCGAGCTGGTGCTCGCGTTCGTCGTCCTCGGGATCATCCCCGGCGTCGCCGCGGCCGTTCTCGGCGCGCCCGCGGCGATGCTCTTCGCCGCCGAGCTCGCGCGGACGAACGCGGCGATCGCCGGGTTTCCCCCGCCGATGATGTCGATCGCGGCGCACAAGCTCGCGCTCGCCTCGGTCTCGGCGATCGTCGTCGGCGTCGTCTCCGCGCTCGTGCCCGCGCTCGGCGTGCTGCGCGTGCGCCCCGTCCACGCGCTGCGCGGCGGCGACGAGATCCGCTTCACGGGGCTGTGGCGGCCGCTCGAGCGGCTCCTCGCGGGGAGCCCGTCGGTGCGCTTCGCGGTGCGCAACGTGTTCCGGCGCCTCCGTCTGTCGGCCGCGACCGTCGCGCTCGTCGCGCTCGCGGTCACGATGCCCGCGGGCCTGCTCACGTCGATCGCCTCGTGGCAGACGTGGGCCGACGCGCAGGCCGCGCGCCTCGGCTGGGACGCGATCGTCACCTTCAAGGTTCCGCTCGCGCGCGGCCAGGTCGACGAGATCCTCGCGGCGCCCGGCGCCGGCGACTACGAGGGCTACGTCCAGGCGTACGCGACGGTGGAGCGGCCCGGCGCCGTCCCCGAAGAGATGCGCGTCCGTGGGCTCCCCGTGCCGAGCGAGATGGTGAGCCTCGAGCTCGCGAGCGGCCGCACCTTCAGCGCCGAAGACGCGGACGAGGCGGTCTTCAACGTCGCCTTCTCGCGCGGATTACCACCTCCCGCGCTCGGCGAGATCGTCACCGTGGTTCATCGCGGCAAGCGCCGCGATCTCGTCGTCGTCGGCACGGTGGCCGACGCGTCGCTCTCGACCCTCTACGTGCCCCGCGAGACCGCCCAGGAGATCTTCGGCCTCGGCGACAAGGTCACCGGCGTCTACATGAAGCACGGCGTGCCGCGCGCGCCGCGCGCCGCGTTCGCGCTGCCGCCGCCCGGCCCGCGCCCCGACACGGTGGAGGCGATCGATCTCGGTGAGGCGGCGCCTGCGCCGGCGAGCGAAGCGCCGCGCGCGCCGCGGGAGCACGTGAGCACGAAGACGGCGCTCCTCGCGAACGAGCTCGTCACCAGCGTGCAGATCAAGTCCGAGTTCGCCGGCGCGACCGTCCGCTACCTCTCGGCGTTCAACGCCGTCGTGGTCCCGTTCGTCGGGCTCGGCGCGATCCTCGCGGCGTTCTTTCTCGCGAGCGTGCTCGGGTTCCTCCTCCTCGAGCGCGAGGGCGAGTACGCGACGCTCCGCACGATGGGCTACGGCTGGCGCGAGATCGCGCGCAGCGTCTTCGTCGAGATCGCGTGCCTCGGCGTCCTCGGCCTCACGGCGTCGCTCGTGAGCTGGGTCGCGATGGCGTACGTCCTCCGCGCGCCCATGGCCGCGGCGTGGTTCTCGGTGCCGCTCGACTTTCGCGCGCACGACTTCGGCGTCGTCGCCGCGCCGACCCTCGCGTTTCTTCTGGCGGCGACGATCCCCGGCGCCCGCGCGCTCATGCGCCTCGATCTCTCGGCCGTTCTCCGCGGCGCGCGAGGATCCGCAGGCTGAAAGGCTACGCAATGAAGTCCAGCGTGGTCGCCGTCGCCGCGCTCCTCTCGATCGCCTCGGTCTCTTCGTTCGCGTCGCGCGTCGACGCCAAGGAAGCCGACGCGAAGGAGCCCGACGAGATCGTCGAGATCGTCGAGGACGACGAGGCGAAGCGACCCGTGAAGAAGCCCGAGCGCGCCCCCGAAGAGCGCCCTGACCAGATCGCGTTCCGCGGCTTCACGCGGCTGACGCTCGCGGCAGGCATGGCCGCGCGCGAGATCGCGCCGGCGGGCGCGCCCTCGGAGGAGCGCGTCGGCTACGACCGCGGAGCGCTCACCACCCACACGTACCTCGACGTCAAGTACTCGCGCGGCAAGACCTTCCAGGCGGTGCTCTCCGGATCGCTCGCCTACGGCGGCTACCTCGCCGAGAGCCGCCCGGGCTACCTCGGCGCCGAGCGCAAGCTCGAGTCGGGCCGCGTCGAGCCGGTCTTGCGCGAGGCCTACGTCGGGATCTACGGCGAGCACGTCGATCTGCGCCTCGGGCAGCAGCGCATCGTGTGGGGCGCGGGAGGCGGCCTCGCGCCGAACGACGTCCTCAACGCGCGCGACGTGCGCAATCGCATGCAGCTCGACCAAGAGATGATCGATCTCCCGACGCCGGCGGTGCGCGCGGACTTCGACCTCGGCGTCGGCATCCTCGGCGTCGTCGTCCAGCCGTTCTTCGTCCCGGACCGCCTCTCGCTCTACGGCGGCAACTGGTCGCTCGTGCAGCCCGACAGCCCGCGATCGTATCGGCGCCTCTTCGGGCTCTACGCAGAAGATCGCGACCGCAACCACATCGACGACGCGCAGGCCGCGCTCGTCGGCGCGCGCTCGCCGAGCGGTCCGCTCGACGGCGCGTCGATCGGCGCGTCGTTCAAGGTCCACGCCGGCAAGCTCGACACGTCGTTCTACTACCACTGGGGGCGCGACCGAACGCCGTACATCTACCTCGATCCGGCGTTCTCGCGTCAGCTCGAGATCGCCGATCCCGACAAGGTCGACGGCCTCGTCTTCGACGCGTTTCAATCGCAGCAGAAGAAGGCCGAGGCCGCGTACGGCGGCCCGCTGGTGATTCGCTACTACCGGCGGCACCACGTGGGGTTCGACGCGACGACGACGGCGGGCCCGCTCGTCTTGAGGGCGGACGCCTCGTACGACACCGCGATGACGTTCTTCTCCCAAGGCACGCTCAACTCGGTCGCGCGCGGCGCCGCGCAGGGCGTCGTGGGGATGGAGTACCAGCGCGCGCTCGACAAAGTGATCTCCGTCGAAGCCTGGTACATGCGCCTCGTCGGGCCGGAGATGCGCCTCGTTCCGGTCCTCGACCCGGCCAACCGCGGTCCGCTGCTCTTCTCCGACGAGAACAACGTCGGCGTCGCGAGCCTCGTTCGCTGGTCGTTCTTCGAGAATCTCGTCTTCGAGACCCGCTCGTTCGTCGGCGTCTCTCCCACCTGGTACATGGTCCGGCCGGAGATCGGCTACAACGCGCCGTCGTTCACCGTCCGCGTCGGGCTCCTGCTCGTCGACGGCGAGCGCGGCTCCTTCGGTGGCGTCTACGGCCGCAACGACACCGCCTACGTGACGGCTCGCCACTCGTTCTGAGGTCCCATGCGCATTCCCCTCCTCGTCACCGCCGCCCTCTTGATGGCCCCGGCGTCCGCGCTCGCCTCGCCGAAGCTCGAGGCGGAGGGGCTGCGCCTCTACCACAAGAAGAGGTACGACGAGGCGTGCGCGGCGTTCCGCGAAGCGCGCACGCGCGCGGTCGAGCGGCGTGCGTCGCTGACGCTGCTCCTCGCTGGTTGCTCGTTCAAGGCCGGCCGCCCGCTCGCCACGCTGAGATACCTCGACGAGTACGAGAGCGAGGTCGCCGATCCGCCGCCGAAGACGCGCGAGCTCGTCGACGCCACGCGCCGCGCGGCCCGCGCGCAGACCGCCCGCGTCCGCGTCGTCGCCCCCGAAGGCGCGGTCGTGACGATCGACGGCCGGCGCGCGTCAGCCGCGAGCGACGGCGCCTTCGACGTCACGCCGGGAACGCACACGATCGCCGTGACGGTCGGCGCCGAGACCGCCTCCGAGGCGATCGACGCGGAGGCGGGCTCCGTGGTCGAGGTTCGACCGATGCGAGATGCGGCGCCCAAGGACGTCGACGAGAGCCGCGACGACCACGAGCGCGAGCCACCTGCGGCCGCTTCGCAGGCGCCCCACGCCGAGAGCGCGAGCCTGTTGTCGCCTCCGACCACCACCTGGCCGGTTTACGTGGCCGGCGCGATCGGCCTGACGAGCCTCACGGCGGCGGCGATCATCGGCGGCATGTCGGCGAACGCCGATCTGAGCGTGGAGGTCGCCGAAGGCGCGCTCGCGCGAGCTCAGGTCCCGCGGAGCCGCTGCGAAGCGCCGACGCCGGACGTCGCGGACGCGTGCGCGTCGCTTCGCCGCAACGAGAGGCTCTCGCGCGACCTCGACGGCGCCGTCACCACGTCCCTCATCGTCGGTATCACCGGCATGACCCTCGCCGCGGGCTGGTACTTCTTCGCGCCGAAGGAGCGCACGTCGATCACACCCTGGATCGGCGCCGGCGTCGGCGGCGCCAGCCTCGCGGGCCGCTTCTGAGTACGTATGAAGTGACCGGCTCCGATCGCGAGGTCGTGAGCAGCCGTTGGGCGCCCACGCTCTGATCGCGGGCGTGCGCTCGCGGGCCATGCGAGCGGCGACGGCGCTCGTCACGGAAAGATCACGAAGACGGGCAACGGGCACATTCGCCGCGCGCTCGTCCAAGCCCGTTGGCCGTACCGCGACACGACGCTGCCTACTCCGGTCTTCGAGTCATCCACGCTTCAGGAGCATGAACACGTTGATCCGAATCGAGACGACGTGGCGCCGCTCGACAGGGTCACTTCATAGCAGCGTCTCGACGCGCACGGGACGAACCACTTCGCGCCCTCGACCTGCGGTGCACACGCCCCGGCGGCTACCGCCGCCAGGGCAACGAGCGCGACGCGTCGCCGTCGACGCGAGACACCGACCACTCCCCGCTCGCTCGCGCGCGGGCGCGAGGAGCACGGGCCTGTGGCTCAGACGGCGCCCTCACTCCACCGAGCACTTCGTGAGCACCGAAGGCATCACCCAAGGGACCTGCTTGTCGGGGTAGTACGCCATGAAGTGGAAGCACATCTCGTCGCCCGTGCCTTCGCCGAAGCCGATGACGGAGTCGGTCGGGTTCTTCCACGCGCAGCGCGTGCGCATGATGTCGCCGGGAGCGACCGACGTGCGGATGGGGTGGTGCTCCTGCTTCTCGAAGTTGAACGCGTTGTCGGCGAAGACCATCTCCGGCTTCCCGAGACCGAGCTTCGGAACGCGCTCGGTCGACATCGACGCGCCGGCGGTGTGCATGTGCGGCGACGCGCTGAAGAACGTCACGCCCGCGAACTGCGGGCCCAGCGGGTGATCGCACTTGATCTTGTGCGTCGCGCGGGGGGGAATGCTGAAGTTGATCGAGCCGAACGCGACGATGCCGGCGTCGTTCGGACGGAGCTCTTCGGTGGTGCAGAACTCGAAGCCGCTGTTGTCGGCCTGGTTCGGCGCGTTCGCCGCGTTGTTGTAGTGGAACTGGAGCACCCAGTGGGTCGTCCCCACCTCTTCGGCGTAGCCCGCCTCGGGCGGCAGCTCCATGTTGCCGCCGCCGGGCGCCCATCCCGTCACCAGCGTCCAGTCGAGGCCGGCGGAGTTGAAGGCTCCGCACGGCGTCGGCTCGTTCGGCACGGCCTTCTTCGTCTTGAAGAGGAGGATGTGGTGCAGGATCTTCGCGTTGTCGACCTTCGGCGCCATGCCGATCACGTGGCGCTTCTTCGCGAGGTTCACGTCGACACCGACGCAGACGTACTCGTCGACCTTCCCCGCGGGCATCGCGTACGGCCGCGATCCCTTGAGCACGAAGTCGGGTTTGCACGACAGCGGCTTCGTCCCGGACGGTGCTTCGCCGTTGTCACACTCCGCGTCCGACTCCGGCGCGCCCGCCGCGAACCACGCGTCGAGCGGCGCGCGATCCGCGGGCGGGAGGAGCGCGCCCGGCGGCATCGGCCGCGCCGCGTCTTGGATCCGCTCCTTGACGAGATCGGCGACCTTCGCTCCGCCGGGCCCCGTCTTCTGGAGATCGGCGTACGTGACGAGCGACGTCGACGCGCCCGCCGACGGCGAAGCGCCGTGGCACGCCTGGCACTTCGTCTTCAGCACCTTGTCGACGTCGCAGGGCAGACCCGTGCGCGTCGGCGCGCCGCTCGTCGCTCCGCCGTCGCCGCGCTTGCTGCCCGGGCTCGTGGGGTCTTCGTCGCGGCCGTTGCCGAAGCCGGGGATCGTCGGCGAGGCGCACGCCGCGGCGGTGACGATCGCGAGGACCGCCGAGATGGAGCTTGCCGTGAGGGCGGTGTCGATCGAGACGCGCTTCATGATTGCTTCCTCCGAGCGCGTGCAGACTGCATGCGCTGCGCCACGCGACTCGCGCCGCCGCCGAACGCGCGCGACGCGAAGGCAGCGCGCTCGGCGACGCCGATCTCCTCGACGCTTGTCGCGCGCCCGCGACACCGCTGGGCCCCTCATAGCCCAACGGAAGCCTTGCGGTTTCCGGTGTCGGCCTCGCTCCGACATCGGGTCCTCGCCGTGTTTCCCGCGTGGAAATCACGCCGGCACCGCGCGCGTCACGTTTGGTCCGGCTCTTGAAGTCGGGCCCTGTCGGGAGCTCGGGAGTGGAGGTCATGATGAACCGTCTAGGCGTCTTCGCGTCGTTGGGATTCTGCACGCTCACGATCGTCGCGTGCTCCGTGGCCGACATCGAGGGAACGACCCTCGATCAGGACAACGCGACGCCCGCACCCTCGAAGGCGCCGGCCGGCTGCGTGCCCAAGGGAAGCGCCAAGGGTCTCCAGCCGACCGATCCCGAGACGCTCCCGAAGTGCGCCTGCGCCAAGGGCGGCGCCGCGCGCTGCGTGGCCAAGAGCGATCTGCCCGAGAGCCTCGCCGCTCAGCTCGAGGGATGCAGCGACGTCGCAGGCGGCGGCGCGTGCGTCCCCGATCCGCTCGTGAAGAGCGGAGGCGGCGCGCCGCCGACGTGCAAGTCGCCCTTCGGTGAAGGCCGCTGCATGAGCCTCTGCGTCCCCGAGGTCGCGAAGAACGCGCAGCTGCTCGATCGCGGCGAAGGCGACACCTGCGCCGAAGACGAGCGCTGCGCGCCGTGCACGAACCCGCTCAAGAACAACGCGCCCACGGGCGTCTGCGAGATCGGCACGTCGTCGAGCGCGCCCGTCGAGTGCGAGGACACGTCCACGCAGTCGACGCCTCCCGGCGGCGGAACGGCGCCGGCCGGCACGTGCCCCTACGAGGGACCTCCCGTCGTCGACGTCACGATGTTCCCTGCCTGCGGTGACGGCGCGCGCTGCGTCCCCGAAGGCGCCGTGCCCGCCGAGTCGGCGTCGATGCTCAAGAAGTGCCCCACGGGCCTCTGCGCGCCCGAGAAGTCGATCGCCGCGGGCGGACAGTACCTGCCGAAGACGTGCGCGTCGGTCGCCGGCGCCGAGGGTCGCTGCGTGAACGTCAACGTCCCCGCGGTCGAGTCGCAGAAGGATCAGCTCCCGCAAGACGCGTGCGACGCGAACGAGCGCTGCGCGCCTTGCTTCAACCCCGGCGACGGCAAGGAGACCGGCGCGTGCCGCACGGTGAGCTGCGACGCGCCGAAGAAGCCCGCGGTCACCTTCGCGAGCTGCTGCAAGCTCGGCGGGTCACCGCGCGGCAAGTGCGTGCCGATCTCGATGGTGCCGGCCTCGTCGCGGTCTCGCCTCGACGACGAAGACTGCGTCGAGGGCAAGGAGCTCTGCGCACCGGCCGAGAACCTCGATCCCACCCACAAGGCGACTGCGTGCAACGCCGACTCCTTCGTCCTCGGCAAGTACACCGGCGTCTGCGTGAGCAACTGCGTCAAGTTCGGCATCCAGGGCGTCGCGCTCGCCCGCGGCAACTGCAGCTCCGTCCAGACCTGCGCCCCTTGTGTGCAAGGCGGTAAGCCGACGGGCGCGCCCGGCTGCCCGGGGTCGCCGTGATATCCTCGGAGGGTGCGTCGAGCGGCACTGGCGATCATTTCGGCCATGTCGGCCATGTGCACCGTCGCCTCGTGTCAGGCCGTGGTCGATGGCGACGTCGTCCAATGCAAGGCCGACGGCGACTGCGCTGCCCGGGGCGGGGCCTTCGCCGGCTCGGCGTGCGTCGATGCGGTCTGCATCGACGCGGCGAGGGCCTGCTTCGGCAAGGTCACGTGGGGCGCGGAGGACACGCGGGAGCGCCGTCGCTCCCGCATTCGCTTCGTCGATCTCTGGGAGCGCAACGTCGAGGGCCTGGAGGTGCTCGTCTGCGCGACGCGCGACGAATACTGCACGTCGCCGGAGTCGAAGGTCCTCACCGACGCGAAGGGTCAGGCCGACGTGCAGGTGCCCAAGAACTTCCGCGGCACCTTCCAAGTGCACACCTTCCCCGAGAGGCTCGCGGCGCAGGACTACATGAAGATGAAGGTCCTGCTCTTCCCGCCTCAAGATCGCGACGAGCCGCTCGACGTCGACATCCCGACCACGCAGGCCGTCCATCTCGTCCCGCGCGCCGCCTTGCGCGAACAGCTCGCGGCGCGAGCGCCGCTCGATCCTGAGGCGGGTCACCTCTTCGGCGCGGCGACGAACTGCGATCAGACCCCGGCGCGCGGCGTGACCGTCACGCTGCGCTCCGACGCGGGCGGCAAACCGCCGATCCAGTTCTACTTCAACGAGAACAACACGGTGTCGACCACCGCCACCGAGACGTTCGCGCTCGGTCAGTTCGGCATCGCCAACGTGCCGGCGGGCCCGGTCACCCTCGAGACGTCAATCCCGAGCCTCGGCGGCAGGCGGCACGGCCAGCTCGAGTTCTTCATCAACTCCGGCTTCGTCACCACCAGCATCTTCCCCCCTACTCCGCTCCCATGACACGGTCCGCGCGCGACATCGGCGGGTATCGTCTCGTCGCCGGGCTCGGCGAAGGGGGAATGGCGCGCGTCTACCTCGCGCTGTCGAAGAAGACGGCGGGCTTCAACAAGCTCCTCGTGCTCAAGGTGATCCGGTCGAGCGTCTCGTCCGATCCGGAGCTGCGCCGGATGTTCTTCGACGAGGCCCGCGTCGCCGCGCTGCTCAACCACCCGAACGTGGTGCAGACCTACGAAGCCGGCGAAGACGAAGGTCGGCTCTTCCTCGCGATGGAGTACCTCGAGGGTCGATCGCTCAGCGCGATCCTCGCGAGCAACACCGCGAAGGACACCGCGGTCGACGTGCAGCTCCGCATCATCGCCGACATGCTCCTCGGGCTGCACTATGCGCACACCCTCGCCGACGTCGACGGCGTCCCGCTCGCGGTCGTCCACCGCGACGTGAGCCCGCAGAACGTCTTCGTCACGTACTCGGGGCAAGCGAAGATCGTCGACTTCGGGATCGCGAAGATCGCCGGCTCGCCCCACACCGAGTCGGGGATCATCAAGGGCAAGGTCGGCTACATCGCGCCCGAGCAGATCCACGGCAAGGAGCTCGATCGTCGCGCGGACGTGTTCTCGGCGGGCGTCATGATCTGGGAGGCGATCGCCAAGCGCCGGCTCGCCCCCAAAGGAGAGAGCGAAGCGGCGACGCTCGGGCGCCGCATGACCGGCGGCGATCCGAGCATCCGAAGCGTGGCGCCCGAGGGGACCGACGAAGAGCTGCTCGCGATCTGCGACAAGGCGATGATGCACGCGCCGGACGCGCGCTACGCGACCGCGCTCGAGCTGCACGAGGCGCTCGACGCGCATCTTCGTCGCACCGGAGGGGCCGACGCGAAGCAGGTGGCCGCGCTCATGGAAACGGCGTTCGGCGAAGACCGCGCCCGGCGTAAGCGGACGATCGAAGACCAGCTCAAGGTCGCCGATCAGTCGTTGCCGCTGCTCGACGTCCCGAAGCAGACGACGATCACGCTCACCGCGCCGGTCTCGGCGCCCGCGAGCGATCCGCGTCCGAGCACGCCGCCGAGCCTCCCCGCGCTCGATCTCGGGGCCTCGATCGAGACCGTCGTGCCGACCGACGGCGCGCACGTCGCCGATCTCTCGATGCCGCGCGCCCGCCCGCGAAGGCGAGCGCTCTTCGCGGGAGCGGCGGCGATCGCGATCGTCGCGACCGCGATCCTCGGCGTTCGCGCGAGCTTCGCGCCGTCGCGCGGCGTGGCCGCCGCGGCCGCCGCGTCGTCGGTGCCGGAAGCGGCGCCCCCCGAAGCGCTGCCGAAGCTCGTGATCCGAACGACGCCCGACTCCGCCTCGCTCGTCATCGACGGAGATCCCGTCTCGACGCCGTACCAAGGTCGATTCCCCCGCGGCGCGCGCGTCCACGTCGCGGCGAACGCGCCGAGCTTCGCGCCGTACGAGCGCACGATCGTCGTCGAAGAAGACCTGAGCCTCGACGTGGCGCTCGCGCCGATCAGCGCGCCGCCGCGCACCGCGGCGCCCGCTGCCCGACCGCCGCCGCGCGGCAAACCCGCGCGGCGCACGATCGACGACGAGGATCCGTACCGGCGATGAAGCGACGCCTCGCGTACGCCGCCGCGGCGATCGCGCTCGCGCTCTCGACCTCCTCGGGCGCCGCGCGCGCAGAGCCCGCCGGCGTCGACGAGGGACGCGCGCGTTTCTCCCGCGGCGTGACGCTCTTCCGCGCCGGCGAGTATCGCGCCGCCCTCGTCGAGTTCAACAAGGCGTACGCCGCCGCCCCGAGCCACCGCATCCAGTTCAACATCGGGCAGACGTGCGTCGAGCTCCAAGACTACGCGTGCGCCTTCACGGCGTTCGAGAAGTACCTCGCCGAGGGAGGTTCCAAGGATCCTCCAGCGCGCCGCCACACCGCCGAGGGCGAGCTCCGGCGCCTGCGCGCGCTCGTCGGTCGCGTGAACGTCGTGGTCGACGTCGACGGCGCCGAGATCGCCGTCGACGACGTTCGCGTCGGCGAGAGCCCGCTCGCGGCGCCCGCCCTCGTGACGGCCGGGCGCCGCAAGATCTCCGCGTCGAAGGGCGCGGCCGCGCCGGTCTCGCGCGTCGTCGACGTCGCAGGCGGCGAGACGCTCGTGGTCACCCTCGCCGTCGCCCCCGCGAAGACCGAGGCCGAGCCACCCCCGAAGACCGAGACCGACGGTCCGCCGAACCGCACGCCGGTGTGGATCGGCGTCGGGATCACCGGCGTGCTCACCGCCGCCACCGTCACGTTCGGCGTGCTCACGCTCGGCGCGAAGTCCGACGTCGACGAGACGGTCGGGCGCTTCGGCGTCACGCGCGAAGACGTCGATCGCGCGCGCTCGAAGCAGAACGATCTCGCGCTCGCCACGGACGTCCTCGGCGGGGCCACGCTCGTCGCCGCTGGGATCACCGCCGTCCTGTTCGCGACGATGTGGAACACGAAGACGCGCGTGGCCGTCGGCCCGCTCGGCGTCTGGGCGGCGCACGCGTTCTGACCTGCCGCTCATCGTCCGCGCGAGACGCCGAGCCACTTCGTGCGCCGCTCGCGGCTCCGCCGCGTGAATCGCTGGCGGCGCCGCGAGCGCCTCAGTTGGAGGCTGTGCGGCGTGCTCGCGACCACCGCGTTCTGACTCGCCTTCTCGATCGTCTCGGCGGCTTCCAGCTCTTCGTGCTCGTCCATCGGATCGTTCATGTTCGGTCCTCCGCGCGAACGAGTTGCAGCCGCGGTGCCACGCCGAAGCCTGCGATTGTCCCGCGTCTGCTGCGCGCGAGACCTGTTTTCGTCACGATCCCGCGACAGAGGCTGCGGCGCGTGGATCCCAGATCAGATGATCAAGAATCGCGCGTCCCGCTCTGCACGCGCTCGAGCATCCGATAAAAGCTGGTCCGCGCGACGCCGGCGAGCTCCGCGGCCTTCGCCACCACGCCGTCGGCCCGATCCATCACGCGCGGCAGGTACTGCTCGTCGAAGCGATCGAGCACGAGCTTGCGCGCCTCGTGGTACGTCAGGTTCGCGAGATCGTCGCCGCCGGCCGCGCGCGAGACCGCGACCGCCTCGTCGAAGAGGCCCTTGGCGTCGCCGCCGAGCACGGCGTGGCGCTCGACCACGTTGCGCAGCTCGCGGATGTTGCCCGGCCACGAGTACGCGACGAGGAGCGAGGCGATGTCCGGCGGAAAGTCCGCGTGGGGATCGCGCTTGAGCGAGCGGAGCATCGATCGCGCGATGGGAAGGACGTCCTCGGCGTGCTCGCGCAACGGCGGCACGGCCACGCGGACGACCGCGAGGCGGTAGAAGAGATCGCTCCGAAACTCGCCCGTTCGCGCGGCCTCGGCGAGGCGCCGGTTCGTCGCCGCGAGCACTCGAACGTCGACCGGACGCGAGGCGTTCGAACCGACCGGACGGACCTCGCGCTGCTCCATCATGCGGAGGAGCTTTGGCTGCATGTCGAGGGGCAGCTCCCCCACCTCGTCGAGGAACAGCGTGCCTCCGTTGGCCTCCTCGACGACGCCGCGGCGCGCGCGATCCGCGCCCGTGAACGCGCCGCGCTCGTGCCCGAACAGCTCGCTCTCGATGAGGTGCTCCGGGATCGCGCTGCAATCGGCGACCACGAACGGCCCCTGCGCGCGGAGGCTCTTGCCGTGGATCGCGCGGGCGAGGACGTCTTTACCGACACCGCTCTCGCCCTCGAGCAACACGGTGAGATCCGAGACCGCCGCGCGCTCGAGCTGGGCGAAGAGATGCCGCATGACGAGCGACGTGCCGATGGCGTCGCCGAAGCGCTCGTTCGTGCTGAGCGGCAGATCGATCGACGTGGTCGACAGCGTCACCGTGAGCGTCGTCGATCCGAGCACGAGCGCGGCGTCGCTCGAGAGGGTCATGTCGTGGACGCGCGCGCCGCCGAGGAACGTCCCGTTCTTGCTCCCCTCGTCGCGGATCCGCACGCCGCTCGGGCCGAGCGAGATGCGAAGGTGCTCGCGCGAGACGGCCGGATCGGTGAGGCGGAAGTCGGCCGAGTCGCCGACCCCGACCACGAAGGTCGGCTGGTCGATCTTGGCCGAGCGCCCGGCGTCGGGCCCCTGCGTGACCGTGAGCGTCGCCGCCCGCAGCTTCAAGCTGCTGGGGCGAAGGCTCAAGCTTCGGGTCTCGTCGGCGCCCAACGTCCCGATACTAGCTTGTTTCCACGCCGCGCGGAGCAGGACGTACGCTCGGGGGATGCCGTCACGACCCAACGAGACCGTGACCGTCGTTCCGAGCGCGCCGTCGGAGGATCCGCCGCAGAAGGTCGACGTCGCCGACGCTCCGCCGGATGCGCCCGACCAGCGCTACGCCACGGAGCGGCTGCTCGGCGAAGGAGGCATGGGCACCGTGCTCCTCGTCCGCGACCGGATCGTCGGCAGGCACGTCGCGCTCAAGCAGCTCAAGGCCGCCGAAGGGCCGAGCGCCGAGGCGCGCGCCCGCTTCAACCGAGAGGCTCGCCTCCAAGGACAGCTCGAGCACCCCGCGATCGTCCCCGTGTACGACGTCGGCGTCTCGCCCGACGGAAGCCCATTCTTCACGATGAAGCGCGTGCGCGGCGAGTCGCTCTCCGATCTGGTCGAGCGCGCGGCTTCGGGCCAAGACGTTCGCTTCTCCCGCCGCAAGCTCCTCTCGGCGTTCAGTCAGCTCTGCGTCGCGGTGCACTACGCCCACGAACGCGGCGTCGTCCACCGCGACATCAAGCCGAGCAACATCATGCTCGGGCCGTACGGCGAGATCTACCTGCTCGACTGGGGCGTCGCGAAGATCGCCGACGAAGCCGACGCCCGCGCGCGGCGTCCGTCCGACGACGCGATCGAGGCGCCCGACGGCGCGCACACCGGCCAGGGCATCGTCATGGGGACGCTCAGCACGATGGCGCCGGAGCAAGCCCTCGGCGCGAGCGTCGACGCGCGCACCGACGTGTACGCGCTCGGCGTCGTCCTCTTCGAGCTGCTCACGCTTCGCCCGCTCCATCCGAAGGGATCGTTCGACGAGGTGGTCGCCGCGGTGGTCAAGGGCATCGATACGCGCGCCGCGTTCCGCGCGGCGGAGGCCGACGTCGCGCCGGAGCTCGAGGCGCTCTGCGTCGCCGCGACGCGCCTCCACCCCGCCGATCGCGTCGCGTCGGCGATCGCGATCCACGACGCCATCGAGGCCTACCTCGACGGCGATCGCGATCAGGAGCTGCGCCGCGAGAGCGCGAAGCGTCACGCCTCGCGCGCGCGCGTCGCGGCCGATCGCGACGACGAGGCCGGGCGCGTCACCGCGCTCGGCGAGGTGGGAAAGGCGCTGGCGCTCGATCCGTCCAACCGCGACGCGCTCGGAACGCTCGTCGAGCTGCTCACCACGCCGCCCAAGATCACGCCTCGGGAGGTGATCGACGAGGAGGAGCACGAGCTGAAGCGCCAGATCCGCCTCGGCGGGTTCGCGGCGGCGATCGCCTACGGCTACGTCTCGCTCAACGGGTTCTCGACCTGGCAGCTCGGCGTGAAGGACGTGACGACGTTCGTCGTCGCGCACGTCCTCTGGGGATGCGCGTTCCTCGCCGGCCTCGCGACGATCTGGAAGCGCTCGTACGTGACGCTCTTCGCCGCCTTCCTCTTCGGGATGATCACATGCGTCTACATCACCAAGGTGTACGGCCCGTTCTTGGTCGTGGCGCCGCTCCTCGGGATGCACGCGGTGCTCTACTCGCTCGTCCGCTATCGCCCGCTGCGGGTGACGATGTTGAGCCTCGCGTGCGTTGGATGGACGATCTCGGTCTTCGGCGATCGCTGGGGCCTCTTCCCCGACACGATGCGCTTCGTCGACGGCGACGTCGTGATCCACTCTCACGTGATCGGCCTGCCGGCCGCGTGGACGACGCTCTATCTCTACGTCTCCGTCCTCGGCATGCTCATCGCGCCGGCGCTCCTCGTGAGCGTCTTGCGCAACGCCTACACGCGCAACGAGCACGCCATGCGTCTGCAAGCATGGCAGCTCCGCAAGCTCGTCTCCGACGAGACCGAGCTCAGTCGTTCGCCGGCGGCCGCTCGCCCGGCGTCGCGCTGACGCGCTCGGCCGGCCCCACGCGCGGCGGCAGGATCCCCCGCGCGACGAGATCGGTCGCGAGCGGACCCGCGAGCGGGTCGTGGGCCGCCATCGGCGTGAACGTGATCCGCGCGAGCCACGCGCGAGCCGCCTCGTTGCCCGCCGCGATCGCGAGGCGATCGGCGAAGAGCAACGCGCAGAGCTCGGGGGGCTGATCGCTCACCTTCGCGAGGCCGTCGGCCGCCTTTCCCGCGTTGCCGGCCGTCACGGCGATCGCGGCCTTCACCATCTGCGCGCCGCTCGCGGTGGGATCGGCCGCGAGCACCGACGAGGCGATCTCGGTCGCGAGCTCCTGGCGCTCGAGGAGGAGCGCGCGCGCGGCGACCTCGGCCGCGGGCACGTGTCCGCGCGTCGCGCGCCTCAGGGTGGCCTCGCGATCGCCGCGCGCGAGCGCGTCGTCGACGGCGAGGCGCGCGACCGTGGCGTCGCGCGGGCCGCGCACGCCGAGCTCGCGCGGCGCCTCCGCGACCGCCG